>CAZFQL010000052.1:0-1048 GCA_964520905.1 uncultured Chlorobiaceae bacterium | reverse complement strand
GATGCCCGATATCGCCGTATACCCCGGCTCATTCGACCCCATCACCAACGGCCATCTGGACCTGATCCAGCGGGCCTTGAAGATCTTTGACCGGATCATCGTGGCGGTGGCCACCAACGCCTTTAAGAAGTCCCTGTTTACCATCGAAGAGCGGATGGAGATGTGCCGGGTTTCCCTGGCGGAATACCCCATGGTCTCCATTGACACCTTCGACGGCCTGCTGGTAAAATACGCCACGAGCCAAAAAGCCCGGGCCATCCTGCGGGGTCTGCGGGCCGTCACCGATTTCGAGTACGAATTTCAGCTGGCCATGATGAACCGCCGGCTGGAACCGGAAATCGAGACGGTGTTCCTCATGACCGGCCTGCGCTGGGTCTTTCTGAGCTCCAGCATCCTCAAGGAAGCGGCCGTGCATGGCGGCGACATCGCCGGCATGGTGCCGGAAATCGTGTTTCACAAACTGCGGGAAAAATTCGGCTTAAAGTAAGGGGCGGAGCCAGTGCGCATCTGCGTTATCGACGGCCAGGGGGGCGGCATCGGCGCGGCGCTCATCAAGCGTCTGAAAGAGGTCTACCGGGAAGAACACGAGGTCATCGCCCTGGGCACCAACGCGGTGGCCACCGCCCAGATGATGAAGGCCCGGGCCAACCGCGGGGCCAGCGGCGAAAACGCCATCGTCCGCACCGTGGCCACGGCCGACGTCATCTTGGGCTGCCTTTCCATCGTCCTGGCCAACTCCATGATGGGGGAAGTGACCCCCAAGATGGCCGTAGCCATTGCCTCGGCCCCGGCCCGGAAAATTTTGCTGCCCCTGACCCAGGAGGCGGTGGAGATCGTCGGCCTGATCCCCGAACCTCTTCCCCACCTGGTGGACAGGATCGTCAGCCAGAAGTTAAAGGAGATGATCGATCATGTGTGAAGCAACCGCGTACCTGTTGAAAAACGGCCAGGAGGAACTGATCCTCAAGGATGTGGACGTCATCGAACCGGATGGCGACAGCGTCAGGATTGTCAATATCTTCGGGGAACAGAAGGTGCTGAAGGCCGA
>CAZFQL010000051.1:0-1075 GCA_964520905.1 uncultured Chlorobiaceae bacterium | reverse complement strand
GCATCGTCGCCGGACTCCTCTTGCTCAGCCTCGTCTTCATCGGTCCGCAGACGTTGTGGGGACTGGTCGGGCTCATTCCGCTGACCACGGCCTTCGTCAACTTCTGCCCCGCTTACAAGCTGTTGGGCATGGATACGCTCGGCAAGTAAGTCCGCAAGTAAGTCGGCGAATAAACCTCGGCAAGTAAATCCATCTCGCGCACAGGCCACAGCGCGAAGACGGAATGACCAATGCGGTCGACGCTCACGACGCCAACCGCAATTCGACGCTGCGCGGCGAGGCGTTAAATCTCAGATGAACGAAACGGCGATCACCTTTCACGCCCGCGGCATGCATTGCCACGGCTGCGAACATGTCATCGAGGCTGCGGTCAGAAAGCTCGCCGGCGTGCGCAGCGTTTCGGCCAGCTATCCGACCGAGACGGTCGTCGTCGACTATGACGCCGATGCGACCAATTTCAGCGCGATTCGCAACAGCGTCGAGCAGAACGGCTATCGCGTCGTTCTGACGGAAGAGGCGCAGCGCCGGCGTTCGCCTTTCATCAGACTGGCGATCATCGTCGCCGCGCTCGCCGCACTCACCGCTTTAATTCTGTTCGATACCCGCTGGATCAGCGCCGAGGGCGAGCCGGACATCGCACAGCACATGAGTCTTGGCCTCCTGTTTCTCTTGGGCCTGCTGACGGGTTTTCATTGCGTCGGCATGTGTGGCGGCTTCGTCGTGAGTTATGCGGCGGCGGACGCGCGGGCGGGGCGCTCGTCCTTCGTCTCGCACCTCGCCTATGGGGCGGGAAAGATGCTTTCCTATGCAACGATCGGCGCCGCCTTCGGCTGGCTCGGCGCCTTCGTCGCGTTCACGCCCATGCTGCGCGGCGTCGCCGGAGTCGCGGCGGGCGCTTTCCTTCTCATCTTCGGGCTCAATATGCTTGGCCTGTTCGCGCCGCTGCGCCGCTTCCGGCTCGGACTGCCTGGCCCGCTGCAGAATTGGGTGTATCGCGAGGCGGGCGGACGCCATCGACCATTCGTGATCGGTCTTCTCAACGGTCTGATGATCGCCTGCGGACCGTTGCAGGCGA
>CAZFQL010000050.1:0-1079 GCA_964520905.1 uncultured Chlorobiaceae bacterium | reverse complement strand
TTTGCCCGTATCGATCAGGATGTCCACTTCGTGGCCCGTCCGATCCCGCCAGAAATAAAGTGGCGGCGTTTCACCACGATGGGCAAAGGCCTTGAAGAGTTCGGAAACCACATACGTTTCAAAGACAGCGCCTCGCAGGGCGTGATCGGTCAAATCTGCAGGTTCGCGGATACGGAGGAGATAGCACAGCAGACCGGTATCGAGAAAATAGAGTTTCGGACTCTTGATGATTCGTTTGGAGAAATTCATAAAGTGAGGCGGCAGCAGATGAATGATAAATCCGGCCTGAAGAATCGAAATCCACTGTCGGGCCGTGGTGTGGGAGATACCGCAATCGGCGGCAAGGGAGGAGAGATTCAGCAATTGTCCCGTACGACCGGCGCAGAGCCTGACAAAACGCTGAAATATCTCGAGATTGCCAATATTGGACACCTCCCGTACATCTCGTTCCACATATGTCTGATAATAACCGGCAAGCCAGTCCTGCGGCGCCAAACCCTGATCATGAATAGGAGGATAGAACCCCCGGTACAGCATGGTTTCGAAATTGAAAGCCGGTGTTTCCTTTCGTTCCGGGAGATCGTTCCATGCCCAGGGATCCCGCGACGGCAAGCCCAGCAATTCGTCGAGACTGAATGGCAAGAGATGAACGATGGCGGTGCGACCCGCCAGGGTTTGGCTGACCTTTGCGGACAGGTGGAATTGCTGCGATCCGGTCAGGATAAATCGTCCCCGGTCGCCGCCGGCGTCGACGATTCCCTGCAGATAAGAAAGCAGGCCCGGAGCCCGTTGAATTTCATCGAGAATCACACCGCCCTTGTATCGCCCCAGAAACCCCCGGGGATCAGAAAGGGCGAATTCCTTTTCGTGGGGTTCTTCCAGGCTGACGTATTTGTGATTCGTGAATACTATCCTGGTGAGGGTGGTCTTGCCGGATTGGCGGGGCCCTGTAACTGTCACCACGGGAAACTGCCGGGCAAGGGACGATAGCTTTTGTGATAAGGTGCGCTGAATCATGTCGGCATCATAGAGTAAAAACCACCCTCTGTCAAATTGAAAGTTGAAGATTCAATCCGCTC
>CAZFQL010000049.1:0-1084 GCA_964520905.1 uncultured Chlorobiaceae bacterium | reverse complement strand
GCCGTAGAATTTTTTGATACGCAAATGCTGCTTGATCCACTTGAAGAACAGTTCCACCTTCCAGCGCGCCTTGTAGAGCGCGCAGATGGTGGCTGCCGGCAAGGCGAAGTTGTTGGTGAGGAACACCAGCGTCTTGCCCGTCTCGTTATCCTTGAAGCGGATGCGGCGCAGGTGTTCGGGATAGGCCTTGCGGCTGGTGGTGCCGGTCAGCGTGATGGTCTGATCGCAGATGATACCGGTGCTGCGATCCGTCTTTGCCGAATAGACTCGTCGCAGCTTGGTGTTCGATTTGGCTCGGGTGACAAAGAACGCGTGTGCCTGGTGCATCATATAAAGTCGTGCGAAGTCGAGATAGCCTCGATCCATGACATAGATCGCTCCCGATTCGATCTCCAGCACGTCCAAAACATTCACGTCGCCCAACTTGCCGTCAGAGATATGGATGAAGCTTGGGATATTGCCGCGCAAATCGAGCAGCGTATGCATCTTCACCGCCGACTTGGTGGTGCGAAACCGTGCCCACGGAAACAGCGACAGACACAGGTCTATGGTCGTCGAGTCCAGAGCGTAAGTCGTGTTCTCCAATTCGATGCCAAAGCTGTCGCCGCTGTAGAGCTTGCGGGCTTGCACGATCAAACGCTGAGCAAATTCGGCGTGGATGCGCCAATCCCGCGTTTCGTTGGCATCGGCCAGCGTCGAGCGCTTGATCTCGTGCCGAAAGCCCATGTGGTAAAGCTTGGCGGTTTGCGCCGACAGGCAGGATTCGATGTCGCGCAGACTCTCGCGGTAGGTCAATTGGGCAAAGGCCATCACGCGGAATTGATCGGCGCAGGTCAGGGACTTTACGTAGCGGTCACCGTCGTGGCGTTCGATGATACGGTGGAAGGTCTTCCAAGGCAGAAAATCCATGAGTTGCGCGAACAGCGTCTTGCCAATGTACATGGGTGGCTCCGGGTGCGTTACCCCCGGAAATCGCCCGGAACATCATTTTGCCATTCAAGTCGGAGACACACATCATCGACCGGAGAGCCCCGCCAATACGGCCTTTCAGCAAGCAGCTCCCTCTTTTAACCGGACAGTAGTG
>CAZFQL010000048.1:0-1117 GCA_964520905.1 uncultured Chlorobiaceae bacterium | reverse complement strand
TAAAAATTGACAAACATAAGCAGGAGATCAGAAAAAGATTCGTTAAATCTATAATAATTTCAATGAATTCATGTATTGTCTATTATTTGACCCATATGTATAAATAATGACCAATAATCTTAAATAGTGGTTCGATTTGACTGATCAAAATTCAAATGATAATGTGGATTGAGGAGGGTGGGGGATGAAATCAGATCAGAAGCGATGGGATCAGAGATTTGGGGGGAAAGGATTTGCCTTTGGTAAAGAACCTAATCCTTTTCTGAAAAAACATATCCGCCTTCTCCCGAAGGGGAAAGCCCTCGATATTGGTGCGGGTGAAGGAAGAAACACTGTCTTTCTGGCGCAACATGGATTTGAAGTGGATGCAGTAGATATATCCAAGGTCGGCTTAAAGAAAGCTCAAAAATTGGCCAGAGAGATCAGAGTAAAAATCAATACCATATATACGAGCCTTAACACATATCAAATTGAAAAAGAAAAATATGACCTCATTGCAAACTTCTACTTTCTCAGAAGGAGTCTCATCCCGAAGATAAAAAAGGGGCTTAAAAAAGGTGGCAGAGTAATCTTTGAAACCTATACTCTTGAGCAGAAGAACGTCGGAACCGAAGGCCCTAAAGATCCAAAATACTTCTTAAAACCGAACGAACTGCTGCGGTTGTTTAAAGGCTTTCATATTCTCTACTATCGTGAAGGAATTTTTAAAGAAGGTGGAAGAAGGAAGGCAGTGGCCAGCTTGATTGCTCAAAAGTGATTAAACAGAAGTGACTAAAGGGAACCTCTAATAATTCCCAATTTGTCACTCCCGCGAAGGCGGGAGTCCAGTAATGTCAAAAACTTATGGATTCCTGCTTTCGCAGGAATGACATTTTTAGAGGTAGCCTAAAGTTATAAGTGCCTAAAGTGACTAAAGTTTAGAGGAAAGAAAACAAAGAACCTTCTAGTGTTGAATTCCGAATTCCAATTTCTGATTTTTTATTTCGTATTCCGCAATCCGCATTCCGCAATTGATTTTCTCCCCTGACCCCTTAAAAAACAAATCCCAACCCCCAGTAGATCGCCATTCCCAGGATGACTGATCCCCAGAGGCTCTTCACTTTCCAGGCAAAGATAA
>CAZFQL010000047.1:0-1217 GCA_964520905.1 uncultured Chlorobiaceae bacterium | reverse complement strand
AGACCGACAAGGTGATCCTGGAAGAGAAGATGGATAAGCTCAATACCCAGATGGGAGAGCTTGAGGCCGTACTGGCCGAATACAAGGGGAAAGACGACCGCCTCCGCAAAAAGATAGTGGACAAATCACTCCTGTCCAAGTATGACCGTATCAAGCAGAGCAAGAAGGGCCTGGCCGTGGTGGAGTGCTTTGAGGGGGTATGCAGGGGCTGCCACATGCACATCCAGCCGCAACTCTTCAACGAGCTCATTCGAGGCGATAAACTGATCAACTGCCCGGCATGCCAGAGGATACTCTATGCTAAGGCCGAGGAAGAGTAGACTTAGGCCTGGGATGGAATAAAACAGCTTTAAACAATATGCCCGCTGTATAAGAGATGGGTATGTGTCCGGTGAATATTGGCAATAAGAACCGGAAAATTAGACAGAAGCAAACATTTCTTATATAATGATATCAATATAGCATGGACGGGTAACCGGCCAAGGTTTCTCCAGAACTCCACGAACCTGCACAAAACCCCCCGCAAGGTTACCAAAACATACATGAAATAATTAATGTTAAAGTTTTTAAAATATTATCCGTATAGAGAGAGTGAAATGATAATAGCTGAACCATGCACGTTCATTCTATCGGGCCGCAGGGCTTCAAGGCTTCTTTTTATACATTAAGCGAATTCCAAAAACCAAGGAGGAATGAGGCAATGTTAAAAATTTTCAGGTCAAACAAAAAAGGTTTTACATTAATCGAGTTGATGATCGTCGTTGCGATCATCGGTATCCTGGCGGCCATCGCAATCCCGGCATATTCAAACTACACAAAGAAAGCAAGGCTCACCGAGGTGACACATGCAATGGGTGCTATTGGTAATTCCATGATAGATGTGTACAACAGTAACAGTCTGTATCCCACAACAGCCACAAGTATCGCAGCGATTGAGAGTACCTTTGGTGTTACTGTCCCCGCGACCTATGTTAGTGCAGCCCAAGTCCTTCCATTTAACGCTGCAAATCCTCAATATGCGATTGTTGAGGTAACGTTTAATAATGTAATAGACCCAGCTTGGCTTAACACGAAACTTACTTTAAGGGTACAGCAGGGAGTGCGTGCGCAATGGAATCCAAATGGAACTGATACGCTCCCCTCAGGGTTCATTCCAAAACAGTAACAACAGTATCTGTGTATGATGAAAAAGCCCGGCTAAGAGCCGGGCTTTTTTT
>CAZFQL010000046.1:0-1324 GCA_964520905.1 uncultured Chlorobiaceae bacterium | reverse complement strand
GCGCGAGCAGCGCCTGCAGATAGGCCGACCAGCCGATCGCCACCACGGCGACGACGAGCGCGTATTCGAGCAGGAGGTCCCAGCCGATGATCCAGGCGGCGAGTTCGCCCAGCACGGCGTAGGCATATGTGTAGGCGCTGCCGGCGACGGGAATCATTCCGGCGAATTCGGCGTAGGAGAGCGCCGCCGCGGCGCTGGCGACCCCGGCGATCAGGAAGGAGAGCGAGACGCCTGGCCCCGCCTGAGTCGCCGCCACCACGCCGGTCAGCACGAAAATGCCGACGCCGATCAGGCCGCCAAGGCCGATTCCGGTGAGCTGCCAGACCCCCAGCACGCGACGGAATCCGCCCGGTCGGTCGGCTTCGGCTTGCAGCGATTCGATGGATTTGGCGCGCAGCAGCGAGGAGGAAAGCTTCATCAAAATGGCCCGTCGGCGGGCGTGTCCGCCACGACGTCCATAGGCGATCCAGGCGACGCTGTCATTGCGGCCGGGCCATGCGCAGCCGCAAAAAAAGAGCGGCCAGTGGCCGCTCTCTCGTAATGTCGGTGAAACCTATTTCTTGGCAGGCTATTTCTTGGCGGCCTCGAGATGCGTCAGCGCCTCTTCGGCGTGTTTCGTCCCGATGTCGGCATGTTTCTGCTTGCCGTGGTCGATGGCCATTTCGAGATGGGAGATGCCCTGTTTGGTATGCTCGTTCGGCTTTTGGGCTTCGGCGGCCTTGGCGTGCTTGAGCCCTTCTTCCGCATGCATCGTCAGAGCATCGGCTTTTCCCGCCTTGCCTTCGCTGATCGCCTGCTTGGTGTGGGTGATGGCTTCACCCAGATGATCTTCGGCGTAGGCCAATCGGGGGGCGAAAAAGGCCGCGATGGATAGGGCCAGGGCCGTAGCGAAAATTCTGCGATTCATGGGGGATCTCCTCGATGCTTCGCCGCATGAGCGTTAATATGGTCGTATTCGCCATAGTATCGAGGTCATGTCCGGCATTCTCGATGTCGCGGCGCAATCACTGCCGGTCGGCGGCATAAAGCTCGCAACTCTCGCCAAACTCCGCGAGGCCGCCCTCAAGAAACGAGGCCAGAAGCGGAACGCCGAGCAGATAGGCGGATGTCGAGCCTTCGTGCCGGGCGCGCGCTTGCGCGAGAGCTTCGGCCCATTCGCTGGCGGCGAAGTCGCCCCGGCCCACCCACATCAGCGCGACGAGTTCGACCTGCTCGTCAATGTCCATGGCTTCGATAAAGGAGGACACCTCGTCGCGAATGGTGGGGAAAGCGTCCTCCGTCAACACGCTGACGAAACCGTCGTCCGTGGCGTTCGACGCGTCCG
>CAZFQL010000045.1:0-1350 GCA_964520905.1 uncultured Chlorobiaceae bacterium | reverse complement strand
GTAACAACTTTTGAAGGCGTCATTTCAGAGAAAAATGATGCCGAATGTACCGTCAAGATTGATATCACCGGCACCAACCAGACCGGTCAGGTTTCAACTAAGGGAAGCGCCCTCGTAAAGCTGACCTGAAAATACAATATCACCCGTTGATACTAAATTAAGGGGATTGGCATTTGTTAAATTTTCCATTATCCTTATTAATTCGATTTTGGAGAAAATGAAATGACAGTACAAGGGGGAAAAGGGTTCTTATCAGATCTAAAAGTAATTGAATTGGGTCATATCGTTGCAGGGCCTACCGCAAGTCTTATTCTTGCATTACTGGGAGCAGATGTTATTAAAATTGAGCAACCTGGTACCGGCGATATGTCCAGGTTCAGCAGAGGTAATCAAGGCTATTTCCTATCATTCAATACGAATAAACGAAGCATCACCATCGATCTCAAAAGTAAAAAAGGAAAAGAGGTTTTCGAAAAGCTTGTCGTTCGTTCCGATGTGTTGATCGATAACTATGGTCCCGGTGTTCTCGAACGGTTGGGATTTTCTTATGAACAATTGTCCCAAAAAAATGCGGGGCTGATTCAATGTGGAATCAAAGGATTTCTCAAAGGGCCTTATGAGAATCGGACCCTGCTTGATGAACCTGCACAGATGATGGGCGGTTTGGCATACATGACCGGCCCTCGAAATATGCCCCTTCGTGCAGGTGCTTCCCTTGTAGACGTCACGGGCGCCATGTTTGGTGTAATCGGTATTTTGACTGCGCTCTATGAAAGGGGTAAATCAGGCCGTGGGCGCGATATCCGCGTCGGGTTGTTTGAAACGGTGGTATATCTTGTGACGCAGCATATTGCAAAGGCCGGGATTTCAGGTGAAGTACCCGCTCCAATGCCGGAAAGAGGTGTAGGTAAGGACTTAGGATGGGGAATTTATCGAATATTTGACACCAAAGACGGACGTCAGATGTTTATCGGTGTGACCGGCGATGCGCATTGGGAAAGATTCTGCAGGGAGTTTAAGCTGGATGATCTCTGGGCAGACCAAACGCTTCGCAAAAATGAAGGGCGTCTCAAGGTCTTTGAATCGCTGAATGAACGAACCGAGCAGGTGCTCAAGGGTTTGACTTTTGAGGAAGCCAAGAAAATTTTAGAGAAAGCCAATATACCCCATGCGCCGGTCAATACCCCCATGGATCTCTTTGAAGATCCGCATCTAAAAGCCCGAAACCACTTTTCAAAAGCATCAGCTCCTGACGGCACATCTTCTCCCTTGCCAATGCTTCCATTTTCTCTTGGTGATTGGGAATGCCTTAAGCGAACAGATCCACCCAAGTTGGGTGAACATACCCAA
>CAZFQL010000044.1:0-1388 GCA_964520905.1 uncultured Chlorobiaceae bacterium | reverse complement strand
GGTCCTTCCGGAACGAGTGTGAGTAACCACAAGATGTAGTGGTTGAGTAATTTATGGTAGTATCTCCCCATGCAAAAGGAGGAACGAGCATGGAAGATACTGTGCTTTATGCGATGCTGCTTGGGATTAAGTTTCCGTGGAGAGTGAACAAAGTGCAGGTAGATATGGCATTGACTCGGATCGACGTATGGGTTGAAGAGGCTCCAGGAACGAAGCTTCCCTGTGCCGTGTGCAAGCAAGAGACGTTGGTATACGACCATACCGAGGAGCAGATATGGCGGAACCTGGACACCTGTCAGTGCCAGACATTTGTCCACGCGCGGCTACCGCGGACAACGTGCTCCGTGGATGGGGTGAAACAGATCAAAGCTCCGTGGGCAGAGCCTCGATCTCAGTTTACGAGGCTGTTTGAATCGCGGCTGATCGACACGCTGAAGGAGTGCGATGTAACCGGTGTGACGCGGCTGTCTGGAACGACCTGGGATGAAACGTGGGGCGTGCTGATGAGAGCAGTAACGCGAGGGCTTGCTCGGAAAGAGAAGCGGGTTCCTGCGCGTATTGGCATTGACGAGAAGTCCATTGGTAAGGGCCACAATTACGAGAGCATCGTGTGCGATCTCGACAAGGGTACCGTCGAGTATGTTGTTGATGACCGGGGGCAGAAGAGCCTGGAAAGTTACTATCGGCAGTTCACCGAGGAAGAGTTGGCGCAAATCAAGGGAATTGCCATGGACATGTGGGATCCTTATGTTGCTGCGACAAGGGCATATGTTCCTAATGCCGATGAAAAGATCGTATTTGACCGATACCATGCAACGACGCACGTAACGAAGGCCGTAGACAAAGTGCGGCGAGGAGAACACAAGGCTTTATCGGCGTGCGGCGACTTTCGTCTCAAGGGGACGAAGTATCTGTGGCTCCGGAACGAAGAGAACGTGCCGGAGTGGCGTCGAGAAGAATTTGAGGGAGTGAAGAACGCTGACCTCAAGACTGGCCGTGCGTGGGCGATCAAAGAATCTCTCCGAGCATTCTGGTCGTATACGTATACAAAATGCGCAGAGAAATACTTCAAGGCATGGTACTTCTGGGCGACGCATTCACGGCTTACGCCGATGATCGCGGCAGCAAAGACACTGAAACGGCACCTTGCAAACCTTCTGACCTACATCAAGCACCGGATCACAAATGCAACCTCGGAGGGGATCAACAGCAAAATCCAGATGATCAAGATGATGGCATGTGGATACCGAAATCGTGAGCACTACAAGGCAGCCATCTACTTCCACTGCGGTGGCCTTGACCTTTATCCAAGAGCGGCAACGACATGAGGCAGGCTATACTTCGGACCACAACATCTTGGGGGTTACCACACTGAAGCCTGAAGCGGC
>CAZFQL010000043.1:0-1402 GCA_964520905.1 uncultured Chlorobiaceae bacterium | reverse complement strand
AAGTCTCAATCCCTCGATCCTGTTTAAATCTATCCTTTCGGTGATGAATTTTTTAAGGATTGAATCTGGGGAGGAATCCGAGAGAAATTCCGGCAAGGTATTCCGGAGCGCGATTGCTGTGACCTGTTCCGAAGGTGCAACATCGGAGCGGATGGTTCTGAACCAGGAGCCGAATGACGAAAATACAAGTTGCGGGAAGGATGCTGACAGATACTGTAGGAGGCCTTGGGCGATCAATCCGATTTGGACGAATCTGTGATATGCATCAATTTTTCGTCGCACTGCTTGCCGATAAGCTTCTGTTTTTTTATGGAGGTATTGATCTCCGGAAAATCTCTTGATTGGCTTCATCTTTTTCATCCAGAAGTGGTATGCATATGCGCCCAAGGTTCTTATCGCTTGTTTGAAGGATAGCTCAATTTTGAATCTGAGTCCATACAAACGAATAATTTCCAAAGACAGAAGATTCAAATCTGTTGACATCAGGATGCATTTACCCCTGACAGGATGAATAACCGCCACGAAGCGAACAATAAAACCCACCGGTCGCCAAATCAGATCTACTGATCGAAATCTGAGCTTGGTAGTTGTTTCACCGTAAATCGGGCTTGGGGCTGTTTCCATGATATCTGGATTGTCGAATAGTTTTCTGAGTTTGATTTTTTCTCCATATGTTTTGGGCCGACCACGGCCTGTGCTTTTTCCCATAACCGGATAGTATGCCACGGCATTGCTTTTGACCCTTGAGATCAAGTGATTCCCTTTTGCCAGAAGTTTTTTGACGATTTTACCGGTGGCATAATAGGCATCGGCGATGAAATAGAAGGGTTCTCCGATCTTCAAAGATTCAGTAAGAGCTGCCATTTTATCCAGCAAGGTTCTCTTGTCCCGATTCGAGAAGACTATCCCCTCGTGTATTCTGCTGACAAGCGGTACGGCAAAGACGGTATTCAATAGACCGCCGGCCAGGATTCCGACTGCCTGAAAGGAATGGCCCATAATAAAGGATGGCTTTGAGTTGGATTCGGATTCCTGGTGAATGCCTTTAACCGCAGGCATTTTTTTGCCTTCTTTGGGTATTTTGATCCCGTCGCCAACGAGAAGGAGACGGCCATTCACCCTCAATACCTTGGGGAAAATCTTAAGGACGGTTCGTGTCCAAATGGTTGTGAGCTTCTCAAGATTCAGACCGCTTCCATGGAAAAAGTCCAGGATACGATCATAACAGCTCTCCTGAAGTCCGAAGGCTCGAACGATGCTGGTGATGCCCAAGAGATCGATTCTCACCGACATACCGGCGACACAAATTATGAACCACAGGAAAGTCCTACACCTGGAACATGACGATCTCAATTGCATCACCTCTTTCAACCAATGAGCCCATAGCTTCATTTTACCCTCC
>CAZFQL010000042.1:0-1642 GCA_964520905.1 uncultured Chlorobiaceae bacterium | reverse complement strand
GAGACTGTGTAAAAACTCCGGCACGGGGGTTGTAGTATGTTTGAACAAAAATGAAAGTACAGATAAGAAATGGAACATATAACAGGCATACAGCGAGAACAAATCACATTGTTTCCAGAAGCAGTTGAAGATTATATCACCGCTGAGAACTCCGTACGGATCGTAGACGCATTTGTGGAAAGATTAGATGTAATAACGTTAGGTTTCAACCACGCAAAAGTTGATTCGACGGGCCGACCTCCATATAATCCAAAAGATTTGTTGAAACTATATTTATATGGCTACTTAAATCGGGTTCGCACAAGCCGGTTTTTAGAACGGGAGACTAAGCGCAACCTTGAGGTCATGTGGTTACTGAAGCGACTTTCACCAGACCATAAAACGATTAGTGATTTCCGTAGAAATAACACAGATGCGCTTCGACGAGTCTTCAAACATTTTGTTACTATATGTAAAGAGCTTGAGCTTTTCGGAAATGAGCTTGTTGCAATAGATAGTACAAAGTTTAAAGCGTCTAATGCCCGTGATCGAGTCACAAACAAAGCAGGGCTTGAGAAAAGTATAACACGGATTGACGAATCAATCACACAATATCTTCAACAACTTGATGAAAGCGATGAAATTGATAATAACACAAAAGAGATGAAGAAGGAGGAACTCCAGAAAAAAATCGAATTACTCAAGAACCAGAAAACACATCTGGAAAAAGCAAAAATGGAGCTTGTGGAGAATGGTAACAAATATATATCATTAACCGATGCCGATTGTCGCTTGATAAAAGGTAGACATGGTATTGAGCCGGCATACAGAATGCACGCCTCAGTCGATTCGAAGTATTCTCTTATAGTAGACTATGAAATAACAAACGATGCAGCCGACAATAACCATCTTGCGAGTATGGCATTGGCAGCAAAGAGTACACTCGGGGTGGAGAATCTTAGCATTTGTAGCGATGCTGGTTACTACGATACTGTCGATTTAAAGGATTGTGAGGATAACAACATTATAAGTTATATACCAATTCCAGTCCAAAAGGTACCCAAGAAAACGAATGTACCCACTACTGATTATTATCATGACAAATTCAGATACTATTCCCAAAGGGATGGATACCCACAATCATCCGATAGATATAAATGCCCACAAGGACAAATACTGTCCTATTATACAACAACACAGAAATCAGATGGTCGAAATATTTTTATTTATCGTACTACTGCGTGCAAAAATTGTACTGTTAGAGGATTCTGTACAACATCGCCGCGCGGGCGATATGTTTACCGATGGGAACACGAATTGGTTCTTGATAGACTGAAGCAGCGATTGGCAGATGAGCCAGAGATCATGAAACGACGTAAAGCAATAATTGAACATGTTTTTGGTACAATAAAAAGCATATGGGACTACGGAGCTTTTCTTCTTAGAGGTATTAAGAATGTTCTTACTGAAGCTGCATTGACGAACACAGCATACAATCTTAGAAGAGCGATAACAATTATTGGAACACAAAATTTAATTAAGCATTTGCAGACTGGATAAGATCGTTCGAAAACGATCGAATCAGTTTAACGATTAAAATAATGCTAACATCTAGAATGATAAAGTCTAATCACATATGAAAATAAACTTTTTACACAGTCTC
>CAZFQL010000041.1:0-2214 GCA_964520905.1 uncultured Chlorobiaceae bacterium | reverse complement strand
GAGCGAAGCGAGCCACAATCTTATCCTGTAGTTGGACGAGCGCGGGATGTGGCGCGGGGTCTCAATATAAGCAAATATCTTTTTTTGAATGCGAAACCGTGGAAGGTTGGATTGGACGAGCACTTTCTTTAAGGCGAGCGAGACCCTTCGCCTGCAAAGAAGCTAACAAAAAAGTGAACCTGTGTCATAAAAATGATGAAATCTCCTGTGATTGAGTGAATAGCAGGTTTGCCGCGTTGGAGCGTGTTATCCTGATGCCCAGGCAGGCCGAGTGAAAGCCATGATTTGCATGGGAGCCTGACACATTGGGCACTTAAAGACCGGTCTGGGTCGTGGTGCACAGGCTTCAATCAAGACCTGCAAAACCATCTGAACGAGCGACAACAGCTTTTTGGCGTTACCATGCAAAAAGCCATAGTCTCTGACCCGACGAAAGCCTTTGGGTAAAACGTGTTGCAACACGAGCCATAAGAAGTCTTCGCCTTTGATCGTGCGATAGCGGGTTTTGCCGGTACGGCTTTCCACATACTGAAAGGTGACGTTGCCGTTTTGACTGGAATGGATATTGTTTTCACTGATGACGCCCCGGTATAAGTAACGCGACAAGTATTTTAAAGCGGACAGACCTTTTCCGACGTGGGTGCAATCGACCACCCATTTGTGGGGTAATGAATTGGGTGCGGAGAGTCCCGCTTTATTCAAGGCATCCAGGAATCGGGCGCGAAACACCTTGGCCAGGGCGAATTCATTGAACAGATACTTGTCTTTTTTCTTTTTCCATTGTTTTCTGGCTTTATCGACCCCGCCCCCGGGCACGACGACATGAATATGGGGGTGATAATCCAGGCGCCGGTTATGCGTATGCAGAATCGCGGTCATACCGATATTGGCGCCCAGGTTTTTGGGATTTAAGCCAAAGTCTTTCAGGGTGCTGGAAACGCAAGCAAACAGAAGGTCGTAAACGAGCGTTTGGTTATCCCAGGCCAGGAATCTGATTTCATAGGGCAGCGTAAAGGTCGCCATAAAGTACTCAACAGGTAAAAGCTTGACCTGTTGCCGATCCAGCCAAAGCGAGGCTTCGTGGTTCTGACATTGCGGGCAGCTGCGGTGCCCACAGGAGCGGGGTCGCCATGTTGAGTGACCGCAGTCGAGGCATTGCACGAACAGCTCGCCGGCCTCCGGTGTCCGGCATCGCCTGATCGCGTCGATGGCGCGCAGATGACCGGGCAAAAGCTGCGAACCGTATTTAGCCTGTAAGGCATCGTGGTATTGATCAAGAACAGAGGTGAGTTGCATGATCACAGCCTCCTCAAATCGACGTGCAAGGTATTGATCAAGCGGTTAATCGTGGTAAATGAATTTTGTTCGGAGATGTCAGTCAAATGAGCGTAGCGTGCGGTGGTGGTGGGGCTGGCGTGACCGAGTAACGCCTGAATATGACGAAGGCTCAGGCCCTGCTCAAGCAGATGGGTGGCGAAACTGTGGCGTAGGGAGTGAATCGAGATTTTTTTTAATCCCGCACTGGGTCACAACCGCTTTCATGGCTGCCTGGGCGCCGCCGCGATCCATGTGCGTGGTGGCACTGCGAATACGTTCAGGCGAACCGATGGCATTGGGGAATAACCAGCAGGGGTTGCGATGTTTGCACCACAAAGCGCGAAATGCTTGATACGTCAGGTCGGGCAGTGGTACGAAACGATCCTTATGACCCTTGCCGCGTCGGATATGTACCTGTTTGCGTTGACCGTCGATATCCCCCACCTGCAACGCCAGGGTCTCTCCGAGGCGCAAGCCCATCGAATAGGTTGCCAACAGAAAGACCCGGTAGCGCAGTTTGCGTGTCGCACCAATCAACCTTTCAACCTCAGAGACGGTGAGAATATCAGGCAGCGAATGTACTTTAGGGACTTTGATCATCTTTATCCACTGCCAGTCGCGTTTAAGCACATGCTTCCAGAAAAATTGCAGACCATTACGGTCAATCTTGACGGTACTCCAGGAATGGGACTCAACCAGCTTGGAAAAGTATTCTTCTCGTTGTTCCAGGGTCAATTGATCGGGGCAGCAATCAAAATGTTCAGTGATCCGACGCACAGCCCGAGAATAGGCATCAATGGTCTTTTGGCTTTTACCCTGAAGTTTGAGTAAACGCAGGTGACTCTGATAAAGTTCATTAAATCGATTCATTTCAGCTTGTTTCATGGTATACTCCCT
>CAZFQL010000040.1:0-2311 GCA_964520905.1 uncultured Chlorobiaceae bacterium | reverse complement strand
AGCTAAAATATTAATATCAATAGCAAATACGGATTATGTTACGTATAGGTAGGTGAACAAGATATTAGAATTACTTGTATTTAACTAAGATCACCCTTATCAATTACAAATATTAGTGTTCAAGGCGGCTGGTCAGGCATGACATTGCGTTCGGGTAGAAATGGTGTTAAGTTTATTGCATATAAGATATATTGGATATAGAAGTAGAAACATAACTATTTAACTCATATTTAAATTCAGAGGAGGCTTTAACGACGATGGCCCACGAAGACGCAGGAAAGTACGCGGCTAAACATCCATCCGGCACAACGCTGAACGAGCAGATTGCAGAGGCAATTCGAGAGAAATCCTCTGGTGGCAAGCTCGGCTGTGCGATGGGAGAAAAGATCTCGAAGGAGCTCACAGTCGGCATTCCGGAGGTGGGTATCACCGCGGATCTCCTGGAGATGAAAATCAAAGAATGCCAGCTCGGCTTATTCGGCTGGGGCAAGAAACCTAGCCATGGCAAGGATATTCAGGCGGCCGATTCGGTCTCGATCGAAATCAAAAGCGCCCTTGAAAAGGCCGCCGTGAACGGCATGGTTACCTGTGCAGCGCTTTGGACGATCGCCGATCGGCTCGGAGTAAAGCGAAAGGTTGTCTCTACGGCCTGTGAAACCCTAAGACTTAAAATTCGATCCTGTCAGCTCGGCACCTTCTAATTCTCCGAAGCAATGCTCGACTTCTGATGGAGCCTTAACCATTGACGTTAATCACGTTTGACCAACACTCTGTCGTCAATTGCGGATAGGTCTCTGCACCCTGTTACGCTCATGATCCGCTGGAGTTCGGCCGTCACGATGTTGATCGCCTCCGCAACCCCCTGGCTGCCGTTGGCCGCCAGCCCCATGGTCAACAGCCATCCGACAAGAACAGCGTCTGCCCCCAAGGCCAGGGCCTTCATCACATCAGATCCTCGCCGAAATCCGCTGTCAACGAAAATGGGCATCTTATCGCCAATGACCTGCTTAATTTCGGGCAACACCTCCAGAGAGTGGGCTGCATAGTCGATAACCGCACCCCCATGGTTGGAAACGACTATCCCACCGGCGCCGATCTCAAGGGCTTTTTGTGCATCGTCGGCACTGAGAACCCCTTTCAGAATGAAAGGAAGCCGGGTAGCTGTCGCTAACTTCTTTAACTCCTTAGCGCTTCTTGGCGCCATGGCCTTCGGAGCAAAGATCCGATCCCCCCGCTTGCCTCCGTAGAAGAAATCAATATCCATCCCAACCGCAATGGCTCCCCCCTCTTCAGCCTCTTTCAGTTCTTTGACGATCGCTTCAATTTCTTTAAACGGTTTGACGATTCTGACCGTTGGAGATCCCGTTTCGAGCACCTCTTTCACGTGCTCTGAAGAGGCAATCCCCAGCCACATCATCGAGCCGCTGTCTTTGACTCCCGAGGCGACCTTCACCAAAGGTTTCTCCGTTATATCCCCTAACCCTGAGAGAGCGCCGCTGAGGACTGGAGTCTTGAACTTCCTGTTAAACAGACTGATTTCCGTGGAAGCGTCTTGGGAGTCTATCATTCTGAATTTGAACCCAAAACGCTCAAAATAGTGGAGGTTGAAGCGACCGACATAATTCGTTTCAGGTCCCGGTCTCAAAGAAGTCCCCTCTCCAACAGAATAATGCTTGAGCACATCCTTCACCTTTAAATTGGCTTCCGCCGTCCTGATCAATTCCCCATATTCCATCTTCGGTTCTACCTCCTTTTGATTCAGAGTTTCTTTTAAATGGGTAATATCTTGATTTACTTGAAATCGTATGACCATATTGAGATATAAGTCAATAACAATTGCGCGCCGGCCTCAAACTATTGAAAGGCATCCCATGAGGTTCAAAATACCCTACTATGCCCAAAGCGCCGAATTCACCTGCGGTCCCGCTTGCGTGCTGATGATTTTCAAGTTTTTTAACCCCCGGCTTAAGCTGAACCGCACCGTGGAGTTTGAGGTATGGCGTCAATGCAACATGATCGGAGTCAGAGGCGCCGACCCTTTCGGTATGAGCGTCCCGCTGCTCGATGCCGGTTATGAGGTCCATTTGACGACACAATGCCGGAGGGTGATCGACATCCACCCAAAGGGGGGAAAGGCATCCGTGTCGATAGAGATGAGTTCCAAAAGATGCTTGATGATGTTGGAACCCGGATCGGCCTGAGTCCGTCGGTCATCTTTATCCGAAACCCGGGAAGAACTCTGCCGTTATGAACAACCAGATCGACCCTCCCGAATCTCTGTCAAACGACCGCCATACCGCGGTAAATGCGC
>CAZFQL010000039.1:0-2396 GCA_964520905.1 uncultured Chlorobiaceae bacterium | reverse complement strand
CAAGCATCTGGGCGGGCGCGGGATGACGTCGTCTATTGTCGCCGACGAGGTTCCGCCGCTGTGCCATCCACTCGGCCCCAACAACAAGCTCGTCTTTTCGCCTGGCATATTGACGGGCACCGCCGCGCCGACATCGTCCCGGGTCTCGGCCGGGGCCAAGTCGCCGCTGACCGGCGGTATCAAGGAGTCCAATGCCGGCACTTCGTGGGCCCGCGACCTGGCAGCGATGCAGGTCAAGGCTATGGTGGTCGAAGGCCAGCCCAAGGAAAAAGGCAAGTTCTGGGGTGTCAATCTCGCTTGGGACGCCGCGGCCGGCAAGCCCAAAGTCGAGTTCTTTGACGCGACCGAATATACGGGCAAAAGCCTGTACGAGGTATTCCCTAAGGTGTACGAACGGTTCGGGAATAAGGTTGCCGTTGCCGGATGCGGCGTGTCGGGTGAATATGGTTACTCCAACGCGGGCATCGCGTACAACGACACGTCCAGGCGTCCCAGCCGCTTTTCCGGGCGCGGTGGTCTAGGCTCCGTCATGGGCAGCAAGGGACTCAAGTTCATCGTCATCAACAATGATGGCGCTCCCGGCGTGCAGATTGCCGACAAGGCCCTGTTTGATCAGGGCCGCAAGAAGATGGCGAACGCCCTGCTGACCCACAATATCACCAAGCCCAAGGGCACCCTGAACACCTATGGCACGGCGGCCTTGATCAATGTCCTCAACGAGGCCGGGGGCCTGCCGACCCGCAACTTTTCCAGCGGCCGTTTTGAAGGCGCCGGCAGCATCGCCGGTGAGGCCATCTTCGATGGGGTAAAGCAACGCACCGGCAAGGAAACGTACAATCATGCCTGCAGCCCCGGCTGCATCATCCAGTGCTCCAACACCTGGTACAAGCCTGATGGCACAGAACATACCTCCTGCGTGGAGTACGAGTCAGCCTGGGCTTTTGGCGCCGACTGCGGCATTGACAACCTGGACGATGTGGCCGAGATGATTCACCTGTGCAATGCCTACGGCCTGGACACCATCGAGACCGGCACCGCCATTGCCGTGGCAATGGAAGCCGGTGTGATCAAGTTCGGCGACAGCAAGGGCGCAATCAACCTGGTCCTCGAAATGGGCAAAGGGACTCCGATGGGCCGCATCCTGGGCGGCGGCACCGAGTTGACCGGCAAGGCGTTTGGCGTGACCCATGTGCCCACGGTCAAGGGCCAGAGCATACCCGCCTATGAGCCTCGCGCCGTCAAGGGCATCGGCATCACCTATGCCACCACCACCATGGGCGCCGACCACACCGCCGGCTACACCGTCGCTCCCGAAATCCTGGGCGTCATGGGCAAGCAAGACCCGCTCAGCCCTGAAGGCAAGGCGGGCCTGAGCCGCGCGTTCCAGGCGACTACGGCCTTCATTGACTCCAGCGGCCACTGCTTGTTCATCGCCTTTGCCATCCTGGACATTGCCAGCGGCTATGAAGGCATGGTCGAAGAGACCAACGGCGTCCTGGGCACCAACTGGAGCGCGGCTGACATCCTCGCGCTGGGCGGATCCATCTTGAAGAAAGAGCGCGCTTTCAACGAAGCGGCCGGTATCGGCAAGGCCGCCGACCGCGTGCCCGAGTTCATGAAATTCGAGCCGCTGCCGCCGCACAACCAGGTCTTTGACGTGCCAGACAGCGCGTTGGATTCGGTCTACGCCGAGCTGTAGCAGATCGCAGCAGAACCCGGACAGGGCAACCACTGCCCTGTCCGTTTGCTTCTGAGGCAAGATGCCCAAAATCATAACCGACGATCAGGGCCGGCTGGCCCTGACCAACGATATTGTCCAGCGCCGACTGCTTGTGGGCGCAGGACATTGTCCGATGCCCATGAGGCGACCATGCGTGTCCACGTGAAACTCTTTGCTACTTTGCGTCACTTCGCTCCCAGCGCGGCGATCGGCCTTCCGTTTGAAGTTGACCTGGCTGAAGGAGCTACAGTAGCGGACTTGATCCATCATCTAAGCTTGCCTGCTGAAGAAACGAAGATGGTCTACGTCAATGCCCGCGCCCGGCCTGAGGATTGGCGTCTGGAACCTGGCGATGAAATCGGTATCTTTCCGCCGGTTGGAGGAGGATAGAGTGTCGGATATCACTGTAGATACGTGGCTGTATGGCGAGTTGGCGCGTTACGGAGGCCAGGCGGACAAGGGCAGTTACGCCAACTTGCAGATACGCTTACAAGCAGGACGCACGGTGAATGATTTATTGGCCTATCTGAACATGCCGACTGAGGCGCGGGGGATTACGTTCATCAACGGTCAGTTGTGTGCCATGCCCGGTCTGCAGCCGGACCTGAGTCACGTCTTGCGCGACGGCGACCGCGTTGCTTTTTTCGATCCCCGGAGCATGTGGCCGTTCCAATAC
>CAZFQL010000038.1:0-3377 GCA_964520905.1 uncultured Chlorobiaceae bacterium | reverse complement strand
CTAGAATGATAAAGTCTAATCACATATGAAAATAAACTTTTTACACAGTCTCGATCCCTTATCGGGATAATAAATCTCAATCAGCTCAATCCTGTCTTCTTCCTCAAAGTACGCATAAATTATCCGTATGCCGGATTGAACTCCTTTGCCTTTCAGCGAGCGGCAGGCAAACTTTCTTGCTTTGAAAATCTTTGGTTGGTCAAATCCCAAGCCTGGGATACGGACAATTCCGCCATTATCCTCTCCTAATTTATGATACGACACCATCCCGAACTTGATAAAATTATCAAGGTCTTCCTCCAACGTCCTGAAATGTTTGAGAAGTTTTTTCATATCCTTCTCAAACTCAGGTAAACGGGTAACCTCCCTAAACATTTTCGCTATATTCCCTCACAGAATATTGCTGTGTACGGTAAAAAACAGATTCGTATTCGATTACCTTTCCATCCTCCGTCGTTTTCCAAGGAACATCACCATGAGAGTATTCGCTTATCTGCTGTGCGTTCATATCTGAGAGATGCTTTAAAACATTTTCAATTACCTCAAGCTCGGTGGCGCTTAGCTTGGAAAGATCGGGTTTACGCACTGGAAGATATTTTGTCTGAGGATAATCGAAATACTTACTCTTCATTTTTTCGATATCGCCATCCTTCATCATCCGCTCGACGATTTTTGCAAACTCGATTGGCGTCGGACCAAAGTGATTCTTTTGATATTGTGCACCAATCAACTGCTCCTCGTATTTTTCATAGTAATTAAAATCAATGAAGTAGAGGAGTTTATAAATTACAGTTTCGCCGATGTTAGGTTTAGACCCAACCCGATCAAGGATGTATAGCAATACTTCTTTAAATTTTGCCAGATTCTTTTGAGGAACATTGATTCTTATCTGAGGTTCTGCTTCATCCTTTTTTCTGGTTCGTGGCTGCTTGGTTTTTTCAGTTTCGCTAAGGATTACTTCCGGCTCTTTCTTTAAATCAAGTATTGCGTCAATCGGAACATGAAAGACACTCGAAAGTTTGATAAGTTCATCAGCCGTAACGGTTCTCTCACCACGCTCGATCTGTGAAATTGCAGGGCGGGGAAGCTCTAATTTTTTGGCAAGCGTATCCTGACTGATATCTAATCGTTCCCGGATATCTTTTAGTTTCTTTCCAAGTTTCTTATAAAAATCACTCATAACAATCCCCTTTACAATAGCTATTATAATATAGTAATTGTAAGATAATAAGTCAAGTGATTGTACGATAATCATACATAGCTTGTTATTTTTGTCTAGGTTCTCAGGGGCAGTCAATCCAGTAGCTCCAAAATACAATGAGTTATACTGCAAGTGAGTGTCCGTATGGCGTTTATTATACTCGTGCCACAACACTAGAATAACACTCTAATGTCAATAATAAATAAGATAAATGTTTCGCTATTAGTATAGAAAAAGTTGATATTAATATAGTAACTATTAGCCCACTGTACTTGCCATCATCACAAGGGCGAAGGCTATTATAGGCTCGCAGTGGTTGTTTTGTTAAACAGTATTCGTCGTAAGCCTACCTTGATTCTATACATCTACGTTGCTTTTCAATTTTATGGCACGTTCGGATGCCATATCTCTTAACTAAAAAATAATTAATGACAAAAAAGACAAATTTTCTACAGTGCAATACAATCAGGCAATATAAAGAGTCTGCCATTGAGCAGTGTATTATAAGCGAAGTTGAGTGGCAAAGATGGCAAGCATCGTATGTTGTAATACGAAGAAAGATTTTCTTAGAAATCCTTGAAACCGAAGAGAAAGGTTACAAACAATGAAAAACACAACTATATTATCGAATGTCCGACATTGTTTCATTACGCTTACCCACAGTTACTCCGATCCAAGCTCTTGGATTGTAAAGCGTTGGACGAAGTTAATGTGGTTCAAAAAGCTAATCTCAACCGATTGGTTTAATGATGAGCAACAAGCGTTGGCATATGCAAAGAAAATCAAGTGTGAACATCACGGAAAGGAAATATTTCGCCATGCAGGATAATAATTATCAAGCGAAACACCCGAGGGGAAGTTCTCCTCCAATCGAAGAAATAGAACGAGGGTTTGACAAATGGGTATTGGGACTTCGACCAATCGAACAAATCCCCCAAGACTTGTTAGGAAAAAATCAGAAGAAAGTATTAACAGCCAAGGTATAGTCAGGTGATGCAACTTGATGAAGAATGACGGTGGCAGGATGATGGAGGTGAGGGTGGATAAATACAGTGAGACGAAGCGTCGGTAGTATTATAAATTAATGAGTAATGCTGTTTATTGTATATATAGTGATTTATGTCTGAGCGCGGTAATATAAATATTTCGCTTTGGGAACTCGGTACAATTGATTCGATGTTGAAGAGAATGAAGAGAAGTTGTTAAGGAAAGTAACAGAATGATGAAAAGGAAATAAAGATGCCTGTACTATTAATTACTTACGATCACAGCAAGATGAGTCCGATGGTTGACCCCGTCCCGAATTTTGTTAAAGAATACAAGCATATTCAACTTTCTGAAAGTTCATATGCGATAGAAACGGATGAAAAGACTATGACGATTTTCCATAAGATCATGCCGTTTCTCAGCTCCAATGCTTACCTGTTCATTGTAACGCTTACACAACCATTTACGGGCCAAGGTATGGAACATGTAAGTGAATGGCTCCGGAAACGTCTTCCTGAAGATTAACAGGTTGTCTCGTTTGTTATTTCATCTACGAAACGAAAGATCCCACCCCGATGAGGAGGAAGTACCAGCCCCGCTATTGTTTCATCTATGCTTGAGTTCCCTGTGTTGGTCAATCCAGTAGTTTAGCTATCCCATATCTTGAAAGTTGAAGAATTCTTTTGGCTTGTCATTCGAGAGGATTAATTGCCCGAGCACAACATCTGATATTCAGTTGCTTAATTTTAATTGTTTTTATATATTTTACCTGACTGAGATTAGACGAGTATTAGCTTTAATCAAAATCACTAGTTCTAAGAATTGCAAAGCAACACAACTGAAACAATAAAGAAGCATGTCAATTCGATTCGCTATCACACAACTTTCACAGAGGGTATTATGAAACTCATTATTCGCTCGTTTCGATTTTCTGTTGCACTTGTTGCACTCATAGCATTGACGATCACACCATCGAGATCGCAAGTGAACATTAAACTTGGCGGCGGCATCGGCGTAATGAGTCCGGCTTCAGACTTCAGCGGCTCAACTATTGAATATTATAACGGTTCCAGCTATGGACTCAGCAGTGGTCTTAACATTCATGGAAAGGCGAAGATCGGATTGTCCGA
This sequence comes from uncultured Chlorobiaceae bacterium, assembly GCA_964520905.1. GTDB lineage: Bacteria > Bacteroidota > Ignavibacteria > UBA10030 > SZUA-254 > JAGVIE01. The sequence goes on along the minus strand of CAZFQL010000038.1, from coordinate 59 downwards.
ATTTAATCTCGCCGCTGAAATTGATTACTCATCGTTAAGTAACACTGGAAATTCTGAAC
>CAZFQL010000037.1:0-3787 GCA_964520905.1 uncultured Chlorobiaceae bacterium | reverse complement strand
AGGCTGCGGATGAGTTCAAGGACAAGACCACGGCACCGAACCAGATGTGGCAGACTGACTTCACCTATTTGAAGGTAATCGGTTGGGGTTGGTTTTATCTGTCAACCATCCTCGACGATTACTCACGATACGTCGTCGGCTGGAAACTTTGCAGCAACATGCGGGCCGAGGACGTCACCGACACGCTCGATATCGCCCTGTCAGCGTCAGGCTGCGACAGCGCCAAGGTTCTGCACAAACCGCGCCTACTCAGCGATAATGGCTCATCCTATATCGCGGGTGATCTGGCCGAATATCTTGAGGATAAGGGCATGAAACACGTTCGCGGCGCGCCGATGCATCCCCAGACCCAGGGCAAGATTGAGCGCTGGCACCAGACCCTGAAGAACCGCATCTTGCTCGAAAACTACTTCTTCGAAGGCGAAATGGAAGCTGCCATCGCCGCGTTCATCGACCACTACAACAACCATCGCTACCACGAGAGCATCGGCAACCTGACACCGGCTGACGTCTACTTCGGGCGCGGCGAAACCATCCTGGCTGAAAGGAGGCGCATCAAACACCAAACCATCCAAAACCGCCGCTTGAACCATCAACGTCAAGCAGCATAACCTAAACCCGATGAGCCCGAACTCTCCGCACCAAAATCAGGCCGCATGTTCCAAATCATTCGACGACGGACATCCTGACGCATCTCTAACACGCTTGAAGCCAGCTTCTGCGTCGAAGCGTTGAATGGGGCGGCCCACCGCTTCGGCCCGCACGGGATAATGGACACCGATGAGGCCAGTCAATTCACGTCCTTCGCGCGGACCGACCGTCTGAGACAGGCCGACACCCGGATATTGATAGGCGGTAAAGAGCGCAGCATCGACATCATTTTCGTTGAACGCCTGTGGCGATCCTTGAAATATGAATGCGTCTAACTGCAAGCCTTGGAAACCGGATCACAGACCAAGGTGGGCATCGGACGCTGGATCACTTTCTAAAACCACCAGCGGCCCCAAGCCGCCCACAGTAGCGTGCGCCGATGATGGGCCCGGCCAGCGTTGAAATCTCAATGTCACGCCTCATGTGCGAGTTGCGCAACAACGCCATATTTTCTCCATAATGTTACCTATATTAAAACCTATTCGGCACGGATGACGCTTTGGTTTCACGGCACAGAGCCACAATCTTAGCGAATGAAATACTTTTTGAATCAAAGAGTTTCGGAGGGCGTATGAACGGAAAATGGAAACTTCATCGTTCAATTGCCCGCGGGCTGTCGGATGAATCCGGAGCCGCGACTGTCGAATTCGTACTTTGGTTGCCCGTTATGGCGGCGCTCTTCGGTCTAGTTGTAGACACTTCGATTATTTTCGGAGACCAGTCGCAAATTCTGAGGGTCGTGCAAGATGTCAACCGTGCGGTTTCCATTGGACACGTGCGAACATCAGATGACGCAGAAGCGATGATTCTTGCTGATATTGATAATATAGCCCCCAATGCATCTGTAGAAACGACTCTGTCGAACGGTATCATTACGAGTACAGTCACAATTCCGGTGAGCGACCTGAGTGTGACCAACCTGATCGACGTTTTTCATGACTTCAACGTAATTGTGTCAGCCCAGCACCTTTCGGAGAACTGATATGCTGTCATCATCTCTCAAGAAAATACGGCAATTCTATTCTGACGAGTCAGGTGGGGTGACGGCATTCAGCATGTTCATCTTGATTGGCACTCTGTTTGTCGGAGGTTACGCCATCGATGTCGGAAACGTCATGACGGCCCGTACCCAATTGCAGATCGCCGCCGATGCTTCCGCGCATGCAGCATTGCTTACCCGCGAGCTCAAATCCGAAGGCGAGGCAATTGCCGCAGCACATGAGATAGCCCTACTCAACATGCCAGAAAGCTTGTTCGGAACCGTTCTCAACGATGCTGACATTGTTTTTGGTGAGTATGACTCCAATGCGCAAAGCTTTGTGCCCAAGTCGGGTTCCCGAGGCGCTGTACAAGTCACCACACGAAGAACGTTAGAAAATGGCAATGAAGTTGCGACTTATCTGCTGAGGTTGGTCGGTCTCGACGACTGGAATCTGACGACAACCGCGATCTTTACGACCTACCGCCCGACTTGCCTGCGCGAAGGCTTTGTTGCCGAAGGCCCAGTCGACGTACAGAGTAACAACACCTATTCGAACGGATTCTGCATTCATTCGAACAGTTACGTTTCGCTCAATAGCAACAACTACTTTGAACCCGGCACGGTCGTCTCCATGCCAAATCTTGACGATATCGAGTTGCCGAATTCTGGATTCAAGACCAACACGGGACTTGCCGACGCTCTGAGAGAAGGATCTTGGAACATCCGGATCATAAATCGCATTGATGCTCTGATCAGCGGCTTAGCGACCTTTGATCCGCTCTATTTGCCCTCTTACATCACGTCGAACACCAAAAAGGGTTTTTCATCGCGCGATGTGACCCAAGCCGATTTGGAAGAGGGCAGGCTGCATACTTATACCTGTTCAGGCGGCGCTGCGCTAACAATCAAAGCGAACGTAATTGTCAAAAATGTCGTCATCGTCACAAGCTGCGACGTCAAATTCGAGCAGGGGGTGCAAATTATCAGCTCAGTGATCGCGACAACCAGCACCTCGTCCAAATCGATGTCTGCAAGCTCTGGCCTTCAGGTTGGCTTGAATGACGACTGTGCTGTCGGCGGTGGCTCACAGCTTGTGACCGCGGGCAGCATGAGCTTTCCGTCTGATCTGCAAATCTACGGCAGCCAGCTTCTGGCCAAGAATGATATCAGCTTTTCGGCAAATGCCGATGGTATACAAGGTGCCGCAATAGTCGCAGGGGGCACGATTTCAGGCACATCGAACATGGCGATGGGATTCTGCGGAGCCGGCATGGATGCTAACTTTAACGCAGAGTATTTCAAGCTCGCTTATTAAGGTTCGCATGCCCCCCACCCGACGGCATCTAACAGGCTGCTGACGAAGTCGGCCCTGTACGCGATTTGGGCAGTATGCTTCATTCTCTGCGCAACTGCGGCGGGGGTGATGATGCGCAGCCTGTAGGACCGGTCGATTCAGCGAGACACCTTCTGTAATCTCCATTTCGGAGTGGGATGGTGAGTTCGATGGCCAGAGACCAACGGGAAATCCGGCGCAAGCTGCGCATTCTGGATCACGCCGCGGCGTCGGATGACGCCAGCTAGACCTGCCGATACTTCGGGATCGGGAGAGCGATCTTCTATCGATCGCGACATGCCCTTGCAGATCACGGGGTAATCTTCCCTTTTTTAACGGGCGCGGTCGTAGAACTCATGCGGCCATTTTCAGTTTCTGGGCGGGTGTGATGCCGCCGATGCCAAGCGGCTCAAGGTGATCTGCGAGACGCGCGTGGGCTACCGCTATCGGCGTCTCCATGCCCTGCTGGATCGCGAAGGCTAGGGCATCAACGGCAAGAAAGTTTATCGCATTTACACGGAGTTGGATATGCTTGAGGCACAAGACGCCCAAGCGACGGGTGAAGGCGAAGCTGCGCGAGGACCGGGCAGATGCGGTCCGGCCCAACGACATCTGGGCGATGGACTTCGTTCATTACCAACTGGCGACGGGCAAGAAACTGCGAGTTCTGACCGTGGTCAATACCGTCTCGCGCTAGGTGCCGGTGCTTGACGTGCGCTACAGCTCCCGCAGCGAAGATGTAGTGGCGACGCTCTATGCCAACATCTGAGCTAATGGGATGAACTGCCTTCCCACCCAACCGCAGCTATAGTTGCGGCATC
>CAZFQL010000036.1:0-3790 GCA_964520905.1 uncultured Chlorobiaceae bacterium | reverse complement strand
TACCTGATGAGGATGTTGATCTGATCATAATCAATTATGTGTCGGAGTAGAATTAGTTCTACTCCGACATAATATCGGGAGAGCCTGATGAGATCACTTACCGCTCATACTTGGAGGCGGGGGACTAGCTTCCTACTCTCTGCTTCGGGAGCTCAAACCGGGGATCGTTCCGCTATCGCCGGTCAACATCCTCGTTATTTTACGTCCGATGTCATTTCCGGGGCGCCGATCGCCGGCCCACGCGTCGGCGCCAGACAAGAAGCGGCCAGAGCCAGATGATCAGCGTCAGCGCTCCCAACCCGGCGGCGATCGGGCGCTCGAAAAAGCCCATCAGGCGCCCGTCGGACTTGATCATGGAACTGATGAAATTTTCCTCCAGCATGGTGCCAAGGATCATGCCCAGGATCGCCGGCGCCACCGGATAGCCGTTCTCCTCCATGAAGTACCCGCCCAGGCCGAACACCAGGATCACAGTCACCGCGAACAGGCTGTTGTTGATGGCGAACGCGCCGACCACGCAGAACAGCAGGATGATGGGCATCAGGATGTTGCGCGGAATGTCGAGGATGCGTTTCGCCGCCTTGATCGCCGCCCAGCCGAACGGGATCATCAACAGGTTGGCGAGGAAAAACACGATGAACACGGCGTAGATGTTGGCCGGATTGTTGATGAAAATGGTCGGCCCCGGATTCATCCCCTTGATATAGAGGACGCCAATCACGATGGCGGTGATCGAATCCCCCGGAATGCCGAACACCAGCGCCGGGATCCAGGCGCCGGCCAGCGCGCTGTTGTTGGCTGCGCCGGCTTCGACGATGCCCTCGATGTGGCCGGTGCCGAATTTCTCCGGTTCCTTGGAGAATTTCTTGCTCATGGCATAGGACATCCAGGCGGCGATGTCCGCACCCGCGCCCGGCAGCGCGCCGATCGCCGTGCCGAGTATGCTACCGCGCAAGGTTTGCAGCGGATAGCGCTTGAACAGCCCCCACATGCCCTTGAACACATTACCGATCTGCTTTTTGAAACTGTGCGCCTCCCCCTGCTGCTCGACCGCGTAGCGCAGGATTTCGGAGACTGCGAACATGCCTATCATCATCGGAATCAGGCCGACTGAGCCGAGCAGTTCGATCGAGCCGAAGGTGAAGCGCGGATACGCGGCGGGGTTGTCGAGGCCGATGGCCGAAATCAGCAGGCCGAGCAGCAGCGATACCACGCCCTTGAGCGAGTCGCCGACGGTGATCATGACCGCCGAGGACAGTCCGAGCAGCACCAGCCAGAAATATTCGAAAGAGCTGAACTTGAGCGCGATTTCGGCCAGCGACGGCGCTGACAGGACGAGCACGATGGTCCCGAACAGGCCGCCGATGACCGAGAACACGAGGTCGGCGCCAAGCACCGTCTCGGCATGGCCTTTGCGTGTCATGGCGTAGGATTCGTCGGTGTAGGCGGCCGATGCCGGTGTGCCGGGGATGCGCATCAGCGCGCCCGGAATGTCCCCCGAAAAAATCGCCATGGCGGTGGCCGTGACGATCGATGCAATCGCGGGTACCGGCGGCATGAAAAACGTGACCGGCACCAGCAGAGCGGTCGCCATGGTCGCGGTCAGTCCGGGGATTGCGCCGACGATCAGCCCAAACACTGCCGACATCAGAATGACGAAAAGGACGTAGGGCTGGAATACCAGTCCGAAGGCGGTTGCGATCTCAGCCATGGGTCACCATCCCGCCATGAATTTGAGGATACCCCAAGGGAGCGGCACCTTGAGCAGTTTGTAGAACAGGAGATGGATCACCAGCGCCGCAATCGGCGCGACCACAACCGAAACCGAAAGCCGCACGCCGAGCTTCAAAAACAGCGCGAGCAGCAGCAGCGTGCCTGTCACCATGAACCCCAGGGTCTCGGACGCAAGAATATAGAACAGCAGCGCGCCGCAGACGAGTGTAAAATTCGCCGCCAGCGGCCCTTCTCTGGTCCACGCTGCAAACTCGAATGTGGGCGCCTTTTCACGCAGCCCGCGCGCGAGCAGCAGTGCGCCGCAGGCGGCAAGCCCGGCCGCGATCATGCCGGGAAACAGGGCGGCGCCGTAGCGCTGACCCGGCATGCCGGGAAAGCCGCTGACATAGACGCCGATCGCAGCGGCAAGGACAATCAGCAGCCCGCCCATCACGGCGTCGCTGATTTTCATCGGTTCAATCCCGCAAGAATGCGGGCGCGGCGACCGGCGACAACAGCATCCCCGCCGAGGTTTTTACTGACCGCACCCGGCAGGATCACTTGACGATACCCACAGCCTTCATCGTGGCGCCCATGTCGGCAGAGGACTTCACCATGAACTTGGCAAACTCATCCGGCGGCAGGTAGATCATGCCGAGACCGCGGCTGCTCATGAAGTCCTTGTACTCCTTGCTGTCGTAGACTTTCTTCACCGCTGCCGCAAGCCGGTCGCGCGCCTCGGCCGGGATGCCTTTGGGCGCGACCATGCCCCGCCAGGCCGCCATAGTCCAATCGCTGCCCGTGAGCTGCTTGAGGGTCGGCACATTGGGGTACAGGGCTGACGGGCGCGGGTCCATGATAGCCAGGCTCTTCACCTTTCCGGCGTCGATAAGCGCTCGCGCTTCGGGCAGCGAGCAGGGCACGATCTCCACGCCGCCCGCGACCATGTCCTGCAGGCCGGGCGCAGCGCCGTTGGAGGGCACCCAAGGCACAGAGGCCGGATCCATTTTAAGGTCTTTCAGCATGCCGGCAATCGACAGATGCCAGATGCCGCCCTGGCCGGTGCCGGACGCTTTGAACTTGCCGGGATTGGCTTTGATCGCAGTAAGCAAATCGCCCAGATTCCTGTATGGCGCGTCGGCGCGCACCTGCACGCCGGCCGGATCGGCGTTCACCATGCCGAGCGGTGTGTACGAGGCGCCGGTCAGATCGGTCAGCCCCTGCCAATGCATCATGCCGATTTCGACAGTGATGAGCCCGATAGTGTAACCGTCGGATGTGCCCTGCGCAATCGCGGCGTGGCCCACGACGCCGGAGCCGCCGGTGCGGTTGACCACGTTCACCGGCTGACCGAGTTCCTTTTCCAGCAGGCTACCGATGATGCGCGCAGTAGCGTCGGTGCCGCCGCCCGCACCCCAGGGCACGATCAACGTCAGCGGCCGCTCCGGATAGGCGGCGAACGCGGATGATGCAACGAGCGCGGCGACAAAAACGGTGGATACGAGACGCGATAAGAATTTTAACATTTTTCCTCCTTGAGAAGGTTGGTCGGCGGTACGTGTGTTCGGTGGCGCCCGCCGTCCGGTTGCGGAACAAAGTTAACCAACAAGTTATTTTTGATAAGACATTGCTTTTTCGATGAAGGGAGTATAGGGGGGCTGTTTTTGCGTGTCAAGGAATATTTTGCAGCGAAAAGCAGGGGCTGGCTATGCGGTTGGGTAAGAAAGTGTGGAGCAGCGGTCGCTCTTTTGAGAAATCATCTCACATTCTGGTCAAGCCGCCTGGCAAGATGGCATTTCTGAGCACAATTCAGACAGACCTCTCCTGCACGCCATAAATCAGCTTTGCTGAGAAAACAACATCATTTATTTCTGTCTGAAATCGAGCTTTTTCTTCAAGGGCGACGTTTTGCCGAATTAAGGAAGTTATCGGAGAGCCGGAGAGCGCGAGGGTGAGATTCCCTCACGCCTCTCGACTGAGCAGTCGTAATCTATGAAAAAATGAAATATGATTGTTATTTAATACACCTACCTATACGTAACATAATCCGTATTTGCTATTGATATTAATATTTTAG
>CAZFQL010000035.1:0-5074 GCA_964520905.1 uncultured Chlorobiaceae bacterium | reverse complement strand
GTTGCATAGTCACAGTTCACGTTCTTATCCGGGGAGACCTGCCCGGTTTGCACCTTCTTTGGGAGGGGAGCCCGTCATGGCAACATGCCGCGGGACCGGACAGGAGTCAGCAGAGGCCACAGTAGGCGCGAGGAAACAAGCCCGGCGAAAAGAGAAAAGCCGGGAAAGACTTACCCCGCCGAAGGGCCGAACACAGAGAAGGGAAGAACCTCTATGAGCTCCCATGACATAATGAATCCGTATGGAGGAATGCACACGGGGCGCATCATGGAACCGTTCAACCCAAATACGAACCTGCTGGAACGGATTCTTTCCAAAGAGAACCTGGAAAAGGCGTGGAAACGGGTGAAGGCCAATCACGGCGCACCCGGCGTCGATGGCATTGCCATCGAGCAATTCCCCGATCATACCAGATCGCTGTGGGCTGGAATCCGCTAACACGAATACCTCCGTGGCTGGATGAACTACTTCGGGATATCGGAATATTACAGGCCGATTCCCGAAATAGACCACTGGCTGAGAAGGCGTTTGCGCATGTGCTGCTTCAAACAGTGGCGCTGGGCAAAAACCAAGGTGAGGGCTCTTCGCAAGCTGGGAACGTCGCTTCATGCGGCCATCTCTGTGGCCATAAGCCGCAAAGGACCGTGGCGACTATCTCGGACGCTGGCGACGCAAACGGGGATGACCAACGATTGGCTCAAGGATCAAGGGCTTCTATCTGTCAAAGAGCTGTGGGTTCACATTCACTACCCGGCTACGGCCCGGTAATCTCTGTGAACCGCCCGGTGCGGACCCGCATGCCGGGTGGTGTGGGGGCCGGGGGAGAAAAACCCCCGGCTACCCGATTATCCCTTCTTCATTTTCCAAGTTTTCGCCTTCGGCTCTGGTTTGCAGAAAGTCTCTTCTCCTTAAGCTCTTCAATCGCTTTTCCGATCTGGGTTTTCTTCTTAATCTCGTCTCTGGCTATAAGGCCGTACATCAGGAGGTCTCGAACCTCTTGGCCGGTGCGATGCCAACGCAGTCTGTTGCATTTTATGCAGGTAGCAAGGCAGTTAGACGCGTCTTTGCTTCCCCCCTTGCCTTTTTGGATGACGTGGTCGATTTCCCACGCACCTTCCTCGTGGTCCGCCTTGCCGTAGCTGTCAAAAACAAGGGGGTCCCCACAGAAGTGGCAATGTCCTTTGGTTCGATTAAATAGCTCGGCAAGCTGCTTGTCAGAGAACACTACTCACTCCTTGGGGACCGGGTAGGTCAGGGGCCTCTCAGCCCCTTTCCCCCCTAAGAACCGTACGTGAAAGTTTCCCTTCATACGGCTCAAGCATTTCTGAAGGACCCCCTTGTTGGGTGCCCCGGCTCTACATCTCAAACTCCGGCGGTCATGGCCCGATACTCCCGTGCTGACATCGCCGGAAGCAGACGCGATTCTTTATCATGCCGGCGTCGCCAAAAATATTCGGCATATTCCGGCAGATAAGGATTTGCATCGGCCTTGACCTTGATGTATCGTCGTATGCCTATGGAGCTGAGGCGCACGACTTCGTAAAGTCGTTTGCCTTTCTTGGTGTCGCCCGTTGCCGTAAACACCCATCTGCGTCCGGCAGCCAGCCAGTATTTCTTGGCCAGCCATCTTTCGGACTTGCCCGAGTGTCGACAACGGATCATCCGCCAAAGTTCTTCATAGATATACGTATCAATACGAGAAAATGCTTCCGATGCCACCACATGGCGGTGGTAATTGCCCCAACCGCGAAGCGTTTGGTTCAGCTTCTTGATCAGAATCGGCATCGGTGTGCTGACGTGGGTACGGATCAGCTCTCCTACCTTCCGGATGAGGGCGAGGACTCCCTCCTTGGCTGGCGTGATGTGCAATGTCTTGCCATGCTTGCGGAAGGTTTGGCCGAGAAAAGTGAAACCGTCCTTGATATAGGTGATCATGGTCTTCTCTGGTGACAGAGTCAGGCCACGTTCCGCCAGAAACTTTTCGACCGAAGGCTTAATCTGATTTTCCAAGATTTGCCTTGATTTGCCGGTGATGATGAAGTCATCGGCATACCGGACGAAATTGACTCGCGACCGCCGAGGAACTGCTTCACGGGCAGCCCGTTCCATTCCGTCGAGGGTCATATTCGCGAGAGCGGGACTTACTATCCCGCCTTGGGGAGTTCCTTTGTGGGAGGGGTACAGGCGATTTTCTTCCCTGTAGCCCGCCTCAAGCCACTTGCGAAGAACGACTCGATCCATGGGAATGTTTGCAAGCAACCATTCATGGCTGATGTTATCATAACAGCCCGTGATGTCCCCTTCGAGCACCCAGGTCGCCGAGTTCGGCTTGTTGAGCGCATTGAAGCCAGCGGCAATGGCATCCGCGCAACCCCTGCCCTCCCGGAACCCATAAGAGTTCCGATCGGCGGTGGTTTCTGCGACAGGCGCCAGGGCCAACTTGTATAGCGCCTGCATGGCGCGATCCTTCATTGTAGGGATACTCAAGGGTCGTTTCTTGCCGTTCTTCTTTGGAATGTATATCCGCCTGAGTGGCTGCGGCTTGTAACCACGTCGGTGCAGGTTTAGGATCGCCTGCCCTTTGGCCCTGACGCCTTTCCACAACACGCCATCAACGCCAGGGGTTTTCTTTCCTTTGTTTGAGGTTACCCGTTTCACAGCCATTGCCTTGGCGTAGAACGAGCTGGTAAGCAGGTGTTGCAAGGCGCGAACCTTGTTCCACCGCCTTTCCTGTACAGCCTTTGCGATACGCATTTGGAGCCGTCTCACCTCGCCACGGGCAAGATCCCAATCGATCCCTTGCCATATTGTCGCGTCATTGATAGGCGCACCAGCCGAAGCCGTCATTTGCTTTCCCACCTTCGAAGGTTCTCCAGATTCTCTCGCAACGAAACACCTGTCGGACGTGGGCACGCGGTTCACCGGTGCCGATGGCCCCGATTTTCGCGTTGGGCCATCTTTCATGCCCTATCTGTCCCGCTACAGGACAGCCTTTGCTTCTTCCGACCTCTCCCTGTCATCCCTCCTTGGGCCTGCCTTACGGTTCGCTTGCCAGGCGTTGCGCCTGGCGGAGTTATGACTTTTCCACGTTCCACGTGGTTACTTCGTGGACAACTTAGGCGGAGCCTGAACGCCGGTGGTATCACGATCCCGTGCAGATGCGTTAGCAATCTGCAACCTAACCACGCATGCAAACACAAGGAAGCATGCCTTCGACCTATTAGCTCCCGTAGGTCTGTCGCTCGCCTGACGGCGCGTACGTCTCTTTGTTTAATCTCGCCATATTGTCCTTCCCTTGCCCTTAACCGGATGGAGCTTCCGGAGGGGTCATCCTGTCGCCATTCAGACCCGATTCGGTACTTTGTCCACAAGGCTCCGCACCCCGTCATCAGCGCAACGGTAGCACGCTTGCGTAGGGAGCTGGCAGGGACATACCAGGTTCTTAAAATATGCTGCTATTTCAAGCACATATAAACACGCGACATCGTGTCGCGACTAACGCCCGCATCAGCGGCGGGGAAGCGTGCCAGCGATTCCCCGTCCGCGTGCATGCACTTGTTCGGACCTCACCTTCTCCCTTGCCTCTTTGTCGATCACTTTCAAGGCCTCTTTCACCTTGCCGGCCGCTTGCTTAATATTAAGATCCGAGATGTCAACCTGCAAATGTGCCCGTTCGTATGTCTTGCGGAAGAAGGTGATGTCCTTCTTGATCTCTTTCCGGTACATGCGCTTCTCGTGAGTGGTCAGCTCTTTCTCTATCAGCTTCGAGTCTATGTCGTAGAACCTGATCCTCTCCAGGATATTCTCCGGCTTGTCGTATAGTGCGATGGTAGTGCCAGCGGACTTCTTTACGACTTGCAGATACCCTCCCATCAGTCCACTCGGTGGCAGGGCTATCACGCTGTCCCGGCTATCCGGACGATTCAGCAGATGAACCAGTGCCTTCGCTGCCTCCTTTCGATAGGAGTGGATCGTAAGGAACTTGGTCTGCAGTCGCTCGATACTCGTCCCGAAGAAGGTCTCGATCTCGTGGTCCAGATCGAAAAACTTCACACCCAGAAGCTCCGCCAGTGTTCTGCCGACCGTCGTCTTGCCGACACAACTCACGCCTGTTACAAAAACTCGCACCGGTGTTCCTCGCGCGTGGATTTTCTTTTGTCCGAACGTCAGCGTTGAACCTGCGGCGCGGAAGCGACGCTAGGTTCCGACGCTGACGTTTGGCGTCACCGTCATTCCATCCGATTCTCCAGCTTGCCCACCCGCCGTTTCCTGCTGGTGCTTGTATCCGAGCTTTTGGATTTCAGAGACTATAATGCCATACGTCCATTCTCGCCCTGTTCTGGTCTTCATGCCTTGTTGTTGGAGAAGGTCCAGAATACCGATTTTCCTCGTTCCTTTTGCCAACTCGCACGAAACGAACTGCATGGCGGACCGAAACTGCTCGCGGTAGACTTCCTTCACCGAGGGTGTCGCTATTGTTGAGGGAGCCACAGCATGTTGATGGTCTATCGCGACCAAGGAAGCGGCTTCCGTTGTTGCGGCCTTGCTCGCCATTTCGCTGTAGACACGACACGCTTTGCTGCACTCTGCTCGAAACTCATTGCCCTCGCGCTCGCAGATAAACGGACGGTTGCTCGAGTATATATACTTCACATTGGATTTCGTGCTGTGGCGGATACCGGACGGAGATGAGTTTGACAACGGCGAGAGCATTGACACCGCATAGTCGCAGAGCCATGTACGGCACGCTTCTTCGCTCAGGCAAGCATACCTGCACCACATCGATAGGTGTTGCGTGACGTCCTGGCGGTTGGGTACATGATCGGATGGGGCGAAGCGGGATACATGAATCCCGTTCACAACCAGATCGGCAATACACGGGTAGATTGCTTCTCTGCCAGTTTCACCCAGCAGCGTGATGAGTCTGTCAAAAAATAGGTTTCGATCCATTGTGTCTCTCCTGCGCGCCTAACGACCAAACTCAGCGGCGGGGGTTTTATCCCGTCCGCTGGAGTGCTTGTGTACGCCCGGCACGGGCGTGAACTAATGGGGTGAAAGTCCCCTGTGCATGAAT
>CAZFQL010000034.1:0-5145 GCA_964520905.1 uncultured Chlorobiaceae bacterium | reverse complement strand
ATGAGCCGGTTCACCGTCATCTCGATGACGGGCCGCGGCCGCGACCTCTTGCACCACCTCGTTCATACCGGGATCGGCGGTCTCCTCCCGACCATCCTTTCCTTCGACGACTACAAGACCCGCCGCATCGCCGAGGCGAACGGCCGCATCGCCGTGCCGGAAGATGAGGCATTTCTCCGTTTCCATGCGCTCCGGCGCCGGGAACAGGGCGCCTCCCTGCCCCCGGCAGACACCCAGCGGCTCCTCTCGTTCCTCACCGCTATTTCCAAGTTCTCGGTGGGCATCGAGGAGCTGTGCGTCCTTGACCGCATCGGCCCCGAGCAGCTCGATCGGATAGATCGGTTCTTTGCTGTGATGGAAGCGTTCCGCGCCCTCCTTGCCGCCGAAGGGCGGTTCTACCCGCCGTTCGAAGAGGCGCGATTCGCCGACCTCGCGCCGCGCGACAGCGAGATTTTCGCCGGTCTGCCGCTCATGACCCCGGTGAACCAGCGCTTTTTCAGCCGTATCCCGCGCGACCGGCTCTTTGTCGACGCGCCCATCTTCGGCCCCCACATGCCGAAAGAGCCGCCCGACTACGAAACAGCCTTATCGCTCGTCAGGCATATCGGTGTCGCCGAACGGCGTGACACCGGCGAGGGGGTGTGTTTTACAGAAATCGCCGAACGGGCCGCCCTGCCGGCGCTCCTCGCCCATGAGATCAGCGCCTTTCTGCAACGACCGCGCAGCGATGCGGGACAGCTCTTCATCGTGCCGCTCGACGAAACGCTCGCGTTTTATCTGTGGGAACTCCTCTTCCGGCCGCTCGGCGGCCGGGTCAACTTTGTGCCGTGGCTCCCCTTCGCCCACTTCGCGGCGGCGCACCGTCTGCGCGATGCGATCCGCGCCGGTGAGGGGCTGGAGGCCGGGCGACGGGGGCTCGTCGCCGAGCTCACCGCCCGGTGGAATGAACTCGACGAGGCGAACCGCGCCGCCTTCGAAGCGGCGATCACGCTGTGCGACGAACTTGTGCGGCTCCGCCCACTGATGGGCGAGGAATGGTCACCGCTTTCCGAGTACCTCATCGCCGCAAAGAGACTGCACCTGCGCGGCAAGCGCAGTGCACCGATACAGGTAGTGGGGATGGGCGACGCGACCGGCATCCCCTACCAGCGAGCCGTCATACTGCCGATGAACAGCGATATTTTCCCGCGTAAGCCCTTCAGAGGCCCCTACCTGAACCTGATCCATCTGCCGCGCATCCATCGGGCGCAGTTCGAGGCCGACGACCTCGCATTACGGCAGTTCCTTTCGTTTGGCTGCACGGCCCACATCGCCGCCCTCTACGACCAGGCGAATGGAGAGGCGCCGTCGGCCCATTTCTCGTTTCTCGCTACCGAATTCGGCAAAAAACCGGTGAAGCGGATTTTGGCTCCGACGCCTCTGTACGCGCCGGTCGGCAACCCTGCGATAGAGAATACCGATGAACTGAGCGAGAAACTCCGGAGGCACAAGTGGTCCTTCAGTTCGCTGAGTCTCTTTTTCACCTGTCCGTACCGTTTCATCCTTGAACAGATACAAGCGGTGACGCCGCCTCCCTGCTTCAAAGACGAAGAGCATGCCAATCTCCTCATCGGGAACTTCCTCCACCACTTCTTCGCAAAACTGAAGGATCATCGCCCGGCAATCGAGCGGTGGCAGGCACTGTTTGAAGAGAGGTGGGAGCGCGACGCGGAACTGCGTGCAAAACTCCCCGACCATGCCGTCCGCAAGGCGATAGTCCGCAGCTATCTGACCGATATCGCCGCATGGGAGCGGGAACAGGGGATGCAGATCCTCTTTTCCGATGAAGTGACAGCGGCCGAACTCGATCTGACCGCCCCCTTCGGCGACGGCCGTTACCACATCAAGGGGCGGATCGACCGGCTGCAGCGTCATGCGGGAAAACTGCTGATCGCCGACCTGAAATACAAGGAAAAGAAAAAGCTCTCCGAAAAGGTTCGGCTGGCCGAGCTGGTCGAAGAACCCAACTCGTTCGACGAACGGTTCCAGCTTCTCATCTATGCCTATCTCGCCCTGCACAGCGGAACGGCGACCCCCGGCTCGCTCGACGCAGCCTATATCTTTCTGCGGCCGAATGTGCGCGGTGACTATGAAGGCAAACTCGCAGAGACGGAACTGGCCGACCGCGACTTGACGATGGAACGCATTGCGCAGCGGCTCGACCGGATGCTGGGAGCGGAGCGCTTTACCCCCAACTGCCGTGCCGAATGCTGTCTCTATTGCTCTTATAAGGCGCTCTGCCTCAAGCCCGACCTCTACCGGACGGGAGGTCGCCCATGGTGAAAAGCCTCTTCGTCACCGCCTCGGCCGGCTCCGGCAAGACCTTCCGTCTGACCAAAGAGGTGCGCCGCCATATCGAACGCGATACGGCGCTCGTCGTCGCAGCCACCTTCACCCGCGCCGCAGCGGCCGAGATGGAAAAACGGATACTCGAAGAGATCGACAAAGAGACTGAGAGCGCAACCGAGAAACTTCGGTTCATCATGCGAGCCGCCAAGGTGCATTTCTCGACCATAGATGCGCTCTTTCACCAGTTCCTCGCGACAGAGGAGTATGTGCCGCAGATGGCCGACGAGCAAGAAATGGCGCTCATCACCGCGAGCGCCGACGAGCGTTTTTTCCAACATCCACGCATCCTCTCCGACATCGAAAGTATCCTGATCGCGGCGCGCATCCTCAACCTGCAGCCCGAGTCGCTTATCGAAGCCCTGGACAAGGGCAAAGATGCGTTGGCGGCATGGGAGTGTCCCGACAGCCTGCTTGATGAACTCAAGAGAAGACAGGCACGCATAGTCGCCGATTACGAGAGATTGCAGGAGCAAATACAGACGGTCGCAAAGGAAACGACGGGGAATCTGCGCACACAGGTGGTCGGACCCCTGCTCCAACCAATCGGAGAGGCGAACCTTGATAGAGCGCTGTTCCTCAAATCTGATGTGGCGGATGTAAAGGTGGCTGCCTCCGATCTCAAGACTTCAGCCTACACCACGCTGCAGAAACTTTACCCCCCGATGCGCCTTCTGATCGCCGATCATCTCATCAACACCAAACGCTTGCGCAGCGCCCTTCTCAAGCGCTTCAGCGCGCTGCGCGCGGAGCTGCTCGCCGTGGAGAAGGAAAGACTCGGCCGCCTCTATTTCGACGATGTCCCCCGGGCGCTTATCGCCCTGGACGGCCCCGGCAGTCCCGACCGGCCGCTCTTCATGGCGCGCCTCTACGAACTCGGGTTCCACCGGACGGAGCATCTGCTCCTCGATGAGTTCCAGGACACTTCGAAGATGCAGCTTGATCTCCTCCGGCCGCTCCTCGAGGATATCCTCGGCGGCGTGGGGGAGAATGCCGAAGGGGAACAGTCGCTCTTCCTCGTGGGAGACTGGAAACAGTCGATCTACCAGTGGCGGGATGCGGCGCCCGGCCACTTGAAGGCATGGCTCGCCCCCTTTGTCCGGAGCGGGCAGATGGCCACCGAGCCGCTGCCTCACAACTACCGCTCGACCCCGCTTCTCATCGCCTTCTTCAACCATCTGGTTGCCGGCCTGTTTGCGGGAACCGATAAGATGCATCGGCAGACGCCGCCCGAAGAACCGAAGCATCCCTACAGCGGCGTCTCCGAGGTGGCGGTCATACCGGCGCTTTGCAGTACGGGCGATGGTCCGGCGTATGAAAGGCTCACAGAGGCCATCGTGCGAAAACAGGAGGAGTCCGGATGCGCGTGGGGCGACATGGCGGTCCTGTGCCGTACCAACGCCCATATGGACAAGGTTGCAACGGCGCTGGCACAGGCAGGGATACTCACCTCCGGGCTCCGTGGACGCGAGTTGTTGTCGTTCCGCGAGGGGACGGCTCTCTATCTGTCGCTCGTCGCCCTTTTCACTGAACACGACGGCCGCTTCATCCCCCGAGCCCTCTCGACACTGGGCTATGACGAAGCACTGACTGCCGCCCTCGCACGACTTGCCGGGACTGTCAGCACGGCGCCCCGGCCCCACCGTTTCGCGCAATTTGCCGCCGCCCTGCGCGACCTCCTGCCCTATTTTCCGCGCGTGCTCATCGAGACGCTGTGGGACGAGGCGGAGCGTTACTTCAATCGCCCCGACGCCGCCGCCTTCCTGCGCTATCTGCTGGAGATGTCGCACCTCATCACCGTACCCGATGGAGAGCACGCCGACCGGGTGAAACTTGCCACGATTCACGGCACCAAGGGTCTTGAATTTCGCCATGTTTTCCTGTTCTGGAAAGAGGGACTCGACAAGCCCCCCGAGATACGGCACCCGGACGACGGCTGTCCGCTCGACCTGGATAAAGGCGAGATCGCTTTTCTCGCCACCGGCCCGATTGCAGGGGCAGACGCCATTGCGGCGGCAGCGACAGCGTTAAAAGAAGAAAAGGCTGAGGAGACGGCGAACCTCCTCTATGTCGCTACGACCCGTGCTGTGCAAAGTCTGACGATCCTCCTGCGGGCCGATAAGGAGGGAAAACTCAAAGGGTTCAGCGAACGGATGTATCGCACCGCCGAAAGAACGATACCGGACGCCGAGCGGACCGAATTCGGCTGGCGGCATGACTACGGTCTTGAGAAACCACGACCCTCCGAGCACGAGATGCTGACAGCGCCAGACCTCGCCGAATTCTTCGTCGACAAGGCAGACAGAGATGAAATGGACCCGATGCTTCACTCGGCCGCTATCGAGGCGGGGATTGAACGCGGCCTGCGCATCCATGAAGCGCTCGCCAGGCTCACCGGCGATCACAGATCGATAGCCCAGAGCGACCTCGCCGAAGAGGAACTTGCCGCTATCGACCGGTTTCTGCACGAGGAGAAGGCGCGTGAGATCATCTTCCGTCCAGGGACCGTGCTCACAGAACAGCACCTCTCGGATACCCGCTCGTTCGGCATCGTCGACCGGCTCATCATCTCCCCCGACCGCATCACCCTCATCGACTTCAAGACGGGACGCGTCGGCCATCTTGCCGACAAGTACCGCCCCCAGATGATCCGCTACCGCGCCATCCTGCAGGGACTCTTCAGCGGCCGTCCGGTCGAATGCTACCTGCTGTTTGTGGATGAACCGCACCGCATACTGACGATCTGAACGGAGCATGCAT
>CAZFQL010000033.1:0-7621 GCA_964520905.1 uncultured Chlorobiaceae bacterium | reverse complement strand
CCCGTGCCGGAGTTTTTACACAGTCTCCATCACTTTGTGACCTACGGGACTTTGTACCGTAATCATAATCAGAAGAAAAATGAGTTTTGCGTAACATCAATTATTAAATGAAAAATGAACGAACTCATGCCCAGGTGAGGATAGATTCAATAAATGGAGATTCTGATAAAATTACATAAAGAATCAATTTCTCCCTGTGCCTCCCCCGGTGTTAATTCTTCGCAAGCCGGATTATTCTCCAGATTTAGCGGATTACGATCATCTTCTTCACATCGATGAATGCTGAACTTGTCGAAGCACCAGCCGTTAGTTTGTAATAATACACTCCGCTTGCAAGATTACGTGCTTCAAACTCCACAGATTTGTATCCTGCCTCCTGCATTCCATCAACCAAGGTTGTCACTTCCTGTCCAAAGATGTTGTAGATTTTCAGTGTTACGTAATTTTCGGCAGGCAATTGGTAATTGATTACAGTAGATGGGTTGAACGGGTTCGGGTAATTTTGCTCTAAAGCAAATTCTTTCGGCAAATCAGATGTTGGAGCCGAAAAGAGCCGGAGCCGGATATCAGATGTTGGATTGCCAATCTTGGTTGTTCCTTCCTGATCTAATGCAATTTCTTTTCCATCAATAATCAGTAATGCTTTGCGGCTTTCATCATCCATCTTCCATCCGATTGTTATAGGATATTCACAGGAGGAAATTAGGATTGGAAAATCTTTTAGCCGTTCATTATCAGCCAATGCAAGGCGGTATCCACCTGCGAAGCGTACATCAAATACTCCGTCCGGCGGAGGTGGTGGAAGCTCAAACTTCGGGAGATATTTTTTTAGTTCCGAGTCAAACGACCAATAAAGTTCGCGTTTATTTCCAATCTTATCCTCTATCGTTATGCTGTTGGGTGGCGTCGGTGTTTTTTCATCGTGTTCACTCACAGAAGTTACTTGTGTGCCTCCTAATCCATTTAGCACAAGCTTTCCACTCGATTTGGCTTTAACCCAATAACCATAATGCGGTCTTAAAGATGTGTCAGGGACATACTCGCAACAAAACCAAGGAAAATATTCGGATGTTATAATGCTATCAGGAATTTGAATTACTGTCTTTCGCGGTATTAGGACAGATAATGTTCCTATCATATTCCATCCTGCAACAACATCGAGAGTATCTAATAGTCGTGGTGTGCCGTCGATAATTACATTTTGGCTTTGATTGGATTTTAACCAGAAGGCATCCTTTTCAGGTATAGTGTCGAGTGGAATATATGAATTCTTGTATATCCATGCATCGGATACCGCGGAAGGATATATAGAATATCGATCGTGATCGGTTACTTTTTTGGGTAATGATAGCAAATTCCAGCCGAGAATAATTTGGTATGTTGAGTCGGGGAAATAATAATTACCAAAAACAAAACCGCTTGTATCAAGTCCGCTGGTCATCGAGATTGAATATGAACCGTAATTTAACGGGATAGTCTGGAACCATCCGACCTGAGCGCTCTCCGAGAGTGTGTATGTGCCGGCGCCAATATCTGTGAATGTGAAATTTCCATCACCATCAGTTGTTGTACGGTAAGATGTTGGTCCGGAAAGTCTCAAAACCCAATTTGACAATCCGGGTTCCCCCGTATCTCTAACTCCGTTATGGTTTGTGTCGTTGAATGCTATACCATGCACTGCGGCGAGTTGAAAGTTTCCGAAATTGATTCCGGCAGTATCGATACCGTGCAGAAGATTGATTGAATATGCTGATGCCGGTACCGATTCTATCCATCCGATTGGAATGTTCTCCGTAATCGAATAAGTGCCAATGGCAAGACTATCGAAGGAATAATTTCCATCGACATTTGTTGTAGTAGAATCGGTTATTGTTCCTGTGAGATATATCTTTTGTCCTGAGATTACCGGCTCACCGGTATCTTTAACACCGTTACCATTTAGATCGTGGAAAACATTACCGCTGATTCGACCCATATGCAGTGCGCCGAAATATTTAATAGCGCTGTCCGCATTTAATATTCCCCAGCCCATCAGGTTGTCAGGTGCAGCCGCCTGGCTTGCCGTCTGACGCATAGCATCTCGCACCTGCATAGGTGTGAGATTGGGATTGGCGCACCGAATAAGCGCCGCAACACCCGCGGATAGCGGACAGGAAAATGATGTCCCGCTTGCCAAACCGTATCCCGTCGTATTAGTCGAGCTTGCAACTTTTACTCCCGAGCCCATAGCCATGATATCCGGTTTGATGCGTCCATCGGCTGTAGGTCCAACTGAACTGAAAGAGGTTCGTGTGCCGTTTGAGTAAACAGCACCGGCGGCAATAACGCTATCGCCATCCGAAGGTGCGCCAAGTGTATTATGGATGCCGTCACCGGCGCCGGAATTTCCGGCTGAATTAACAACAACAATTCCCAAACTAACAGCACGATCGGCGGCTTTTGTTACCAATGTCGTGTTGCCGTCCAAATCTGCCCAGGTCCAGCTTGTATATGGCGCATCATAAGTCAGATAGCCGAGCGATGTACTTGTCACATCCACTCCGATACTGTCAGCCCATTGGATTGCCGCCGCCCAATTATCTTCTTCAATCGGTGTTTCGCTCGAATCGTTCTCTGTTCGTGCAAGAATATAATCCGATTTGAATGCCGGACCTATCAACTGTCCCGGTTTATATCCGCCGATTGTAGAAAGTGTATTCACTCCATGTGATCCGAAAACCGTGCTCGTATTGTATGGAATCACACTCTCTTTGTGATCTACAAAATCGTGTTGAGCGATGATATTCATTGCTGCGAATGATTCATGATTAAGAATCCGAAAACCGTTATCGAACACACCAACTACAACACCTTGTCCGTATATACCGAGGTTGTGCACCGTTGGTACATTTATTTGATTTACCTGAGTGAATGATGTTCCGTAATCGAGAGATGTAATTCCGTTTGTTACCGGTTGTTGTGAAGCGTCTTTGATCGGAGATTCTATTTCGTCGTCAATTTTCTTTTTCCATCTTCCCACCATCTCGATCTCTTTTACAAATGATAAAGATCGCAGCGTTTCAATCTGCTGTTTCGTTGCAACTACGCTTACCGCGTTAAACCATTTCAACTCATGCCGGACTCGTAGTACCCGGCTTGATACCGCGTGAACATAGGAGTGTTCGAGGGGATAATCACGCTCGTCGATGATATTAGTATTGTTCCGTACTTTCATTCGCCGGGTTATGGAACGCTCAGAAATAAAATTAGCCGACATGCTCGATTTGAATTTGGTAATGTTGCCCTTGTCGGTAAAGTATACCAAGACAATGATATCATCGTTATTATTCATTGCAGGTAATTGTTTGCTCAGGAGTTTGCCAATCTGTGCCTGCTGGGCAATGGAACTACAAGTTATGATAAAAATGAAAGATAGTATCGAAAGAAGAGTTTTCATTAGATTTGCAATATTGATCTGTTTGATTATCGGAATATTCTTAATAAAACTTACCAAAGTTTGAGGGGAAAGTCAAGAAGTTGAATTCAGTGTGAGTTTTCACTATCTTTGAAAAGAAATATCGCATATTAATGGTAAAAATGACAAACCTTCAAATAAATTCCGATACCATCAAAAAAATCCTTATAGATTTCATCCGTACCGAAGTTGCAAAAACCGGACTTACTAAAGGAATTGTAGGATTATCAGGAGGAGTTGATTCAGCAGTCGTTACATATCTTGCAGCCGAGGCATTGGGTAAGGATAATGTTTTTGCTATCCTCATGCCGTACAAGTCAGGCAGTCCTGAAAGCATCACTGATGCGAAAATTGTAATTGAACAACTCGGCATTAGATCGGAAACTGTTGAAATTACTCCGATGGTCGATGCTTATGTCGGGCGGGCAGGCGAAATGAATTCCATACGCAAAGGCAATATAATGGCGCGCCAGCGTATGATCGTGCTTTATGATGTTTCGGCGAGAGAACGAGGATTGGTTATTGGTACGAGCAATAAGACTGAAATCTTATTGGGTTACGGCACACTCTTCGGCGATACTGCCTGTGCAATCAATCCGATTGGTGAATTATATAAAACACAAATATGGCAGTTGGCTGAAGCATTGAATATTCCAAGACGCATCATCGATAAAAAACCGAGTGCCGATCTCTGGGAAGGTCAAACCGATGAAGGGGAGCTTGGATTTTCATATAAACGCGTTGACCAGCTTTTGAATGCTATGATTGATAAGAAATTAAAAGATGACGAGTTGTTGAAGCAGGGATTCGAGAAAGGTTTTATCGAAAAAGTTCGTGGTCTGATAAGTCAGAATGAATTTAAACGTCGTCCTTCGCTCATAGCTAAACTCGGATAATTCATCTGTGAAGAAAAACGAAATATGAGTGAAGCGATCCAGCGTGGTACGCTCTACATTGTCAGCACACCCATTGGGAATCTTGAAGATATGTCCATCCGTGCTGTAAATATTCTATCAGGTGTCGATCTGATCGCCGCTGAAGACACACGAAAGACAAAAATTCTTCTCGATCATTACAAGATCAGTAAACCGATGCTGAGTTATTTCAGCTATAATGAAATTCGCCGTACGCCGGAGTTGATAGCGAAACTGAAAGCCGGGTCTTCCATCGGTCTCGTGTCGGACGCCGGTACGCCCGGCATATCCGATCCGGCATATCGTATAATTCACGAAGCTGTCGAAGAGCAAATACCGGTTGTCGCTGTACCGGGTCCTACTGCATTTCTTTCCGCACTCATTGCCAGCGGTCTGCCGACAAATCGTTTTGTATTTATCGGATTCCTTCCGAGTAAAAAAGGGAGGAAGACAATGTTTGAAGAAATATGCCTATTAAAAGAAACAGTCATATTGTATGAATCACCACATCGGCTGATGAGAACTCTTGCAGACTTAAAGGAATATTGCGGTGATCGAAATATTTCCATCTCACGCGAATTGACGAAGAAATTTGAAGAGACGACTCAAGGCAGAATCACCGACATGATTGAGCATTTTAGCAAGCATTCACCACGTGGAGAGTTTGTTCTGATCATAGAAGGTTGTCCGAGATATAGGATGAAAGGAAACATAATTAATAAACACAAGGATGTATAAGGAACAATTACAGATGAATTGAAAAGCGGATAAGGGTGTCGCGACTCCGCAAAACCACAACCTGACAGTTATTTGCCAACCTGTCAAAACATTCCTGAAATATTTTTTAATTCTGTGACAAAAAGTCACTAAAATCTTCCGACTATTTATTCAATCATTAAAATCATTCAAATATCAAAGTTTCTTCTTTGGCACATCGTTTGAGTTGTTTAAAGCTAAAAGTTCATCAATAATCAATTTATGCAAAATCGCCCGAAGAGGCGTTTCCTCAATTCTTGATTTTATCAGCGGATTTGCATATATTTATGCGTTCTTAAGGAGTGCTAATCTGGACTGGCTTTACTTCATTTCGAAGTGGTATTTTCAACAAAGAACTTAACTGATTAACTATTGATATTAAATAACTTATAGGAGCTATACTTATGAAAATTAAACCATTAAGTGATCGTGTTGTAATTAAGCCTTCTCAGGCTGAAGAGAAGACAAAGGGAGGAATTATACTGCCCGACACTGCTAAAGAGAAACCCGTGATTGGTGAAGTTGTTGCCGTTGGTCAGGGTCGGAAGGCGGATGATGGCAAATTGATACCGCTGGATCTCAAAGTTGGAGATAAGGTTCTCTATGGAAAATATTCGGGCACGGAAGTTACCATCGATGGTCAGGAATATTTGATCATGCGAGAGTCCGATATCTTTGCCGTTGTTTAATAAAATGAAATCATACAAATTAAATTATAATAGGAGTTGAATTAATATGGGTGCAAAAATAATTACCTACGATGCAGAAGCAAGAGCCGCTTTGAAGCGCGGTGTCGATAAACTTGCCGATGCCGTAAAAGCAACGCTCGGTCCAAAGGGACGGAATGTTGTTATCGATAAGAAATTCGGCGCGCCGACCGTAACAAAAGACGGCGTGACAGTTGCAAAGGAAATCGAGCTTGAAGATCCAATAGAGAATATGGGTGCGCAGATGGTGCGCGAAGTTGCCAGCAAGACATCCGATGTCGCAGGCGACGGAACAACTACTGCAACCGTTCTCGCGCAGGCGATCGTTCGCGAAGGAATGAAGAACGTTACAGCAGGCGCAAATCCGATGGATCTTAAACGCGGTATCGATCTAGCCGTTGCAAAAATCGTTGAAGAACTTAAGAAGATCAGTAAAACGGTCGGTGATGATAAAGAAAAAATCGCACAGGTGGGTTCAATCTCTGCCAACAACGATCGTACTATCGGTGAGTTGATCGCTAATGCGATGGAACGTGTCGGCAAAGACGGCGTCATCACGGTAGAAGAAGCGAAGGGAACGGAAACAACTGTCGAGTGGGTGGAAGGTATGCAGTTCGATCGCGGTTATCTTTCTCCCTATTTCGTGACCGATGCGGATACGATGGAAACCAAACTTGAAGATCCTTATATCCTTATCTATGACAAGAAGATCAGCGTCATGAAAGACCTTCTGCCGATATTGGAGAAAATTGCTCAAGCCGGTCGTGCGGGTCTTATTATCTCCGAGGATATTGAAGGTGAAGCACTTGCAACATTGGTCGTCAATAAACTCCGCGGAACTCTCCGTGTCGCAGCGGTAAAAGCACCGGGCTTCGGTGACCGCCGCAAAGCGATGCTCGAAGATATCGCAGTTCTCACGGGTGGTACTGTTATCTCCGATGAAAAGGGATTCAAACTGGAAAACACTCAGCTCTCTTCTCTCGGTACGGCGAAGAAAATCAGCATCGATAAAGACAACACAACGATTGTCGAAGGCGCGGGCAAGAAGGATGATATCAAAAAGCGTATCAACGAAATCAAAGCCCAGGTCGAAAAAACCACATCCGATTATGACAAAGAGAAACTGCAGGAACGCCTTGCAAAACTCTCGGGTGGTGTTGCCGTGTTGAAAGTCGGTGCCGCGACCGAAGTCGAGATGAAGGAAAAGAAAGCACGTGTTGAAGATGCACTCCATGCAACACGCGCGGCAGTTGAAGAAGGTATCGTTCCGGGTGGTGGAGTTGCTTATCTCCGGGTGCAATCCAAGCTTGATTCCCTGAAACCCGAAAATGAAGATCAGCAGATCGGTATCGATATCATCCGTAAATCGCTCGAAGAGCCGATCCGTATAATTGTCGCCAATGCCGGTTTGGAAGGAGCTGTCATCGTGAATAAAGTGAAGGAAGGCAAAGACGATTACGGCTTCAACGCACAGACCGAGAAGTACGAGAACCTTATCGCGGCTGGTGTTATCGACCCGACCAAGGTTACCCGTATCGCTCTCGAGAACGCTGCCAGCGTCGCAGGATTACTGCTGACGACCGAAGCGACAATTGTCGAGAAACCCGAAAAAGAAAAATCAATGCCCCAAATGCCTCATGGCGGCGGCATGGGCGACATGTACTAAAAAACTCGATAAGTATTTAGTACCTCGTAAGTTAGAAGAAAACCCCGGTCATCAAAATGGCGGGGTTTTTTTATGTGCGTCAGGCATGTTCAACAGCTATAGGGTGCATCCAAAGGAAAGCAAT
>CAZFQL010000032.1:0-11158 GCA_964520905.1 uncultured Chlorobiaceae bacterium | reverse complement strand
ACTCCTTTCTTTGATACTACCTTTTCTCCATGTCCTATTTTCTGGGAAAGATCATCAGCCTGTGAACTGCCCGGCAACAATCCTTCCAGCAATTCATCGTACGGGATAAATTCCTTTATCCGTTTCTTGCGTATTGCATTCAGGGAAACATTGACTGTGATTCGATACAGCCATGTATAAATATTCGCGTCACCCCTGAAATTTTTTAAACCGTTATAAACACGAATAAAAACATCCTGAACAACATCATCGGCGTCTTGATGAGACCCGACAGTTCTTCGCGCAATCCAATATACTTTTTCCTGATAACGCCTGACAAGCTCGTTGAAGCCCAAGACATCGCCGTTGTTAAAAGCTTCAATAAGCTCGAAATCCGTTTTCTGCGCCATATTTTTGATTTTATTCTGTAATTTAGATGGCTACTAACCTTAAAAGTTTAACCATAATCTCCCGGAAATGCAAAGTATTATTGGAATGATATATATAAGTATTTCTCGAATCTTTCTCTCTTCTTCCGTTTATCTTGGTAGCCGCAGATCATGCTGTTTGCTTGATGGTGCTTTGCGCCACTTTATATCTGCGAATCTTGGTACGCAACCTGTCCCAAAGGGATGGAGACTGTGTAAAAACTCAAAACATGGGTATGTCATTCTGAACGAAGTGAAGAATCTGAATGAAAAACGAGACTCTTCGCTTACGCTCAGAGTGACAAATGGACTTTTTACACAGTCTCGATGGCTTCGCCAAGTCAACTGACTAAGAGTGAATCTCCCCCAGCAGGAGCTGGGGGCTTCTTTAATGTTACATGCGACAACCTTGCATGAGCCCTTCGGGCTGCCGCTGCATCACCAGACAGGAGTCTGGTGTTTTATGCGGCTGAATAAAAAATGCTATATGCTTTAGCATCATTTTCCTTCCACAATCCTTATCTCCTCCTCCGTCAGCCCATACAACTCATACACCGCTTCATCTATTTGGCGGTCAAGTGTGGCGCAGCGGAGTTCAAGCCGCTGGACATCTGAGTCTAATTTCGCTGATGCAAGTTCTTCCTTCACTTTCAACATTTGCTCTACCAGATTTACGATGTGGGCGTGACGAGCTTTCTCTGTTTCGTTTGTAAAATCAATCGTGTGGATGGGAAGCTGTTCAAGATACATCGGTTTATATTCATAATACCCACCTTGCTTGGTCGAAGATATCCTATGCATGACAAAATCACACACCTTTGAATTCAACAAACCAAGTAAATAGAGATTAGTTGTGGGAATGATAGAGGTTTTATCATTTGAATATATCGACTTTGCATCATATGCATATGAAGCATTTTGGACTATAGCAGGAACAATAATCTTTGGCTTTTCAAATTCTAAATAGTAATCAACCGTATCTTGTATCTCGTACCATTTATAACTTCCAGGTTTTCTTCCTTTCCAAACAGAGCCCTTGAAGGTAGATGGCTTTGGCATAAGGGATTCTTTGAATCCGGATAGATATTTTTCAATTGAAGGATACTTCTTAATATCAATACCTCGTCGTGTAAAAATGAGGTATCTTTCTGCTCTAGGTGATCCATATCGCTTAATATCTCTACCAGCTAAAAAAGGTTTTATTAATTCTTTGCATTTTGGGTCTTCGGAAATAAGTTTATTCTTGATTTCCTCATCAATCACAAATGCTTCGTTAAGTCCAGTTTTCACACCGTAGAATATTTTTCCTTTAACATATTCACCAAGCGGAGAACCGCTAGATTTTATTTTATCCAGTAAGGATGATGATGCTTCGTCTGATAAAGTCCATCCTTCGCTCTTTAATTGTTGGATACTAACTTTAAAAGAGGATGATGATACACTCATTGGCAAATCAAGATTCTCCAATGAATCAATCTTTGTCACATTAATGTACTCTTGTTGGGAATTTTTGTTTACAACGATAATACACGGATATGTGGACACACCTTGAAATACCGGAAGATCTCCAAAATCAATTAGTTGTATTATACCTTGATCTTTCAGCCATTGCCTCAATGGTTCACCATAATTTGAACGCATCCATTTATTTGCAACGATATAAGAAAAAAGCCCTCCGGGTCGGAGAAGTGTAATTCCTTTTTCAATAAAATATGAAAAGAGATCAGCTGCTCCTTGATACACTTTATATCGTTTTTCAAAATATGATTTAAGATCGCTCAATAATTCTTGCCTTACATACGGTGGATTCCCCACTACCACATCGAAGCCCCCACCCCTCATAATCTCCGGGAACGCGTCTTCAAAGTTCATCGGTTTGAGATTCTGAGTTTCCTTGTTCTCGAACAACTCTCCCGTGTTTATATCTGTCCCAATGAGCGAGTTCCCGCATATTATATTGTTCTTCAAGTCGGGGAGTAATTTTTCTTTCAGCAGTGAAAACTGCACGGCATCATTCAGCGTAGCATCTTCCAGCAACTTCAAATACAAAGATAGCTGTGTTACCTCCGTCGCCTGAAAATCTATATCAACGCCATAAATATTGTTCACCAAAATCTCTTGCCGCTTCTTTAGCGAGAGCACTTGTTTTCCATCCCGTGTCGAAAGGTCTCCCTTCTTAGCTGCTTCCGGATGCGCGGCGTAATACCGCTCGTGGTACTCCAGCAACACACTGTACACTTCAATCAGGAACGAACCGCTGCCGCAGGCAATATCTATTATCTTTAAATCTTCTACTTGCTTTGGAGTTAGTTTAGGGATTAGGGTGTAGGCATTAGGGTTTGGGGTGTAGGCGTTAGGGTTTAGTGAGCTTTGAGAGATTGGATGAGACGGGTGAGCATTTTCCCGACTTCTTCCATCAAGGATATTGCCAGTGCTGTTTGTTCCTGTTTCAGTGGGATAACCCGTATCGCTATTTCCAAATGTGTTTCCAATTCCATTAACGATGCCCGTGCGTACGACAGGAACAGAAGGTATTCCTTCCGATTCGCCCGTCCGTATCCCTCCGCTATGTTCGCCGGAATTGAAACCGCCGCCCGTTGCATTTGGCTCTTCAATCCGTATTGTTCCTCCTTGGGAAGAAGCGTCGTCAGCTTGTAAATTTCTTCCACCAACGATATCGCCCGCTTCCACACTTCCAGTTCCTTGTACGTTTGTAACGCCATCATTTTCTCCTTTCATTATCTCTAATCCCTGAACCCCTATACCCTCACCCCTAACCCCTATACCCTGTTCTTCATACAGCAACTTCCCAACCGTCTCGCTTACAATGTACCCCACAATATACTGCGGCGTGTAATAGACGCCGCCAGCTTTTCGTACTTCGGGTTTTGGCTCAACCCTTACTTGTTTTGCGGTTGCGTGAACTACTTTGCCAAGAAAGCGTTCATAAATAGATCCAAGAATCGAGATCGGAATTTTATCGAAGTCGTACGGTGAGGAAGGGTCAGTAAGTTCATCGCAAATATTAGCAAATGTGTTGTCATCCGGCGGAACAAAACCTGTGTCGTCTAATATGCGGTGCTTCTTGAACACAAGACCATTATACTTCGGCTCCAATGAACGGCAGTGTGCTGAGAACTTTTTCCATGCAGAACTCTTCTCGCGATAATTGATCATCTGCGGGTCTTCAATCTGCTTGTCTTCCAGAAAGCGTATAAACACAAGCCGGTCTATTGTTCTCTGCACAGCTTCTGTCAGTTCTTCGCTTCCGAGGTTGGAATTTTCTTTCTTGAACGCTTTGGCAAGCGTTTCGCGGTACGAATCTAATTCTTCAAGGAATGCTTCGTCAACCGGTTGGTAAGCGCCTTTCCCGCCAAAACCACGGCGGGCAGGAAACAATCCGTGTTGTTTAGCTTTACCTCGGGGCTTCGGAAGATCGGCAGCATATTTCTCTAATGAACCACCGGCAACAGCTTCACGGCCAAAGAGATAGAATATTTTCTTGAACTTCTCTTCGTCTGCATATTCGGAATAATGGAAATATTCCAGCTTGCGATTCAGTGCATCCTCAATATCGGGTTTGTACCGGCAATCGAGAATATGAAATTCTTCAAAGTCGGTTAGTATTGCAATAGGAGTTCCGGAATTCCACCCATAACGAATTGTTTGGTGATAGAACGCGGCATCTTTTAGATTCTTCGTGGGCTTTTTTGCTTCAGCATAAAACTTCACGTCGCGGAAGTTAGGAGCAATGAAGAACGCATAATCTGCGCGCCGTTGCGAACCTTGCGTTGATACTTTATTTTCTATCTTGACTTCCTGCTCGTACGGATTCTTCTGCCGCTGGTGGCTTACATCCCACCCAAGCGCAGTGAAATATTTATCTATGAAGTCTTGCCGTACTTGCGACTCTTGATATGTTGGTGCAAGATATGCTTTCTCGTGTTCACGAAAATCGTTCACAAGTTGACGGATAAGTTCTAAAGATTTCTCAATACTCTGAATTGAATATTAATGTCGTTCAATTTACTAATCTATATGGAAGCAATCAAGTAAAAATAATCAACAAAAAACCCATCCCCGGGTTGTGATTGCCGTGGGAGGGCCAGCAAATCACGTGGGATCCCGGAGACAGGTTTTTTTTATTGCTGCCTAATCTATCAAAAAATAGATCAAAAAAAAAGTTATTCTATCAAAACCATTTTCGTATGAAAATGTGAAAGCTACCATGCATAACCAATATCAAAGCGAAGAGCTGGAGCATTTCCATCGTATTTTCCAAAATCACCATCATCTTTTGAAGCAAAGTAATGATCAATCCCTATACCAAGTCCCATGGCGAAATCATCTCCAGGGAACCATTGCCAGCCAATCAATCCACCAATGGAAGTTATAGAAATAGCATGATCACTATTTTCTCCCGATAATCGATTATATGAAATATTTGGTGCGAAATAGAATCCTCGCAGAGTTTTGCCGGACGGGTAGAAACGCATTTCAGCATTAAATCCAATCCCATTTATCCCTGCAATTGTTGGCGATTGTACTCCGGCTCCAATCCCAATATTTGCGGATACCATTTGATAATAAGATATATTATAAAAGAGTAAAAACTTAAGCGGATTAACAACAATCATATGATGACGTGGAGTAATGTCTTCACTCTCTGAAATAATAACTGAACGAGTAACAGTTGTATCACCTTTCTGTTCTTG
Source organism: uncultured Chlorobiaceae bacterium (assembly GCA_964520905.1). Taxonomy (GTDB): domain Bacteria; phylum Bacteroidota; class Ignavibacteria; order UBA10030; family SZUA-254; genus JAGVIE01. The sequence continues at coordinate 6,036 of CAZFQL010000032.1, read as the reverse complement.
TACTGTTTTCTTTGTTTCATCAGTACGAACCTGAGAAAATGTATATTGACACAAAAATACACTTACCAGCAAAGCAAAAAAGATTTTGATCTTCATAAATACTCCATTTGGTTAATGATTAAACACACAAATTAAATTATTTGTTAGTAAGACCATTTTATCAAGTGGTAAATTAACTAATAGACATATTAATGTCAACACTATCCCATATCGGCACATATCAAAATAATGTGCGACTCATCCCGCTTCGCGGGAAAGTGAGCCGCACTTCAAATATTACTTAAGTATCATCATCTTCTTCACATCGGTAGTGGTTCCTGCGGTTAATCTATATGTATAAATGCCGCTCGGCAAATTATCGGCGTTGAACTCCACCGACTTGTACCCTGCCATCTGCATTCCATCTACAAGTGTCATCACCTCCTGACCGAGCATATTATATATCCTCAATGTTACATAATTGTCCCCGACTGCTGTCGGGGGCAATTGATACTTGATAATTGTCGATGGATTGAAAGGATTAGGATAATTCTGATCAAGAGCGAAATGGCTTGGGATTTCGTTTCGTGGATTGCGGATTGCGAGTTCAGGTGGTGCTGGTGGACTTTCACCCTCTGAGATATTCTTTATCCGATTTGTTAGAGGACTGCAATCGTACCCGTCCATAGGATATACCAAATCACCATCGCTCGACATTTTTATCCAGTATCCGTGTATCGGTTTAAGTGTATCTACAGTGAGATATGAATTATCGTAACTAAAAAAATCGGAGGCGAAAATACCAGCCGGAATTGAGATGATCTTACAGACTGGGATAGGTGAACTTATCGAGCCGACCATGTTCCAACCTTGAATAACATGGGCAGTGTCTTTCAACCGTTCATAACCGGTAATGCTGATGGTTTGCGCTCTATCAAACTTCATCCAATAGCCAACCATATTCGCAAGGATGTCCTTGATTACATAAGATCCCTCATATGCGAAGGCATCGGAAATCGCAGTTGGGAATAATGTGGTTTTCGTATAGTCATCAACAGTTAAAGGTACGGAAAGCATACTCCAACCTACTGGGACATCACGACTGCGTGTAATCTTACTTATAGGCGTATAGGCCATTAACTGCATCTGGATGCCTGTCGGTAGATTGTTTTCATCTAATAATTGAACCACGATAGATCCTTCCCACGTTTCGCCCGGTGCGGCTGGTTTGTATGTGATCGTTTCATTTATATTTTTACCAGCTCCGTTATGGAATTTCATTTGAGGAAAATTAATCTCGATGAATACATCAAAGAAACTGTTAGCAGTTCCAGAAGGTGTAAATGGAGGTAAGTCCAATTTGCCGGGAGTGCTGTTGACCATCTCTTCTATCATACCAGTTGTTTTTTGGAACGGACTCTGTATATGCTCACGCAGACTTACGTTTATTGCACCAAAGACAGAGCTATTCCCTGTCAAATCCATTTGTAACATTTCGGTTTTAACATCATCTAAACCATCAGCATCACTATCTGTAGCGCTTCCGTCTTCCGGAATCATAACCTGAACAGTCGATGTGCCGTTCAATTGAATGATCTCAGTTGATGGTCCTGGATAGATCAATTCAATTTGTGATGTAGTATTGCGGAAGTAATCTATTTCACCCGGATTCGGAATATGAATCGCCTTGCGGATAGAGATGCCCGTTGGATTTTCATCTTCGTCAAACAGTCCTACTGACTCATAATTTTCATATCCCTCTCCTAATGCGGGTGGTTTGTGTGTGATGATTCTTTCCATCCTTTTTGCAGCATCGTTGTGTAATACCATTCCGCCTGTTTCGATCTCAAAGAAAACATCGAAGAAACTCTCCGCGGTACCGCTAAATGTGAATGGAGGAAGATCCAAAGTGCCAGGAGTCATATTGGCTGTTTCCTCTATCTCACCAATGGTTCGCTGATAAGGATGGCTCATGGAATTACGCATCCGTAAATTTACCGAGCCGAGGGTAGGACTTGTTCCTGTTAGATTCATCTGCACCATCTCGGTTGGCACTTGGTCTCGACCGTCACCGTCGTAATCCCACGCCTGACCGCTGGGTGGAATTACCACTTCAACAGTTGTAGGTCCGGTAAGACGCATCAGCTCAGTTGTTCCTCCGGGAAATTGAACTTCGACAAGTGCGAATGAGTGGGGAAAATGATCAATCTCGACAACTGGATTCGGCGTATGTGATGCTTCAAGTAACGTGATACCTGTCGGATTTCCTTGAATATCCACTAATGGAATCGGTGGGAATGGCGACATGACGTATGTTTCACCCTGTAACGGCGGCTTGTGTTTAAGTGTAACTTGCATGTGCGCCGGCATGGCTCCATATAATTGCATCTGACCAACCGTCACTTCGAAAAATACATCAAAGAAGCTTGATGCCGATCCCGAAACTGCGAATGGTGGCAAGTCTAATTTACCGGGAGTGTTGTTCGCATTCTCTTCTATCTCCCCTACTGTCCGATGGCGTGAATCTAATGTCATCGTCACCGGTCCTATCGAGCCAAAACCAGTTAAGTTCATCGATAGAATCTCCGTTGGCACCTGATCAAGACCATCTTGATCTGTATCCTCAGCAGTACCATCATTGGGAATATCGACAAAGACAGTTGTTGGTCCTGTCAAGTTGATTGTTTCAACCGACATATCCGGATATTGCAGTGTCATCTGGGCTAAAGTATGTGGAAACGTATCAATCTCAACTTCATGTTTCATCTCAACTGTCAATGGTGGACCGGTTGCAGGTGTCCAGCTCAGACCACCATCAAAGCTAACTTCCGTAAAGATATCGAAGAAACTGCTGATCATATATCCACCACCAGCGGTTCGCGCATTTATCTTCCCCGTTGATGCGAGAGTCGGACTCTCACGTATCAGCATACCCATAGGGAGTGAGCCACCGGTAATATCAAGTTGAAGCATTTCTGTATCGAAAAAGCTCGCTGAGACATCATCCGTATCATGATAAGCTGAAACAGTTGCATTGCATGGTGCGTTGCCATCCGTCCATGACATTCCCCCGTCGATTGACATTTTAAAATCCACAGTCCAGCCGTATGAATGAGTATGGGTTGCTCCAAGTGGAGGAGGTAGTATAGTAGATGATGGATCATGAAATGAGATATTCTTCATTTCAAATTCATCACCGCTTCCCCAATACAAATCTCTATCACTTGAGCTTTGATATTCTCCAGTTAATGGAATATAAAACACGTCAAAAAATGAGTCTGCTGGATAGTCATTGTGGTTTCTAATCGCTTTATTTGCTTGTGGCCACGATAATCCACCATCGAGACTAACTTCTGTAAAAATGTCGAAGAAACTATCAATCCAGAATACACCTGGTTCTTTTTCAATGATAGTATGGTTTCCAAGAGATGCCAATGTCGGGCTTTCGCGAATATGCATAAATGAGGGGATTGTTCCTCCCGCTATATCCATTTGAAGTATCTCTACGTCATAGTACTTTTTCTCTTCGATTGAAGCGATGTGAGCCAATTTTGCGTTGGCGTATGGGACTAAATAATCTACCCTCCATGTTGCCGAAACATTGCCTTGTTTATATTGAAATGTTGCTCCACCATCCATCGATAAATCGAAACCCATAGTAGCGTTGAAATTATACAACATACTACTACCGCCGGCGGGCAGTGAACCTACGATTGGAATATCACGAAGTACAAGGTTTCTCATCTGCACTCCGATTGGAAAAGAAATTGTATTACCTGAGTCGCTGATATATTTCCCGGGCGGTGGAAACATATCGGTTGGTACTGTAACCTCTTGTGGACTCGCAAATCCAAAATCTGAGCTTATGCTGAACAATATCAGCATACACCACAAGAGTAAGCTCAGGCGAAAGCTCATGAGCTTTAAAAGTTTATTAACTTGTAAGGATGTCATAAGACCTCCAGAATAATTGTTACTTTATTTGTTAATTATGTTTAATCATCGGATTAATTTTTTAAATTATTTTTATTTCAGAAGAAGCATCTTTCTCACCTCGGTAGTGATACCTGCGGTGAATCTATAAGTGTAAATTCCGCTTGGCAAATTACCGGCGTTGAACTCTACCGACTTGTAGCCTGCCATCTGCATTCCATCTACAAGTGTAGTCGCTGCCTGACCGAGCATATTATATATCCTCAGTGTTACATAAATGTCAGTTGGCAATTGATACTTGATAATTGTTATTGGATTGAATGGATTAGGATAGTTTTGTTCGAGTACATATGTTGTTGGAACTGTTGGGAGTAAGTTAGATACTTCACCGCCCGGCGGAGATGGCGGTAATTCACCAGAAGGTACAATCTTTATTCTATTTGACATTGTAAGTGATCCTGCTGAACTCAAAATAAGTGATCCATCCTGAGTGACTTTTACCCAATAGCCATTACCCGGGACGAGAGTATCTTCATCGAAATAATTTCCATCGTAACCCCAGAACGATGATGTAATGATGCCGCCGGAAATAGATGTAATAGAATCTGCCACAATAGGATTGCTTATGGTTCCGATCATGTTCCAGCCAAGTTTGACATCGATTGTATCTTCATCATCAACCAAACCTGTGAAGGCGACACTTTGTGCTCCATCGAACTTTGCCCAATATCCGATTCCATTTTCAAGTGTATCTTTCGTGACATAAGAAGTCGTATAAGTGAATGCATCGGAAACTGCTGTCGGATAAAGAGCGCTCTTTCGATAATCATCAACAAGAAGCGGCACTGAAACCATGTTCCAACCATCCATCATCAAATAAGATCGTGTTACTTCTGATGTTACTCCGGTGTAGAATGACCATGGGGAGCCGGTCGCTTGTATATTTCCACTTGAATTCACAGCATGAATTTGCCAATAATATCTTTTATTAGTATCAAGTCCTGAATACGAATAATTTGTGTCTGTCTGACTTATAACGAAGCTTGGTGGATTCAGTGTATCGAGATAAACTAAATACTGACCAGCAGCTGCCGAAGCGTGCCATGATAATGTTCCATTCACAGGTTGATTCGAACTTCCATTTGATGGAGAGATTTGTGTGAATGCACTCGGCGCGTTGATTGTGTATTCATCCGCACCAATATCGGGTGCAGGTCCTCGCGGATTACCATCAAAATCATCAACAACACTCAGAATCGGGACACCTCCATTATCGGCTGGTGAATAGAGTGCCGGATTGATATGAAGGTCTCCAACCGCGGGATTTTGATATTGTGGATTCGCATTGAAACTGTTAAAATCACAGGAAAGCATTAATTGCCAGGTGGGTAGATTCTGATACCCCATAAGAAATTGAGTAAGTGAAGAACTGTTAACATTATTTAAAATGTTATAGTCTGATGCACCGACTATTGGAATATACACATTCCCCAACGCAACATGGAATCCCGTCCCAGCAAACCGTGCATTATAAAAAATATTATTTTTAATGTCAATCTTGGATTGACCCACGCGTAAATAACCATATGTGTTATTTGCACCATTAGCAGTTCCACCAATAAATACAGAATTATGTTGTATGTCCAAAAACGTCATCATACTATACCATGTAGTATCATATATTCCAATATAACGGCAGTTATTTGTAATTCCATCAGCAAGTGTAACCATGTTATTGACGACATATCCTGTATCGTTAGTGCCAGCCAGATAGATTCCATAAACAGGATTCTTAGCATTCACGTCGATGGGTCCGACATTATGAATTTTATTCTTTTCTACGCAAAATTTTCGAATTCCAAAGATACTTATGCCACGGAATTCGACAATGCTCGAAGATGGCTGTATAATATTGGCAATAATATTATTTTCAATATTCACAATACCCGGAGTAGGGAATTGAGAATGAGCAATAACTCCTCCGATCATAGCAGGACCACCGATATTAATACTATTAGCGAGCGATGAATCACCTATGATATTTCGTGTTACCGTTCCAATATTAACGCTACCCGTCGTAATAAAGATGCCTGTGAAATTTCCGCAAACGGGATGCAGGATGTT
>CAZFQL010000031.1:0-14088 GCA_964520905.1 uncultured Chlorobiaceae bacterium | reverse complement strand
AATTGTATCTTTTCTCTTAACTTATTGTCCAGAAAATCGGGGCAAGATCATTTTGCCTTGTGTACCAATACACAATAATGAGAAGGAAAGAAACAATTACCATATATGCCCATTTATAAACATCCGAAAAGATAGATTCTCTGAAAACATAATCTACATCGAGAATCGGCTCGGTACCAATCATAAACAGATAAAAAACTAAGCCTAAGACTGCAAAAGCATAGAGTATATGATAGATCACAGAGGGATATGGTTCTGTCTGTGGAAAATATGCTACAAGATGTGGATACCTCCTTTCGTTTTCTTCTGTTGATCTATCAGATATTGGTAAGATCAGAAGAATCAGAAGAACTCCGAAGGGTACGAAGAGCCATTCAAGAAATGAGAGTGGATAGACTGATGCACAAAATGCAGCCTCTACCGGGCCAATAACCTTGAGTACTAATGGTGCAGCAACCATCGGAAAACTTTCATGCGTTTTTTTGTAATATGCTCCACGTGCAAATTTTGCGATAGTGCTGTCTTTAACATGAATAGAAAGATTACCGGGGACTTCGAAACTCGTCATACTTTGTTTATTACGTAGATCTGAATATGGGATAAAAGTCCATCTTGTTACTTCTTGTTGTTTCACTTCATTCGGATATAGAATTATGCTGTCTCTATCGCATAATAACTGCATATTGTTTCCAATAAGAATAGGTTTTTTCAAAACAACCCTACTATCCAGTCTGTTTGTAAAATACAATACAAGTTTGCCGGGTATATTAGGAACGAGAGCCATGATTTCTCTGTCCACATAATATGTGATGATCTCTTCTGATTGATCCAGAACTTGATATCCTTCCTGATTATCTGTTCCTTTGTTAATTACAATTCTTCCCTGAAGAATTCCAATATAAGCAGGGGAAGGGTCTCTATCTAACTCCCCGAGGAAATAATTATAAAGAAAAGTATTTTTAGTTCTTACTATTGATGTCCCAGTAGGAACTTTAAGCTCGTCATATTCGGGACTTGTCGATATCCCAAGAATACTGATCGGTACATCCATAACAACTGGATAGGTTGAAGTACACAAAAATGATAATTGTAAGCGAGTATTCCGTCCAATGATTTTACTGGATTGATAATTAGTCCAATCCTCCTTTATTGTGATCGTCATTGGCGTTCGAAGTCGTTCAAAAATATCACCAAGTTCTGCCGTGCCGTCCCGGAGATAATACACCAAGCCCGGATACTTATCTCTCGCTTTGATCAGCAATGTATCTAACGAGTAACCTTTTGTTATGTATGGGGGGCGACTCTGACATTTAATAAACACTATCGGACTATATGAGCCACTTAATGTATAACCCTCGAATATTTTCTGAGTGGTAAGGTAACGGGTAAGTGAATCAATAGAACCTGGCACCTGCATATTACTAAAATATGTTTTGTCTTTGGAAGTATGTCTGAAATCAGAAATAACCACCGTTGCAAAATTCCGATACTTATTATGGTCGTAGGGAATCGTTAATGAACTACGAATAGCTTCGATTAGCCTAATAAAATCAGTATTTGTCGAGCCCTTTGCTCGTATTTCTTTGAATTTGTTTTTCACAAAATTTGTGAATTCAATATCCCACGTTGTATGAGAGGGAAACTGAATAGGAAACTGAATATTTGAGATTTCGTGGACAACATCTTCTGAGAAAAAGTATAAAACAACTCTTTCAAGTTTCGTATTGTAAAGTTTTTGGGTTTGTTTTATTTCATCAGTCAATGCACTGATCGTTCTCACCATGCTAGTACCGTCAACACTTCCTGATACATCCACATAAAGTCTTACCGTAAGCCATGCTTTCGGGGGCATGCTGTCCTTAGTTCTTGTACTATCTAGTTTATTACGTGATGAGCTGTTTTTGTCTTCATCATCTTTTGTACAGGAATGAAAGAACCCGGAAATCAACAAAACAAAAATAAATACACCAAGAAAGAACCATAATCTTATTATCTTGTTGCCGATAACTTGGACCCAAGAGGGTCTGGGGATCTTTGAGTTTCTGTTCACGGCGGTATTTCGCTGACCAGAGTCACTTTGCTCGGATGGCAGTTCTCTACTTTCTTGCATAAGTATTCATTCTTTAATAAATGTTTTTTGTTTATGCTTCATTCTCAATCAACTATTCATTGAATAAATTCAAATCTAAGCTGACTGCAGACGCTTTGCAGATGCATCAGTGTATGTATTCTTTGTTTTGGACGAAGACTTGTTCTTTATAATCGACTTGAATTCTTTAAATCTATCTTATCATCTTCTAATAATGCGATGGCAGTGCATTTAGTGCCATCAAGACTCATATCATAAATGTCACGAAATGGTTTTATGTTGATGAGAACTTTTTTTGGGGGTGTATTAATAAATAATAAAGCTAACCTTCACATGCATCACTACAAATCAAAAAAATCCCCTCACCCATTGGCCCAAAATCATTATTAAGATTTTACGAAAATCCACAAATAATAGCAATAGAATTCTCACGTTTCTCTCAATTATTTTCTATATCAGACTTATCCCTCTGAATCCTTGCCACTTTTTCATCTGTTTTCAGCTATTGATATTCTTATACAAACTCCAAATCAACTCAAGGACACACAAATCCCTGAAACGTTTTGTCAGCCGCTTTGTGTCCTTTATCTATTCGTTGCTGAACGCTTTGCTGAGAAAAATCAAGTGAGTCTTCTATGTCACCATCCGGTTGTATCGTTCTCTGGTATCTCACTATATTATCGTATAAAAAATCTGGATTCTGCCAGAGCCGATTAATTTCTTTCATATACTTCAACGAGAGAGATTCAGTTTTCTGGAAATACTCCATCCAACAGATCCGCGGGTAGCAGCTCATTTTATTGATAATGAAAAACTCCATCCATTATCTTCATAAAATTCAAAAAGATTCATATGCCTTACGCTGTAATGCTTGCAAACAGCAGGAATTTTATTTGGACTCGATTCACTCTCGGTGCTAACAACAACAAATTCAGATTCTTTGCCGAAAAGACTTGTCTCTTCCATTAATTCAACAACCATCGCAATAATCCAGGGATCGGCTTGATCTTTCTTGCTCCTCGGATCAATTAGATGTGGAAAGAGAGAAAGAATTTCAGGGACAACTTGCGCTTGTTTTTTTGTGATTGCTTGAAAACAGACTTTATGTTTCGAAACAAGTTTTGCTAAATCATCTTTTGTTCCGGTTGAAGGTACAATTTCATCGTACACAAATTCGTGGGAACGGACCCGGCGTTTCTTAAATAATTCTTCAAGATTGTTCCATAAATCAGGCAGGATTCGTATAGGATAGTATCGGTGCATCGTTACCAAAGCGCTCGTATCAAAGCAATAGATATTTTGCGAACTATGCTTCACGCATTACCCGGCTGATATTCAGATCGAGCATTCCGGATGCTTGTGTATAAGATATTCTATTTTGATTCAGAGCATCAAGTACAAGCGTGTAAAATGTTTCACCTCTGCTCGCCCTGCTTTTCACTTCAGGCTTAATGATTATTTTCTTACGTAGAATTGCGGGATACGATGCTTTTATTTGATCCAACAGTGTAAAGAATTTTACGGAACTGATTTCCTTTTCTTCTTTTAATCTACGCAGATATGCTTCCGGACTAATTTTAAACTTGTTGGCGTATGTCTGAATTTCTTTAAGATCGTCTGTGGATTGGAGGGTATTCTTTGGAACAAGAAAATTTCCTGCAATCGAATTGCATTCCCATTCTTCATTTTGGTTTTCCATAACATCATCCCACAAACAAATGCCGGAAGTATGCTTTATGATATGAGCCAATTCGTGAAAGATGGTAAAGATACGACCAGTATAAGAATGATTGGAATTAACAATGATTGCATAAGGATCCACATCTGTAAAACAAAAACCCTGCACTTCTTTTAGCGGCATCGGAAATTGGAAGATCAAAATTCCCAATTGGTTTTCTACTGCACTTCTCCACGTACGATACGCCTCACTCGGGGCTTTCCAATGGAATTGTTCTTCGATACTTATGTTTAATTTCTCACGAAGCCATCCTGCAATCACATCGGATTTTTTATTGTTGGCATCAACTTCAGCTATCCAGCTGTAGCGATTTTTCCAGTATCCTCCTCCTTTTATTTCAAGTGCGGTTTGACGAAAATAGGTAACATCGCGCATTACTAAAAGAACTTTTTTGGAGAGTTTACTCTTTGCAGTTATGACATTCCGAAAATCTTTCGGCTTGACGATTTTCTTTGGGACTTCAGGGAGGAAAAACACAGCTAATTGCCTTTTATAATAATTGGCAATATTTTTTAATTTCCCAAGAGGCACTTTTTCACCCTTCTGCTCCCACGTATTGTATTTTTCCATAGGGACTTCTACTTTTGCGGCAATTTCAGAAGGATCGTAACCGGCTTCTTCTCTTGCCCATTGTAACACGCTTGGGTTAATATTTACTTCTATACGACTCATTACAATTCGATTAATATTTCTGTTCACCCACTTTTCTAGTGGGTAAGTTTACAATTTATTTTCGTTAGAATCAACTCTCACAGCCAACATCTCTCAGAATTGTCTACAGAAGATAGCCATAGAATTCAGCTTCTAATTTCGACTTAGATTTGTCCCTCCGCATGATACGAGCTTCGCACTAATGGTCCCGACTCTACATGCCTGAAACCCATCTTCAATCCGGATTCCTTTAACATTTTAAACTCATCAGGATGAACGAATCGATCTACTGGTAAATGCTCTTTGCTCGGCTGGAGATATTGACCAAGAGTTAGTATGTCGCATTTAATCTGACGTAAATCTTTCATCACATCGATTACTTCTTCTGTTGTCTCTCCGATACCGAGCATCAAACCGGTTTTAGTGTTGAACCCTCTCCGCTTCGCACGGCCGAGAAGCTCAAGAGATCGGTTGTAGTTTGCCTGCGGACTGACGGTTGGATACAAACGAGGAACTGTTTCCATATTATGGTTTAGAATATCGGGAAAAGAATCGAGTACAATGTTAAGCGCGAATTCGTCTCCTCTGAAATCAGGAATAAGAACTTCTACTTTTGTGGAATGTGCTGTGCCTCGGATTTGTCGAATTGTATCTGCAAATATCTGTGCACCGCCATCAAACAATTCATCACGGTTAACTGAAGTGATAACAGCGTGACGGACACCCATTGTCTTAACAGCTTCAGCAACTCGGTATGGCTCCTGAGCATCAAGCTCGGTTGGCTTACCTGTTTTCACGGCGCAGAACCCACAGCTCCGAGTACAAACATCACCGAGTATCATAAATGTCGCTGTGCCGTGATTCCAGCACTCGCCCATGTTCGGACAGCGAGCTTCTTCGCAAACTGTGTGGAGCTCCCTGCCTTCGATTAGAGATTTCAATCGAGCATAATTCTCACCGGATGGTATCTTCGCTTTCAGCCAATCAGGCCGACGAAGCGGTTTATTTTCTTCTAAATCAAGTCTCATATTTTAGTGTCGATAATACCCTCTACCCCACCTCTACTCCTCCCCTTCTCCCAAATTGGGAGAAGGGGAGGACGGGAGGGGTTGAGGATTTACAGAATTTTTTCCGAATCGTAATTCTCCAGCAACTTACAGACAGTCTCAAGAAACGTCCCTCCTAAAGCACCATCTACAATACGATGATCGAATGCAAGCGTCAAATGTGCAATTGAACGGATTGCGATAGCATCGTTTATAACAACCGGACGTTTCTTCACTGCACCCGTCCCGAGTATTGCAACTTGTGGTTGGTTAATAATCGGTATTCCAATCAAAGTATTGAACACACCGAAGTTCGTTATCGTGAAAGTACCTCCTTCGATCTCTGATGGAACAAGTCGCTTAATTCTTGCGCGTGATGCAAGGTCATTTAATGAACGCGCCAGACCCACGAAATTCTTTTCATCAGCATTTTTAATGACAGGAACAATCAAACCGTTTTCAGCCGCAACGGCAATTCCAAGGTTGACGAATTTCTTCAGTATAATCTTATCACCATTAACCGATGCGTTGACGAGCGGGAATTGTTTCAGAGCTTTTATAACCGCATCGCAGACGAACGGCGTGTAGGTTAATTTGAATCCTTCACGTTTTTCAAACGACTCAGCGTTCTTTCTCCTTGCTTTATCAACATTCGTCATATCGCATTCATGCACAGCCCAAACATGTGGTGATGTATTTACACTTTTCACCATATGTTCCGACATTTTTGCAATCACATTACTCATCTGCAAAATTTCATATTGGGGTAAGGGATATTTCTGAGCTAAATCTCCCGACTCAATATGCTTTAATGTGGTTTCAAGGTGACCAACCACAGCGGGTGTCACCGGTTGAGCTGTTGCCGAGGCTGGTTTACTTGATTGTCTTGTGCTTACATAAGCAAGTATGTCTTTCTTAGTTACGCGTCCGCCTTCACCAGAACCGGATAGTTGCTCAAGTTCTCCCATCGAAATACCTTCTTCTCGCGCGATACTGAGAACGAGTGGCGAATAAAACCTTCCACCAATCGGCTTCTCGGTAGCTGTTGTTTGTGTGGATGGGGTTTGAGTCGATTCTTTTATAGGTGCCGCTTTGGGTACGTCGGGAGATTTTGATGGGGCTTCAAATGATACTGCCGATGCGTCTGTTTCGATCTCAGCAATTACAGTGCGGACTTCCACTGTCTTTTGCTCTTCAAATAATATTTTTGTGATTACGCCTGATGCAGGTGATGGGATTTCCGAATCAACCTTATCGGTACTGATCTCGAGAAGTGTTTCATCTTTCTTGATCTTATCGCCCGGCTTTTTGTGCCATTTGACAATCGTACCTTCGGTGAGACTCTCACCTAATTGCGGCATTACTACTTCAATCTTTGACATATATTATCCTCATCTACTAACACGTTTGGTTGTTGTGATAATTCTATTAAAAGGACGAATATAAGAAATACCCAAATGTTCTTCAAAATCTTTTAATATTTTTCGTATATATTTGATATTCATCTTTTTCTGTTTTATAAGGATACTCGAAACATCTTCGAGGTCACGCGGTCTGCCGGCGATCATTTTGTGTATAATAACATCTTCCGGTTGAGCAACTTTCACTTTCGTTCCATCTATCAAAATCGTATTAGCTTTTTGGATTGCGGCGCGCTCGTACGATGTATCCGAGAAGATGAAATCTATCCGAGTATTACTCTTCACATCAACAACGGGCAGTACATTTGTCTCGCGAACAAATGTAGACCCGTGATTTATCAGTTTCTTGAACCCGCATCGTTTACAAACGATATCTAACTGAGAGTATTCTTCAATACTGATTCCCAATGCGATATCAATATCTCGTGTGAGTCGTGGTTCAGCATAGATAAGAACCGCCTGTCCACCGATAATCATGTAAGGAAGTTTTGCCTCCCTGAGTGCACGTGCGATTCTTGACAACAATTCAGCGAACACTGTTTAACACTCTGGCAATGTGAATATCATTTTCGATCCCCTCTAATTTCTTCTTCGAAGAAAATTTTCTTAACTTAACAGCGTGACTCCAAAGAGCATCGTATAACTTCAACTTCTCTTCGATCGTGAACTTTGATTTCCTGAGAAGAGTTGCTTCTAATTTTTTCAGCTTCTGTGAATTTTTTATCATCGGTTTCTAAAACCTTACTAATTTTTGCAATATATCGATTATTTCAGCCGTTTGCGGCAGCATAGCATTCTCAAGTGTCGGTCCGTATGGAACATGACAATCTTTCGCTGCAACCCGCTTTATTGGTGCATCAAGTCGCGTGAATACTTCGTCAGCAATTATCGCCGCGATCTCAGCGCCGAACCCGCCAGTCAATGTATCTTCATGAACGATTAAAACTTTTCCCGTCTTACGCACTGAATTAAGTATCGCATCTTTATCGAGCGGATTAAGCGTGCGAAGATCAACAACCTCAACACTTACACCGCTCTCTTCCAATTTCCGCGCGGCTTCAAGCGAGCGCTGAACCATCATCCCCCAAGTTATAACTGTGATATCATCACCAGAGCGGACAGTTTTTGCCAAGCCAAACGGAACGAGATAATTTTCATCCGGTTCGAGTGATGCGGCGAAACTTGCTCGATACAATCCCTTATGTTCAAGAAACATTACCGGATCTTCTGATCGGCATGCAGTCTTTAACAAACCTTTCGCATCTGCGGCATTGGATGGAATCACAACCCGAAGACCGGGAATATGCGTGAAGAATCCATCGATGGATTGACTATGATATAAACCTCCATGAATGTAGCCACCAACTGCAACACGAACGACCATCGGATTTGTCCATTCGTTGTTTGAACGGAAACGCATCATCGCAACTTCATCACGCAACTGCATAAAGGCAGTCCAGATATAATCGCCGAACTGAATCTCAACCACTGGTTTATAACCTGCAACAGATAATCCAACAGCAGTGCCGATAATACTTGCTTCCGCAAGTGGAGAATTGAATACACGCTCCCAACCGAACTTCTTCGTCAATCCTTTAGTTGCAGTGAACACTCCCCCTTTATCGCCGCCAACATCTTCACCATAAACCAGAATTTTAGGATTACGTTCAATCTCTTCCGACAATGCATGATTGATTGCATCCACCATAACAATCTTATCACCTTTGTGTCCCAGCTCCTTAAATCCTTCAATAGGTACAACGGTCTTTGGAGAATAAACATACTTCATCAAATTAGCAGGATCCTGCTGTGGTTCCGTTTCAACTTCATCAACAGCTTCGTCGATTTGATTCTGCACTTCGGTTTGAATCTGATTAATCTCTTCAACCGTTGCGAATTTATTTGAAAGGAGATATTTCTCAAAATACGGAATTGGATCCCGCGCCTTATCTCTTGTTAAATCTTCTTCACTCCGATATTTTCTCTGGTCGTCGGAAGATGAATGCGGCAGCAACCGCACGGTGTGTGCAAGTATCAAACTTGGTCCTTTGCCACTTCGCGCACGTTCAGCCGCTTCGACAGCTATTCGGTGAGATTCGATAAAATCACAGCCATCAACTTCATACCGGCTCAGTCCGTGGTATCCTTGAACAACTTCGTAAATTGATTCGCCTGCAGTTTGTTCTTTCTTCGTTACAGAGATCGCATATTTATTATCTTGAATAACAAAGAGCACCGGAAGTTTTTCCCGCGATGCCCAGTTAATCGCTTCATGAAATTCTCCCTGACTTGTCGTTCCCTCACCTGAAGAAACATAAACTATATCTTTCGTGCCATCTTTGACCTGCGCTAAAGCTGTACCGACTGCCTGAAGAAATTGTGTCCCTGTTGGACTTGATTGAGAAGGAATTCTCAATTTCTTGTGTCCGTAATTGAAAGGCATTACAAAGCCGCCGCTGCTCGGTCCGCTTGCCCGGTGCATTGCCTCTGCAAGTATTTCTTTTACACTATAACCCATGGAGAGAACGTATGCAAGATCGCGGTAATATGGATACGACCAATCTTCTCCTTCATTCATCGCGAAGGCAGTCGCAACTTGTATCGCTTCGTGCCCCGATCCGCCGATATGAAAAAATAATTTCCCTTGCTTTAAAAGGAGTAATATTTTGTCATCCGTTTTCCGCGCGGTGTACATCAACCGGTATGCTTCCAGCATACGTTCTTTTGAAAGAACGACTGAATTGGTATTCTTCTCTTTTAAATCGTTTGATTTCTTCATTGAAGACATTCTATTTTTTCATTAGATAAATTATTGATTGCTGAAAGGAATTCAACTTTATCCACCTTAACGGTATGAATTCCAAAAACTTCACCGAATCGCGATGATACCGAATCTATAACATCTTGTATGAGGAGCTTGTTCCCGAGAATTCGTTCCATCGAAGTAACACCTTTATGGAAAATTCCACAAGGTATGATGCGGTCAAAATACGAAAGATTCGTATTAACATTGAGCGCGAAGCCGTGCATTGTTACCCAGCGACTTACTTTCACACCGATGGCGGCTATTTTTTCACTGCCGACCCAAACACCTGTGTAATTTTCTTCACGATGTCCGTTGATACCGAAATCTTTTAATGTTTTGATCATAACTTCCTCAAGATCGCGAAGATAACGGTGCATGTCGAGATAATAATTATTCAGATCGATAATCGGATATCCGACAAGCTGGCCCGGACCATGATACGTAATGTCACCCCCACGATCAATATGAAATACATCCGCACCTGTCGATTTTAATTCTGTTTCTCCAGCGAGCAAATGCGCTTCATCGGTGCTTTTGCCGAAAGTGTAAACGTGGTGATGTTGCGTAAGTAAGAGAACATCGGATATTTTATGATCGACGCGAAGATCGAAAATCTTTTGCTGCAATTCCCAACAATACTTATAATCTGTGAGGTCAAGATCAACAATTTGGATATTCATCACTAAGCGTACACAGGAATTCGTTTATATTTCGTAACGGAATTCTTTTTAAACTTTCTTAAAATCTTTGATGTAGATTCCTGTGAATAAATTCTTTCACCGCAGTTTTCGCAATAATAATGCTCAATATTTTTAAGGAGACAAAGTTTTCCATCATGCCAAAATTCGACATCACCTCGTTTTTTCAACATCGTATGTTTACAGACATTACAATTCATTTTCTTCTCCTGATTTTATAATTAATCCATTCTGTATCTTTGGGATCATATGCTGTGATAATCCACAATGGGATACTGTATGATACCAAAACATGCAGTGCCCTGTTCTTTTTCGTCTCACCATAGATTAAACATGTGGGACCATATTTATCTTCCGGATACTCTTCGATAATCTCACCATCTCTCACGGACTCGGCAATTTCGATTTCCGATATCATTCGCTCCGCCATCTTTTCGATTGCATGATGGGTAAAGTAATGCTTACTCTTTATCCCTTTTTTAATTTTATCGATATCCATACGTGACAATCGAATACTATACTTATGAGCGCAAGAACTTCTTCCGATGATCGGATAAATAATCGGTGATTTTTGTTCCCGCCGCAGCACCCGGACTTACAACTATCTCGCGTGCGTACGCCACTCTGAAATCATCATCACTCATTAAACCTTTTTCTTCCAACACTTTCATCATCGCGCGAAACTGAATGTACAACTCTTCTATAGCAAGAGTTTCGTTTGATACGTTACTACTTTCATCTTTCATCTTGACTTCCTTCCATTATAAATAATTTGTCATTTGTCAATCGTCATTTGTCATTGGTTCTTCGTTACTTGTTCTTGGTACTTATCTACTCAAATACTCATATACTCACCAATTTAAATATGAATCGCATGACCTTCTGCATTTTCTGCCGCTTCCATAATTGCTTCCGAGAGTGTTGGATGCGCATGGATTGTGTTAATTATTCCTTCGGGAGTTGTTTCCAGTGTTTTTGCAAGTCCAAGTTCTGCAATCATCTCGGTAGCATCTGAACCCAGAATGTGCGCACCGAGCAACTCACCATACTTCTCATCGAAGATCAATTTTACCAAGCCGTCTGTCTCGCCGATTGCGCGGGCTTTTCCGCTTGCTGTAAATGGGAAACGTCCGATCTTTAATTTGTATCCTAACTCGATTGCTTTTTCTTCTGTCAATCCAATGCTGGCTACCTGCGGCTGACAATAAGTGCAACCGGGAATATTATCCCAATCAATTGGCTGCGGATTCTTCCCCGCAATTTTTTCAATACATATAATTCCTTCTTTCGATGCAACATGAGCAAGCCACGGTGGACCTGCTACATCACCTATTGCGTAGATGCCGTCAACATTTGTCTTACCGAAATCATCAACCTGTATCCACCCCTTTTCAACCTTCACTCCAACACTTTCGAGTCCGATGTTTTCTATGTTGCCTTGCACGCCGATAGCAACAAGCACAATATCCGCACTCAATTCTTTCTTTGCGCCCTTTGCGGTTAAAACTACTTTCGCTTCTTTGCCGGTTGTTACACTTTCCACTTTGCTTTCAGTCAAAATTTCTATTCCCGATTTCTTTAAATTACTTTCGAGAAGTTTTGAGATTTCTTTATCTTCAACCGGCAGAATGTTCGACATCATCTCGACAATTGTTACTTTAGTACCGAAGGCATTATAGAAATATCCAAACTCCACACCAATCGCACCGGCACCAATGATGATCATTGACTTCGGCGGCTGCTGTAATAGCATTGCTTCAGTACTTGAGATCACCTGTTTACCATCTATCTTTACGTTCGGAAATGTCCGCGTTCGCGCGCCAGTTGCAATGATTATATTATTTGCCGAAACTGTTTCAACGGGATTACCGTCTTTGCTGACTTCAATCTTTCCTTTTCCAACAATCTTTCCAAAACCAAAAATCAATTCAACTTTATTCTTCTTGAAAATATATTCAACACCTTTTGAGTTTCTAAGGGCAACATCCCGACTTCGTTTAATAATTTTCGGAAAATCGAACGAAATATTTTTTGCCGATATTCCAAACTCTTCCGCTCGGTGAATATGTTGATACACTTCAGCACTTTTCAGCAAAGCTTTTGTAGGAATACATCCCCAGTTAAGACAAACACCGCCGATTTTGTCGCGTTCAACGACCGCAGTTTTTAAACCCAATTGTGCGGCTCGAATCGCAGCCACGTAACCACCTGGTCCGCTTCCAATAATAACTACGTCAAATTGTCGTTCTTGCATTGTTTTCTTCAATAATTGTTAATGTTGATGAAAAAATATAGGAAAAGGGAGGGGTAAAGTCAAAGAAGGATGAATAAGGATTGATGTCGTAGTAGAAAGATCAAGCCCTGCCCGATAAATCGTGCGGGGCTTTTATTTAATCTCGGAAACAAGCTTGCTATAATCTTCGTGTGAACCAATCCAAAACCAAATCATTACATCCTCATGTTTAGTACCTACTGCTCGCCAGCCCAAACCAATTCGAACTGAATAAATAGGTTCAACTGGATGAATCCTTTTGAATTTCAGACTGGGATGGAAAGGATCCTCATTCCAAGTTTAATATATTTTCCTGGCTTTTTCCTGAACATCTTGGGGAAGCCTCTGAAATGCTTTCCAAAATCGGTCGGTAGTATGCGATATCACGAATGATTATAGATTTAGTGGACGGCTTTTGCCACTTTTATATTCCGCAATTGCTTCCTTTGCAAGTTGGGTAAGTTTATCTCCTGACGCTGAAAATGCATTTGTCCATCGTTCTTCAGAAGCCAACTCTTCCAAAATAAACGAAGCGACGGAATCTTGATCGGGTTCAGAAAGTTGAGATATGGCATTGAAAGCTTTTTCAAGTAACTTTGTCATAGTACATATAAACATTTAACATGTGTGACTGTTTAATTTATAAAATCATAAAGATAAAAACAAACACCTTAAGTTTATCATCTACCGTCTCCACACCGTTGGTGCATCTGTCTCTGGCACTAAGTCCCTCTGCTTTTTAACTTTCCCACCTTTATAATCAGTTCTTGCTTCCTTTATCGAGTCGACGTAAGATTTGCTCGAAATCGCTTGAACATTCTCAAGCATTTCTTCTAGAGTTTCTTTCATAGTTTCTGAAATAAGTAGCTTTAATTCTCCAGTAGTCAACTCGCTAACTTTGATATTTAGGTTGGTTTTCTGACTCATTTAATTATCCCTTCTTTTCCTCTAAAAGGATTTCTAGATAAGTTTTAATTGCGTCTTTTATATTTTCTAACGCTTCTTCCATCGTATCCCCTTGGCTATGACATCCCTGCAGCAATGGGCAATGGACATCAAAACCATATTCACTTTTATGAACAACAACTGGATATTTCATTTTTCTCCTTCTTATCTATTTAGTTACATTATAAATATAAAGCCAATAATAATAAAAGGCAACTGCATAGATAATGTGAAGGCGAACAATCCCCTAAACAGGTATGTAGAGATGAAGAAGATGTTGTTTCTCAGGTAGACCGAACCTTACAAAGCGTTTCATGCTAACATCGCAGGTGATTATCAAATGTCCATTCGATTATTTTTATTTTTTTGCCGAAGGCATCGAGACTGTGTAAAAACTCCGGCACGGGGGTTGTAGTATGTTT
>CAZFQL010000030.1:0-15575 GCA_964520905.1 uncultured Chlorobiaceae bacterium | reverse complement strand
CCTTTCTTTGATACTACCTTTTCTCCATGTCCTATTTTCTGGGAAAGATCAAAATGTAAAGTTAGCCCGCAACCACTGTGAACATCGATTGTAAAAGACTAAAGGAACATCTATCTCTGCTTCTCGATAGGAACATCAATTATGGTGATCTGACTGCATTGATACAGGTAAGCCGCTCGATTATTCAGGCGCACCTCAAATTCATGAGAAACTCTATCACTCATCTATGCTTACATCATGGATTAACAATAACCGATTTATCGTATGACTGCATCGCAGAAGCATTCTCAAAAGACGAGAATGATAATTATCAAAAATTGATAAATTTCTCAAAAGCGCTAAGAGAAAATTTTGCGGCGCTGCCCGATCTTGAAATCTTTCTCGCATATAAAAGCTTCCTGACCTGCATAGCAGACGCACAACTTGCACGGTTGTACGCCCAATCCGATCCCGTCGGCGCAAAGATACATAGAAACATACGCGATACAGTGAAAAAATCCGATACACTTTTAATTGAAAGAAACCATCGGGGATTGATTTTAAAACTGAAAGATAATGATACCGAGCAATTAGATGAATTCCCCCGCGAAGAATTGGAACATGAAATCATGATGCGCGTCGATCACCAACGGACTATCCCGGAGCTGTTGAACGTTTGCCGGGATGTTTTAATCCGGCAAAATAAATACCGGACATCTATTCCGGTGGTAGATGTTGTCCAAATCTTCAGAAAGATTTATCAGGGTGATCATACAATCAATGAGGAAGAAGATGTTTTCGCGTCAGAGGGTTTAGCCAAATTTGAGATAGAGCAATTATGTTCTGAGGTACTTTTATCGCTCAAAGAGAAAATATTCCTCACATATCTTGCGCGGGGTAAATGTAGATAGAAAAGGAGCCGAGGCAATTTACAATGCTTTCCGCGATATGCTGGAAGATTGGTGCTGTGGAGAAGAATCTAAATCGTCGATTTTTGAATATTTGAAAGATCATCTCCAAATGGACGAAAAGCAATATGAAGAAATATATCGAACAAAAATGGAATATTTATTGAAAATAGCACGCGAAGAATTTGCGGCGAGGTTGATGAAGGAGATTTGATGCCATTTCGGATTTCGGATTGTAGATTTCGGATTTAAAATGCGAATTTATGGAAGAACATTGAAACGTTGAAATGTATTAAGTAGTTGAGTATAAGCTGTTGGCTGTTGGCTCTTGGCTCTTGGCTTTTAGCTTTTTAATTTTTGCGCCAGAGGCGCATCCGCCTTTGGCGGAGACTTTTTAATTTTTGCGCGAAAGGCGCATTCGCCTCCGGCGGAGAATTTTTTAAATGACAATGGAACATATAGAAAAAAATATATTAGAAAAATACATTATTTCGCGCGAGAACTTCACCCCCGGCGAGCTGGATAATATTACAGCGCATTTAGCACACTGCGCTTACTGCAAAGACCATGCTGAAAAGCTTACCGCGTTTTACGATAGCGTTAGTAAGGAGATGCAAAACAATCCAACTGAGCGGGATAAAGCGTTCGTTGAGAAACTCCTCGTCCCGAAGGGATGGATAACCACACGCAACCGGCTCGCACTCCCTGAAAAGAAACTTGCACTTCAGGAGCGCGTGGATAATGCACTTTCGACATTCGTTGAGATAATTGAGCCGTACCACCGACCGTTGGCTCAAAGAATTGTTCGATATATTCAATTACATCCTGTAAAAACTACTGTTAGATTTTCGATGGCTGCGTGTCTTGTTGGATTGGCGCTTTTCTTTGCTAAACCGTTTAAAGATACAAACCCGGAATATGCACGGGCAAAAGATGAGTTTTTAGTAGTTTACAATAAAAACGGTAATGAGTTGTGGAGGAAATATATAGGAATTGGGTATGATTTGGAAAAATTGCGCGTGCAAGAACCCGGCTTCGATCCAAATAACTACCTACAAACTATTGATGTTGATGGAGACGGGAAGAAAGAGGTAATAGCAATATTTGGTATGCTGAGTGAATGGCAGCCAAAAAATATAATCTATTGCTATACTCCTGACGGCAAGGAGCAATGGACATATAGATTTAATCGTCAAATGACTTTTGGGAATAAACTATTCGATGACACATATAATTTTAGAAATATTTTAGTAGGAGATTTTGATAAAAATGGCTCGATTGAAATAATAGCGGTGATAAGTCATGGTGGTTGGTTTCCAACAGCAATTGTCAATATAAACGCTCAAGAAGGAATACTACTAAACGAATATTGGCACAGTGGAAGTATTCACCGGCTGATAAACAGAGATTTGGACAATGATGGGATAGAAGAAATAATTGCAACCGGTGAAAACAATGGGTTTAATTTGGCTTCCGTATTTGTCATAGACCCCAGAAATTTTCAGGGACACTCACCTGCACCGGAAGAATATACACCGAAGAATATCTCAATAGGAAATGAAAAGTATTATTTATTAGTTAATAGAAGTGATTTACAGGAATATTCATCTCACCAAAGAAATCGAGCACGGGGATTTTGGTTTAATTCGGACGGATCTTTGATTGTAACTGTAACTGAAGAAATAGAACGAACGGAATATACGTTATTATATTTTTTCAGCCCTACGTTACAATGTATTAATGTTGACGGTGAGGACAAATTTGTAACCCTACGTAACAAATTTATCGCAGAAGGAAAGCTTACCAAGAAACTCGATGCACAATATTATGAAGACCTTCGGAAGGGTGTGCAGTACTGGAACGGAGACAAGTTTGTGTACACACCAACAATGAATAAGAAATATGTTGAAGTGGCGATGAGATTACCCTAAGTAGTTTATTCCTGCAGCTAATAGAATTATATTATGTTGTATTTTGAATGGAGGAAATTATGTTTGATCGAGTTTCTGTAAATCCGAAAGTCTGCCATGGTAAACCATGCATTAAGGGAACGAGAATTATGGTCTCGGTAATCTTAGGATTAATTGAAGAGGGCCTCAATTTCACTCAGATTATAGAGGAATATCCTGAGCTTTCTGAAGAAAATATAAAAGCAGCGATTGAGTACGCCCGTTTAATGATTGAAAATGAAGAAATCCATGCCTTGGAGCAAATCAATCCGGCATGAAATTCCTCCTCGACCAAAATATCTCTCCGAAAACCACTTCTTATCTCCGCACGCTTGGACATGATGCAGTAGATACAAGAATGCTTAAACTCGGTTATAGGATAACCTCCGACTTCTCACCCAAATTATCCTGAGCAAGAAGTCGGAGCTTTCTACTTTCATAAGATAGACACACTTTGTTTAATTCATAAGGGTCAAATTGCTTCGCTGAGATTGGTACGAAAGGCAAATCGTATAATTTTGATTTCATTCCCTTTTATAGTTATCTTTATATATAAGTAAAGAATAATTGAACGATTTGAAGGAGAAATTATGCCCTTAGCAAAATCATATATTGTTGATGATAAAGGCAAACCAAAAGCTGTCGTGATTGATATCGAGAGTTTCAATAAAATTGAAAGTCTATTACTCGATTATGGTTTAGGAAAGGCAATGGAAGAAGTTGATAATGATGATGATGTTGATATAGAAGAAGCAAAGAAAATAGTTGGATTTGATTCATAGAGAATCATACCATGCAAGTTGCTTTCAAGAAAACATTTCTCAAAGATATTGATCGGATTCCATTAGAGATTCAATCGAGGGTCAAGCAAATCGTTTTCATAGAAATTCCGAAGATAGAAAACTTAGGACAATTACACCATCACAGGAAACTATCAGGTTTCAAGAATTTTTACAGAATCCGAATAGGTGATTATCGCATTGGCTTTAAATTCGAAAATAATAAAATAACATTTTATCGCGTTCTACACAGAAAAGAGATTTACAAATACTTTCCATATGTTTTTCCACTTTAAGATATACGCCACTAAATAATAGGGACAGGGAGAAGTTTGTGAACTACACGACAAAAAAATCTTTATACACCAAATCTGTAAATTTGCTGTAACAGGTGCGGCTCACTTTCAACCAAGAACCGCAAGTGAAAGTGAGTCGCACATCTCAACGTCCCCATATCGCTATACCTAGCATTCCCACAACTGCCTTGATAAGCCGAATTCTCTATATTTTGTGGTAATAAAGTTTTACTCCAAAATTTTCCTTCTTTATTTTCTGGAAACCCAAAGGAGCGTTGAAATAATAATGTAGGTTCATTATTTGAGACAAGGCCATTCAATTTCAAATAGAAAATTCACAATATTATTTTACACACTAAAACATTTCTAAGGAGAGTTTTATGAAAACAATTGTAACCATTTTTGCACTGTTTGCGTTGATTTGCTGTACATCCGCAAACACAATCATTGTTGACATCAACGGTGGCGGGCAGTACACAAGCATCAATACGGCTATACTTAATGCCTCTTCAAATGATACAATAAAAGTATGGCCCGGGACGTACAACGAGCCAGTGACACTAAACAAAAATGTTGTTCTCATGGGATCAGGGTACGAAAACACTATTATTATTGGCAATTATAATCCCGTCGTTATGATGAGTGCAGGTACAATACAATGGTTTGCTATTACTTCAACGGGTGGAGATGGGATAAAATTAAATGCCGGTACTGTTAAGAATTGTGTCATTGTTGGTTGTGGAAGATACGGTATTCTCTATTCCACAGGAACTACTGCCGCATACGTGAACAACTGTGTTATATACAATAATGGGTCATATGGCGTCTATCATGATGGATTATCGTCAACCACCGGTAGTCTTTACGCCGTAAACTGCATTTCGAGGTTAAATGCTCAGATAGGTTTTGCCAAGCCAGGTTATTCCTACGGCTACTTCTATGTTTCCTACTGTAACGGCACCACATCGGGCACCACTGGTAACCAAGGCAACGTAAACTGCGATCCTCCGTTCACATCTCCTCCACTGGATTTCCACATCGGTGAAAATACATCTTGTTCTTGGAATACTGGTAATCCCTCACTCTATGACCCAGATGGTTCCCGTAGCGATATGGGCTACTTCGGCGGACCCGATTGCCCTATTTATCCGGTAGTAACCGAGATAATCATTACTCCAGGAGTTAATAGCATCAATCTCCAGGCAAAAGCTCGCGCTAATTACTAAGAGGAGGTAAATATGAAAACAATAATATTAATACTGGTGCTCCTGTGCATCAATTGCACGTCTTCGCTCTCTCAGTATCAGCGATATCAAAAAATAGTTGGAGGAGAATACTTTTTCAATTCGGATCCCGGTGAAGGAAACGGTTTTTGGATTCCTACGGACACTCTTAGCGAAGTAAACATCAATATACCCCTCGGTGATGTCCCTATCGGTACAAGAATATACATTCGGTTCAAAAGTACCAATGGAACATGGAGTGGACCAAGGTGTATTTTGAGAAGAGAGTACTTCACTAACTCGGATGCGACACTAACATATGGAGAGTACTTCATAAACACTGATCCGGGTAGAGGAAATGGGACACCAATTGGGATCAATCCTGATGGAAGTATCATTCTCAATAACCCACCATTGAAGCGTGGCGACAAGGTCTTCTTCCGTGTGAAGGATTCGTTCAATCGATGGTGTGAGCGCTCCAGAGCTGCTATCTTCAACTTCGAGGATATGTATAAGGCGGAGTACTATCTTAAATACAAAAATGGCGGTCAATCGACCTCATCTTCAATGAACTTGAGCCCACCGAACGATTCCACCAGCATCTTTACGGCTTCGAAGAATGGAATATCGTACACAAACTTCGATACAGTATTAGTGAGGTTCCAGACGTTTGACAGGTTTCTGAGCAAGCATCAACAATCTATCATCTTTATACCTCCACCTATACCAGTTACATCGGCGAGTGCCCTTCACTTTGGCGATGTTATCCGCGGCGATACGCTTGATCGTACTATCTCCGTCTGGAACAATTCGATCAATCCATTGTTGATAACATCCGCTACCAAATCAACGGCAGTATTCGCGACGGATTTCACTGTCCCCGATACCGTCTTCCAAAACGACACAATTAGGATGACGGTGCGATTTTCACCGCAAATATTTAAATCCCTATTCATTGATACCTTAGTGATTACTTCAAACGGTGGAATTACAAGGATATTGCTTACCGGATCGTCACCATATCCCACACTGATTCCTTCAACAGTGAGCGTCAACTTCCTCAATGTCCATCGGGATTCAACCGTACATCGTTCCGTAAAAATATCGAATTCTTCAATTAATACATTGATGATCGATTCGATCTATACACTTACGAAGTGGTTCCAAACGGATATTAGAAGCGGATCAGTGAGTCAAGGCGATTCCCTATCGATCACTCTTGCTTTCACTCCGGATACGCTGAGAGAGTATATCGACACGTTATTGATTCGGTGCAATTCAAGAGATCAGCTATTCAGAATTCCTGTCCGAGGAATTGGGGCGCTTACAGGTGTTTCCCTCACCGAAAGATCAATCCCACACGAATATGATCTGTACCAAAACTACCCCAACCCCTTCAACCCATCAACCACAATCAAATACGCTTTGCCGCAGGCATCGCATGTAAGCTTCAGTGTCTTCAACACACTTGGGCAAAGAGTGGCATTGCTGGTGGATGGCAAGCAAGAGGCAGGGTATCACGAGGTGAACTTCAACGCAACTGGGTTAACAAGCGGTGTGTACTTCTATCGGTTACATGCCGGAGACTATATTGAAACCAAGAAATTAATTTTGATGAAATAGCGTCCAATGCTAAACCTCCGGTTTCTTACGCGGAATTTACATTGTCAGAAACCGGAGGTTATGTTAATGGGAATATTTCAAGTTACATTTTGAGTGAGTTTTAACATGGAGATACGTTATTATCAGATCCGATTCATATCTATTTTCATCATTATCATTCTTATTTCCCTATTTCCTCAATGTGTACTTTCACAATTTGCTCCTGATATCTCGATATACCCATCCTCTCCGGGTGAAGATGACACTTTAATATTAAAATGTTCAGGTGAGACAGGAACAAATGTCATCGGTATCGAAGAACACCTCTCAATTTCTGGTGATCTAATTAACATAGATGTGACAGTATACACTGGCATATTGACCATAATGGATTTTTGGAGGACTAATGACACGATCGGGTTCTTACCGACCGGGTCATACAGTGTTAATCTCAACTTGACTATTTGTACTCAGGATTTGAATTTCGGGGGCTTTTTTAGATGTGGTATAACAAAAACATATCACTATTTTTTTGATGTAATAACGGAGGTGATCCTCCAATCCGTATCATTACCTAATTACTTTACTTTACAGCAAAACTATCCCAACCCCTTCAACCCATCAACAACAATCAAGTATGCTTTACCGCAGGCATCACATGTAAGCTTGAGTTGTTTTTAACACACTCGGTCAAAGAGTGGCTTTAATTATGGATGGAAAGCAAGAAGCGGGGTATTACGAGGTGAACTTCTCCGCCAAAGGCGGATCCGCCTACGGCGGAGATGCATCCGGTTTGACGAGCGGTGTTTACTTCTATCGTTTGCAAACCGGGGAATATGTGGAAACCAAGAAATTAATTTTGATGAAATAACTTTGCTGAAGGTAACCTTCTACCGAGTTAAAACAATGTTGAAGGTTACCTTCGACTGCATTTGTGGATTAGAGAACGGTGGAGGGTATCGCGCCCGGTTGAGAAGATCGGGCGCTTTTGTTTTTCTTACAGCAATCAACGCAAACTGTCAAAACTATCTTATTTACTGTTCATTTGCGTTTTCAACCGCAAAATATTATATTCTTGTGCGGTTATAATCGCACAATATGATCAAACGCCTATTACAAAAACAAATAACAGAACGCCTTTTCAAGGGAAAAGTCGTCATTATCCTTGGGCCTAGACAATCAGGTAAAACTACACTGATTCAATCGGTTCTCAATGCTCAATCATTACCATCGCTCCTCCTCAACGGCGATGAGGCAGATGTAAGGGAAATATTGAGCAATACAACCTCAACAAAATTGAAATCTATTACCGGTAAAAATAAAATTGTCTTCATCGATGAAGCTCAGCGCATTCCGAACATAGGAATTACGCTAAAACTATTCGCTGATCATCTGAAAGATATTCAAGTGGTTGCAACCGGTTCATCGGCATTTGAATTAGCAGACAAAACGAACGAGCCGCTTACTGGAAGAAAATATGAATATACTCTCTATCCGATTTCGTTTGGCGAGATGGTCGAGTACCACGGCCTTATCGATGAAAAACGGTTGTTGGAACATCGACTAATCTTTGGATACTATCCTGAGATAGTCACTAAACTCGGAGAAGAAAAAGAGTTGTTAAAATTACTTGCCGGAAGTTACCTCTACAAAGATTTGCTGACTTTGGAATATGTAAAGAAACCAGCGATGCTCGAAAAAATATTGAAAGCATTGGCGTTACAAGTGGGCAGCGAAATCAGCTATCATAAAATCGGTCAGATTGTGAACGCAGATAATGAGACAGTAGAAAAATATATAGATCTTCTTGAAAAAACATTCGTCGTATTTCGAATTCCTGCCTTTAGTCGAAATGTTCGGAATGAAATCAAGAAAGGGAAGAAAGTTTATTTTTACGACAATGGGATTCGGAATGCGATCATCAGCAATTACGGGATATTAAATACCCGATCCGATATTGGCGCACTCTGGGAGAACTTTTTGATGAGTGAGCGTATGAAATACTTACACTACACAGGCGTTGATACGTCGCGGTATTTTTGGCGAACAACCATGCAACAGGAGATTGATTACATCGAAGAGATGGGCGGACAACTGTCGGCATTCGAATTTAAGTGGAATGTAAAAGCCAAAACAAGATTCCCGAAGACCTTCACAAACGCTTACCCATCAAGTAGGATACAGCTAATTACTTCGGAAAACTTTGAAACCTTTTTAGGTGTTGAATAACAAAAATGAGTACACTTCATTATGAAAGTTCGACTCACTTCCAACCCACAATCTCAGGGGAAAGTGAGCCGCACATAACTAAATTGTGGATTAGAGATTAGTGGAGGGTATAGTGCCCGGTCGTAATGATTGGGCGCTTTTGTTTTACATCCATTAACTACTTACTCTTTTGCCAATGCTTTGGATTTCTTCTGAAATGAAAACATGCAATAATTGCGATTACTTCTTTATCGACGATATAAATATTCCAAATGGAAATCTTCGGAGTAATGCTCGACGTATGGTTTTGTAAATTACTGGATAAACTTCAGGGTTACTTTGGATATTAGCAATACAAACTTCAACAGATTGAAAGAACTACGACCCAAGCCCCCTATTCTGTTCTTCATACCAACGGAATGCTTCGAGCAAATCCTCTTCTGCTTCGGGTCGGAACGTTACAGTGAAACTCATTTCAACGATTGAATTTTTTCTTTCACTTTATCCCACGGAATTCCAGTCCCGGGTTGCAGTTTATACTCGACAAGTCTGCGATCGAGCTCTCTTTTCTGTTCATCGGTTAAAGGAATCGCATCGGGTATAGCTGTAATACTATCCCAGATATCCTCCATGAGTTGAAGACGCTCCGGAACGCTAAGCCGTAATAGATCGGTAATCGATGTATTGTTCATAGTGTTATAATGATTAATCAAATATAATTTATAACTTTCTTTATTCCTTTGTAAACTGAAAAGCAGAATACCCTCTGAATGATAAACCTTCTTTTCCGAAGAACAACTCAACCTTGCGAAGGTTCAAAACCTTCGCAAGGTTTACCAAAGTTTAGTTCGCGTTCTTTAATATCGCTAACAGGAAGTTCCAGAACTTCTCTACTGTATCGATATAAATTTTCTCGTCGGGTGAGTGAACCGCCTCAAGAGTTGGACCAAAAGAGATCATATCCATTCCGGGATATTTTTCTCCGATAATTCCGCACTCAAGTCCGGCGTGGATTGCTTTCACTTCCGGCTCTTTGCCTGCGAGCGATTTGTAAGTTGCTTTTGCGACTTTCAAAATCGGTGAATCGAGATTCGGTTTCCAGCCGGGATAACCATCCGATTGTTCAACTTTCGCTGTGCCTAACTCGAAAACCGCTTTCACGCCAAACGCTATCTCGTCAATCTCTGATGCAACCGAGCTTCTCTGGCTCGTAGAAAGGACAATCGCTTTGTTGGTTGTGTTGATTACCGCAACGTTAGTAGATGTTTCAACCAACCCCGGAATATCGGCGCTCATCTTGATTACGCCGTGCGGCAATGCAGCAATCGTTTGCATAATCTTCACCTGCTGTGCTTTTTTCACTACTTTGCCCTTCTTCACCTTAGGCAATTCGGTCATGCTGACGATTAAATCTTTTTCAACTGTGGCTAACTCGGCTTTCATTATTGTATTGCACTTCTCAACGATTTCCTTAGCTGTTCCAACTTTAGTTTTCGGAATGAATACTTGCGCAACGCACTCACGCGGAATTGCATTGCGTTTATTTCCACCGTTGATAGCTGAGAGCCTCGAGCCAATAGCGGAGAGTTCGATTAAAACACGATTTATAATTTTGATTGCATTCCCCCGACCTTTATCGATTTCCAAACCTGAGTGACCGCCCTTTAAACCTTTGACACTCAATTCTGCCGCAACATAAGGTGCCGGCACTTTCTCGAATGTTACTTTCCACGTTCCGAGTGTATCGCGCCCGCCGGAACATCCGACATAAATTGCGCCTTCTTCTTCAGAATCGAGATTAAGAAGTATCTGGCTTTGCACAAAGCCCTTTTGTAAATTATTTGCGCCGGTAAGTCCGGTTTCTTCATCAATCGTGAAAAGAAACTCTAACGGACCATGCTTCAAAGATTTATCTTCCATGATGGCAAGGTTGGTTGCAACGGCGATTCCGTTATCGGCGCCGAGCGTTGTGCCGTTCGCCATGATGACGTTACCTTTACGTACAAGCTCGATTGGGTCTTTCATGAAGTCGTGCTGTTTATCGGCATTCTTTTCGCAAACCATATCGAGATGCCCTTGTAAGCAGATACTTTTCTTACTTTCGAATCCGGGTGAAGCCGGTTTTTTTACAAGCACTGTTCCGAATTTATCCTGCTTCACTTCTAATCCGAATTTCTTGGCGGTGTCATAAACATATTTCGATATCGCGGTTTCGTTCTTCGAGCCGTGAGGTATCTTTGCAATCTCTGCGAAGTATTTCCACACAAGCTCCGGTTTTAATCCATCTATTGCGTTTGACATTTTCTTACTCCTTTGTTAATACTGAAAATAAATATTTCTTCCTGTGGTGATGATTATCTTCCGGAAAATTGAGTTGTAAAAGGATTCTCCGGGAGATTTTGGATTTCGGATTTATGATTTAGGATTCATTACAATATCAAGTGTCAAAAATTTATCCCTTATCAACTGATTTACAAATGTTCCTACCCTGTCATAAGTCGGATCGAAATTCTCGCCGAACTTCTCTTTCAACCTATCGGATATCTTGCCGACCGTTGTATTGCCGTCGCACAGATTCCAGATAATGCTTCCGTGATCATCGAGTTTTATTCTGAAATATGGTCTCTTGATATTCGGCATTATATATTTCACCAAAAAACGATTATGGAATTTAGGAACAAGTAAAATAACTTCATTCTTCTCTCCTGTTTCCCATTCCAAATTTCTCGATGGTTTTAAATCTAAAAGGTTTATTTTCTCAGTTCCGTTTTGCTTCATATTCTTTTAATTGTTGGGAAATCAAATTCTGAACCCCGTCCTAAAAAATGGGACGGGATTCAGAATGGCAATATTACATTACTGCAGTTGGTGGAGCCGGTTCGTCTGGACGACCAGCGTTTTTAACCGGTATCTGGATCAAGAGCCAGGCAATAAATAAGAACACCAGAGAGCTGACATAGAACGGGAATGGGAATCCTGCAAATATCGCCGGAAGCCATGTATCGTACTTAATATCGCCAACCGCAAGTCCGGCAAAAAGTAATCCGATTAATGCTTCACCGGCAATTAAACCTGCCGCAAGAAGAACGCCTGTATTCTCCACTCGCGCTTTCTGCGCATCGTTGAATTTCTTCTTAGCTACAACTCGATCGACAACTCCTTTGATCAAACCGCCGATGAAGATTGCAAATGTAGTTTCAAGCGGAAGATACATACCAACGCTTACAAGCATCGGACTTTTTACCTGCATGAGTATGAAACCGAGTCCCATCAACATACCGACGATGATAAGGGGCCACGCCATTTGTCCGCCGACAATTCCCTGCGATAACAATGCCATCAAGCTTGCTTGCGGAGCCGGATATGTTTTTCCTCCCAAACCGGTTCCGCCCATATTAATATCGCCTTGATGCAGAATGACGAGCGGGAAGAACATTACTGCTGCCGCAAGACCGACACCAATAAGATCACCGACCTGCATTTTCCAAGGTGTACCACCGAGTATGTGTCCAACTTTGAGATCTTGCAACATCTCACCGGCAACCGCAGCCGCCACGCAAACAACTGCTGCAACACCAAGAACTGCAGCTACTCCGGTTTGCCCCGTCATACCGAGTGCAACCATCAATAGTGCGGCTACGAGAAGTGTTGATAGTGTGAGTCCGCTTATCGGATTATTGCTTGAACCGATTATGCCGACAAGATATCCTGAAACTGCGGCGAAGAAAAATCCAGCAATGATCATTACGACTGTTGCGACAAATGCAGCAAGAACATTCTGTGCAAAATAATTATAGATGAAAAATGTTAGTACGCCTGTCAATAGAATCCCGAACATCACCCATTTGAAACTGATATCTTGTTCGGTTCGAATTGCAACATGTTCTCCGGTCGCGGCTTTCTTAACATCGCTAATCGAACGTTTCAAACCGGCGCCTAAACTCTTGCGCATTCTGAAAAGTGTAAAGCCCGCGCTCATCAACATACCCCCGATTGCAATCGGTCGGACGATGTAGCGCCACACGTTGTTCGCCATTCCGATCCACGATCCCTCATCAAGAGGTGTGGTTGATGTAGCCATGAGCGATGGTCCGATGAAGTAAGTTAGAATCGGAACGAACAATCCCCATGCAAGCAATCCGCCGCTGAAATTTAATGAAGCAAGTTTTGGTCCGATGATATAACCGACACCCATATAAGACGGATTGACACCGGGAGTGCTAAGTAGTATTCCACTTTGAGCCGTAACGCTTCCACTCGCTTTTAATCCGATTGTCGCTTTCGAAAACTCGATGAATTTTTCCGCTGACTCTGCGAAGAATTTTAGATTACGCATTGCCTGTATGACCGCGCCGATACCCATAGCGGCAAAAAGGAATTTTGCGCCTGTCCCGCCGGAACGACCGGCTTTATGAATTTCTGATGCCGCAACCGATTCGGGAAATGGCAGTTCAACATCCTCTACCATCACTCGGCGCAAGAGCGCGACGAACATAATTCCAAGCACACCGCCTGCAAGCATGATGAGAGATGATTGGATGTAATGACCTACGGTGAAAAATTCTTCCCAGATACCTGCGATGAAGAATGCAGGTAATGTGAAGATAGCGCCTGCCGCAACCGATTCACCGATTGAACCGACTGTACGCGCCATGTTTTCTTCAAGAATATTTCCTTTTACTAACCGTAGAAATGCCATACCGATAACCGCCGCAGGATAAGTAGCGGCGATTGTCATGCCTGCTTTCAAACCCAAATATGCATTAGCGGCGCCAAGAACCACGCACATTATCAAGCCGATGAAAAGCGCTCTGCCGGAAAATTCCGTCATCACTTTATCGGCTGGAACGTACGGTGTGAACCGTTTTGCTCCGCTTCCAGTTTGTGTATCTGCCATTTAAATCTCCTTTTTTATATTATATAAGGATTGATAATTAAGATTATTTTTTTCAATTGAATAAAGCTTTTAAAACATATCCTGCCATTTGCGGATTTTCTTTAAACCGCCGGATGGAATAACGATACCAATGCTCGCCGAACGGAACATACACACGCATCCTGTGTCCGTCACGTACAATTTTCGACCTGAGTTCATCCTTCACGCCAAGCAGCATCTGAAATTCATAGTCGTGCTTCTGCAACTTCATTGATCTGATTATACGGTACGCTGCTTCGACTAAAAAATCATCGTGAGTCGCAATGCCAACGTACGCTTTCTTCTCGAACATCTTTTTCATTACCTCGATGAAATTCTGATTTACTTCATCATGACCTTTAAATGCGATCTCTGCCGGTTCAACGTAAATTCCTTTGCACAATCGGAAATGTCCCAATCCTTCTTCGATTAAATGATCTGCATCATTTTCAGTCCGCCGCATGTACGCCTGGAGAACGATTCCACTATTGTTAAATTCTTTTCTGATTTGGCGATACACCCAGATAGTATTATCCGTCGTCGGAGAATCTTCCATATCGATACGAACGAAATTGTTAAGCTCTTTGGCTTTTGCAACTATCATGCGAACATTTTCTAAACAAAAATTTTTATCAAGCGCTAATCCAAGTTGAGTTAGTTTGATTGAGACATTCGAATCTAATTTTTCTTTTTGGATTGTAGGGAATAATTCTAAAATTTCATTACGGGCAACAATCGCTTCATCCTTCGTTGTAATAGCTTCGCCTAAAACATCTAAAGTTGCCATAATACCTTTTGTGTTCAACTCTTTCACAACTCGAACCGCATCTGAAAGTTTCTCGCCGGCAATATATTTACTTGCAAATTTTCTTACTATCGGTTTTGGAACTGCTGGAAGTGTTGTAACAATCAACTTATTTAAAAAATTCATCTATAATATTCAAAAGGAATTGAAAATTTTAGTTATTTCAACATATTCTTTGAAAATCAAACTTGCTGAATATAGCCACAATAGGTATTAAAATCAAGAAATCTCAACCGAAAATCAGATTCACTAACCACACCGACATCAATATTCCAACAATATCGGCAACAATACCGGCAGGAACCGCTTGCCGTGTTTTAGTGATGCTTACCGAGCCGAAATAAACCGCAAGGACATAGAATGTCGTTTCGCCGCTACCCATCATCACAGCAACCATCCGTCCGATTAGTGAATCAGGTCCATGAGCTTTTATAGTTTCCGACATTACTCCCAAAGCGCCGCTGCCTGAAAGAGGTCGCATGATTGCCATCGGTAATGCTTCTGCAGGCATGTTAATAAGATTCGTTAGGGGTGATAGTAACCTTGCGAGCAGTTCCATTGCTCCGCCTGCACGGAAGATACCTATTGCAACAAGCATAGCGACAAGATACGGTATGATCCGAACTCCAACATTGAATCCTTCCTTAGCCCCTTCAACGAATGCTTCGTAGATTTTGACTTTTTTGATCGCTCCGTAAATTACAATAAAGAGAATCAGGGCTGGGATGGCAACTACTGAAATCGTGTTTACAATATTTATTATTATATCTGACATGCTAGTTTCCTTAATCGAATAAATTTAACCGCAAAGATACGCTATGATTACTTTGCGCTCTCTACTATTTCTGCCAAAGGCATGGAGACTGTGTAAAAAGTTTATTTTCATATGTGATTAGACTTTATCATTCTAG
>CAZFQL010000029.1:0-17234 GCA_964520905.1 uncultured Chlorobiaceae bacterium | reverse complement strand
CATTTTTGTTCAAACATACTACAACCCCCGTGCCGGAGTTTTTACACAGTCTCGACTCCTTTGGAGCGGGAAAAGCAAACCACAATCTTGTATTTTTCTCCATCATTTTCTATATTATTTACACCATGAATTCATTCGAACTAATATCATTATCACGGCTCAAATCTTACTCCAAACTGTTGCAAAAGAAATACCGTCAAACCGACGGGAAATTTTTGGTGGAAGGAATTCACCTCGTTGAAGAGGCGTTGACATCCGATTGGGAAGTGGAAGCGATTGTGGTAAGTGATCATGGTTTGGTGAAAGAGATTGGAAAATTAGAAAGCTGGGATGTTAGACAGGATATAGAATTATTGGAATGCTCGGAGAGGGAGTTCAATAAACTTACAGATACAGTTACCTCCCAGGGAATTGTGGCAGTTGTAAAAATCAAGTATAATACGCTGGAAGGTTTTTGGGAAAAACTTCCCGAGCGCTCAATCATAGTTGCGCTTGATGATGTCGCTGACCCGGGAAACATAGGAACAATCCTCCGTACCTGCGATTGGTTCGGGGTCAACGGTGTAGTGCTGAGTGAAAATTCTGTCGAGTTGTATAACTCCAAAGTCATACGGTCAACGATGGGCGCGATATTTCATATCCCCATACTGCCTGAAGTGGATTTAGGTCTGATGATGGAAGATGGAAAGAAGCAAGGATTCAAAATTATTACAACCGTTCTTGATGGCGGAAAACCATTGAACAAATTTTCATTTCCTGATAAGTCAATCATTGTTTTTGGTAATGAAACACATGGTGTTTCGAAAGAGATTGAACAAATGGCTGACGCATCGATTACGATACCAAAATATGGAAAAGCAGAATCGTTGAATGTTGCTATCTCTTGTGGTATCATTCTGAACGCAGCCAGTACATTTAAAATCTGATATCTTTTTTGTGTCATTAGTCATTTGTCACTCGTTCTTAGTTCTTAGTTGTTTGTACTTGGTTCGTCATATCAACAATCTTGTAAATTGAAACTTCGATCGTGAATCATCCATCTTGGAGTGCACATCTTCTTCCGTTTGCAATTCTTCTCCTTTTTTCATAAATTTTCATTCAATACTAATTAATTTCCATTTAATCAAATAATACATGCTTGTTGATTACATTCCTATCGGTATCATGATCGTTTTTGGCGTTGCATTCGGCGTGGTTATGTCGAAAGCGAGCGAATGGTTAGGTCCGAAAAATCCAAACGATGTCAAGCAATCGATATATGAAAGCGGCATGGAACCGGTGCGCTCTGCACGTGAACGCATGTCGATCAAATACTATATGGTTGCAATGCTGTTCATCATCTTCGATATCGAAGTTGTTTTCCTTTATCCGTGGGCTGTAAACTTCAAACAGCTTGGAATGTTTGGTCTTATCGAGATGTTTATATTTATAGCAGTACTGATGTTAGGTTTTGTGTATGTATGGAAGAAAGGCGCATTGAAATGGGATTGATGAAAACAGACGAATCGTTCATTACTACAAAATTGGACGAGATGATTGGGTGGGCAAGGAAGAATTCACTCTGGCCCATGCCGATGGGAATTTCATGCTGTGCAATCGAGATGATGTCGTTCGCAGGTCCGCGTTATGATTGCGCGCGTTTCGGTTCAGAAGCATTTCGTTTTTCACCCCGTCAGGCAGATTTAATGATCGTTGCAGGAACGGTAACGTATAAGATGTCGCACGTCGTTCGTAAAGTTTACGATCAGATGCCCGATCCGAAGTGGGTGATTGCCATGGGTGCATGTACATCGAGCGGTGGAATGTACCGCTCGTATTCGGTCGTCCAGGGAATCGATCTTTTCATTCCGGTGGATGTTTATATTGCCGGATGCCCGCCGAGACCGGATAACTTGATAAACGGATTAATCGAGGTTCAAAAGAAAATCGCGCGCGGTGAGAAACCGGGACAAGCGCAAAAAATTTATATTCAGGAACCACTTCTTATTCATGAAAGACAAGCTACTCGATAAGCTTAATTCTAACTTCAAAGATTCCATCGAATCGGTGAACGAGTTTCGCAAGGAGCTTACTATAATCATCAAGAAAGATGACATTGCAAAGGTATGTCAATTTCTCCGCGATGATGAAGAACTTAGATTCGATTCGCTCCGTGATGTGTGCGGCGCAGATCGGTTCACACCTGAAGAACGCTTAGAGGTTATTTATAATCTGTATTCTTTGAAGAATAATTTTCGGCTTCGGCTCAAAGTTCATGTAGGAGCAGAAAATCCCCGGGTTCCCACGGTCACAAGTGTTTGGCCCACGGCAAATTTTGAAGAGCGCGAAGCTTACGATATGTTCGGAATTATCTTCGATGGACATCCCGATTTGAGGCGCATTTACATGCCGGAAGAATTCGAGTTTCACCCGTTGCGTAAAGATTTCCCGCTAATGGGAATTCCCGGTTCACTCCCGTTACCGCGAAAATAAGACAGCGACCAATGCCAATCGATACCAAACAACAGGAAGCGCGTCAAAAGATTCTCACTGCTCTCGAGAACCAGCATACAACAGTTACGTTCGACGATCCGCTTGAGAACGACATGGTGCTCAATATGGGTCCACAACATCCTGCAACGCACGGTGTGCTTCGGCTGCTTGTTAGGTTAGATGGTGAAACGATTGTCGCGGCGGTTCCCGATCTCGGTTACTTGCATCGCGGTTACGAAAAACTCGCCGAGAACATGAACTATCACGAATATATTCCGCATACAGACCGGCTCGATTATCTATCCCCGCTTGCGAATAATGTCGCTTACGTTCTTGCAGTCGAGAAGCTTGCAGGAATCGAAGTGCCGCTAAGAGCGCAGTACATACGTGTAATTTGCTGCGAGCTTGCCCGTATTGCATCGCATCTCGTTTGGCTTGGTACAATGGCAATGGATGTCGGGGCGGTGACAGTATTGTTGTGGGGATTCCGTGAGCGTGAAAAGATACAGGATATATGGGATATCTTTACAGGTGTTCGATTCACAACAAGCTTCACTCGGATCGGCGGATTAGCGAATGATTTATCGCCCGAAGCGATTGCCGCAACAAAAATATTTATCGATGAACTTCCTGCTTCACTCGATGAATGTGAAAACGTATTGGTTAGAAACCGGATCTTTATAGACCGCTGTGAAGGAATCGGGTATGTTTCGAAAGAAGATACAATCGCCATGGGATTGACTGGTCCGCTGCTTCGTGCCGCGGGAGTCGATCATGACCTTCGCCGCGATGAACCATACCTTATTTATGACAAACTTGATTTCCATGTTCCGGTATATACTGATGGTGATGTGCTCGCGCGGTTTTATGTGCGCATGACAGAGCTAAGAGAAAGCATAAAGATTATGCGACAGGTATTGGAAAAAATACCGGCAGGTCCTATTCATACGGATATGCCGAAGAAGGTTCTTCCTCGAAAAGAAAAAGTTTATGGGAAAATGGAAGAACTGATTCATGATTTCATGATTGTAAATTTTGGAATTAACCCGCCGGTAGGTGAAGTTTATCATGCAATCGAAGCGTCGAAAGGCGAGTTGGGGTTTTATATTCAGAGCCGCGGTGAAGGATATCCCTGGCGCTTAAAAATCCGATCACCGTCATTTGTAAATATACAATCGCTACCCATGATGCTTAGGGGCGGATTAATTTCCGATGTCGTAGCGGTAATCGGAAGTCTTGATCCTGTAATGGGTGAAGCGGACAAGTAACAATTAAAATGCAAAAGTAAAAAGGCAAAAATATTTCATTTAAAATTTTGATGCCTTAATTTGAATAAAGCGAAATGTTAACACAAGATAATTTAAATAAAATCGAAGAACTTAAGAAGCGTTTTCCCGACACGAAGTCGCTTACGATACCGGTCTTGCATATAGCTCAAGAACAATATGGCTGGATATCGGAAGAAACGATGAATGAGATCGCCAAACTTTTAAATCTTCCGGTAAACCATGTATTTGGGGTAGTAACATTCTACACAATGTTCAATAAAAAGCCCGTAGGAAAATATCACATACAGGTTTGCACGAATATTTCCTGTCAATTACTCGGAGCGGAAAAAATATCGGAGTATATCTGCAAGAAATTGAACCTAAAAGTTGGCGATATAACTCCCGATAAAATGTTCACAATATCCGAAGTCGAGTGCCTCGGCTCGTGCGGTACTGCACCGATGATGCAGGTAAATGATGATTACCACGAAAATCTCAACACGGAAAAAATCGATAAGCTTCTTCAGGAATTAAGATAGATTATGTCCGATTTCTCAGATAAATTACTTCTTCCCGATATACCGAACCTTCACCGGATCGATGTTTATGAACAACACGGCGGATATGAGGCGATTCGGAAAGCGTTAGGTATGACGACCGATGCAGTCATAGATGAGGTGAAGAAATCAAATCTGAAAGGACGCGGCGGGGCAGGGTTCCCAACGGGACTCAAGTGGACATTCATGCCGAAGCAATCGTCGAAACCGAAATATTTATGCGCGAACGGCGATGAGGGAGAACCGGGTACTTTCAAGGATAGAGAAATCTTCGAATTCAATCCGCACCAATTCATAGAGGGATGCTTGATCGCATCATATGCGATGGGTGTGTGTGTAACTTATGTCTATATCCGCGGTGAATATGTTAAATGGATAAACATACTCCAGCACGCTATAGACGAAGCGTATGCAAAAAATTACATTGGCAACAATATCTTGGGTACAAACTTCAGTACGGATGTTTACATTGTTCGCGGTGCGGGCGCTTATATTTGCGGTGAAGAATCGTCGCTTATGAATTCGATCGAGGGCGAGCGCGGTTATCCGCGTGTGAAGCCGCCGTTTCCGGCACAGGTTGGATTATGGGGCTGCCCAACTACTATCAATAATATTGAGACACTCACTAATATTCCGGTTATTATGAATCACGGCGGCGAGTGGTATTCGAAAATCGGTGCGCCGAAACATCCGGGAACTTTACTCTATGGTATAAGCGGTCATGTGAACAAACCGGGTGTCTATGAACTGCCGACCGGTGTTCTACTCACAGATCTGATCCATAATCATGCCGGCGGGATTTATGGAGGCAAGAAGATTAAAGCCGTAATCCCGGGCGGCTCATCGACTATGTGGCTGCATGGTGAAGAGCTTGAAGGCGTCAGGATGGATGCTGATTCTTTGAAGGCAGTGGGTACTTCAATCGGAACTGCCGGCGTTATAGTTATGGATGAAGATACGGATGTTCTAAAAGTTCTTGCACGTATCACACATTTCTATCATCACGAGTCGTGCGGACAATGCACACCATGCCGCGAGGGCTGCGGTTGGATGGAAAAGATATTGAAACGATTCATGGCTGGCGATGGAACTACAGAAGATATCGATCTTCTATTAAACGTTGCAAACAATATCGAAGGAAATACAGTTTGTGCTTTAGGTGATGCGGCGGCGTGGCCCGTTCAAAGTGTCATTAAAAAATTCCGGGAGGAATTTGAGAAACGTATCGGAAATATTCCGGCGGAAAAGAAATATATCCCGCCCCCGCATCTTGTAGCTTAATCGGGTTAATATCCCCCGTCCGCTCCTTCTTTTACCCACTGGCGAAGTCCCGTTTTTTGGTTATCGTTCAATTGCGGCTGACCGGATGGAGGCATCTTACTTGTACTTTTTCCTTCAACGGTGAGAATCAGCAGGCTTGCATCGGGATTTTTTGGAAGAACTACTTTTATATCCCCAAACATCAGATGATCATAAGAGTCGAGACTGAATTTATTCAGCGTGAACGTATCCGGTCCGTGGCAGGCGTTACTTTGACCTCCGCATCCTGCATTGAATAGTTGTTGAACTTTACTATATGGAATGTTAGAAGCCGGAAAAACTATCGTTGACAAACTCCCCCCGGTCACTGTATCTTTGCATTCCCACACTCCTACGATGAGTATCAATAGGATTGTCACTATCATGATGAATTTATTTTTTTTCATATAGGCATGACGGATGATTCTTGAATATCTCGGCTGATCTGACCATAAAGATGAAATCGGACGAGAGTAACATAAAACGATGTAAAAAATACACCGAAGATAAATACAATAAAACCTAAAGACGCAAGAATGTCACAAGCAAAACACAAAGCCACAACGATCAAAACATCCTGCCAAAATAATTTAAATGATCTTAAAATCTTCGGAATCTGTAACCCATCGCTGATTCGTTCCCTCTCGGCAAATTGAACAGCGATGATAGGCGTTAACAGAGATATGAAGAGCGAGTACAAAACGATCACCGAGAGAAGGCTTATAAATATAATACTACCTTCAATGAACGCAAGTGGCGCTAATCCTTGAGTCAATAAGATAAACATCAATATGATCACTGGTAGAGAAATAATCGCGACCGGCAGATAAAATACGAATAGGGTGACAAGATATTTCAGACCTAAAATGAATAAGACTCCAACGTCTTTCCATTCCGGTAATGGGTTTTGTTCGCCGCGCCGAACGTGCTGCAATAGCGTAATACTGTATCCGTAGATTACCGGGATTCCGATTAGAAATATTGAAAGAAGTGCGAAAAAAGCGCCAATTGCGACTTTAGCTATCCAGTTGGGGTCTTTAAATATGAATGTGAACGCTTCCGGTATATTCTTCACGGTCTATTTATCATTTTGTTGAAAAAGAATCAGATTCAATTTAAAGAAATATTATTAAATGAGCAATCCGTAGAAAACGAATGATAATTTTCACAGAAAAACCTTGACTATTATAATAACTTATTTTATCTTGCTACACACTTCCTTTGGATGATATCAGAATCATAAGAGGTTACTTTGTTCTTCAATTGATATAAATCTGAAATATTAACTCATTTTAGGGCAATGTCTCATCCAAGAAATCTTACAGATAATAAAGATAGTTTATCAATTCATCATAATCTTGAGGAGTAATATTATGAAATACTTTTCTATCAGTTTATTAATTCTCGTCCTCGCAGTAACAGCGAACGGTCAAACCAATGTGTCAGGAACTGTTTCCGGGACTTGGAATTTAGCTGGAAGTCCGTACACTGTTGTTGGGACGGTTACAATAAATAACGGAACAACATTAACCGTCGATTCAGGAGTGGTGGTTCGATTCACTGCCGGACAATTGATGTATGTGTGGGGAACTGTGAATGCTACACGCGCAACGTTCACTTCTTCAAAAGATACGACGGGAGGCGCACCTGCGAAAGGGGATTGGGCTTATATTCAGGTTGGAACAGGCGCAACTGTGGGCAGCTTGAATATGAACAATTGCGTGATAAAGTATGGAGGCACAGCATCACCTCAGTATGCGGCAACTATCTATATAGAGAATGGAACT
This sequence comes from uncultured Chlorobiaceae bacterium, assembly GCA_964520905.1. Classification (GTDB taxonomy): domain Bacteria; phylum Bacteroidota; class Ignavibacteria; order UBA10030; family SZUA-254; genus JAGVIE01. The sequence goes on along the minus strand of CAZFQL010000029.1, from coordinate 9,851 downwards.
GCGTCGCTCACTTCATGCGATATGAACAATTCAAAAAATTACGGAATCATTCTTTATACTAATGCAAATGTTATTTTGACAAACACAAACATATCCAATTGTGGATGGCCTATTTCTTATAACGGTCCCGGTTCATTGGTTTTTAACGGATTAAATAATCTGACAGGCAATAGCAATAACGGTATTTATCTATATTTTAATAATAACTCGAATGCGCTCGTACTGGATACCATTGCTGTTCCGTATGTTTTCTATTCTCACCATACAGTAAATACCGGCGGCTCGCTACAAATAGCATCTACAAACATTCTGAAGTTTGTTGATGGTGCATTTCTCTATGTTGATGGAATTTTACAGGCGATAGCAGGAGCCGGGCAATCGATTTATTTCACGACCTATCGAAATGATAACCTTGGCGGCGATACAAATGGCGATGGGACTGCAAGTATTCCGAGTTCGAGCAATTGGTACGGCATATATTTCAGAGATGCGAGTATTGATGCATCTTGTGTCCTTCGACGATGCAATATTACATATGCTGGATATGGAAACTACGGTGGAATCAGCATGACAAATGCCAGCCCGACGATTGACTTATGCACGATGGCAAACAATTATTATGGCGCGATGATGGATGGTGTCTCGAATCCTATCTTCACTAACAACACGATCGGTTCGAGCCAGGTAACGCCGATAGCAATGTCGTTCTCATGCAATCCCACTTTCGACAATAACACTTTTTCGTTTTCAGATAATACATACGATGCTATTGGTCTTTTAGGAGGGACACTCCCGGCTGATGCGATCATCCCGATCCGATCTGTTACTTCCGTTCCAAATGTCACGTATGTGCTTTTGGGTGATGTAATTGTTCCTACAGGAAGAACATTGACGATGAATAAAGGTGTAACTCTGAAGGGGATTTATTATTGGTATCGTCTCGATATTCAAGGTAAACTGATTGCCAATGGAACCGCTGACAGCATGATTACCATTACATCAATTAAGGATGATAATATCGGTGGCGATACAAATAAAGATGGAACAGCAACTTCACCGGCAAGGTATGATTGGGGCGGAATTCTTTTTGAACAATCCAGTGATACAACTTCTGTTTTAAATTATTGTCGCGTAAAATATGGAACGGTTCCTTCTTATGGTGCCGCACAAATTGCAACGGTTGGCGCTCATCCGACGATCTCCAACTGTGAAATTAAGGATGTAGTGTACGGTTTGATTACATACGGGGTATCACGGCCCAAAATCTTAAATACTACAATCATCAATGCACAATACACGCCGATAGCAATGTCTGTTTCAGCCGATCCTGTAATGAGTGGGTTGACATTTATCAACGCTGGCTGGACTGGGCTCGGACTCGTTGGTGAAGCTGTTGGGTTCAGCGGAACAATCAAGAAACGTGATGTTGCTGGTTATACAAACATAACATACGTTCTTCTTGGAGATTTAACGATCAATGCCGGGACAAACGTTGATGTTGAACCTGGTATTGTACTCAAAATGAATGATTATGTAGGTATCTGGGTTAACGGAGGTTTCCGTGCAAAAGGAACAACTGCTGGAGGTGAAATAATCTTCTCCGGCATCAGGGATGATAATGTCGGTAATCCTTTTGATACAAATGGAGATGGACAAGGAAGTGCGCCTGCAAGAGGAAATTGGTATACAATCAGATTCCAATCTTCGAGTGATGATGGTTATTGTCTGCTCGATAGCTGTCAGGTAAAATTCAGCGGCGGAAATTGGTGGGGGGCGGTAACCTTTACGGATGCAAGTAGCATATTACGAAATTCAACGATAATCAATTCTGCTTTTTACGGAATCCGTTGCGAAGGCGCATCAGTTCCAACGGTCACCAATGTAAACATCAGCAGTTGCGGATATGATCCCATAGCTATGTCTTTAAAATCAGATCCGGTTCTAACAAGTATTTCATTTGCGGGTAATGGAAGTCAGGGAATCAGATTATTAGAAGGTACATTATCTTCAAATGCATATTTAAGGAAACGTGATGTTGCAGGGATCGCCAATATCGCATACATCATTCAAGGACTCACTATCAGTGCGAATGCCGTTCTTACAATCGAACCCGGTGTAGTGATTAAAAATGTTCCTGACTATTGGAATGGCATCTGGGTAAATGGTGCTTTGGTTGCAGATGGTACAGCATCACAAAAAATTGTAATCACATCACTTCGAGATGATTCGAAGGGTGGCGATACAAACAATGATGGCAATGCAAGTTCGCCAAACCGTTGGGACTGGAAAGGAATCGCGTTTTATAGTTCCGGTTTAGATTCCCTTAATTCGTTGAAGAATTGTGAAATTCGTTATGGCGGAAGTGGTGCTGGCAGCATATGGGAATGGGGTGAAGTACGCTTCTGGGGTAAAGGCAAAGTCGATAGCTGCGCTATCGAACATACAGGGACTACAGGTGTTGGCGTTTATGGTAATGCTACTCCGGTCGTTTCGAATACACAATTAAATAATCTTTCATATGACATAGTTTCGATGAGCATGTTCACTAATCCAACTTTTATAAACACTACAGCTTCAAATGTTGGATATCGGACAATTGGAATTATGCCGGAAACATACTCTGTTACAGCGTCTGTCCCGAAACGTAATCTTGCCGGGTTTACTAACATCACATATCGGATCATGGATTGGATTTCAGTGAATTCTGGAACTACTATAACAATACCTGAGGGAGTTATATTTAAAGGCGGATATATAACTGTTAACGGTGGTCTTATTTCAAACGGCACCCCCTCGGCTCCGGTTATCTTCACGGCTGTTGCTGATGACCAATATGGCAATCCCAAAGATACTGAAACAAATGGTTTCCAGTGGCCCACCATTTGGTGGGGATACGCCAGAGTTTATTTTTACGATATAAGTGTTGATGCCGAATGCTCACTGCGTAATACAATACTCCGTTATACAGAAACCGGTGTCTATATGAATCAAGCTTCACCAAATATATCGAATTGCCGTTTCGACCGTGACTATCGTGGATTACATTTAACGGGATTATCTGCGCCAGTTGTTGATAGCTGTGTGTTTCATAACCTCGATAATGCACCGATGCTTACTTCGATACTTTCATTTCCAAGCTCATACATCGGTAATATTCTTTCAGGTACAACATGGCGCGGTATCCGCATAATGGATGAAACACTTTCTCAAGATTTTACACTTGTGAAACGAACCTTTGCCGGATTTTCTAACATCCCGTACCTTTTTGGCAGTTTCACTGTCGGAACAAGTTCAACACTCACGGTGGAACCGGGTGTTATTATAAAGTTTGAATCAGGTGGTGTTCTCTATGTTCATAAAGGATTAATCGCCGAAGGCGGTTCAACAACCGACAGTACGATTGTGTTCACTTCTTGGCGTGATGATTTCTACGGCGGCGATACAAATGCTGATAGCAATGCTACAGGTCCATGGTATGAAAATTGGTCGAGCATTCAGTTCTTAGGTGATGCGCTTGATCCAGATTGTCGCTTGAAAAATTGTGTACTCCGGTATGGTGGATATTACTGGAATGGACGCTCAGCAATTTATGTAAATAATGCCAGCCCCACAATTACGAATTGCTCGATCAACATGAACAGGAATGGAGTTTGGGTAACGGGTGCGTCAAATCCGGTTATCAACTATAACGATATTTACCAATGCTGGGAAAGTGGTGTTACCAATGCCGATAGGACATTCAATATAAATGCTACCAACAATTGGTGGGGTGATGACACTGGACCATATCACGCTACACTAAACCCCGGCGGAAAGGGATTGGTTGTCTCCGATAGCGTTAACTTCATACCATTTACTTCACATGGATCCCTTAAGCCCAAATTAGGCGATGTCAGTTTAAATGGCACAATTCAGGCATATGATGCTTCGTTGGTACTTCAGCATGTCGTTCACCTAATCACTCTAACAGATCCACAGAAAGTAGTTGCGAATGTCAGTAAAGACACAACGATTAGCGCTTATGACGCATCGCTGATTCTTCAATATGTTGTCGGTCTCATTACGACATTCCCGGCTCAAGATAGCGGAACGACTGCTTTAATAAAAGATACACCTGTTCTCGCTTCATCGATTGAATTAGGAAATATCGAAGGAGCGTTTGGCTCAACTGTTACAGTGCCGATTAGACTAAATGGTGTCAAGCATCTTGCAGGCGCCGATATTGTCCTTAAATTCAACGGCGATATCTTGACGGCTAAAGAAGCAAAATTGACTTCTGCGGTCGGCGAAATGAATCTCACATCGAATTTCTCAAAAGGTGAAGTGAGAATCGCACTTGCAGGGTCGAAGTACATTGATATTGACGGAGATGCTATTCTTCTAACGTTCGATGTTTCGAAAGATATTCGGGGCAATTCAAGTTCGTCAATACAATTCGAAAGAGTACTACTCAACGAACAGGATTTCACACTCTTGGCAACATCAAACAATACGAAGATTGAAGGTAAACCGATTCAGTATGTTCTGAATCAAAACTATCCTAATCCGTTCAATCCATCGACGAAGATTCAATATCAAGTTCCCGATGATGTTGCCCATGTGAAAATCGTTGTTTACAATTCGCTTGGCGAAGTAGTCAGTACGATAGTCAACCGTGATCATTCTGCAGGAACATTTGAAGTTGTTTGGGATGGAACAAACGATGCAGGTGTTAAAGTTGGAAGCGGTGTTTACTTCTATCGGATCACTGCCACCGGTGAAAAAGAATTTACCAGTATCAAGAAAATGCTTCTGGTGAAATGAGGATCAGGTAAAATGCCTGACAAGTGCATAAAATTCATTTCACAATGATAAAAGGAGCATATACAATGAAACGATTAATTTGTTTTCTCGTGATATTCGCCGCCGTTGCTGTTCAGGCACTGGCGGCGGAGCCGATTCGGCTCGCGCTGAAAGATACAACGGTTCTGCGGGGGAGTACGTTTCTTTATCCTGTGTTGGTCGATAGCAGTTTGACAGGATTAAACGTTACCTCGTACGAATTGGATATCACATACGATCCTAACGCTTTCCGAATCGATAGTATCATTGTCGCCGGAACAATGACCCAGAGTTGGGGAATACCCATCTCAAATGTTTCCGGTGGACATATTATTGTTGCCGGTGCAGGAATTACTTCGTTATCGGGTACGGGGATTTTACTTTACTTAAAAATTACCGCACCACTTACACTTAGCGGTTGGGGCAGCGGTTTCGCTTTCTCGAAAGCCATGCTGAACGAGGGCAGCCCTACAACAACAACACGTAATGGGACTGTTTGGATTACAAATCTACCGACAATCAATGTATATCCCGACGTTGCGACATTTAGTGTGGGTGATCAACAGCAGTTCTGGGTATCCGGAGCTGTAGCTCCAAACAATTGGTATTCTACCAATCCATCGGTAGCCACCATTGATGCCAATGGATTATTAACCGGGTTGCAAGCCGGTTTTACTCGTGTTGTCGCACAAGACAGTCGAGCGATTGTAGATACTTCCGGACCAATTGAAGTCCGCGCATTCAAGATGATTATCAGGGATAGCACATTTCTGCAGAGTTATACAGTTAATATTCCGATTTATGTCACGGATCTGAGTCAAGTCGATGTCACTTCGGGTCAATTCACGATAACATACGATCCGAACCTTCTTACATATCTCGGTTTCGGGCAGGAAGGAACACTGCTCGGGTCATATCCCATGCCGACTATCCGGCAAGTATCTAATCGATTAGATATTTCTTTCGCGGGTTCGACTCGCCTGAACGGTGTTGGGACTCAAATATTGATGTACCTCAGATTTAGAGCATCTATCCAATCTTATGGCGGAACCTGGCTCAATATTTCGAACCTTCTATTTAATGAGAATATCCCTGGCGTTATCGACGATGGATATTTAGTCGTAAGCAATCGAACAGTTCTAGGTATATCACCCACCAGTGCAAATCTTCTTGTTGGGGATTCATTACAATTCATGGTTAATAGTGGTGCACCGGTATATCCATTAAGGTGGTCGGTTACCGACACAACACTCGTGCGAATAAAACAAAATGGTATGCTCAATGCCCTAAAGAGCGGTAGTGTTGTGGTTGGCGTGGAAGATGCGGTCGGTAAAATTGGTTACACGCAGAATATTAATATCTATGATATATCTCTATCGATGCCGGATACGAATGCATTGTCAAGGGATTCCGTTATAATACCAATATCAATGACACAATACACTCCGGGTATTACCTCCGCTCAGATGATTGTAAAGTTCGATTCAACATATTTTGAGAATCCGAGTGTTCTCACCGAGGGAACATTAACCGGTGCACAGGAAGTATATAGTTTCGCAAGACGGGAAACATTATCAATCGCGACCGCGAGCATCACACCCATAACAGGTCCAGGTGTACTCTGGAAAGTGAAACTCTTCGTCCGTTACGGAGCTCCAAAATTGACGACATCGACGATCAGGCTTGTTGGAATTATATTTAACCAAGGAGTTCCGATTCCACTCGTTAAAGATTGTAATTTCTATGTTAGATGGGAGCGGGATGTCCGCATCAATGATATCTACGATCCATTCGGTGTTGTCAGCCGCGATACAGTAGTTACACCAAGGATACAAATCGCAAACGTGCGCGGTGTTCAACAGACCGCATTGTACCGATTTGATATCGGAAACCTTTATACCGATACAATGACTGTAACTCTAGCACCGTGGGAAACAAGAACTATTACATTCGCGAAATCGTGGACAGCCGTTCCATCAGGTACGTACGTACTGCGGGCGGCGGCAATTCTCGTAAGAGATCAGGATACATCTAATAATGTTGTTACCCGAAATCTTGCAGTTGTTCGCACAAGTGCCGATCCGGTTATTCTATCCATGACACCGGACTATAGCGGCAATAACGGCGTTCTGAGAGCTTATATCCATGGGCAGAATTTCCGGTCGGGGGCGAGTGTAAAATTAACCAAGAGCAAATCATCCGATTATTATGTCCATAGTAATTACACTAAAGTTATTGATCCACAAAAGATAATGGTAGTGTTTGATTTTCAGGATCAAGCGCTCGGTACCTGGAACGTAACCGTTATGAATCCTGATAGTGGGGCAGCAACTTTTTATGATGGATTTACTCTTGAACGTCCGGTAAAGAGATTGTGGACCGATATTGTTGGACCTGATCGTGTTAGGATAGGGCGAGAGCAGACATTTTCGGTAATTGTAGGAAATGTTGGAAATATTGATGGTATAGGAACTCTGCTTTTTATCCGTGGAATTCCGAAAAACGTAATATTTACACCGGATTTTAATTTTGCTCCATCACCGGAACCCGATGGCATCAATTGGAATACATCGTTAGGTCTGGTAGAAACAGAAACGGAAAGAATCATTCCGATTATGTTCCCGCTTCTTCATGCAAACGAAACACGGCAAATAAATTTCCGAATAAAAATTCCATGGGGAACTCCGCCATTTGAAATAACAGCTGGCGTTAAAGATCTTGAAGGTCATTTATATACTGCATCAAGTCTCTCTGCTCAAGAGGGACAGATTGTAAATGGTATCCAGGAGATAAATTGGGCTTGCGTTACGGCAGTGGGAGCGCTAATTGGAAATGTTGCCGGAGCGTTTATCCCGAACGAATGCATAAGTTTGGGTATCAATTCTTTCACTACCATCGCAGCACTCATTGCGGCAGATCAGGCAGACGGTTATTCATATGTGCAGATGATGGCATCCACCGTTAAAGATGCTCTCTTTTGTGCAGGTTATGTTGTGGGTGGACCAATTGCAACTGCAATTAAAGTTGCATCGATCATAACAGATCTAATTGCAAGCGGTGTTGATATCGGTCAGAAATGCTGGCCCGATCCAGATAGTAAAAAACCCGTTCAACCTGTTGCGGCAATGGATCCTAACCATAAATCAGGTCCCGGTGGTTACGATACCACTTATCACTGGACAACAACCGATCAGCCGTTTACTTATCTTGTTGAATTTGAGAACATTGCTGCTGCAACTGCCGAAGCTGAATCGGTTTTTGTGTGTGATACGCTTGATACAAATCTGGATTGGAATACACTTCAACTCCAAAACTCAAGTCATCCTCAATTCTTGACTACGGTTGTCGATTCGATTTCAAGATCGATTACATGGACCTTCGGTGGAATTATGTTGCCTCCGAATGTCAATCCTCCCGAAGGTCAGGGCTGGGCAATCTTCAGCGTTATGCCGAAACAAAATTTGGCTTCGGGAACGCAAATTAAAAATTCTGCAAGTATCGTCTTTGATTATAATCCACCCATCGTTACGAATCTTTATATCAATACAGTCGATTCGGCAAAACCGACCAGTCATGTATTTGCTTTACCGGATACAACCATGACCGGAGAGTTCCTTGTGCGATGGACAGGTGCAGACGATTCACTCGGTTCAGGAATTCGTGGATACGACATCTATGTAAAATATGATTCGGTTTCGTATGTTAAATGGCTAACCGAATCGAAAGATACATCGGCAATTTTCATTGGAGATAATGAACGAACACATTCATTCTTCACTGTTGCAATTGATAACGCGGGATTGCGCGAAGATGAACCACTCACTCCAGATGCAATTACTTGGGTAAATGGCATCGCTTCACCGGTTTATCTTGCACCAACGAACGGATCTGCAACGAACAATCCAAAACCTACATTTAACTGGACTCCGACGGCTGGTAAATTGGGACATTACATTCTTGAATATGCTTCTGATAGTGCATTCACGATCAATGTTCATAGCACCAGTTTAATTGCCGAAACTACATACACACTTACCGATTCGCTTGTTGATGGATTATATTACTGGCGTGTTGAAGGAATAAGCCGCTCGGGTAGCCACAGCGGTTTCCGATCACCGTTACATTTTACAGTAGATTTACAATCACCTGATATGCCAACACTACTCAACTTGGCTGACGGTGCGGTGATAAAAATTGCTAATCCAACTTTCACATGGACACGTTCTAATGAACCAGATTTGAAATATTTCTGGGAATGTGCATTCGATACATTGTTCGATTCTGTTCGAGCGGCATATTACTCCAGCGATACGAGCATTGTAGTTCCACACAGTATGTCTTTGAACAGAGGAACATATTACTGGCATGTTCGTGCGGTAGATCCTGCAATGAATAAAAGTCCGTATCAATCCAAGCCGTTCATGTTTGTCATTGATACAACTTTCGTAGGCGTGAAAGAAAGCGAACCGATTCCAGATAAATTTACACTTCACCAGAATTATCCGAATCCGTTCAACCCGCTGACGAAGATACGGTATGAGTTGCCGGTGGCGAGCCAGGTGAGATTGAAGATATACAACCTACTCGGTCAGGAAGTTATGACACTTGTGGATGAAGTACAACCAGCCGGTTATGTTGCCATCGATTGGAATTCGACGAACAATGCCGGCGCTTCGGTAGCGAGCGGGATTTATTTCTACCGGCTCGAAGCGACTAACATTGTAAACCCGAAAGATTCATTCGTTCAGGTGAAAAAACTGATGCTGTTGAAATAAATATTGTTTCTTCAAGACTAACAGAAATATTGGTGAATGGATTATTATTCTTGGAAATAAATCTTAAAAACGATAAAGCTATTTCATGGTTTTTCATATGGATGAAATATTTTAAATTCAAAGACAGAGGGCTTTGTGAAAACTAAGATACTCATCTTGCCCATATGAAAACATATCAAGCTTTTTCTTGATATGGTATCAATGATCTTGCCCCGATTTTCTGGACAATAAGTTAAGAGAAAAGATACAATTTTT
>CAZFQL010000028.1:0-18367 GCA_964520905.1 uncultured Chlorobiaceae bacterium | reverse complement strand
GATCGCAGTCCCATATATCTGCTTTTACGGTTTGCGGACCTGTATCAAATGTATTACCGGGGTAACCTTTATAGATCGATTGAATTTGTGGCGGTACGTTTGTGGTTACCGTCATTGAGTACCAGAAATTGTAAGCCGCAGTATACAAAGTGTCATCTTCAAAAGGACCGCGTGATACCCAGCCGCGCTTGACTTGAGCTGTTGGTATACCTGCACAGTTTGATGGACCAGAATCGTGCTCGTAGAACTTCCAGTTACGTGCGGGCCAGTCTTCATCACTTGTAGTCACAGCGTCATCGGATCCCCAAGCGGCAAATTCTGTACGAGTACCGTTTGTTTCATCCTGGTGATCAGGTCCAGAATTAATTCTGAACGAAATGAAAAACTTTTCCCCAACTGATAAACTGCATGGCAAGTCGTTTATACCTATCCATATTTTATTCAAACCACGACGATGTGTAGCTGCCGCGCCAACACCTTGTCCCCATTTCTCTAACTCAAACGGTGGACGAGTTTTGGGAACTACACGACCATTCTGAAGCTCGTTGATAGTAGAGTACCATGTTGTATCCGATGCGTCTTCACGAAATGCAGCAATCCCCTGATCCAGATCGGCGGTACTTAACCAGTAGCCCCAACTTTGGCATGGCGCCGGATACGGTGGAATACCGGGACCGTAATCCCCATTGATGGTGCTTCTTCCTATGTTTGATGCGAAGATACGTAAATAGACTAACGATTCAAGTGCACCGGTAGTACCATTGCAATACCAGAACACTGTATCAATTGCGCCCGCTGCTTTGGCAGTATACCACTGGCCCATAACATCTTTATGGTATGTTCCGAATCGAGATGTAGTAGGATAAAGCTCTCGTGTATACCCGAAAATAAATTTATCTGAACACTCCCCTGAAACTGCTGATAATTGTTTATTCGTTCGCTTTGAAATTATATCAGAAGCATTGTCATACTTTGATATTGGTATGACCTCTTGATTCGGCGATACGAGATATTTTTGTTGAGCAACGATAAAGCCGCTTAACAAAATTATTGAGAGAAACAATGACAAGAACCGCATAAGCATTTCTCCTTGTGGAATCGTTTAATGATGATTAATTTTGAGTGAGTTTGGTCTAATTTTATGTCTGGTTTATATTAAATCGATCTTGGGGGTCTTTCTGAATATAGCCCTTTTTGTAAATATTGTCAAGCTTTTTTTATTAAAAAATTCTTTTTTTTAATATTATCTTTTATCGGCTAAATTTAGTCTAAATTCCATCTTTTTAAGTATAAATCCTCAAAATTCTTAAAATTCGAGCGTTATGCCAAGGACGTGATTTCCCTGAAAATATTCTACAGACCTATATGCATAGTCAACAAAGATATTATAGTTGTTAAAAGCTGTTCGGAAACCAATCCCGAAAGACGGTCCAAAAATATTTTCACTAAATCCACTCTCGGGCGATATCGTGATACCACTCCTCACCGAGAGTAGATTGTTGAAAATATATTCGACCCCAAATTTGTACTCATCCGCAGAATAATTATTATTCTGAAAAACCGATGTGAGATTCAGTTCTCCAACAGAATGAAACATCATCGAATATCCTAAACCGATTTCAATAGTTGACGGAAGATCGGATGCGGCTGCTTGAATTTTCACAATTGAGTTTTTCCTGATCGCGTCGCTGACGCCGGCTTCACGCAGTAAACCGGTTCCGTCGTATTTTAATGACGGTCCTATATTTTTTACTGCAGCTCCCACGCTCAATCCTTCAATTCCACCTATGCCCGTATACTGAACACCAAGATTGAATGAGTAAGTCGAAGCCGATACTTTAGCCATTTTTTCATAGATATAATTAGAGGTGATGCCAACGAATATACGGTCTGATATTTGTCGCGCGAATGTTGCACCAATGATTAGAAATGTGGGTGATGTGATTTCACCTGTACCGTCGGGTTGATCCTCAGTCGTAACAGCTATATCACCGACATCAATCGATTTGACTGATATACCTACGCTTCCGATATTTTTGAGAAGAGTACTTCCTGCAAAATAATTTACATTGATATCAGCGATATATCTCATGTATGAAAACATTACGCCTGTTTTTTGTGATCGTGCAAGTCCTGCCGGATTCCAATACATAGCTTCTATGCCTGAGACAGTGGCTAATGACGAATTACCAAGAGCAATCGATCGTGCACCAATAGGAATTAATAACTCGGCTGCGGCAGCCGAACCTGCTTTATCTGTTCTTCCCGCTATAGCTTGAGATAACCAAACCACTAAAATAACGGCACAATGGAATAAACGTTTTAATTTCTTATTCATCTCTACGATAGTTTAATTATTTTCAGATGACTGATCTTCCGGAACAATCATCAATTTTAATATTTTTTCTCCGAGATTCACATCCTTACTATTTAATTGGATGTGAGCTAAATACAATCCGCCTGCAACCGATAGACCATATTCATTATTCAAATCCCAGGTAGCAAATTGTGTGTCGTCATCTTTACGAATTGTTCTGACGAGTATTCCTGCCAGATTAAAAATACGGATTGTGGCAATCCGGGGAAGATGGTTGAAGGTTACAAATTTTTGATAACGGTTGATCTCTGCCCTGTTCATTCCATAATAAGGATTTGGAAATACGTTTATCCGGTCTACCTCCCTTTTTGCTGCCGCGATATCGTCGGTAATGACCGCAGTCCAGGAGAATATCTTTTCATCTGCATTACGGATTTCTTTCACCCGTTCAAAACGAATGGTCGTCCCCAACGGTGCGACTAATCCATCATCATCCAGATCGGCGATGTATGCACGTGTTACAGTAACCTTAGGCGATGCTGCCTGACCGTTCAGCCACAGATACGATTTGTACTGGGCTACATCCGATCTGTATGGAAGATCATCATAATATGTTGTGAACTGATATTCAAAGCCCACTCTCAGGCTATCGATGATAATAACAACTGCGGAAAAAACTTTAACCGGTTTACCATTATAAGTTGTATTCAGAAGATAGTCCGGACGCCATAAACTATCCTGATTTCCTTTTAAGATTGTTGTAAATAACTGACGATATAAGGTATCTCTTCCGACTACTCGCCGCTCCCATGCAGTGTAAGGTACACGAAGCCATCTTGATGCACGCGTACCAGATGGATCCCTCAATAATGTCCAACTTGAATCACCGACAAATCGCAATTCGACATCATGATCGGAAGGATGATACCCCTGAATGGTATCGAGCGTTGAACTACCCGGTCCGAGTACCATAAAATTTTCACCGGGATTAGCCGTATTGAATACCTGATCATAAACCGGCTGAAAGTTATACTGAGTTTGAGCAACTCCCTTCATGCCGTGCCGCGGAAGTAAAGTTTCGATAGAAAATCCACGAGTGATAAGTCTTTTAGGAGGTGAATCAACTCTTACCATATTCACAAGTGTATCATTCGCGGTGGAATCTATTAACGACCATGACGGTTTTTCATTGAAATCGGTCCATTGGTCAGTATTTCTGTGAAACAACACCTTATAGATATGACCGTCGGATTTGGCAGGATCGTAGACCCTGACTCGGACGGTCGCTTCATTGATTCCCTTTATATTCTTAATATCCGTTATCATCTCGTCTATAGAATAAGGATATACTACTCCGGGATTAGGTGAATGAGGTGTCGCTTCATGTATTACAATGGGTGATTCAATGCGTTGTTCCGTGATGGACGGATCAGGATTAAATGCGGTGGTTGTAATCGCATAATAGTACTTTTGGCCATTCACTAACGGGCGATTTCGTATCTTATCAGTTGTTATATAAAGATATCGCGGTTGGCTGGGATCAAAATATTCATATACAATAGCATCCTCTTTGGGCGAATCAGGCAATGGAAATTGATATATGGTATATGTTTCAAATTTATATCCCCGCGATTCATACGATTCAACAATCCTTGCCGATGCCGTGTCCGACTCCCAATCAAGTATTATCTGGTTCTCGAGTTCTACGATTCTAACTTGTGGATTCGGTACCTGAACTGGAAAATCGAAATTGAGATTGTATCCGTCTTGCGCTGCATCATCGAGTGACTGGACAATGCTGATTCCATCGCGGTTTGTCTCTCCCATACCGGCTATCAAACCAATAACCACTTCCTGTGTATCACCGAATGCCATAGTAAAAGGACCCGTCATCATGGCAAACCGTCGGTCTCCGGCAGTGTCCACGATACCGTCTGTCCAGCCATGGAAACGCTGTGCATCTCCGTCCAGTTCAAATTGTGTACATTGTTTAGTTATCGGATTTAGGAAACAAGTCAAAGGCGTCAATGGTTGATGTGAATAACCGCGTACTAAATTCCACCATTGTTGTGTTCCTTGATAATTACCGAGAGAATAATCGGCTGTTCGTGTCGAAGAATTAAAGTAAGTGAATGCGGTCATCGGGAGATTTTCGTAACCGTCTAAATCTTTAATATCCCACTTCGCGCGAGAACCAATCTTCGGTACACGCGGTCCCTGAAATAAATCATAACCGATTACCGCCGGCGGGAGCTTTACTTTCTGATATTCATAATCTACAAGTTTTGAATTATACCCGAATCCCAAACTCCTGTCTACATCGCATCCTACAAAATCATCTGAAAAATTACCCACATCGGGATCGACCCATTTAGCCAGATACATCGAATCGATATATGCAGTTGGAGGCGTATTCGCAGTTCCTTTATAGATTAACCGGTACCGCTGAAAAATTACATTTTTAAGTTTTTCGAAACTATTATATGCCCAGCAAGTTACCTGCATCTCAATCCCTATCGGAGACGAACCATACAATGCCCGTGTCGCACTTGCATTGAGATCATTGGCAACAAACCAGATTACCTGGTCGGCGCTGGCGAGTCCCGGTTCATCTCTATCAGAATCTACGACGCCAGAACTATCGGGTTGATAACCGGGAATCCCGTTGCGTTCATAATAAGGGGCGCCTTTTTGCCAGGGCCATTCAATCCAATCTGCTTTATATATAGCGCGCAGATTTTCGATATCAGTTTGTGACACATCGATGAGAGGGAGATTATAATATTCCGAAGCGTCACGTTTTAGATCGGCAATTAACCAATCCCGTCTTATCCGGTAGATACGCACAAATTCATTCGAAGGGTTCTCCACAATACCCGGCGCAACGATGCGCCCCGGGACTGTTCCTGCACTGTAAGTCTGCCCTCCAACCCGAAGGATCTGTGTTCCACCATCTCTTACATTTCCAGCCCAGAGAAGTCCGCCGACATTTACAATTGTAGTTGAACCTCGCGGAAAAAAAACTCCGGCTGTGTTGTCCAGTGGTTTTCGTTCCATCATGCCATTGTCACTTGCCCACATCGAAACATTATTGATATTGAGTAACGCAGACCGCGCTTTGACGGCGGTGATAGTATAATTAGCCCCGTCAGTTGCAGTCTTTTCGCCTGCTTCGAGTGAAATTAACGGAAGAAAGATCGATATGGTAAATATTATGAAAAGGATTTTTCTGACAATCATTTTAAAAGCCGCAAAACATTCTTGAAATTCAAGAGATCAGCACGCTGCCGACAATTGAAGCCAGAGCATCTGATAGCCGATCTCTTACTACGCTCCCAATGTAATAAGGCTGGAATATCGCATTCAAGAAATATCCCAGCCTTTGAAAACAATCATCTGACTGAATTTTTATCAGAGATACCCGCTATTGAAACATTTTATTTGAGCATGATCATTTTTCTGGTGTTGATGTATCGTGCGTTTTCACCGCTTCCATCCGATATACCCGCTGCAATCATACGGACATAATAAACGCCGCTTGGCATAGCATCTCCCGAGACATCTTTACCGTTCCATTGTAAAGTATACTGCCCGGGTAAAAACGATGCGTCAGCGATAGTCGTCAGTTCCCTGCCGAGGACATCAAAAACTTTTATCTGAATTTTTGCCGTCTTATCAATCGAGAATGTAATGTTAGTCGACGGATTAAATGGATTAGGATAATTCTGATACAGCATAAATCCTTTTGGCAATTCTGCTATTGGCGGTTTAACATCCAACGGCAGCGGGAATGTACCATACTTCACGATGTACAACGAACGGGTTGATGTGTTACTCACTGTAACAAATGAATCGCGATCCATTCTCGTATAAACGGTTGGCGAAGTTAATTGATCTTTAATAACCATACTGTCGCAGATCGATTTAACGAAAGTGTTGGACCATGACACTTTCATCGGATAACTTCCCAATCCCGGTTCAGGTTGAAACGTGAATTGGAACGTATCGATTTGCGCATAATTATTGAATTTCAATATATTTACGAGCAAACCTTCACCTATGAATGGCGATATAAAACGGGCATCGAAGTACCATTGATCTATTGGCGGAAGCGCATATTCCCCGAGAGCCGGATCGATACCGGCGGTTGCGCTCGGATGAACGCCGAAATAAATCGTCGCGTAAGCAGGTCCTGTCTCACTGATAGTAAGCGGGATCAGCCAATTAGCAACACCAGTTCGTGTGGTCGTGAAATTATTAACGGATGACCAGGCGCCCCATCCTACGCTGTTCTTTCCGCGTACACGCCAATAATATTTCGATAAACTCTTTAGAGGATTTGTAATCTGCCAGCTCAGTATGGATATCGTCGAATCATCAAATATCGGTCTTGAGAATTCCGTGTCTTCAGCAACCTGAAGACGATACAGATCTGCCCGTTGTGCAATGCTCCAATCAAATTGAGGTGTAATAGGGACTTCGGTTGCGCCATTATACGGAATATTCAATTCCGGAGCTGCCGGCGGGAATAATGTAGTGAACCTCCAAACCGTCGACCAAGCGCTGATGCCGATTTGGTTTTTTGCATTAACGCGCCAGTAATATGTGGTGCTGTTCAGCAAAGACGAGATAGTTTTTGAAGGCAGTATTCCGGGCTGGCGAATAATAGTTGAATCGTTTACTTTTAGATTGGCAAAATAAATATCCAACGCCACCTGTATACGATATGAAGTAGCGAACGCGGCAGAATCCCACATTAATGTAAATCCGGACGGCATGTCGGTAATGCTATCAGCCGGCGACAGAAGCGCAGGAACAGTTGGGCGCGATATAGTCGTGTGGAATTGCCAGGTCGGCGAGAACGATCCCGATCCGAGGAAATTTACTGCCTGTACATGCCAGTAGAAATATACATTACCGGGAATAGGACCGATTACAAATGTTGTATCAGTTGTTTGTCCCATGACAACAGTATCAGTAAACGACGCCGAACGAGATACATGATAGAAATATTTCTGTGTGCAGATATCGGCTTTGTTCCAAGTTAATCGAACCATCTCACTTAAACTATCCTGTGTGTTGTACGGACTGATCTGATTCGGAATACCGGGAACTGCAGTTTGAACTTTGAAACTCCATGTAGTTGAGAAATCACTTTTGCCTGCGCCGTTCTTCGCACTTACACGCCAGTAG
Organism: uncultured Chlorobiaceae bacterium; assembly: GCA_964520905.1. Classification (GTDB taxonomy): domain Bacteria; phylum Bacteroidota; class Ignavibacteria; order UBA10030; family SZUA-254; genus JAGVIE01. Next base: position 10,857 of record CAZFQL010000028.1, on the reverse strand, counting down.
TACCATTTGCAATTCGTCAGTGCACTCGGAGTATAAGAAACATTGGTTAAAGTTGAATCGTTCACGACTAAGGATAATGGAGTGAAATTTTGATCGGTTGCAATCTGTAGATGATAGAACTCGGTATACAAAGCCGCATTCCATATCAGTGCCCCTGTCGGACTCTGGTTTGTATCTCCGGCTGCCGGAGATGCCAGGGTTGGCGCTGGGGGCTGCTGCTGGAATGTCGTAAACTTCCTATATGCTGTATATTCACTCGAATCGACAGGATTTAGCGATTTTACATGCCAGTAATAATCGGTGTTTAATTCCAGTGTACTCAATGTTCTCGATGTCAGATTCGTATAGACATCTGCGATTATGTTTGTAGAAGTTGTATCCTTTGCAACCTGTAGATGATAGGTATAAGAACAGATATCACTCGCAGACCAGCTCAAAGTTGGAGTAAGCGTGATGTCTGTTGCGTTATCAGCCGGACTAACCAGCGCTGGTGTGAGCGGCTTCAGGGGTAATATCTTAAAGTTCCGAGTCGATGAAAAACTGCCAGCTCCGGCAGAATTCTTTCCTCTAACACGCCAGTAATATAAATTGCAGTTTATTAATGGTGCTGTTACTTTGGACGTATCTGTTAGAGTTGAATCGTTAAATATCAACGCTGTGAAATTCAAATCGGTTGCAATCTGCAAATGATAAGAATTAGTGCGGACTGTACTGTGCCATAGAAGAGTTGCGACCGGTTCCACATCAGTCACACCATTAGAAGGTGATATTAACTGAGGCGCCGCCGGAGGATTAAAGAGTGTTTTGAATCTGCGATATTGAGTGAACTGACTTGAGTCGACCGGGTTGATCGCTTTAACTTTCCAATAATAATAAGCATCCTCTTCAAGCGTAGTCAATTGCCGGGATGTTTGTGCAAGATATTCATTCCAAACAACAGTCGTAAATAAACTATCCTTAGCGACCTGCAGCCGGTAACTGTAAGAACAAATATCGCCTGCACTCCAGCTTAATGTCGGAGTCAATGAAATACCCGTTGCATCGTTAGCAGGACTTGTTAGCGCAGGTGATGTCGGCGCAACCGGTATAATTCTAAAATTCCATGCTGTCGAATATGCACTCGCGCCAACTGCATTCTTAGCCCGAACACGCCAGTAATATTTCTGGCAGTTCGTAAGTGAAGTAGTGGTCTTAAATGTATCCGTCAGTGTAGAGTCATTTATAATTAAGGATGTGAAATTTTGATCCGTCGCAAGTTGAACGTGATAAAAATTTGTGTTTGACGTAGTTCGCCATCGTAATAGCACGACCGGGTCGAGTGTTGAATCACCATTCACCGGTGAAACCATCTGCGGCGTTGGCGGTCCCAGAATGACCGTTTGGAAGTTCCTACTTGTAGAATAATCGCTGGAGTCGGCTGAATTAATCGCCTTCACATGCCAATAATAGTATGTGCCTTGCTCAAGTGTACTCAATACTTGTGATGTCTGTGTAGTCCATCTATCCACAACAATATTTGTAAAACCGGCATCCTTAGCAACCTGAAGATGGTAAGAATCGGTGCAAACATCGCTTGTCGACCAGCTTAATGTAGGTGTAAGAATAATGCCTGTCGCATTATCCGCCGGACTGACTAATGCTGGTGCGGCAGGTTTTATGGCTATTGTTTTAAATGTCCATGCTGCCGACCAATCACTTACACCGTTAGAATTTGATGTTTTACCCCTCCAATAATAATTTGTGCAATTTAGCAGCGGACCAACATGCCATGCTGAATCCACCAACGAAGAATCCTTTACAATGTTAGTAAATGCAGCGTCTGTTGCTACCTGTATTTGATACGTATTGGTAACACCCGATGCCACATGACGCCATTGCAGCCATGGTGTAATAGAAACATTCGTAGCATTGTTCGCCGGAGATAACAATGCCGGCGGATTTTGCTTGTCAAACTCGACTAAGGTTACGCCGGTTTTATAAATTGTGACAAATTGAATTCCATTATCTGAAGCAGCGGGAATAGTGATTGTGGTTTGCGTAAACATATCATAAAAATCGGCTCCGATTTTCATCTTCAGCGCTGTGCAATGAGCTCCCAGATAGGCGGCATCGGGCCAAGTAATAGTAATATCTGCGGTTGAATTATCCGCCTGATTGAAGTAGAGTTTGAAAGTATCTTTCTGAGCCGAACCTGTATACGCCCGGTAGTCATACGTCAACATCCCAGCCGACGGATAATTGGGTATACCGGAACGAGGTGGTATCCATTTAGAAAAAAAACCCGGCGGCGCCGGCGGCGATTCTTTTTCTCCAAGTGCTATATCAATTCCATAAGTACCATTGATATGATTGCCAAATATTAAATTGTACGGCATCGCTGAGGGTACATTACTATCTACGTCGATCCAGATTTCCGACTTGCTCTGGGCATTAGCTATCGAGGCAGATAGGAAGAGGAATATTCCTAAGAAGGTTTGTATGTGTATTAAACGTAATCGCATTGCTTTACTCCACACAGGTATTTTGTTAAACTATTGTATTCAGATTCGAAACTTGATGGAATTTTAAAATCGGGTTTGAGTTAGCGTCATAGTTGTGCCATCATCTCATCTATCATCCTAAAACTCATAAGGACTGGAATCTCATTCCTATATCCCGTCCTAATAAACAAATGCGGAAGCCCTCATGACCGAACTTCCGCACATTAAATCTCGTTAAAAGAGAACTTGTTTTACTTTAACAGAAGCAATTTCTGTGATGCTGTAAATTCCTGAGCATTTCCGTCGTTCGGACGAGCGACCATCCTGACGTAATACACGCCACTGCTGACGGCGTTACCGGAAGCATTCAACCCATTCCATGTAGCCGAATATCCGGTGCCGGGGTTCATATTATCGTATACAAGTGTTGCTACTTTTTGCCCGAGTAAATTATAAACCGCAACATCGACAAACGAGGATTTCAATATATCAAACGTTATAGTCGTTGACGGGTTGAACGGATTGGGATAGTTCTGGTGCAGCATATATTGTTCTGGCACGGCAATCGATTTAGGTTCTTTTACTGCGTCAATAATGTTGCAGCCGGTTTTATAAATTGTGACAAACGCAATTCCGTTATCGCTTGCATTGAGAATTTCAACGCTATCCTGTGTGAACATATCTATTGTTCCTATGGTAGGAATTACCATCGTCATACTTTGGCAACGACTGCCAAGATATGTCGCATTGGGCCAGCGAAAGACAAAACTTGCTGATGAGAATTCTGCATTCTGAAACCTTAATCTGAATGTATCCTTTTGAGCCGCGTTATCCGCTCCAAATCGGAAATCATATTTCACCAATCCAATCCCCCATGTATTGGTTCTACCGGGTATGTTTACCCACCAGGCACAGAACCCCGGTGGAAGAGGCGGAGATTCCTTTTCCTTAATTGTTGGATTGAGACTATCCTTGCCGTAAGTTGCATTAACATGATTACCAAACAAAAGCGTAGTCGAGTTCGTGGCACCCATATCATCTTTAACATAGATCCAGAATTCCGACGACCATGGCTGGGCAAGTAAGTTATATCCTGCCGAAATAGTAAGAAGCATGATAATGCCCGAAAGTATTATTGTTTTTTTAAAATTCATTTCTACCCTCCGAAAAGGTATAAGTGATTGTATAGTGAATATAGTTATTTTATTTTAATTAGCTCTCCCGTCCCGCTCTCGCGGGACGGGAGAATATTACGCTTACTTCATCAACAACATCTTCTTCACTTGCGTGAACGTCTGACCGACACCTTCATCAGTAATTTGTTCTGCGGCAATGCGATAGAGATAGACGCCTGATGCGAGCGTACTTGCATCAAACTCAACCTCTTGCAATCCCTCAGAGAATTCCTGTTGATTAAGCACGGATGCAACTTCTTGACCTAATACGTTATAGATCTTCAAAGTCACGATCGATGCTTCGGGTAGATCGAACGACAACACTGTTGTCGGGTTGAACGGGTTCGGATAGTTCTGGTTCAGAGCATATATTGCGGGAATTAGCTCTGGAGTTCCAACCGGACGCACCCTTGGAGTTACACCTGGGAATGCTTTCAAGAACGGTATTTCTGCCGCTGTCTTGTATGCATGCCAGATGAACTTTGGTGGTGTCGTATTACGCCATCCACCCAAGAATGTTGTATCCGTGATAACAGTATTTGCAAATGCTTCGTTGATTCTCTTGACGACGTTGTAGAGTGTGTCGTACTTATAGTACGGTACACCACCCCAGTTTGTCATCATATCATTGGCGAATGCTTCGATATCATCGATGCTCTTTTCGCCCGTCCACAAACCTGTGGGCCATGTGTAAACGAGTCCACCCAATCCAATAGGTGTATGCAGTTTAGCGCTGGCTTCAAGGTTTACTTGCAATGTTAACAACTGTGCAAGTAACGGATCATTCTTCTTTGTCGCAGGGATGCTCTTGTACTGCTTGTACATCGCACCGCCCTTGATATCGAAGTCTAAGCCGCGATTCAAGCCCAGCGATGAGTGGTAAGCACCCTTACCATCGTTGAAGGTCTTGAATACATCAGCTTGTTTCACTGGTTTCAGGTAAGCATAATCCTTACCATTTGGAGCTTTGGAACCAATAACACCAACCTGCATGGTACCCAATTCAGGAGCTAACAATATCTTGCTGATTAAGTTGGCTGTATTCGGCGCCCACCATGGTGCTCCTGCTTTCATTGATGGGGCTTTCTTCAGGGATTTCTCGCTTAATGGCTGCAACTGTTCGTAGGTAAATGTTCGATACTTAGTAGTATCATGGTCGAACGAATTGAGGAACAATTTACCAGTGACAGGTGTACCGCTAACGAGTGGAATTGAATACGTTCCGCCTGTTGGGAATGTGTTCGTCCATCCGGTTTGCAACACTTCAGACAGTGTATATGTACCAGGACCGAGATCGGAGAATAAGAATGAACCGTCACTCGCGGTTGGTACATCTACTGGAGTACCAGCACCGAGAGTTAACCTGATTGTCCACCCGACTAATCCTTCTTCACCAGGATCCTGCACACCAAAGTTCGCACGATCACGAACCTTCATACCGCTGATGCTTGTCTTCTGGAAGTTACCAAAATCAATTACTTTATTGTTTTGAGAGTACGATCCGCTTAAAGCCGTCCACGGGGTAACTGCTGCAGTTGTCTGTTGCCAGCCATCCTGTGGTGCTTCAGAGATGCTATGTGAACCTGTACCGACTGCCGGGAACGAATAGTTGCCGTCCGGGCCAGTCGTTGCAGTTCCACCACCATTGCCGGTAAGTGTGATTGCCCAACCCTGTAATCCGGGTTCGCCTGTATCCTTAGCACCGTTTCCGTTAAGGTCGTTATACTTCGTACCGCTTACTGTTGGCGATTTGAAGTACATGAATGTTGCGCTATCGGCTATTCCACCGCTGGAGACAACGATTTCAATTTCATCGAGTGTCGTGAAGACCCATCCTGCAGGTGTAGCGCTTACTCTCTTGAATTTATATGTACCGAGATCAAGACTCGCATGTGTTGCAATGCCAACACCATTAGAGAGTGCATCGGTAGCAATTAGAACATCGTTTTTGTAAAACTCAAAGTTGAGGGTTGGAGTTCCAAGCGGTAATGCCGCATGATCGTAGCCCTTTGGCGGCAACTGTCCAAGACCGTACCAGTCAACCGAACATTCGGTTCTTAGTATGGCAAATATGAAATCGCCAAAATCGATATCTATTAGATTTGCTGTCGAGCTTTCGCTCAAGCCGTATATATTGATCGGATATGTACCTGGGGTTGCAGGAACTGTTTGCCGTCCAATCGTTGGTTTAGCAATACGTTTCACAACGTAATTATACGGGCCATTGGCATATGGTGGTAAGTTAAAAGAATATGTACCTGTACCACTGGTTATTGCAGATGCAAAAAGCGCTCCATTTGCAGAATCCTTGTGCACTTCAACTGTCCATCCGGATAACCCGGGTTCGCCTGGGTCTTTCGCACCATTATCGTTTGCGTCGTTAAACATCACTCCGGCAATAGAGCCTTTATAGTAACCCATGTTTCGAGTTACGTTGCTTCCGTCGGATGGATGCGGTACCGCTGCAATGTTGGTTGTACCGAAAGGCAGCGTCCAAGCAACTCCAGATTTCGTTGCTTCGATCATGTATGTCGCTGGCAGTGTTACATTAAACGAATATGCGCCTGTTGCATCAGTCGTATCTTTCTGCATTAAACTGCCGAAGAGGTATTGATTAACTATAAGACCAACTTCAGGTGATGCATCATTATCTATTCCATCACCATTTAGATCATGGAATATGGTACCACTGATTGTGCCGCCTGCTAATACTTCGGCGGTATTTCCAAGATAGAAGTTGTCAACAGCCCACCCTTGTAATGCATATACTGCATCGGAGAATGCAACGTAACGGAACCTAATAGCTCCAGCACGTGCGACCGCGGGGGCTGTAACTTTTAGTCGGGTATATACCCATCCGGAGGGTGAAGTTTCATCAGCATTGGTCGTCCAGCTGGGTAAGTCTGTTACCTGTGCGTTCGGCACCAAACCATATTGTATTGCAGTCGTAAAATCAAAGTTAGCAATATCAAGTTTTGCGCCTGCGTATAAAGCTTCGTTATACCAGTTAAGACCGTTCGGATCGTTTAATACACCGAGATGTTGCCATGTAGCACCATCAGTTGTATATTGTACCCAGCTTCGATCCCATAAATTCTCGGTACTGGTTGATTGATAGAAAGAGATGAATAAATCGGTGCCGCTCATACCCGATAGATCTAACCATGGCGAGATCAAGAAGTTCGCGCCCGGATATGTTGTTGCATAACCCTGTGTGTTTGCATAAGCACCTTCGGTATAGGTTGATACGAGGTTCGGACGTTCTGTAACCATAGAATATCCGCTCTTCGGACCACCAAGTTTTGTGAAATTATTTTTTCTCACAAAGTCAATAGTGCGTGTCCAGCCTTCATCATTTACATCCCATGTATACGTTTTATTTGTAAGGATTGCAGCTGGAGCGGCTGCAGTAACAATCAATGTAGAGACGTCGTTACCTGCATTAATATCACCCGCGAGTGCAGTGGTTGCACTTAAGGTATAACTTCCGGCTGATGCCGGTGTCCATGCGTCAAATGTTACAGTTTTTCTCTCCATCGGTAATAAAGAAACCGATTTCGTAGAGGTGTAACTGCCGGCTCCGGCAGTCTGTAGAAGAGTAACATCGAATGATCCGGTTGCAAATGTTGAATTATTTTTTACACTTACACTCGGTGTTTGCGGGGGTCCTGCTGGAACGCCGGCAGGTGGAGCAGTGATTTGCGGGAATACATCTGGTCCAAATGCAATGCCGAGAGCGCCAAACTCATAAGCGCCGGCATCACGGATACCTAGTGCTGATGTATCGCGTGAAACACCTGCGAAATCCAACAACGGGAGAATCCATTTTGCACCAATATTCTCAGCAGATGATGGTCCGGTTGTAATAGTCAAATCAGAATTGAAACCGACTGATCCGAATATACCGTTTGGATTAACTCCAGCCGCAGCAGCCGCATTAGCTGTTGCATAACCGGAAACAAAGTAACCGTTTGAGTATACAGCATTGTTATTAAATGTTCCACCGGCTGTAATAGCTCTGAGATTGCTGGATGTGGGTCCGGTTAGCTCGTCCGAGAAGGCGTTATTGTATGCTGTTGTTACACCACTTACGCAAGTGGTTGTAGCGCCTGAGGCAGTTGAGCCTGTTAAGCGGATTGAGTTATGATTAACATAACCTGCGGGACCACGAAGACCAACAATCTGTGAACCTGCACCACCTGGATTGCTTATGTTGTAGATAAGATTGTTCCGGAATATTGCGGTTTTAGCTAAGCCGAAGTTATAACTGTATACACGTGTACCATATGTTAAAGTTCCGTCACCCACTGAACCGTTATAACTAATATTACGATAGATGTTATTAACGAACACGCCACCATCAACAATCAGGAAGTGTGCACCGGTCGCTTGACCGAAATCGTACATAAAGCTTGCTGTTCCACCTGCATAGAAAACTCCACCGTCATAGTCCCACTCTGTGGGTCCATTGTACCAGTAGGTTTGCATTAGTTCTACACCATCAATAATATTGCCGGTGAAGTTGACATTTTTTGTTGCTTCAGCGAAGAAACCAATATTAACTTTTTCGCCGTAAGCGCCGCCAATTTTACAATTGGTGATATTTAAACCATCGGCGTTATTGTCAATGCTCCAATAGTCGCCTAAAACTTTCATAGCGTATGTGGCATTGGTAATTGTGCAACCATCGAAGGTAAGATTTTTACTTCCATCGCCATCTGCATCAGGTGACCATACGAATATAGCCGGTCGGCCGTCAGTTTGATTTTCCCATACTGCATTATCAATTTGACCTTTGATGTGAGTGTTTTTGAAAGTTAGATCTTCAGAAATATTAGTGATGTAAATAGTCGCACCGAATGCATCACCTGTTGGGAACACTGATGTAACATCATAATCGATTGTTAAACCATCGATCGTGATGTTCTTCGCTCCGTTGAACACAAAGCCTTTACCCTCGGTAAGGGTAGAGACAAAATGTACGACGGGAGTAACACCAGTAGCGGGTTTCAAAGTTACATTGTACGCGCCATCATTCGAGCAATTGGCAACAAACACCACAGGACTTGTTTCTGTGTAGCTCGAATTGGTAAGTTCGAATGTAACGTCACCGGAAGCACCAAAAAAAGCGAGTAGGTCTACGGCGACAGAAATACTTGTCATGGGACCGCTTGGAATCGAATATGTCCCGGACAATCCTGCAGATAGCGACGGTATATTATATTTCTGTAATTTTACCGTTGGCTTTGCAGTAGCCATATTTACCGTTCGATTCAACGGAGATTTTTGAACTTGCGGAATATCAGAATCCGTAAGTCCAGCCTTTTGTACCATTGTCGGATCACCTGATCTTACACCCTTGTCTGCAGAATTAGCTTTACCTGCAAAGCCGAGCGAAGTCACAGCAATCGTCAACAACACAATGACTGTAAAGAATGTTAAATGTTTCATAGAATCCTCCTTATAAGGATTATAATGAATTTGTGGATTAGTGATTTAGTAGTTTATTAATTTTACGTTATTGATTTACAATTAAAACTATATGGTTTACCGAATGATAAAATGCAACCGAATGGAAAATAACTTTCCATCCGTTGCAGGTTATGCAATTGAGAGAGAGATACCTCGCCGGAAAAATCGTAACAAAGCTCAAGCGGCATATCCCCTTCCTACACAAAAAAATTGTCTCGAGAGATTCATTCCATCACTGTTTTGCATACATCCGTAAATAGATACTTCCTCCGACACTGTATAAAATTTATCGTGAAGTATCTTTACCGATGTTGCCATTATTCTTGAAAATATTTGAAGATGTTGGTTTCTTGAAGTATGAAAAGCATCAATCTGATAACCCGAAATTTCACAATGCTCATTGAGGCGAGTGAGCACAATATCGTTCCGTGAGTGTAATTTAGCCTTTCATATCCTGAACAATTGTAATAAAACTTAGTCAAACTGTCAAGTACTTTCTAAAAAAAAATGCTTTTTTTCTCGATTTAAAAAAATTGCGTTTTTCCCTAAGTTTCTTCAAAAACGAATTTATTGAAAAAAGCCTCAAATTGGCTTAAATAATCACTTTCCTGACTTTTTCAATTTGACCCCTGAATAAAGTAACTTACCCGAAATATGGGTTGCACCTTGGAATCTGTCCTAATATCCATCACTCCGCGCCTTGTCGTAACACCCACCGCCATTCCATAGATCATCAGATCAACGGATTGATTCGAAGCGAGAGAAGTTTTATTAAATAGATTCCACGTGAGTCCCGTAGTATCTTTGATTGAAACGATCTTCAATTCTTTTTGTGAAATATTGGTCAAGCGTAATATTTTGTATTTGCCTGCAACACATTCAGAATCATGGAAGAGTATTACTTTGGGATCCGCGCGTAAGATAGTTTTTATATCTGCCGTGAACCTGATCAATCTGATTGGTTGAGATGGATCGTTGGAAATAATGCTGAAAGATTTATTTACCCTTCCGCTCATTCCGTCTGTTATAAAAGTAACGGTAAGCTTAGCTGTTTTGCGAGGAAGTATAGTATCCGCGCTTAACCGAAGAAGCGAACAATCGCAAGCGGCGGTCATATTACTGATAATGAGAGGTTTATTCCCAACATTTTTGATTATCATCTTGTGTTGTGGACGCGATCCTTGATATACATTACCGAAAGAGAAATCTTCTTTCCCGATAATTTTCATTCTCGGCTGTGCATTAACATTATAATTGACCGGAAGGCAACCAATAAAATAAACGATAAGATAGAATTGTATCCGGCTTAAAAGTGAATCTCCCCCAGCAGGAGCTGGGGGCTTCTTTAATGTTACATGCGACAACCTTGCATGAGCCCTTCGGGCTGCCGCTGCATCACCAGACAGGAGTCTGGTGTTTTATGCGGCTGAATAAATTATATATTTTTGAGAAATAATATTTAATCATTTTATTGCTGCCAAAAAAGAAAAAGATTTTATTTTGAAGTAATTGATATGAATAATATCACAATTTATATTAAGACGCGAACGTCATTGGAGTGAATTGATCTATCAACAAAGGAGTGATTAATTTTGCGGGGCCGATCCCGTAAATCTCACATCGTTCGATTTACGAGGACAAGCGAGACTTCCCATTACCCCCGATACTTCCGGGGGAACGGGACGACCTTCTGCGTAAATTAATCTCTCAATATATTTCCTGCTTTTCTG
>CAZFQL010000027.1:0-22319 GCA_964520905.1 uncultured Chlorobiaceae bacterium | reverse complement strand
CTCCTTTCTTTGATACTACCTTTTCTCCATGTCCTATTTTCTGGGAAAGATCACATTCGAGTTGACCATTCTTAATACCGACCTGTATTCTTGTTCTGCTATATCCAATTTCTTTTGTATGAGATGAATACCTGCCAAGACCGAAATTTCATATAACCCATCCGATGCATGATTGCTTATAAATGTTGCAAGTACGGATTCCGCCGCGGCGTACTTCTGTAAATCGGTAAATGCAAACGCCATATCGACTATCGCGGGGGAAGCATAAGGTTTTATTGCTATCGCTTTTTGCGCGTAAATTAAAGAACGATCGGGTTGATTAAGGAGATTATAAAGGTGCGCTAAATTAGCATAGGCATCGTACGAGTTCGGATACTCTGTGAGTTCGAGCTGGAATTGAGAGATAGCTTCTTTAATATTACCCTGCTTCCATTCAGCAATACCCCAATTGAGATGTGTATCCTGGATACTCGCAGTTGTAGCGACAACTCTACGGTAGTAACCGGCAGCAGTGGCATTATTTCCGGCTGAGAGTTCCATGTTGCCAAGATGGAAATAATCGGAGGCAGGATTTCCCCTATGGAAATTAAAAATGTTACTGTTAATGATGATGAATGCTGTAACAAGAAGAGAGACATATTTCAAGCCGAATTCCGATGCGAGTTGTTTTCGATGTTCCCAGAATCGCACAACGGCTAATCCGCTCATGATACAAAGAACAGGTACCACGGGAAGCCGGAATCGGTCGCAGACAAAAAAACTTATAACCGTGATCATATATATGAACACAAAGATTATGAGATGGCGTCCCTGTCTTTCGCGCCATGCGAAGATCATACCGAGGATACCTAAAGGACCTACAAGCCAGAATCCGGTTGGAAGCCATGTGAGAATTTCCGAGAATTGCCGGTAAAGGTAAAAACTGTTGTTGTTCGGAATTTCAAGTGCGTTCCAGAATAGATAAACCTTTTTCAATGTCAGCTTGAAGTAATCCCATGGTTGAGAGAAGATGAAGTGAAGCCCCCGGTTGAACCAATAACGATCGACTTCCGAATAGGTTGGCGCCCTGCCTGTTTCCTGGATGATTGGAAATTCGATATCGCGTTTTTCCCATCGGTTTCCAGCTATGCCCGGCATTGTTGAACTGAATCCGTCTGCAGACGCATTATTGCCGAGATAAAAATTTATCCCGCCTTGATTTGCGATCAACACAATATCGTTGCCGATCAGATAATTCCGAACAGTAATTGGAGCAATAGTGAGGATCATCCCGAGTAGAAAACTACCGATCCAAATTAAGGATTTCTTTGCAGGATACAAGTTCCGGTACCAAATGAATATTGTAATCCCGAGGATCGTGAAGTACGGTAGAAAAATCGGACGGGTGATGCAGATTAATCCCCAAAGAATTCCAATCACACCCCACCTCATAAATGACGGATGTTCTTTTACGAAGCTTAATAAAGTGAAAAATATGAGCAGCAGAAATAGAAGAATCGATTCGAAAAGAAATTTATCTTCCTGATAGATAATTACCGCATATGTTGACATCAAGATAGAGGAAATAACGGCAACCTTCTTGCCGTAAAGTTTCCGAGCCAGAAAATAAAGAATCACTATGCTTAATGTGCCAAGGATATGTTGAACGAGGCGAGGTATTATGTAACTGTGTCCGAACAATGCAAAAATTGATCCGAGCCAATATGCATATAACGGTGCCCGGAAGAAAACCTGATCGCCGATTATATTGCCAGAGGCGATTGATTTTGCCCAATTATTATGAAATAATTCGTCGAGACGAAGCTGTGTAAGGAATAATGTATGACTCATCTCAGCCAGATATGTAAGCCGCAGACCGAGTGAAAAAATTATTAACCCGACTAAGAACCATCGCTCGGATCGTCCGAGTGATTTCAAATTGGTTATCATAAATAATAAGTATGGGATATTGAATTTATCAATTCTGTCTCAGTAAATGTTCCTGATTTTAATTATCGGACTATCTTCCATGTCTATCATTGCGTTGATTAATTTTGCCTTTGTAAAAAACCGGAGTTCGTCTTTTTTAATTGGTTGCTCGGAAATCAGTTTTTCTTTCAGAAGCTTTTCTCTTTTTGTTCCGCGGAGCAATGGGGTGGAGGGCGTTATCCATTTTCGTCCGTCATAAAAGACGATATTTGCGTACGAACTATCGGTGATGAATCCACGCTTTACAATTAAAATATCGTCTGTGCCAACGTTTTCCAGTAGGTCATCGAAGCATCTCCGGTTAACGTATTTATGATTGTATTCGATGTCGTCGTTTTCCACCATCCTTAACGAAGCGACCAGCTTAATAGTGTAAGTGAGAAATTCCACATGTTCAATTTTTCGGGCGTAGATAACTTTACATTTATAGATCCCATCATCATAAATCTTAGGAAGATGGATAGATTTTGCCAGATCGATTGTATCCTTACATCCGAATATTTCAGAACGCGATTTATTCAGTCGAGCATTATGAAGATCGAGATTATGCAATTTACCATTTTGAAATTTTATTGTTTCAAACAACAGGGACATAAATTTTATCGATTAATTCCTGATACTCGTTTCTAACCTTGCTTAAAGCTGTAATCCCGCCGCCGCTCTTATAAACCATCTTTCCTTTGCTTTTCTCGATGAACCGTATCATTACGCCGCTGTCAAGTTTTAATCCATCAAAGTATCCGAAGATGCCGGTATAATAACCGCGGGTATAGTTTTCAACTTCCTTAATTATTTTAACGGTTTTATTTTTCGGCGCGCCGGTAACAGATCCTGCCGGCAGTAATTTAAAGATCATATCCCCTATCTTCCTGCGGTAATTATTCGGCAATGTTCCCGTGATGTTCGAGCTAACCTGGAGTAAATTTTTATTCTGCGTTTTTATCTTTTCAACATATCGGAATCGTTCAACACGAACATTTTCTGCAACCATACTCAAATCGTTTCGAATCAAATCAACGATCGTGTAATGCTCGGCAAGTTCTTTCTTGTCACTCAATATAACTTCTTTTGCGTTTCTTATCGATGCATCGATGGTTCCCTTCATCGGATTGGATGATATCGTCTTTCCGTTGATGCCGATGAACGTTTCCGGTGAGAAGACAACGAATTTGTTCTTGAAGTAAAGCTTATATTTTGCCGGGCTGTTTTCGAATATCTCCTTTAGTGTAAGATTTGTTGATATCGCTGTGGGAAACGTAAGATTGAGAAGATATGTGTTGCCCATTTCAAGATTGGTTATAACTTTTTTGAATGCTGATCGATACCGATTCAATGAAAGAGGTCTTTTTGAGAAAGTTATTTTTTTAAGTAACTTTGTTCCGGCAGTGTGATTCGAAAAGCCGTTTATATCGTAGAGGATTGCTCTCCGGTCGATATCCTCGATAGGTAAAACGTGCGATTTCAACATGTCAAAGTCGATTATAAAGAGAAATGGTATTCTTTTCGACCCGAGCCGATTCATACTGCGGATTGCATCTATTCTATTCATAGAATGAAATTAACAAAATTTTAGCACAAAAATAAATTCATGAAGGATAAAATACTTATCGTCAATAACTATGACTCGTTTACCTTTAACCTGATTCAGATTATCAGGGAGGTAAGCCGGTGGGGGTGGACTATAGTAAAGAACGATGAAATCGGGTTTGAGGAAGCCGACCGTTATAGTAAAATATTAATAAGTCCGGGCCCGGGTGTTCCTTCTGAGGCAGGCAAACTTCTTGCTCTGATTACTGAATTCGCTCCGAAGAAAAGCATTCTTGGTGTTTGCCTCGGACATCAGGCGATAGCCGAAGCGTTTGGCGGGGAGTTGATCAAGCTGGACAATGTCGTTCACGGGCAGAGAAAAAAAGTTATCATTCACGATAGAACTGAATATCTCTTTAAAGGATTACCGAAGAAATTTGAGGTCGGTCTATATCATTCATGGACGATATCGCCAGATCAATTGCCTTCATGTTTGAAAGTAACTGCCGCGGCAGATGATGGAACGATCATGGCAATTGCACACAGGGAATTTGATATTAAGGGTGTTCAGTTCCACCCCGAATCAATCATGACCGCTTACGGAAAAAAGATTTTAAGTAACTGGTTGAATAGTTAAAATCTATTGCGGGCAAATAAAGGTTTTGGTTTCACATTCTCTTTCGCCGAATGTCCAAAGGACTCCATTGAAGCGTCACTTTGTGACAATATAGGTTCTGTTGTTTGTAGTTGCTCGGTTAATCATCGAACTTTGCGCCACACTTTGGGCACTGTTCTGCATCTGCAGAAACTTCTGTTTTACATTCTGAACAAACAAATCCCTCGTCGTCTTCAGCTTTCACAGCTAGTTCAAAGTCTTTCTGTGCAGATGAGATTGAGGCAGCAACTTCCTCTTCAGAAAATCTTCTTTGACAATAACGACAAACTTTGGCTTCCAATTTGATGAGTTCTGCGCAATCGGTACACTTTTTCGTGAGTGCCGATGGGTCGAACTTCACTAGCACTGGCTCTTCCGTTTTTAACGGCTCTACTTTATCGACAAGTGCTGCAGCAATTAAACCGAACACTCCAAATAGAAACCCGATAAAAAACCATCCATCTTGGGCTCGGTTCTTATTTTTGACGGCTATTGCCGATAAGATTCCAAAAACTACACCATAAATTATTAGGTAAAACCATATCATATTTTTATCCCTTATTGTTGACAGTGGTAATAGCTAACATCTGGCAAAATAACACAACAATATTGTGAACCTACAATTCTCATTTTCGTGAACAAAACTGTTGGGCGAGACTTTTTTTCATTGGGCTTTATTTTCAAGCGTCGTTGTTTGCCGTGTTATGCGAAGGGCTTAGGCGAGAAAGTTTAATCGACGCTCGATCATAGATCTCAATTTATCCCGAGGGATGAGGTCAAATCGTCGACCAGATTCTTTCTCAAACTCAAACATTGAAAATCGTAGAGGGAGCGCGAAAGAGGAATTCATTGGAGAAAGATGAGCCAGATCTCGCAATGAATCGTAGTAGGCTCTTTGTGCGATGCGACCTCCGATATAATCGAACCCAGTCTTGGGTTCTATGTAACCATAATTGGGTCTCGCATTCCTTTGGACGAGCTCAATAAAAGAATCTACCGTTTCCGGAACTGACTTGACTGTAGTTTTCAACTGATGCTTACTGAGCATTCGATTGAAGTATTCTGCGTCACCACAACATTCCTGAAAATGTGAGAGATACTTCGATTTTACCTGACTCGAAACATGTCGAAGGGTAACCGCTCGGAAAGTGTTAAAATGTTGTTCTTCGTCGAATTCTATGATTCGACTTCCAAACTTTGGATGGTCAACGAAGAGACCATCAACATGGTGTGACAATGATCCTATGCCGACCGACCCGGTGCTCTGAAGCTCTTTTAGAATTAGCAACAGCATCGACTCAATATCATCCCGGAAATTATACTTTCGGAAATCTTTGTCCAAGAAAACATCGCCCGAAGAAATCTTTAGACCAATAGTTTTGGCTTTGAGATTACCACCAACTATAGTATTCAAAGTCTGAAAGAAATATGTTTCGTTGTCTGGCATACTAGCATAAGCCTTTCGCATTTGTAAAAACGCAATATTTTCCAATCCCGAAAACTTTCGGGACGGGATAAACTGTTTTTGCTGTTTTTATTTTCAGTTTATTTAAGCAATTTCTGTGTTTCATTTGGTATTTTATAATCGTCTTTGCTTTTTAGGGAATAAATCAAATTCCATTCATATTATCTAATCATAATCTATTGGTATGCCCATATATGCTATATCCCTAAATATCCGCTGGAATGCTTCGCATAGTATAGTAAAAATCTGAGAAGATTCCAAGCACTGTCGTACTAATGAAGTGGAGACCATTTTCAAAAATAGTCCCTACTTTTTCTTCTATTGAGATTCGAACTCTGTGCTTGGAATTTATGATTGCCTAATAATAGATTTTAGAGTGCCAATGCGAACTTCTTTATGATCGGGAACGGGTACTGTTATAGTTGAATCCACGGTCTTCTTCTGCATTACTATGTGACTGCCTCGCTGACGAACGTTTTCGAAACCGTGCTTTAATTATTAAGGGTTAATTCCCCGCCGCTTGCGGCGATGAATTCAATCCTGAATCATCAGATACCCCGCTGCTTGCGGCGGGGTAGTTCATTAATATCTGACAGATTTCTCGGCCTGACAGAATACGAAGTTTACCCAACCGCTACCTCCAGACGGGTGATGAATACCTCGTTGTGGAGACGCTCGTGGATTTCCTCCGGGGATGCAGTTTCAAAGAATAACTCAAGAGCTTCCTTAAGATTCAGACGCGCTTTTTCGACAGTATCCCCCTGACTGGCAATGTCAAGTTCGGGGCAAAGAGCAACATACTGATCTCCCTCGCGTTCAATAATGGCAGTAAATGGCTGTAAATTACTCATAAGAAATCCTTTCTCTATACGTTAACCATCCCTAATTTATTAAACTTTTCTCACTGAAACAACAGCCGCCGCGCAACGCGGCAGATGATGGAACGGTCATGGCAAGTGCACATAAGGAATTTGATGTTAACGGTGTTCAGTTTCACCTTGAATCAATCATGACCGCTTACGAAAAAAAGATTTTAAGTAACTGGTTGAATTGTTAAAACCTGTTCTGGGAGAATACAAGCTTTGGTTTCATATTCTCTTTCGCCGAGGGCGTTACTTTGTTACAATATAGAAACTTTTATGTGAAGTGCGCCGCGAAAGCCATACTTGATTATATCAAAATTTAGTATTAATTTGTTTATAAGAATAATAGGAGTTTACAATGCCAATCATTAAATCTATATCGAGTCTGCGTAACCGCACTCGCGAAATTGCTACAATCTGCCATGATCAAAATGAGCCAGTATATCTAACTACCAATGGTGAAGGCGATCTTGTTGTCATGAGCATCGATCATTATGAGCGGTTAAAGGCGAAGGTTGACCTATTTGAAAAACTCGGTGTTGCACAAGCTCAATCCGCGGCTGGGAAGAAGGGTATCACTCACAAACAGATGGTAGCCAAACTGCGGCAAAGAGTCCACCATGGGCGGACCCGCTAAGTATACAATCAAATATCTTCCTGCTGCACAAGAAGACCTTCTATCCATTCTTGATTACATCGCTCAAGATAGCCCCAGTCGTGCATTGGCTTTTGTCGACAAGCTTGACGATCACATTGGACGTCTTGAGCAGCACCCACTTTTAGGACGTGTACCACGTCATCCGAAACTCAGCGAATTTGGTTATCGAGTTCTGAATGTTGAATCATATCTTGCGTTCTATATTATCCGTGGAAATCAAATAGAAATCCATCGTGTTGTCCACGGCTCCCGCAATTTAGATTGCCTCATCTAACTTCACTAATGTGCGTTTTTGCAGCCAAAGAGAAGTGGAGACCATTTTAAAATTGCATCCACTTTATCTTCTCTCGTGGATTTCCTGTGAAGATGCAGTTTCAAAGAATAATTCAAGAGCTTCCTTAAGATTCAGACGTGCTTTTTCGACAGTATCTCCCTGACTGGCAATGTCAAGTTCGGGGCAAAGAGCAACATACTGATCTCCCTCGCGTTCAATAATAGCTGTGAATGGCTGTAAATTATTCATAAGAAATCCTTTCTCTATAAATTAACTGTCCCTAATCTATATAAACTTTTCTCATTGAAACAATAGTTGCCGCACAACGCAGCAGATGATGGAGCGATCATAGCAATCGCGCATAAAGAATTTGAAGTCAGGGGGATTCAGTTTCACCCCGAATCCATAATGACCGCTTACGGGAAAAATATTTTAAGTAACTGGTTGAATAGTTAGAATCTTTTATCATCATCGCATGTTTCATTTTCCATATTTGTTGCTGTTATGTGAAGTTGTTTTACTGACCATCCTATTGCTTTTGAAAAGTAAGGGTAATACCTTCATTGGTCGTTTGGGCGACTTCAACTTGAAGAAATAAAAAGTATGATTGAATGTAGAATTTATCGCCCGCATTAACTTTCAATGAAGTCAGATTAAAAGATCCATCCCGATGCTTATCGACTCCGATAACGCCATCAAATGAAAGTGTAATCGTTGTAACAAACAATGATTCCTTCTTTTTCTGGCAAGTGATTTTTAGTTGATCATTCAGAATAGAGATTGATTTATTATATAATACTTCGGTAGCTGAAGGAACGATTTTAAGGGATTTAATCAGTGGTTCATCGGGATGAGCATCCTCTAGTCGCCGAAGTGCTGTTGCCGAGGCTTCCCTAACGTCCCTGTCATCATCTTTTAGAGCTTCAATCAGTGGTTCGACTGCACGACTGTCTTTCAACTGCCCTAATGCCAATGCTGCTTCTTCGCGAACGGACCATTGTGGGTCTTTTAGAGTTTTGATGAGTGGTTCAACTGCCCGAGCATCATCTAGTTGACCAAGTGCTCTGGACACGGCTTCCCTGACATCCCAGTCATCATCTTTAAGGGTTTCAATCAATGGTTCGATTGCACGACTGTCATTTAATTGCCCTAATGCCATTGCTGCTTCTTTTCGAACTGGCCATTGTACGTCCTTAAGGGCTTCAACCAGTGGTTCGACTGCACGAATATCCTCTAGTCGCCGAAGCGCTGTTGCCGCAGCTTCTCTGACATCCCCGTCATCATCTTTAAGGATTTCAATCAATGGTTCGACTGCACGACTGTCTTTTATAGCTCCAAGAGCTCTGATTGCGCGAATAAAAATTGCTATATTTCTATCTTCAATTGACGATATTATTGGTTCAATGATATGACAATCTGCTATCCCACTACGTGTGAGAGCCTCAAGAGCCATTTTTTTAATGTCACCCCTCAATATTCCCAATTGATACTCAAGGTCATTACTGTTCTTAACATGTGCAAGAGTAGCTACTGCTTTCCAACGTGTATTAACGTCCTTATTTGCTACCGCAACTAAAATGGTTGGCACAATATTACTTTCCACAGCAAATCGGTCAAGGAAGTACAACATGTCATTTGTGTTTACAATTTGGTCCAAGCTTCGAATGTCTGAACAATACACATTATTTGTTATAGCATTTTTTATTGTGAACCGATAAGATTCCTTCACATTCGCTCTTAATAAAGAGGCAATCACAAATTCCATGTTACCAACGGCTCCTCCCCTTGTTTGTTCTATCATACTTTCAACATAATTCAATGTAATCATCGTTGAGATACTATCTACACTATCGCTTTTGGTCAACTTTTCAACGTAGGATTGATCTTCAATGAGACGCACATTAATACCTTCTTCTTTGAAATACTTATTTTTTAAATCATTGAAAAGTACTTTGCGAAGCTCATCTTTTGATTGTTTCCCTTTGAATATGCCTCTCCATGTGCTCGCGGAATCAACATTAATTTCAACTCCAATTGGTTCATTAAACTCACGCAACCATAAGATAGGAATCGATGCCTTTGCCTCTACCGTAAAAGGATTGTCTGGATGTTTTTTTATAAATTGTTTGTATGAGTCGATATCGCCACGGTTCGTCTCGCTCAGAAATTCAATACGAGACCTTGCAAGTGGCACATAACAGTGTGTTGAATGTGATCCTGCAAAACCCTGGAATGATTCTAGCGTACCAATTTGACATGTTGTGAGAAAGGCATAATCTGCACTATCAACCCTCATTCTTGCTTCGCTCACCAGTTCAGAACTTGGATACTGTTCGGTAAATCTTGTGTAGGATTCTCTCGTATTCTGTGTTTCTGCATCTTTCCAGCATTTCTCCATTGAGGTACATCCAGACATGAGAACGAAAATAATCGGCGTGAGGAGCATCCCAAGAAGTCGAAGTTTCATTTTGTTATTCTCCTTTCATTGGTAAAACAATTTCACATCTGTAATGACGCAATATTGTCCCGCTCTACAAGCGGGATAAACTGTTTTTATCTTTTTTAATTTTTGCTTATTTAAGCAATTTCCGTGATTCATCTGGTATTTTATATTCGTCTTTGCTTTTTAGGAAATTGGAAAAACTCAACTCATTTTACCTTATCATAATCTCTTGGTATGCCCATGTATGCTATATCCCGAATATCCTCTGGATTGCTTCGCCGTAGTATAGTAAAAATCTTAGGAGATGTCAAGCGCTGTCGTACCAGTGAAGTGGAGACCATTTCCAAAATTGCCTTCACTCTTTCTTTCAATCTTTATACATTAGTGCGGGCGACTGTTTGCCGTCTGTTTACTGCAGTGTGTTTGATTTTGATATATTTTTTTCTAATGCGAGCGAGATCCCTTTCTTGAGTCCCCGGATGCTTTAGATATTTTTCACTCATCTCATCCCGAGTGTTCCGCATAAACTTTACTGCATCAAATGCTTTAACTTTCATGGATAAGCTCCTTTGGCGTTCGAATATCGAGTATCGAGTAACCATATTTTAGATTCACAGCATTGTAGAGTCGAATCTTATACACATTCACCATTTCCTTTCCCGCTAAGCGGGACAGCTTGCAAGAAAATCAACACGATGGATAGTTGCCATGGTCCCGATTTATCGGGATTGAGCATCAACGATATGCTTGGAACTAACTGCCCCTTCTTGGATATAACGCCTTGCAAGCAACTTTACTTCATCGTCCAATTCAATCATTTCAATGAGACCCGGTGGGATTGTTTGTAAGATATGCTTGACTTTATTGGGGGCTTTATCAAGTTCCTGTAATGTTAGATCCGAAACGGCTGCAATTATTTTACCCTTCCTAATTTCATTAATGAGCTTGTTTGACCATTCAGAAAACTCGAGATCAAAACACCCACCGATTACAGATGTGTCTATGTAGATTTTCATCATCTACAAGATAACAAGTTCTCGATTACTTTTCAAATGCGTTCGTTTATTATACTTGGATTGTTGCATTCTGCGTTATTTTCTCATAGTATGGTTAAAACCTTGTAAGATATCAAGTACTGCCGTATTAGTGAAGTGGAGACCATTTAAAATTGCCTCCACTTTTTGATTATGGTAATTTCGATCCCTTTGCCGCCCACTTTTTAAGAAATGTAAAGACTTTTTCTTTACTGTGCCCTTTGCCGGATTCTAAGTCGCCTGTATCCTGTGAGTGGATAAGCTTACCGTCTTTATCTAATACGAACAAGTGCGGATAACCTTTGATCTCGGGATATCGGGATAGAACTTGCTCGTTCTCGTTTTCCTTGCTGAAGTTTATTCTTACTACGACATAATTCTTATGCATAAACTCATCGAGATCTTTATTTGCAGTGAAGAGTGAATCTAACCGACGGCACCATACACACCAGTTGCCACCGACGTCGAGGATAATTCTTCTATTACTTTTTGTTGCCTCTATAATTGCATCGCTGATATCTTTGGCGGCATCGCGCTTTGGATCGAATTTATCGACTAAAACGTAAGCAGGATCATCTTCCCAAATTTCTTCATCACTCTGGATAGGTCCAATGCGAATCGCCTTGGCTTCAATATATTTTGAAAATTCTTCTGGTTTACCGGGTTGTGCAATATCAAATGTGATATTTACAGAATTGATGCCAGCTTTTGTATATGTCAATCGAAATCGAGGTGATGCAGGAGAAGAATCACTCAGAAAAATCACCGCATTTGAGTCTGGGGAGAATTTGACAGTATAATTGATAATGTGTCCTTCATTATCAAAATAATTTGCTCGCGTAGTTTTACCATCTTGATAGACGGTCATGGTATCGTTGTGTGTGAATGCTGGCCGATCTTTCGTAGCCGGGTATTTGGCATAATTCTTTCGGATGAGAATCGTGTTCTGAAGATCGAGGTAGAACGTAAACCCTCCGGTCCCATTGCCTGGATCGCCGCTTCCTACCCCAATCCAAGTACCAATTAAGAATTGCCATGCATCCCAATTCGGAGTTGTAATGGTTTGTTGTGCAGTTAGTATCCCAGGCAGCAGAAGCAAAATGAATAAGGTCCTAAGCATAGAATTGTTCTCCGTTAAACTAATTTATGTTTGAGATTGTTTCTTTGATGTAAAGAAACCGATGATTGAATATACGATCCAGATTAGAAAAAGATTAAAGATAAAATTAATAACTGATGCTACGCACCGTAGGTGCGAAATGTCTATAGGAGTTTCTGACGGAACCATTTTAAGCTCCGTAGGAGCGAAATGTCCCTTTTTACATGTCACCCCTCTGGGGCTTTTTAAAGAAAATATCGAATGCTACAAACATTACGTCTGCCAAGGGCATCACTTTGTGACCTACGGGACTTTGCGCCGTGATCATAACCAGAAGAAAAATGAGTTTTGCGTAACCTCAATGATTAATTTTCTTCCACATCTCATCCACCAAATCTTTCAATCCCTCACCGGTGACAGCGGAGATAAAAATCAACGGTATCTTTTTTGTAAATTTTATTTTCTTGAGTGATTTCTTTATTGTCTCGTCTGCTAAATCCATCTTCGTGACAGCAACTATTTGAGGTTTTTTTAGCATCGCTTCGTTGAACGATCGTAATTCGTTCACGAGAGTATCGTATTGATTCTTCGGATTTTCTGATGTGCATTCGATCAGAAAGACAAGTACTCGCGTTCGTTCAATATGCCGGAGGAATTCGATGCCGAGTCCTTTGCCAGTGTGCGCACCCTTGATTAATCCGGGCATATCGGCAACCACGAAACTTTTTTCTTCGCTGTATCGCACGATGCCGAGATTGGGAATTAACGTTGTGAATGGATAGTCTGCAATTTTCGGCTTGGCTGCCGAAATACGTGAAATCAATGTTGACTTGCCGGCATTCGGAAAACCAACGAGACCCACATCGGCGAGAAGTTTCAACTCGAGCTGGATGTTCCGCTCTTCGCCGTCTGTGCCTTTTGTAGCTTTCCTCGGCGCTTGAATAGTTGGCGTTGCGAACTCGGCGTTTCCTCTGCCGCCCCGTCCGCCTTTTGCTATGACGACCTCGTCGCCATGTTCAAGAAGATCGGCGAGTGTTTTATCGGTTTCGGCATCCTTGATCATGGTTCCGACGGGTATACGCAGGACGGTATCGTTGCCGCTTTTGCCCGTTTTGTTTGAACTTTGTCCGTGATCGCCGTCTTCGGCAATATACCTGCGTCGATAACGGAAGTCCATCAAAGTTGTCAGTTGCCTGTCGGCACGAAAGATGATATTGCCGCCGTTGCCACCATTGCCGCCGTCGGGTCCGCCTTTTGGAATGTATTTCTCACGCCGAAAACTTACAACACCGTTTCCACCGTCTCCGGCTTTAATGTAAATTGTTGCCTGGTCTATAAACATAATGAGTATGTGAGTAGTTGAGTATTTAAGTAATTAAGTAAAAAGTGATTATGATTATCTTACGTACTAAATTACTCATATACTAATCTACTCATTTACTTTTTGGATGATACTGCTCGAACATGACTTCGATAAATCTTGTTGCCTCTGATGAATATGGGTCGATATCATGTTTAATGTAAATCTCGTCGATGAATTTGGATGCCTGTTTCCACGATGACATCTCGCTTAACGATCGAAGTGCAGAGCCATAGAAATTTTCATCGTGTTTAAAAATTTTCTTGATGAACTTCCTTTTATCGGATTCATTGATGGAAGAGGCAAGGTTGAGACGAGGAACTGACTGTATCTGATTATCGTCTGATGCAGGATAATTTTCAGCCGATCTCTCAACAATCTCTTTTTGCTCAATTTCTACTTTTTCGACCTGAAACGATCCGTGAGTGCGGCGGATGTCTTCAAGAAGTTCACTCAATTCACGTCTGCTTAATTCTGTTTTCCCATGTGCAATTTCACCCTCAAGCCGCGGCAGCGCCATCACCAAACCTTTATCTTCAAAATATTTAATGATTGCTTTGATGAGAATCGGATTGGCGTACGTCCTGTTCGGAAAATCAAAAAAATCGCACATAGGCGACATCACTTTTGCAAGCTCATCACCCGATTTCCTTCGGACGTACCCGCCGTCCACTTTCCAGAGAAGTAACTTAAAATCTTCTTTTGTTACGGATGTAATCTTTTTTTCCATCAGATACTGTGTGATTATTTCCCTGAGATACTCGTAGGGTCCGAAATAGCGAAGTAATGTAACGAGCGCATCCGAAGAAATGGTTTGTTCTTTTTCAAATATCATATTTGTTAACGTCCATTGCGGACGGATGAGAAAATTTATCATCAAGTGAACAGCATCATCGATACGGCGGAGTAATTCCTTCTTATCAAATGTATAATTAAGAACAAGAATAGAATTGATCTGATCCTGTAAACTCCGGATTTCATGATGATCGAAGTTAAAGCGGCTGGTCTTCCGGTGGAGTTGAAGTTCTTCTATCAACAGCGCTTCGACATCTGCGCGTAGAAAAGTCTTGATTGAATGAGGGATGTCGGCAGCAAGTATATCTTTGACTGCAATCGAATCACCTGCACTTTTAGGAATACGCTGGATGATCGTATTGACGATTAATTCGGTCTCACGTTCGTACATTTACCGCGAACCTTTCTTGATGATTGATTTCACGCGATCGATTTCTTTCCGTGCAGCGGCTTTAAAAGTGGCATCGATACCGGGGCGATCAATAACCTGCTGGTACATACCGATAGCTTCATCGAACTTCGACATCTTCTCGTATGATTGACCTGCCATGTAAAGCGCGGTTGCAGTCCAATTAACTTTACCTTGTTTTGTAACGAGGTAAGGAACTTTTAGAAATTCCAGAATTGCCTGCTGGTAATCTCCTTTATAATAGTACGCCTCGCCAATATTATAACGTATCTCGGCTTCGAGCAAACTTCCGGCTTCGGGTATTAAATTTTGGAAATGAAGAACCGCCTGATCGTAATATCCGATTTTTATGTACAGCGTTCCGAGCTTAATTTTTTTATCGATTATATTAATATCGTTCGGATACCGCTCGATGTAATCGCGTGTTGTTTTCAAAGCATCATCGTACAATTTTGTCGATTCATAAGCTTCTATGAGATTGTTCATTGCATAAGTCAGGATATCTCCGGCTTTCTCAGGAGATTTAATAATTTGCTGATAGTACCGTATGGATTCTTCATATCGCTCGGCATTAAAGTGCATGTTGCCGAGAGATAGTAGGACTCTCGGTATCACATCCGAGTCAGGAAATTTTTTCAAGATCGTCTCATATTTTTTTGCGGCATCTTCTAATTTGTCGGTTATTTCAGAAATCTTTCCGATGTAATAAAATGCCCAGGATCCGAAACGAGTATCGCCGAAATCATCGCCCACATCTTCAAATAATTTTTTAGCTGTAGTGTAATCCTGTTTGCGATAATAGATAAGACTTTTTTCATATTCGAACTCTGCTTTGTACGGATGATTCTTTTTATATGCTTCTTCAAATTCTGTGATGAGTTTCTGGGCTTCCGCGAGTCTATCCATCCGGAGGGTTGCTACTATAATGCGTGATTGATAAAATTGTCTGGTATCCAGCGTGTCGGAAGATTGGACAAGCTGAGAGTATTGTTTAGCGGCTTCGGTGTATTGCTCAGTCTGGAACAGCAGATCTGCGATTTCTCTGGAGGCAGAGCCCGATTCACCCAGTGTGGCGGCTTGTTTGAAATATGCTGAAGCATTATCAATTTTTCCCTGAGAACGTGCAAGCGTGCCGAGCGCAAAGAATGCCTTGCTCGCATACGATCCTTTTCTTTCTGCTCTAAGGTATCTATTGTAATAGTCGATTGCGTGCTGGCGTTCGCCTTTCTTTTCGAATACAGTTGCTAAATGAAAGTACAGACTGTTGTCAGTATCCTCCATTGTCAGCGAAGAGTTCTGTTCAGCAATCTTGATGTTATATAGATCGATCGCCTCATCATATTCGTTATTTGCAACATATCCCTCAGGAAGCATAGAACTCGCTTTTTCTGCGAGAGCCGTGTAGAAATAATCGATCATGATTTGCTTCCAGATCGCAATTGCCTCGGAATAATTTTTATTTTGTAACTGGAGATCTGCAATGCTCCAGAGCGCTAGTATGGCTGATGGATCTTTTGCCGGGAGTGAAGATGCTTTCTTCCAGCATACCATTGCTGAATCGGAATGATGGAGTTGAAATTGAATGTTTCCTTGCTCGATATATGCCCGTGAAGCAAATGTCGATGCGGGGAATTCCTTAGTTATAGTCTCAAAAGACTGGAGAGCATCCGGTACAGCGCCTGCTTTGAGTGACGCGAGTCCGAGATCGAATGAAACTCTGTCGCGATAAATTGATTCGGGATGTTGATTGAGGAATGCCTGCGTTAGTGGAATAATAACCGTTTGATCGCTATTTCGTGATTTTAGCTGATAGCTGAAATACGCAGCGTCATCACTTCTGTTGCTTGATGGATATTGTTTAAGAAAGGAATCATAGAAAGTTATTGCCTGTCCGGCAGCATCGGGATTTATTTCGGATTGAAGATGATATGCGCGCGCGCGATAAAAATATGCATCGATGAATTTGCTTTCATCCAAACCGTTATCGATTGCGGTGCCGAATTGTTTGGCCGCGGATTCATAATCCTTAAGATCGTTGAAATAAATTTCTCCCAATTTGAACGACAATTCGGCTTTTGATTTTTCCGTTAATACTTCTCCCATAAGTCGGGCGAGTTTTTCAATGCCGGCGTCCCGGTTTTTAATCTTATGATGCAGTAGAAATTCAATTTTCTGTTGTAAGTTATCGAATTGGTCATTTGCCGGATAACGTGATTGAAGATCGACGTATGTTTTTAGCGCACCGTCGAAGTCGCTGAGTTTTTCCTGACATCTCGCCAGCCCAAGAGTTGCATCTATAACAAGTTTCGATTGCGGAAATTTTTGAGTGATATGATCATATGTCGCTGTTGCTTTTCTGTAATCTTGAAGTTGTTCATCGTAGAGCCGGGCGAGCTTTAATGTAATAAACGGAGTTTGAGAATCATCGGTATAATTTTCGGTGAAGGATGTATAATAACGCGCGGCTTCATTATACTGCTTAAGTGCTGTTAATGCTTCGGCGGCGAGCAAGAGAGCCTGAGCTTTGAAGGGTGATCCCTGTATTGATAATATTTTTTTTGCATGCAGCAGGGCTTCTTTATTGCTTTTATCAAGAAGAGCGGATTTCCCGGCTTCGAGCATTGCACGGGGAGTTAAAGAACTTTTCGGGAACTTGGCAGTCAGCTTTTCGAAAGATTTTTGCGCGTTGCTGTAATCTTTCTGGATAAAATAACATCTGCCGGTTTCGAAAAATGCCTCTGCCCGGAGCGAATCGCCGACATCTTCGTTGGAAGTAATTTTCTTGAAGTTTTCTATTGCGGATTCATAGTCGAGGATTCCGATCTTCATTTTTCCGATTTCGAAAATAGCCGCCGTTGCTGCCGGAGTTTTTTTATAATTCGAGACCACCGATTCAAATATTCGATCAGCATCATCGAACAAACTCATTATTAATTTCAATTTGCCGAGTGAGAAAAGAGCGCTTGCTTTTACGGCTGCAGGGGCATCGCTATCAGCCACGCGCCGGGCTTCGCGCTCAGCCAGCTCAGTTTGTCCATCCTCGGCATACAACTCTCCGATTGCGAGCCGCGCAGATAAAACACTTGAGCTGTTCGGATATTCCTGAATGATGGTGCGGAAATTTTTCTTAGCGTTTTCACGATCCCCAAGACGGCGGTAAAGTTGTCCGGCTTTCAATAACGATTCACCTACTAATTGACTTTTTGGATGAAACACTTTCACCCGTTCGTATGCGGATGCGGCTTCCTGTTCGTTATGAAAGGCGAGAAAAGCGTCACCAACCTTCAGCCAAGCTTCAGGGGCTTTGGGATGCTCAACGTATGCCAGCGCGAAGTTCTGGAAAGTTATCCGCGCTTCATCGTATCTCTTTAAATTCATGAGAGTACTGCCGAGGTAAAATCGCGCTTCAATTCCGTTAGCCGTATTGGGATAAGCGTTTATGAAATTTTTCAGTTGCTCAGCGGCGAGATCGTACATACCGTCGTTGTACAGCCCCATGGCGAGTTTGAACTCCGAGTTATCTTTTTCCTGAGCGAATAGCGAAGAACTGAGAGCTAATAGCAAAGAGCTAATAGCAAAGAGCTTAAAGCTTAGAGATAGGAGAGAATAGCGATGGTGAGCTAAGAATATTTTATGCATAAACATTTGAATTGCCAATGTTAATCGTCAATTGCTAATTGTAAATTCCTTCAAAGATAGGGTAATTTTGGGAGTAGTGCAAACGGGAGAGTTGGAAGAGTAGATCAAAGGTAGAGTGGAATGTTTGGGTTTTGGAATCATGGATTAATGGGGAAATGGATTACTGAGACATGCAGGCATGGAGGTAGAGTGTTAATATAATGATAGACCGAGAGGTATAAACAAACTCGGCGATTCCGACAGTGCCGGAATCGCCGAGTGTATTTCTTAGAGAATAATGATTTACTTCAGCAACATCATTTTCTGAACGGCTGTATATTCAGGTGTTATGAGTTTGTAGAAATATATTCCAGTTGAAAGCAAAGATGCATCGAACTCTACCTCATGGTGTCCCGGCATGTAAGCTGCGTTGTTTAGAACCTGTGCAACTTTCTGTCCGAGCGAGTTGTAAACGGCTAAACTCACGATAGTTGATTTTGGAATATCGAATGCGATCTTCGTCGTCGGATTGAACGGGTTAGGATAATTTCCTTTTAAAGCGAAAACTGTAGGCAAAGGTTCGCTTTCACGAACTCCGACCTGGAAATCTATATCCGTAACCAGAACTGGAAGCAACTGGTATCCTGCAGTTGGACTTGAGAAGCTAAACTGACCCAGCACGCCCGTGAATGTAAACTGTCCTGTAGGAATGGGTGTTCCATCCACATAACTGTCTGCCGCACTGGGTGTTCGCAATGCTACAGCATTCGTCAAATCGGTTGTATCAGATACCTGATAAGTTTTTGCCGCCGCAAAGTTCACATCGCCCGCCGGATTGATGCTCATGTCAACTATCGTTATCAGCTCGCTCTCATATTGTTCTCCGTTAAGAGCTATCTCGGATAGTGTTACGAGCTGTGGTGTCGGCAGGGGATTATCGCGGGAGATCCTTTCGAAACTTCGAATGTCGGCTTGATTGAATTGTTTAAGGTTGGCATATTCCGATAAAATACCTCTCATCTTAACTAAGTCACCGGGTCTGATACCACCGCTTGCAAGTGAATCACGAAATGGACCCGTTGATTGTCGAACCGAGAGACCACCGGTTGCATCCTGAATTCGCGAGAATGCACCAAGAGCGCGTGTTATAATACCCTGGATCGTTACTGTATCACCGTTCGGTCTCAAACGCGCCGCGCCAATTGTGATATAATCTATCCCAGTACCGGATACAGTTATAGTATCAGGCGATGATTGAGCATCGTGCGTGAATATAATTTCACCCAACTTCAAACCAATGCTTGCCGGTGAGAATGTTACTGCGAATTTCCGGCTTTCTGATACAGGAATTGTACCGCTTGAAGGCGAAATAATGAACGCAGAATTATTGGATGTTATGGAGGATATATTCAGCACAGCTGAACCGTTGTTGGAGACCGTTACAGTATCGATCTTAATCGTATTGATAAAGAGATCGCCAAAATTCAATTCGGTAGGAGTTATGGAGAATCCAGGAGCTATACCTGTCCCCTGCACCTTAACTGTATCGGTAACAGATTGAGCATCATGTGTGAATACGATATTACCGGTTTTAAGTCCGGTGCTTGTTGGACTGAATGTTATATAGAAATCTTCACTCTCAGTCGCTTGAATCGTTCCGCTTGCAGGAGAAACCGTAAACTCAGAATTATCGGATGTCACTGATGCGATATTCAAGGTTTGATTACCGGTATTAGTTACAGTAACTGTATCTTGATAATTTGATCCGACAAATAAATTGTCAAAATCTATACTTGTCGGTGAAACCGAGAATTGTGGCGCAAGCCCGGTGCCGCGTACAGGTACTATATCCGATATTGTAGGACCATTGTGGTGGAAAACGATATTTCCTGTTTTCAGTCCTGCTCTTAAAGGGCTGAATGTTATATAAAAATTTGCACTCGAAGATGCAGGAATCGAACCACTGGTCGGAAGTACCGTGAATTCCGGATTGTCTGAAACAACCGATGTAATATTTAATGGAATAGTACCCATATTCCTTACAGTAACGCTATCGACATGTACCGAACCGACCAATAAATCGCCGTAATCCAAATTTGCGGGTTCAGCAGCAAAATCCGGCTGGAACCATGTGGTTTGGATTCTGATACCATCAACTGTCACATTGTAATAGTTGGAGCCCTGACGTAGCGCAACAGCACCGATATTAGGAGCGTCGGTAATACCGGTATCAGTTTGCGTGAGATTCGGAGCCGGTTGTGTTCCATCAAGTGGAGGGTTGATCCACAAGCTAACGGCATCATCCGATGCGCCTGCATTGAATGTATATCTGAGTCCAACCAGATAAGTTGTGTTATGTGAATAATTGTAACCTGTGTATGTTATGTTGCTCGTGCTTCCCTTGCTTAATCCGAATGCAAAACTTCCTGCACTGTCTTTTAGGAACACTCTGCCGCGGAACGTTGTGCCGATTGGACTGGGACCAAGGTGAAAGAAATAATCGGCCGTGCCGGTATCGGCATGAACATCGACTGTGAAGAATGCATAAACACTTCCCGAGTTTTGAGATGTGAAAGTACGATTGACATCTTCGCGCGAACCGGTTCCGCCGGTCACTGTGGCTGCTTCACCGATATTGAAATTTGGATAACCAGCGTAAGTTAGTCCCGGTGACGTAACCTGTACCGGTACTGAACCGCTTGCACTGTGTGCTGTCCAAAAGTTGGCAGTTAGATAAGTACCTGCGACATAATTAAAATTCTCGTTGAATAATTGTCCAAAGGCATTTGTACTAATGAAAAATGTAATGAATAGAATGATAAAAATTGTGGAGAATTGTTTCATAAAACCCCCTTACGAGTAAGTTTAAGTATTTTTAAAATGATGCTATTAATTATTTTTATATACAAATTATTAATAATTTGGGCATTCACGGCAATATTATAGGGAAAAAATAGATCAATGTCAAAGATAAATTAATCTAAAATATTATACATCACATAGAATTCAAATGAAATATTGACATCTCTATAATAATCCGCTATATTATCACGTATTTGATGCAGTATTCAAGATAAATTGTCTTCAATAAAAGGATTGTGCAATGCTTAATTATATATGGTTGGCGCTGATAGTGATCGGAATCCTTGTTGCCGTAGTGGGAGATTGGAGAGATATCTCTACAAATAAATACCATAACGGCGAGGAAATAGAAACAACCATCCAATTCTCCATTCCTCCAACATTCCCCTTGACACAATCTAAAGTTTATCAGTGTAGTATAATATTTTCGGAAGAGCTTGGTATCACGCAGCGCGCAGAGCTGATTGTTGGATCCGGGAATTCAGGTGTTCTCCATATTTTTGTAGACGAAAATACTCCGCCGTTCTGGCGTGAGATTTATAATATTCAAAAGAACGAAAAATATCTTCTCGCCCACGTAACTCTTGGCAGCATTGATGGACAAGCAGTGCATTGTAAAATGATTTTTGACCCGATCAAGTTTGTTAAACTCAACAAAGTGACCAATGACGGTATCATCAAATACGCGAAGATTGCAGTAGAGCTTGCAATCGGTCTGATTGGTATAATGGTATTGTGGCTTGGCATCATGAAGATTGCTGAACAATCCGGTTTGATTGCAAAGCTTGCAGGTGTGCTAAAACCGGTAACCACCAAACTTTTCCCCGATGTGCCGGCAGATCATCCGGCTATGGGCGCGATGATAATGAATATATCCGCTAACATGCTCGGACTTGCAAACGCCGCCACACCTCTCGGATTGAAAGCGATGGAAGAACTGAACAAGCTTAATAAAAAATTAGGAACCGCCACAGATGCGATGTGTACATTCCTCGTCATCAATACGAGCAGTGTTCAACTTATCCCTGCAACAGTGATAGCGATACGTGCTTCTGCCGGTGCATCCAATCCGACGGAAATCATTGGTCCCGTTATTGTTGCAACAACGGTTAATACAATTGTCGGAATTGTTACGGTGAAGCTTCTATCGAGATTGAAAATATTTAAAAAACAGATACAGCAAAATGTATAATAGCAAAGTGTTTTTTAACGCAGAGTTCGCAAATCCCGAAGGGATGGAGACTGTGTAAAAACTCCGGCACGGGGGTTGTAGTATGTTTGAACAAAAA
>CAZFQL010000026.1:0-22605 GCA_964520905.1 uncultured Chlorobiaceae bacterium | reverse complement strand
GATCGCAGTCCCATATATCTGCTTTTACGGTTTGCGGACCTGTATCAAATGTATTGCCGGGGTAACCTTTATAAATTGATTTAATTTGTGGCGGTACATTCGTGGATACTGTCATTGAGTACCAAATACTAAGGGTGGCGGAGGACAGGGTATCATCAGTAAAAGGACCACGCGCGACCCATCCGCGCTTTATTTGTTCCTTTGGTGTACCGGCACAATTACCCGGTCCCGAATCGTGCTCGTAAAACTTCCAGTTACGTGCGGGCCAGTCTTCATCAGTAGTTGTTAGAGGATCGGAACTCCATAAACCTAATCCTGTATAATTTGTTTCATTTTCGCTAATTACATGATCAGGTCCAGAATTGATTCTGAATGAAATGAAAAACTTTTCCCCAACTGATAAACTGCACGGTAAATCGTTTACACCCAACCAGACTTTATTCAAACCGCGGCGATGTGTTGCAGCATAGCCAACACCTTGTCCCCATTTCTCTAACTCGAACGGTGGACGAGATTTGGGAACTACACGACCATTCTGAAGCTCGTTGATAGTAGAGTACCATGTTGTATCCGATGCGTCTTCACGAAATGCAGCAATCCCCTGATCCAGATCGGCGGTACTTAACCAGTAGCCCCAACTTTGGCATGGCGCCGGATACGGTGGAATACCGGGACCGTAATCCCCGGTGATGGTGCTTCTTCCTATGTTTGATTCGAAGATACGTAAATAGACTAATGATTCAAGTGCGCCAGTAGTACCATTATTATACCAGAACACAGTATCGATTGAACCGGCTGCTTTTGCAACGTACCATTGGCCAGCAACATCTTTGTGATAATAGCTGTTTATCCAATTCGGTACATATAAATCTGTGGGATAACCGAAAATATATTTATTTGAGCAGTCACCAGAGGTACTCGATAGCGTTCTCATGTTTTTCTTAAGAACATAAGATTCTACACTCTCATTTTTTTGTAGAGGAATAACGTCGTTATTAGGAGTGATTAGAATGCGTTGTTGGGCAAGCCCGGTTGAAGCAAAAAGCAAGAAAAAAACAAAGTACAATTTTTTCATCTATGAGTCCTTTCATATCGTTTGACTCCCATGTACTAATTATCGTATTATTTTAATTGAATGTCAAATTATATCAAGGAAGTCAGAGTTCTTCTCATATAATCTGATGAATTGATTGGATGTAGGCAAAGAAGGAACAATTATCCGAGATTTCTGATAATCTCCTGTGCCATCAATTTTGTAGTTACAGAATTCTCCGGATTTAGGTCTCGAGTAAGGAAACGACCGTCTTTTATCGTCCGGGTAACCGCATTTTCAATTTTATTTGCGGCACTTAGTTCACCTATGTGCCGGAGCATCATGGCTGAAGCCAATATTATTGCGCTTGGATTAGCTATATTTTTTCCCGCTATATCAGGTGCGCTGCCGTGAACTGCTTCGAACATAGAGATTTCTTTTCCGATGTTAGCGCCCGGAGCCATCCCTAATCCGCCTACTAAACCTGAGCATAAATCCGATAAGATATCTCCAAAGAGGTTAGTTGTCACGATGACATCGAATTGATGAGGATTCATAACTAATTGCATCGACATGTTGTCTACAATTCTATCGTTTGTTTCAACTTCCGGATATTCTTTTGACATTGTTTTTCCAACGTCAAGGAATAATCCGCCGGTGTACTTAAGGATGTTCGCTTTATGAACGATCGTGACTTTTTTGCGCTTATGTGTTTTTGCATAGTCGAATGCGAATCTCAATATTCTCTCAGAACCAAATCGGGTTACGATCCCGATTGTTTCGGCGGCACTTTTAGCGGAATCGATGTAGTGTTCAATTCCAGAATAGAATTCTTCCGTATTCTCACGGAAAATTAGCAAATCAACGTCGTGCCATATCGAAGGGATGCCATGAAACGATTTCACCGGCCGAAGATTCACATACAAGTCGAACTCTTTTCTGATTGCAACGTTAACACTTCTGAATCCTGTTCCAACTGGAGTTGTTAGTGGACCCTTCAACACTAATTTATTTCGCTGAATCGATTCGAGTACGTGTTTGGGTAATGGGTCTTTATATTTTTCAATTGCAGATAGTCCAGCTTCTTGATATTCCCAATCAATTTTCACTCCGGCAGCTTCAATAACTTCAACCGCAGAAGCTATAATCTCGGGTCCAATTCCGTCACCCGTAATTAATGTAATTGTTTTCATTACTACCTCTTTATGTTAATATAATGACGTAATGTACGAAGAAAAAAGAATCTGACAAAATTATCTGAAATTACCGCTATGACAATTTACAGGTCAGAATTATTCTCTTAGCCGGATGTTTTGAGTATAATTCTTTATGGATTTATTTCTTTAGGAAAGATGTATTGATCAATTTGAAAATATGCTTAATAAATTTAGGATCGATATCAGGGTCTCTTAATGCGGAGAATATCACTGGAATTTGAGAGAGTTCTTTTTTAAAATTGATAATTGATCGAGAATCTTTTTTCTTTAGCATGTTTATCTTATTTATCAAATCTCTTCGCTGGACAAACATCAATACAAGCATCTCATCGATCATTCTAATTTCATTCAATATTGAAGTAAGTGATTTATTGCTATGTAAAAATTTTTGGCGCATCAGATGATCCACGAGTACTAACGCGATCATTGATTCAACCACCGGTACAACTCTTGGACAAATGCATGGGTCATGCCGCCCTTCAATTTTTATAATCTGTCTTTTACCTTTGATGTCAACAGTTTTTTGTTCGATGCCAATGGAAGATGTCGGTTTGACGGCAATACGGATGATAATATCTTCACCGGTTGAGATTCCGCCTAAAATTCCACCTGCAAAATTTGTTTTTGTATGAATTCTTCCAGTTTTCTTATCTTTGAAAAATTCATCGTTGTGCTCGCTTCCTTTCATCTTCGATGTGGAAAAACCGGAACCAACCTCAAATCCCTTTACAGCAGGAATAGACATCAGGGCTTTTGCAAGGTCGGCTTCAAGTTTATCGAATACCGGCTCGCCAAGTCCGGCAGGACAGTTCTTTACCACCGCTTCGATTATTCCACCAAGCGAATCACCTTGATTTTTGATTTGAAGAATTTTCCTTTCCATCTTTTTTGCCGCATCTCGATCTGGACAGCGAACGGAATTCTGTTCGATTTCTTTCAGGTCGATTTTCTTCGCAGTAATGCCGCCGATTTCTTTTGTGTATGCAAAGATTTGAATTCCTTGTTTCGCAAGAATATGTTTCGCAACGGCTCCAGCCGCAACTCGCCCCGCAGTTTCTCTGCCCGACGCTCTGCCACCGCCGCGATAATCTTGAATTCCATACTTCGCAAGATAAGTGAATCCAGCATGTCCGGGTCTGAGCAAGTCTTTTAATCCATCGTAAGCTTTTGAATCCTGGTCTTTATTCCATATCAAAAGACAAATTGGTGTGCCTAAAGTATTTCCTTCAAAAACTCCACTTAAAATTTCTACTTGATCCGCTTCCTTTCGAGGTGTTGTAACTTTACTCTGTCCAGGTCTTCTGCGATTTAGCTCTTGTTGAATTGCTTTTTCGGATATTTTCATATTTGGTCGAACACCATCGATGAGAACACCAACGGCTTTGCCATGGCTTTCACCGAAAGTAGTTATCCTAAAATATGATCCGAATGAATTTCCAGCCATTTTAATCCTTCTTTTCTAACTTTTTAAATTCTTCCCAAAAATTCGGGAATGATTTTGTAACGCACATTGGATTTATAATATTGATGCCATCGATTTGAAGTCCCGCCACGGCGAAGCTCATCGCTATTCGATGATCGTTATACGTTTCGATGACAGCGCTGTGAAGGGGTTGTGGATGAATTACAAGTTCATCTGCGCTCAATTCTACTCTCGCACCGATTTTAGTTAATTCTGCTGCAATCGCTGAAAGCCGGTCGGTCTCTTTGTGTCTGACATGTGCAATATTTTTAATCGTGGTTGAACCTTTTGCAAATGATGCTACAACAGCGAGTGTTGGTACGCAATCGGGCATCTCGTTCATATCGACCTCAATACCGTGCAGCTTGCCTCCATGGATCTCAATGCTTTCTGCATGTTTGATAACTGTGCAACCCATGTCTGATAATATTGAAAGAAATTGGATGTCACCCTGAAGCGATTCCGATGTGAGATTAGTGATAAGAACACGACCATTTGTTATTGCCGCTGCCCCGAGGAAGTAAGTCGCTGAAGACGCATCGGGTTCGATTATAAAATCATGTCCGATATATCTTTGTTGATTATTTATGTTGAATGTTTTCATTTCGACTGTATCTATAATCGCACCGAACGAACGCATAACGTGAAGCGTCATGTCAACGTACGGCATCGAACTTAACTTTCCGATCACATGAAGTGTTACTGTTCGCTTAGCATAGGGAGATGAGAGTAGGATAGATGAGACAAACTGACTACTTATGGTAGCATCAACATTAATTCTTCCACCTGAAAAATTCCCCCCATGGATTTTAACAGGAGGAAAACCATTTTGGCAAGAGCATTTGATGCCGTTAGATATGAGTGCATTGACTAAATCACTGATCGGACGTTTATTCATTTGCTCATCACCGGTTAAAATCGTTTCTCCTTCAACCAAACAAGCGAACGATGCAAGAAACCGCATTGCAGTGCCTGCATTTCCAATAAAGATTTCAGATATTGGTGCTTTCAATTTTCCATTCGAGCCGTGGATTTCGAGTTTATCGCCATAATCATTAATCGTGATTCCAAACTTCCTCAAAGCTTCTACTAAAATTGTGGAGTCATCGCTTTTCGATGGATGATGGATATTGGATATTCCATCTGCAAGTGCCGCGGCTATTAATACGCGGTTAGTGTAACTCTTAGAAGGAGGGACCTGAATCTCAGCATCCACAGTTTTTGTTGGTCGAATTGTTCTTATATCTTCTATCATTTCATACTTTCAATAAAATATTTCGACTGAAGTTGTGCCTGCTTTTCAAATAACTCCAAGCCGGTGATGATTTTGCATCCGGCTTCAACTGCATCTTGGAGAAGTGGAGTCATAACATGATTGTAGACCGCATCAAAAACTAACATATCTTTTTTAAAAAAACTTTTTGGAACGATATTATTCTGTCCGTTCTCTTTCATTCCAACAGAAGTTCCATTCATCAATATATCTGGAGTTAGTGATTGAAGATTATCAAACGTTGTCCATTCACAGCCAATTTCTTTTGCAAGCATTTCAGCTTTGCTCGGATTACGTCCAACGATAGTTGTCCGACATTTATTTATTATCGCAGCAAATGCCATTGTTTTTGCAGTTGCGCCTGTTCCAAGAACGATAACATTTTTACCTCTTAGGTTTGTTCGCTTCTTAAGAAGTGAAACTATAGCAGGAAGATCAGTATTGAAACCAATCAGCTTACCATTTCTGTTAATTATGGTGTTGAAAACTTCTAACCTTACCGCCTTGATTTCTATCTCATCAAGTTGGTGCATGATTTCTTCTTTAAAAGGCATTGTAATACTAAGCCCAGTAAATATATTATGGAACTTTGAGAGATATTCCGTAAGATCGTTAACTAAGAAGTTCACATAAACAGCATTCAGCCGTTTTCTTGAAAATATTTTGTTGTGGAAATAGATGCCTTTGCTGTGCTTGACCGGATTTCCAACAAGTCCAAAAACTTTTGTATAGTGATTTATTTGATCAGCACAATATAGATTGATCAATTCATCGTACATCAATTGACCATCGGCTGTTTTATCTTGATCAGTTATGGAAGCGTAAGTAAAATAACTTCCGAACTTACCGCCGAGAATTCTGCTGATTTCACCAGCTTCACCCATGCAAAGAGCGATCAATTTTTGTCGGTCCTTGCGTGATTGTTTGAGGAGATCGAAGATCAATTTGTTATCAGTGATGTCGTTCGCAGTTGTCGCGATCTTGATGATGTGTGCGCCTGTTTTTTGCATCCGCTGATACAGTTGACCAATATTCTTAGGCGTTTCTTCAAAATTATGATATGAACAGATTATTTTTATTTTGTTTGATTGAGAAAGAAGATTCTTTATAAACTTTTCTCCCCAGCTATACTCAACATCGACATAATCAGCGCCAAGTCGAATTGCCTCAGATAATATTTCATATTGTTGGTTTGCAGAACCGATGAACTTTCCGCCTTCATCTTTTTTTCGATTGGTGATTATAAGTCTAGGTCTTGGCTGACGCATAAGCTGAGCGAGATTCAAATCCCGGATTCCATCGATGCGAACCTCAATCAACTCAGCAGTAGTCCGATGCTCTTGAAGTATCCTCAGTGCTTCTCGCATTGAATTGGGCGTTATTGACAGGCAAAGTTTCATTTCGATAAAACTCGCTCCACAATTTTTAGAGGAACAGAAATTCCCACAATTGCTTTCCCGATTTTTTCAAGGAGCGTATATTGAACTTTGCCTTGTTGAACTTTTTTATCATGAAAGGTTAACCGGATTATTTTATGAGTATCCATTCTCGATGGAATATCTGTCGGGAGTTTGTACAATTGAAGTAGATCATTCAATCTCTCGACATCGGATTGATCTAACATCCCAAGTGCAACGGAAATCTTTGCTTCCGCCATCATTCCGATTGCAACGGCTTCGCCGTGTGAGAGTTTGTAGTTCGACAAAGATTCAACGGCATGTCCGATTGTATGACCGAAGTTTAGAATTCGTCGCAAGCCAGTTTCTCTTTCATCTTTTTCAACAATCATCTTTTTTAATTCACAGCAGCGGTGAATGAGATGGAGGATAGAAGATGGATGATGGAGGAATATCTTTGGGTGATAATTTTCGAGGAAAGAAAAAAAATCTCTGTCAAGAATAGCTGCATATTTGATAACTTCAGCCATACCATTTCTGAACTCTCGTTGAGGAAGAGTTTTTAAAGTGTCAACATCGATGTACACTCTTTTGGGTTGATAGAAAGTACCGATAAGATTTTTCCCAAGTGGATGATCAACTGCAACTTTTCCGCCTATACTGCTATCGACTTGAGAAAGGAGAGTGGTTGGAATTTGGATAAAAGGAATACCGCGCAACAAAGTTGATGCAACGAAGCCGGCAAGATCACCAATCATTCCGCCGCCAAGTGCGATGATTAGGGAGCTTCGATCAGCTTTTAAATTGAGAAGTTTATCTTCAAGTTGCTCTTTGGTATTTCGGGTTTTGCTTTTTTCCCCAGCTGGGACTGAAAGGAGATGCACTTCGATTTTGTTTGAACGAAGTGTTTTGAGGAATTCATCACCATAGAGTCGTTTGACGTTTGAGTCGGTGATGATGAAATATTTTGAAAACCCATTCCATCTGGCAATCTCACATGCAACAGCATCGAGCTTGGTACCGATTATGATATCGTATGAATTATCTGTTATTTTTTTGAGATTAATATGTAGTTTCATTTTCTAACCTTTGCGTTCTTTGCGAGAAGAGATTCAACGTCCCGCCTTAGGCGGGATAAACTCCGCCGCTGAGAACACTGAGTTTATAGAAGATACAAACTTTTAGGGATTTTCCTGTATCTCATGCCATCCATAAATTTCTGTCCAAGCTCCTATACTGAATCGCCTCACTGATATGTTCCGGCTTGATGTTTGGAGATGATGTGAGATCGGCGATAGTGCGTCCTACTTTTAGAATTCGGTCGTAAGCGCGAGCAGATAATCCTAATTTTGTTATAGCCATCTTTAGCAGCTCTTCACCTGCAGAATCAAGCTTGCAGTAATTTTGTATATCCTTCGATTGCATATCGGCATTGCTATACATCCCTTTTCGTCCGGCGAAACGTTTCATCTGAACTTCACGCGCCTGGACAACACGCTCCCGAATTTTCTGAGATGCTTCGCTCGCATCCTTACTCGCTAATTCTTTATATTTCACAGCAGGGACATCAATATGAAGATCAATCCTATCGAGAAGTGGACCTGATATCTTTGCCATGTATTTCTGGATTTGGAGTGAATTGCAAGTACATTCTTTAGTCGGATCGGTGAAGTAACCGCAGGGACACGGATTCATGGCACACACAAGCATGAAGTTTGCGGGGAAGTCGGTAGACATTTTTGATCGGCTGATAGTTACATGTCCATCCTCCAATGGTTGTCTGAGAACTTCGAGAACATTACGAGCGAATTCAGGTAGCTCATCTAAAAACAAAACGCCATGATGTGAAAGTGAAATTTCTCCCGGTCGCGGGATAGTTCCTCCACCAACAAGTGCACTATCAGAAATTGTATGGTGAGGTGAGCGAAATGGACGGGTCGATATCAACGCAGTATCGGGTGAAAGTAATCCGGCAACAGAATGAATCTTAGTCGTTTCAATCGCTTCATCGAAAGTGAGAGGAGGGAGGATTGTTGGCAGACGTTTAGCCAACATTGTTTTGCCTGAGCCGGGAGGACCTATCATAATAATGTTATGACCACCTGCGGCGGCAACTTCGAGTGCTCGTTTCACATTTTCCTGTCCCTTTACATCTGCAAAGTCAGTAGAGTATCGCTGGTCATGAGAAAAGATTTCCTTGATATCAATCTGGAAAGGACTAAGCAATCGATGGTCGGCGTTAAGGAATTCTACAGTCTCTTTGAGTGACTCCATAGGATACACTTCGATTCCTTCAACCATTGCCGCTTCACGCGCGTTTTCTTTTGGAACGATCATACCTCTCACACCTGCGTTCTTCGCTTCCATTGCAATCGGAAGTGTCCCGTGAATCGGACGCAGCACACCGTCAAGCGCCAACTCTCCAACAATAACAAAATTGTTTAGGACTTCTGGAACGATTTGGTCTGTTGCGGCAAGTAAACCAATTGCAATTGGCAGATCAAAGTGAGAGCCTTCTTTTTTTAAATCAGCCGGGGCGAGATTTACCGTGATACGGGCGCGGGGATAACGGAATCCTGTCGTTTTCACCGCTGCGAAGACTCGGTCCTTGCTTTCTTTCACAGTATTATCAGGTAAGCCGACAATATTAAATGAAGGAATTGCCGGCTGGACATGGCACTCTACTTCGACAATTCGAGCTTTAATGCCATATGTTGTGCCACTTAGTATATGCGAAAACATAACTATACTCCCATTAATTTTCTAAAAAATACGGAATGCCTTTGAGAATCGCAAATCGAAACCACATTGCTTTTACAGGAATTTTTGTGTATCATTCTTATGTTCAATATGATGTGTTATTGGTTAGATTATTAAGGATACCCCGCTTGCCCAACCAGAAATCGATCTTCTGTTTTACCGTGATTCTTATATTCCTAACGTTTTTCAATGTCGGTTGTACGATGTACGAAAGCGTGACCGGATATTTTAACACTTATTATAATACAAAAAAATTATTCGACGATGCAGTTGCAGAAATCGAGAAAACTCCACAGAAGGACAGGGATACAAATTACTTCGCAATGTATTCTGTTCCCAAAAGCGCACAGGATAAATTTGATAAAGTAATTGAGAAGAGTAACAAGGTCATCCAGCTATATCCGCGAAGTGCATGGGTAGAAAATTCTATCCTGATGATGGGAAAAGCTTATATCTACAAAGGTGAGACTGAAGCAGGGCTTAGGAAATTTAAAGAATTATTGGACAACTTTCCGGACAGCGATCAAAGGTTAGAAACGATGCTTTGGCAAGTTAGAGCGTTGTACCAATCCAAAAAGGAAGATGAAGCGCTTATCAGCATTAAGGATATCATCACGGAAGCTTCAACTGCTGGGGAGAACGACATAGAGCTGGAACTAATACTGATCGAGGCGCAAATTTATTATCAGCGAGAGAATTATGAGGCGGCTGCTGAAAGATATCATATAGCCGTATCTCTTTCGGGAAATAATGAGTTGCTGCAATATGCATATAGCCAGCTCGGCAAATGTCATGAACATCAAGGTGAATATTTGAAAGCCGCTGACGCTTACAATAAGGTCGGAGATTTCAAGCCCGATTTTTCAACAGAATTTCAATCGCGTCTAAAACAAGGTATGATGCTATCTCAGGCAGGCGAGCATGATGCAGCTCTTGACGTTTATGATGCATTGTGGGAAGAAAAACTCAAACCTGAAGAGCGCGGAATGGTAGAATTGGAAACTGCAAATAATTATCTTGCTATGGATGATTCTTCAAAAGCCTTCCCGATTTATAGACTTATCGATACAACATACAAGCGGACGGATGCAGCAGCTAAAGGATACTATCAGCGCGGTCTCTGGTATGAAAAAAAGATATTAGACTTGAAGACAGCTAAGCCTTATTACGAAAAAGCAAAAGCTGAATTTCCATCATCCGAGATAACGCAGATTGCTCAACGTAAGTCGACTTATCTAACGAACTATTCCAAGGAATATGACAACCTTGCAAAATATGATAGCTTGCTTAAAGATGCCCGACAAGCCGATACGCTGAAAGGTGATTCCGACTCTCTTACAAAAGAAATCATTAAATCCGAAATTAAGAAAGACTCCTCATCCGGTTCAGGTGATTCATCTGCGACATCGATAGCACAAGGGAACATAACAAAAGATACGGGCTTATCGGATACTGATACCGTCGCCCAGAAAACTACTCAGTTTAAAAATGAAAATAAATTGGAAAGTAGCTTGCCAAGCAAGGAGACACGGACAATCCTTGAAGGAAAGTCAGACAAAGTATTAAAGAAGACCGTTGATGATATTTCCAATAGGGAGAGAATAGAAAAATCTTATACTGTCGGTACATGGGCAAAGGATAGGGAATGTCTGTGGAATATCGCAAAGAAGGATGAAGTATATGGAAATGGATGGATGTGG
Source organism: uncultured Chlorobiaceae bacterium (assembly GCA_964520905.1). Classification (GTDB taxonomy): domain Bacteria; phylum Bacteroidota; class Ignavibacteria; order UBA10030; family SZUA-254; genus JAGVIE01. The sequence continues at coordinate 11,763 of CAZFQL010000026.1, read as the reverse complement.
CCCAAAATCTACCAGAGAAACCGTGATAAGATAAAGAATCCCGATCTCATCAAACCGAAATGGGTTTTAAAAATTCCCGGATCTGTTCAAACATTGGTTGGCGATAAGGCGCCATCGGTAATTGATAATTCTAATGCCGCTTCCATACCTCAATCGATGGTTCAGATCAAAGAAGATTCAGTGAAATTGAGCGCGGAAGATAAATCGGTACAAGCAACTGAGGCAATTAAACCTGTGGATGTAATCAGGGATTCTCTTCGGAAACCAGATATTGCTATGCGTGTTGAGAAAGACACGGCAAAATCCGAATCTCATGTTCTGAAAGATACGACGATTGTTCAAGTCGATTCACTTTTAGTGTCTCAGTTAAAGTCTTCGAGCGATACGTCGAAGGTGGCTGCAAATCGTGCATTCATTGATTCCGTTAAGGCAGATCAACAACATCGGATAGACACAAAAGCGCCGGATACAAAAGAAAAAGATATTGTTGGAAAAGTTGTCGCTGATACATCAAAGAATTTGACGAAAAAGATTTCTCCACCCGGAAAGGTTCATCTAAAACCTGATTCTGTTCGGTCAATGATAGCGCGAACGAAATTTGAATTAGCCGGATTATTATATCTTGAAATGGGTCTACCCGATTCAGCCCTTTTCTGGTATCAATCGTTAATAGATAGTTGTCCTTCCTCGCCGCTTCTGCCGAGGGCATATTATGCAATGGCTGAAATCCATCGGTCAAGAAACGATTCGTCAGTAGTCGATTCGTTGTATAATATCATTATGAATCGGTATGATAAATCTGAATATGCGCATCAGGTAAAGAAAATATTGCAGATGGAAGTGACGCAGACAGATTTGGATTCAGCAGAATCTATATACAAAGAGGGTGAAGAACTCTTGCAGAAGGGTAAGATAGACAAAGCAGTAGAACGCTTTACAGAAGTAGCAAAAATTTATCCTGCATCCACATATGCACCAAAAGCATTGTACGCTATCGGGTGGATTATGGAAACTATTCTGATAAATAACGATAGTGCGGCGGCAGTGTATAAAAAATTACTAAAAGAATATCCGTCATCGATATATGCTCAGGATGCGAAACCGCGAGTCTCAGTCAAAGATGACCCGAAGAGTATTGATCAATATGTAAAAATCAATGAAATTCCGGCTTTGGTTAAAGTAGATAGCGGCAAACAAGATAAAAAGGATGTGAGCAAGCCGGGAGAAAAAATACAACCGGGCGATGCTCAGCAGATTAACAAGGAAGAGGAGATCGATCCCGGCAGTGAAGAGGAACAACCAGAAGAAGAAGAAGAACCACCTCCGGATGAGGAAGATGACGGCGGCGGCGGGAACTAATTGGGAATAAACTAAAAAAGTATGATCCAAATTCTTTCTCGCATTCGCACTGTTCAATCTATAAATGGCAACATTTGGGCGATAAGCTTAGTATCACCTGAAATCGCATCAATTGTGAAACCCGGTCAATTCATAAATGTAAAAGTTAGTGAATCCTACATGCCTCTTCTAAGGCGACCATTTAGTATCCAGCAAGCCAATACAGATGAGATAACAATAATCTTCAGCGTCTACGGGCTTGGTACAGCATTGTTATCTAAAAAGAGACCGGATGAAGTCTTAGATATTATCGGTCCGCTTGGGAATTCATTTAACACAGGCGATAAATTTGATACAGCGTTGTTGGTCGGGGGTGGAATTGGAGTTGCGCCGTTTCCATTTTTAACTTCCATTTTGAAGAGGTCGTCAAAGAATATTATTACATACATCGGTGCAAGATCATCGGCACATGTTATAACTCAACAGCTTGAGAATGTGAAAGTAGCTACCGACGATGGTTCAATGGGATACCATGGGACAGTTGTCGATCTTCTTCGGACAGATCTTTCCAGATCTCAATACCGAAATCCCAAAATATTTGCATGCGGACCGACCCCGATGCTTAGAAGCATATCGAAGCTCATTCAAGAAATTCAGGTTCCTTGCGAAGCTTCTTTTGAAAGCGCGATGGCTTGCGGATTTGGTATTTGCCAAGGGTGTCCGGTTGAACTTGTCAATGATGAAAAGAAATATGCCCTCGTCTGTAAAGACGGACCGGTTTTTGATATTCGTTCAATAAGGATTCCCGATGGTGATTAATACAGAAGTAAATATCGGTGGATTGAAATTAAAAAATCCTGTTCTTGTCGCATCGGGAACATTCGGCTATGGTGATGAATGCAAAGAGATGGTTGCGCTTCATAAGTTAGGCGGAATAGTGACAAAATCTCTTTCTCTGAATCCGCGTATTGGAAATCCGCCGCCCCGAATCGTAGAAACAGCGAGCGGCATGCTCAATACAATAGGGTTGGCGAATATCGGAGTGAAAAAATTTATTGAAGATAAGCTCCCGTTCCTCAAATCTATCGGCACATCTGTTATCGTAAATATTGCCGCCAGTTCTGTCGATGAATATTGCCTGGTGCTTTCACTTCTCGAGGAACAAGAGGGAATACATGGATATGAGATCAACATATCTTGCCCGAATGTTAAGGATGGTGGTTTGAGTTTCGGTACGAATCTCGGTATAACTGCCGAGATAACGAAGCGATTGCGCGTCTTAACAACAAAGCCCTTGATTATTAAACTCACACCGAATGTTACGAAGATTTCAGAATTTGCCCGCGTTGCATCCGATGAGGGCGCAGACGCAGTTGCAGTCATCAATACGCTTGTAGGTATAGCGGTAGATATCAGAACAAGAAAACCGAAACTTTCAACAATAACCGGAGGTCTTTCGGGTCCTGCTATCAAGCCGGTTGCGCTGGCAAAAGTCTATGAAATAGCCAAGTCGGTAAAGATTCCTATTATCGGCATCGGTGGAATTATGACTGCCGAGGATGCTATAGAATTTATGTTGGTGGGTGCATCGGCTGTTCAGACCGGCACCGCAAATTTCATCGATCCTTCAACCGCAGTAAAAGTAGCGGATGGAATTGTTCTTTACTGTACACAAAATAAAATTGATTCTGTTCAGAAGTTAACGGGAGCGATGCAATATTAATCTATCCGGAATGATGTTACGTGTCTGATTACGAAAAGATATTAAAGTATCTTTACGATCTTCAACTGTTCGGCATAAAATTAGGGCTTCAGAATATAGAGGCGTTACTGCGATACTTGGGTAATCCGGAGGATCATTTCCCTTCGATACATATCGCAGGCACGAACGGTAAAGGTTCTACGGCATCTATGATCGCATCTGTTTTAACGGCGTCGGGATACCGTACCGGACTGTATACTTCTCCACATCTTGTAGATTTCTCAGAAAGGATAAGAATCAACGGTAAGAAAATTTCTACTGATGACATCGTTCGATACACTAAACAACTTAAGCCGGTAATCGATAAAAGCCGGGCAACTTTTTTCGAGGCGACGACTGCGATAGCATTTCAATATTTTGCCGATCAGAATGTCGATATCGCCATTATAGAAACCGGATTGGGAGGACGATGGGATGCTACGAATGTTATTACTCCGATGCTCAGCATTATTACAAATATCGGTTTTGATCATACGGAGTATCTCGGGAATTCATTCTCAAGTATCGCGTTTGAAAAGAGTGGAATCATCAAACCTTTTATTCCATGCCTGACCGGTACAAAAGAACCTGACGCGGTGAAGTGTTTAGCACAGAGCGCAAAGACTAATCAATCGAAATTAATTATGATTAATCGAATTGTCCCGGTTAAAATTAAAAAAAGAACATTCGATGGCTTGACGCTGGATTTGAAGACTCCTTATTCGCGATATAACGATTTATTCGTATCACTCGCTGGCGATCATCAGGCTGAAAATGCTTGGCTCTCAGTTTCGGCAGCAGAGTACATAAGACATGTTGAAGGATTTTCTAAGATAACATTAGAACGGATAAGAGACGGATTAAGGGCGGTTCAGATATATTCGGGTCTGAGAGGACGCCTTGATATTTTGAGTCGTTCACCGTTAATCATTGCCGATGTAGCCCACAATCCAGCAGGAATTGAAAAATTTGTTATTGCTGTGAAAAAACTTCTGGTGGGAAGATGTACATTATTGTTTGGGGTGATGAAAGATAAAGCATACGGTGAAATGATAAACTTATTAAGACCGCTGGCACGAATTGCAGTAGCGGTTACCCCCAAAAATGATCGCGCATTGGACAGCAGAATACTTGTAGCTGAACTTCAAAAGCGTGCTATTTCGTCGTTCAACGAGGTCAGCGTCCAGAAGGGTATAGATATCGCAATACGTGAAAAACGCAGGAATGAGCCAATTATTGTAATCGGGTCTAATTACCTGGTTGGTGAAGTCTTAAAATTACTTAAAATCCCAATTTAAAACTTGACTTTTTTTAATAAAGCTTATATATTTAGTTGAATTAAAAGAGGACGCGCGAAAACTAATCGTGCGAACGGAATGTAAACTACCATAATTCACATCAATTACAATTAATCCTCAGTCCATACAAGATATCAGCACGAAAAGTCGTCCCTTTGAAGTTCTATCAAAAGATTATTCCACAAAATATTTGTAAACCATTCAAGGAAGTGTATAAGCCATGCCAATGGACATTGCAGAACTGAAATCCAAAAAGATCGCTGAGTTGACTAAAATAGCCAAGGATATGAATATTACCGGCTATACCGATCTACGCAAACAGGAATTAATTTTTAAGATTCTTGAAGCGCAAACCGAAAAAGATGGACTTACCTTCAGCAAAGGAGTTCTTGAAACCTTGCCCGATGGGTATGGATTTCTACGGTCGGTAGATTATAACTATCTGCCTTCACCGGATGATATTTATGTATCGCCATCCCAGATTAAAAAATTTAATTTACGTACCGGTGATACTGTCCGCGGGCAGGTCCGTCCGCCGAAAGAAGGTGAAAGATTTTTCGCCTTACTCCGTGTTGAAGCAGTTAATGACGAAAACCCTGATGCTGTCAGAGACCGAGTTTTGTTCGATAATCTCACTCCGCTTTATCCGAACAACCGGTTAAAACTTGAGACGGCACCCGGTGAATATTCGATGCGCATTATGGATTTGCTTTCTCCTTTAGGCAAAGGACAGCGCGGCATGATCGTTTCTCCGCCGAAAGCAGGTAAAACTATTCTTCTGCAAAAAATAGCAAACAGTATTTTACGAAATCATCCCGAAGTTATTCTGATTGTTCTGTTGATAGATGAACGCCCAGAGGAAGTGACCGACATGGAACGATCGGTCAATGCTGAGGTTATTAGCTCAACATTTGATGAACCGCCAGAACGCCATGTGCAGGTCGCAGATATGGTCCACGAGAAAGCCAAGCGTTTGGTCGAAACGAAAAAGGATGTCGTCATTCTTCTCGATAGTATCACACGTCTGGCACGTGCACACAATACGGTTGTTCCACATAGCGGCAAAATCTTATCCGGTGGTGTTGATGCGAACGCACTTCATCGTCCCAAACGGTTTTTTGGTGCAGCCCGTAATGTCGAAGAAGGCGGTAGTCTCACGATCATTGCCACTGCCCTGATAGAAACTGGAAGCCGTATGGACGAAGTTATCTTCGAAGAATTCAAAGGTACCGGTAACATGGAAATTATACTCGATCGCAAATTAAGCGATAAGAGAATCTTTCCAGCTATGGATGTTAACCGGTCTGGTACGCGCAAGGAGGAAATCCTCTTCGATTCAGACGAGCTTAATCGGGTCTGGATATTACGCAAGCTGATCAGCGACTTTTCGACGATAGAGGCGATGGAGTTTCTGATCGAAAAAATGCGCGGTACTAAATCGAACAAAGAATTTTTACGCTCGATGAACAGCTGATGTGTTTATTTCATCGGAAAATAGCTGATCTACTTAATTTCTTAAATAAATTGCTTGACTTTATCTCCATCAAACCTTAAATTGGGCTGTAATCGAAAATTATGCGGCTTATGATAAAGTTGAAAAATATTCCAATTATATTGATCCTGATTGTACTGATTGCATCGATAGGCATTGCGCAAGATACAACAGTAACGTACGGTGTAGGAGTATCATTTGGAGTCGTTTATCCGCGAACCGATCTTGTCCGGAATTCGAAGGAGTCGCCTTTCGCCCGCGTTTTCTTTCGCTATTATCCGTCGCCTAATTTTGGATTCGAAACCGGTGTGGGTGTCGGTTCCCTCGAAGCCAATATTCAAACAAACTCGCAGGCATCTGAAGCAGAAGGAATAGAAGATACTCTCTTCGTTTCTAATATTTATCCGATTGATCTGCGTTTAGTGTTCCAGCCGATTAAGAAAGGAAAATTTATTCCATATATTTTCGGCGGCGCCGGCATAGTTGTTTTCAACCCGAAGAATAGAGACGATCAGGAACTCACGCATAACGCTCGTGGAGATTACAAAAAAATTTCATCTTACTTTCCGGTTGGCGCCGGTGGACAATTTTCCATAACAGATCGAACGTCGGTAGGCGTAAGCGGTACTTATTTTTTGGCTTCGACAAAGTATCTTGACGACATAAAAACCGATTCTCGTGATGCATTCTGGAATATCACTTTAAATCTATTCGCATATCTGACTCCTGATAATCCCGATCTGGATGGTGATGGATTATTAAATGATGAAGAAAAACAAATCGGCACAGATCCTCTTAATCCCGATACTGATGGTGACAAACTTCGAGACGGCGCTGAAGTTCACACGTATAAAACCAATCCCCTTAATAAGGATACCGATGGTGATGGATTGACTGATGGTGAAGAGGTACTAACCTATCTAACAAATCCATTAAAAAAGGATACCGATGGAGACGGTTTGACAGACGGAGACGAAGTACTGAAGTATTCCACAGATCCGTTAAAAATGGATACTGATGGCGATGGTCTTACCGATGGGGATGAAGTTCTGAAGTATATGACAGATCCTCTGAAAATTGACACAGATGGAGACGGTTTAGGCGATGGTGATGAAGTTTTGAAATATCACACCAATCCCATTAAGGTAGATACCGATTCAGACGGTTTGAACGATGGCGATGAGGTCTTACAACATAAAACAGATCCGATCAAACCGGATACTGATGATGGCGGCATGCCGGATGGTAAGGAAATACAGTTGGGATTGAATCCTCTCGATCCAGCAGACGACGTCCCGATAATAAAAATAGGCGAACGGATTATTTTGGAAGGCGTAAACTTTGAAACTGCTAAAACCGCATTGCTTCCTACTGCGAAGGATATTTTAGATCAAGTAGCGTCAAGTTTGATTTCATCCCCCACAGCTCAGGTTGCAATACATGGGCATACCGATAACGTGGGCGGAGCAAAATATAACATGACGCTTTCAATCGGTCGTGCAGAAGCGGTAAAAGCTTATTTGGTTTCAAAAGGTATTTCGCCCGAGAGAATAACAAGTAAAGGATTCGGATTCACGAAGCCGATAGCAGATAATACATCAGCCGAAGGAAAGGCAAAGAACAGGAGAATAGAGTTTATTCGTCTTAAATAAAATTGACAAAGATATCTCTCATTACTAATCACATTTCTATACAATTCAAATGATTAATGAAGTCGTTATCACAAGTGCATGCCGTACACCGATCGGATCATTCGGTGGAAGTTTGGCTTCAGTTCCAGCGCCAAGACTTGGGGCTATTGCAATTTCAGAGGCAGTAAAAAGATCCGGTATAAAAAATGAAGATGTCAACGAAGTAATCATGGGTTGCGTCTTACCCGCGGGAATAGGACAAGCGCCCGCCCGGCAGGCATCGATTTATGCAGGTCTTCCGATTTCTGTTGAGTGCCTGACGGTTAATAAAGTCTGCGGCTCGGGTTTAAAATCGGTCATGCTTGCGGCTCAGGCTATCGCTCTGGGTGATGCGGATGTAATTGTTGCGGGCGGGATGGAAAGTATGTCGAATGTTCCATATATCCTGGAAAAAGCTCGAACAGGTTACCGGATGGGACATGGGCAACTCGTTGATGATATGATAAAAGATGGTTTGTGGGATGTATACAATGATTTTCATATGGGTAACGCAGGCGAGATTTGTGCGAAGGAATGTGCAATCCCGCGTGAAGCTCAAGATGAGTACGCCACACTGAGTTATAAGCGTGCAATTGATGCGCAAAAAAATGGTTTGTTCAAAGAAGAAATTGTAAAAGTTGAGATTCCACAACGCGGAGCCGATCCGATCATCGTCAGCGAGGATGAAGAGCCTAAAAAGGTGAAGTTCGATAAGATCACATCACTTAAGCCGGCATTTAAAAGCGATGGAACTATTACTGCAGCGAACGCTTCTAAAATAAACGATGGCGCCGCCGCAGTTGTTGTAATGTCGATGGATAAAGCAAAGCAGTTAGGTGTAAAACCATTAGCCCGCATCGTATCATATGCGTCTGTTGCAAAAAAACCCGAGTGGTTCACAACAGCCCCCGCAGATGTAATTTTAAAAATTCTTAATAAAGCTAAGCTATCTAAAGAACAAATCGATTTATTCGAAATAAACGAAGCTTTTGCAGTCGTAACTCTCGTCGTTAATCAAATAATTGGACTGGATGTAAACAAGGTCAATGTTAACGGTGGCGCGGTTGCTTTAGGCCATCCGATAGGAGCAAGTGGTACGAGGATATTAGTCACACTGCTGCACGCTATGAAACAGCGCAATGTGAAGCGAGGAATGGCGGCACTGTGTATCGGTGGCGGCGAAGCGAGCGGAATGATTCTTGAACAAATATAGAAGGGATAAAAATGGATATTCATGATGTAACCGTTGTAGGCAGTGGTACTATGGGAAATGGTATCGCACATGTTTTTGCGCAATACGGATTTGCTGTCACTCTTGTCGATATCAAACAGGAATTCATAGATCGGGCAATTAAAACTATTACAGCTAATCTCGATCGTCAAGTTAAAAAAGGAACGATCACTGAAGAATTAAAACAGCAAACGCTGTCCCGCATCAGAACCTCGGTGTCGCTCGAACAAGCCGTAAGTAATTCGTCTATAGTTATAGAAGCCGCGACCGAAGACAAGAACATCAAAAGTCAAATATTTAAAACGCTTGATTCGAGCGCGCCTCAACAAGCTATATTAGCTTCCAACACGTCGTCTATTTCAATAACAGAAATAGCCGCGGTAACAAAACGCCCCGAGAAAGTTATCGGGATGCACTTCATGAATCCCGTACCGCTGATGAAATTGGTCGAGATCATTCGAGGGTTAGCAACATCACAGGAAACATTGCAGACCGTAATAGCGCTCACTCAAAAACTTGAAAAGACTCCAGTGGAGGTGAACGATTATCCCGGCTTCATCTCAAATCGGGTTTTGATGCCGATGATAAACGAAGCAGTTTATTGTGTGATGGAGGGAGTTGCAACTCCAGAAGCGATCGATACCGTTATGAAACTCGGGATGAATCATCCGATGGGTCCGCTCACACTTGCAGACTTTATTGGATTGGACGTATGCCTTTCCATCATGAACGTTTTGTTTGAAGGATTTGGAGATCCCAAGTATCGACCGTGCCCCTTATTGAAGAAAATGGTAGCAGCAGGACGGTTAGGACGGAAGACCGGCAAAGGATTCTTCGAGTATAATCAAGCATAGTATTCCGTAATATTTATCAATTAATTACCGGTACCGGATATGAATTTCGATTTTACAGAAACTCAATTAATGATTCAGGAAACTGCAAGGAAGTTTGCTGAGGACGAACTCGCACCAACAGCGGCTGAACGAGATGAAAAAGAAGAATTTCCATACGAAGGCGTGAAGAAACTCGGTGAGCTTGGGTTTATGGGGATGATGGTCCCTGAAGAATATGGAGGCGCCGGGCTTGACACGATTAGCTATGTTATTGCTATGGAAGAGATATCGAAAGTAGATGCTTCATGCGGTGTCATCATGTCGGTCAATAATTCATTAGTTTGCTACGGCTTGAATGAGTGGGGAACTAAGGAACAGAAACAAAAATTCCTCGCACCTCTCGCCGCCGGAAAAATGCTCGGAGCCTTTGCACTATCGGAACCTGAAGCCGGAAGTGATGCTTCGAATCAGAAGACAATGGCAGAGCGTTCAGGTGATGAGTATATTATAAACGGAACAAAGAATTTCATCACGAACGGCGCCAATGCCGATGTGATTTTAGTGATGGCGACAACCGATAAAACAAAAGGTCCTTACGGCATAAGTACATTTATTGTCGAGAAAGGATCACCTGGACTCTCGATTGCTAAAAAGGAGAAGAAACTTGGAATACGGAGTTCCGATACTGTGTCTCTTTCATTTCAGGATTGCCGCGTGCCGGCGAGTAACAGGATTGGGGAAGAAGGATTCGGTTTCAAATTTGCTATGAAGACACTTGACGGCGGCAGGATTGGAATCGCATCACAAGCGCTCGGCATTGCTCAGGCGTCGCTATCGGCGTCTGTCCAATACGCAAAACAGCGGAAAGCATTTGGTAAGCCGATTTCAGAATTTCAAGCGATTCAATTTATGATTGCAGATATGGCTACAAAAATTGATGCCGCACGGTTAATGACTTTAAAAGCGGCAGCATTGAAGGATACCAATAAGCCCTTCGGACAGATGTCGGCTATGGCAAAACTGTTTGCCTCAAAAGTTGCAGTCGATGCGGCGTTGGATGCAATTCAGATTCATGGCGGCTATGGTTATATCAAGGAATATAATGTAGAACGATACCTCCGGGATGCTAAGATTACTGAAATATATGAGGGGACATCAGAAGTTCAAAGAATTGTTATATCGAGAAATCTCTTAAAAGATTGAAAATTCAATACATATTTTTTCCGATGGAACTGTCGACTTGACAAATATTGTTGTTTTTATTATAATTGCAAGTCAGTTATTTAACATAATTAACATTAACAAACATAAAAGGAGTTATAAATGAAAAAATTAGTGCCCGTTTTAATGCTGGTTTTATTAATGACCGGAATCGGTTTAGCGCAAGAAGGCCAAATGAAATTAGGCGTTGGTTTAGAATTAGTACTTCCGAGTGGCAGCTTTGGTGATGTAGCTGGAACCGGTTTTGGCGGAACTGCCAACTTCCTTTACCAGTTAAATAATCAAATATCACTCTCCGGTACTGCTGGCTATATTAGCTGGGGCGGTAAATCTTTCGAAACAGGTTTAGGGAAATATGAATATTCTTATTCTGCTATCCCAATTCTCGTTGGTGGAAGATACTACTTCACAGAAGGTGATGCACGTGTGTACGGAAGTGCTGAAATTGGTATGTATTTGTTTAGCTGGACATTTACATCTCCAGTATATGACGTTGGTGGATATTCGTTTGGTGGTGAAGTGAGTGAAAGCTCCAGCGAATTCACTATAGCACCCGGAATTGGTTATGAAATGAAAATTGGTGATAACATGAATTTAGACTTAACAGCTAAATATCTCATGATATCAGATGCAAATAATCTGAACGTTCGTGCAGGGGTTAATTTTGTAATCAATTAATCACATTAGTTTTTCGTTCAACTAGTTGATAAAGGCGTTCTGTTACAGAACGCCTTTTTTATTCCAATTTTGATGATTATTATGAACTATGTACGAAAATCAAAAAATTGATTGAAATGACGAAAAAATATTGACCTATTGAAAATAAGGAGACAACCTACTAAAGTTAAACCAATAAAATAAAACTTGACAAATTGCTTTTTTTTGTTGATCTTGCCCCGATTTTCTGGACAATAAGTTAAGAGAAAAGATACAATTTTT
>CAZFQL010000025.1:0-26972 GCA_964520905.1 uncultured Chlorobiaceae bacterium | reverse complement strand
ACTCCTTTCTTTGATACTACCTTTTCTCCATGTCCTATTTTCTGGGAAAGATCAACTTTAAAATTGAGAAACCGGTTACAATTCCCAATGCGAAATAAAGTCTAGAGAGGTTTTTTTCCATATAAGGTTCCCTTCAGTAGGATGTCTGAAATATTCCAATAAATGTGTTATTTCTAAATTCTATTTAACTTCTATAAATTCATTGTTTTTTATTTGTAATCTTTCAAAAGACTTGGTATTGCAATCGCCAAACTCATCAAATTTAGTCGTACCCGTAGCTCCCTCATAAGCTGGCATTGCAAGCAGATATTCTTTAATTTCTTCACCGGTTTTTTTACCATTTCTTAATGCATTAGCTATAATAAAGGTTAAATCATAAGAATATGCTGCATATACATCAGGAACTTCGTTGTACTTATTTTTGTATTTTTCTTGAAATTTTAAATAAGTGCTATCTTTATATTCAGCCGGTTTAATAAGGTAAACTCCTTCGGCAGCACTCCCAGCACTTGTGAGTAGCTCAGGTGAACTCCAAACATCTGCGCCAAAAATCTTTTTATCATACCCTAATTCCTTTGATTGTTTCAGCATAATTCCACCTTCCGGTCCATACGAGATACAATATATTGCATCAGGTTCAGAATGAATAATTTTAGTTAATTGGGTTTTTAAATCCTTATCTCCTTCATTAAAAGTTTCATTTAATGTAATCTGCCCACCAAGTTCAGAGAATATTTTTGTGAATCCTTCTTTTAAACTAGATCCCCAACTGTTATTTATATATAGAATACCAACTTTTTTTACTAATAATTCATTCATCCAATTTGCCATAATTATTGCCTGAAAAGCATCTGAAGGACAGATACGGAAAAAATAATCTTTTTTTGTCAAATCGGGTGATGATGATATTGGCGATATTTGTACAACTTTATTATCATCAGCAATCGGTAGCATTGAGAGACTTTCTGTACTTGAAGCACCCCCAATTACAACCTGAATTTTATCAATTGTACAAAAACGTTGCATAATATTAACTGCTTCTTTGGGAACGCCTTTATCATCCTGAAAATCGGCTTTGAGTTTGAATTTATAATCTGTTGAGTTACTAATTTCGGAAAGGGCTAACTCAATCCCATTTTGTGCTCTTTTACCATATGAAGCAATATCACCGGTTAGCGGCAATACTGCACCTATTTTAATTTCTGCCTGTTGTCTGCCACAACTTAAAAAGAAAATCGCACATATCAGCAGCATAAGAAAAAGAATAAGTTGTTTCACCATTTTAAATCTCCTTTATAGATTTTTATTGTTGAATGATTTCAGTCTCAATATCTAATTTTCTTCCAACCCAATCATATAAACCGGATGGTAATGTAATACCATCCTTGAATGGACAATGACAATTGAATTTTCCGTTTAATTTCCAGTTCCTTGCCTCACCCCATATATCAATAATACTTTTCTCATGAACATTACCTAAAGATTCACCACTATCACCCGGACACCTTAATACTCCACCATTGCAAGTCAAATACAAACCGGCTGCAATCTGATTGCAAGGATGTATCCCGGGCATACAAGATATGCCTTCATTTTGAAGTTGACTAATAGTGCTATATTCTTTGGATAAATTGTATTGATATATCCGAAGGAAAAGATGCTGCTTTTCCATTTCAGAGACATCATGTTGAGATAGAAAATCGCAATCAATCTGCTTAATCACACTTAGTATAGCGTTACAATGCAACTACTTCAATCTGATGCCGCTTTGCGCGTGCCTCTTCCGTAATGCGCTCAAGCTCCCTCGCAGTTTTATTATCAATCCATTCTTCACCACACTGTGCACAGATTTTTGCCCTGACATTGCGAACAACAACGATACCTGCACCTAAATCTACGCTATACGTTGCCCTGCCCAATTCTTTTCGTCCACCACACAGAGGACAAAAACTGTTATTTTTTCTTTTGTTCATCATTTCCTTCTCGTTTTATAGTCTTTTGAGAAAAATTCTTTTAACGGTTCATATGCTGTAATAATATACACAAGATTGTGCATCTCATCAAACGCAGCAACTACATGCAAGGGTGTACCTTCGGGAAATCCTAAGAAAAGTGTGCTTGGATATGGTGTATCTTCCGGATAATCTTCGATCCTTTCACCGGTGAGTAAGACATCTATAACAGCTTTTTGTTTAATCCCTCGTTCAGCAAGTCTTTGGATTGAATGTTTCCTCCATTCGATATGCCCTTGCCTTATTGCTCTACGAAAAGATTCAAGTTTCATCATCATATATTTTTGTCTATGAAGTACAAATTGCGGAAGTGAGAGGTGGGTCAGATTTTATGCCCGGACGAAATCTTCAGGATGTGGAACTCGCATGACTGAAGGATTAATATCCTGATACTTTCGTTGAGCTTTTTCTAATACCTCCTTCATGGAATCGCCAATAAACAATTCTTCGTTGGCAATGGCAATGAAATGCCCTGCATATGTATCCACTATCTCTTCGAAGTGATCATGTATCCATTTTTCATCTCTTGTCATTTTATTCTCCTGACGATTTCTAACACAAATCTATGAGATTATTGCATTAAATGCAAAATACGCAATAATCCCTTTCCTAAATCTCGCTTCCCATGAATTGGAACCGTTGTTCGTCGACCATCAGGATGTATAAAAACCGCATGACTTCCCGATTGGCGATCGAGCACAAATCCATGCTTCTTTAAAACAGCGATTATCTCTCTTGATGTTAGGACAGGAAATTTAGGACTCATACTGCCACGCAGATTTTGTCCGAACTGATTTCCCGATAGATTGGCTCCTTTCTTGCGAGACGGCTCTCGATATTGCTTTTTCTTTCAAGTTCTTTTATGATTGGTAGTAAATTCATTGCTGTGTCATACCGATGAATAGTATCTGATCTCTTTAACCAACGCAGAAGTCAGAGTATGGTCTAGTCCTTTGAAACTGCCGCTAATGTCTTTGGCAACTAAGTAACAATCTGATATATCTAGATAATCATTGATATGAACCAGAGTGATTCCACTTGCAATAGCAAGTGGCAAATCTCCCTATACCTTTTTTAATGTCATGATTTTTTCTGTTGATTCAATTAGACCGTTTCCCGGACCACTGGTTACTGCCACTTCCATATATTTTTACAACAAATGGTGGTATGACAAATTTAATTATATTTATCATAGAATTCTCTCGGGATTCACATGAAGCTTTAGAAAAGGCACTTGAATATAGATTGATAAATTCAAATTGTTACGCTTGATCGGAATTTCTACTTCTTTTCCCTGATTGAATACCAAGAGATGATAGAGGGTGTTAACATCTTCAAAACAAATACGATCATTTTCCATCATACTTGCCTCATCCATCGCTTTTCCTGGAATAACCTCGGTGATGATAAATATTTCGCCCTCCTCTTCTTCCGGAGTCGCGTAACCAAACCCCAATTGATTATTCACATCATTTACTAGTATCTCCCAAGTAATAAGATGTCCTATAAAAAGACCTGATGTAAACACCAGGACAAATGTAACACAAGCTTTGAACAACCTAATCTTTTTTGAGACATTATCAGATAATTGAAAAATACAACTCTCAGTCCCATCAAACCATGAGAGTAAGAATAAAATAGTAGATGAGAGGACAATGACAATCAGGAGGATGACCATATAAAATTCAATCGATTAACCAGTAGAAGAAATAGATCATGAGCATTAATATAATCAAACACACTGAAAATATCATCTTCGGTATCATGCTTGATTTCAATACAAGTAAAACAAATTCCCTCTCCCACTTGTATATCGTGGTAATGAAAGGGTGATAGAGATCGATTCTCGGCTTCGATAATATGACTTTAATTTGGTCCCGACTGTTTTGCAAATGTGAGGTTAGTTGGTTTTCCAGCCATTGCGAAGATGAAGCTGATAGAAAGTTTCTATAGCCAGTGAAAAATAGCCCTTAGATTGCCTTACCCCTGCGTCTCGCAGCTTCCCGATAATTGCTTTAGCTGCATGTCTCTCATTAATAAATTTTCGTCATCGGGTTCCTTGTTTATCTGTTTTAGGTTAAAAGATAGTCCTAATCGTTATTTTACGTTCTTCATGGTTGGATGAAGTATTATCGATACTGTATGGAGGCTATTACCGTCCTCTTTTCCACGTTTCGTTCCATCATCATGTCGATACTCTATCCAACCGCCATTCGGAAAACGTACTTCACGCAATCTCTGCTCATTGTCATATCCATACGTCGCTTCACTGAATTGATCAAGCGCCACCGAACTTAGCAACCCGGCAGTATAGCCATACCGGGATATGCCATTCAAGAAATCCTTGGAGTAAGTTATTCCATGCTCATCATATCGATACTCGGCTTCTTTCTCTCGATTCCTGATTCGTAACTCCTTTACATTGTCACCATCGTAGCTCCAGTTTGCTGATAGACCGTCAGAGGAACGTACCTCTTGCAGATGTCCCTGATCAGCATACTTATAGAATATTTCGCCTTGAGATGTGGATACTCGTAATGGTTTCTCTCCATCTTCTGAATACATGATATTGAATAAATCTGATCTATCCTGAGAGATCTTCGTCAGCTTCCCAAAGTTGTTATATTGATATGATATCTTCTCACGATCATTCGACGTTGATTGTGTGCCGTGCAACTTATCTATCTCATACTCCGTAATGTTGCCACGCTCATCATAAGACAATTTCTCAAGGAAGTCTTCATATGAAACTGTGAATTTCCTGTTCTGCGGATCTGCTTCATACGTTGCCCAACGAGTTCCATTGACAGATACGTCTTGTAGTAGACCATCATGATTGTATCTATACTGGAAGGAATTGCCACGAGGATTGACAACATTCCATTGTGAACTATTCCCATTCTTCTGACCAGTTATCTGCGAGCCACCGCTATTCGAGATCCTAACAGTCTTTAGTTTCTGGTTGCCATCGTAAGAATATTCCGTCGTATTCCCATTTCTATCAATACTCTTTGTTATTTTCTTAGAACCATCACCCCTTGTAAACTGATAGACCACTCCATCAATTTCAACTGTCGGTGTGTTCTTCCATAATTCCTGTCCAGGTTTTGTAACCGGTAGTACAACTGCTTGCTTAGATTCTCCATCGGACATGATCGAGAAGATTGGTCCAGTATTCGTCTCTCTCAATTTAGACCGTACTGCATCAAGAAGTCTCCTCGCATTACCATCATCAGTTGTGTAAATGGGCATAACTTTTAAATCCACTCCCCCGAAAAGATGCAGCTCATGTATGGTGGTTTGTATCCCAGTTTGCCCCATCGACGAATATGGCTGCTGACTCTCTCTGCTCCATTGAACCGAGATTGTATGAACCCTATTCACCACCGAGTCCATCCGCTTGTTGGCATATTTATTCAACCAATTCATATCCACAGGAATATTCTCTTTCTTCAACCATTTGGCAACAGCTACGGCTTTGGCAAGTTGTCTTACCCGCTCAAATTCTGGTGACTCCATACTTAGCTGATCATAAAAATCAGAAAATAGCCGCACAAACTCGACTGCAATTGGATCATCCTCCGAGTCGACATCCCTGAGACCAGTGGGACTTGAAGGATCTGGAACCTGTTTTCTCGCTTTCACTTTCATCTTCGCTTCAGCAAAGAATATGCTGTTATCGGATTCCTTCAACTGCATTATATCTGAGACAATCCAGAATCGATTCCAGGTTTCCTTTCCATATTTCTTGTCTTTTTGTTCAAAGGACAGATCTGCGGTGCTCTTGAAACCCGGCACCGTCGACATTCGCTTTTGCATTTTTCCCTGTTCATCAAACCGCACACCGAATGCATATTGTTTGAGTAGCCAATCAGCTTCGAAAAGTGCGTTACCAAAAAATGTTCCCTTAGTGAATTCCTCGGGAATGTAGACAGCTTTCAACCATGGACCTTTAGGATTATTCGGATCTGCTGGATCAAGTGAGAACTGTGGATCAAAAGACGGATTTCCGTAAACAGACAAAAGGGCTACAGCCAAGTCTTCTGGTTTGACAGCAGGAACTGATAGGTCTTTATCGCCGACTAATACCAAATAACCTTTCTCAGGATCGAAGACCGCTCCAGTTATATCACCGATTTCACCAATGAAATCAGCGGTAGAGGAAAGCTCAATACCACCAAGCTGCTTCTCAATGGGACCAAAAGGATCACGGACTCCGATCAGACCACCACCACCACCACCTCCTCCTCCATCATCAGGTGGGAACCATCTCTTACGGTTGTCATCGTCGTAGAATTCATCTTGACGTCTTCCTCGTTCTCGAAACACTTTTTGTCCTTCTCTTTCAAGGCTTTCCAATTGCTCCTTCGTCAAGCCCAGAGGGACTTTGTCTTTGTTCTCTTCATTCAGAATAATTTCAGTTAATTCATCATAATGTTGTGCATGCATATTCAAACCATATCCCCAACCAAGAATCCAGGAGAGTCTTCCTCCAAATGCAACACCTATTGAACTCCAAGCCTTACTCACTGGGTTAGCTTCCCACCAAGGTCTTTCTATTTTCCCCACAATGTCACTTGGATCTGTCACTGATGGTGATACATGCACTCCAGCTTCTTGAAGTTTTCGCATACTATGCTCACCAATATTGCCCGATGTCGGCACGATCAGCGGTATGTTTTGACCTGTTTTTGCTGCGATACAGATACCCGGCACATTTTTTGCCAAATCATGATTTGCTCCACTTTCGTGAATTGAAACTATTACCGGGCAATCTCTGCTTTCCAAATAACGCCACAATGCCGCCATATCTAGATTTCTGAATGGAGATGCTCGGTCAAAAAAGGTACGTATAAAATCAGTCAATCCCCTCCAAGATTTTGGTTCTCCGCCGCTGTAGGACGGGAGTACAAGCATACGGTGACCTTTGAAATGTGTGTTTGCATATTCTTCGCCTTCATCAATACGATGTTGCATTCCTCTTACCATAAGAGTAATTGGCCCAGGGCCATTCTTGACTATCCAATCATCCACATATTTATAAATTCGATTCTTATAGAATTCCCATCCAGAAATACTTTGCACCCTTCTATCCGCTAATACACCGGTACCATTTGCAACCGTCGTATAGTTCTTTTTGGTTTGATTACACCTTGGCTGCGAAAAAGATCCTGCACCGTTACATCCGTGCGCATATTTGTTGAAGCTATCGAACCTTTCCATGTAACCTGCCGTTAGATCTGGACTGAAGTATCTTCCGGTCCTCGGTTCATACAATCTTCCACCGATAAAATAGGATTTCATCTCCGGGAAAAATCTCTCACCCATCATCCGAAAATTTCCCGCCATCTCTCCTTTCATTAAGGAAGGTTCACCAAACGGTGTATAATCTCTCGTACCTATGATCTTGCCATTCATGTCGGTAATATGACGTATCGAATTAAACCCGTCCTCGAGGAAAAATCGCATCTTGTCATTCACATCAGATTCACCCAACAGTCCATCTCCATACAAATAAGAACGTTTAAGCTTCCCCCCTTTGTCAAACTCAGCAAGAGTGCAACCTTGAGGGAATAAAGGATTCGGTAAATAATGGATCAATTCTCCATCGACTCTACTTGAGATCAAATTTCCATCCCCATCCCAACGGAAATCTATATTCTTTGAATTCTCGATGTGGATAGGAAAGCCTCTACCATCATAATCGAGTTTTGTTTTTCCCCCTTCTTTCTCAATCTGCCGTATTACATTACCATTTTTATCCCATATGTAGTAAGTATCGCCAGCTTTAATCTGTCTCCCAAAGGGATCGTATTCGTATGTTGTCACCTGGCCCATATCACTCAGTCTAGTCCGATTCCCCATAACATCGTACTCATATTTATTGATTTTGTTTTCAGGAAGACGGAGTTCCTTCAGGTATCCACGCGTATCCCAGGTGTACTCTGTGGTGTTAAGTCCTCGGTTAGTTTGTTCATACACCTTTATGATGTTTCCAGCGGCATCATAATCATATCGATATTCACCTATGAGCTGCCCTCTCGAGGATTCATGTCGGAGAGATTTCAATGATCCATCCGGCGAATAATCGAATCGAGTGATAATGCCATTTGGTAAACGTCGCTCAATTTGTCCTTTCTCCCGGAAATAGGAGAAGTTTACCGTCCCATGTCTTGTGCCGATGCTGGTAATATTTCCAAGAATATCGTGGGTATATTTCACTTCATGTTCAAGCCAGCGTTGACTCCGGTCAGATGTTTCATTTCGCAAGGATTGAAGCATCTGAGAAAATGTTGCTTCTCGTTCTCGCCATCGCTGCGAAGATTGGTCAACGTCTTTACGAAGCTCATCAAGCCAATCTTTATACTTAGATTCTTGCTGAAGCAAATCGAGATCAAACAGGGCGGTATATATCATGTAGTCCCATGGATCATAGTCATAAACGATCAAACGCCAAGGGCTGTGTTTCCATATAACACCTACCAACCGATCAAACGCATCATAATAGTATTCTGTTGTACCAGTTCCGTCCTTCATCCAAATTCGATTCCCATTCTCATCGTACCCGCAGAGGATTGATCCTTCAGAATACTTTACTTCAATCGGAGAGCCAATATCATTGTATTTTATCTCTACCTTATTTCCCTCACCATCAATTTTTTCCATTAATTTTCCAACATTGTTATATCGATACACTTCGGTGAACTCTTCTTTGTCAGAACAACCAGTCAGATTTAAAATAATTGCGGCTACCAAACATGATAGCATAAGTATTAATCTATTCATGATATTCATTTGTTCTACCTTTCCTTATTTCTCTTTAATGCAATTCTGATAAGATCAGTTCAATTGATTTTGTCCTATCCCCAAACTATCACCCAACGTATTCTAATTCACCCATCGTTATCAACATCGTTCCTTCTCGCTCATTGTCGATAAGAGCAGGTTTTTTAATACAAGCGATATTACCGCTGGCAGAAACATTATATATTCCTTTGATGTACTTCTTCCAATCTGGTCTCGTCCAGCGGACGTCGGGTAATGGTAAGGGTAGGAGTATCCATTGTGTTCTATCGGGATTCAAGGAGAGAGCAATCAGTGGTCCATCGCTCGCCTCTGTCAATAGTCGCTCCTCAGTGAAATCTCTCGAATATCTTTTCACCTCCACACAAAATTTTGGTTTCACCTCCTCGACGAAGTCTTCATAGATGAAAATTGCCTTACCGCTGTATGAAGATTGGAATGCGCAATTACAGTCCTCCATAAGCGACTGCCACAAAGCTTTTTGTGTTTGTGCAATATGCCATTCGGAAACATGTGTGGACTTAAGCTCATCCAACTGTGATTCCAACTCGATGTTTCTATTCTTAATTGCCAGGAATATTTTTTCCAGATCTGCTCGAGCTTTCTTTTCCTCAGCAAGAGCTTTCTCTAACGCCTCCATTTGCTTAGGCTCAAGCACTGATGAGATCGCATGAGGTACTTCAGTGAGAACCGCCTGATCATTAGCTGTTATAAAAATTGGAACCTCCCCAGCCTCTGTAGTCTGCCGCGACGCACCAAGCCGACTGAAAAGGAGTTTTCCCCTTTCAACGAGTCGGTATTCGTTAGTATCTTTGTTAATTGGCAGGACAATTGCTGGTCTCTCGACCGAAGTAATGTAGCTGTGTTCGCTATCAGGTGGAACGTTGTAAAATAAACTCAGTAAGACGATGTGAGCTTTTTCTTTATAGACCGCCCATGCTGGGGGAAGTACGAGACCGTTGGTCGTGCCGGCTTTTATGGTAATCAATAAGAATTCTGGATCGAGCCTTGGTTCAAACTTGATAATGTAAGATTCGAGAGTGTTGATATCTCCCTGGACATCCATAATCCCAACCTTTATGATATCAATGTTATCGATGTCCCGCAATGGTTGCAAATATAGTTTGTCCCATAATGTTGGATGGCTCAACGACTCCGCCCGGTTGGGTAAGTCGAGAAGCTGTTGGTACTCCGCAACAACATCATCGAGGTGTTCGATGTGCCGCCGTACTTCCTGTCCGGGGAACGATTTTGTGAGTTGTTCTTGTATTAGAATTGTACCGGCATCCTGCTTAACTGCATAGTATTCAACCTTGGGAGGTGGCCATGCGATACTGATAGGATAGGTAAGTCTATCAGGGATCAGAGATGGAGATGGAGATGGATTTGGTTTTTGTCCATAGCTAAGGTACAGTCCTACTTTTCTTATTTGGTTATCCCAGGTTAGTGAATACCACACACTACTCTCCTTGTATTCACAATCTTTAATTTCTTCCTTAGAGAGAGAAAATTGAAATGGGGCGAGATGGTGATTATCAAAAACTTTCCCCAATCGAAATGTATATGGGAATGCTGTAACCTTTTGTCCAAATATTCTCAGGGTATACCAAGTTGATACTTTCTCGGAGCATGTTACGATAACATTTGTTTGATCACTATGATCAATCCGTATTATTTTCTCAAAAGTATCATGAAGGTTATGTTCTGTCCAGAGTATAGGCTCCCAGAACTCCTCACCTGCTTGTATATTCTTGTTCACCTTTTGTTCAGTTTGGATTTTGATTGGTTCTTGCCGTGGGATTGCTTTAGATTTCGAAATCTGTACAGGGAGCTCGGCTGCATTTTTCCTTCTTCGATTTGAAAGCACGATGGAAAAGAGTATGAATGCGCAAATAAGTAAACCAAGTACAATTAACCACAATTTTCTTTCTTCTGTGTAAAACGTTGAATACTTGATTGGAAAATCTTTATCTATACTGAAAGTCTTTTTATTAGAATGAGTTTGTTTGAAAAACCCTAATCGCAAACTTGACGGCTCCCCCAAGTTCGATGGAAAGCTAATCCGCACAGCCCGAGGTCCAACGATAACTGAGGGAGAGATAGCACATTGATCCCTACCATCATTAACGCGTGCATCGAGATGTAAATTACAATCAGTGGCTGGATTGATAGTAAGATAACCTGTGAGGCTATCGTTCGATTCCTCGACAAGAAATTCTCTCTCTTTCACAACTGCAAAGTATTCAACCTTAGGGGGAGGCCAATCGACACGGAGAGGATAGGTAAGTCTGGGGGGTATTAGAGATGGAGAAGTATTCACTTGTACCAAGAGCGAATCACCACATGCATAGCTCGATAATGGTAACGAACACTTGATATAAAAGGGTTGAGATCCTTGGAACACTGATAGTTGACCTCTACTGATTTCAACGTTATTGAAAATTACTTTATACTTTGCAACACAATAAACAAACGACGCGATGCGCATCTGGAAAGTTCCAATAAACGACTCCCCTTCTTCCCGTAGGTAAACTGAAGGTGATTCAAATTGAATATTCCAATATTGATTTTGAGCGAGCGATAAGGTTGGAAAAAAGAATGATGTAAGTAAAAATAATAATTTACATCTTATCATCCAGCTCAATTTATATTCTAATTTCATTGTAAAGCCAATCTTCAATCCTGCATTTAATTTCTTTCTATCATGAGATCATTCAATTTATATTCAACCTTGCGATTCTCGAAAACCTTCAACATTTGGTAGACGGGAGAAAATCCAGGTGATAAGTCTCTTCACCGAACTACTGGACTTTATTACCTCGAATACTCAAGCTCTCCCTGTTCCTTCGCCTCTTTTCCATGTGAGACATTATTAATCAATGCAGGTTTATTTACCCTTTTAATCCTGCCCAGATAACCGGCATTATAAAGACCCCTGAGTTGTTGTTTCCATACGGGTGAAACCCAATTAATGCTTTTGTATGGTAGCGGAAGGATAAGCCAATGGCCTCCTGCATTCCCAAATGAGATGGCTGCAAAGACCCCTTTCTCAGATAACTCAAACTCGAGTTCTGTGTTTGATACCCTATTAACTGTTGTGCAAACTGCACCAAATCGATTTTTCAGTTCCGATGCAAACTGTTCAATGGCAAATGCCTTGCCCTTGGCATGAATATCATGTAATAGCTGGTTATAATATTCGACAATTCCATCCCACGTTGGCTCAACTTTCGTCGGTTCGGTATTGGGAAAAGACACATTTTTCGCATATTCTCTGAGTGTCACAACACTTGAAACACTCTGCTCACATCCGTTTTCAGAACTATCTTCCTTCGTGGTAGTATTATTTCGTTTCAACTGGTCAGTTCCATCCTCGCTTCTAGTAGATCCTGTGTTTTTGAGTTCTCTCGCAATTGAAGCGAGTACTTCTTTGTCACCAATGATCGCTTCTCGCAATTTCCTCCATTCTTCAACAACGTCTGAACCCATTTGACTTCGCGCCTTCGTGTTTGCCTCCACCTCACGCTTCAGTGTATCCGTTAGCGTGTTCACCAAATAAAAAACCTGATTTACCGAATCCTGAAGTTGTTTGAAGTATTGTTCGGTGTTCGTCTTGAGCTGTGTGAGTGTATGGAAAGCACTGCTCGATTGGGACTCTGGAACTATTCGACTTGCCTCTATCTGTGTCTGGATTGTATTGAAGCTCTCTTTCATGAATGAAAGAATCTCATCACGAATGGGGGTCAGGTTTATCTCTCCCAGCTTCTGCGTCAAATCGTTTTGCGGCTCCTCGACTTTTTGTTCTAATGCTTGCATTATTGGACCGGATACTTCGGGTAACACGTCGGCAACGACTATCTCAGGAGCGTGTTCGTCGTCGGGCTGTGGTTCGCCTTTACTGGATTCCTCAATAATCGGAGACGGTAGTGTGGCTTTCTCGGTTGGGAAAGAACCGAAGATCAATTGGCCCTTTGACAAAAGCTGGTACTTATAGTTCTCGACATTCACAGGGGAGAGAAAGGCAGGTGTAGTAATTTCCATAATCAAGTCCTCAGTTACATCCCGCGGTATGTTGTAAAATATGCCGAGTATCGAACTCAACTCTTCGATGTCCTTCATACGCCATGGCGTTGGAAGAAGCAGTGCTGCCTCTTGACTCTGACTCTTCCACACCAGAATGAAAGGACCTGAAGAGACTGACTCAAATTTAAAAATTGGTGATGATGCTGAACCGATGTCTTCAGGTTTACTCTGAATCATCACCATCGCAACATTTACTTCCTCCATCAATAGAAACGGCTCAATAAACAAGTGCTCGAGGAGAGCTATATCCTCACCTGCTGTTGTCCGTTCCGGTTTCGATAAAAGCTGCTTGTAGACTTTTAAAACCGTTACTGTGAATGAAGTTGGCGGCGTCTGCTCATAATTTACCAACTCGCTTCCAATTCCTTCATCTGCCATTTTATTTTCCTTTAATTATGTAATCGATTAACTATATTTCTAAAACTCAATCACCAATGGTTCAAGATTTCATCCATGATCTTACAATGTAAACGATCATCTACACCCTGTCACTCAACTCCTGTACATAAGCACCCCTTGCTCAACCACTTGAAGGATACCACCTTCCTTCTCTTCTGCTACAGCGTATTTCTCAACCTTTGCTATCTTTCCAAAACTTTGCTCATTATAAATTCCGCGTATTCTTCCTCGTCCTATCGGGTCAGTCCATTTGAATTGTAATGGGGCAATCATCCAGTGAGCTTTATCCCTACCGGTCAGGATCCCAAGAAAATTACCACGTTCCGAAGACTTGAGAACAGTTTGTTCTCCGGGGACTTTATCAAGCAGCTTAAAAATCACATCAAATTTCGATTTCAATTCCTCAATGATATCAGCCGGGTGGATTGACGAATCCTCGTATAGTCTTTCATTACAAAATGTTAGTATGGCTTCTTCTCTATCGGGCATTTCCTGTTCTTCCTGAGAATCCGACAATGTGAGTGACTCATCCTGGATTTGTTTGATCAATCTCTCTTTATTGTCTGTCCTAAATACGCCCTCAGGTTGTTGAGATTCGTCAAGACGCTCCTCGATTCTTTTCACTACACCTGAGATTCTGTCAACATCTCCGACGGGAGCATATTGTTCTTTTTGTCCAATGCTTTTCTCTAATTGCAATATCTTCTGAGTCAACTTCTTAATCTCTTCTCTGACTACTATATGACTTTTTTCTATGTTTCCTAACTTATTCTTTAGGATCTCGTCTGCAATATCAGTAATCGGCTTTACCATCGATGATAAATCGGGTTTGATTCCACTTATCTCCTCTACCACAACCTCTCTTATATGTTTTTCAAGTCGATCAATCTGGTGCGCTATCATCGCTTCTACCCGTTCTTCGGAAAGTGCCGGCTTTATCTCCGGGAGAGGTTCTGGTCTCAATGGCTCAGTGATCTTTACGACATCAGCCTCTCTTTTGCTCCGCTCACCCAACATACCAAACTTTACTTTCCCCCGGGCAAGAATTTTCCAGAAATTATCACCTCTCGATTCAACTATCGCTGGAGATTCAATCATAACGATATAGCCGTCCCCTTCATTGGCTGGTCTACCATAAAAAATATCCAGGAGTCTTAGATTGGCTTCTCCTCTGTAAAGCCAGTACGGTAAGGGAAAGACATATCCTTCCCGTAGGCCAGTTCGCTTGTTTACTAAAATAAAAGAGCCATCCTTACGGTCTTCAGAAACGATCAACGATGGAGAAACTTGGTGAAGAATCTCCTCTGCATTTCGAATTCCAATCAGTTTTGCGTCAATATTTTCATACTGTCGCAGTGGCTCTATGTACATCTTTTCCCAAAGAGCAGGATTGTCCAATGAGAGTACTCGTTGCGGGTGATCAAGCAACTTCTGAAAGACAGGAAGAATATCATCCAATGATCCATCAGGTTTTGGAGGCGGCTCGCTTTTTTTATACTCATGCTTCTCGATAATTTCTTGCTCTTTGTCTGCTTGAGGTTGAGCTGGTGGTACATCAGGGAAGTACGAAAGGCGAAGCCGAATCTCCTTACTGCCACTGGGCAGCCATCGACAGGTTAAGGTTAGCCGGTGCTGATATTCCTTTCGCTTACCGAGCAAATCCTTGTTGATCTGGAACTTGAGTGTCAGAGTTTGGTTATCATCCAATCCCGATGGAGGTACAGTATATGGAAATGATTTTATCGGTTCTGCTTCGTAGCCTGCGAAGATGGAATACCATCTGGGTATTAGTTGTTGATCACATTCAATGGAGACACCGACAGGACCCGCGTGGTCGATATGTATCTTCTTTTCTTTTTTTTCCTCAATGGTACTCGTCTTCCAGACAAGTTCTTCGAGGGGATCCGAATGATCCTTTACTCCGCCTTTATCCTTCTGTATGCTTTCCACAGGTTGTTTGCCTCTGAACGACCATGGGTGACGAACTCTATACAGGGGCAGCATGAATGAACTTATGTTTTCCCATAACATTACAATTAACAAACCTACGAAAAGCACAAAAATACCGATGGCGGGAAATAAAATACTATTAGCAATTAAATTACTGATGAATGTCTCGATAAAGGTCCAGATCTCTTTGCTATAGACAAAAATTGCTGTAAGTCCAGCAATCACCAATACTCCAGGAAATACCAGGGGCCACGCTTGAATGAACTGTTTAACCTTTTGGAAAAAAACACCGATCAAAATAATTGCCACTACTAAAGTACAAATAACCACCCATCTAGGAAATCCATTCCCTTCTGAAGAGCCGGGAAGAGGAATATTAGTTGAGGATGAGAACTTTCCAAGAGAAAAGGTAAGCCCGAAACTACCAAAGGTTGTTTGTTCAGGTGGAATTGTAATACTTATAACAGATGCTTCCGAAATCTTTTCAGGAATAACTTCCAATCTATTACTACCCGCTTGTGCGGCAATTGTAAGTGGTTTCCCACATTTGTTGATAGGTGTGACTCGTAATCGAGCGATTATACTATCTTTTTTAATCTCAAAACCGGGTGTATCCCATTTTGCAAAGTACTTGACGTCCGCTTCGGGCCAGATAATTTTCAGTTTATATGTTTCTCGATGGGGTAGATTATTACTATAGAAAGTGACGATCTCGATAGAATCGCTGCACTGCCACATCGAGATCGGAAGTGTACAGATTACCGGCACAGTCCCTTCTTCTTTAAGGACAGAATCACGATCCGCAGGAATCTTCTCACCGCCTTGCAGCTTCACTTGAAAAAAGATAAACGACTGAATCGAATCGCCGGCAGATATCTGGATAGTTCCTTGTAAAGAGTCACGGACTAATTTGAATTCAATCCGATCTGATTTAACGTCAAGCCGGGTCTTAAACCGATCACTTGCCGCAGCGCAAAGGGAGAATGTAAACACAAGAAGTAGAGTAACGCTGGCAGCGCGAGAGGTCAGCATCCGTTTATGAACATGAATGTAACTCATCAGATTTCTGCAAATTACGATAGTACTTTACCGATTAAATTAAAAATGCTCGACCCAGACCGAAGAACGAGATCCTTCTCCAGACGTTCGGTCGGGATCAGAATGACATTAATTATATTTTAAAAAGCTCAGTCATATTTCTACTTTATCCCGCAAGAAGACACCTATCCCTTTATGATTGTTATCAAGCGAAGGATAGGAAAAAACTAAAAGTCGGATGGACAAAGACCTTAACTCATGTACACAAGCACCCCTTGGTCAATCACTTCAAGATCACCACCGTCCTTCTCTTCTGCTACCGCGTACTTCTCAACCTTTGCTATTTTTCCCGTACTTTCTTCATTATAAATTCCGCGTATTTTCCCCCGACCCGGCGGGTCAGTCCATTTGGATTGTAATGGGATAATCATCCATTGAGCTTTATCCTTACCGGGCAGGATCCCAAGAAAATTACCACGTTCCGAAGACTTGAGAACAGTCTGTTCTCCAGGAACTTTATCAAGAAGCTTGGAAGTCACATCAAATTTTAATCTCAATTCCTCAATGATACCAGCTGGCTCGGGCGAACCCTCGTAGAGTCTTTCATTGCAGAATGTTAATATGGTTTCACCTCTATCGGGCATTTCTTGTGTGAGTGACTCATCTTGGATTTGTTTGGTCAATCTTTTTTTATTGTCTGCCCCATATACCTCCGCAGGTTTTAATTTTACGCCACCAATCTCATTTTGCTGCGACACTGTCTCTTTTTTAGCTAATCCCTCAATGGCTGTCTCTAAACCTCCCATACGATTGATTATGTCACCCAAGCGCTTTGGTATGCTATCGGGCTGAGATTCGTCAAGACTGTCCTCGATTCTTTTCACTCTACCTGAGATTTTGTCAACATCATCGCGAACGGCATATCGTTTACTACTTTCTTCGGGTTTCGAAATCTTTGCAGTCAACATCTTAATCTCTTTAATCTCTTCTCTGACCGCTGTCTGACTTTTTTCTATGTTTCCTAACTTTTTCTTTAGGATCTCGTCTGCAATATCAGTAATCGGCTTTACCATCGATGATAAATCGGGTTTCCTTCGCTCGATTTCGTCAATCATAATCTCCTTTATATGTTTTTCAAATCGATCAAGTTGTTGCTTCATCATCGCTTCTACCTGTTCTTCTGAAAGCCCAGTCTTCATCTCCGTGATGGGTTCTGTTCTTGATGGCTTGGTGATCGTACCGACATCTGCCGTTCCTTTGCTCCTATCACCCAACCTACCAAACTTTACTTTCCCCCGTGCACGAATCGTCCAGATATTATCACCTCTCGATTCGACCTTCGCAGGTGATTCAATTTTAACGATATAGCCGTCCCCTTCATTATCCGGTCTATAATAAAAAATATCCAGAAGCCTTAGATTGGTTTCTCCTTTATAGAGCCAGTACGGTAAGAGAAAGACATATCCTTCCTTCATTCCAAATTTTTCACTCACCAAAATAAAGGAGCCATCTTTACGCTCTTCGGAAACGATCAATGATGGAAAATCTTGGTGGGCGATCTCCTGTGCATTTCGAATACCAATCAGTTTCGCGTCAATATTTCCATACCGCTGCAGTGGCTCTATGTACATCTTTTCCCAAAGAGCTGGGTTGTCCAATGAGAGTAATCGCTGCGGATTATCTAACAAATTCTGAAAGACATGAAGGATTTCATCCAATGACCCATCAGGTTTTAGAGCAGGTTCGATCTTTTTATCTACCGACTTCTTCACGACTTCTTGCTCCTTTTCTACCGGAGGAGCTGGCGACATATCAGGAGAGTACGAAAGACAGAGCCGAATCTCCTTATTGCCACCGGGCCATCGACAGATAAAGGTTACCCTGTGTAGACATTCTTCTCGCTTATCGAGCTGATCCTTGTTGATCTGGAACTTGAGTGTCAGAGTTTGGTTATCATCCGACCCTGATGAAGGTACACTATGTGGAAACGATTTTATCGGTTCCGGTTCGTCGCCTGCGAAGATGGAATACCATCCGCGTATCTGCTGATCACACTCAATGGAGACACCGACAGGACCTTTGTAGTTGAAGTGAATCGTCGTTTCGCGTATCTCGTCGATGTTACTCGTTTTCCACGTGAGCTCATCTCGAGATTCCGAACTCTCCACGACCGCGACTTTATCCATCGGTATGTTTATCATAGCTTGTTTGCCTCTGAACGGCCATGTATGGCGAATTTTTTGCCAGGGCAGTCTGATTGAAGCTATTTCTTGCCAAAACGCGAGAATTATCAAACCCGCGACAATAATAATAAAGCCGATCAGAATCCATGTTTCATCGTCTTGAATAAGGGTCATTATAGAAGTCTTTATGAAGGTCGGGATCTCCTCGCCATAGACAACAATGGCTACAAGTACAGCAACCAACACTACAGCAGGGAGGACCATGGGCCACGCTTGAGTGAACTCTTTAACTTTTTGGAAAAATACTCCGATCAAAATAATTGCCACTACCAAAGCAACAATGACCACCCATAAAATAGGAAATCCACTCTCCTCTGATGAGTTAGAAATGGAAATATTAGTTGATGCTGAGTCCTTTCCAAGATAAAAGGCAAGCCGTAATACCTCAAAGGTTGTTTGTTCAGGAGGAATTGTAATACTTATATCAAATACTCCTAAAATCTTATCAGGAAAAACTTTCAATATAGTACTGCGCACTTGTGCGACAATTACAAGTGGCTTCCCGCATTCGTTGATAGGTGTGACTCGTAATTGAGCGATCATACTATCTTTTTTGAATTGAAAACCGAGTATATGCCAGTTTGCAAAGTATTTGATGTCCGCTTCGGGCCAGATAATTTTCAATTTGCGAGTTTCAGTATGGGGTTTATCTTTACCCTTGAAAGTGAATATCTCGATAGAATCGCTGCACTGCCACTTCGAGACAGGAAGGGTACATATTACCGGCACAGTCCCTTCTTCTACAAGGACAGAATCACGATCCGCAGGAATCTTCTCACCGCCTTGCAGCTTCACTTGAAAAAAGATAAACGACTGAATCGAATCGCCAGCAGATACCTTTAAAGTTCCTTGTAAAGAGTCATGGACTAATTTGAATTCGATCCGATCTGATTTAACGTCAAGCCGGGTCTTAAAACGATCACTTGCCGCAGTGCAAAGAGAGAACGTAAACACAAGAAGTAGGGTAACGCTGGCAGCGCGAGAGATCACCATCTGTTTATGTGCGTGAATGTTAATCATTTGATTTCTCAAAATTACTGACACTAGTGCACCACTCGAAGCAAAGAGGTTCGTCCAAAAATCACACTAATAAATAATTCAGGACCCTTAATCGTCCTTCTTCTTCGATCTGCACGAAGAAACATAGCCCTCCATCAATGTTTTCAATTGGAAGATAAACATCGGTTGGACTACTACATCCTTACCTGCTTTGATTGAATCCTGGATCCTGTCTTGCACTAACGATTTGAATCCTATTGGCTGCTTTACGCTATCTAAACCAAGACGCCCGTGGTGTTTGTTCAGGTGATCAAGGAAATGCTCGAACCAGACAAAGCCGATCTTCCCAGGCTGCAGCCCTGCCGAGAGTGGTGCCGTAATCATATCGTCCCATGCTAATAATTTGTTTCCTATTGTATAGCCATCCTCACCGACGATAATGACCGGCTCAGGCATTGCCCGGGGTTTTGTGACGTCAGCGGCAACGAGCCCTCGAGCCACTTCTTCCTTTGGCATCGATTTTCCACCTAAATCACCTGCGCGCCATAGTTCGAAATCCAGCGGAGTGTCGCCGAAGCTTGAGCGAAAGATTGCTTCCAGAACTTTTGAATACTCATCGAAATCGCAAATCCATTCCATCTGGCGAGAAGCTTTTCCACCCAGGAACAAGAAGGCAGCGGGGACATTCTTCTCCTCAATCTCTTCCTCCCACTTTTCTCCCCGAATTTTCTTCATCGCATGCTTCGTCAGCATGCCTGCAAAAAAGGAAAGACCTCCAAAGAAAATCGAGATCAGTGTGCGAACCTGTCGCATTCGCTCATCAAGCTCTTTCCCTTCCCGCAGCCTCCGGCGAATTGTTGTCCGGTTTTCATTATCGCGCAATATGGCGTTGATCACCGCATTATTATGTTTCACCGCGACATCTAGTACCACTTGTTTATCAGGCTCTGAATACCCTACCCATTCCGCCATCTTTTCCAGCACACCTCCAACATGTTTTTCAAAATATGGGATGGTGTCATTGCCAGCGAGCTTAAACGAGGTTTGAAGTAATGGATTGTCCTCTGCCCACACAGCGATGTCGCACGTGCCGCCGCCGATATCTATGGCAACCGTGGGGCATTCGGTCTTTATGGGTACACCGCCAAACGTGGAAAGGCACTGCGCCAGCGCTTCGCTTTCCGTTAACCGGTACGCTTTCTTCGCCTGCATATTTTTCGCGATCTCAAGCCTTCCGAGCATCTCATTCCAGAATCCGTCCAAACGCGTTCGAATGGAATGATTCAGGGCTGTAGGATACGACCACCGGAATTCGACCTCGTTGGCGCTGGCTGCTTTCGCTTCTGCTAAAACCAGTATAACAATATGATTTAGCATTACCGAGATAAGAAGCTGATCTCTTTCTCTTACTGCCCATTTAAGCTCGCTTTTCAAGTTGTCAATCGCATTCCAGGCTGTGATTGTTGTATTTGTATAAGTCACTCCTCCTAGAATGTCCTTCTCGACTGAAGGGTCTGCCTTATCAACAACAAACAAAGATGGAAAGTCAGAATGGATTACATCCGAGGCAAAGAATTCTATGGGTAGTTTAACCTGTCTCCGTGCAAGTTCCACGCTTATCAGTGGAACACATCGATCCTGAAAATCTACCTTCATCGCTTGGGTCGTATCATCACCAACACGATACATAACCGCCGTATTGGACGTTCCGAAATCGACTCCAACTGTCCACTTCTTCGAAGAGAATCCGAGCTTTGAAGGCTTTCTCAGTATCATCACTCCGACTGATTCACCGCCATAACTTCCAATCACAATATCAGGATAGTTAGCTGTGAGCCATACACAAGATTCATCCCGTTCTTCTTTTCTACGCTTGGGGTCTTCTTCCAGAGTCAGCGGAGCAAAGTCGTATTCCAGACGCTCTTCTTTTCTCTTCCCACCAGTCGATGAGTAAAAGTAATAGTGTTTCCAACCATCTGCAATAAAATTGGGCCACACTTCCAGAATCGGCGGTATAGCCGTGAGGTCTTTAATGAAATCAGGCGTGTAGGTTTTAGTAACAGCTACTCGCTCGTCCGAGAGTGGGAGTGTGAGCGTTACCTCAATAGCATTCCCCTTAACGCCCTGCGCCTTCACAGAGATGTCCTTTGGAGAAAAATACTTGAAGAACGATTCGGTCAACGGATAGAGATATGTGTTGCCGTCTATTATCATTCCTCTTGCATTTTCCGTCAGTGGCAGCTTCAGGAGATACTTACTCATAAAATATACTTCGGGTCGAATCCAGGGGTACTTTATCTCCGACCGGGTCTTCGTGAAAAAGGAATTTCCTGAAGCGCCATCCGGCATCTTAACCATGTCACCCATTGTAGCCCCATGCACGCGCCACTGGCTGGTGAGGAGCTTCTCGTGGAAAACAAGTGGAGGAAGTACATCTTGACGTGTGGTTTTCAAGAGTACACTGCTTACAATTGCCTTGGTTTTCTGTGTGCCCGCGTCTCCTCCTTCTTTCTCACTACTAGCACCATCTACAGAAATTTTATCCACTTCGACATGTGCATCCTTCGGAATGCTCTTCGTGAAGAATGAGTATGGGGGTTTGTCGATATACGGATCGCCGAGTTTGATGGTTGTGCTCAGAGATGAAGTGCCCAACTCTGATAGCCATTGCCTCAGGACTGCGAGCAGCGGACCCCGAGGTGGATCTCGTCTTATTTTTTTAGCGTTCTCTAGAATGTCCTCCAGCCAGCAGCGAAGGTAACCGCGCTCCAGGGAATGGGTGAAGTAATTTGTCGGGTCGCCTAACCGATATTTTTTCTCGTCCTTCTCTTTTTTCCGCCATCGAATCGACTCCGGGCAATCGTACTCAGCCGGTGTATAGAATATGGTCCTGGGGGAGGTACAACCAAGGATAACGTCGTCTACAACGATGAGATCGAAATATCTCCATTCGTCTTTCGGTTCCGGCAGCAGCGCGTTCAACACAGAAACGAAACGCTGATTGCTCTTATTTGCATCCTTGCTATCGGGAAGTGTATAATGTCTCTTCTCAATCTTTATATCCAAAAGATCATGGAAGCAAAAGATGCCCAACAAACCGCGCCATTCTTCAGTCACTCGCTGTTTCAGAGGATGAGTCTTTAATGGCGTTGCAGGTGCGCCGGAAGCGTCTTGAGTTCCGGCAGAGGCAGTGCTCTGCCCAGGCAAGTCTGCGAATAACGCTTGTGAAAAAAGCCATGCCCGCGCGAAACTTGTGGGTATTGCATTGATCACCTCGGTTCGCGAATCCTTCTCGCTAACGTTGAAATCTCGCGGTAAAGTATTGAACAAATTCTTGCTTCCTTCGACCCAGGAGCCTGCAACTCCGCGATCTGTTTGATGGTTAGGAACCAATTGGGGTAGATAGAATGCTTGCATATTATTATTTTCCTTTCAAATGATATGTTTCATTTGAGAACTTAACTACTGCATTATAGATTAGACTGATCAGTTTTCCTGTGCCAGTGCCCAGAATACCTTGCCCATCTTCACAGGCAGAATTCCACAGCCGCTTGAATGGTGTTTTCTTGTACTTCTCCTCCCCAACCGGCAGCAAGCTCACAAGGCGCTCAGCAGGAGATTGATCGAGTGCGTTTCCTGAGAAAAGCTGAACATTCCCGGATTCGTGGATTTGTTTAAGCCAGTTAATATAATAGTCCGTGAAATACGTCCCAAGCCTCTTCTGCTTTTCCTGCTCAGTTAGTGATCGGAGGTTTTCAATGTCGAAATTCTCGACCAACCATGGGATACACCGCGGCTTATTCTCGAAACCCGGATCATCCAATAATTTGTGGAAAAAGTCAATGTATGCGTATCCTAAGATTGTGAAATAGAGAAGCTTTCGGCGATAGATATCCCCATCACCTCCTAACGGCAGATCCTCCCAATCGACTCGATTTGAGGTGAGCGTATTACCTACATTATCCTTTGCTGCATAATCCGGTTGCCGAGGATTAGCATGGTACCGTTTTCGTCTGCTCATGTCATCTACCTGCGACTTGAAGAAATGGTCGGCGGCAAGAGCGCTGAGCAATTCGACGTAGTGAAATTTATTATTTTGCTCGGGTCCACCTTCGGAAAATTCTTGGCTGAGGGGTTGATTATCGCCAAGGAAGTATGTATCATGATAAGGGGAATCCAACCCGTTCGCCCATACCAGAGCGTAGTGTTCGAGCGCAGCACGAGAATTGAGCAAAAGGTCATCAGCCTTAATGTAAAGCTCGCTCGCCAGTCGCTTAACGTCTTCTTCTGATGGATTGAATGAGAAATAGGGAAGGATCAATGTCGCACCTAACCGAAATTTGTCTCTACCCTTCTGAATGTTCTGATCGAGAATCTTGCCTATCGTTGGAATACCGGACGCTCCTGTTCCGCCAAAAATAGATCCACAGACAAACACCCGAACCTCTCTGCCAACACCGAGGTCATTCTTAATCTTACCAAGAATATCTGCCCACGGATCCTTATCAAGCGTCTGCTCCATCAGTGCAAGGGAGGTCGAGCCAACGCATGTGTGACCCCGGAAACCTTTCGCCAAATCCATCGCAAGTTCTCCCTCAGTGAAAAGAACGCTGCACACATCCCGTTCCACGTCGCTGAGATCATCATAATTCAACAAGTATTTGAAGAGCTTCGTAGTGCTCGGGAAAAGGTCAAACGGACTCCACGTGATGTTTCCTTCGGGCTTGACGATCTCTGTATGAAAGAACTCCGGCTTATCAATCTGAAGACTGTCTCGAATTTTTTGATAATCGGTGACGAGGGTTCGTAAATGGGTTACATTACCGTGAGCTGAATCTGCATCAACGATGAAAACCATCATCCGTTCCGGACCCATGCCGGCTGCACAGAGATGGATGAGAGATTCGATACAGCGCACTCCAGTGCCACCGACTGCAATTACGTAGTTTTGAATTGGACCTATAGTTGCCATGTATTTACCCTCCTACCCTGATTGCTTCTTGCTGAACTCTACGTTTACTTTTTCTGTACGGTACTGTATAACGAAACATCGGACTCGAGAAGAAAAAGGTTAGTATCGAGTATACAAGAATGAAAATTATGAGACTGCCAACAAAAGAAAACAGTATGGGACCTATCTCAATTCTAGCTAACGTATTGATGGAAATCATGATCCCTCGCATAACAATTACAACCAGAACCAGTGCGACACCGACTCCGAGGTCTTTCCACCATGGGCGTCGAACTCGGAACACATCCTGGTGTGAATCTATACGGAAGAGTTGCGGCTCGACCCAATAAAATAATGCCGAACAGATTCCACCGATGAGAACAGCTTCGATAATTGATTCATATCCATAACTCGATACAAAATTTGCCCAGAGATCATCAGCGATGTCCACAGGTTTGCGATAAAACCACGGCAATAGGAAAGCATACATAATGGTTAATCTCCTATAAGTATAAAATGTTTGGTCAATAGTTGTTTAACGGTAATTTCATTTACTAATCCTCTTACGAGATCGGCAAGGTATAACGTTCGGTTGCCGTATCGTTCTTCTTTATCTTGCGTTGTCGACCATTCTTCAACCCACTGGGGGATGCGAAGTGATCCGGTACTCGGATAGATCCCCACCTGTAAAACGTACCATCCTTTGTGTGAAGGTTTGGGGATTGTCCAGCTCATCTGTGAGCGGCAAACAAAAGTATCCTTTGCTGTCGTCACATTCTCAGTTGAATACTCAAGCACATACTCTCCGATTTCTTCCCACCGGGTGCCATCATAATGCTTCCCGGTTGTCTTCATCTCAATATTGCCGGTCCATGGAATCCTTTCCGCATTAGAAGAATCCACCGTGAATTCGTACGGCAATTTTATCCACGTATAATTCTCCTTTCTCCATACATCAGTCTCCTTCCAGCAAAGGGCAACAGCACGCGATAGTCTGCCCACAGGCATCCTACTTGATAGACTCAGTATCTGAGAATCGAAACTTAGTTTATTCTCTTCCAAGCCGCCGCCTTTCACAAGAGGCGATGAGGGATTAAAGACATGACCACGGAGATTTACACTCTCAAGGAGCTGGTTGAAATTTTTTAGCGACGATGCGTTCGGTGCGAACACATACAAGTAAAACGGACGATACGAGCTTTCATCTCCATCAATGGTCGAGTAGTTTATAACGCCACCCTCACCCATCTCGGAGTAGATCTTACCGCTGAAGGTACTACGGAAACCGATTATCTCAATCGCATGATCCGCTCGCACCCAGTTGGCAAATGCACTATCGACTTTAATAAGATTATAAGTTTTCTCATACGATTGCACTCCGTCTGTAAGAATTGTGAAGATAGTTGTGTCAGCAGCATTTCGATTGATGTAGTCGATTACCAGATCCAACCTTGTATCAACATCCGGGTAGAAGCTTTTTTGCTGCGCTGCCTCCCAGATATTTGTACCCATGCTGGTGATCGATGTTCCAAACCTGTGATAGACCATACTGCCGACCGGTCTAAAAAGAAGTGTCAGCTGACGCAATGCTTCCATGAATTGATTACCATTAACCAGGTATCCCCGCATCGATGCGGAGCCATCGATAAATAATTCGACCTTTTTAAGTTGCGGTTTACCTGAAGTAGTAATAATACTTTCATTAGAGCTGA
This sequence comes from uncultured Chlorobiaceae bacterium, assembly GCA_964520905.1. Taxonomy (GTDB): domain Bacteria; phylum Bacteroidota; class Ignavibacteria; order UBA10030; family SZUA-254; genus JAGVIE01. The sequence continues at coordinate 781 of CAZFQL010000025.1, read as the reverse complement.
ATGCAACCGCTATTGAATCTCCCGATGGTAAACTAACACTTGACCCATTCCCACTACATCCATTACACCCACTACATCCATTACACCCACTGCAGCCTTTTAATAAAAACACGGATATTAAAGCAATGATGCAAAAAGAAACATTCTTCCGATTATTCTTAAAGATATTCATTTTGGAATATTTGGGGATGATGATTGATAATTAATCAATGCGTTGGATAATATAATAAGTTTTATTTTAAAGTCAAATCTTAGGGAAAAAGGTGCTCATGAATAAATGCCATTACTGCAATAATTCATAATTACACGAGCAAAAAGCTGACTGTAATACTCAAAAACATGATAATAATGGTTATTTTTAGTAATAATTTTGATCGATTCTGCGTTCGTAGCGACATCGATGGTGATGGCGTATAACCTACAACTAAAAACATTATCACACTACAAACAAATGTCGTTAATAACAATACATAATAAGGAGATTTCATGATAGGTATTCTCTAATTCTTCGTAACTTGTTTATTAACATTTGGTAATGCAGTAGAAATTTGGAAATGTATCAGTTGAGTATAGATAAAAACTTTTTAAAGAGTATCAATTATTTTTTACTTGAGCAATAATAAGAGTAAGAGAAATTGAGATTATCGCTATGAGTCTTTCAATCCTTAATAATAGAGTAAGAGAAATTGAGATTATCGCTATGAGTCTTTCAATCCTTGGTAACTGATTTTGATCTTTCCCAGAAAATAGGACATGGAGAAAAGGTAGTATCAAAGAAAGG
>CAZFQL010000024.1:0-30144 GCA_964520905.1 uncultured Chlorobiaceae bacterium | reverse complement strand
AAAATTGTATCTTTTCTCTTAACTTATTGTCCAGAAAATCGGGGCAAGATCACTTCAGATCGTGAAAAAGTATTTTGTTTGGTAGCTTTTGATCCTATCGCTATCAAAATACTTTCCAATAAGCTGTCTGTGTTCGGAAGTATTTCCTGTAGTTTTGCGACTTCATCTTCTAATTTCTTCTTAAAATATTGTTCATAAAATCTACCTCGATTTTCATATACGTATTTACGTAAGTCTTTGTCTTTCATTATACTTGCTGTCATTATTACTGCTAGCGGTGTATGGTCAGGCAAAAGTGCCCAGAATTCTGTAAATCTTTTCTCTTCTTCTGGAGAAGATTGTTCTCCCAATTCATATCGTAAGAGTTGTATAGCTTCATCAAGCTTAAACTCCTCGATCCTAATCTCCTCAAACTTTTTTAGCTCTGAGGAATGTTCTCCATATTGTGGATTACTGAAAATTTCTTGTCTAATCGATATGGCATACCTATTCTTAGGAAATCCTCTGATAAAACTAGAAATTTTGGGAAAAGTAGATTTGAATTTTATTGTCTCGTCAACACCATCAAAAATGATCCAGAATTTTCCAGCAAGAATGAACTCTTCTGCCTCTTCCCTTCCGAATTCTCCTCTAAACTGACTGAGAATCTCGTCTATGATCGTTCCACCGCTACCGAGATTTAGAAAGCATGGAATCTTGTCATTCGTTTCTCCCTTTAGTCGTTTATGCGCATGTTTTCGAACGACAACTTTCAGCATAGAACTTTTACCAACACCGAGCGATCCTGTTACAATAATATTCTTAGCTACAAGTAATTTATCCTCTATGTCTTTCCTCTCGACATAATTGGGAACGTCAGTATCCTTGATCAGATTACTGAGATAGTTTTGAAAGTTGAAATCTTTTGCAGGTTCCTCTGCTTTGATTAACTGTTTTATCAAATCTTCTATTCGCTCAGATTCCTGTCTTTCAAATTTTTTTAAAATAGTTTTTGCAGCCCTCATTGCATGAAATGCGTCATCAAACGTAATGCCTTGACTTCCAGAGTGTGCAAGAAGGTTTCTCATGTCAACAACGTTTTGTGTTTCTTTCAACAGTCGGTCCTTTTCTTTTTTAAGCAACGCAGGATCATAATTAGGAAAGAGGATGCCGTAATATTTCTCAATGATCTTCTGAAACTGACTGGGTCCGAGAAGTTCAGATTCGTTCTGTATCGGTGCATAATACCCCCTGCTTTCTCTGGTTTTCTTTGCCCCCGTTTTCATTTTATCCCATTCTACTTCGCCCTCTTTGTCCTTCTTAAAAAATAATTCTTCTTTCACCTTTTCCAGCCATTCATTACCAAACGCCTGTGATAGGCGCTTCTGTAATGCATCACGTATTCCGTTTTGGTAAACATCAAATATAGCGTCACGACAAATACTATCTATGCTTATATTAGCGTGTCGAATTTGTAATGTCATGATGCTTTTAGCTGTTGAATCTGTGTGAGAACAGTATGGAAGAACTGCGACAGTACTCTACGCCTTATCATACCACGCTCAGCAACTCATCCACAATATGATACTTCTGAAACGGTGGCAGATGTCGATGAGAAGTCTTGCAAGCTCTATGCGCAAAATGTTCATTTCCGGTTTAGCTGCTCAACAAGATTGTCAAAAAAATAGTTTTTTATCACTTCGAACTGAGGACTATATTGCATATTGGGAGACGCGTCAATTTTTTTGAAATTTGCAGGTGGACGTTTTTGTGATATAAAGAATGTTTCTACCGCATCCCAAGTTGCGTAATCGAATATAGTGTGACTGATCCAAGCAATATATTTGATAGTCGTAACTTTAAGAGCATCGAACTGACGTTTATACTCGTCTTTCTTTCCAGAATAATTGCCATCTTCATAGAAAATCTTAGTTTCATTCCTGTATATCTCAATCCGCTCAGGAAAAGCTATAGAGTAAAATATAATGTCTTTATTCTTTAGATGCTCTTCAATCCTTTCCCACAATGGGCGATTAGGATTCCTCTTCGTACCAGAAATACCAATGTAATAGAACTTTACTGTTGAATTATAATAATCAAAAAGAAAATAGATGCCCGGATGAAGTAGCCCTTCTGACATATAAGTGTCTAAGAACTCCTTATATAGTTTTTTGTACAAATCGCGATTGATATCACGGACGGGCCGATGCACATCGACAAAAGCAAAATTGCTCCGCTGAGGCAAAACACTGGGATCTGGTGATGGGAAATGTCTAATCCGCTCGATAAAAGATTTAAGCGAGACGATATTGCCACATGGAGAATCTTGGTCCACAAATTCGTAAGTTGACTGACTTTTATTTTTACCTTTTGTTTTCAATTGTGACCCGTTTAGATTATCAATTTATTACGGGTTTAAAATACCAAATACTGGTAAGAGATGCAAACATCTTAGGATCATTATTCTATGTGGCTGAAGCCATATCAATTTTATTTCTTTAATCAGTTCACTGAAGTGAACTGCAATAAATACTGATGATGAGAACAATAAATTCTTTCTGTATCAATTGCAATTGACTTTTCCCAAAGGGATGGCTTTGCCAAGTCAACTGACCTTTTTTACTTTTTAATTTTTGCGCCAAAGGCGCATCCGCCTCAGGCGGAGAATTGCTTAATCCATTCTTCCGCAATCTGCACTGCATTCGTCGCTGCACCTTTGCGGAGATTATCGGATACTATCCAGAGATTCAATCCATTTGCTATCGTCTCATCGCGACGGATTCTGCCAACAAAGACATCGTCTTTCTCGTGCGACCAGATGGGCATCGGATAAATGCTTTTCGCAACATCATCCATGAGTGTAACTCCTGGTACCTTCCGTAACAAATCAAATACTTCTTCGGTTTTGAATGGTTTTTCAAACTCAACATTCACCGATTCGCTGTGTCCGCCTGTAACAGGCACCCGAACACAAGTGGCAGTTACTTTAATCGAATCATCTCCCATAATCTTCTTTGTCTCGTTGACCATTTTAATTTCTTCCTTTGTATAACCTCCGTCAACAAAGACATCAATCTGCGGAAGAACATTGTAAGCAATCGGGTGTGGAAATTTCTTTTCAACATTTGTTCTCTTTGCCAGCTCTCCTTCAAGCTGATCTACTGCTTTCTTGCCAGCACCTGTTATACCTTGATAAGTCGACACTACGACACGTTTCACTCGCCACTTATCATGAAGCGGTTTTAAAACCACAACCATCTGGATAGTAGAGCAGTTCGGGTTAGCGATAATTCCTTTATGTTTCAAGATATCTTGTGGATTAACCTCCGGTACTACAAGCGGTACATCTGGCTCCATCCGCCACGCACTGCTGTTATCAATGACAAGCACTCCGGCTTTAACCGCATGAGGTGCAAACTCTTTGCTGATTGCCCCACCCGCGGAAAATAATGCTATATCTATTCCTTTAAAACTTTCCTTTGTCAACTTGTCAACATCAACCGGCTGACCGTTAAAAACGATTGTTGTCCCTGCCGACTTTGCTGAAGCAAAAAGTCGAAGTTTTTCTACAGGAAATTTTCTTTCTTCGAGAACTTGAATCATCTTTCTTCCAACAAGTCCGGTGGCGCCAACTACGGCAACATTTATATTTTTCATTTGATCATCTGTTTTTCAAATATCAACGCATCATGTCTTGAAAACGGTTACGGCATTGTTTATCTTCATACAAACATCTGAATCAGTATCCTTAGCGGATACGATAACGCACTGATGATCGTACTGAAAAGAATATTAAACGGCTGCCATCGCATTAAAATAAGAATTATGAATATCCCGACAAAACCGATACTTCTATACCGTTCGCTTAGTTCATCCGGAAGAAGAGACGCTACAACATGTGAACCGTCAAGCGGCGGGATCGGGATCATATTGAAAACCGCTAGAACAATATTGAGAGTTATGCCGCCGGCAAACATGTTGAGTAAAAATGTAATGCTATCCTGAACGATTAAGCTGGATATCGGCATATGCTGTGCAATGAGAGCGAGAAATATAAATAACAGCGTGCAACAGAAAGCAAGCAAAATATTGGAAATCGGTCCGACAATAGAAACTAAGATATCATCCCTGCGATAATTCGAAAAGTTCATCGGATTTACCGGAACGGGTTTTGCCCATGCAATAAATATTTGTCCGGCAACGAAAAGAGAAAACATCGGCACTAAGATCGATCCTACCAAATCTATATGAGGTATTGGATTTAGGGTTAAGCGCCCCATTGCCTTTGCCGTGGGATCGCCAAGCTTCAACGCCATCCAGCCGTGGGCAAGTTCATGGATGACAACAGAGAATAGAAGAATCGGGAGTATATATATATGCTCTAACATGGAGTATATGAGTTATAAGTTATGAGTTTAAAGTTTAAGTTGTGCATAAAACGATTATGATGCTTCTGATGGATATCGTTCAATCCTGTGCCGAGTTGATTCATCAATGGAAAAACATTTACCGAGATCGGGTTTATAACCTTTGGCGGAGAATGTTCCCGTTTTCGGATTCATAACATATTCGCCGCGATAATCGCCCCGCACTACTCTATGAAGCATATCTATAAAAATATCGATATCTTCTTCATTATTGTAACAGCCGAGTGATGCTCTTACCAATCCGGGAAGATTTGTTTTGTTCCCTGAAACCATCTCGGCAGTCAATCGCCGATCATCTTCAGGTGTAACCTTCAGTAATCGCTTCACATACGGGTGAGCGCAGAAACAGCCGTTGCGCAAACCGATACCGCCTTCGGCGCCGAAGATCGCAGCAACAAGCGCGTTATGCATTCCTTCAACATTGAACGTAATGACGCCAACTTTGTTCTTGAAATTATCTGTCGGACCATATAGAATTATCCTGGGAATCCCCTTAATCTTTTTGTAAGCATAATCAAGCAATTCAGTTTCGTGTTGCGCGATTTTATCCATGCCGATTTCCTCCATCATAGAAATAACTTTCGCCAACGCAATCGCACCGACTACGTTCGGACTTCCCGCCTCATCCTTATCCGGAGGAGTGCTCCAGTAAACTTCGTCAAGCGAAACGGCAGTGACCACTCCCCCACCGACTGTATCGGGTTCGCCTTTTTCAAAAACTTTTCTCGGTCCGATAAGGACACCGGTGCCGAACGGTGCATAAATTTTGTGAGCCGAGAACGCTATGAAATCGATATGGCTCGGATCGGCGTCCGGTAATATGTCGATTGGACGATGAGGCGCAAGCTGAGCGGCATCGACAAAAATCATTGCACCTGCTTCATGTGCCCATTTCGCTATATCGTACATGGGCATGCAGATACCGGTAATATTGGAAGCGCCTGTAATGGCGACAACTTTGACTTTACCTTTGTACGTCTTGAGAGCAGATCGAAGATCATCATACTTGAGGTGACCATCATCCTCGACGTTGATGTGAACAACTTTGCAATGTTTCCGCCATGGCAAATCGTTCGAGTGATGTTCCATGATGGTTGTAATCACCACATCATCCTTCGAAAGATTGAGTCGATTCGCAAGCTTGTTGATTGCTTCCGTAGAATTCTTGACAAGTATAACAACATTGGAAGAAAGATCAGCACCGACGAAGTTCCCTATAATATCGTGTGCATGATCGTACAATTCCGTCGCTACAAGCGATTTGAAACCCGTGCCTCGATGAACACCCGAATACCACGGCATGAAATCTTCGATGCACTTAAGAACACTGCGAAAAGTCGGTGTGCTTGCGGCATTATCCAAAAAGATGTACCGACGCTGTGTGCCATCCAGCAGCGGCACCATTGTATCGATGCCGATAATATCGCTTCGCAGATCGTTGAGTGTTGTTGGATTCGTTTCGTTTTTTTTCATGCTATCCCCTTGGATGAAACGTTTTGTGAACTTCTTTTAAATATTCTCTATCAATATGAGTATAGATTTGGGTGGTTGCAATATCCGAATGTCCTAACATTTCCTGAACCGCACGCAAATCGGCGCCGCCTTCAAGCAGATGAGTTGCAAACGAATGCCGGAACGTGTGTGGATGCACTTCTTTTTTAATACCCGATTTCAATGTATAAGCCCTAACAATATTCCAGACTGCCATACGTGACATCGGTTTGCCGCGAGCATTCAGGAACAGTACCTCTTGCCCCATGCCTTTCTCAGCCAGTTTATTGCGGACTTCGTGCCTGTATTTTTCAATCCATCTTAGCGCCGATCTTCCTATTGGCACCAGTCGTTCTTTGGAACCTTTACCGAAAATTTTTACAAATCCATCTTCTTTATAAATATCCGACTGTTTAAACTTGATCACCTCAGTCACCCGCATACCGGTCGCGTACATCGTTTCAAGAATTGTTTTATCCCGTATCCCCAACGGTTCCATCGGATTGGGTTGATTAAGTATGGCTTCTATCTCATCCTGATTAAGAACGTCGGGTAAAGTTCGGGATAGCTTAGGCGTATCGATATTCTCTACAGGATTTGTTTTTGCGATCCTATCTCCGACTAAAAATTTATGAAACATTTTGATGGACGACAAATTTCGGGCAACGCTTTTGGGCGCTAATCCGATTTCACGAAGTACCGATAAAAACTTTGATACGTGTTTCTCTTTTATACGGTTCGGAGCGGTGATTCCCGCATCTTCAAGGAATTCAAAATATCTCTCCAGATCAATTTTGTAAGAAGCGATCGTATTGGATGACGCATTCTTTTCGAGTTCCAGAAAATGAAGATAAGACCTGAGATGTTCTTTCATAAATTTTGATTCTCGGGCTTTGAATCATCCGGAGACCGGGTATTCGTCCCGGGAGGATTAACATTAGTCTCAACCGGAGGATTATCGTTACTCATAGGTGGAACCAAGGCATCATCTTTCACCTCTTGATTGGTAATATCTGGAGCGTCTGTTTGTTTCTGCAAAACCTCAGGATGTTTTGTTGCAACCGGAGTTTCCATAATTTCCTGCTCGGGGTATTTGACACGCGGATGGTGTATGCCAAGCAGCATCTTTAAAAACCCTTCTCTTATTTTTGTCAATTCACGAAGTGTTAACTCGCATTCATCGAGTTGACCCTCCATAAACCTGTGCTTGATTACATTATCGATTGCAGCTTCTAATTTCTGAGGAGTGAGATCGATGAGTGATCGTGTGGTTGCCTCAACCGAATCGGCAAGCATGACGATACCCGTTTCTTTCGTTTGCGGTTTCGGTCCAGGATAAATAAAATCTTCTTCATGAATCTCATCTTTTTGAGGTTTCTTTGCTGCTTGCTTTAATGCTTTATCGTAGAAAAATGATATTCGCGTCGTTCCGTGATGCTGTGGAATAAAATCCAAAACGACCTCCGGCAATCCCCTTTCACGACCTAACTCGATTCCCTCCCTTACATGAGATGAAATAATCAAAGCACTCATCCGCGGTTTAAGCCGGTTATGCCGACTGTGAGGTCCGACCTGATTTTCTACAAAATATTCAGGCTTCAAAGTTTTACCGATGTCGTGATAATATCCACCGACTCTTGCGAGTATAGAATTTGCGCCTATCGCCTCTGCCGCAGCTTCGGCAAGATTGCCGATTATGATGCTGTGATGGAATGTACCGGGCGCTTTTTCCGACAGCTCTTTCATCAATGGATGATTTAAGTCTGATATTTCAAGAAATGTTAAGTCCGTCGTTACCTTGAATACTCTTTCAAAAAAAATAAGTAAGCCGTACGTAAGCACCGGCGAGATGATCGCGTTGGCTAAACCGAATAATACTTCGGACATGATCTTCGAGAAATTCTCAAGCTGTTCAAAAGATAATGCAACTATCGAGATTGTGTAACCTGCGAAGATATAAATCATCGACCAGAAGATTTGCGTGCGGCTGCGGATATCGCGAACGGTATATGCCGCTAACGCGCCTGCAACTATCGAGGAAAGTCCTATCATATAATCGTTACCGCGAATACCGGCTACCAGAAGCGCTATGGTAACCGTTCCGTAAAACGCAACCTTTGTATCAAAAATAATTGCCAGTAACATGGACGCCGCAGGCACAAAGATTAAATACTGGAGCGGTTCCTGGAAATTCATGGTCAGCGTCAGATAGGCGAAAAACATTTCCATCAATAAAAGAATGGCGATAAGCAACAGCCTGGGATTATCATTGAATATCTTCTTGCGAAACAAGAATAAATATAATGCGAATAGACTGAGGATGATTAATATATGGAGTGTAACGCCTAACCAATGCTTCCAGTTATTTGAATTGGTTCCCCGTTCTGCTTTTGCGCGCCGGAAGGAATCAAGCGCCAATTTGACTTGCTCCATGATTCGGTCGTGCTTGCTGACGATCCTTTCATTTTGCTGAATGAACCCGATCGTGCGTGCTACGTTATCTAAAGCAATTTGCAATGATTGATTGGTGGCGTTTTGATCGAACAAAAGATTTGGCTGCAGCGCGGTTCGAATAAGTTTTAACGCTATATCTCTTTCAATATCTTTCTCGAGTACAGTTATCAGCCGTGCGCCGATTAAATTCAGAGCTTCTTCGAGATCATAAACGGTATCGTAAGAAATAGTTTCTTCTGTGACACCCTTCCTCAAAGCGAAATTGGAATGTGTTTGCTTCATCTTGGCATGATCTAATATACCGCCGTTAAGAACTTCAGTCATCAAGGGGGGCAATATCTTTTCGAATCTCTGGATGATAGCGTCCGCACCCTTCTTTGCGTTCTCCTGGGATTCTGATAATAATTTCCAATCTGACTGTGAGAGAGTTGATGACAATGAAGCAACACTGTTTGCGTACGCGAGCGAATCGGCTGGTGCCCGATTTCTATTCCACCGCTTCGAGGCACCAACGGCACGAGATACCGTACCTAATATTAATTTGACGCTATCTATGCTTAATCTCTCATTCCCTTCACTTCGAACAAAAACAGGGATAACTTCACGGGACGCCTCCTGGCGTTCTCGTTCGTATTCACGAAGTTCTTTATAAATCGGAAAGGCAAAAGGAGCAATCAAATCTTTCTCAACCCAGACGGACCCGACGCTGTAATTATATTCCATCAACTCGGGATGTGGAAACATAAAAACTCCTAAAAGAACGATCACGACAGCGATGATAATTTTTATGGCTATGCTATCGCGGAAATATTCTTTTGTGAAGAGTCTTTCTACCCGATCTTTTATATTTTCAGGAGGAAAATCCATAAATTCCTTTAAATATCCGAAGAAAGAGGGTGAGAAGCAAGAGAAAAACCAGCGGAATAATGGCTATTGAAGATATGGTTTTCCATTTTATATTTTGACTTTTGAGCCGATACACGTATATTGACGGAACATAATTCAAATCCATTACAATATTTCAAAAGATAAATTATATGGAAAACAAACCTCCAAGTTTATTACGATCCTTTCCACGCGTTTTCTGGGTTGCCAATGTCATGGAACTGTTCGAACGCGCCGCTTATTACGGATTGAATTCCGTTCTCGCTATTTATCTCACCAATTCAATCAGAGAAGGCGGATTAGGATTCACAGAACAATCGGTCGGCTTCTTGCAAAGTTTGATCTATGCCTGCACTTACGTCATCCCGATTTTGGGCGGCGCACTTGCAGATAGATATGGATATAGAAGAATGCTCATCGTTGCGTTCGCATTTCTATCAACCGGATATTTCATAAGCGGAAACATGAGCGCGTATGGCGCTGTGTTTGCAAGTTTGCTTGTGATGGCAACAGGCGCCGGCTTGTTTAAACCGATTATCAGCGGAACGCTCGCCCGCACCACCAACGAGCAAAATTCCGGCTTCGGTTTTGGGATTTATTACTGGATGATAAATCTTGGCGCATTCCTCGCCCCGCTTGCCGTAAGTTACTTGAAGGGCTTTTCATGGAATTATGTTTTCATCGCTTCGTCTCTTTACACAGCGCTGATGTTTATTCCAACATTATTTTTCTACAAAGATCCGCCAAAGCCATCGAGCACAAAAACATTGAAAGAAGTTTTAGGCGGCATGGCGATGGTGCTTGGCGATGCGCGATTCATGTTGATGATATTCGTCTATTCCGGTTTCTGGATTTTATACTTCCAAAATTTCGGCTCTGTCTTATGGTTCCTTCGCGATTTTATTGATGTAGCGCCTATCAATAACGCATTTGCCTCGATAGGTATCAATCTCAAATTTGATGCTGAGCATGTTACCGTTATTAATGCCGGTACTATAATTCTTTTACAGGTGATAGTGAGTAGAATAGTAAAAAACACAAAACCTCTTTTAACTATGGTCGCCGGGATTTTCATCGGCACGCTTGGGTTTGTTTGCCTCGCATTCGCGTCTAACGTTTGGATATTCATAATAGGAATTGCCGTCTTCTCAATCGGTGAGATGACTGCGCATCCTAAATATTACAGCTACATAGGACTTGTTGCTCCGGCAGATAAAAAAGCCGTCTACATGGGTTATGCGTTTTTATATGGTGTGATTGGAAGTTTGGTTGGTTCAAACCTTGGGGGTCTGATGTATGAGTCACTGCTTAAACCTCTCGTAGGACAAGCAGGAATCGAGGCGGATATTAAAACATTCTGGCTCACATTCGCCGGTCTTGGTTTGGTTGCGATGTTCGGACTCATTCTCTATAACCGATTCTTCGCAATAGAAACTCCGCAGGCAAATAAAATATCCAGACAAATTATGCTCGCTATCTATCTGGGTTTGATAATTTTGGGTGGATGGTTCTCGTACGATGCCCTGATGGGTGAAACTATTGCCTATAAAACGTTAGTGCAAGCGACAATTATGTTTATCATCGGTGGTGGTGGAGTTTGGATCAGTCTTTTGAAACGTTAACACTCTGTGAACTCTGCGACTCAGCGGTGAAAATATTTGACCGCGGAGACGCTGAGAACACAGAATCTACACGATATAAAAAATTAAACATGATAATATTAGATGAACTACATCCATCTCGGTAAAACCGGACTCAAAGTTTCTCGCATCTGTCTAGGCACAATGACTTACGGCTCTCCCGAATGGCGCTCGTGGGTATTAGATGAACAGGCAAGCAGACCCTGCATCAAACATGCTCTCGAACTTGGAATAAATTTCTTCGATACTGCCGATATGTATTCCGTTGGTAAGAGTGAAGAAATCCTCGGCAAGGCGTTGAAAGATTTTACCAAGCGCGATCAAGTCATCATTGCAACAAAAGTATATTTCCCTATGAGTGATAATCCCAATGATCAAGGTTTATCCTGCAAACACATAATGGATGCAATAGACGCTTCGCTCACACGGCTCGGTACTGATTATGTTGATCTCTACCAAATCCATCGCTGGGATTATGAAACTCCCATCGAAGAAACTATGGAAGCGCTTAACGACCTCGTCCGCTGCGGAAAAGTGCGTTACATCGGCGCATCCAGTATGTTCGCATATCAGTTCGCTAAAACATTTCGTGTTGCAGAACAGTACAATTGGGCAAAATTCGTATCGATGCAAAATCATTATAACCTCATTTATCGTGAAGAGGAACGCGAGATGATTCCGCTCTGTAAAGAAGAAGGAATCGCGATCATCCCATGGAGTCCGCTTGCACGCGGTTTCCTCGCCGGTAACCGCAAACCGAACTTCGAAGGTGATACCAGTCGCGCAAAAACCGATAAATACGCGCACGACCTTTATTATTCGGAATCGGATTTTAAAATTGCAGATCGCGTTGTAGAGCTTGCCAAACGACGCTGCGTTAAACCGGCACAGATCGCACTTGCATGGATGCTCAACAAACCACACATTACTGCGCCTATTATCGGCGCGTCGAAACTTGAGCAAATTGATGACGCAGTTAAATCGCTTGAGATCATCTTAGATGATAATGAAATAAAATTTCTCGAAGAATTATACACACCGCATCGAATTTTAGGGCACTCATGAAACCTAAGCGATAATCTTTTTCATCCAGCCCAAACTGTGGATATAGTTTCCAGAGTGGTGATTTCGATTTTAGCTACAATAGTTTTAACTATTTGGATAATGGTTCTGTTATTTTAATCATAATGAACTGCTCCGATACATTCTACCTGCCTCTGGCTTGAATAAATACATTAAAGCCGTTCAATCAGCTACAAATTCCTAATATTTTACATTTATCATTAATATTGCATTTCATCAACCGATCTATTACATTCATTTACCGGTAATTCTCTTCGGTCGCAGGGCCCCATGGTTGGCCATTCTTGCCTTACCCGAAGAAGGTCAAACAATTCCGATCTTTTAACAATCTATGTAGGATAATTTTCCTTTAACATCCTGATGCTGTAGAATAAACCTAATGAACATTATTGAAAGCCATTTCAGGTAAATGTCTTTAACTGTAGGTACTAATTGGAGACAAAATTATGAGTATGGAATATATTAGAGTACACAGAAAATGGGGGAAGGCATTTAAAGATTTGGCAATAATCTTAATCATTGCTGTTATCTTTTTCGCTTTTGCAGTTGTTTTTAATTTCTTTGAAATAGTAGAAGAATGGCGAAGGTATGGCGAACATTTCCAACTTGATGAAATCGTTTTAGTACTCGTAATATTAGCATTTTCATTCGGTATTTTTTCTTACCGCAGATGGCGAGAACTCAAGAATGAAATTGCTAAATCCGAACATGCAGAAGCAAAGATTAGATTGCTTGCTCAAACTGTGGCATCTGCAAAGGATTGTATCTCCATTACGGATATCAATAATAATATCCTCTTTCTAAATGAATCATTTCTTACAACCTACGGATATTCAAACGAAGAATTGGTAGGGAACAATATTTCGATTATCCGTTCTCTCGCAATGAAAGCTGAAGTCGCAAACCAAATTCTTCCCGCTACTCTTGCCGGAGGTTGGTATGGAGAAGTTATCAACCACCGCAAAGATGGCGCTGATTTCCCCGTTGAGCTGTGGACATCAATCGTAAAGAATGAATTAGGAGAAACAGTTGCCCTGGTTGGTGTTGGGCGGGATATCACAGACCGCACACGTGCCGAAGAAAAATTACTTTATCACAATGAATTCCAAAGAGTTATTACCACTATATCGACAGAATTTATTAAAGTTGACACACTACGGATTGATGAGGCAATCGAGAAATCGCTTCAGCATCTCGGAGAATTTGTTAAGGTTGACCGCAGTTATATCTTTATGTTTTCGGAGGACGGAACGAAGATGGATAATACATTCGAATGGTGTGCAGAAGGAATCGAGCCGGAGATTAAAAATCTTAAAGGTCTTCCTGTTGAAGTATTCCCATGGTGGATGCAGATACTTCGACGATTTGAGAATATTATCGTTCCTAACGTTAGCGACATGCCAGTTGAAGCCAACGCTGAAAAGGAAATTCTTCAAATGCAAGATATTAAATCGGTCGTTGTTGTACCTATGGTTTCCAGTAATTTATTAGTCGGCTTTCTCGGTTTCGATTCTGTTAAATTTAAACGCACATGGACAAACGATGAAGTAAGCTTGCTCAGAATAGCTGGAACGATCTTTGCGGATGTGATCGAAAAAAATAAATCGGAAGAAAAATTACTCAGAAATGAACAACATCAAAAACTTGTCCTTAATTCGCTGCCAATGGTCTTCTACGCAGGCAGAGCTTCTGCTGATTTGGCGACAACATGGATCAGTAATCAAGTAGAAAAAATGACAGGTTTCGCACCAAAGGAATTCACAGAAAATACAACATTCTGGCAAACACGACTTCATCCCGACGACCGTGAACGTGTATTGTTAGATTATGGGAAGGTGCTTAAAACGAATTATATTACAACTGAATATCGCTGGCATTGTGCTGACGGTTCGTATCGTTGGTTCACCGATCACCTTGTTCTAACCCGCGATGAACAAGGAATACCAAAAGAGACCGTTGGTATCTGGATCGATATCACCGAGCGTAAACAAATGGAAATGACGCTCCAGCGGATTGAAGAACAATATCGGACTCTTGTTAATACATTGAACGATAGTGCTATACTGGCTAACAACGACGACGTTATCCTTTTTGTCAATAATAGTTTATGTCAAATGCTGGGATACCAGGAAGAAGAGCTTGTAGGAAAAGTTGGGTTACAAATTCTTGTCGATGAAAATTATAGAGAGATAATAAAGGAAAAGAATCGTTTACGCACCAATGGCATTGCCGACAGATATGAAATTCAAGTACTTAAGAAATCAGGCGAACCTATCTGGGTGTATGTCAGTGGCGCTCCTATGAAAGATCGAGAAGGTCATATTTACGGCTCGGTTGCAATTCTTAGCGATATGAGTGAACGAAAACAAAGTGAAGAAGAAAGGGAAAAGCTTTTTCTTGAGTTACGAGATGCTCTTGCGAATGTTAAAACATTGAGCGGTTTGGTACCCATTTGTGCTTCGTGTAAGAAGATTCGCGATGATAAAGGATACTGGGAGCAAGTAGAATCGTACATCATGAAGCATTCAGATGCTGTCTTTAGTCATGGATTTTGTCCTGAGTGTGCAAAGAAATATATGGATGATTTAAAGAAAATGACTAAGCCGACACCTTAATAAGAAATTTACACCAATTATAAGGAAAATATTTATGTACAAAACCATTAATGATTTCACCACCGATTGGAAGAACGAGAGCGAATCTACAATTAAAATCCTTAAAGCACTCACTGATACGTCTCTTTCACAAAAAGTAACTGCCGATGGCAGAACACTTGGTTTTCTTGCATGGCACATCGCATTAACTTTAGGAGAGATGGGTGGAAAAGCCGGATTGACCATCAAAGCACCTGCGGAGAATTCACCCGAACCGACATCAGCAGCAGTAATCGCTGTAGCATACGAGAAAGCAGCCAAATCTGTAGGTGATGATGTACAGAAGAGATGGAACGATGCGATGTTGAAAGAAGAAATTGAGATGTATGGTGAAAAATGGACGCGCTCAACCACACTTGCATCACTTGTGAAGCATGAAATCCATCACCGCGCACAGATGACCGTGCTAATGCGCCAAGCAGGTTTGAAAGTTCCGGGAGTTTACGGTCCCGCAAAAGAAGAGTGGGCACAGTCCGGTATGCCGCCGATGAAGTAACAGCAATTTAGTATATAATATCATGTTCAGAACTCCGAGTTCTTCTCAAGTTGAATCCGAGTCAGAAGTCGGAGTTCTTACTTTTGTCATCAAGTTTTCTTACATTCATTTGTCAAATTATTAACATTATCAACCTTAAGCTACCCCAAAAACAATTCGTGCACGATCAAGAGCTACTCAAAAAACTTCAAATTGGCGATGATTCGGCTTTTCGAGAATTATTCGAATTGTACCATACTATGGTATTCAACGTCTGCTATCGCATGTTGGGCAGCAGACACGAGGGCGAAGACATTACCCAAGATGTATTCGTGAATGCTTATAAGACACTGAAACACTTCCGCTCAGAATCAAAACTTTCAACATGGCTTTACCGCATTGCTGTGAACCACTGTCTAAATTACCAGGCAAGGAAGAAGCGCCAGAGGTGGATTTCCCTTGATATTTTCTCCGATACGGAGAATGAGCAACTCTCAGGCAACACCACAGACGATAGACCCGATATCGCGATGGAACGAAAAGAGACCGAACAAATCATTCAACATGCAATGAACTCACTCCCGAAGCAGCAGCGCATTGCTCTTATTCTCCATAGGTATGAGGGATTATCATACCAAGAGATCGCAAAAGTATTGGAATGTTCGGTATCTTCAATAGAATCACGCATTTTTAGGGGGAAACAGAATTTATGCAAAAAGTTACTTCCTTACCTAAAAAATCTATGACCGCAAGTTTAGTCCCAATATATTGTCTAATCTATGAAAGGTTTTAAAGAATGAGTCACAGAAGTATCCGAAAAAATTTGCTCCTGTACATCGATGGCAGTCTCGGTGAGAAAGATACGATCGAGGTAAAAAAACACCTCCCTCAATGCCCGCACTGCAGTCAACAGATTACAGTGCTTTCGAAAATCTGGAAGAACGGGATTGCCATCGAACAATTACGACCATCGCCTTTTCTTTGGACTAAACTCGAAGCCCGCATTGCGCAATCTGAAACACCCGATATTGTTATTCAAAAATATATCCCCGCTCTCCGTTACTCGGTAGCCATTGCGTTGCTCATTATTTCCATTTTCCTTGGGAATTATTTAGGGAATCTTCCCCAGAGTTCTGTACAACAACCTTCTGAAGTTACAGCAACAGAATATTTTGCACGGACATATCACTTAGACTCATTTGAACTATCCTCGAACGAGTCGATCGGGCAGGTAATTGTACTCACGTCTGCTGAGAGGAAGTGAGGAATTTCATGAAGAAAAAATGGTTCATCATCACACTGGTTTTTCTAACGGTCGTCAATCTTTCAGCTTTAGGTACATTTGTATACCAGCGCTGGTGCTGCACAAAGCCAACCTGTGCTATGGATAGTACGGAAGATCATGGGTGCTATATGAGAAAACACCTTGACATCACGGAAGACCAAATAAATCGTTTAAACGCAGTTGAGAATTCCTCGCGTCCACTCATTGAAGCCCTGACTATACAAATGAAGGCACGAAGGATCGAACTGGTGAATACATTGATGGAGAAGAATTCCGACCACGCGAAGATCGATGCGGCATTACGACAAATCGACTCACTTCAGGCAACGATGCAGAGGCAGATCGTCAAACGTCTTCTTGACGAAAAGGGAATCCTTACCCAACAACAGCAGGAAAAATTTTTCTCACTCGTCCTTGGACGATTTTGCATGGAAATGGATAGTATTAAAAAAACACAATGTCAAAACAACAAATCTCAATGAAAGGAGATACCCTACAGTGAAGAAACTTAGTTCAGTAATTTTGCTTATTGCTATTGCAATATTGTTAACTTCAATCGTTCTGTACGCAGGCGATGATAAATCGGTGAAGAAAGAAGCTACAAAATGCCCGATGAGTGACAAGAAAGCCACCTGCACGGATAAAACCGCTAAAAGCGATTGCGCTGGAATGGATGCGACAAAATCCAAAGATGAAAAATGTGCGAAAGCTTGCGCCGATAAAAAAGAAGGCGCCGAGTGCAAACACGACAGCAAAGAGTGCAAAGATAAAATGGCAAAAGGTGAATGCAAGCACGACAGCCAAGAATGCAAAGATAAGATGGCGAAAGGTGAATGCAAACACGACAGCCAAGAATGCAAAGATAAGATGGCGAAAGGTGAATGCAAACACGATAGCAAAGAATGCAAAGAAAAATGCTCAGCCGAATGTAAGCATGACGAGATGAAAAAGAAATAACTCCATCAAATATATGCGGCGCGCCTTCACAGTGCGCCGCATTCTTATCTCACTCTCCTACCTTAACCCAGCCGATCTTTGTCACAAGGTGATCACTTAGTGAAAAGATGAGCATACAAAACACTTGGCGAAGCACTTGATAGTTTGAAAAAGATTCTGTACTTTATTGCGTAATTAGCCCCTTGGGATTCATAGATAGATTTTGTATTTTGTGTTTACTATGCAGAATATTTTGGAAATAGAAAACTCGGTTCGAAATCAAACCCAGACGGGCGACAAATCGTTTCATTCCTGGTATCAATTTGTTTTGGGATATCCACCCCACCTTGTGCGCTATTATATTTACAAGTTTGGCATAACTCCTGGGCACCTTGTTCTCGATCCTTTTTGTGGAACTGGAACCACTAATGTTGAATGCAAAAAACTAAATATTCATTCGCTTGGCTTAGAGGCGAATCCCGTTGTTTACTTTGCTTCTCGAGTGAAAACCAACTGGCAGACTCCACCTTCAGAAGTACGTCTTGCATTCAAAGATGTGATTTCTTCAGCATCTGCTTCTCTCGACAAATTTGGCCTTTCCGAAGATGTTTCCCTATTTGTTCAGCCGCATCGTGGCACTCCGCTTGCGGTCGAGCCAGTATTAACTGAAGACCAACTTGCTGTTTTGCCCAAGGACTTCATAAGTCCGAAGCCATTGCGTCGAGTACTCATTCTGAAAGAATGCATTGAGCAAGCCGCAACCGAGCAAGCTCGTGACTTGTTTCTTCTCGCCCTTGCAAACCTAGCCGTTAATCACGCAGGCAACGTCGCTTTTGGTCCGGAAGTCTACAGCACCAAACCAAAGAAAGATGCGTACGTTCTCGACTTCTTCTATCAACTCGTGGATCGAATGATATGCGATCTTGATTCACAACCAACAATCGCCGGTAGAACCGAGATTGTCCACGGAGATGCAAGGCGTGTTTCCGATTTTTTCCCCTCACATCAGGCTGATGTCAACTTTATCATCACATCGCCACCATATCCGAACGAGAAGGACTATACACGTACAACTCGACTTGAAAGCGTTATCCTCGGACTGATTTCCAGCAAAAAAGGTCTGCGCACACTCAAAGAACAACTACTCCGCAGCAACTCTCGCAACATCTTTGTTACCGATAACGACCAAGACAATATAAAGTCGTTCGATTCCATAACTAAGATTGCCAAAGTAATTGAGGAAAAGCGCATTCATTTGAAGAAAACATCTGGCTTTGAAAAGCTCTACCACAAAATCGTCAAGCACTATTTTGGCGGCATGTACCGCCATTTTGAAAGCCTGAAACCAATGTTGGCTCCCGATGCCCGTCTTGCTTATGTCGTAGGCGATCAAATGTCATTCTTCCGTACTCACATTCCCACCGCCAAAATTCTCGCTGAAATAGCTGAGAGTCTTGGCTACAAAGTTGAAGAAATCGAACTATGGCGAACGAGGCTTGCCACCGCCACTAAGATTCAAATAGAGGAAAATGTTCTTATACTCCGTAACAAGTGAAAGGAAAACCGATAAATGTCATCTAACGCACCTCAGAAAGACTATGATCGAATCATAACTAATCTATTCTTTTCCAAATTCAAAGAAGGTTCCTCCGAAATCGCTTTCACTAAGGATGAACTTGTAGCCGTTTCAAG
Source organism: uncultured Chlorobiaceae bacterium (assembly GCA_964520905.1). Lineage (GTDB taxonomy): Bacteria > Bacteroidota > Ignavibacteria > UBA10030 > SZUA-254 > JAGVIE01. Next base: position 11,143 of record CAZFQL010000024.1, on the reverse strand, counting down.
GAAGCTCAAAATTACACTGCGCAACCCGCCCGACGTTGTTTATACCTATCGCTCCCGTTCAAATCTTCCGCAAGCTATTCTTGATAAAGGCAACTGGGTCATCAAGCCAAAGGGCAAGGGTCGTTTTTCATTTCTCAAATCCAAGCGTAAGCCTTTCGTGGACATCCAAGAAGGCTTGCATGCAATTGAAATTCCTAACGCTCTTCCTGAAATTGTTGAGAAATACGCTTCCCAAGACGAACAAGCGTTGCTCTCATCTATCCGCTACAATCGCCTTGTCGACATCTTTACCGAGATTACTTGCTTTCATCTCCAGTCTCACATCAGAACTACGATCGAAGGTGAAGGTCAGATTGAGATTGACGATCTCTATGTTGGCATCGACACCGACGGTACAGAATATATCCTTCCTCTTGAAGCCAAGAGCCCGGATGACAGAGATAAGCTTGGCTGGATTCAGATTTCCAATATGGTTAGTTTCGCACGCCAGAATTTTCCCAAATTGAAATGTCGCCCGATTGCAGCTAAGCCTGCTGGTCACAACAAAATCTATCTGATAGAATTTGACAACAATCCAAATTCAGAAGATGTTAGCATTGTCAATGTCAAGTTATACAAACTCAAACGGGAGAAAGGAAAAGGGACGCACTCTGCATAACAGAATCAATATTGTCCCACAAAGCGGCATTCAACCTATTGTTAGGTTCACTTGAGGGAGAAATAGGTATATGAATAGATTATCTATACTATCGTTTCCTTTGCTTTCATTTTTCATTTTTTCTCTATCGCATTCCCAAGAACTCTCTTTACCAAAGATAACGATAGAGGCACAATACCAGGGACCTCACAAAGTAGCAATAGGGGGTACAAAATCAATGCCACCTCACGTGTTCTATAAAATAAAGGGATATGATTTTCAGATTCGAGTATCGATAATCGTTCAAGGTAACTCGACTTTCGTCGATTCATCGTTAGGAATCGTTTGCATATTGCCTGATCATTCGGTTAACAAATACTATTTCAAGCATGATGGAATCATCAAATACTCAGACCATGAGTACCAATATTCATTCCCAGTTCGGATAAGTGACAGTGGTTGGATCAGTGTGTTCATAGCCCCAAGAGATGATATGCAGAGCGATACCTATGTTGGTTTTTATCAAAACACCAGTAACAGGGAAAGTATTCATCTAAATGTTCATTAATGCTCAACAGTTCATCTGGGCGTGTTGCTAAACGTTACTTTGCAACCTTCTCCCACCCAATCTTCGATAAATGAGTATAAAGAATACTCGCCGCTACCACTGCAATCATAAAAAACATCAACGCTGTCGGTACATCACCCAAGATTAATTTCCCAAGACCGAATAATACATTATAAACAAGCACTACACCTGCCAGCCAATCAATAATCAGCTTGCCGTAACCGGTATCTTGTTTTACTTCCGGAATTTGATCGGCAACCGGTCTCCACCATCCTCCGGGATGAATGCGGGTGAAAAAACTTTTGAGCGTTTCAACATCTGTCGGCTTTGTAAGGAATGTTACGACGAGCCAGACAACTGTCGTAAATCCAACAATTATAAAAAGCGAATCGGGGAATTGAATATCGGTAAAGAACTTAACGTATCCGTAAGCGAAAAATGGCGCTATCATTGCTGAAATCTCAGACCACGCATTGATCCTCCACCAAAACCATCGCAGAATCAAGACCAAACCGAGTCCCGCGCCGGCTTCAATAATAAACGACCATGCGCCCGATATTGTTGTAATGATAAGCGTCATGCCGAGTGAGAGAATCATCATTAACACAGTAGATAATCTGGAAATCTTCACATAATGTTTCTCGTCTTTTTCCTTTGCCATGAAGCGACGGTAAAAATCGTTCATTATATATGATGTTCCCCAGTTGAGTTGCGTCGCGATTGTCGACATATACGCGGCAAAGAAAGATGCCACAAGTAAGCCCTTCAATCCAATCGGAAGATGATCGCGCATAGCGTAAACGTAACCAAGTCGTTTCTCTTCAGGACCTAATTCTGGATAAAGAACCAGCGATGCTAAGCCAACAATTATCCAGGGCCATGGACGGATACAGTAATGTGCAATCGTAAACCAGAGTGTGGCAAAGAGAGAATGTTTCTCATCCTTTGCGGACATCATCCGCTGTGCCACATAGCCGCCTCCGCCCGGTTCAGCACCCGGATACCAGCACGCCCACCATTGTACCCCAATGAAAGCGAGAAAAGACGAAACACTTAAAGCAAGCGCACCTCCGACATTAACCGCTGAATCTCCGATGTAAGGAGTGAAGCGTAACGTCCATGCAGGAAGTTTTTCGATCAGTCCCGACATCCCTCCTACCTCCGGTAAAGCAAGAACGACGACTGCAAGTACGATACATCCAGCCATCGCTATTGCAAACTGGAACGCATCAGTCACCGCCACACCCCACAAACCAGACATAGCGGAATATCCGGCAGTAAGCAGCATTGCAAGAGCAATGTAAATCATAACTTGATTATGAGGAATACCGAACATTCCTTCCAATATTGAAGCCATCGCGAGATTCACCCACCCGATGATGACAGCATTAATAAACAAGCCGAGATATAGAGAGCGGAAACCGCGTAGAAATGCCGCAGGTTTTCCTGAATACCGCAGTTCGGCGAACTCAACGTCTGTCATGATTCCTGCTCGCCGCCAGAGCCGGGCGAAGAAAAACACGGTTAACATCCCGCCAAAAACAAAATTCCACCATAACCAGTTGCCTGCGATACCGTTCTTTGCGACAAGCTCGGTAACAGCTAGAGGTGTATCGGCGGCGAATGTTGTTGCAACCATCGAAGTGCCCGCCAGCCACCAGGGGAGATTGCGGCCGGACAGAAAGAAATCTTTCATGCTTCCGCTTGCCCGCTTTGAATAGTAAACACCGACCGCCGCACTGATGATGAAATAAAAAAGAATGATGAGCCAATCGAGTAATGACATTTTAGATCTCGGATTTGTGTGTGATTATCTTCGAGCTTATGTTACCGACTAATATTGTCGCGGTGCATCCGATCAATGTATGCCATGTCCAGTCTATCTTCGTGTAGTAAAGAACCGCAATCATAGTTAAAAGACCTGCGACGAACCCTACGAAAGCATCACGCTGATTAGTTCTCTTGAAGATTAGTCCCAGAAAGAATGTTCCAAGCAAACCTCCGTAAGTAAACGAGGCGATTTTCAGACCGAGTTCGACAACCGGATTTTTATTATCGGTAAATATCATCGCCCCGCCGATCAGAATAAATCCCCACAGAAGCGTGAACAACTTCGACCATCTGAGTTCCCTCTTCGGATCGAGTGATTTGCCTTTCGCTGTCAACTTGAATAAATCGAGATATGTGGACGACGCGAGAGAACTGATAGATGATGAAAGACTGCCCATCGCAGATGCGAAAACACCTGCGATCACAAGCCCGGCAAGACCTGTCGGCAGGTTTTCGACGATGAACTTTGGGAAGATTTCATCAGACGAATTCAAGCCAAGCTGATCGAACGGTACACCATTATAGAAAGCATAAAGACATAAACCGAGTATTAAAAAAAACGCAAATTGGAGAACAATCACTACCGCATCCAGCATCAATGCACGCTGGCTGTCCCACCGGGATTTACAACCCAGCAATCTTTGAACAAGAAGTTGATCGGTCCCGTGAGATGCCATTGTAAGAAATGTACCTCCGAGCAATCCGCCTAGAAGAGTATAAGGAGAAGAAAGAAAACCAACGACTCCGGTTCCCCATGACAGGTTAAAAATTTCAAATTTATTTTGCCCGTTTGCTGTGGCATGTAAAATAACATCATTCCATCCATTTGGTAAAGAATTCAGAATGATTATCATCGAGGCAACGGCACCGCTGAGGTAAATAAACAACTGAACGACATCCATGGCAACTACAGCTTTCAATCCGCCAAGGTAAGTATAAACTAAAGTAAAGATACCGATAATGAGAATACTTGTAGTGTAATCGAATCCGGTAATGATGTGTACAGGAATAGCGGTAGCAAACAGCCGGACTCCCGAAGCTAGCACTCTGGTTATGATAAAAACAGCAGAGCTGAATTTTCGGAGCGATATACCGAACCGCTTGCCGATAAAATCATAGGCGGTTTCTAAATCTCCCTTGTAATAAGCCGGAATGAAAATAATGCTCACAAGCAATCTGCCGATAAAATATCCGATTGCAATTTGAAGAAAATGAAGATTACTTTTGTATGCAAGCCCCGGTATGCTGATAAAGGTAAGCGTGCTTGTTTCGCTGGCAACAATGGAAAACCCGACCGACCACCACGACATCGCTTTTCCTCCCAGGAAATAATCCCTGGAAGTTTTTTGTCTGCCGGATATAAAAGAGCCTACGATCGTTACTCCGAGCAGATAAAATACTACGATCAGATAATCGAGGATGGAAAAACCCATCGGGTTCTCAGACGATGGAAGATGAGAATTGCGTATTCGGCAACAACAATTTACGCTTTGAGAGCATCCTCAACTTTTTTGTTGATTGTAAAGAGACGATCGAGCTGTGTAATTTTCATCAGATCCAAAACTTTCTCATGGACGTGCACAAGATGTACACTGCCGCCGTGTCCGCGCATAGTGCGGTCGGCGATTAGCAGTGCGCTCAAGCCGCTGCTGTCGCAAAACTGTACTTCGGTCATATCGATAATAAGCTTTGCAGCAGCTTTCGGTTTGCAGAGAATGAGAAACTCAGCTTTCAACACCGGAGCTACGGTAGAATCGAGTTTTCTGCCGCGAAGTTTTAGAACCGTCGCTTTACCATTTTTTGATGTTTCAAACTTCATTATTTCTCCAATAAGACTTCCTAGAACATCGAAAGACATTCAGCGAATTTATCGTAAAGCGCCTGCGGTGTTCTTTGTTTGTTAAGATTTAATGTAACATTGTAGAAGAGATCCGAGACCTGGCTCGAAAATCCGACGCGTGCCTTCGCACGTGACGCTTTGCAAATATACGCAGTATGCAGGACGAAATCAAGATTTAGATCAATTGCAACATCAAATTCTTTCGTGAAAACACGCTGTAATACGGCTTTTGTCGGCAGCGAAAATTTATTAATATCCGCTGGATCGAGTCTGACAACTTCACACTTCGGAAAGTTCGCCAACGCCGTTTCTCTTGTGCTGTTATGAACTATAGTCAGATGGATTTTCGACATTCTATCGCGAAAATTCCTGAGCGCGTTTCCTGCGATAATGGCATCTTCATAGCCAACGGGCATCGTAATGAGAACGTTATGCGCTCCGCGGAAAAAATCCGTCAACGGTTGCACCTGATCGAAATCGTTTCGGAATTGAAACTTTGCAAACTGCAATCCTATATATGCTAATGCACCCTCGAACATTCAACATCCTTTTCTATTTTTTAATAATGGAGAAGAATTTATCTTCATCCCATAATTCTATACCCAACTTTTTTGCTTTATCGAGCTTCGAGCCAGCGTCTTTACCTACTACCAATATATCAATATTTTTGGAAACAGTCGATACGACCCTACCCCCCTGTTTTTCGATCAACTCTCTAACTTCATCCCGCGTCATAGATGAGAGAGTTCCGGTAATAACGAACGATTTCCCGGATAATTGACCGCTTATTTTTTTCTTATCGGCATGAAACTTCAAACCCATTATTTTCAGCCGTTCAATCATTTTTCGGTTGTGGGAATCGCTGAAAAACCGCTCGATACTCTCTGCGATTTTCGGTCCGATTTCATGAATAGTCTGCAGTTCTTCATGAGAACTATCCATCAATTTATCAATCGAAGAAAAATGATCCGTGAGAACCTGTGCAACTGTAATACCGACATGTCGAATACCAAGTGAAAAGAGAACACGATGGAAAGGGCGCTTTTTGCTCTCTTCGATTCCATCCAATAAATTCGTTACACTTTTATCGCCCCATCGTTCAAGCTCTGCCAATTCCTTCCGAAATTTATTGAGTCCATACAAATCTGCAATATTCAGAACGAAATTATTTGTTACCAGTCGATTGACAATTGCTTCCCCTAATCCATCGATGTCCATTGCCCCGCGCGATGCCCAATGCTCTATCCGTCCCCGAATTTGTTTAGGGCACTCGCTATTTTCACAATAATAATTTGCTTCATCTTCAAAGCGCACGAGGTTCGAGCCGCATTCCGGGCATTTTGCTGGAAAGCTGAACGGTTTATTTATTTTCACTCTTTTCTCGACAACTACTGATGTTACTTTCGGAATAACATCACCACCACGCTCAACAACAACCGTGTCACCGATTCGAATGTCTTTCTCCCGAATGTAGTCTTCATTATAGAGAGAAGCGCGACTCACCGTTGTTCCGCCAATAGAGACTGGATCGAGATCGGCAACCGGAGTGATAGTTCCTGTACGACCGACCTGTAATCGGATGTTTTTCAGTTTTGTTTCCGCTTTTCTCGCTGTGAACTTACAAGCGATTGCCCAGCGCGGACTTTTTGCAATAGCGCCCAGCGTCTCTTGCTGTTTGAGTGAATCGATCTTTACTACAACACCGTCTATATCGAAAGCCAAAGTATCACGTTTCGCTTCCCACCCTTTCCAGTACTCAATTACATCGTCGATATTATCACACCGCTTCGCATTATCGTCAACCAAGAATCCTAACTTCTTAAGACTCTGTAGATTCTCGAAATGAGATTTCAAGTTTGCTTTCGGAGAATAGAGCGAATAGCCATAAAATTTTATCGGGCGGGATGCAACTATTTTTGGATCTTGAAGTTTCAATGTACCGGCTACTGAATTTCTGGGGTTAGCAAATGTCTTTTCGCCGGCGAGTTCTTTCTGTTCATTCATACGCTGAAAATCCATGCGGTTCATGATCACCTCTCCGCGTACTTCACAATCCTGCATCTGTACGTTTACGTAATTCAGTCGCAATGGAATAGAGCGTATGGTTTTTACATTTTGAGTAATATCATCACCCTGTATTCCATCACCGCGTGTTACGCCTATCGACAGTGAACCATCTTTATATCGAAGAGCGAGCGAAACGCCGTCGAACTTCAGCTCGCAAACATATTCAAATCGTTCCTGCGACATCAGCGATCTTACTCTTCGATCATAATCCCGGATTTCATCCTCAGAGTATGTGTTCGAAAGACTCAACATCGGTAAAGAATGAGTAACCGCGGAAAATTCTTTCGTTGGCTCGCCGCCGACGCGCTGTGTAGGTGAATCAGGGGTTATGAATTCGGGATATTCTGTCTCATAATCCTGAAGTTCACGCATAAGTTTATCATATTGCTCATCACTAATTTCCGGCTCGGCAAGCACATAATAGAGATAGTCATGCCGGTGAAGATCTTTCCGGAGCTTCTCAATTTTCTGAATTATAGCGCGATCAACAGATTTCATCGAAGTATGTTTTATGGATATTTCGTCTTAAGTTTAGTCAGTGCATCCCGATTGATTATCACATTCTTCATCGGGCGTTTGATGGTACTAAGCGGACCGAGTCTTTGTCCGTTCAAAATAAAAGAAATTCCCGATGCATCACCAAGAGAAATAAGGAAAGATTTTTTTGCTTTCCATTGTTTTCTGTAAAATTTCGGAATGATGTATTCAATTGATGGAGCATCATCGAGGGCAATCCGGACCCAGACACTTTCACTCGCCACACCGTCGAGAATAAGAGTATCTTCCCGAACAAAAGCAGTAAATTTTGAAGTAGAATCCGACGGATTCGATGCGAGTTTAATCTTTTGCTCCTGTTCTTTAATAACCTCGGAGAATGAGATTTCCTGTACCGATTGCTTCGTATTTTCCCGATGCAATAAATAAATGGAACCGACAAAACCGAGGAGAACGAAAAGAAAAATCACAAATAAAACCTTAAACCGAGACCCTGTCGAGTTGGGTATTTTTGCAGCCGAAAGATTTCGATCAACCTTTTCTGAAATTTGTTTACCATCACTGCCGAATTGAGCGGATTCTAACTCCCTCAATAGATCTGCACTATTGAGTCCAACTTCACGTGCATAATCGACTATAAAAGCCCTCAGGTATGTAATCGGAATCTGTGGAACTGTCCCGATCTCAATATCAGATAGGAATTTTACATCGATCCGAGTCGCAACAGCTATATCATCGATCGATCGATTCTGCGCTTCACGTGCAATACGTAATTTGTCACCGATTGTCTTCATAATAAATTATTCCTATATACTATCAACAACCCGAATTGCCTGTTACCCGATGTGCTGAGTTTGTTTTGGCGTTGAATCAAGTATAGTGCGAACTTTATGCGCCATATCTTCCAACTCGTAAGGCTTCTGAATGAAACCATCGATATCCTGGATAAACTTTCCATCATCAAGCATGGTTGCGCTGTATCCACTGCATACGAGAACTTTAAGCGCCGGGTAACTTTGTTTGATATAATCGAACGTTGCCCGCCCGCCCATTCGCGGCATATTCATATCTAAAATTACCAAATCATATGGTTTATCAGACGATCCGAGTTTTTCCATCGCTTCCCTTCCATTATGAGCGATCTCAATTTTATATCCTAGCTCACCGAGAATATCAGAACCAATCTCACCGACTGAAATCTCGTCTTCAATCAGCAATATACGCTCTGTACCGCCGACAAGATTCGATTGGCTACCGGATTGTTCTTCCGAAAGGAGTTGGTCTACAACACAAGGTAAATAAATAGTGAAGATGGTGCCGCTGTCTACCTCACTGCTGACATTTATGAATCCATTATGACTTTTTACAACGCCATATACTACAGACAATCCCAGTCCGGTTCCTTTACCCTGTTCCTTAGTCGTGAAAAACGGCTCGAATATCCTGTTGATAATCGCATGTGGAATTCCAATCCCGGAATCGGCGACAGAAATCATTATATACGATCCCGGAATTCCATCTGTAACTTGTTTGGCTTGTTCGGCATCGATGTCCATTCTACGGCAATTGATCACCAGTACACCGCCATTCGGCATTGCATCTCTTGCATTGAGGCAAAGATTCAAGAGTGTTTGCTGCAATTGTCCTTCGTCTCCTTCAACAATCACGGGGTCCTGTGATAAATTGTATTTAATATGGATTGTACGCGGAGTTGTTACCTCAAATAATTTAATCGTTTGATCGATTATGGTATTAATATTAACTCGAGTTACATGCGGGTTACTTTTCCGTGAGAAAGTAAGTAGCTGGCGTGTTACCGCCGCTCCGCGGCGCGATGTAGTTTCAATGAGATCGACGTATTTCAGTAATCGTTGATTATCTACTACTCTTCGGCGCATGATAGAGGCAGATCCTAATATCGCCGTCAGGATATTGTTAAAATCGTGCGCGATCCCGCCAGCTAGATTTCCGATGCTGTCAATTTTCTGCGCCTGTAGAATCTTTTCTTCCATTTTCTTCTTTTCGGTTATATCACGCAATACCATCCTGGCAATGGAAGGTTTCCCTTTGATATCGTACACCAGGGATGTATTTACACTTACATCTATGAGGGTGCCGTCGGCACGCAGTATCTGCTCCTCTAATCCTTTCAACTCCATGCCCTGAACAAAAATTTTATTTAAATTTATCTCAACATGTTTTTGCTGGCTTACCGGATAAAGATTAATCAACGGTCTGCCGAGTATTTCTTCTTTCGGCATTCCTAACAATTGACATTCCGTTTGATTACAGCTTACCACGATGCCATTCTTATCAACACTGTGATACATATCGGGAGAATTTTCGTAAAGGTCCGCATACAAGCGTTCCGATTCTTTTACTTGCTCAAACAGATACGCATTATTCAAAGCCATGCTGATCTGATTTCCAAAAGCCTGTATCACGGGAATTTTTTTCGTCCTGAATTTTCTTGCGTCTTTACTGCCAATAACCAAGACGCCTGCAAATTCTCCCCCCCTCACAAGAGAGATGGATGCGACACTTCGAATGTTCTCGTTTTTGAATTCTATAGTTGTGGCTGATGCAATATTATGGTGATCCGATTGATAGACGCCCGGAACATGTATCCACTCGAGCGCTGCATCGCTGATTTTACAATTTTCCGGAAAAAATTTCGCGTGTGTTCCGTAAACATGTTTAAGATTTAAAGTCTGGTTCTCATGTATATATATCCAGCCGGAATCGGCATTCATGAGCTGCATAACTTTGACTAGAGCGGATTGAAGGACTGAATTCAAATCGACAGAATAATTCACCGCTTCTGCGATTGTATTTAACTCGAGGAGTTCCCTGCGTTGCGCCTCGAGACTTCTTCCATACTTGAGAGAGAAGAAAATACTGACATACCCAAACACACCAACAATGATGACACTGGTAAAATCAAGAGTGCTGAAACTCTCGCCCGCCACTAAGCGGGTGGTTATCATTGTAACCATAGCGACAACCACCGCCGTAGAAGCGACAACTTGCGCCTGTTCAACAAGCCCCATGGACTTGAAAAACAGCCGAATCCCTATCAAAAAATTCTTCATTATCGACATGCTGTGTAAAATGTAAGAAGAAAAGAATTGAGTATCAATTCTTAAATAGGAAGAAGTTATTTACATGATCTTATTACGGTTTTCGGAATCGGGCATCTATAAAATGCAAAAGCCGTGTTTACTACACGGCTCTAACAGTCGGAACGGCGGGATTTGAACCCGCGACCCCTTGCACCCCAAGCAAGTGCGCTAGCCGGGCTGCGCCACGTTCCGATGATTGTTTACATATATTTCTTTTAGTTCTTTCCATCCCACAGGTGATTTCAAATTTCGTTCACGTTGTACCGCTTCGCTCCGTGTTACATATTCTTCTTTATACTCTAGTAACCATGGTATACCACCTTTTGTCGACCGAGATTTACCACTATTGTGTTCTCTTAGTCTATTCTCAAGATCGATAGTTTGTCCAATATAATGCTTTCCACTCTTCTGACTTCTTATTATATACACAAAGTAACTCATTCACAATTCCTTGCACCCCAAGTCCCGAAGGTTCCGAAGGAATGCCTTCGGCATATCCCCTTGGGACAAGTGCGCTAGCCGGGTCCCTAAGGGATGGAGACTGTGTAAAAAGTTTATTTTCATATGTGATTAGACTTTATCAT
>CAZFQL010000023.1:0-31723 GCA_964520905.1 uncultured Chlorobiaceae bacterium | reverse complement strand
CTCACTGACGTGCCATCTGAACCATGATTCACTGTCTGTGGCGAAACTCCGGTAACAGAACCGTTCGTACCTGCCGTGTAGGTCAGTGTGTAGGTATCAATGGCAAAGTTCGCTGTGACAGATATATTTCCTGTTACGTTGAGATCCGTTCTCGGATTTGCCGTTGAAGCATCGCTCCAATTTACAAAGTGATAGTTCGGATCCGGCACCGGTGTCACTGACGTGCCATCTGAACCATGATTCACTGTCTGTGGCGAAACTCCGGTAACAGAACCGTTCGCTAGAGCAGTATAGGTTAAGGTGTAGGTGTTGATTGCAAACTGTGCCTCGATCGTGTGTGGTCCGCTCGTTACGTTTTTAAATGTATAGCTCAATGTCGAATCGACATGGATGTCATCGACAAGTAAGCTGTCAAAATGATACCCGAGATCAGGACTGAATGTGAATTGCTTATCGGTTCCATAGTCCACCGTCTGGAGGGTTGATGGAGTAATCGATCCGCTACCTACCACGCTTGGCGTGATGGTGTAAGTGTTGATCGAGAAATAAGCCGCCACCGTGTGTGGTCCGGTCGTTATATTATTAAATGTATAGCTCGTACTCGAATCGACATGTATGTCGTCAACAAGCAAACTGTCAAAATGATGCCCAATGTCCGCACTGAATGTGAATTGCTTGTCGGTTCCATAGTCCACCGTCTGGAGGGTTGATGGAGTAATCGATCCGCTACCTACCACGCTTGGCGTGATGATGTAAGTGTTGATCGTAAAGTTCGCCTGCACAGTTGCATCACCTGAGGTAAGTGTGGCAGTCGTGCTCAGTGCGTTAGCATCGGCAATCGATGCTGTTCCTGCCGACACTATCCAGTTCACAAAATAATAACCCGTGTTCGCCGATGCTGTGATCGTTGTTGCAACATCCTGTTCTACTGCTATCGGTGATAATGACGGAACAGTGATAGTGCCTCCTGTTGTCGTCGTCACTGTCAGATTGTAGGTAGCTAGTGTAAAGTTTGACCGCACTGTCGCATTGCTGCTTGTCAGTGTACACACAAGTAAAAAACATAGCATAAAGCAGAATATCGCTGAAAGTTTCATCGCTAAACTCTTTGTTTAATTTGATCTAGTGATTTTTAAAATATATTTTCTAACCACCCGTGTAAATATTATAAAGAATAATCTATATAGACGCAAGGGGAGTATAAAATTAATATTGTAATACAAAACAGCACAAGATTTCCCTTTGAAAAACCTCATTTATTACCTGTTTCTATCTTCAGGAAAGGAAATAGTGCTGTATGAAAAAATGAGTAAATCGAACACTATCCAAATTTTAACTCACATTTGACCAGAAGGGAACTTATCTAAGATAACATAACTTGGCTGAGTTTGAATATTTTGCCATTAGAGGATAATGCTCTGCAATCCATTCTATTTACAACAGCTTCTTAAGCCGTTGATCGACAGATTCTTTTACTTCTGAGATTTATGACTTAGCAATAAATACCGTGGGGGAGTTTGACGAGAGTAACCATGACTTGACCTCATAAACTAAAAAAGTGCCAGCAGATATTTTCTACTAACACTTTCCAGTGGACAGGGGCGGAATTGAACCGCCGACACACGGCTTTTCAGGCCGTTGCTCTACCAACTGAGCTACCTGTCCGATAATTTGTCGAATGGAAACACTTTAATCGAGTACCTGATATCGTCTATGGTTTTTGAAAAGTCAACAGTTCTTTACAATCAGAACTTAAGGCTCTAATTCCTTTGACCTCAGCAATACCCTGTGCGATTCTCATCGACGATTCACTGGATCGTTTCGGAAGATAAACTTTTCCAACCTGCTTGAAACTAAGTTCCTTAAAAAGTTGAGTTGTCTCTGCAGGGAAATCGATGAATTCTTTACCTGCAAATGCCGGTTCCATTACGATAGACACTTTGCCGCCTGATTTTAATACTCTGGCACATTCTCTAATGATGCCTTTGAATTTAAGCAGGAAATCTGCCCGTGCTGCATCAAGGCTGACCTCAAAATCGGTTGAACTATCCTTCTGTGTAAATTCCGTGGGTGGATCCAGAAAAATATAATCGATGTTATTCGATTGTTCCGGAATGCCAGTCAGCAGAATATTATTCCTTGCAATTCTTTCGTCAATCGGATGTGCATCATACAACTTAAATTTCCGGTCGTTGAAGTGCTGCAAAGATTCAATGATGTCGGCAGTTGTTCCGCTGCCTGCAAACGGGTCAAGAACATAGTCGCCGGGTTTTGTGTAATAGTACAAAGCATTTGCAACAATCTGTCCGGGGATTCTTCCTTTGAAATTCGGCTTCCCGAAACGCGGATCCGCTGTATCGAATGCCCAAACATTTCTCTCACGCAGATCGAAACCGTATTTCGTTCGCTCATCAATTCTGCGCGCTAAACCGTCATCGTGGATTCTTTTTCGTAAATCCGAGATTGTCCATTTGTAATCTAATGCGAATTTTTCATATTGATCGCGACGCTTAGATTCATCAACTTTCGTTGCAAGATCAAAATAGAACACTTCGGGCAAGGATCGTTTCTTAACATCGGGATAATAAGAATAATACTGCTGGCATTGTTTTAATACCGAAAATGGAAATTTTATTCCCGGTTGTGAAGAAATCATCTTCATTACCTGATCTTCAAATATTCCTTGTTTGCGGGCGACAGGCATCACTTTATCGACAAGGAACTTTCCCAGATCCCAATAATTATCGACATTAAAAGAATTAAGTTCACGGGCAAGTTCTGCGATGGAAAAATCTTTCACATCGATTTTAGAAACTGCTCTTTTTACCGGAGTTATTTTCTTCGTCTTTTGTGCCATAGTATATCCCCTAAGGAAATCCTAAAATGAAAAATGACTGGCGAGGTAAATAATTTTTGTGAATTAATCAGTATCGATGTAAATATAAGAAACTTGTGTTAAAAAAACAAAGTTTTTCAGAATACCCCGTTCCGTTTTAGCACTTCTTTACCCATAATCATGCGTTGTATTTCGCTTGTTCCTTCGAAGATACGATTAATACGAGAATCACGGTAGTATCTTTCAATAGGTAATTCTGTTGAATATCCCATACCGCCATGAATTTGGACAGCCATATCGACTATTTTATCGAAGGATTCTGAACAAAAAAGTTTTACTGCGGCAGAATATCTTGCAATCGGTTCCCCACGATCATATGCAGCTGCAGTTCTGTAGACCATCGAATCCATCGCATAGATCATAGTTGCCATATCCGCCAACATGAATTGAATTGCCTGGAATTGCGCAATTGGAACGTCAAATTGTTTACGTTCTTTTGCAAATTTAGCCGACAGTACTAACATTTCCTTAGAACCTCCGAGACAGCAAGCGCCCAGACCGAGCCTGCCTGCATCAAGAGTTTTCATAGCGATTAAAAATCCTCTACCATCGGCGCCGATCATATTTTCATTCGGTACCCGGACATTATCAAGTGTTAATGTCGAAGTCACACTACCTCTTATCCCCATCTTCTTCTCGCACGCACCTGCTTTAAAACCGGGAGATTTCGTCTCGACTACGAAGCCGGTTATTCCATGTTCGGTTCGCGCAAAGAGAGATACTATATCAGCAATTGGACCGTTAGTTATCCAAATTTTTTCGCCATTAATAACCCAATCATTTCCATCACGAACCGCGCGCGTCCTAAGATTAAAAGAATCTGATCCTGCATTCGTCTCAGTTAATCCGAAGGCGCCGATATATTTCCCTTCAGCTAAAGGCGTAACATATTTTTTCTTAAGCGCTTCGCTCCCGCCTATATATATTGCATTTGTCCCTATCGATTGGTGCGCCCCGATAAATGTTGCTGTCGAGAGGCAACCACGAGAGATTTCTTCTTGTGCGATGCAATAACCAACCTCGCCAAAGCCGCCACCGCCATATTCGGCAGGGAATGCCGTGCCTAACAAACCGGTATCCTTGAGTTTCTGTATTAGCTCCTGAGGGATACTGCCCTCCTCATCGATTTTATTCGAGATGGGCTTCACTTCTGTGTTCGTAAAATCGCGAACCATATCGCGCAACATTTTTTGTTCTTCAGAGAATTCGAATTCTATCATGATGTTTAGGTAGTGTTTTTATTATGATTTAATCGGTTGAGGAAGTATGTTTTGGACTTCCGTAGCTAACTTTATCTTCACCTGCATCAACACCTATGACATTTCCGGATATAAAATATGAATCATCTTGCGCTAACAGTGCGATAGCTTTTGCTACATCTTCCGGAGTAGTCGTTCTGTGTTGAGGATTTTTTGCTTTCGCTATTTGAAGCATGTTCATCGCTCCGGGAATTTTTCGAAGTGCCGGCGTATCTGTAACTCCAGCAAGAATTGCATTCGAAGTTATTCCACATTGGCCAAGCTCCATCGCTAATTGGCGCACATGCGACTCCAATGCCGCCTTCGCCGCCGATATTGCTCCATATGACGGGATGACTGTATGCCCGCCGGAACTTGTTAATGCGAATATCCGCCCGCCTGATTTCATCAGATTTCGTGTCATTAATCCTTGCACCCAGTACACCAAACTATGCGCCATCACGTCGAGCGTCATTTCCATTTGAGCCTGAGTTATTTCATCATTAGTTTTTTTTGCGATGAAAGGTTTTAGTGTCCCGAATGCAAGCGAATGAAGGACAACTTTAACGGTAGAACCGGATTCAATGGAAAATCTTTCCTGAATGTCATCGAGCGTTTCACTCCGTTTAATCGCGTCAGCGGCATTGATGTTGAAAAAAACCGCTTTTGTTCCAGCGTGTTTGATCTCTTTCAAAATATGCTGTACTGAGGGCATGGTTGCCTGGCGATCAAGATGGACACCGAAGATATTCATCCCTCTTTTAGCCAATTCGACTGCAGTAGCTCCGCCGAATCCACTTGATGCTCCAAGTATTAGCGCCCATTCCGATGGTTTAAACCGTGGATCTCTCGACATATCTTAATTCCTTTCAATGAACTAATAACTTGATAGGTGAAAAGATAGGAAATTTTGGTGGAATTTCAAAAACAATTACTCTACCGTTACACTCTTTGCCAGATTACGCGGCTGGTCTACATTACAACCGCGTGCCACGGCGATATAGTAAGCTAACAACTGCAATGGAATGATATTAATAATAGGTCCGAAATAATTTAAAGTCCTGGGCACCCGAATGACAAATTCTGCCAATCGATTAATGTTCTCGTCATCTTCATTCGCGATAGCAATTATTCTCCCTTTTCTCGCCCGCACCTCCTGCATGTTATTTATTATTTTTTCGTAAATAGCGTCTTTCGGAACAATGAATACAACCGGCATGTTTTCATCGATCAAAGCTATAGGTCCGTGTTTCATTTCCGCCGCCGGATAACCCTCGGCGTGGATGTAAGAGATTTCTTTCAACTTCAGCGCACCTTCAAGCGCTGTGGGGAAATTACTTCCTCTTCCGAGATAGATAAAGTTTTGTGAATTCTTAAACTCTTCTGCGATAGCTTTGATGTGAGCGGTTTGGTCAAATATTTTTTGAACTTTATTCGGCAATGCAGCTAAGTCTTCGGCAAGCAGTTTACATTGTGCGTGGGGAAGATTTTTCTGCTGTCCGATAAAGAGTGCAATTAATCCTAAAACAGCAATCTGACATGTAAATGCTTTCGTCGATGCAACACCGATTTCAGGTCCTGCGTGGATGAATACGCCCGCATCAGTCTCGCGGGCGATGGAACTTCCAACTACATTAACAATACCAAGAACAGCCGCACCTTTAGACCTCGCTTCACGAAGTGCCGCTAACGTATCTGCCGTTTCACCGCTTTGACTTATTACAAACAGAATATCATCGGGTTCAACAATGGGATTACGATAACGAAACTCGGATGCATAATCAACTTCTACCGGAATACGTGCCAATTGTTCGATCATATATTTACCAACCAAAGCTGAATGCCATGATGTACCACAGGCGGTAATTATAAAACGACGGGCTTTGTATAATCTGTCCAGTACCGGCTCAAGACCCCCCAGCTTAACTCTTCCTTCATCTACCCTCAACCTGCCTCGTATAGCATTACGTAACGATTCAGGTTGCTCTAATATCTCTTTCAGCATGAAATGATCGAATCCGCCTTTTTCGATTTGCTCGAGATCGAATGTAATCTCCTCGATCTGTTTTGTTATTTGCAGATCATGAATGGTTTTTGTGATGAATGAATTCGCGCTTATACAAGAGATTTCATCGTCCTCAAGATAGATTACTTGTCTCGTATGATCGATTAAGGCAGCGGCATCAGATGCGACGAAATTTTCGTTTTCACCGACACCTAAAACCAAAGGACTACCTCTTCGCGCAGCAATAATTTTATCTGGTTCATTTTTAGCTATTACAAGAATTCCGTATGTTCCTTCAACCTCTAACAGTGCAAGACGAACTGATGTAAATAGATCGTGATTTTTCTTATGATAATCCTCGATAAGATGAGCAAGTACTTCGGTGTCAGTTTCTGTTCGAATTACATGTCCGTCTCGTTCAAGCTTTCGCTTTAAAGTCATGTAATTTTCGATGATGCCATTATGGATAACCGCAATCTCATTATTGCAATCCCAATGAGGATGTGCATTTAGATCGGTAGGTTCACCGTGAGTCGCCCATCGAGTATGTCCAACCCCAAGATTTGGCGCCATCCCTATATTTTCAACAAGGCTGACTAATTCAGCTACTTTTCCGGCTTGCTTGTAAACCATGAGGTTATCATCATGGAAAAATGCAATACCGGCAGAATCATAACCGCGATACTCCAATCGTCGTAGACCTTCAAGCAATATTGGTATCGAATTCTTTTGCCCTATGTAGCCGACTATCCCGCACATATATTTTTATAATAATTTATGATCATTCCAGTTAGAATTTACTTAATAGTTGCCTGAAAAACAATGTTTGATATCACTATGCATATCAGTCCTTTGCTAAGTTTTGTACGATATCCCAATAATACCCATCATTCTCCCGGAGTTATTTCTTTCCCTTCGGTAAGAATGAAATAAGTCCGGATTGCAGATTGTACAGTACTCCGATATTTCGATCCTGCACTCATCGATGCCATTGATTAACATAAGGTCTTTATTGAATAGTTTCAAATCCAAATATTGTTTATTGTTATTCCGATGAACAATATATTTCTCCTCAAATTTCGATGCGACATCATCCCCCACCTCATAACAGCAAACACCCGCAGATGGACCGATGAATGCAAATATATTTTTTGAATCTGTTCCATACTTCCCGATCATAGCATCGATAGCTTTCTCAAGAATTCGTTCTTTGCTTCCCCTCCATCCGGCATGTACCGCCGCGAATGCACCGGATAATGGATCATAGAGAAAGATCGGCAAACAATCGGCAACGGTTACAGCGAGGAATAATCCGGTTTGGTTCGATATCAAAGCATCACACGATTCATAAACGCCCGGATGTTGTACCGAGATAACATTAACGCTGTGAATTTGCCGGGCAAATGCAACCCTATCGATCGGGATTCCCATGCCTTCAAATAATCGTTCTCTGTTTGTTGTAACTCTCTGCGGATCATCACCAACATTGAAGCTAATATTTAACCCGAATGGTTCCGGGCTAACTCCCCCCACGCGCAAACCGATTCCACATCGAACTTTTAGAAAGTCGGATAGAAGCCGTGATCGAATTATCGTCACTTTCTGTTGTATGAAACTCATTGCAACGGTAAGAATATTGTTGCTGTCGTCCCTTTTCCAATAGTGCTAGAAAATGTTATAGTTCCACCTAATTCATCGATAGTTTTCTTAACAATAGTCAAACCCAATCCCATACCGCCAGTCTTTGTCGAGAAATTAGGCTCAAACAGTCGCTTTACACTTTCATCAGTCATGCCGGGACCGCAATCCTCTATGGATATCCCGAGTCTCTTACCATCCGATTGAGTTGAAATCGATATGATACCCTTTTCATTCATAGCTTCTATTGAGTTACGGATAATATTAATCAATGCTCTCCGAAGTTCCTCTTTATCTGCGAGCATAATTGAATACGTTGCATTCATTTTCAAATCGAATTCGAGTTCACCATACCTGTTAAAAAGAGTTACCGCTTCACGCAAAACAGTGTGGACATCGACCTCTTCCAATTTCCGCTGTGGCATACGTGCAAAATGAGAAAACTCAGACGCTATATGACTAAGTACATCGATCTGCTCAAGAATAGTTGTTGTTACTTGATGGAAGACATCTTCAAAATTCTTTATCCTATCTTTATATGCCTGCTGAAGATGTTGTATCGATAGTTTCATCGGGGTCAGAGGATTTTTTATTTCGTGAGCCACCTGCTTAGCCATCTCTTTCCAGACTATTTCTCTCTGCGCCTGGAGCATTTGATCTTGAGCGTTTTTCAAGTCGCGGGTCATCCTTCCAAATGAGTTCTCAAGTTCGCCTAATTCATCTTCTCCTGTCTCCCGAAACTTTATATCGAGTTCACCTTTAGCGATTCGTTTTGTTGCCTCGCGTAACCGCCGGATAGGAGAAGAAATTCTACTTGCCAATATTAAACCGATGAGAACCGATAGCCCTAACGATAACGCATATGCCAAATACAAATACATGTTACTTCTGGCAATTTCCTGATCGACATCTTTCTGTTTATAAATTGTAGGAACGGAAACAACTCCTATTATGACTCCATTTTCTGCAATCAAAGGTCTGTACCCTACTACGTACGAGTAATTTCCTATCATCTGTGTTTCGTAATAATATTCTTTTCCTCTCCAAATAATATTCAAAGAGGCAGCAGCGCTCAGAAATGGATCGAGAAGTTCGGCATCAAACATTTCGGGTTTGCTGGTTGCACGAATACTTGATAACGAATAGACATTGAAGTCTGTATTCAAATCGGATGCAATAATCATACATTGATCGTCGGTTAAACCTTCTAAAGCAACAGGAACGTTAACCTGATATCTTTTTTGAACCTCGGATGTAATGATTGCAGATTGTTCGCTAAGATATTTAACTGTCGATTCCATCGCTCTTTCTTGGACGAAATGACGATTATAGAAAGCAATAAAGACCAACGGTATTAGAGAGATAGCGATGAACGCACCCAGCAATTTCCCCCTGAAGCTCATTCGGTAATGCAGACCAGAGAATGAGCGTATTGACCATATAAACAATACAACAACAAGCGAAATGAGGGAATACAACAAGAGATATCTCAAATACGAATAAATGTACTCCCGTTTATTTGGCGATTCGATACCAAGTGCAAACCACGAACCATCTAACGACGATTTTTGATCTTTAAAGAAATAGGTGTTATACAATTTTCCTTCGATTGTATCGGTACACCAGATACCATTTCCGGTAAGATATTTTTCATTTATCCCGTGCGGTAACAATTTGTCTTTGGGAACATCTTCTCTGTTCGTATTGTTCAATCTTCCGTCAATATATTCAGAATAAATAAGCGCCCGATCGTGCAATTCATTCTTTCCGCTAATAGACGTCCGAAGTATCTCCGGGGTATCCGATCTTAAAATTGTTTTTCTACTCCCTGTTAATACAACCCGGACACCACCGAGTACATTACCGCTATCATCCAATAAGGGTGTATAGCCAGAATACCGTTTAATCATTACGCCATTTTGAGGTTTCTCTTCCGTGTATACGCTTCTTTGAGTCGGCAAATTTCCGGCATTATTTCCCCTTAACTTTTCTGCCGGCACACCGATATTGAACTCACTCAGTGTTTTTCCATTCTTATCGAAAAAGATTACAGAACAATTGTTTCCTTCCTTACTCAATAAACTATTCGCCCATCCGGAGAATGCGAGTTTTGAAATATCATACTCATCACCCGATTTTAATACCCGCCGAGTTTCCTGATCCGAAAGTTCATCAAGTGCTGTGTTGACCAGGAATGTTAGCCAGCTATCGACCGGAATTGAAATTTCGTTCGCTATCAATTCTATTTGATTATGCTCGAGATCCCGAGTCGTCTTATCAAGAAGAGGAACCAATAAGATTACAGAAACAACAGCCAAAGCCAACAATCTGTTACCTCGGGCATTTCGTAATATCTTTTCACGATCCCACCATACCGCCAAAGATGTTCCTGCAAATAACAAAATAAAAAATACCCGATGACCTTGAGTGAGCAACGGATTCTTTTGAGATATACCAAAAAGTATACTTCCAATAATCAATATTGCAATTACTGTAATCCATGCAGTTAAAGAGTTGCGTATCGAAAGAAGTTGGGAGGATATGATATCATAAATCAGGAGAATAAAACACGTAACGGCAATAACAAGGGAGCCGGTTAGAAAAATCAGACTAAGAAGCATTATCCAAATCTTCAGGGGTGGTAATACAATCGTTGGTTCATTGTAGGATATTGCTGAATCGAACACAGCGCTATGGATAGCCGCTGCGTAACCCCGTATCAATAGCAGGAGAATAATTGTAAAAAGAACTACGCCAAGTATCGATATAAATCGACTTTTTATTATCTGAGATGAAAAGTAAGATGTCCAATCACGTTTTAAGTAAGTATGACTTGCAATAAAATAAATATTAATGACCAGGAATAGTGAAGAAAGAAACAGATCTGCAAGTGAACGGGCGATACCAAATCCAAACCGGGAGGCAAAATCATTCGCGTCAAATAGACCGACATGCATTATACTTTGGGGGATATCAAGCCATATAAGTGAATATCTCAGTAACCATATCGCAAATGTTAAATATATGAGTTTCAAAAATATTCTAACTGTCCTTCGCGACAGATTAATAAACGAATATACAATAACACAAATAACACATAACAATATAAATTTATTGACCGCAGTACATCTTTCATGCAAAACATCTATTTTATCGGTAAGCGTTGGTTTCGTAAAGAAAACAAAGCCTAACCGACCACCCGTAAAATTAATGAGGGGAATGCTCACGAGATCGTTATTTAATTGGTGGCTGGAATCGGAAGAATAATTTAGCACACGCATTTCATCCAATCCAGCAGTGAAGGTCGATGAGAATACGCTATTGTTAATAAACCTATTATTGATCGGGTAATTTACATCGAAGAGCCGTTTGCCGACAAGATAACCAACGATGGTATCGTTTTTTTGTATCGGAACTGAAACCAAGTAGTAAGAATAAATCGAACCCTCTATTATTGCGGAATTAACTTTTGTAGTGAGAATCGAAGTATCGGTAATAATTCCGCGATTACCGACCCAGCTAAGGATTTGCTTGTTTCGGTCATACAACTCTTCGGTAATTTCGGGGATTGAATTTGAAAGCAAGTGTTCGAAGAAGATCGATCTGGAAGTATTATTATCTCTTGACAATAATTCACGCATGTCCGGCGATTGAGCGATTTGTTCGATTGCATCGAAAGTCTCTGATTGATATTTTCTGAATTGAGATTGAATCTCATCTGCGAACTCATTTTCGTAAGAGGATTCAAGTACCTTCCAATTATTTTCAAGATAATTCTTATAGATAATTTCATAAGCAAAGGAAACAGCAAGTATCAATAGACTGAATGATAGAATTAGATAGATACTTTTTGAGTTTCTGAGGGCGTTCTTGATGGAAGTGATATTAATGTACATTCAACATTAATAAATTATGAATTGAGCCAGCACCCACCGCTTATCGCGTTCGGTAACGGTAATATAGATCTGAAACTTTTCTTGCTTTCCTTTAATATTCCAGTAACCACCTCCTGTCGCGAATGGAGGCTCACCAGATATCTTTGATAGCGTAAATTTAAAGTTAACAACTTTGTGGGTTGCGAAATAGTTTTTGATAATATAGATCGCCTGATTTTCACTGAAGTAACCATTCTCTGCGTCACGTAATGTGAGCTTCACTTGCTTGAAGATATGTTGAGTCAATAGATCAATATCGTTTGACGATAAGGCTTTTTCTACGTCGTAAAATATCGTATTTATTTTTTCCGCTTCGAGTTCTTGACTGCTTTCAGGATATTTCAGTGAGGGAAGTTGTTTATCTTGCCGGGCAGATATGAATTGTATGTCAGCAAAAGACATCAATAATATTACATAGAATATCAGTTTTCTCGCTATCAACATGTATCAAAATACTTTTTAGAAATACAAAAGTCAAACTCGCCTTATATCCGGGGTGCCGATCCTAATCCACCTACATTATATCGGCACCCCAGATTAACCGACTATCAACTACCTAAGCGGCTTGTTAAGCCCGAGCCGGAATACAGGGATTTTCTTTCACCTGAATTCCCTATTTTTAATTGCGTATTATTTGACTGCAATTGATATGCCCAATCAAAAATAACACGTGTTGATGAGAGGGAGATTATTCTAATCTTCGCATAGTGATAATCCCAGGTGCGAACGATGTAAGTATGCCCGACTATCAAACGAACATCTTTGGTCGGCGACCAACCGGATGTCGGAGCTTCGTTGATTTCAGAAAGAGATTTTGTATATCCAAAATCCTGGATCTCTGAATCATCCCAAACATCCATGTAGTAAATACCGTTATAATATTCATAGAATATATCGGTATACTGATCATCATACTGACCGATTGAGTAAGTTGAAAAATCGTATCCTGCCTCTGCGGGAAATGTCCGATAATCTTTTAAAATAATATCATAACCCTCAGGCCGTGGTGTCGCAGAAGTGTATTCACGACTGAGCGAACTCTCATTCCCGTCGTAGTCGTACGAAGTAATTCTGTAATAATACGTCGTTCCATTACGTATCCCATCATCGATGAAACTGGAGCTTTTTCTAGATCCAAGGTATTCGTATCTACCATTTACAGATAATCCGACAAAAACCTTATATCCTGCAATATCGCTTTCTGTATTCGGATTCCAGAATAACTCAACATATTTATCACCTGCCAAAGAGTAAAGACCGCTCGGCATTGACGGTGGTGTCATATCATACGTGAAGAAGTTTTCTTCACATCCCACGAATGAAACAACAAGAATTACAGCGAGTAAAGATATTATTATTTTCATGGTAGCTCCTTCATTGATCTTGTTATAAAGGAATTACAAAGGATGTGCCATGTAATCCGAGTAAGAGATATGAGTTTTTATGAGAGTAAAACGGGAGTCAACTAGTTTTTGTCCAAAAATACGTCACCGAACGTTTATAATTTAGGACAAACGTAAGTTATAGGAAGAATTTCATTTTCCCTTTGTTTATTATCCCTATAGCTTTTCCCTTTAATTTCCAGCCATGAAAAGGAGAGTTTTTCGATTTCGATAGAAAGTGGTGGATATCAACAATCCATTCCTGCATAAGATCGAGAATTGTGAAATTTGCAACTTCACCTTCCTGGACTTTGATGCGAGGAAGATGAAGAATATTTCTGGGGTTAACTGAGAATTTTTCAATCAGTTCTCTGGGGGTAAGAATTTTTGTGTGAATTAATTCTGTGATCGCAAGACCAACTGCAGTTTCTAATCCAACAATACCGAAAGGTGCATAAAGATACTCGACTTGTTTTTCATCAAAGGAGTGTGGTGCATGATCGGTAGCAATGACGTCGATTGTACCATCACGCAATCCTTCTTTCATCGCTTCAACGTCTTCCTGCGAACGAAGGGGCGGGTTCATTTTGGTGTTCGTATCGAAAGAGCGTACCGCATTATCAGTCAGTGAAAAGTGGTGAGGCGTTACCTCGCATGATACCCTCGGGTTTTTCTTTTTCGCGGAGCGTATCAACTCGACTGAACCAGCGGTGCTGATGTGAGCGGCATGATATTGTGCTTTAGTGTATTGAGAAATATGTAGATCGCGGGAAATCATGATTTCCTCCGCAATAGAAGGAATCGGTTGCATACCGAGTAATGTAGATATGTACCCTTCATTCATAACTCCACCCTTCGCCATACTTAATTCTTCTGCGTGCTGTATGATAGGCTTATCGATCATTGAAGCATATTCAAGTGCCCGGCGCATAACTTCCGCATTCTCAACGGGAGATCCGTCATCCGAAAATGCAAGTGCGCCTGCTTCTGCCAATTCCATCATTGGGGCAAGTTCCTTTCCTTCCCGTCCTTTTGTTATGGCAGCTATAGGATATACATCAACAATACCATCCTCGACTTTCAAAGAACATTGTTGTATCCATTTAATCACTGATGGATCATCTATAACGGGATTTGTATTTGGCATACAACATACCGCTGTAAAACCTCCGGATGCGGCTGCCTTAGAGCCAGTATCGATTGTTTCTTTATGCTCAAAGCCCGGTTCCCGAAGATGTACGTGCATATCAATAAATCCGGGAGATATGATTTTACCCGTAAGATCAATCGATTCATCTTCTTTAGCAACACTAAGATTCTGACTAATTTTCTGAATGATTCCATCTACGATGAGTACGTCAGTAACTGTATCTTTTTCTCCGATGGGATCTATCAAGCGACCGTTCTTTAATAATATTTTCATAATTTATTTAGCTCCGTGTTCCTAAAAGGTAAAGTACAGCCATTCGGACAGCAACACCATTTAATACTTGCTGAAGGATGACAGAGTGTTCACTATCGGCAACATCGGCAGAAAGTTCAACATCCCGATTGATGGGTCCTGGATGCATAATTGTTAATGTTTTTTTCGCTTTGCCGAGCCGCTCTCGCGTGACCGCAAAATACTGTCGGTATTCTCTAAGCGATGGAAATAAAGCCCGATCTTGCCGCTCAAGCTGGATGCGTAATACGTTTAAGATATTAGCCCATCTGATTGCTTCATCAATATCATAAAAAACCTTAATCCCAAGTTGTTCAACTTCACGAGGTATTAGAGTCTTAGGCGCACAGATCGCAACATTCGCACCCATAGTCTTCAATCCAAAAATATTTGATAATGCGACTCTACTATGTGAGATATCGCCAACTATACAAATGTTTAAACCTTCTATTCGTCCATGTTTTTCTCTAATGGTATACATATCCAGTAGTGCTTGTGTTGGATGTTCGTGTGAACCATCTCCGGCATTAATAATAATAGCACCTACGACATTACTTAGAAATACCGCAGCCCCGGGAGCGGCATGGCGCATCACTATCATATCAATCTTCATTACTTCGATGTTGCGCGCAGTATCCTTCAAGGTTTCTCCTTTTTTTACACTACTCGCATCTGCTGAAAAGTTCACTACATCTGCCGATAAGCGTCTTTCAGCCAACTCGAATGAAATCCTTGTTCGGGTTGAACTTTCGAAGAAAAGGTTGACAATCGTTTTCCCTTGAAGTGTAGGGACTTTTTTAATCGGACGATCGAGTACTTCTTTGAATGTAGTTGCTGTATCCAGAATTAACTGGATATCATCCTTTGGCATTCCCTCCAAACCTAATAAGTGTCGATTACTTAATGGCATGAGAAATTCTCCTATTCTTCTTTCATGACTACAACGCTATCTTGTCCATCAATTTCTTTCATCATTACCCTCACATTTTGATCGAGAGAAGTCGGTAGATTCTTCCCGACAAAATCTGCTTTAATCGGAAGTTCTCTATGTCCCCTATCAATTAGTACTGCAAGCTGAATTGATGCAGGTCGCCCTAAATCAACCAACTCGTCAAGAGCGGCACGCACCGTCCTTCCGGTAAACAAAACATCATCAATTAGAATGATATCTTTTCCGGTCACATCGAATGCGATTTCTGTACCTTTTAGAACCGGTTGATTGAATTTTTCACGGAGATCATCTCGATAGAGAGTAATATCCAGATAGCCGATTCTCATTTCAGTGTGTTCAATCTCCTGAATTATTATGGCAAGTCGTTTGGATAAAAATTCACCTCGTGTTTTTATTCCTACAAGCGCGAGATTATCTGCCCCTTTGTTTCGTTCAAGAATTTCGTGCGCAAGACGATAGAGCGTTCGTACAAATCCTTTTTCGTCTATTATTTTTGATAATTGAGTCATAGCAGTCCTATAATAAAAAAACCTCCATCCCCTACTTAGGGAAGAAGGTTGTGCTTGGAAATATCCTCGTTGTAATCAGCATTTTATATTGCCTTTCAGATCTCACAGGATCATGATTAAAGGATGAATATATATCTAACCTGTGGGCGATATAGGACTTGAACCTATGACCTCACGGATGTGAACCGTGCGCTCCAACCAACTGAGCTAATCGCCCTGAACGATACAAATTTATGTAATTTACGAGTTAAAAACAAGCGGTAATCGAGTTCGGGAATAGTACAGATCGGGAATATTTTGATTTGGGCAGGTACAAAAAAACAAAGTGTGTGTCCGGCGGTGAAATCATGTGGGAGGGCCATGACTTCGAAGCGGGAACCAGACACACACTAATTACAAATATAAAATAATATATATAAAAAGCAAATGTAATCGGTAAAAAAATTATATTTTCGTAGTTAGATTTACCACGCAAATGTCAGATTTATTCGGACATATTAAAGTATTCTTGGATCTTATTGGCTACCTTTAGTCCGACTATTTCTGTAAGTTGCTCGATAGTCGCAAACTTTATTGCCTGAACTGACCCGAATGTTTCCAATAACTCCTTTGTATGTTTTTTTCCTATACCCTCTATGAGGTCGAGTTCAGAGTTCAATGTTCGCTTAGCCCGCAAAACACGATGATATGTAACAGCAGTCCTATGTGCCTCGTCTCTTATTCGTCGAAGAAGTTTCAAACCGGACGATGTTTTCGGCAATGATTGCGGTTCGTTAGAGCTGGGTAAATAAATCTCCTCTAATCTTTTGGCTAATGCTATTATGTGAAGATTCTGTGAACTTGTATTTATTTGGAGGATGTTATCGTTTTCCCTCGAAGTTTGAGATTGCATGTTTTCATCCGTTCTTAAAACACCTATTTGACGCAATGCTGTTAATGCACTCGTAAGCTGTCCTTTTCCTCCATCAACCACTATGAGATCAGGAAAACTTCCTTGCTCATCGAGTAATCTTCGATACCTTCGACTGATTACTTCCTGCATACTGGCAAAATCATCCTGTCCCTTTTGAGTCTGCAGTCTATATTTTCGATATTCAGATCTATTCGGCTTACCATCAGTGAAAACAACCATTGATGCTACAGTATCGGTTCCTTGCAAATTTGATATATCGAAACATTCGATCCTTCGCGGCGAATTCGGAAGCTTTAAATCCCTCTGGAGTGCAAGAACCGAATTAGGTGTGAAATCCCTCCATTTTAGTTTTTGTAATTTTAATTCATCAAGTAGAAGTTGCGCATTATTCTTGCACATATTCATTAACTTTGCCTTTTCACCGATCTTCGGTGTAACAATTTCTACTTTCTGCCCTTTCTTTTGTGTAAGCCATTTTTGAAGTGTAGCTTTGTTTGCAATTTCCAGATTAAGGAATATTTCCGCAGGATAATCTTCCTCATCTAAATAATATCGCTCGACGAACTGTTCAAGAGTTTCCTTATCGGTTTGGCTTTCGACACCAGAAATATAAAAATGTTTTCTGTTTATAATCTTTCCTTCACGGACATTGAACACCACACCGCAGGAATCATTTGCTTCGCTTGCCAGCGCAAAAAGATCACGATCGGTTAAATCTGCGTCGACAACTTTCTGTCGTTCATTATACACACTCAATCGATTTATTTTATCACGTATTCCACGCGCATCTTCATATCTAAGATCATCAGATGCTTTTTGCATTTCTGTCTGCAATCCGAGTATCAGTTTTGATGTCTTCCCTTTTAGTACAAGAGCCACTTCTTCAATCATAGATGCATAATATTGCTGTGATATTATTCCTTCACATGGTCCATCGCATTTTTTTATATGATAATCAAGGCAGACTTTGATCTTTTTCTTGTGGATTATTTCTTCATCGATAAAATAATTACAGCTTCGAACTCTGAAGATTTCGCGAACCATCTTTAACGAAGATCGCATGTTTTTAACATCAGTAAATGGACCGAAATACCGCGAACCATCCCGAATAATGCGCCGCGTAACAAATACACGTGGATACGGTTCATTGGTTATTACGATGTATGGATAACTTTTATCGTCTTTCAAATCTATATTATAATGAGGGCGTAATTTCTTGATAAGTGTCGCCTCGAGGATCAGCGCTTCAACTTCGGAATCAGTTATGATTACTTCGATATCACTAATTTTTGATACCATCACATCGATTCTTGAGGGTTGGTTCCCTGATCTGGAAAAATATGAACGGACACGATTATGGAGATTTATCGCTTTTCCAACGTAGAGAATTTCACCGGATGTGTTTTTGAATTGATATACTCCCGTTTTAGAGGGAATGTTTGCAACTTTTCGTTTTAATATTTCGTCGTCATGGATGATGATTTTGATCCGCTATATTAGAGATTATATCATTAAAATAATTGAAAAGGAGGAAGAATCCAACTACCGCTAACTGGAGTAAATTAATTGATAAATATCCGTGTACAATACTTTACTACTGATACAATAAATCTTATTGGATATTATTTTCTCCGGCGGCTAAATACTGTAAGCAGATCCTTACCATTTGCAATTATTATGCCCATCAGTACCAATGCGGCTCCAAGGAAAATATTCTGAGAGAGAGTTTCTTTGAGCCAGACAGCTCCCAATATTACGGCGAGTATTGGCGTTACGAATGAAACGAGAGACAGATAAACTACTTCTATCCTTTTTAACAGCCAATAGTAAACGACAAATGTGACCACAGTTCCAAAAGTCCCGAGATATAGAATCGAGCCAAGCCCTGCTGCATCAAACCGCAATGATGAAAAGTCTTCGAATATGAATGCCAAAGGATAGAGAAGAATAATACCAAGAATCATTCCGCCTAAACTTAAAGAAGTCGGACTAATATGATGGTTAGCTTTCTTTACCATCACAAGCGACGATCCCTGCATCACGGTACTAGTAAGAACAGCCAACATACCTAAAGTGTTATCAGCGCTAACCTTGAGATCGCTCCAGAAAATAATCACCACGCCGGTGAAACCTAAAAGTATCCCGGCGCTTTTTCCCATGTTTAATTTTTCATTAGATAAGAAGAAGTGAGAACCGATCGCGACCACAAATGGATACGCCGCAAACAAAACTGAAGCAAGTCCCGAAGCGATGTATTGTTCACCCCAATACACCAACGCGAATGGAAAACTGAAAGAGAGGATTGCTAAATTCACATAGAGCGCGATCGATTTCCTGTCAAGAGCGACTTTCTCTCCCCGGAGGCGCATTATAAGATATAGTATAGCGGATGCAATTGTAAAACGGATGGCGATACCGTATAGGGGCGTCATACTCTGCAATCCAATTTTGATGACAAGCCATGTTGATCCCCATATGATTGATATCAAAATGAATCCAATTACTATCAACCCTTTTTCAGATTTCATTTATCAGCTATGCATATTCAAAATGTATATCCCAATCTTTTCAACAACTCCCCGTTTTCCCGCCACTTCGCTTTGACCCTGACATATAGTTCGAGAAACACCGGTCTACTTAAGAATATCTCTATGTCCTTACGCGCTAACTCACCGATTTCTTTCAACGCTTTCCCCTGTTTACCGATAAGTATTCCTTTCTGAGAATCTCTTTCTACATAAATCTCAGCGCGGATTAAATCCTTTCTTCCTTTTTCTTCTTTAAATTCAATAATGTCGACAGTAGTTGAATAAGGAATTTCTTCCTTAAATATTTCAAATATTTTTTCTCTGATAATCTCGCTTACGAAGAATTTTTCCGATCGTTCGCTTAAGGCATCGAGCGGATAGTATGGCGGATGTATCGGAAGTCCTTGCGCGAGTGATGATATTAATTCAGTTGTTCCTGTAGAATCTAATGCGGAAATAGGAAATATTTCATCGAATGAAAATCTCTTTGAATATGAGGCGATGATGGGTAATAAGGTAACTTTCTTAACCAGATCAATCTTATTAATCACTAGGAACAGTCGTTTTTTAGTCTTTTTGATTTCATCAGACCACATCCTATCCTCTGTCGGATTGCCAAAAGTCGGATGAGTTGCATCGATCATGAGAATGATTAAGTCGGAATCGGTGATCGCCGATCTAGCATGTTTCATCATCTCTTCATGAAGAAGATATTTTGGCGTGACTAAACCCGGAGTATCAAGAAATACAATTTGATACTGATTAGTTGAGAGAATTCCCAAAATCTTATGGCGTGTTGTTTGTGGTTTGTTGGTAACAACTGATATTTTCTGACCGAGCACAGTGTTAATCAATGTAGATTTGCCGACGTTCGGTTCACCTATGATCGCAACAAATCCGGCGTGATAATTTTCTTCGCTCATTCGGTTTAACTCAGATACCATTATTATTAAAGAAATATTTTATCATCATTCCATGTCTGAAATAAAACACTAACTACTTTCCATGGCATTGTTTATATTTTTTCCCGCTTCCGCACGGACACGGATCGTTTCTGCCGACCTTGTCACCCACGTGAATCGGTTGTGGCTTACCGGCTTTCGCTTCAGCGGCTCCTCGATGGGGCGTTGCCTCTTGCTCACCTGCCGGCTCTCTGTTTCCTTGTAAGCCCATACCGAGTGATTCCTGATGCATCATCGTCATCTGTTGAGGACGTGGTGTGCGCGGCTGCCGGTGGATCGGCATTTCCTGAATCGGCTGGGGAAATAGTTTAAAGACAAGATTTATGGTCTCCGATCGGATTGCATCAAGCAGTTCAATGAACATTTTAAAAGCTTCTGTTTTATACTCAATGAGCGGATCTTTCTGCCCATAAGCCCTCAGGTGAATTCCTTCTTTCAGATCGTCCATCTCCCGGAGATGATCTTTCCATTTTTCATCGATAACCTGGAGCGCGACCATTTTCTCCAATGTCGCCATATTTTCAGAACCGATTCGCTCCTCTTTACGCTTATAAAATTCTATAGCTGCTTTGAATGCTTCATCTTTAACTCCATCTTTACCTATGGTCTGCCATCTATCCGGTTCGATGGAATAATCAACAAGAATATTGGTACGCAGAGCTTCCTTGAATGCAGCGATCTCACCTTGCTCATAATATTTATCGACAACTTCATCGATAAACTCGTCCAGCATCTCAAAAATATCTTCACGTAACCGTTCACCGATAAGTGCATGTCTTCTGCGTGAATAAATAACCTCACGCTGTTGATTCATGACATTATCATATTCCAACAATCGTTTACGGATCGAATAATTGTTTTCTTCAACTTTTTTCTGTGCTCTTTGAACAGATCGTGTTATCATCGGATGCTGGATAACATCGCCCTCTTTTAATCCGAGGCGCTCCATAATGCCGGCTATTCTACCGCTGCCGAAAAGACGCATCAGATCATCTTCAAGACACAAATAAAATTTCGATGAACCGGGATCACCCTGACGTCCCGAGCGTCCGCGTAACTGCCGATCAATCCGGCGTGCCTCGTGCCGCTCTGTGCCAACAATATGTAAGCCACCCGCCTGTGCGACACCCGGTCCGAGCTTTATGTCCGTTCCACGTCCCGCCATATTAGTTGCAATTGTAATAGCACCCGGCAATCCGGCATGAGCAACGATTTCAGCTTCACGCTGATGGTGCTTGGCATTTAAGACGTTATGGGGAATTCCCGCCCGCTTTAACATACGACTCAAGGTTTCCGAAACTTCTACGCTCGTCGTTCCAACAAGTACGGGCCGATTAGCTTTCCGTAATGTATCTATCTCTGTTATGACAGCATTATACTTTTCTCTTTTGGTCTTATATACAACATCGTCTTCATCGTTTCTGACCATCTGTTTATTTGTTGGAATAACGATAACGTCTAATTTATAAATATCGAATAATTCAGACGCTTCAGTTTCTGCTGTACCTGTCATCCCCGAAAGTTTCTTGTAGAGACGGAAATAATTTTGAAGCGTTATTGTTGCAAGCGTTTGCATATCGCGTTCAACCTTAACTCCCTCCTTAGCTTCTAGGGCTTGATGTAAGCCGTCGGAATAACGTCTGCCGGGGAGCATTCTTCCTGTAAATTCATCAACGATCATTATTTTGCCGTCATCGCTTACAACATATTCATCATCTTTCTCATACATCGAATATGCACGCAAGAGTTGTGTAACAGTATGAATGCGATCGCTTTTTTCAGCATATAAAAGGTTAAGTTCATCCTTCTTCAGTTGCTTCTGTTCCGGTGTCAATGATTGATCATTTTCAACAATCGCTACTTCAGTACCAACGTCCGGGAGAATGAAGAAATCTTTATCGTTTCCGGTTGAAGCGAGTAATTCTCGTCCTTTTTCAGTTAGATTAATTGTATGATCTTTTTCATCAATGGCATAGTATAACTCGTCAACAATTTCATGCATGCGGCGTGATTGATCGCGCAGATATTCCATTTCTGTTTGCTGCATTAGTTTTTTATTTGCAGGTTCTGATAAAACTTTCATTAACCTTTTATGTTTAGGTAATCCTCGAAATGCCCTAAAAATCTGCACACCTGCTTCGGTCTCTTTTCCGTCTGTTAAATGCTGTTCGGCTTCTGCAATAATTTTTGTGACGAAATTCCGCTGAGCATTCACTAATCGTTCCACCCTCGGCTTCATCTCCGAAAATTTATGATCTTCAGAGGAAACCGGACCGCTTATGATAAGCGGCGTTCTTGCTTCATCAACCAATACGGAGTCGACTTCGTCAACAATTGCGTAGAAAAATTCGCGATGCACCAAATCGTCTGAAGAGATGACCATATTATCGCGAAGGTAATCGAATCCGAATTCATTATTTGTACCGTAGGTGATATCGCATGAATACTGTTTCTTCCTTTGAGCGGAATCCATTTGCTGCTGAATACATCCGATTGTTAATCCGAGAAATTCAAATATCTTTCCCATCCATTCACTATCACGGAGCGCAAGGTAATCGTTGACCGTTACGAGATGCACTCCTCGCCCCGGAAGCGCATTCAAGTACATCGGCATGGTTGCCACAAGAGTTTTACCTTCGCCTGTCGCCATCTCCGCAATTTTACCTTCATGCAGAACAACACCGCCGATGAGCTGAACATCGAACGGAACCATGTCCCAGATAATTTTATGTCCCGTGACATCCCATGATTGCCCTACAAGTCGGTGGCAAGCCTCTTTGACTACAGCAAATGCTTCCGGCAATATTTCAGTTAGAATATTTTGTATAGTTTCATTAATATCATTTTGTAACTCTTCAACCTCCGTGTAAATACTATCGCGTTCACTCAATGTTAGATTTTCATCCGTCTTCAACTGCTCTTTAAGTTTTACGATCTCCTCTTCACTTTCATGAACCGCTTCCTTAATCTTTTGGCGAAATTCAACAGTCTTCCCTTTTAACTCTTCATCGGTAAGTTTCTGATATTCATCATAATATCGGTTGATCTCACTTACAATTGGAAGAATCCTTTTTATATCTTTTTCTGATTTGCTCGGGAATATCTTCGATAATATGTTCAGCATTGAGTATTTTAGTCCTATTATTGGTAAAGTTGGATAAAATCTAACCATTTTCCGACTTTAAATCAAACAGTGACTTTGTGCAGTTCGTTTTAGATTTTTTGCTTTTAACATTTTTTTCTTTAATCTTTATGCCATGAATCTTATTAACATTGCCTTCTACCTAATGTTGGCGGTATGTTTCATGAACTCATTAAGCATATCGCAAACTGATCATCGGCGTTACTCAGATACAGTGATCCATACTAAGGATACACTTAGTTCGCAGATAGATCATATTCTAAACGATTCTTCATTGAGTTCATCTTTCATAGGCGTTAAAATAGTTCGCCTGGACAATGGCAGTATATTATATGAACGGAACAGCAATAAACTATTCCATCCTGCTTCGAACTTGAAATTAATCACTACTGCCGTCGCATTAAATCTATTAGATAAGAATTTTGAATTTACGACTAAGTTCTACACCGATGGTAAAGCCGATAACGGAAACCTTAAAGGAAATTTATACATAAAAGGAAGCGGCGATCCTTTATTCGAGACATCCGATCTTGATTCTATTACGTCACACCTTAAAATGAACGGAATCACTTCTATCGAAGGTGATATCATCGGCGATATAAGTTATTTCGATTCAATTTATTGGGGACAGGGCTGGATGTGGGATGACGAGCCGAGTACCGATGAACCTTTCATCTCACCTTTAAGCGTAAACAAGAATTCTGTAAAAATTATAGTCCGACCAGGACAAATGCTAAACGATCCACCAATTGTAATAATCGAGCCGCAATTATCTTCTGTCAAAGTAATAAATTATGCTGTTACAACTTACGATACATCAATCGAGGCACTTTCGGTAACCCGGATAAGAGGCGAAAACAAAATAATTGTTCAAGGAAGAATTTCTCCCGATTCCGAGTCGAAGGAATTTTCAGTAAGTTTGCGCAAGCCGGAATTAATATTTTTAGAATTATTACGTGACCGACTTAATATTCAGGGCATCAGAACAGAAGGAGAAATTCGACTGGGACCGATTCATGGGAATAAATTGATTTATGAGTCATCGCATTCTTTAGACTCAATCATTCATAGCGCCAATAAACTGAGTGATAATATTGCGGCTGAGAATCTGCTGAAAACTTTATCCGCGGAATTAACAGGTCAACCAGGTGTTTCTGCTGATGGAATTCAATTTACAAAACATTTTCTCGCTTCGATAGGTATTGACACAAGTAAGGTTATGATGGCTGACGGATCAGGCGTTTCGTGGTACAACGAGATGACGCCAGACGGAATTATAACGGTATTAATAAAATTATATAACAGTAAAACGATCTTCCCAAGATTTTACGAGAGTTTAGCTATCGCCGGAATTGACGGCACAATGAAAAACCGGATGAAGAATACACGCGCATCTGGAAATGTGCGTGCTAAAACAGGATCTCTGCGCGGTGTGAGTGGATTGTCGGGGTATGGAACATCAAGGAACAATCGTATGTTTGCATTTAGCATCTTATGTAATCATTTTCCGGGTGAAAATGGAGTTCTTCGGGAAATTCAAGACAATATTCTTGAGCTACTCGTTAACACCGACATCGGTAACTAATGAAAGAGGCTGTCTCACAAGAAAAAGAGACAGCCTCTTCAAAGAAAAATCGTTTCCCCGAAATCAAGTTAATCATTCGGGTCGATTACAATATCGCCACCTGATGTTTCCAGTCTTATCAGATTGCCTCCACCGTTAATCTTGCCTTTCATACTACCGTCTTTTATCTTCCCTGTATATTCGAGATCGCAGTTTACATCCCCGCCTGATGCCTCTGCTTGTATGTCTGCCGTGATAGATTTGGGAACCCTTACCACAATGTTCCCGCCCGATGTCGAGAGATCGATCCCTTTGTTATCTTTCATATAAGCGTGGATATTACCTCCTGAAGTCGATGCCCGTACTTTGCCGTAACCGTTTTTAATTTCAATATTACCGCCCGATGTTTCCATCTGCAATGGTCCGGTGATCGACTCCCCGTACATATTTCCACCGGATGTTTCTAAATTAAAATCACCGGATGATTTTTCAATATTGACATTACCACCCGATGTCGATAATTTTACATTCCCTTCAAGTTCCGAAAGTTCGAGATTCCCTCCGGATGTCTCACCTTCGATTTTTCCTTTGACACCATTGATTTCGATGTTTCCACCCGAAGTATGGAGGTTTAAATTATACGATTTTGGAACCTGTATCTCGTATTGAATCTCAAGCCAATGATTATCGAAGAATCGAAAATGGCTTCTTTTCATTGTCCCTTTTATTTCTACATTATTTCCGTTTTGATCTAATGATACATCGAACTTTCTCAACTCTTCTTCTGAGCCACGAGCCATTACGCGGATACTTACTTCATTGCTCTCGGTACCTTTAACAGAAATATTTCCTACGTCGGTTTGGATATTCAATTGACCATCCGGCTGTACCGTAAAAGTTTTTTCAATATTCTTATCATTACCCAACAGAACACGTTCAGTATTATCCGGAGTTCGTGTTTTGATCGACAAGCCAATCATTGTTGCCGCAAATATTACTGCAAATACCATGAGTATTATTAATCGTGTGGTTACGCTTAGAGGTTGTGGCATATAAATATCCTTTCAAATTGTCTCGTGTTATACTGTTAGACGTCATTCCACGAGAAAGGTTACAATCTTTCGGCGTTGCTAATCAAAAAAGTTTTTATTAGATTCATTTCATTCTATCATATAATAAACATTATGCAAAAAATAATTGTTACTCTGTTTATCATTATTCTCAGCTCAGGATGTAGTCAAGAGCAACCCAAACTCAGGGTTCAGATACCTATTGTGAGTGATACTGCAAAAACTTCGGCAATATTCGATGGAATAAGCGCTTTTGCTTATCTCAAAAAGCAAACGGATTTCGGTCCAAGAGTTCCAGGTTCTGATGCACATAAGAGATGCTTATCCTTCCTTCAATCTGAAATGCACAAGTATGCAGGCACAGTTAGCCTCTTACCTTTCTCACATAAAGGTTATGATGGAAAAATTATTACCATGACGAATGTGCTATCGTCTTTTAACCTAAAAGCAACAACAAGGATACTGCTTTTGGCGCATTGGGATTCCAGACCAAGAGCTGATCAGGATCCTGACGTAAAGAAACAAAAGGAAATGGTTCTCGGCGCTAATGATGGTGCGAGCGGCGTAGCAGTATTGCTGGAGTTAGCGCGTCAGTTAAAAATAAAACCTCCTTCAGTCGGTATTGATATGTTATTCACCGATGGAGAGGATTACGGCAAAGAAGGAGATAACGCAGGATATTTTTTAGGCGCAAGGTCGTTTTCAAAAAATCTTCCTCCCGGTTTCAAACCGGAATTTGGAATTCTGCTCGACATGGTAGGTGACGCACAACTCGAAATCCGGAAGGAAAGATATTCTCTCGAATATGCTCCTGCGATTGTAGATTTAGTTTGGTCGGCGGCAAAATCATTAGGTGTTGAACAATTCAGCGACGATTTGCAGGGATGGGTTCTGGATGATCATATACCCCTGAATGAAGTAGGTATTAAAACAATCGATCTTATCGATTTCAACTATCCTGATGAATCCAACAGTTACTGGCACACTACACAGGATACTCCAGATAAATGCAGCTCGGCAAGTCTCGAGGCTGTCGGGAAAGTACTGATGCATGTTATTTACAATTATCCATCCGAGCCAAAATGAAAATATTTCTTGAAATCACAATCTCGGCGAATCAGGAACAACGCGATCTTCTAATTCCGACAATGGTTGAACTCGGATGCCTGGGTTTTCAAGAAACCGATAATTCGTTGCTCTGCTACATTGATAAGAGCCGGTGGAGCGATGAGAAAAATAAACTCTTCAAAGAACGACTTGGAAATCTTTTACAAACCATTTCCTCTAACGCTGTTCCATCATTCAGGGAATTCGCAGATAAAGACTGGAATGAAGAATGGGAAAAAACTATCCAGCCAATTGAGGTAGGTGACACACTCGTAATCAAACCATCATGGTGTGAATACGCTGGTTCAGGCAATCGGATAATTATTCAAATCGATCCGAAGATGTCATTCGGGACCGGCTACCATGAAACAACGAGATTGACGCTTAGATTAATCGAGAAATATCTTACTCCAGCGTGCTCAATGTTAGATGTCGGCACCGGTACAGGTATTCTCGCTATAGCAGCCATTAAACTTGGTGCGCGATCGGCAATTGGGATAGATAATGATGAATGGTCGATCGATAATGCGCAAGAGAATGTTCATGCTAATCGGGTGGATGGCGCGATCAAAATATCGTCCCAAAATATTCAGGAACTTCACGGATCAGAATATGACTTAGTCACAGCCAACCTGACACTCAATACGAATATCGAATTTATGCGCGAATTCAAACGGTTACTACAAAAAGACGGAATCCTTTTACTATCGGGTTTGTTATCATCAGACGAAAACAACATGATACTTGAACTTGCAAAAAACAATTTTATTGTTCTTGAGATAGTTCGTGAAAATGAATGGATCGCCATCGCGGCAAAAATACCTGGATGAGAATCGCGAGTATTGATATAGGCACTAACACTGTATTGCTTCTTATCGCTGAAATCGATCATCCTGGAAAAATTCTCACGCTCGAGCACCGGCAGAGCTTCCCACGCCTCGGCAACTATGTTGGTAATAATTCTTCGATCTCACCTACTGCGTTCGATAGTGTAGCAGGTATTCTTCAAGATTACAAGAATATCGCATATCAATTCAACGCTGATAAAATTATTACCTGCGCCACCAGCGCGGTTCGTGATGCCGAGAATAAAATCGAATTCATAACCCACTTGAAAAAAGTGACTGACCTTGAGGTTGAAATTATCAGCGGCGGTGATGAGGCTTTTTTAACTTATGAAGGAGCAATTAGCGGCTTTTCTTCAATTAATGCATCTAAACTTGTTCTTGATATCGGTGGCGGCAGTACAGAAATAGCATATAAAACAAACCATAAATTTGTTGCACGGAGTCTTCAAATAGGAGCAGTCAGATTGACTGAGCGTTGCTTCAAGAAACTCCCTCCCGCTGATGCTGATATCGAACTTGCTAAAGAGATTATCGCTCAGGCATACCATCAATTGGAAATATTTAGTTCAGATAATTACATTCTAATCGGTGTTGCGGGAACGGTGACAACCCTTGCCTATCTCGAGCGGGGACTGATGAAGTTCGATGCTGAAAAGGTAAGCGGTTACCGTCTGAGTATCGATCAGATTCACCATTGGCTAGAAATATTGTTCAAAATGAGACCAGCCGAAATTCGTTCGCTCTCAGACACTACCGAAGGACGTGAAGATATTTTACCGGCCGGTGTTCTTATCCTATATGAATTCATGAAACAATTCAACTTTAAACAAGTAGTTGTGAGTGAGCGCGGATTGAGGTATGGACTGGTATTGAGGGAATATGAAAAGCAATGCAATAAATGTGACCGCGGAATAACTAACCTTTGATCATACCGATACGCTTTACAATATTTTGGAGTATATCCAAAATATATTCTATATCTTCCATTGTAGTTGACCTGCCAAGAGAGAACCTGATTGATGCTTTTGCTGTCTCCATATCTCTACCCATAGCAATGAGCACATGAGACGGCTTGATACTTCCTGATGTGCAGGCAGAACCGCTTGATACTGCTATACCGGCAAGATCGAGATTCATCAGTAATGCCTCTCCATCGATATTTATCTTCCGGCTATCGAATGAAATATTAACAACATTTGGCAGAGATTCTATCGGATGGCCGTTGAAAAGAACAAAAGGAAATTGTTCTTTTAGAATCTTAATCATCTGATTTTTTAAATCAGATATTCTTTTACTCTCTGAAGTTCTTTCCCCGCATATCAATTCTGCCGCTTTTGCAAGTCCCACTGCGTAGGCAATGTTTTCGGTGCCTGCTCTTTTACCTCGTTCCTGCCCTCCTCCATGAATGAGACGCTCGACCTCAATACCGCTCCGAATGTATAATACTCCGATTCCTTTTGGACCGTATATTTTATGCGCAGAAATCGATAACATATCGACACCAAGTTCATCGACATCAACCGGAATCTTTCCAAAAGATTGAACGGCATCGGTGTGAAAGATTACTCCGCAACCGCGCGCTATACTTGAGATTGCTTTTACCTGATTAATGGTTCCGGTTTCGTTATTAGCATGCATGATGGAAATAAGTCCGGTTCTCGAATTTATACTTCCTCGAACATCATCAGGATCTATCATCCCGAATTCGTCAACATTCAGATAACTAATTTGAAATCCATTATTCTCCAAATACTCACAGGTTTCCAGAATAGAATGATGCTCTGTCTTACTTGTAGCGATATGATCTTTTCCCCGCTCCCTCATTTTACTTGAATAACCTTTCAGCGCGAAATTATTTGCTTCAGTGCCGCAGCTTACAAAAAAGATTTCTCCCGGTTTCGCACCCATCAGCTTGGCAATTTGCTCCCTGCTCTCATCGATGGCGGAGCGAGTCTCGCGTCCGAATGAATGTATTGATGAAGGATTACCAAATTTTTCCGTCAGATAGGGTTTCATCGCATCGAACGCTTCTGGGTCAAGCGGCGTGGTTGCGGTATTATCTAAATATATTCTTCGCATAGGAAAATATAACACGATTATAGGCGTTATCCAAAAAACAAAAACCCCTATTGCGTACGCAACAAGGGTTTGAATTTAATTTGTTCGCGTAATTTAATTATTCGCCAGGAGGATTTCGCCTTTCCTGATTCATTTCCTGAATTGCATCTCGAACCTGGCGACCGAAATCTCTTTCGAAAAGGAGGAATTTACCGAATTG
Organism: uncultured Chlorobiaceae bacterium; assembly: GCA_964520905.1. Classification (GTDB taxonomy): domain Bacteria; phylum Bacteroidota; class Ignavibacteria; order UBA10030; family SZUA-254; genus JAGVIE01. The sequence continues at coordinate 1,315 of CAZFQL010000023.1, read as the reverse complement.
TACGGGTGTAAGTAATTGGCGTACTTCATCCTGAAATCTTTGTCGCTCATTGAATATTTCCCTGTCAATTTCCTTTATCCTATTGACTTGTTTCTCAAGTTCACCCGGTTTACTATTTTCTTTAATATTTATTTCGATACCGTCAAGAATATCATTCCGGGAATTCATTAATTCACGCGCTTTATCTTCGTGAGCTGCTTGTTTTGCAAAGAACCTAACCGCTCCTTCTTCATTCAATTTCAGAACTTCGATAAGTCGCATTTTGCGAAATTTTTCCAATCGCTCAGGACGCTGTCGTTCGCCCCGTTCAGGTCCCCACCGATGTTGTGAGGATACGCCTTGGGCAAAAAAGAACACCAAAATCATCAGTGTGGATATATAGAATATTTTCATAGTTGACCTCTTTTTATTGTCAATAGCATTAATCGCTAGATGGATTATTTTTATTTTCAAGTATTGCGACAACTATTTCTGCTGTCTGATCATTGATCGTATCGTATAATATTTCCTGATCGGTATCCAGATAAGAAGAAAGTGAATTTTCTTCCTGTAATAATTCTTTCACAACACTCTTATCTACTTTGGATGATACGATATTATCAGCATAATCGTACGATACTTCGGCGCCTACGATTGATTGCTGCTGTAAATAATCATGAAGCTCTTCATTCGTTAATTGCTTGATATCTGCCTGTATACCCTGTGAATTATTCCCATTCACCGCTGGCAGTAATTGTAATGATAAAACAACCAATACGATTGCCGCCGCAAATGGCAATGCAATTTGCATCATTCTTGTGTAGGGTAACCATTTTGACGTTGTCTGTATTCTATTATTTATTCTGGGCAATAAAGTATTCCAGTACAGATCGGATGGCTGCCACGACTTCTCCTTACCGATATGCATGAAAAGTATTCTGAGACTCTCTAACTCGTTACTGCATCGTTTACAAGTCAAAAGATGATTGGATATGCCCTCACTTTCAGTTATTTCACCGCGGATAAAATCCGGCAATCGGTATTGCACATCTTTGCAGTTCATGAATTCATTTCCCTTCTAACATACTCCGATATCTTCTTCATGGCGTGAAAATAATTTGCTTTTGTTCCGCCTACAGATTTTTTTAGAATCTTTGCCATTTCTTCGTAGGTCAACTCGTCATTGAAGCGCATATTAAAAACCAATTTCTGTTTAACCGGTAATCTGTCGATTGCTTTTTCTAAAATTGTCTGGTATTCCTGCTTCTGTATCGGTTCGTCATGATCTTGCCCCGATTTTCTGGACAATAAGTTAAGAGAAAAGATACAATTTTTC
>CAZFQL010000022.1:31346-33057 GCA_964520905.1 uncultured Chlorobiaceae bacterium | reverse complement strand
ATAAACGAAATGACTCAGCGCTTCTTTACCCGGTTGTTGCGGGGCCGACGAGACTCGAACTCGCGACCTTCTGCGTGACAGGCAGACGTTCTAACCAAGCTGAACTACGACCCCGTGTAAAAACTTCTAATAAATCGTTTCGTATCTTTTGCTGTAAATTAGGTTATCAAGAACCAAATTGAGTTCCGCGTTTTTTGCGGAACGAAATCCCGCTGCTTTTTAGCGGGACTGAACTACGACCCCTTATGAATTTCTTCATCAAATATAAAAAATTTTATTATAACTTCCAATAACAATGATTCTTGATCGGGGAGCTATGCCATCAGCCCGTGAAAGAAAACCTTACATTTGGATTTGTCACGCGGAACATCAACTGGTATGTTTTATATTCACTCTGAAGACTCCGAACCGTCTGGCAGAAATTTTTCCTTTTTTCTTTTCCTACCGTATACCGTACATCGAGTATCGATTTCCAATCGTCCATGAATGCATTATCCAGGCGAATCATAAAATCTACCTTGGATTTTGTGGAATGGAGCAGAAGCTGACTATGAATTTCCTGCGCCATATTTTTTTCCCGGAAGATCAGTTTTTCCAATACCTTGATATTTCTTCCTTTACTCACAGGATGTCTTTGTTCTCTCGGAGGCGTTCGTTCTTTAACGGTTTCGACGAACTCATTCAACTCTATAATATATTGATCATAGGCAAAGACTTCGACATCCCAATCGAGTGCATCATGTACGTCTATCAATGAACGAAGCAATTCGACATACTTATCTTCGATGTGGTTGATTAATCGTTCACGGTTTTGCATGATTGTCCAGAACGGAAATGATACAAGGACGTCTTCGGCGCGCAGAAGATTGAGAATGTTCTCGTGCTGGTATTTATACTCTGCCATTTTCTTCGCGGTAAGAGTAGGTTTCCCCGATTTATCCAGCGAATAATCCTCCAGACTCAATTTATTCAGATAGAATCGAACATCGCCATAGTCTAATAAGAAAATATTATTCGTATTATCAACACCTTTCAGCGTTAACATTCTGGTAGGAATACCTTTGCCGGTGCTCTCAGGAGCATAACAAAACCCGTACAAATAAAACCAATCGCTCAGTTTCAATTCTATATTCATTGGTTCTGAGGGGAAGTGTTCTTTTGCACCGAAATGTTCCATTATCGATGTTGTTGTCGGTAACTCAGCACGGACGACAGGTTTTTCTTCGATTGCAGATGGTAATACGGGTTCCAATTCAACTTCAGGAGGTGGGACTGATTTCGGCGATTTGTATTCAACCGGTTTTGAGGTTATTTCCTCTGCGGCGATTTCTTGTTCGATGAGATGGACAATCATGTCACGATATTCACTCGACAGAAGATGTTCAAATTGTTTCAAAATTGCATCGGCAACTTTTTCAACAGGAAGGTCGGCAAACGGTTCAAGCTTATGGCGGAGATTCTCATTTTGTTTTAACTTCTCCGCGAGTTCTTCCAGAATCAATTCAGACAACCGTTTTCGAGTATCTTCTTTCACTGAATAATTGCTAAAGTGACAAAATATTTATTTAAAACACCAGTACCAGGAACCAATCAATTTATTGCGGAGAGCTAGGGATTCGAACCCCAAAGTCCTTGCGGACGCCGGTTTTCAAGACCGGTGCAATAGCCGTTCTGCCAGCTCTCCATTACTTTCCAAATTGTCCTTGCGGAC
>CAZFQL010000022.1:0-31246 GCA_964520905.1 uncultured Chlorobiaceae bacterium | reverse complement strand
GTCCCGTTCTTTTTCAGAACGGGATGCAATAGCCGTTCTGCCAGCTCTCCATTACTTTCCAAATTGTCCTTGCGGACGTCCCGTTCTTTTTCAGAACGGGATGCAATAGCCGTTCTGCCAGCTCTCCATTACCAACTACATCCGGTTATGTTCGGAATAAATATAGAAAAAAGACTATCTTAAATCAAGCATGCTGGTTAACTATATTGAGTTAACGCAACTCCGGTTAACGCTATACTTCCTCCGACGATAAATGTCGATGTTATTGTTTGATCAAGCAGCAATAATGCGAGCAAGGTTGTAAGAATTGGTTGGAGATTAGCAAAGATTGCTACCTTGGTAGCTGTAATTCGGCTGAGTGCATAATACCATAAAAGATATGCAAAGATTGAGGTTCCCAAAGAGAGGTACAACAATCCACCCCAATGATTGATCGCTAATATCGAATAATCAAAATGGATTGTCTCGTATATCCCAATCGGGATGAACATTATTGTCCCAATAATCATCGTAGTCGAGCTTGTAGTAAAGGCGCCATACCGTAAAACTAACACGCGCCCTTGTATAGTATAAAGCGACCACGCAAGTACGGCAATCAACAGTAATAAATTCCCGATTGCATAATCTGACCGAAAATCTATACCATGCTCAAATACGATTATGAATATTCCGCAAAAAGCTATCGCTACTCCAAGTCCTTTTTTCCAGTTAACATGCTCTCTCCCCGTGATGTGTGAGATCAACAGCACCACTGCCGGTGTACTGCCATATAATAGTGCGGCATTGGTAGGGGTTGTATATTTCATTGCAAGAAGAAAAAAAAATTGATTAACCGGAATTGCCAAAAAGCTTAGGAACACAATCATCCTATAATCTTTTTTTTGAAATTTAAACTTTGTTTTTCTTACTACGGCTATCAATAGAAGACCCACAGCCGCCATCAACGATCTGAGCATCGTCAATGTGACCGGATCGATATCCTTTACAACAACTTTTGCAACGATGTGCGTACCGCTGGCGATGAGCGATTGAAATAACATTATTATATAAACAAACATGTGTTGAATATAAGAAAAAAGCTTGACATCGCAGCATAGAAGCATGAATCTATAGTTTTTTGTATCTTACCTCCTGTCAAATGGAATACTGGAAAAAAAATCTATACGTATTATGGGGCACACAATTCCTTGCCATGATAGGAATGAATCTGGTGGTTCCCTTCCTCCCTTTTTATATACGCGATCTCGGAATATCCAATGAGAAGGAACTTGCACAGTGGAGCGGATTGGTATTTGCGGGTCCCTTTATTACTTCTTTCATCGCTACTCCATTATGGGGATCTTTGGGCGATAAGCACGGCAGAAAACTTATGGTTGTTCGTGCTATTTTCGGACTTGCTTTGTCTCAGGTTTTTATCGGTTTCTCACAGAACGTTTATCAACTTTTCTTCTTCCGAATGGTGCAGGGCGCGATAAGCGGTTTTATTCCAGCCGCACTAACACTTGTTTCCACATCGACACCTAAAGCGCGTATCGGTTACGCTCTCGGATTGCTGCAATCGGCAACTGCCGGAGGTATTATGATAGGACCGGCTGTAGGCGGATTCCTTACAGATATAATCGGCTACCGTGAAATATTTTTTATCACTGCCGGACTTTGCTTCATCGGCGGTGTCGTTGTCATTAAGCTAGTACATGAAGTTGAACAGCCGAGTTTAACTTCAAATGCCCCATCAGTGCTTCAGAATTTCCGGCTGATGCTCACCGACAAGCAACTTCGCATAGTTGCCATTGTAATAGTCGTCTCGCAATCGGCAGGTTTGATGATCGAACCGCTATTCGCTCTTTTCATAGAAACTTTCAAGACAAACACTAAATATATTTCAACACTTACAGGTCTCACCTTCGCAGTTGCAGGCATCTTCATGGTTATCTCGGCGCCTTGGTGGGGACGAAGAAACGATAGATTGGGATACAAGCGAAATCTTATAATAGCGCTCACCGGAACCGGAATTACATATAGCCTTCATATGTTTGTTCCAAACCTGATAGTGTTGAGTTTTCTTAGGGCAGGTCTTGGCTTTGCGCGCGGTGGAATTCTTCATGCGCTTTATTCAATGGCGAACTTACTTGTTCCTTCAGATCGAAAAGGTGGAATGATGGGAATTGCTTCAAGTCTCACTGTACTTGGAAATATGATTGGACCATTATTAGGAGGAATGATTGCCGGGCAAGCCGGTCTTACAATAGTTTTTGGAGTGAATAGTTTATTGCTACTGCTTTGCAGTTTGATTGTTTGGAAATATTATGTAGAAAAACCTATTCATGACCATATCAATGAAGATGCAAAACAAGTAACAACAATGGTAGAATAAAAAAGGGTGAGCTGTCATACTCACCCCTGAACCCAAGCTTCCTATTGCAGTATATTATTTCAATAGAACCATCTTCTTAACACTAACATAGGTCTGTCCTGATAATCCTTCCTCGTCATCTGTTACGCTTTGAGCAACAATCCGGTAGAGATAGACTCCGGATGAAAGGTTAGTTGCATCGACTTCGTATTCCTGCAAACCATCGCTAAGGAATTCGTTATCCAGCAATGTCATTACTTCCTGACCAAGCATGTTGTAAACCTTCAACGTTACAAGCGCTTGTTCGGGAAGATCGAATTGAATTGATGTTGTCGGATTAAAAGGATTTGGATAATTCTGATACAACGCGAATGTTAATGGAACAGATGCAGTTTCGAATCCTCGCGACTTCACTATAACGGGTTCAATGCCCGGTGTGAATCGTAGGTAAGGAATGTCAATTAATTTAGATACACCCGGCAATTTAGTGCCTGATGTGAATCTGATTGTATCTTTGAAGTTCGGCGCATCGGCAAATGTACTATCTATTTTACGAACGACATCGTAAACTTCTGCCGTTGTTAATAGGTGACCTTCTATTCGGACGTCCAGACAACTGATAACGCTGTCGGCTTTCTCCACCATATCATCGAGCATCAAACCGTTGAATGGATCGGTAGGATTGGCAGGATCATCATAAGTCAACTGTCCCAAACCAGATGGGAATTTTTCATTTACGCTGGCGGCAATATTCAGCTTTAGAGCGAGAAGCTCAGCAAAAAGCTTGTTGCTTTGCTTATCGGGTGGAAGACTGATTTGCTGCTTATCAATGAGACCTCCGGCAGTGAATTTATCGAGGCATTTCGGATCTCCGGTATGAGTCAGATCGCCGGTTTTCTTATAGAATGATTTTTGTACTTCGGTATATTTCTTATGCTTAACTGAATTGGCGCCCTTCATCCCCTGAGGAATTCCTACGACTAACGCATGCCCATCCCAGAAATATCCCTGACCGAATAATCTTGTTGTGAATAACTCTTCGCCGACATTTTGCAGGTTCGGTTTCGAAGGACGCGGTGTGTTATCATCATAAACCAACACATCTTGTCTTGTCTTAGTTGGTAATGTTTGCCACTCGAGTTTCACCTTAACCTTTTTGCCCGATGCCCCCCAGCCGGTTATTGTAAGTGTATCATCTTTGGGAATTGCCGCAGTATAAATCTTATCCTTTATATGCACTATCGAGTCTGCAAGATGGCTGATGTCTGTGTCATCCCAGATTGCGCCTGTGAAGTACATGCCAAATTTTATTTTCACACTTGTTGCGGCATTTGGAGCGATGATATTGAACCTGACCGACACTCTATCGGCTTTTCTCGCGACAGGTTTCTTTGCATTTTTTTGATCGTACGCGGTCGCCCATTGTTCTGCTTTTGCCGTCCGGAATGATTTATTATAAATCGGAGGTGAGTTAACCATATCGATGGTAACCGTATCCAACTCAGTCAGCGTAACGCTTGCATAATTGTTTGGGCTTTCGGTCGGGACCTCATCAATCAGGTATCCAAGATGAAGCCAGTCGACACTATCGGCTTCTACGGCATAATAAGTCCCGGCATCTAATCCAGTAGCTGTTATTGATGATGCATCTCCTGATGCAATTAGTGGTCCGGTTGGTGAATCTTTATGGATTTCAAGATGCCAGCTTTTGGGCGTGCGATCATCGGTTGAGGAAAATCTCGCGTCCGAATCCTCGAACTTACGTATTGTTAGTTCATTCCTCCTCAGATATGGTTCTACACGATATAAGATAGCCTGAGCAACATCGGTAATCCAGTAGGATTGATCCTCTGGATCATACGCAATACCTCTGAGATTCGACCAGAACTTATCAACTGAGGAATCGTAAATTCGATTGAAAGGAAATTTCCTGCCTGTGAAAGTTTCGCTTGACAAACTAAATTCGTACACCCAGCATTGCGTTGGTGTAAGACTGAAATTTGTTACTACATGAACCAGCGTATTGTTATATGGATCGTAAGCTAAACCACGCGGACCCGATGACATACTTTGAACCTCAACGGGTTCTGTATATCTACCCATTAGTGCGCCTGTAGTAGCATTATATTTCAATAACCGATAATTGTCTCTGTCTGTAATCCAGACATGTCCGTTCTCATAAGCTACGCCGGTAATCAACGTTGGCTTTACTCCGTTAGGAACACTAATTATTTGTTGAACGACTCCGTAGAGATCTGTTTTATAGACGTTTTTAGCTGTTGCTGATCCGATCCACAAAAACTCGCCGTCCCATGCGATACCTGTTGGTGTAGCCGGAGATGTAAATGAACTCAATACATTACCGGTCGATTTATCAATCTGGTATACTTTTGATTCATTATACTCGGTAATCCATATATCCCCACCAATAACAGCCGCACCATAAGTAAATGGATTTGATGAGGGACTGAAAATAAATGATCGACCACTACCAGGACCAACATCATATTGGGGATAACCCATCACTTCGGGAGAGTAATCGCTCTCGCCGGCATCGGATAATGTTGTGAGGACATAATAATATTTATTGCCATTCGTCAATCCGGTGTTTTGATAAGAAGTGGCAGTAATATTCGACGCAATTTTCGTATATGGTCCACCGGAAGTCGTTGATCTGTACACATTATACTTGTAGGCAGCCGAGACTTTAGGAGACTCTTGTATTTTTGAAATAGCGTTAGCCGACTCTGTAGGATCATCACCTGTGATCGGCATTCTCTTCAACGCCGGGTAAGGTTCATTCCAGATTAGTGGTACTGATTGATGGAAAGCATCCAGAGCTAATACTGCCGGTGGTGGACCTGAACCGAGTGGGGTGTATGGAATTTGGAAGAAGTCAAGAATCTTGGCGACAAGTTCTTGTTTGATACTTGGTGCCAAACCGTTCGTTAATCCGCTAAACTCGAACGAAGTGCCGATGGTTCTGTAAGTTCCTTGATTATATGCAACACCAATATTATAACCAAAACTCAGATTAGTGAATATTGAATACGCCGTACCCTGTCCGACTAAATGATCGACACTGGAATTTTCACCGGCATAAGAAAACTCCATACCTTCCGATAATGTTCCCGAAATACCGGTCACAGTCGAAAGATCGCTTGCGCCATTATCGGGTGCTTGAATTGAAAAATATGATCTGAGCGAGGTTGATGGATCATTTCCCCAAGCATTCCCGCCTTCCAGAAATAATTTTCCGCCAGCGTTAAGATATGCCGCGAGAGGCGCCGCTTCACTTTCCTGGAGAACATGATTGTTCGGAGTCATACCGAGGAAGACGAAAATACCCTGATAGTTGGTAAGGCTTGGAACGCTTGAGAGTGTGGTTGTATAATCGACCTTCTTCCCCATCATCTGAAGAAGTGCAGCCATATTTGTTCCGCTTGTAGGTGTCAGGTCGGGATTCCAAACTAAAACATCACCATCCCACGTTGGAGTTCCGGGAAGCGTCACGGTAAATGAGATAGTATTGCCTACCGTGCCAATATTAGAAACATTCAGACCTCCAGCAGTTCCATTAGCAAGAATACTTGATGGATTAGTCCAATCATTAATCAACACCCTTCCGTTATTTCTACTGAACGCCGCATCCCATGGTCTACCGTTTACAGTGTTTGATCCATCAGGGCGGTAGATAAACAATTCATCCGGCGGACCGTTTCTATTTCCCTGGCTGACGGCAGTATTTATCCTATAAACTAACAAACCTTCACCGGGTATAGATGATTCGAACGTCCCCTCTTTTTTCCGATACTCAAGTACAAAATATTGACTTGCAGAATAGGGTGAAGCAATTTTGTAACAATTATTAGTGGGATGTGTTAATGGCTCAAGTGTGTAAGTACCGCTCGTTGTAATAGTAGGAATACTTGATATCCATGTACCATATCTCATTTTCATATAAGCAGTCATATGCTGCGGCGGACTGGCATTATATTCCATAATATCCCATAAATAGGCAGGTTGTACGCCGTTGTCGGTATAGTGATACAAGTCCGGGGCGCCAAGCGAGTGAAACATTTCATGGCATAAAGTACTTGCCCCGCCGCCGGCAAGTTCAGTCTGTAATTGAAAATTATAATCGTAAACTCTCTTTCCATTGATACGTACATCGAATGTATAAAGTGACCATCTGTGGGGCCAGAGCAAAGTACTCCAGGCAGTTGGACCTCCATCGATGATAAAGCAAACGTTGTCAATATTTCCATCATTATCCCCATCGATTACAAGTTCGGGCGCTACATCAGAACCGACCGCATTCGCTGCATCCATTAATAGTGTATGTTCCCGTACCGTACGGTCGTCAACATAGCCGATTGGATTTGTAATTTGATTGAATGGCTGGAAGAAACCCCGTGGACGAGAATCCAGATATGATACTACAGTTGTTCCAGGTGGAACTGGATAAAATGTCGATGTAATAGAAAGTGAGTTATATGAAACTTCCTTGAAATAATTATACATCGAAACATCACCTTGCGCGGAAGCATTAAACATATAATCATAAATCGATGATTGGTCCGTAAACTCTGCCTCATCGCTGAAACGGATAAAGATGACAATATTGTTGAGCTGACCGGTACGCGGGGCTGCAAGCATCGGCGGCGACATCTCTTGTACCGCTAAACGTTTCTTCAGCATTTTGTCGGGTGAAATATTTACACCCTTTGGAATACCGGTACTCGCGGGATCTACTTTACCCGCTATGAACGGTGATGGTACTAAATCACCATTCTCCAATTTTGCAAATACATAATAGCCATTGTTCTGGTCTTGGATGATGGTATACCCATTTGCATCGTGAAGCCAGTTATGGTATTCATCTCCGCTAGCGAAGCATTGAAGTTTATCTCCGTTAGGTTGAATTAAGGTCTGGGGAACATTCTTCAATCTCGCTGCAAATAATGTAGTCACTATGAAACAGCAGAGAAAGGCGGACAGTAAGAATCGTAACAATTTCATACCCAATTTCCTTTTGTATGTTTATGGGATTATTTATGGAATATTTTCTTATGGCAAATACGGTTTATATTAGGCTTAGAGAAATAAATACCTCAAATTAGTGTACAAAATACTGATTAGAATGTCAAGGGAAAATTCGTTATTATTGGTAAATTAACAAAATTACTATATGAAATCTGCAAATATCATAAAAAATTCCAGCCAAGAACGACTCTTCCTATTAGACGGGATGGCTCTTGCCTATCGCGCCTATTACTCATTTATAAGTCACCCTTTGATAAATACCAAGGGAGAAAACACAAGCGCAATCTTCGGTTTCGTCAATACATTGATGAAAATATTAAGCGATGAGAAACCCGATCATATCGCTGTAGTTTTTGATACGAAGGCTCCTACATTCCGTCATAAGATGTTCGAGCCATACAAAGCAACCCGCCAGAAAATGCCTGAGGATATGGTATCTCAACTTGATAAGTTAAAAGAAGTAGTAAGAGCGTTTAATGTACCGAGTTTGGAATTGAACGGTTATGAAGCGGATGATATTATGGGAACTCTGGCTCGGAAAGCCGAGCGACAAGGAATTATCACTTTCCTGGTCACGGGCGATAAAGATTTTATGCAGTTGCTATCACCGGATATTAAAATATTCAAACCCGGCAAGCGCGGCGATGAATGGGAGATTGTTGACGAAAAGGGTGTAATGGAAAAATTTGGCGTCAAACCGAATCACGTTATCGATGTCCTGGGTTTAACCGGTGATAAGTCTGACAATGTTCCCGGAGTTTTGGGCGTTGGCGAGAAAACGGCGATCCCGCTTGTAAGACAATATGGGACAATTGAAAATATATACGACAACATCGATAAAATATTGCAAAAGGGATTACACCTAAAACTCAAACAGAACAGAGAGAACGCTTTCCTCTCAAAAAAATTAGTCACCATCGATGTTAACGTTCCAATAGATATCGATATTCATCACCTGATTGCCAAACCACATGATAATGAAAAACTCACGAAACTTTTTCTCGAACTTGAATTCAAAAATCTTGTCAGAAAACTTAACAAGGAAAATGCGCCGCTAACCAGCACGATAGAATCCTCACCCGCAAAGATAGAACTATCGGATATTACCTCCGATGAACATTGTTATAATCTCATCACGAGCGATAAAGGAATAAAGGCGCTTGCAAATAACCTGGCTCATTGCGCTCATTTTGTATTCGATACTGAGACGACATCGACTGATCCTCTCCGAGCTGAATTAGTGGGACTTTCTTTTGCAATGAAAGCGGGAGAATCCTGGTATGTTCCTGTAATATCAAACCATGATCCTTCGGCTGAAAACGATGATTGCGAAATAATCAATAGTCATCAGACCGATCTATTTTCAAGTCAGAATTCAAATACTAAAATCCGGAATACTGAGGAGAGTTCCGGCATCATAAAATCCGGCAACAGGACCCCGATTGGTTTTTCGTTAAATACAATTAAAAAAAATCTCAGCTCGATCTTCTCAGATTCAACGGTAAAAAAAATCGGACAGAACATTAAATACGATACGCTTATTCTCAACTCTATCGGCATTAATATTAATGGCGGCATGTTCGATACAATGGTGGCAAATTACATCCTACGTCCCGATGGCCAGCACAATCTCGATGCCATGGCGAAAGAACATCTAAACTACAAAATGATTTCATTCGATGACCTGACCGGAACCGGAAAAGATCGAAAGGACATCCGAGATATTTCCGTAGAGAAGGTCGCCGAATATTCAAATCAGGATGCGGATATAACTTACCGGCTGTATGAATTATTGCATACGAAACTGGAATCTCAACACCTTGCCTCGCTGTGTGAAGAAGTTGAATTCCCGCTCATCGCGGTTCTCTCTAAGATGGAACTTAACGGTGTGAAACTCGATGTAAATTTTCTCGGTGATTTATCGAAAGAACTTGAGCAGTTACTCGATAAATTAATCGGCGATATATACGGTATGGCTGATGAAAAATTTAATATTAATTCAACCCAGCAGTTGAGTAATATCCTCTTTGAGAAATTAAAACTGTCGGTCGGTCGAAAAACAAAAACGGGTTATTCCACAGATGTCGGCGTTCTTGAAACATTGCGGCATGAGCATCCGATCATAGAGAAATTACTCGAATATAGGCAACTGCAAAAATTAAAGACCACGTATGTTGATGCGTTACCCATGTTAATTAATCCTCGAACCGGGAAAGTGCATACATCGTTCAATCAAACGATTACATCGACCGGACGATTGTCAAGCAGTAATCCGAATTTCCAAAATATTCCCATCCGGACTGAAATAGGGAGCCAAATACGACGGGCGTTTGTTCCTAGCGAAAAAAATATGCTCATCGTGTCTGCCGACTATTCACAAATCGAGTTACGAATAATGGCCCACATATCTGGAGATGAAGGATTGCGTGAAGCTTTTAGAAACTGTGAAGACATCCACTCAACAACTGCCGCGAAGGTATTCGGGGTTAAATCTGATGAAGTAACAAAAGATATGCGCCGCAAAGCAAAAGAGGTCAACTTTGGTATTATGTACGGTATCGGCGCTTTCGGATTAGCGGCTCGTTTGGATATTTCTCAAATTGAAGCGAAAGGAATCATCACAAAATATTTCGAGCGATTTCCGAAGGTCAATCAGTATATCTTTGATACGATTGCTAAAGCGAAACACGATGGTTATGTAAGTACATTACTTGGCAGACGCCGCTATTTACCGGATATTAACAGTCGGAACCAGAATATCCGGAGTAATGCCGAACGTCAGGCAATCAATATGCCGATTCAGGGAACTGCGGCAGATATGATAAAACTTGCCATGATAAAAATTCACAACAAATTAAAAGACACTAAGATTAATGCAAAAATGCTGCTCCAGGTGCATGATGAACTCGTATTCGAATTTACCAAGCACGAAGAGCAGCAAACGTTAAGTATCATTACACATGAGATGAAAAACGCTCTCCCACTTTCCGTCCCTGTTGAAGTTGATATAGGAACAGGATTAAACTGGTTGGAAGCTCATTAGCGTAAAAGTAATATTTTATCTCACGGGTCGATACAATTAAATGTAAAGGTGATTTCATTCCCTTTTACGGTTCCAACCGTGATATAACCATCAAAAAAAATAATGATGGGAAATATTCTTTTATAATCGTTTGTTGCGATTTACCAATTCCGTCTACCACCACCGCCGCCGCCACTGCCACTGCCACTGCGTCTACCGCCGCCACCACTGCCGCCGCCGAAACCACCTCTTCTTGGTCCTCCTCTGCCGCCACCGCCGCTTCGCTCGGTCTTCGGGCGCGCTTCGTTGACTACTATTGATTTCCCTTGAAGATTGGTACCGTTCAATCCTCTGATCGCTGCTTCCCCTTCTTCCTTTTTCGGCATCTCAACAAATCCGAATCCTTTGGAATCGCCGCTAAATTTATCTTTAATCACCGATGCACTTGTTATCTCACCGTATGTTTGGAAGGCTGTACGCAAATCGTCGTCGCTGACTTGCGGGGATAGGTTACCAACATATATGTTCATTCTTTACTCCTCATGAAAATTTAGATTCACCCTGCCGCTTAGTGCGGGACGAAATTGGTAAACGTCTATCTTGCAGGCAAATCATGACATAATATATGAAAATCTAAAATGAAATCAATATTATCCCGAATCATTAGTAATTTTCATTTTAAGCTAACCATCAATCGTACGGTTATATTCTTCAAAAATCCTGCAAAATATGTGATATTCTTTCGTTTTAAAGCAATTTAGGAATATCTCTAATTCACTCGCGGCAATACTAATTTTATAACTTTTTAGGTTGTTGATATAATACCGCTGGATATATATCTCATCACAATACAGTTTGATGTGAGAAGAAGATATACCCGCTTTCTCTTAATTTCCCGGGTTGCTTCTACTTCGATTTTATACTTGATACAAATCGGTTTATAGTTTTCGTAATCCGGTTGCGCTAAAATCTTGTTACCGTGATTTCACAACTACTTTGAATTTTCCGTACCTTATCAATATATTAACGTAGAAAAATATTCTGGGGCGAAAATAAGTGAAGCATGATCTTAGAGTTATGAGTTCCAATTACATGCAATGGACAAAAAAATATGCCCGCGTGAAATACAACCTCGCTGTCAGTGGTGTGCCAAACTATCCGCTCTCTGCATTACCCGTGAGAATCGAGGATTTAGAAATCACCGGTGACAGCTATTACGGATATGAACCTCTCCAGCAGGTTATCGCGCAGAAGTACAGTGTCAATGCAAATCAGATTTTCTTCACTCTCGGGACATCTTTGGCAAACCATATTGCGATGGCGGTAACGGCGCAACCCGGTGATGACATTCTAATTGAACAACCTACCTACGAACTTCTTATCTCAACGGCAAGATACTTAAGTGTTAATGTAAACCGTTTCCCCAGGCATTTTGATAACGGATTTCAAATCGATTCGGACGATGTTAAAAAATCTATCACATCAAAAACAAAACTTATAGTCCTCACGAATTTGCATAACCCAAGCAGTGCTTTCACCGATGATAATACACTAGAAGAAATCGGATCTATTGCAGAGCGTGTCGGCGCGCGCGTTCTTGTTGATGAAGTTTACCTTGACGCGGCATTCGATCTTAATCCCCGATCGTCGATCCACCTGGGTAATAATTTTATAATTACTAATAGTTTGACTAAAGTTTACGGTTTAAGCGGTCTTCGCTGCGGATGGGTTATCGCACAACCGGAGTTGATTCAAAAAATGTGGCACCTCAACGATCTGTTTTACGTTAAGCATGTTCATCTTGCCGAGCGTTTGAGCTTGATTTCTTTTCAGAATCTTGATGAAATAAAAGCGTGGTCGCGTAACATACTTGATCAGAACCATAACCTGATCAATGATTTCCTAAGCTCAAGTGACGATCTTGAGGTTTACCGCCCGGGTTTCGGAACGGTTGTATTTCCGCGTTTCAAGAAAGGAACCGCCGATAATTTATCCCGCATTCTCAACGAAAAATACGATACTGCAATAACCCCGGGAAGATTTTTCGATATGCCGGATTTTTTTAGGATCGGGTTGGGATGTGAACCTATTATATTTCAAGAAGGTCTAAGACGGCTTGAATCTGCGCTTGAAGAATTGAAGAGCTGATTCAATTATCAATTTGACATTCTGCTTATTCTATTTTATATTTACTTCAGGTTGATAATTTTCATATTTACATTGGAGGTTTTATGAAATATTATTCCATATTAAGATTAATCCTAATTGGATTAATTATTTTATCTTCACTGCCGGAATGCATTAATGCACAATCAACAAGCTTTGATCTAAATGCATACAAACAGTTCCTCTCCGATCACCAAAACCTGACTACACAGCAATTATTCGAGCTTCATCCTGCCGGAACATTCCGGGGAAAAATACCAAGCACTGCTTCAGGTATACTCTATCTCGATAGCATTTACCAAAAATATAATCTGACAAATCAAGAGAAATCTCTTTTGAATGATCACGGATTTGTAGTGACTGAGCGACTATCTCATAACTCATTCGGTGAAGCGTTTATCGATATCTGGCATAAAGATCTGCCGGTGTTCGTATCTACCGATGCGATCCTTCATGCTCTCCACATGTCATATGACAGAATATTGATGGATGTAGAAAGATCGGTTTTGATTCTCCGATTGGATTCACTTCTCGGATTACTCCACTCGCAAATGCCGGTTCTTACTGCCAACTACGCGTCTCATCCTGAAATGACAACGATGCTCAGAGATGTTGATATATACATTTCAATTCCAAGAATTTTGTTAGGCAGCATTTCAGATCCATTCTATGCTGAGAACCGCGGCACTATCGACGAGTTATTAAATTTAATCCAATCAGAAAAACCCGCTGATTATCCACTCTTCGCCAAAACAAAACGAACAATCGATTTCAGCCAGTTCAAAGTCAGGGGTCATTACACAAATGAATTATTCCCGATACTTGCAAAATATTTTAAGGCAATGATGTGGTTTGGACGAACAGAATTTTATTTAATCGAACCTCAAAACGTTGATCAACTCCCAATCCCGATAGAGGATATCCAGCGGCAGGTAATTGATGCGGAGCTTATTCGTGAAGCCGTACAACTTGCCGGCGCATTACCAGTTCTTGAAGAGATCGATAATATAATAAGATTTTTTGTTGGCGAATCCGATAATGTAACTCTGACAAATTTCGGACAATTAGTAACCGCGATGGAAATTACATCCGCTGAACCGTTTCTGGATACTAACAAAGTGAAAGAATTTCAAGATACACTAATAACTAAATCATATGCTTTCCAGAGAATACTTTCACAAATACTAATGGCAGATGATCTTGATCCGGATAGTATTATTCCAGCATCGGCATTCATGCTTTTGGGACAGAGGTTTATTATCGACTCTTACATTACAGGGCAGGTAGTTTATGATCGAATAAAATATAATGGAGACAAAATCCGGCGGATGCTTCCATCCACACTCGATGTTCTTTTCGCAATAGGAAATGATGCCTCTGCCCAGTTGTTGAAGAACGAGTTGGATCAATATAAGTACGGCTCGAACCTTGCTACTCTTCGTTATCTTGTGCAACATTATGAACCGGAATTCTGGAACAGCACTCTTTTTAATCTCTGGCTAAATGCTATACGCTCGCTGAATCCTCCTGCAAACCGAGACTCGCTTCCCGGCTTCATGCAAACTGCCGCATGGTGGCAGGCAAAGATGAATACACAACTTGCATCATGGGCAGAGTTACGCCACGATAACCTGCTATATGCCAAGCAATCCTATACCGGTGGTGCAGAATGTGCTTATCCGTATTCTTATGTTGAACCAAATCCGGCTTTCTTCGATGCGATGAAAACCTTCGCTGATATAGCGAAAAATAAATTTCAAGCAATCACCTTCTCGGATTCATACACTCAAAGTAATATTATCAACTATTTCACCGTGTTGTATACTATAATGGATACACTAGGAACGATTTCTAATAAAGAATTGGCAATGACTGTACTTACCGAATCTGAAAATAATTTTCTAAAAAAGATGATAGCAAATGAATTCGGTTGTGTGACAACTTACGGAGGATGGTTCCCAAAATTATTTTACGGTGAAGATGGACAGGGCGGCGTGTTTTGTAAAAAAGATTATTTAGTCGCCGACATACACACAGCACCGACAGATGCCGGTGGAGACATGGTCGGTTGGGTGTTGCATGCAGGGACCGGCAAGGTAAACAATGGTGTTTTCATTGCAACGGTGCCTGGCGGTCAAACTATAGCATTCACAGGACCTGTTTCCAGTTATCATGAATATCTCTCTACAAATTTCTTGCGCTTATCTGATGAGGAGTGGCATTCATCATACTTTCTTAAATCATCGCGACCTTCGTTCGTGAATATTTACCTGACAGACTCTCTTGGAAACGAACTGCCTATGGGAACGAATTTATTCACATCGGTAGATGAAAAATTCACACCTCAACTTCCAAAGGCAATAGTTCTGCATCATAATTTCCCGAATCCATTTAACTCAACTACTGTTATTAGTTTCAGCATACCAACTTCATTGACTAATTCGGCGGCTGAATTGACAATTTATAATATTCAAGGACAAATCGTGAAGATATTATTGAAGGAGTCGTTGCCATCCGGTAATTACATGACACGCTGGGATGGTACTAACGAACGCGGAAAATCAGTAACAAGCGGAGTTTATTTTTACAGACTGAAAGTAGGAGCAAATTTATCAACAGGTAAATTAAGTTACATCAAATGAGATTTGATAGACAGCAAGAAATTAGAAATAAAACCTCCAGTACAGAAAAGCATCTGGAGGTTTTTAATTTTCTCAGGGCTGTGGAGCCGACGGTGATGAATTACACTTACGACGCAGAAGCATCGCCAATCCGAACAGTATCAATATTAAGGGCCACCACAAACGAATGATATCCCAGACGTCCCATCTGTAGAGAAAGCCATACTCCGTTAGTATGAACATAGCTCCGATAAAACAAAGAACAACGGAAGGGATAAGCAGGGGCCAATCTTTAAGATTAGTTAGATACATCATAAAGAAAGCGATGCCGAAAATTAAAAACGATGCCGGAAAGAATATGTACCCATGAAGCTCGAATGTATCGATCGAGCGCATCAAGAAAAATACGGAATACATGAAAAGAACCGTTCCCCAATAAATTTTACCCCGCTTATCTGAAGAAAATCCTTTCCCTACGATCATTAGACCTACGATCATCATCATGGGCCAGAAGATATTCGCAAAATCAATATTGATGACGTCCAGACGATCCATCAGCATTGCCGCACCGAATACAATCAGCAAAATTCCAAACCATGATGTTTTAAATCTATTATTGCTCATAAATATTTCCTTACGAAGTTTGAGTGTTCAATTTCTCTTCCGGCATCACAATTCCGAGGATGATGTATATTAATAGACCCCATCCAAACGACATAAAAATTAGTGCGACGAAAATAAATCTCACGAGTGTAGGGTCTATATCGAAATACTTTGCAATCCCACCGCAAACACCGAATAATTTTCTGTTTGATTTCGACCGGCGCAATTCTTTTACCGGCTCCGTTTGCGGAGACATATTCTCTGTCGCCACGCTTCCAGTCTGACTCTGTGATTCATTTCTTTTTGTGGTGTGGATATAAACCAACAATCCACCGAGTAAAATCAATAACAGCGGAAGCATAATCTTATGTGAAAATGACCACCATCCAAATCCCGCTATCCATCCTACATTCATAAACAAAATAAAAGCGCCGACCAATACCAGCATGACGCCGAAAAACCTTCTGCGGTCTGTTCCGTTAGACCCGCCGGACGAGGGTTGAGGCATTACTACATGCTCAGGATTTGCGGGCATTATGATCATGGCAACAATATATAGAATAAAGCCCGACCCGCCCATTAGAGTTATCAATATCCATAATATTCGGACGATAGTAGGATCGACATCGAAATATTCGGCTATACCTCCGCATACGCCATCGATTACCTTATTCCGGCGCGATTTGTACAACCTGCGAGATGTTTGTCCATTTGTTTCCATTTTATTCGCTTTCCACCTTTTCTACTATTGCTTACGAATTGATACTGCTAAATGTTACGCATAAAATCCATCCACTCAAAATGAGTGATCTTTACAACAAAAATAAAATGCCGATCCAACAAACCATGAACCGGCATATCAATCTTCATTTATATTTTTCGTTTATATTTAGCTGTCTATTCAAACTTCCATTATTTCTTTTTCCTTATGTCCTACCAGAGCGTCAACATCTTTGATGAATTTGTCGGTCATCTTCTGTGTGTCCTGTTCTGCGCGTTTCCGCTCATCCTCAGAGAAATGTTCTTCCTTCTCGGATTTCTTAAGATGTTCAATCGCGTCTCTCCGGACATTTCGAATGGCAATCTTACCTTCTTCGGCAAATTTTTTCACTAACTTCACAAGCTCTCTTCGGCGCTCTTCGTTCAACGGCGGTATAGGAACCCTGATGCCATTCGCATCGGTGATCGGATTCAATCCTAAATTCGCCGCGATGATCGCTTTCTCGATCGGCTGAATCATACTCTTATCCCATGGAGCAACGGCTATCGTGTGGATATCCTTCACGCTAACATTCGCTACCTGACTAAGTGAAGTTTGCGTACCGTAATAATCGACTTTAACACCGTCGAGCAAAGCGGTTGTTGCTTTACCGGTACGGATTTTAATGAATTCTTGTCGCACAACTTCAACCGCTTTGTGCATTTTATCATCTGTCTGTTTGATGATTTCTTTGATCATACTCTTCCTTTCGATTGTTCACGAGGATAAAGATAATTAAGAATTTTACTTCCGCATATTCATTTTCAATGTCGATGAGACGATGGTGCCAACATTCTCGCCCTTTACAAGACGCTTTAGATTTCCCTTTACATTCATGTTAAAGACGATTATCGGCATCATATTCTCTTTACATAGAGTTATTGCCGTAAGGTCCATTACCTTCAAATCTTTTTCAAGAACATCTTTATAAGATATTTCCTGGAACCGGAAAGCTTTCGGATTTTTTTCCGGATCGGAATCGTATACCCCATTCACACGCGTACCTTTTATGATTACATCGGCTTTAATCTCAACTGCACGAAGCGCCGCGGCTGTATCGGTCGTGAAATATGGATTGCCGGTTCCTGCGCCGAAGATAACCACGCGCCCTTTTTCCAGATGGCGTATTGCGCGCCTGAGGATAAACGGTTCTGCAATCTCTTCCAGTTTAAGAGGACTTAAAAGCCGTGTGAAAATACCGCGATGTTCAAGAGCGCTCTGAAGAGCAAGACCGTTAATAATCGTTGCAAGCATGCCCATCTGGTCGCCGGTAACCTTCTCAACTCCATCCGACGAATTTACTACACCGCGATAAATATTACCGCCGCCGATAACTATACCTATCTCGACACCCGCCTTTTGTAGTTCACCGATTTCTTCGGCATAACGGCTTAGCACTTTTGAATCGATGCCATAATCCTTCTCACCCATCAGCGCTTCACCGCTGACTTTTAGGAGGATTCGTTTATATTTCATCTTCGTTTTCATGCTGACCCCTAAATAGAAAAGGTCTCAACAATGTGAGACCTTATTTGATTTTAGTTATGCACTTTCTCCAAGATGGAAACGCTTGAAGCGCCGGATTGTTATCTTCTCGCCTGTCTTTGCCATCATTTCGAGAATCAGATCCTTGATCATCTTTCCGGAATCTTTAATGTAGGTTTGTTCCGACAAACAAAATTCCTGATAATACTTATCCATTTTTCCCGTTGCGATCCGCTCAACGACTTGCTCAGGTTTTTTCTCGTTTCGTGCCTGAGTTCGGTAAATCTCTAACTCGTGTTCGATAGTTTCTTTAGTAACGTCTTCCTTTGAAATATAAAGTGGATTCATCGCGGCAACCTGCATTGCGATTTCCTTCGTAAGCATTTTAAAATCATTCGTCTTTGCGACAAAATCAGTCTCGCAGTTGACTTCCACCATCGAACCGATGCGACCGCCTGCATGGATGTATGCTTCGACCAATCCTTGATTTGTAGCGCGGTCAGCGCGCTTTTCGGCTGTTGCCGCACCCTTTTTGCGTAAATAATCGATCGCCTTCTCCATATCGCCGTTCGTCTCAGCAAGCGCTTTTTTGCAGTCCATCATACCGGCGCCGGTTTTTTCTCGTAATATTCTTACATTCTCAGCAGTAATTTCCATAATCTACTTCTCATCTTTCTTGGTGATAATTATTGTCTGGTTTTCTCTTGTTTTTGTGCGATCATTTCACGGTCACTGCCTTCAAAATGAGCTGTAGCTTTTTCTGTTCCTTCAAGAATTGCATCGGCAATCAATTTTGTGATAACCTGTATAGATTTAATCGCATCATCGTTGGCGGGAATCGGATAATCGACTGTTGTCGGGTCGCAGTTGGTGTCAACAATGGCGAACACGGGAATACCGAGCCGCTTTGCTTCCTTCACCGCAATCTCTTCTTTCTTGATATCGACGACAAAGAGAGCGCCCGGTGCGCGCGTCATCTCGACAACTCCCGAAAGTACATTCGATAATTTTTCTTTCTCACGATCGAGCACGAGTGTCTCTTTCTTCGTGATCTTATCGTACGTTCCATCGGTTTCCATTTTTTCTATATTGGTCAAACGCTTCACACTCTTGCGAATCGTGGCGAAGTTCGTCAGCATTCCGCCGAGCCATCGCTGGCAAACAAAAAACTGTCCGCAGCGTCTCGCTTCATCTTCGATTACTTGTGAAGCCTGCTTCTTCGTTCCTACAAATAAAACTCGTTTCCCATCGCCAACTATGCTGGAAAGGGCATTGCAAGCTCCTTCGAGCAATTCTCTTGTTTTCTTAAGATCGATGATGTGAATGCCGTTTCGTTCCATGAAAATAAACGGTTTCATTTTGGGGTTCCATCGGCGTGTCAGGTGTCCGAAGTGAGCGCCTGCGTCTAATAGGGTGGTTAATTCGATTTGCGGCATTGCATTACTCCTATGTTAGTTAGTTCTACTACTCCCGTCATCTTTCGCCGGGATCCTGCTGTCAGCCCGTCATGCTGTCCCGCTCCAGAGAGTGGGATTCTTCAGCATCTTCGGGAAGCCAACATGAACACTTCCGACAAAATCGGAGAGTATGATTGATTGATTAAGTACTTGAGTAACTGAGTAGTTGAGTAATTGAGTTAAAAAGAACTAAAATATTTTCTTCTCTACCTCATCTACTTAAATACTCATCTACTCAATTACTAAAAAATTATCTCTTACTGAATTGGAATCTCTTTCGTGCTTTCTTCTGACCGTACTTCTTACGCTCAACCATTCGCGAGTCGCGGGTTAAGAGGTCGTGCTCACGAAGCTTCGGACGAAAATCGCTATTGATCTCGACTAATGCACGCGAGATACCAAGTTTAACTGCGCCGGCTTGTCCTGTCGAACCGCCGCCGTCAACATTTGCTACAACATCGTACTTGCCCGTCGTTTCCGTTACTACGAAAGGCAGAAGCACATCGCTCATAAGCGTGTCGATAGGAAAGTATTGTTCCAATTTCTTATCGTTTATTTTCACTTCACCCGAACCGGGTTTCAATATCACGCGAGCGACTGATGTCTTTCTTCTTCCAACTGATATCTTTTGATGATGTACCATTGTGTTCCTTCTATTAAATTCTTAATCCTAATTTCGAATTCGTTTAGAAATTAGGATTTCGATATTAGTATTTAATCTTGAGCAATTCGGGTTTTTGCGCCTTGTGCGGATGCTCGGTGCCGCGGTATACTTTGAGCTTCTTGATGATCTGAGCGCCAAGCCGGGTGTGAGGAACCATTCCCTTCACTGCATGCATGAAGATTTTTTCCGGATTCGTTTTGATCAGTTCCTTGTACGATTCCACCGTTGCACCCCCGGGATATAATGTATGATGGAAATAAGTTTTCAACTCAGCGCGCTTGCTTGCAATCTTCACCTTCTCGGCGTTCACAACAACAACGAAATCACCGCAATCGGTATTTGGTGTGAAGATGGGTTTATGCTTTCCGCGAAGAATATGAGCGATACGGCTGGCAACTCTGCCCAGAGTTTGCCCGCTTGCATCCACGAGAAACCACTTTGGATTGACCTCTTCGTGTTTATAATGATACGTTAATCTTTGAGCTAATGCCACAGTAAATCCTTGAATTTGATTAAGAATGAAAGATTTCAAAAGAATCCCGCTATAAAGCGGGAAAGTGTTACCAATTTAATGAAAATTTTGATGAGAGGCAAGGAATTTGAACAATCGGTTATATAATAAATATTTCTCTAAGCTTTCCACCCTCAAGTAACGATTTTGATGTTCCATCGAAAACTATTTGTCCCATCTTTAAACCATAAACTCGGTCTGCAATTTTTAAAACTTCCAGAACCTTTTGCTCAACAATTAGAACTGTGGTCTTGAATTGCTCCCTGATCTCACTTACCGTATCAAAAGCTTTTGTCACTAACTTTGGTGATAATCCAAGAGATGGTTCATCAAGAAATAGAATTCTCGGATTTAGCATAAGCGCACGGGCAAGAGCAAGCTGTTGTTTTTCTCCTCCACTTAATTTCCCGGCATCTTCTTTTATTCGATCTTTTAAATCAGGAAATATCTCAAGCACAGATTCAATTCTCTTGTTCAATACATTTTGCTCTTTCAACAAGTATCCACCTATCTCAAGATTATCACGAACATCAAGTTCCGTGAAAACACGATTGCCTTGGGGAATGAAAGAGATTCCATTACGGACATTATCCTCCGGGCTATTTTGCGATGTTATCGATCCATTCATTTTGATTTTTCCATTTGGAACTTTTACTATTCCCATTAACGCTTTTAACAATGTAGATTTACCAGCGCCATTCGGACCGATAATTGCAACAATTTCTCCTTCGTCAACTTTGATGGAAATGTTACGGAGAATTATTTTCTTTCCATATCCTGCTTCCGGAATATTTGCTTCGAGTATTGTCATGAGAGATACGCCTCAAGAATTTCAGGATTATTCTTAATCGTATTGGGATTCCCATCAACTATTTTCTTTCCATCGTCCATTACTACGACGGTATCCGATATACTAAAAACGAAATCAATATCATGTTCTATTAGCAACACTGTTTTCTTTTCTTTTTCTACCAGTTCTCTTAATATCTGTCTAATTTTATCGATCATCATCGGTTGAACACCTGAAACCGGTTCATCGAGCATCAGTAATTTCGGTTCCATTGCCAAGCAACATGCGATGCTGAGTAATTTCTGTTGACCATAAGACAAATTATCGGCAAGTTCATCTTTATGTTCTGTTAAACCGATGAATTCTATCAAAGCTTCAGATTTATCAAGATGTCGCTTATGCTCTGGTGATGAATCAGAATAAGTAATAAGTGCATTTAGAAACTTTTCACCTTGTTGTTTCTGTCGACTTAACAAAACATTTTCCAGAACAGTCATCTTTTTAAAGAGACGTAGGTTTTGAAATGTTCGTGCGATACCTATCCGGGCGATTTTAAACGAAGGGAAACTCGTTACTCCCTCTCCCTCGAACCGAACAATACCACTATTCGGATGGAGAAATCCTGTGACAATATTGAAAACCGTCGTCTTTCCAGCACCATTCGGACCAATCAAGCTTGTGATTTTTCTTTCCTGTAACGATAAAGAAAAATCGTTCACTGCCTTCAATCCATCAAATGACTTATGTAAGTTCTTTATCTCAAGCATCAATCACGTCTAAAACTGAATTCACCTAATATTCCTTTCGGTCGGAACATCATAAACGCAACAAGCAAACCGCCGTAGAGTATCTGCCGCATGTTCGCCGCAATCGAGCTTGGCATTCCAACAAAACGGAGAATCTCCGGGATACTTACCAGAAGCACTGCACCGATAATCGATCCCGATAATCTTCCTGCACCACCTACTATAACGAGCGATAGCATGAAAACAGATTCCTGTACCGTAAAGCTTGTCGGGTCGATAAACGTAATGTAGTAAGCGTACAACGCACCTGCGATTGCAGCCAAACCGGCAGAAACTGAAAATGAAAGTACTTTATAAAAACTCACGTTCTTCCCAAGCGACTGCGCAAATATTTCATCTTCGCGTATGCCACGAAGCACGTTACCGAGCGGAGATTTTACAAGTCTGTTTACAATCCAGTAAACGAGAAAACCAAACGCAATTGTTAATATCAGGAAATCTATATGCGATGTAAATTGATAACCAAAGATTGTCGGCTGGGGAATACCGGGAAGTCCGAGCGGACCGTGTGTCAAGTCCATCCAGTTGTTCATAATCTGGAAGAGAATAACTTGAAAACCAAATGTCGTAATGACAAACATATCGTCCCTAATACGAAGCGATGGAAACCCTATGAGGAATCCAAACACAGCAGAGACAATAACGGCAATCGGGATTGTTATGAGGAAATTCACGCCAAAGTTCAGCGATAGCAACGCCGCTGTGTACGCACCGATTCCATAGAACCCTGCATGTGCAAGCGAGATTAATCCGGTATATCCCGCAACTAAGTTGAGCGAGATGCCAACAATACAGTAGATTCCGATGAGAATTAATATGTGAAGTAAATACTCCATTAATAGTTGACCTCTCCGTCAGTCTGAGCGGAGTGAGTGAGGACGTAGTCCGAACGAACGTAGTCGAAGACTGTACCAAGCCCACTCGCCATACCTAGTCCCGCTTTCAACGGGATCGAAGACTGTACTAGGCAACCTTTTGCTTAATACACCCTTCGACTTCATCCTCATTTCATTCGGATTCCGTTCAGGGTGACGCATGGTCCTTCTTTCGTTTCCTTGCTTCTGTAGATTTTGCAAGTTCATGTAATAATTCAAAATCACCGTTTATCAATGCTTCCTTTTTCTTTCGTGTCCAACCTTTAATTTGACGTTCCGCATCTATTGCGTACCTAATCTCCGAAAACTCCTGAGACCAAACCAACTTCACGGGTCTTCGCCGTGAAGTAAATCCGCAATAAATCCCAAGGTTGTGTTCCGAGATTCTCTTTTCTATGTTCGTTGTACAACCAGTATAGTACAATCCATCGGAACATTTCACAATATAAGCCCACGACGTTTTCACTTATTTAATCACCCCGTCAGTCTGAGCGTAGCGAGTGAGGACATAGTCCGAATGAACGCAGTCGAAGACTGTCCGTAGCAACCCGTTGCTCACCACACCCTTCGACTTCATCCTCATTTCATTCGGATTCCGCTCAGGGTGACGGCCTTGTTTAGGGTGACTCATGATTATTTTTCTTTTTCATACATGCGCTTTCGTCGGTTTCTTCCCAAGTATACCATACGGTCTAAACAGTAAAAACAAAATCAGTATCACAAACGCTATCGTATCTTGCCACTTCGAGGGTAACTGCCACACACCTAAATTCTGCGCAAGACCGATTAACAAACCACCGACAGCAGCGCCGGGTAAACTACCGATTCCTCCTACAATCACAGCAATCACTCCCATAACCAAAGCATTGAATCCCATCGTCGGAGTCATGTCTGTGTCAAACGAAATCATGATTGCGGCAACTGCAGCTAAGAACGAGCCGATTGCAAACGCATACATGATGTACCGGTCCGAGTTGATACCGCTCAGCCGTGCAAGTTCCGAGTCGTTCGCCAGCGCCCGCAGTGCCTTACCAAACTTCATCTTCGACAGCATCAGCGAAATCAGCGCAATCAAAACGATTGACGTTACGATGATTGCAATCTGGATATCTGTAATTCTTGCACCGAGAAACTCATGCCCCTCAACCACTTCACCCGTTCGCATAGTCTTCGTATCGTCTCCCCAGAGCATTGAGATGATATTTTGCAAAACAATGTAAAGTCCGAGCGATGCTATGAGTAATGTAAGGTCTGTTGCTTTCCTCACTCGCATCGGTTTATAGATAATGACTTCACAGATGACACCGATTAGTGCCGCACAGATGCAAGCGAGAGGAAAAGCGACAAATCTATCTAACCCAAGCTGAGTGTAAAACAGGTAAGCGAAGTAAGCACCAAATGTATAAACAGCGCCATGAGCGAAGTGAAAAAAGCGGGTTGTTTGGTATATGAGGGCAAACCCAATAGCAACAAGTGAGTAGATGCTACCTGCGATGATCCCATTCAAAACTAGTTGCTGTAACATTTATTTGAAATTCTCGACGGTGGAAAATTGGAATGTCTATATTTCCGCAACCTGATATATTAACGGTTTATAGCGCGGTGATGGAATATACTTTTTATTCTTCTTAGCAGTTGTTAACCATGCTTTTTTTGCTTTCATTACTTCACGAAGAGCCTCATCGGGTGTTGCTCCAAACGCCGAGCAATGTTTTAGATCAGGAATGTCTGCAATATAGCCGCCATCTTCTTCGCTATAAAAAATATTTATGTGATAATCGCTCATCTTTTATCTCCATGTAATTGAAGATTATACTTCTCAATAATTGACAAAAACTGTCGAACCTGATATGGTTTTACTTTTCCTTTTACATTTTGCACGTTAATCAACTCTTGAACTTTTGGATTTACAAAAATATGATGACTTCCATTTATTCTATCCAATCGAAATCCAAATGCTTCTATGAGAGAACAAAAGTCTCGGAATCTTATATTTGCACTTCCCGCTAATGCTTTCTGCAACAGTTTCCGTTGATTCATAATAATACGTGTTCACTCATAGCCGTTCTGTACCTAAATCTACAGCTTAACAAGCATAATTGCAAACGATTATCTCTACTCGAAGTTATTAAAAATGTAAGCGAAGCTTGCACTGATCCTCCTCAATTTACATGACTCCCACGCTGAGAATGAACATGAAAACCGAGTGCTGTGAAAATCGAAACGACTTCAGCACCGGATAGCCGCTTCACCTTATACGGCATAAGCCGGTTCGACTTCCAGTGTAATAACTAACGTTGGGTCTTTCGCCAATCCAAATTCTGTCGGATCTTCTCCTTCAAGGTGGAGCGCAACGGCTTCCTGAAGATTATTTACCACTTCATCCAACGTTTTCCCCTGTGTAACAACACTTATTTCAACACACTCTGCAACATATTGATCTTCACCTCGTGTTATTACCGCTTTTATCGTACGCTGCAATTTATTCATAAATCCTTCAACGGAATTAATATTCTATATCAATATAAAGATTTGATAATAATTCACAAATGCGCCTTCAGTGCCGATCGCGGTTGCATCCCCGATACACGTGCCATTTCATTGCCGGTAGAGCCGGTCGACGTATCGAGTAAAGCCCGTAATACTGCTACATGCGACCATGATCGAAACACTTCATCAAATACCCTGTGAATTACCATACGATCCAACTTATGTTTAGCCTGCGCCCGATCTGCGAAATCCGTGTAATCAACCTGTGAAATCTGAGTAATCAATCTGCTTAATCACACTTAGTATAACGTTACATTGCAACTACTTCAATCTGATGCCGCTTTGCGCGTGCCTCTTCCGTAATGCGCTCAAGCTCCCTCGCAGTTTTATTATCAATCCATTCTTCACCACACTGTGCACAGATTTTTGCCCTGACATTGCGAACAACAACGATACCTGCACCTAAATCTACGCTATACGTTGCCCTGCCCAATTCTTTTCGTCCACCACACAGAGGACAAAAACTGTTATTTTTTCTTTTGTTCATCATTTCCTTCTCGTTTTATAGTCTTTTGAGAAAAATTCTTTTAACGGTTCATATGCTGTAATAATATACACAAGATTGTGCATCTCATCAAACGCAGCAACTACATGCAAGGGTGTACCTTCGGGAAATCCTAAGAAAAGTGTGCTTGGATATGGTGTATCTTCCGGATAATCTTCGATCCTTTCACCGGTGAGTAAGACATCTATAACAGCTTTTTGTTTAATCCCTCGTTCAGCAAGTCTTTGGATTGAATGTTTCCTCCATTCGATATGCCCTTGCCTTATTGCTCTACGAAAAGATTCAAGTTTCATTAGCCATCATCCCGATGTACATACACAATTCATGTGCACGAGGAGCTTTGCGCTCATACAGCGACACGTATTTTCTCCGAACCCACTTCTTGTTCCGTATAACATCCTTGTAATGCCGGACATATTGCAACGAACCTTCCGTCTTCATCTTTTTCAATGACAATTGTAAATTCATAGTTTTGCATTGTGCAGACCTTTCAATTAACCTTGAAGTAAAAAAATCTATTTTCCCATAAAATATCCTTAGCTACTTCATCTGCAAAACCAAAATCAATCATTACTAAGTTACACTTTTTTATTGCAGAAACCCGCTTCAATTCCGTTATCGTTTTTCCATGGATTCGAAAATAACCATTCTCTATTGGTCCTTCAAGATCAACATTAATAAATTCAATTACCGGTTGATATTCGATGTCTTGAATAATTACTCTTCGTCCAGAAAGAAGGCGATGAAGTTTAACATTCATCTCTGAATCATCGTCAATCATAAGAATTTTATATGTAATCCGTTTAGCATTCATAAATTTACCTCAGGTCAAAGCATAAATAATAATAAATTGCTTTTAAATACCGTTCATTCCCAACCTCAGAATAGTGGAAACAATTTGTATTTATTTTAAAATCTTAATTTATATTCATTAATCTTTTATTAATTGCGTTTGCATTATGTTGATGGCAACAACTAAATTTAAACCTAAAAGCATACTCTATCACGAATTACTTATGATCTATTTGTTGATGCGGTTTTTCGGCAATTATTTCTTCAGTCATTGATAGAAATTCTTCAGGAGATTTACCTTTTTCCCAATATTTTTGGAAATAAGTTTCATATATTATCACCATTTGTTCATCAGCATCGCATTTATATTTGTAACGGATCGGGACATCTTTTAATGTATCCTGATACATTAATATGCAAGTTTTGTTAAGCAAACAAGATGATAAAAATTGATCATTCGTATCAATTATCTTTTTCATCTTGTTCTCAAATGCTATATACCGAACTGGGTATTCGTTTTCCAAATGCCATTTTGCTGAGAATAGAAGGGGGCGCTTAAATATAGGATTATTAAGCCATTCTTCTTTGTATATAAACAACCTTTTTATCTCCGTTCCTTTTTGTTTAGCTTCTTTTAGCATACGAAGGTTAGCCTCAGGATAGGAAGTATCCTCCCAAACATACAAATCATTATACATAACGCTTAGAAATTTTCCATTTACCAACGACAATACTTCTTTCAAATCATCAGATAGCTGTTGCCTAAAAACTTCGCCGATTAGTTCAAATTCATAATATGGCGCGATCTCTTCTATATCACGAATATATGTATACTTCGATGTTTGCTGAGCTTTGAACCAAGGAACAAGTTGTAGCTGAATTGCAAATGTCATGAATAAAGGGACCCAATCCTTTTTCTTTTTATCACCTCTTGTCATATCAACACTTAAAAAATTACAAAGTGTATCGCGAGCTTTTTCAGGTAATTTTGTTAAGCCGCTAATCAATTCTAAACCTTTTTGTGTTTCCGTGCTCAATTCTTTAATTTTATTCACTATTTCTACATTCTTTGGGTTGAGACTTTCTAATATTGTTTTGATTGGTTCAGAGTCATTGCATGCCATCATACAACAGCTTTTCATTAGTCTAATCATATGATCATTGTCTTTAAGTCCATTCAAATTCCCCTTCATTATATCTAAATCCTGACTTAAATCCCGACGGTTTGTATCATATACTTTCTTTAATATTTTTTGAGATCTATAAACCGTAAAAAATAAAAAACTGAATACTGGAAAGATAAACGTTATTAACTCAATCCAATGGGGAAGTTCTGGAAACCAATATCGATAGAATAATATATCGGCGATAGCAAATAAGCCAACAGGTAAAGAAAAATAAAATCCGCCCACCAAAATTCCACGAATATGTTTACCCTCCAATTTTACTTCTTCTATTTCAATTATTCGACTTGCTGCCCATTTAAAAGGAATTTCCAATACGTCTAATACTTGCTTAACTATTTCAACAATCATAGTAAATCCTTTCGATAAAAAACAAATCCATAATTCTTAAACCAAGAAATAAATCTTGCTTAATGAATTTCTGTACATTTTTTCCTGTTTGTATTCTTCATTTTATTTCCACTGATATTTACCAGTTGCATTCCACATAGAAAACTGTTCTTCTGAAAGTAGCTGTCTTTCCATTTCCTTTTTTGCCAATGTAAGCTCATGGGCACTGAAATGATCAGTTCTATGCATTGCTGTATTTAATTGACATAATTCAGGAAACTCTTCAATCGGATACTCAATATTTATTTTATATTGATTCATAATCTTTGCACCTGGGAAAAGAGAAAAAATAAAAGGAGTAACAAGCGCTTTTCCCCCCTTACTTTCGATTAGCTCATTGAGTTCCTTTGATCTTTTAGTGGCATGATCAAATGACTCCAGTGTATCGTCCTTGGTACCCATAATAGTGGAATAACTAATCAGTTTTGTTCCTGCATCCAATATTGCTTTAAGCACTTCTTTTTCTTTTTCAAAAGTCATCAATTTTTCATATCTCTCATCTTCCTGCAAGCACTCAGTGGGAAAAAATTCTCCATAACATCCAACAAATTTCGCATTTCTTATCTCATTAGAGTATAGGGAATTGATCAATTCAAAATCTGGCTCGTCCTTTTCTTCATCCCATAAATGTTTGATCACAACTCCCTGTGAAAATTCATAAGCTATTTCTTTCTCTCGAAATAATTGCATTACAGATAGTAAAAAATATTTCCCAGCTTCTCTTCCCTCTGGATGCATTTTTAATATGGAGGTTAGACTGTCATCCCAAATATTAATGGTATTTATCCCATATTTTTTAAAATGATCAATTTCTTGACCAATTCTATCAAAAGTGTGATATCTAAACATTCCCATTTTATTAGGGGTTGTGCAAAAATCACAATTCTCACAACAACCTCTCGTTAAAAATATAAATCCAATAGGTACACTCACTCCTACAGGAAGCGGAAAAAATTCTGCAGGAGTTGTCCATAAGGGGATATCATCATTCAATATATCTAAACACTGTAATGGAATATCATCCATCTTAGTTCTATGTTGAATTGATGTTCTTACAATTTTGTTACCCGATTTAAAAGAAATGCCTTTTACTTCAGCGATATCCCTTTTTAACTTTATCGCTTTGATTAGTTCCGGTAAACTATATTCCGCTTCCCCTCTTATAACAATGTCTGCTAATCCGCTTTGCAAATAATAATCATCCCTGAACATAGGATCTGTGCCACCTACAACTATTTTTACATCAGGTTTTATTTGCTTTGCATATTTTATAAAATCAATAGCTATAGTTGACCAAGAAGTTAAGTTTATACTCAGTCCCAATATTTCTGAATCCTTGATTTTATCAACTAAAGCTTCAAAGGGGATTCCCATCCGGGAAGCGATCATTACCCCATCTCCATAACGAAATTTTTTATAAGGGATCAGTGTATCTTGAGATCGAATCTTCATGTCAAATGTTTCGACATCGCAATATTCAGCCTGTCTGACAATTGCCGGGATTGTAGCTAAGCTTGGTTTAGGATAGTTTGATCTGATGATCGAGCTAATATATTCTTCTCCATTTTCTCTAATCCACTTAAGATGTAAACTCGGCAATTCAATTTGAGTGTATTTCATAGCTTACAACTTCTATGTCCTTCTATTTTATAAATGTCAAAACTATTCTTTAATAATTTCCAAATCGTGTTTCAACCTTTACTTACTTGCAAGGTATGCATCAATCTTCTTGTTAAGCTCAATAACAACACAATCCTTCATTGCCTTAATCACTTTCTCTCTATCATTGACTTCTTTGCACTCTTTAAACTGCTTTAGCTTATCTTGACATATTGTTCCATAATTTATATGGATGACATTGTTACTATCCCAAACCTTGTCAAAAATTGTCTGAAGCTCTTTGTTTGTAAATGTTGATAATAATTCGTTGTTTCCTAAATGTATGCTTGTGCCCCAATGATATTTATTTCCTTCTTCTTTTGGAAATGCAATCGTTGTATATGTGTTTGGTATTAAGAATACATCTAGATTTGAAAAGGGAGACCTATCCATAAATTGTTCTTTGATTATTCCAATCGTAACATTGTTTAAGGTGGGTTCCCACTCATATTTGTTTGTTAACATATTGTCAAACAATGATTCAGTAAATGTTTTTAATTTACTCTTTTCGTCATCGGATTCCGTGGTACTTCTGAAAACGATCAGTCTTCTATAATCTGTAATTTTGGGAAATTCTCCATCTTCCTTTCTTTTTAATAAGTCGTTAGTGGTCTTATTAATATATTGTGTATAAGAGTCTTTTACTCCACCTTCAAAATCGTTAGGATCTATTGGTGTCTGTATCGTAAAAATCTCAGCACCATCCTTTAAAGCTTCTATTGCCTTAATTGCCGCTTGGCAGAATTCGGCAAAGTTCTCAGCAAATATGGGTACATAGTCGCTTAGTTTATGTTTATAACCTAGTGCCTTATTTGTTGCATTTGATTCACGTCGATTAGCAATTTTTTCAGCGACAATAAACACAAGCGCTATTAATATAAAGTCAAGTACAATTGATATCCATTCCTCACCAGTTGGTTGCCTAGATAGGAGTAATACAAAAATACATAACTTGATCTTGCCCCGATTTTCTGGACAATAAGTTAAGAGAAAAGATACAATTTTTC
>CAZFQL010000021.1:0-37638 GCA_964520905.1 uncultured Chlorobiaceae bacterium | reverse complement strand
AGTTTTTACACAGTCTCCATCACTTTGTGACCTACGGGACTTTGTGTCATAATCATAATCAGATGAAAAATGAGTTTTGTGTAACATGAGTTAAAATTTAATTATGAAAGGTTTCTCCAATAGACAAAAACCAATTGTGAAGCCGCGGGAAAGCTGGCAGATGTTCGCGCTGAAGAAAAACAAACCCACGCGAAAAGTTCAGCGTGCTTCAAAAGTTAAACCTAAACAGTAAACTTATCATTTCCAACCAAGCCGTTTCCCGCGTCTCATCAATAGTCACAGTTTTGAATCTTCTTCTAAAAATGTCATTTGAGGCAAATTGGTATTTGGATTTTCTTTCAGCGCTTGTGTGTGAACCTTATCTATAAATTTTTTTGCATGACTCAGATCCTTAGTTCGGAAGAGAAATAATACCTCTTCCGAATCATCCGCATTTTGCCACAAATGCTCCAAGTATAATCCCTGCTCGGCATGTTTGGAAGCATCGACCCTCAGTATCTTTCCGATATCCGCTAACCTCACACCTCTGAGTTTTGCTAATAAATGAGGCATATTCTTTTGCTCCTTTCATACAGCGGTAATTGTTTTTTGTTCACATAGTCATATTCAAATTGATGGATAATATAACCGCTTTTTTATTCAATTGCACTTTTGCGACGATGTATTTATTTTTTCTCCGGCGACTGAACAACATCGGAAGCGTGCTCGTTGGGCAATTCATCGTCTTGAAGCTTGCCTTCGAGGAATGCATCGTATGCGCCCATATCGAAATGACCGTGACCGCTCAGGTTGAAAAGAATCGTCTTCGATTTTCCTTCCTGCTTCGCTTTTTCCGCCTCGGCAATCGCACTGCAAATAGCGTGAGCGGATTCGGGAGCCGGGATAATTCCCTCAGTCTGAGCAAATAATCGTGCCGCTGTGAACACATCCGATTGTTTGACCGCAACCGCCTCGATGTATTTTTCTTTTGCCAGATGACTGACAAGCGGCGCCATGCCGTGGTAACGCAATCCGCCGGCGTGAATCGGAGGTGGCACGAAATTATGACCGAGCGAATACATCGGCATCAGAGGAGTCATCTCGGCGCTGTCGCCGAAATCATAACCGAACGTGCCGCGCGTAAGAGACGGGCACGAAGCCGGCTCGACTGCAAGCGCCTTAAAATTCTTTCCTGTGAATTTATCCTGCAAGAATGGAAACGCCAAACCGGCAAAATTACTTCCGCCGCCTACACAACCGATGATCACATCGGGATAGTAACCGGCAAGCTCCATTTGTTTTTTAGCTTCAAGCCCGACGACCGTTTGATGAAGAAGAACATGGTTCAACACGCTTCCGAGTGCATAGCGCGTATCGTCGCGGGAGAGCGCTTCTTCAATCGCTTCGCTGATGGCGATGCCGAGACTTCCCGGTGAATCTGGGTTTGCCAGCAACACTTTGCGTCCGAATGCTGTTTGCGTGCTCGGACTTGCAGTTACGCTTGCGCCCCAGGTCATCATCATCGCGCGGCGGTACGGTTTCTGCTGATAACTGATTTTCACCATGTACACTTTACACTCGATGCCGAACTGTTTGCATGCAAAGCTCAATGCGCTTCCCCATTGTCCGGCTCCGGTTTCGGTGGTGAGGCGCTTAACACCCGCTTTCATATTGTAATATGCCTGCGGGACTGCCGTGTTCGTTTTGTGACTGCCTGCAGGGCTGACGCCTTCATATTTATAAAAGATTTTTGCTGGTGTTTGTAGAGCTTTCTCTAATCTATGGGCACGGGAGAGTGGAGAGGGTCTCCACAATTTATAAATGTCGAGAACCTCATCGGGGATGTCGATCCACCGCTCTGTGCTTGCTTCCTGCTTGATCAGTTCCATCGGGAAGAGCCGCTCAAGGTCTGCGGGACCAACCGGCTGTTTTGTGCCGGGATGAAGCGGAGGCAGCGGTGGCGACGGTAGATCCGCCATGATGTTGTACCACTGGCGCGGTAATTCTTGTTCAGGAAGAATTATTTTTGTTGTGTCCATAAAACGTTCCTTATATTGATTGTTGAGAATATGGTATTGTTTCTAATTCATTCGTCATTCGGTTATCTCGATTGTCGTTCAAGACGACTACTATAAAATAAAAAACCCACTATGGGTGTCATAGTGGGTTGGATAAAAAAATAGATATTAAGAATTACTTAGTCATCGTTGCAAAGCAAATCCAGCCCACGTAAAATAATGCGCCACCACCAGCCCAAAGTGCCTTGGCTGATGATAATTGAAGTGGTTATGGATTTGTTGTTTTTCATTTTATGATGTTAGATACTATAATCAATATAGAAGAAAATAAACGGACTGTCAAGTGATTAAGTAAAAATAATTTTGTTGAGGCTCGAATATCTCTTTCTCTTTTTGAGCCTCGATGAATTTCCACATAACCTCATGAAGTATTAAAAGTAAAAACCGGTGAACCTTCGGGATATTTACACGGGTATTATATCAGCTTATCAAAGCCGTTTATACATATCTTCGACCAGTTTTCATAGTCTTCGATATTCTTTCTTAACTCTTCATGGTTAGAGAAGCCGGTTTCGTTTATCGATTTTTCACGCGGCTTAATTAGCGGCTGGTCGAGCGCGAATGTGTGGATGATGCCGAAATGAACTTTGCCTACCTCGTTCGAGTCATCGTTTATCAATCCTCCAACTTTTTCCTTGTAAGTTGTCTCGATAATTATTTCTTCATTTACTTCCCGCTGAAGTCCTTCTTGATATGTAGTACCAAAAAGTGTCGGGTCGTTCACCGAGATGTGTCCGCCAATCCCGATGGAACAATTTCCCATCAATCTTTTCTCTGCTAAAAGTTTTCCTCTGCGATAGGTGAATATTTTATCTTTGTGGCGGAGAATAACGTAGGGTATAAGCTGCTTATGCAGGAAGTCTGTCTCGGCTTCTTTCCGTTTCATGTATTTGTGATTCTTCGGGTCGAGTATAACGTCGAGATATTTTTGAACATCGAACGAGAGTCCCTGGAAATCGCCGAGGCGTTTCAGCAGTTCGGTCGGGAAAACGAGTACGTATTCCTCCATCTCTTTCATATCTTTTGCCACGTGTTATTCCTATCAGTGTGTGAATGACGGTTGTTTTTATTATTACTTTTAGACTTCTGAAAAATCTCTCCGATTGTCACCCTGAACACATTCACTCCGTTCAGTGTAAACTCTATGAAGGGTCTCAAATCTTCTAGAATCGAGATGTTTCTCCCGCTCTTCAAGCGGGATCAACATGACAAAAAGGAATAATTCAGAAGTCTCACTTTGCTATAGATGCCCGGCGTAACACGTAAATGCTCGCTTGTCCGGGAGGCAGCCATTTATCATATGTATACTCACGGTAAAACTCGAAGCCCCTCACGGGACCCATCGTAATCATATATCGGGTATTATTTCCGCCCCATATACTTTTCTGTGCAGTAATCGGCTCGTTGGAATTGCACAGATACCATCCATTAAATTCGAATCCGCCATCGATCTCGTTTGGTGAAATCGATTCCTTCTCAATCAAATAATTTAATGCTTGCCAGCGAACTCTATTCCAACTTAAATAATCCCGCGTACCTGTAATGCTAAAGATTGCCATAACGATTATAATAAATGCTACTAAAGGTATAGCTATAAATCGCTTCTTAGTCAGGTTAGCTGTCGTTGGAACCATCATCGCAGAACAGAGAAGCGGAATAAGCGGAAGCAGCCAGCGATCGAAAGGATGATTGGTAAAAATTATCGGTAAAAAATAGAATATAGAAGCGGAGAAGAAGAATATTTTTACAATAGAATCGGGGCTGTTCTTTATATCCGAATGATTGTAGTATAATTGTATTAATTGCCTGATGATCTGAAGGATGAGCACACCCACGCCGAGGATTGCGATAGCGGTAACAAGAATCCAGATAAAAGAAGGCAGAGGTTCGGTATTCGGTAATTTGAAAAGATAAATGTCGTGCAATGTTATCGGTCCGATACCGCTTTTTATTATGACGTTATCCATCTGAGGAAGAACCTTGTTCAGCGTCAATAAGATAATAGAGTAACCGATAATAAAGACGCCGGAAATAATTCTGCCATAAAAACGAATCCTGAGTTTAAGTCCTGTGAAAGGTGATGGGAGCATAAGCGTGAACGGGAGTAAAAATAACCCAAGATAAATAAGGAATATGGAAACATTCCATGTCGAGATAGTCAGGAAGAGCTTAGGATTGCCCAGAACTTCCAATAGTGCATCGGTGGTGGAGTTATATAATTGGGGAAGACCTCCGGTTGAACTGAGCCAATTCTCGAATAAAATTTTTGAGCCGAATCCGGCAATCAGTACAAAACCTGCTTGTTTGAACATTCTGAAGGAAAAACCATACTTGAATAAAACGGCAACAGTAAATGCCAGCGGTAGAATCAAGCCAAGTTGTCTGCACAGGATTGCGACAGCCGCGAATCCCGCACCGGCGATTAAATATCCTTTCGATTCTTTTTGCAAATGCAGAACGATAAAAAACATTGCCATCACAGAAAATGCCGTGAATGGCACATCGGTCATAAAAGTGTGCGACAGTGAGAAGTAAATCGGATTAGCCGCCAGAATACATGCACCTGTTACTGCGAGCAAACGGTTTGAACCTATCTGCCGTAACAATAGATAAGTTCCGGCAATGCCAATGAGTCCGAGTGATAAAGTTGAGAATCTAAGAACGGTAAATGAGAAACCAAACGGGATGCAGAATATTGCGCCCCACAGGGCTTGACTAATCAGGGGCATAGACGTCCATGGGGTTGGATAGAACGCACCTTGCTCAATTAAATTTTTAACTGCCAATCCGTACGACCAATCATCATTGAGAGGAAAGTCTCCACGCGGATCGACAAGGATGATGGATATAAACCAAAAAATTGAAAGGATGGAGATGTCTATTGCAATTCCGGAGCTATTAAGCAAATCCCGGATCGGCTGAGATGTTTTAGTCGTAGATATTTCTCGCATCATTCTCTAAATGTAGTAATCGTATAGCAAAATCGAACGAAAGGAATATAAATCATCGAGGAGAGAAAGTCAATAAAAAAGTGCGAGTCTTCTTTCAGCGAAAGATGATTCGCACTTCTGAATCTACAAATCGGGTTACTCAGGCTTCTCCATGGAAGTATCCTCGTCGTCGGGGGCTTCTTTTGTCTTTACGGCTGGAGCTTGCATCAGCTTCCCGTCTGAGAATTTACGTTTCTTTGCGATCTCGTACATAATAATAGCACCAGAGACGGAAGCATTTAGCGATTCAACTTTTCCGAACAATGGAATCTTCACAACGAAGTCGCACTTTTCCTTAACGAGTTGGCGAATTCCTTTTCCTTCATTTCCGATGATCAGTGCGATTGGCGACGAGTAATCGATTTCCGTATAAAGTTTATCGGCTTCGGAATCGGTGCCGACTACCCAGATGCCTTTTTGTTTCATCTCGTCGAGAGTTGCTACTATGTTAGTTACTTTGGCAACAGGGAGGTGTTCGCTTGCGCCGGCTGAAGTTTTCGAGACAGTTTGGTTAACGGAAGCGGCGTGGTGCTTTGGGATGACAACACCATGAACGCCCGCACACTCCGCTGTACGAATCAGCGCGCCTAAATTATGGGGGTCTTCAATTTCGTCGAGTAGAAGAACAAAGGGTGCTTCACTTCGTTCTTCAGCGATTGCCAATATATCGGTGACCTCGACATATCTTTTTGTCCCGACGATTGCGACGACGCCCTGTGTAGTTGTGTCGCTAACAAGTTCGCGGAATTTTGATTTGCCGACCTCAACGCAAGGGATGCGGTTTCTTTTTGCGAGCAGTTTAATGCGCTCGATAGCAGAACCCCTTACGCCTCCGAGAATTACAACTTTCTCGATAATAGTTCCGCCACGGAGGGCTTCCAATACCGGATTTCTTCCCGCAATAATATTCGCAGTCGGTTTTCTATCGTGCACTACACGCAACGGAGCCTGCTTCTGGTTTGGCTTTTCATTCCTCGAATAAACCGGAGAATCGTTCCTGTTGTAGTTATAAATTTGTTTTCGTTTGTTGTTGTTTGGGTTTTGATAGAACATTTAATCCGCCAATTCCAATAATTATTAAGATGATTGATATTAATTGTGCTTCGGAAAATCCGAAAAGCAATCGTGGATTCAACCGGATAGCTTCGACAGCAAAACGCGCGATCCCGTAGAACAATAGATAGATCATAAACAGTTTCCCGTCGACGTAATTGTTCTTCCGGAGACTCCACAATATTGAGAACAAAATAATTGCTAAAATAAATTCATAGATCGGTGTTGG
The DNA here is from genome assembly GCA_964520905.1 of uncultured Chlorobiaceae bacterium. Classification (GTDB taxonomy): domain Bacteria; phylum Bacteroidota; class Ignavibacteria; order UBA10030; family SZUA-254; genus JAGVIE01. The sequence continues at coordinate 31,309 of CAZFQL010000021.1, read as the reverse complement.
GTGTACAGGAATTGTATCAGGCACAACCCCATTCACGCCATATTGTTTGACAATATCCGGGAAATCCTTGAAAGCGAGCGATGGGGGGTATGTTCCGTTGGAATAAACGGTGCCCCATGGCAGATTTGTCGGTAATCCGTAATCTCCATCTCCCGACAAATGGCACCCTATACGCGCCACTCCGTATCCGATCATCAAACTCGGAGCCGCGGCATCGCAGATGCGAAGAAATGGAATTTTCTTTTTCCGGGTATACAGCCATATCGCAAATGTGGCAAGAAAAAAACCTCCGTACCAGGTTAAGCCGCCTGGCGAAAAAGCTTCTTTCAATGGATTCTGGATGAAGTGACTCCAATCTTCTATCAGAAAAAGAATTTTTGAACCGGCAATTCCAAAAATAAGCGCAAAGAGCGTGATGGTACTGCCAAGATTGGGATTATATCCTTTGCGGTTTAGCTCTTTTGTGAGTAACCAACTTCCGACAATAAAGCCGATTGCCATCATCAAGCCGAAGCTGTGTACGGTGAACGGTCCTATTTTAAAAAGATCAGGATACATTTATTATTAGATTAGGGATTGGAGTTATAAGTTTATTTTTCATACCACTCGACTTCTTTTGTTACTATTTCTACAAATCTCTTTTCGGGGATTTTTTTCAGCCGTATCTCGTTATTCGAAATGTGGACCAAAAATAAGTTCTCATCTTTTCCATGTTTCGATACGATTACATTATATGTACCGCTAAGACCGTCATATTCGGTTTTGAATACTGCCGGACCTGTTCCGGGCAGTGACACCTGAGGCGCACGGAGTCCGCGTATGGTAAACCTAAGCGTCCGGTCGGTACATTCAGGTTCGACGATAATATCGTAATGAAAGTTTGTAAACTCAACAATTGTCCGGAGCGCAACGAGCGTTACAATTTTCCCTTCGCGCTCTTTCAGCTTAGGTGTTATAAGTAAGCGGTATTCAATCGGAACAACCGGTTTAATCCTTTTTCCCCGGTTCATCCTTGCCTTCCTGATACAAAAAATGATTTACAAGATCTTTTATCATAACAATCGTCTGATTGCCCGTCTTCATATTTTTTACGGACACATGACCGTTTCGTAATTCGTTTTCTCCGATGATAATAACGAATTCTGCCTTCTGTCTGTCGGCTTCTCTCATCTGAGATTTGAGGCTTCGTTCTAGAAAATCGATCTCACACGATATGCCGCTTCGCCGTAATGTCATCGCTTGTGTTATTGCCCAGTCTTTGCCGGCGCTATCTGCTGCGGCGATGAAAATCTTTGGTCTGATCTGTTCACCTGAGAAAAGGTTCTGTTTTTCCATCGCCATCAAAGCTCGTTCGATACCGGCGGCGAAACCAACGGATGGTGTATGCTTGCCATCAAGTTCCTTTACCAGCAAATCGTATCTTCCGCCGCCAGTGAGAGCATCTTGCGATCCTAAATCATTACTGACGATCTCGTATGCGGTCTTCGTGTAATAATCGAGTCCGCGAACTATTCTACCGTCGATCTGATATTCAATATTCAACGATGTCAATATTGATCGTAGCTGACTGAAATGTGAAGAACATTCTTCGCAAAGATGATCCTTCATAAGCGGAGCGTCATTCGTGAGGGCGCGATCGTTTTCATCTTTTGAATCGAGAATCCGAAGAGGATTCTGTTCGAAACGTTTTCGGCTTTCTTCAGAAAGCTTGTCATAAACGCCCTGCAAATGTTTTGTTAGTTTGGCTTTATACGAGGGTCTGCATTGTTCGCATCCGACAGAGTTAATTTTAATTTCGAAGTTCTTAATGCCCAGCGCTATGTATACTTCGGCAGATAACGCGATAATTTCCGCATCGATAAAAGGATGTGTAGCTCCGATAGCTTCAGCGCCAAACTGATGAAATTGTCTGAGTCTTCCTGCCTGTGGTCGTTCCTGCCTGAACATCGGCGCGATGTAGTACACTTTTACCAACGGCTGCTGTTCGCCAAGATTGTTTTGAATATAAGAGCGTATAACTGCCGCGGTCATTTCCGGTTTGAGCGTCAAGCTTGAACCGCTTCGATCCTGAAAAGTATACATTTCCTTTCCGACTATATCGGTGAGTTCGCCGATACCGCGTGCGAAAAGAGCAGTCTCTTCAAAAACGGGCGTGCGGATTTCAAGATAATTGAAAGCGTGCATTACCGAGCGGATTGTCTGCTCGACAAACTGCCATCGGTAACTTTCGTCCGGTAGAATATCTTTCGTACCTTTAATGGATTTGAATTTCAAAGTTGCTCCAGAAAACGTTTCATTATGTGTGGAAACGCCGGAATGGAAAATTTATTTGATTCCGAAATCTCACATTTCGGAATAATTAGCTTCTTCTTGTTTGAATATAAAAATAATTTCTTGCGGTGTTTTTGCGTCTAACAATTTATTCCGGAATTCTTCCTTGTTCATCAGTCTCGATATCCGACTGAGCAGTTTGATATGAGGTCCGACGAGGTTTTCTTTTCCGACCAAAAGAAACACGAGGCGAACCGGTTTTTCATCGAGCGATTGATAGGGGATAGGTTGAGCTGTCACCCCGAACGCGGCAACGATATCCGATACCGCGTCTGTTTTTCCGTGCGGGATTGCAAAACCGTTGCCAACGCCGGTCGACATGATTTTTTCCCGCTCGAAAATGGCGGCGCGTACTTTATCTTTATCGAGGACCTTTGGAGATTGAGCAACGAGGTTAACCAAACCATCGATGATTTCTTCTTTTTCGTTCCCCTGAAGGTTCGTTATTACTAGTTTTTCGTCAAGAATATCGCTGATCTTCATTCTATCAATACACTCCTGAAAATGCGGAGCCAAAATAACACTGTTATTATAACCGCTTGTATGATAATTGCAAGATAAGATGCTTTTTAAGTTGTTTAAATTTAACGAAAAAAAGTTTCCTATGCAACCAAATAATATTTCGGTGACTATAGTTTTACGATTATCGATAATACTTCCGCAGTTGTCAAGATGCCATCATAGATGCTTAACGGTCGGCTATCATCTTCTTATTCATCAAGCTTGCGGCAAACCCGGCTCCGAATCCGTTATCGATATTTACTACTGTTATTCCGCTCGCGCATGAGTTCAACATGGCAAGTAGCGCGGCGATTCCTTTGAAACTGGCGCCATATCCGATCGATGTCGGGACGGCAATTACTGGCACGTCTACCATTCCACCCACAACGCTCGGAAGCGCTCCCTCCATTCCTGCAACGACGATGATGACATTCGCTTTCATCAGTTTTTCAGAATGGGATAGTAATCTATGAATACCGGCAACACCGACATCGTACAATTTTTCGATAGTATTTCCGAACATCGCGGCAGTGATTGCGGCTTCTTCTGCCACGGGGATGTCGGATGTTCCCGCAGTCAACACAAGGATTGTTCCGTCATATAGGATTTTTTTCGGCTCGTTTGCAGTGATCACACGTGCGAACTCATGATAGTGAGCATAACGAATTTTTTGTTTAACTGCTTTGAAATGTTCCTTCGTCGCGCGTGTTGCAAGCAGCGGCTCCGATCGTTTAAAGATTCTCGAAGCAATCTCAGCGACTTGTTGAGGCGTTTTTCCCTCACATAAAATCACTTCCGGGAATCCTTGCCGTAATTGCCTATGGTGATCTACGTTGGCAAAACCGAGGGATTCAAATCGTAGGGATGTAAACTTTTCTATGATCTGCTGTTCACTCAGTTTTCCACGTTTATACTGCTGTAAGAATTGTTTCAGTTCTTCCTTGGTCATCTATGACCTCATTTGAAATTTATGAAGGTTGCAATGTGAAGGAAAATATAACCGTTTTTCAATGGAGATGCAAACAGTTTCCTTGTTTGTTTAGGTGTTTTTTTGTATTTTGGATGAGTTAAACACAAAATAATGATTGGGTCCGAGTTGTTAAACTACATCATTAGCCTCTTCCTCGGGTATCTCCTTGGTTCATTCCCGACTGCATACATTCTGGTAACACAGAAAGATCAGATAGACATTCGTAAAGCGGGGAGCGGCAATATCGGGGCAAGGAACGCCATGGAAGTTTCAGGTTCAAAATTTATCGGTTTGATTGTATTGATTGTCGATGTAATTAAGGGCAGTGGCGCTGTGATCCTAAGTTCACAATTACTCAATAATGATTTTTGGGTGATGGCATGTGGAGGAATCGGCGCCGTGATCGGACATAATTATTCGATATGGATGAGATTCAAAGGCGGGCGCGGTCTTGCAACAACGGCAGGTGTTATGATTTTACTGGGGTGGATATATATTGTAATCTGGTTAATAATATATTTTATCGCTCAACAGTTTTCGAAGCATATCCATCTCTCAAGCGTTGTTGCATCGATACTGGGTCCATTTGTAGTATTCTTAATTCCAGAACCGATCTTGAAATCTATTTTGTTTTTTTCACATAGATCGTCGGATGTAATAATGATATGTACGATTTTCAGTTTAATTATCGTCATGCGTCATATCGAACCGATGAAAGAATTATTTTTTCAGACAAAAAAATATCCTAATGAAATCGACACCGTTTGATATAATTGAATTGAAAGAAATGGCGAGGCAAATTCGCCGCGATGTAATCAAGATGCTGATGATTTCTAAGTCGGGTCATTCAGGCGGTCCGCTTGGGTTAGCCGATGTTTTTGCGAGTCTTTATTTTCATCTTCTCAAAATAGATCCGCTAAATCCAAAATGGGAAGACCGGGATTACTTTTTCCTTTCTGCCGGGCACCTTTGCCCCGCATGGTACGCTACGCTTGCACGCAGAGGATATCTGCCATTAAGCGAGTTGACAACCCTCAGAAAAATAAACGGACGATTGCAGGGTCATCCTGCACCTGCCCATACGCACGGTGTTCCAGGAATCGAGATTGCATCAGGAGCATTAGGACAAGGGTTATCTGTCGCTGTCGGTTGCGCTCTTGGTGTGCGCCTCGATAATAAACCAAATCGTGTTTACGTTGTTTTAGGTGACGGTGAATTGGATGAAGGGCAGAATTGGGAAGCTATGATGACTGCGGGTCATCATAAAGTCGATAATCTAATTGCCATCGTAGATAGAAATCATTGCCAGATAGATGGACGCACGGATAAAGTGATGGAGCTTGAGCCGTTGGCGGAAAAATGGAAAGCTTTCAACTGGCACGTGTTAGATTGCGACGGAAACAACATCGAACAATTTATTTCGACTATAAAACAAGCACAGAGTTTAAAAGGTAAACCGATAGTTTTGATAACTCATACATTTATGGGTAAGGGAGTTTCGTTTATGGAGGATGATTATAAATGGCACGGCGTGCCGCCAAACGATGAGCAGGGAAAGCGGGCATTGAACGAGTTACAGCCGACAAAGTTCGGAGATTTCATCAAGTTCGATTGGGAATTGTGACAAGTCTTTATTAATTTAATCGTGACCATTATATCTATATGCCTAAATATCAAATAAAAGAAAATAAAGCGACAAGACTCGGATTTGGAGAAGCGTTAGTTGAACTTGGACATGAAAACCCCGATGTAGTTGTTCTGGGTGGTGATGTCACCGGATCGGTTCGTACCGATCTGTTCATGAAAGAATTTCCTGACCGCTTTTTCAGTGTAGGAATTGCCGAACAGGACATGATGGGAACTGCCGCCGGACTTGCTGTCGCTGGAAAGATTCCGTTTGCTTCGGCTTATGGAGAATTTGCTGCCGGTCGTCCGTTCGATCAGATACGTCAATCGATAGCGTACAGCGATCTTCCAGTAAAAATCTGTGCTTCGCACTGCGGTATAACTGTTGGTCCCGATGGCGCTACGCATCAGTCTCTGGAAGATATTGCTATCATGCGGGTGCTTCCGCACATGATTGTTGCATCGCCATGCGACTATCATCAAGCGAAAAAAATGGTGAAAGCTACAATTGATCTGAAGCATCCGATTTATATTCGCTTCTTCCGTGATAATTCACCGGTCTATACCGATCCATCGGCAGAATTTCAATTCGGGAAAGCCGATACACTTATAGATGGCAAGGATGTTACCATCATCGCTTGCGGTTTGCAGGTGTGGGAAGCGATCCTTGCAGAAGAAATTCTTCAAACTGAAGGAATCAGTGCCCGCGTGATCAATATGCATACTATCAAGCCGATTGACGCTGAAATTCTAATCAAAGCGGCAAGTGAAACCGGTGCGATAGTGACAGCCGAGGATCATCAACGCCACGGCGGACTTGGTGGTGCGGTTGCTGAATTTCTTGCTGAGAATCTTCCTACCTTACAGGAGTTTGTAGCCGTGAACGATACATTCGGTGAATCCGGTACGGGTGAGGAATTGATGAAAAAATACGGCATAGATAAAGATGCAATCGTGAAAGCCGCTCACAAAGTTTTATTGCGAAAGAAAAATCGATAAATTAGAAATAAAGGAAACGGATATGAAAAAAAGTTTATTCATACTTATCATTCTTATTCTCCCTTTACTGCTCGGCTTCGGATTGGGATATGGAGTCGGTCATCGGAATCTTTCATTGTCTTCGGAGAAGGATGGAGGATTTGACGAGCTTTTTTCAACTGCCGGGTATCAGACATCTGGAAAAGATGACAGTCTGAACGATCAAATTTCCAACCACCGGCAAAATGCAATCACTCGTGCGGTTGCGATTGTAAGCCCCGCTGTAGTCGGAATCAATGTTACAGAAGTTCGGGAATATACATATCGCAATCCTTGGTCGCAGATGTTTGGCGACGATCCGTTCTTCCGGCAATTTTTCGGAGATAAAACATACAAACAGGAAATCAAAGGGTTAGGTTCGGGTTTTCTCATTTCACCAGATGGTTACATTCTGACAAACGATCACGTCGCGGGGAACGCAAAAGAAATTACCATAACGCTTACAAACAAAGCAAAGTATAAAGCAAAATTAGTCGGGACAGATCTTGTTTCCGATATTGCTCTACTCAAAATCGATGGAAAAGATTTACCGTACATACGGCTCGGGAATTCCGACGATGTTCTCATCGGCGAATGGGTGATCGCGATGGGAAATCCGTTTGGACTTTTTGATATCAGCGATAAGCCGACAGTCACCGTTGGCGTTGTAAGTGCGACGGGAATGAATCTGAACGCTGAGCAAGGACGAATTTATCGCGGAATGATTCAGACAGACGCGGCTATAAATCAAGGCAATAGCGGGGGTCCACTGCTAAACTCCGATGGTGAAGTTATTGGCGTGAATGCCGTAATCTTTACACCGAACCAGGGAAATATCGGATTGGGATTTGCCATTCCTATCAACCGCGTGAAAAGTATCGTGACGGAACTGAAGAAAAGCGGAAAAGTTGAACGCAACTTCTGGACGGGATTGGAAGTTCAAACTGTTGACGCACGGGTGGCACATTATTTTGATCTCGCGAAAGCCGAAGGCGTTATCGTGACTGATGTAAAGAGACGAAGTCCCGCTGACGACAGTGGATTTAAACCGGGAGACATCATCATAGAAGTTAACGGCGAGAAGATATCGAACGACGATGATATAATGGGAATCGTCCAGAACTCGAAAGAGGGTGACGTGCTGAAGATGAAAATTATTCGTGACAAAAAATTAATTAATCTAAGTCTTAAACTGGAAAAGAATCCATCATGATAGCCCGTTATACACGTCCGGCGATGGGAAAAATCTGGACAGACGAAAATAAATTCCAAACATGGCTTGATATTGAAATCCTTGCGTGTGAAGCACAGGCTGAGCTTGGTGTCATTCCCAAAGAAGCGGTTAATGTTATTCGTGCTAAGGCAAAATTCGACGTTAAAAGGATCGATGAGATCGAACTAGAAGTAAAACACGATGTCATTGCTTTCCTGACGAACGTCGGCGAATATGTGGGACAGGAATCCCGGTTCATACATCTCGGTATGACGTCATCCGATATTCTTGATACGGGCCTCTCACTTCAGATGAAACAGTCCGCCGATTTACTTCTGAAAGATTTGCACAAACTGAACGACATTCTCGCAAAGCGCGCCAATGAATATAAGTACACTGTGATGATCGGTCGTACGCACGGCATTCATGCTGAGCCGACCACCTTCGGGCTAAAACTTGCGCTTTGGTTCGATGAGACGAAAAGAAATATCCGTCGGCTTGAGCAGGCAAGGGAAACCATAGCGTGCGGACAGATATCCGGAGCGGTCGGGACTTACGAACATCTCGATCCTTTCGTTGAGAAATATGTTTGTGAGAAGTTAGGATTGAAACCGGCGCCGATTTCCACACAGATTCTTCAGCGCGATCTTCATGCAGAATTTCTAACAACAATTGCCATCATTGGAAGTTCACTCGAGAAATTTGCGACTGAAATCCGGCATCTTCAAAAGACTGAAGTTCTGGAAGTAGAGGAATATTTTTCTAAAGGACAAAAAGGTTCATCCGCAATGCCGCACAAGCGCAATCCGATCACCTGCGAGCGGGTCGCAGGATTAGCGCGAGTATTGCGCGGCAATGCGCAAGCGTCTATGGAAAATATTTCGCTCTGGCACGAACGGGATATCACTCATTCATCAGTCGAGCGTATTATTATTCCCGATAGTTGCATCCTGCTCGATTACATGCTCGGTTTGTTCACTGATATCATCGATAAGCTCATCGTTTATCCCGAAAACATGAAAAAGAATTTGGAGTTAACAAGTGGACTTATCTTCTCACAGGAGGTTCTCCTCGCACTTACGAAAAAAGGTATGAAGAGGGAAGATGCTTATGCCGCAGTTCAAAAGTATGCGATGGAAGTGTGGTCCCGCGAAGCGGGAAAGAAAAGTTTTAAAGAAGTTCTAAAATCAGATTCAAACATTATTAAATACTTGAGTAATAGTGAGCTTGACGAACTATTTGATTTGAAGAAAAGTATTCGTAATGTGGATTATATATTTACGCGTGTAGGTCTTTAAATAAACTCTGTGTACTCTGCCTGCCCGCCGTCCCGCTTTGCGGGACTATGGCAGGCGGGCGTCTCTGCGGTTTTATATCCACCGCTGAGACACAGAGATCGCAGAGAGAGAATACAAAAAAGAATTTCAATATTAGGAGAACAATATGAAAAAATACCAAAATTTTATTAACGGCAAATGGTGTGATGCCAAATCAGGGAAAACATTCGAGAACCGTAATCCTGCGAATTGGAGCGAAATCGTTGGGATATTTCCCAAATCAGGGAAAGAAGATGTTGAAGAAGCTGTGAAGGCGGCGCGTACAGCGTTCGAAAAATGGCGGCTTGTCCCAGCGCCAAAGCGCGGCGATATTCTGAAGACAGTCGGTGATATTATGACCGCCCGCAAAGAAGAAATCGCCAAACTCATGACGCGAGAAATGGGCAAAGTACTCACCGAAACAAAAGGCGATGTGCAAGAAGGCATAGACACTGCGTATTATGCTTCTTCAGAGGGTCGAAGATTGTTTGGTCATACAGTACCATCGGAGCTACCGAATAAATTCAATATGGCGATGCGAGTTCCGATAGGTGTTGCAGGCATTATTACACCGTGGAATTTCCCGATGGCAATTCCAACATGGAAGATTTTCCCGGCGCTGCTCTGTGGTAACACTGTTGTTTTCAAACCCGCATCCGATACGCCTGCGACTGCGACGGCTCTCGTTGAAATATTAGCCGAAGCTGGTGTGCCTGAAGGTGTAATTAACATTGTGCATGGTGGCGGCGGAGAAGTTGGCAATGCTATCGTTGGTCATCCGGAAGTGGATTTGGTCAGCTTTACCGGATCGACTGAGATTGGGATAAAAATTTCCGAAATGGGAAGTAAAACACTTAAACGTGTTTCACTTGAGCTTGGCGGAAAGAATGCACAAATCGTGATGGATGATGCCGACTTGAACCTCGCACTCGAAGGTGTGCTTTGGGGCGCATTCGGAACAACCGGTCAGCGATGCACTGCTACAAGCAGGTTGATATTGCACGAGAAAGTTTTCGATAAATTCATGTCGATGCTAGTCGACCGAACAAAGAAACTCCGACTTGGTGATGGACTCCTTCCAACAACCGACGTTGGACCTTGTGTGAACGAGGGTCAGCGTCAAACCGATCATAGTTACGTTGAGATTGGTTTGAAGGAGGGCGCTAAGCTCGTATGTGGCGGCGATATTGGAAGAGGCGGCGATCTCGATAAAGGTTGGTTCTATCAACCGACGATTTTCACTGAAGTAACTCCCAATATGAGAATTGCAAAGGAAGAGATCTTTGGTCCCGTTCTTTCAGTTATCAGAATCAAATCGTTAGAAGAGGCAATCAATGTTCTGAATGATACAATCTATGGACTCTCATCATCTATCTACACAAAGAATGTGAACGATGCATTCAGGGCGATTCGAGATATTAAAGCCGGAATCACATACATCAATGCACCAACGATTGGAGCGGAAGCGCATATGCCGTTTGGCGGTGTGAAGCAAACGGGTAACGGTCACCGCGAGGGCGGCTGGACTGTGTACGAATTCTTCAGCGAATGGAAGACAGTGTACATAGATTACAGCGGCGGATTGCAAAGAGCGCAGATAGATAATCAATAACCAGTAAAACCTCCGACATCTTACTCGAAAAAAATAGCAAGATGTCAGTCTCGGCTCGTCGAGAGGTTTAATCAAAATGGCGCAACGATTGATAATATCTTTGCGCCTTTTTTATTCAAACTGCATTCCCCGGGATTCAACCTATTTTGTATGATGCGCTATAATTAGCTATATTAAATCGGTTTGTTCTTTGATTTTCTCCGAGTCTGTTTGCCTAAATCGAATGATATGGCGGCAGACCAGTAAGCCGGTATCGGCTTCCCGATTCGAATAGTAATCGGGACGGGTACATCGAGAAATCGGTATGCCTCCCACATTTGGAAAGGAGTCTGTCGGTTGTAATTTTATCCGAAGAGCGATAATTCATTTATGATGGTTATCGTTTTTCCGTGACGATACTACCCATCCTCCCCAAAGTGATGGGTTTTTTATTTTATTGAGATCCCGAAATGTCTCATCACAAATCAATGATTAATGTTTAACATACAATGACAGAGAAATACAGACATCTGCATCCAGTTTGGGTGAAGGCGGCACTGCTCGGAAGTTTGTGGGGCTCGGTCGAGATCATCATCGGGAGCTTTCTGCATAATCTTCGTGTACCATTTACAGGAACGATTCTTTCGGCAATCGGGATATCGATACTCATCGGTGGACAGAAACTCTGGAATGAAAAAGGTTTAGTATGGCGGGCTGGTGTGGTGTGTGCTTTGATGAAATCGATTTCTCCGAGCGCTGTAATTATCGGTCCCATGGTTGGAATACTGACTGAAGCGTTTGCACTCGAACTGTTTGTTCGCATATCTAAAGGAGCGCGCATCGGTTTGTTGCTCGGCGGAATGATTACAGCATGTTTACCTTTTATCCAGAGTATCGTCAGTCTGATTATAACATACGGATTCAACATCGCGGTGTTGTATATAGAAGCATACAAAATTGCCGCGAAGAACGTGGGGATACACAGTTTAGATGCATACGATGTCATCGGAATATTTTTAACTGTGAATGCATTGTTCGGTTTAGGTGCGGTTCTCCTCGGTATAGCTGTAGGTAAGAATGCCGTTAAGGATACACTTGATCCGGCGCCTGAATCCAATGAAAAATATTCGGCATGGACATCAGAAGGAACACAGCTATTTTCCGTTACTGTGCTTATTCTTACCATCATCATTATTCCGTTGATACTTTATGCAATCAGCGCTTTGTCACTTGTATGGTCGTTCGCTCTTGTCGCTTTATATATAATATCTATGATGGTGTTTTATCCTAAAGCGTGGAAACGATTTTCCAAGCCGAAATTATGGATCGAGTTGATCGTGATAACGATTTTTGCAGGATTGCTTCTCGGAGAGATGTCGGGAGGTTCATCGGGTGGGATGTGGGGCGGTATCAGTATAGGTTTGCAAATGAGCGTCAGAGCTGCATTCATGGTTGTGGCTTTCACTATCATCGGGATTGAACTTAGGAATCCGATAATAATTGATTGGATAATGAAAAAAGGTTTCGGGCAAATTGGTACTGCGATGGAGATGGCATTCGATGCATTGCCGACCATGGTAGCATCGCTCGGAAACCAGCGTATGCTGCTGCGTCATCCGGTTATATCGCTTTCCCGAATGCTCTCCGTCGCGAATCATCGGTTAAAAGAATTAAACCATGATGGAATAAGTACCGTGCGAATTTATTTCCTCACCGGTAACCGTGGAAGTGGAAAAACCAAATTGCTCTTGAGATTGGTGGAAGAATTTAAGAATAGAAATATACCGGTTAGTGGAATTTTGTCGCTGGCTGTTATCATCGATTCAGTCAGGATTGGGTACGATGTAGCGGATATTCAAACCGGGAAAACGGTTCCTTTATGCAGGACTGATGTTGAAAGAGAAGGAAGCCGGATCGGCAATTTTACTTTTTTACATGAAGGGTTGGAATTTGGGAACCGGGTTTTAGAAAAATCCAACATAATAGATGCCAGTTTCGTGATTGTAGATGAAGTGGGTCCGTTGGAACTTAAAGAGGAGGGATGGACGATCTCATTAAATCGGCTTATGGCAGAAAAAATATCTCATCTCTTAATCGTTGTTCGTGAGAGTTTAATCGAGCGGGTAAAAGAACGGTGGAAGATTCAACCTGAGACTGTATGGAATCTTAACTCGGTAAATTCTGAAGAACTATTTTTAGAAATCATAAATAAAATCGGCAACAATAATAATTAGGATTAATACAAGACTAATATGAAAACTATATCAAGGTATTGTTTTATTACATTGTTCGTCATCGTGGCATCTGTTGGTAACTGTTTCTCTTCTCTGGAAGGAGTAAATGACAGCACAAGGATATTTTATTTAGGAGAGATAGTCATCGTGGGAATTCAGGATGGTCTCAGTGTTCCTTTCCGTCAGAGCTATGTTCAGAGGGCGGATATAGATGATTACAATTTATTGGATGCCTCGCGGGCGCTGAGTACGCTTCCGGGTTTATCGCTTGCAAAAGTAGGATCGAGAAACGAATCCATGGTTTACGTGCGTGGTTATGATTTGCGTCAGGTGCCTGTTTTTCTTGATGGCATTCCTGAATACGTGCCGTATGACGGTTACGTTGACCTTGCGCGATTTACAACATTCGATCTATCGGAGATTACTGTCACCAAAGGTTTCTCGTCGGTTCTTTATGGCGCGAACGCATTAGGAGGCGCTATAAATCTAGTTACAAGAAAGCCGGAAACACCTCTCGATTACAATGCTATTGGCGGAATCGCGAGCGGCAACGGATACAACTATGCGTTAAGTTTAGGCACGAACCAGGGTTTATATTATGTAGAAGGAAGCGCATCGAAGTTAAGGCAAAATTCGTTTCCACTTTCGAAAGCTTTCACAGCGGCACCGACAGAGAACGGAGGCGAACGGAATAATTCGTCCCGCAAGGATAGTAAATACAGTATCAAAGCCGGCTTAACACCGAATGAAACCGATGAATATTCATTTAGCTTTGTTAACCAGCAGGGAGAGAAAGGAAATCCGGTGTACACGGGTCTCAATCAAAACGCGAGCATACGATACTGGCGCTGGCCCGATTGGGATAAGGTGAGCGAATACCTGATCACACAAACGGTTTTCGGCGACAAAGAATCCGACGATAAATTTCTGGTAAAGACGCGGTTCTTCCATGATAAATTTACGAATACAGTTTTCGGGTATGACGATGCCAATTATTCTACTCAGATAAAAAAGAGTTCATTTCAAAGTTACTACGATGATGATACGTGGGGATCTGCAGTCGAAGCGTCAACAAGATTTATAGAAATACACAAACTCACAGCCGCGTTTCATTGGAAGCATGATATTCATAGAGAGCACAATCTTGGCGAAGCTGCACGGATGGTACGCGATGCCACAATCTCTGTTGGAATAGAAGACGTTTATCGTCTGCATGATCAAGTCTCGGTAATCGGCGGTGTGAGCTACGATATTCGTGAGAGTTTGCAAGCGCAAGATTATGACAGCAAGACGAAAATTGTATCGGATTTCCAGATGGGCAACAGCGAAGCATGGAATCTTCAGATCGGAAGTATCTTGACGCTTTCTTCGGGACGGGAAATTTCAATCAGCATCGCGAAGAAAACCCGGTTTGCCACGATGAAGGATCGTTATTCATACAAACTTGGAACCGCAATACCAAATCCCGGATTAAAACCGGAGATGGCAATCAATTATGACTTATCTTATCATGAAATAATCGGGAAGAACACTGCATACAAAGTGAATTTATTCTACAACGATGTCCGCGATGTTATCCAACAGGTAAGTAATATACGGGGGACTTTAAACCAGATGCAGAATCTTGGTAAGGCGCGGTACTACGGTATTGAAACAGAAGTTACAGTACGACCTATATCAGCGATCGATCTCGGTGCAAATTATACATTGTTGAAGAGAGAAAACATTACAAATCCCTCGGTGCGTTTTCTGGATACACCCGTTCACAAAGCTGCAATTTACATCGGGATTATCCCGATAGCTCCGGTTGATATTCGGGGAAGTATGGAGTATGATTCAAAACGATTCAGTACAAGCGATGGTATTTACGGAGCAAGTGCGTTTACTGTTTTCAATATAAACGCTTCAATCTCTGTGCATAGGAATGTGATTGTCTATGCGGGCATCGAGAATTTACTCGACCGGAATTATTCTATCGTTGATGGATATCCGGAAGCGGGAAGGACTGGCTATTTAACGCTTCGATTTCATAATTAATAAACATAACGCGGATATTTTTATGACGTAAATGTTTGGCGGTCAGCGGAATTTTTATTATATTTCACCATGTTAAACTTCCGGCAAATACAAAAAGTTTGGTTTAAACTTCAGATTCCGCAAATTCCCGGAAGACCCTATATTCTTTCCCTCTACGAGCACCAGGAATTCTTCTAAATCGCGTTTAGTTTTTGTCATTTCAATCATGAGGCGATTTTAAAAAATCGCTTTATGAAACTAATTACTCATAACTATTAACTTATAACTCTGACAAGGTGTTTTATGAAATTAAATATTCTACCTAAGGACGTAGAGTCCTCAATCGGCAAGCACATGCTTGTTGATGTCCTCGATTTTATTATCGATTTGAAAAAGAGCGAAGGCGTGTACATCTGGGATTCGAAATCGAACCGCCGACTGCTCGATTTTTTCACTTTCGTCGCTTCGATGCCGGTCGGTTTGAATCATCCCAGGATGATGACGCCGGAATTCAAAGAGAAGATGGCGTATGTTTCGATCAACAAGCCGACAAATTCCGACGTGTACTGTGTTGAGATGGCAGAGTTCGTTGATACGTTTGCGCGAATAGCGATGCCCGATTATTTTCCACACGTATTCTTTGTCGAAGGCGGTGCGCTTGGCGTTGAGAACGCGCTCAAAGCGGCATTCGATTGGAAGATGCGCAAGAACCTTGCAAAGGGGATTTACAAAGGTTTGCAGGATGAATCGAAGATGAAGGTGATTCATTTTCGGCAGGCATTTCATGGACGAACCGGTTATACTATGTCATTAACCAATACCGATCCTACAAAGATCGATTACTATCCGAAATTCCAATGGCCCCGCATAGATAATCCGGTTGTGAAGTTTCCGCTAACAGAAGAAAATCTGAAAACTGTTCAGCAATCAGAACAGAATTCTATCAAACAGATAAAAGATGCTATCAGTCAATACAAGAACGATATTGCTTCCATCATCCTTGAGCCAATACAGGGCGAGGGCGGCGATAATCATTTCAGGAAAGAATTCTTCGAGGCTCTCCGTGTAATTGCCGACGAAAACGAGATCATGCTTATTCTTGATGAAGTCCAAACCGGTATCGGTCTGACCGGCAAGATGTGGGCGCATCAGCATTACATTCAGCCGGATATGATTTCCTTCGGGAAGAAAACACAGGTGTGCGGATTCATGTCGGGTAAACGTATCGATGAAGTGAAGGAAAACGTCTTCAAAGTTCCGAGCCGTTTGAACTCGACGTGGGGGGGCAGTTTAGTAGATATGGTTCGTTCACAGCGGTATTTAGAAATTATAGAAGAAGACAAGCTTGTAGATAATGCGCGTGTTGTTGGTGAATATCTGCAGTCGAAATTGCACGAGATGCAGATTGAATTCCCTATGCTCGTTGGCAACGTGCGGGGTAAAGGACTCTTCAGCGCATTCGATCTGCCGACAACCGCCCAGCGAAATGAACTTCGCAAGAAAGCGTCGGAGAAAGGGCTCGTAATTCTTGGAAGTGGTGAGCGAGCGATGCGATTCCGCCCGCCGCTAACCATCAATAAAAATCAAATTGATGAGGGAGTGAATATACTTCGTACTTCTTTAAAAGAAATGAAAGCGTAATTATATGTAACCTTCCGAGGGTTTGCGTGGATTAGGTAAAATTAACCTTCGGAGGGTTTGCTTGGTAAACCTCTGGTATCTGTCTCAGTTTTTTCAAAGAAAGATGCCGGGGGTTTTTTGTTTTCGTCCTGACACTCCGCTTCGCGATGCAGTATCTCGCACCGACGCTGGAGCGCCGGTGCGAGAATATGGTCTCCATCTTGCATTCTATTGTTTATGTAATACAGAATGAATTGTTTCTAAAAGTTGTTCTGCACTGTAAGGTTTAACAAGGAAGGCGTTAGCGCCAAGTTCTTTACCTGTTGCGCTATTACGATCGCTTGCCAAGCCGCTTGAAGCTATGATCCTGACGGTAGGTTTCATCTTGCGAAGAACCTGGATTGTAAGTGTTCCATCCATAATCGGCATTATCATATCGGTCAACACCAAAGCAATTTCATCTTTTCTCGACGCAAAAAGTGCAACTGCTTCTGTTCCATCCGATGCCGTAATTACCCGATAACCATGTGCCTCAAGCGTATGTTTGGTAATTTGTTGGATTGAGCTTTCATCATCCACCACCAAAATTAGCTCCCCGTTGCCCAGTAACATTTCTTTAGGTTTTTCTAACTTCGGTTTAATATCACTCGTCTCCTTCGCGGTGGGTAAGTAGATTCTGAATGTTGTTCCTTTGCCAACTTCGCTATACACGTTGGCAAAACCACCGTGACTTTTGACGATGGTGTGGACTGTAGAGAGTCCAAGCCCTGTTCCTTTACCAACTTCCTTGGTGGTAAAAAACGGCTCAAAGATATGTTCCAAAACGGCGGGCGGTATGCCGCATCCGGTATCCTCGACATTAAGCATAACGAACCGACCCGGTTTCGCCTCGAGGTGCATACGGGAATAGTGTTCGTCAATGACTTTGTTCTCCGCCTTGATATTAATGGTTCCGCCATCCGGCATTGCGTCACGTGCATTAACACACAGGTTCAACACCAACTGGTGCAGATTTGTCGGGTCACCGACAATTGTCCAGATGTCTTTTGGAATATCCTCTTTTATTGATATCGATTTCGGGAATGTTTCCCTCATAATATTGGTAATTTCGTTAATGATATGGCGAAACTGAATGGGCACTTGTTCTCCTTGAACTCCTCGAGCAAAGCCAAGGATTTGCTTTACGATAGCAGCGCCACGGTGTGCACTGGTTTCTATTGTCTCAAGCATTTTTTGACTTCGTTCGTCCGGTATTGCTCTCTTAAGAATCTCGATGGAAAGCATTATGGGAGCCAGCACGTTGTTTAGATCGTGCGCAATACCGCCGGCGAGAGTACCAATGCTCTCCATACGCTGCATGCGCATAAATTGTTGATCAAGCAGTTTCTTCTCTGTAACATCACGGCTTACGACAACCACGTTCGTGATTTTTCCGTCTTTATCACGTATTACGCTACCCTGCGATTCAATGTGGGAAATTGTGCCGTCCTTTTTCATAAACCTATACTCCGCACGCTGACCGATGCCCGTTTTCACTGTCTCCTGGAAAATGGCTTTAATTTTGTCACGGTCGTATGGATGAATTTCCTGGAAAGAATCGGTACCGCGTAACTCATTCGGGTCGCCGATGATATTCTTGTACATAGGGCTGTTGTACACACGCCGTCCTTCAAGGTCAAGCACTGCGATGAGGTCGGCGACGTTTTCTGATATAAGGCGGAACCGTTCCTCGCTCTTGCGCAGTGCCTCTTCACCTTCAATCCGTCTTTTTTCTGTTTCGATTGTTTCTAATGCAAACGAAATATCATTCGTTACTTCATCGAGTAAAACGATTTCTTCCTGATCAAAGAAATGAGACACACGCGCATAAAGACTGAAAGTGCCAATTACCTTTCCAAACAATTTTATCGGTAATGCAATCGAAGAACGATACCCGCGTTTTAATGCTTCGTCCTTCCATGTCGCCATACGCGGGTCGTTTTCAATATCATCGCATACAAAATGTTTTCCTTCTCTAATTGCGGTTCCGGTTGGACCATGTTCTTCGGGCACATCGCCGATAGAAATCTTTTTAATCATTGAGAGATAACCATCTTCAACTCCAGAATGAACAACCGGATTCACAAGTTTTGTTCTTTCATCTACTAAACCGATCCATGCCATCTGGAATTTTCCGAAATCAATTGCGATGCGGCATGCTTCCCGGAAAAGCTCGTCCTTGCCGCGTGTTCGTACAATCATCTGGTTTATCTGACTAATTACAGCATAAACGCGGTTCGCTTTAAGAATTTTTTCTTCGGCGAGCTTGCGCTGGGTGATATCGATCGACAATATGAAAACTCCTTCAGGAACTGGCTCCATATGGAGATCGAACCAAGCTTTTGAACCATCCGGATAAGTGAATTCGTTTTCCATCTCCTGATGAACCCGTTCTACCATGCATTTCCGGAGCTTGTCAAACATTGGACTCTTTTCTATTCCGGGGTACCTTTCCATCATTGTATGTCCAAGCAGTTCATCTTTTGTGCTACAACCTTGCTTCGCTGCAATATCGTTTATGTATAGATGGCGGTAATCAAAATCAATAATCTGGCATCCTTCCATCAAATTTTCTAAAGTGCTGCGATAGTGTTCCTCGCTTTTAGCCAGAGATGCTGTTCGTTCTTTCACGCGGTCTTCAAGCTCTTCGTTCAGTTCTCGAAGTTTGGCTTCTGCCTTTCGCCGACCTATCACATCTTTGTTTACAACAACAAAGGTGAACGCCAGTAAAAGAACCTGAACAACAACACTGAGGTAGATAATGAGCTGAGTTTGTGACATATGGTCTTCTACAGTCTTTTGGCGCATTTGCAGAAGCCGGTCTTCCTCTGACATCATCTGTGCGAGGAGAACGCGGATGCTATCGGTGATCATTTTTCCTCTATTGGTTGCAAACAACAAACGCGCTTCTGCTTCTCCCTCCGTTTTTCTTGTGGAAACCAACCGGTCGGAGAATGCAACGCGCTCTTCAACTAACTTCTCGAGCGATGCAAACAACTCCTGTTGTCGTGGGTTATCGGCTATTTGGAATCGTAGGCTGTTTATGAGGGTCGAGAGTTCGCGAGAAGCCTTTTCGCGCGGTATCAGGTATTCGTCGTTGCCAGTGAGAATGAAGCCGCGTCCATTCGATTGAACCTCCAGAACGTGTGAGAGAACGAGGTCGAGCTGATTCTTTACTTGATGTGTATGCTCTACCCATTTGCTTGCTTGAAGGAGAGATTTGATACCCGAAAGGGAAAGGAGCGAGATGAAGATGATCACGGCGGTTGCGGTAGTAAGTCCAGCAAAGAGTTTTTGTTCAATGGTGATTGGAGAGCGTTGCCGCTCATAGGCGGTGAAGAGCATCCCGACACACAGGACGATAAAAGCGGCTGCTGTGTGAATTGCCATCTTTGTGTATGCGGCGGGTCCAGCCAACTCCACGAGCCCGGTCGCATAACCCACAAACCCGATGACACTAATAGAGATTGCAAAGACGAGAGGAAACTCGATGAGAAAGCTGCTGCGGATTCTTTGATACGTGAGAACGAAGAAAGCAAATCCAAGCAACAGAAAAATCAACGCTGTATTTGGAGCCATCCGACCGGGATGAATTGTCCCCACGGCATCTTTCGATTCACGGAAGAGGAGTTCATCAATACCTGCATTCCAAGTGAAGAGATATTCGCACAGTGAAATGAATCCGATAACGACAATAATTAAAGCGCAAACGCGGACGAGCAAATTTGTTTTAGTATGCGAGCGTTGAAGAAGGATGAGTGCAAGTCCGGCAAGAAGAAAAGCTGCGGCTGTGTTTGCCTTCATTGATACAGCACCTGCAAGAGGACTCTTGAGGATAGCAATATCAAATTGCCAGCCGATAAGTACCAGAAGTCCAACCACTGCCGTTAGTGTTCCTGCAATGGTAGGAAGTTTTGTTAATGAAACCCTGCGCTCCATGCTTCACCTCTCAATAGTTTTTAACTAACCAAACTGAAAAATAAATTAGATATCAATTATCTTTTTCAAGCACAATTGAAACTAATGTTCCGTAAAAAAACCGTAGATAATTTAATGGTATTTATGAGTAATGTCAACTATTTTTTAAAATCGCCATAATATTTTTCTGTACATTCCGGGCATATACCGTGTGTAAATTTGGCATCTGAGTGCTCGATTATATATTTTTCTAATTGATTCCAATATCCCTTATCATCGCGTATTTTCTTGCAGGAAGCACAAATAGGGATTAAACCGCTTAGTGTCTTAATGTTGTCCATCGCTTGCTGCAATTCCCAGATGATTTTTTCTCTCTCGGCTTCCGCCCGTTTTCTCTCGGTGATGTCGCGGACGATAGCTTGTAGATAACTGATACCATTAAGTTCGATTTTGTTTAAGCTCACTTCAGCGTCGAATAGTTCGCCGTCAAGGCGGCAGTGTTTCCATTCAAAAAACTGAGGTTCACCTTTTAATGCCGCACTAATCTTTTCCATTGCTTTCTCTGTTGATAAACGACCATCCGGTTGGTATTGTGGCGAAAATTCAACTGGTGAATGTCCAACAATATCTTTCTTTGAACAGTCAAAAATGAGCTCGGTTTTGGAATTGCAGTCGAGAAAATTATTATTATCCATTATAAAGATTGCGTCATTAGACGCCTCAAACAGGGTCCTGAATTTGGTTTCATTTTCCTTGATTGCTTTTTCCGCCTGTTTACGTTCAGTGATATCTTCTTTCACCGCAACGAAATGGGTAATGACACTGTCTTTGTTTTTGACAGGCGAGATGTATGCCATCTCCCAATACAGATCACCGCTCTTCTTTTTATTGTGAAATTCACCCCGCCATTCCATGCCGGCAGTTATAGTCTCCCATAAGGTTTTGTATTCTTCCGCAGGCTTTTCGTCCGATTTCAAAATCCGGGGATTCTTTCCAAGAGCTTCTGCAAATGTATAGCCCGTAACTCGTGTGAACTTGGGATTGACATATTCGATGTTGCCGTGCGTGTCGGTGATTACGATGGAGGCGGGGCTTTGTTCAACTGCAAGAGAGAGTTTACGCAATTGCTCTTCTGCTCGCTTGCGCTCGGTGATGTCAAGAAATGTAGCTATTGCACCTACTACCACACCGTCCTTTACAATCGGATGTGACCAGTATTCAACCGGGACCGAACCACCGTCCTTGCGCCAAAACACTTCATCCGAAACATTGATTGGTTGATTGGTATGATGAGCGCTATACATTCTGCATTCACTTGCCGGATATGGACTGCCATCGTTATGAGAATGATGAATGAGTTCGTGTATATGTTTGCCGAGTACTTCTTGCTCGTTCTGAAAACCAAGAATTTGTAAGAATGATCGGTTTATGAAGGTACAATTGCCATTGGTGTCCACTCCATATGCACCTTCAGCGATTGAATTTAACAGACGATATAAGTCCTCGCGAGAATCTTGTAGTGCCGCCTCAACACGCTTGCGCTCGGTGATGTCTTTATCCACGCCGCGGTAACCTTTGAGATTCCCCTCTTTGTCCAGTATAGGCACACCATTGGTGAGGAGGCAGATTCTTTCACCATTCTTATCAGTATTCCAATTTTCGAGATCCTTTATGGGAACCTTGTTTGCCACGATTTCAGAGAATATTGCCGCCACTCTCTTTGCTTCATCCGGTGGCATAAAATCGAACGGTGTCTTTCCGATGATGTCTTCACTGGATCGCCCAAAAAGGTCAAAGCCCTTATGCGAGCTGTAGGTATAGACGCCATTCTCGTCTACCTCCCACACCCAATCGGCGATGCTGAACATGATATCTCTCAGCCGCTCTTCACCTTCCTGCAGCTTCTTTTCCGCTCGGTTGCGCTCCGTAATATCCCGCGCAACGCCAACCATTGCAACCGGTTTGCCATCGTCATCTTTGACAAGTGATGCCCAAAGTTCGATCGGGAAATCACTGCCATCTTTCCGGCGATTGATCAATTCACCATGCCATTCTCCGGTAAGTGTAGTGGGAAGTATTTGTTGGAATGCTTCCAGCGATGTTTTTGGAGGGCGGACCATTGATATATTTTTGCCCGCTAATTCCTCATTAGTATATCCATACACATTAACGAATGCATCATTTACAAATATAATGTTATCGTTCAGATCGGTAATAGAAATGCAATCCTTTGCAGATACAACAGTTTGGGCAAGCAATCTGATCTCCGCTTCTTGAGATCTGCTCTTAGCGATTTCATTTCTTAGTTCTCTCCACCTACGGAAGGAGAAAACTCCAAGCGCAATTGTTAACACAATAAAAATAACAATAATTTCGTCGAGTTTGTATTTTTCTAAATAGATATGCCATTTAAAAAATATCCCTAACCAATTGAAATAAACTGCCAATATTAATACCACAACGGCGACAATCGAGATTACAAGTAAATCCTTGTATGGTACTATAAGTTTTTTTTGTATTTCTGTGCTGTTCTTATTCATATATTTGGACCTTACCCCAATTTGTAGACAAGAAGAAATGCTGTAGTTGTAATTGCCTCCATGGCTACTACACCTAGAAGAAAGGACTTGAGGATGGCAATATCAAACTCCCAGCCGGTGAGAACGAGAAGATTAACCGATGCTGTTAGTGTCCCTGCAATGGTTGAAAGTTTTGTTAATGAAATTCCACGCTCCATGTTTCACCTCTCAATAGTTTTAAACTTACTCCTGTTAAGTCAACTACTTTTTTTTTCACAATCAAAGACAATCCTCACTAAAAACTTGCAGATAATATAGAGATATTTTCTAATATCACCAAATTAAAATTGGCAATTCTTTATGACTAAAGATATAGAAATCAGGGATGTACGACATGAAAAAGCTCATTATCAGTCGATTTTCGAATGATTAAAGCAATAAGGGGTTGGTGAATGCCGGTAGCGGTGAGCGTGTAATGCGTTTCCGCCCGCCGCTTACAATTCAGAAGCACGAGATTGATGAGGGAGTGAATATACTGAAACAGTTTTGGAAAGAGATAAAAGAGTAAGCAATCATATCAAACCTCCGGCATCTATCTCAGTTATTTCACAGTAAGATGTCGGAGGTTTTAATTTGACTTACCGAATTAAGATCATCTTCTTTAGATCAACAAAATTTCCAGCCGTTAACTTGTAGTAATAGAGTCCACTTGCAAGATTACGTGCGTCAAAATCCACCGAATATTTGCCAGCCTCTTTGTATTCGTTAACAAGTGTGGCAACTACCTGTCCTAAATTATTATAAACCTTAACCGTTACATAATTGTCAATTGGCAATTGATAATTGACAATTGTTGATGGGTTAAACGGATTAGGATAGTTTTGTCCTAATGAATATTCTTTTGGCTGATTCATCTCTTTCTCATCAACCGCTGATGTGCCTACTATTATCTGTCCATTGGTTGGCAGTGCCAGCGGTTTCCCTTCGTTCAGCAAGTTCGACGCGAAGTTAACGGGGTACGAACCGAGAGGAGCTGATGCCGAAATTTTGTACCGTATCTTCAACAAAACTCCCGGTCCGGTTACAGGTGTAGCTCCGGCGGCAGTGATATTTACACTTCCCGCTGTAGGAGTTGCCATAGCAATCATCCGACCTTCGAATAATGTTCCTGCCGTAATAACCTCTATCGGCGTGAAGTAATTCTGGTTGTGAGTAAGAGAGAGTTGTGTTGAAAATACACCGGGCAGATATGATCCAATTTCCACCGACACCTCAACAGAATCGCCAGCAGAGCCGGTAACATTCAGCAAACGGATACGCATATCGTACAAAGTAATATTGCCGCTTGTGCCTGTGGCTCCAACAGAATCGATAACCAAAACATGAATGATGCCGCTCTTCAGTGCTTTTAGTTTCCCTGTAGTTGATATTGATGCGAGCGTTGTATCTGATACCGACCAGACAACCGGAGGAGTTGCTCCACCTGAAACTGTGAACTGCAAAGAATCTCCGGCAACCATAGTAGCTGAAGAGGGTGTAACTGTTAGATTAGCGCGGAGAATTGGAGTGAAAGTTCCATTCTTGATGTTTCCCGTTATGTTTTCGTTAAACAAGATGTCGGAAAGTTGAAGTGATGTTCCGTACGTGTTTATTTCGGTTATCTTGAAACGGATATAAGCGAGTATCGAAGTTCCTACACTGTTAAGGCGCATCGTATCGCTTGCGAACGCCGCGGTTATCTTGCCTGAGGCAAAGTGCAAAACAGGCGCAGGGAATGGTGCTAACAATGTCCCATTAGTTATCAGATCAAGAGCAGTCAAGATATTTGTATTATAGGTAACAGAAAATATACCCGACTTAATATCGACCAAACTCAAATCGCTAATATAAATCGGAATGTTGATTGTTTGTCCCTGCAGGTACGATGTATCGCGAATTGTCAGTTTAAACGATCTCACTTCAACCAAACCGGTTGTGTCAGTGATACCATTACTATCAACTGCAACAACGGCACATACACCGCCATGTTGCGATGTCAACAAACCGCTTGAGTTGATAGTGGCGACGAACGGATCTGTTGTATACCAACTGTGAGGCAACTTGCCGCCGCTGACATAGAATTGCAACGTCTCTCCAACAGTAAGTAATCCTGTGTTAGGTGAAACAGTTATCACAGGTAAATTTTGAATAGTGATTGTTCCGTTTCTAACAATTGTAGCTGGAGTCCCTTCATTGAAATATGCTTTGACAAATTGAAGAGAGGCATACGTTGATGTTGAGGTGAGAGGCAGCGATGTTTTAAGATATAAAAAGATTCCCGTGCCTTCAAGGGGTGTAGTACCTGCACCGGCAATTGTGATTTTGCCTGAAGAGAGATGAAATGCAGGCGCACCCCAGCCCTCGGTCATCGATCCGCTAGTAAGAACGGAATCGATGATCAAAGCACCGGCGCTGTAATTTATATCAAGTTCGTACGATTTCACATTCAAGCCGGTAACACTGCTATCAATCCAAACCGGGATGTAAACAGTTTTACCGCGCGTGATTGTTGAATCACGGAACGAAACCCTGATTGGTCCCGCCATTAAAGGCAGGACC
The DNA here is from genome assembly GCA_964520905.1 of uncultured Chlorobiaceae bacterium. GTDB lineage: Bacteria > Bacteroidota > Ignavibacteria > UBA10030 > SZUA-254 > JAGVIE01. The sequence goes on along the minus strand of CAZFQL010000021.1, from coordinate 5,800 downwards.
AAGAGAGTTCCGAGCAATATGATGAATATATTTTTTTTCATTGTTGTATGCTCCTTATTTTAATTTGAATTTATTTCATGAGGAGCATTTTCTTTACGCTCGTGAAGTTTTTATTTCCGGTCGCCGTTATGCGGTAGATATACATACCATTTGCTACCGGAATGCCGGAGTTGTTTGTACCATTCCATTCAATCTGATATTCACCTGCCGATTGAGTTCCATTAACTAGCGTGCTGACCAATTCACCGATCGAGTTGTAAACCCGGAGAGTGATATGTGAAGCATCTTCCGGTATCTGATATCGGATGGTAGTTGTTGGGTTGAACGGATTCGGATAGTTCTGATCTAAAGCAAACTCGGTTGGTTTACCGTTGATGGTTAAATCACGGTTAATTGCTGATGAGCTTAAATCAACTTCGTTGATGAGCAGTTTGGTGAAAGTGATTTGGGTTTTCACAACGCCGCGCACATTTCCGGCGATATCAAATGTGATGAGCAGAAGATCGTCATCGGCATCAATAAGCTTATTGCTTGCCATAGCGATGTTGATTGAACCGCTGGCAAATTTATTCTGCATCAGCATCGAAGAAACACCTGAAGCGAGTTTTATTTCTTTAGGTGTGAGAAGTTTCGCGTCATATTTCAATCCAATATCGACTGAAGCTAAATTCCGTAATCCTTGAACTCTTATCGGAACGGTAACAGAGGAAATGGTAGTTGTAACAGGATTTCCGAGTTCAACCGCTGAAGCACTTACGCGCGGCAGGGTAGAGGGAATATTTTTTCCCAACTCACTTGGGAAGTTTAGGATATTACCGACGACATATTGCAGAATTAATGAAGCATCGTACGAGGTGATTCCGCCAGCCGCGCTTACATCTGCCACTTTTTGCTGTGTTGCATCAAGTGGGTAAGTTCCGGGATCGACGACATATTGTAAAATGACGGTAGCATCGTACGCTTGCACAAAGCCGTTAAGACTCACATCACCCGCAATTGGTTGCTGTGCGCCGATTGTGCGGAATGGTTGATACCGAACGCTATCTGTAACGGCATCGCCTGTTCCGGTCGGATTATCTTTGTGCGTGGGTCCGGAATTATTTCCCCACCAATTATAACGTGCATCTATATTAAACGTTTTATTAACGTTGTTGACTCCGTAATTCGAATTTTGGTATATGTCGCAGTAATTGATTACCGGGTTTGCTGAACCTGTTGCTGTTACTCCATTGTAGTTCTTTGAGAATGAGGAGTATGTAATTGAGGGGCTTGCGTTATTCGCCGTAATTGCAGAAGTGCTGTATGATAAACCAGCGTATCTAAAAATGCAATTTTTTACCCGACAAAGCGGGTCGAGTGATTCATCCTGGAATGTAATTCCGTACCAACCGTTATAGTAGGTGTAAGGTGAAGATGCCGTTGTATCTGAGTTGGTGTCTCCGCCGTAGAAATCATCTCGGAAATCGGTGAATACAATCATGCTGTCGGGTGTAGAACCGCCTTCAGCAATAAGTCCTTTCCTTACAGTCATACCGGTATAGTAAAAGAATTTAATAACTAATCCGGGAGAAATTGTGAGAACTGCACCGGTTCCAATGTTATAATTTCCGAAAACATATGGAATATTTGTGATGCCTGCGAAGTTTCGCTTTACCAGCGTTACATCTTGCACAAGTGTTTCATTTTCCAAGACTCCGATTGCGTGATATGTTGAACCGGATATTACATTGTTTGCGGTTGAACGCGGATATGATACAAGCGATGTTCTAATCGGAGCATATGTGAGGTTACTGAAAACGCACGTATCGATTATCGGATCGGAAACACCCTGAAGGTACACACCCCAGTTATTTTTATCGAAAGTTGTATTGATAATTTTTGGAGAACTGCTTAATGTAGTGATTCCGCCTTCGCGGTATCTAATGATAGTATGATTTACCATACTAATGCTGTCGTTGCTTATATCAGAGAAATAAATTCTCTGGCCGCCTTGAATTGTTGGCTTCGTTAAGGAACCATCGCCTTTTGAATCTGATGGATTCCCGAATGTATCGTCAGCATCATCGGTGAAGATCACCGGCGAGGTTGAAGTGCCGTTGACTACTATTGCACCATTAACAGTGAAGTCACCATTCTTGAAAACAGTGCCTGCAGGAATTGTCAACACAGTTCCTGAATTGACTGTGTTGGTAGTGTACAAATAATAAGTGATGTTTTCATATCCTGCAAAATTTCTGAGAGGGATTGTATCGTCGACAGAATAATTCTCCGGGACAATACCAAGAGCCATATACCCGATATTCAAAGCAGAAATATTCGTAAATGTTGGATTTGAAAACATACTCATAGCAACCGGACAGCCGCTTATGTTGTTAATTTGAATATTCTTAAATGTCGGATCCGCGCTTCCAAATACTCCGATCGCTGTTGTATTGGATTGCTGGATAACACAGCTATCTGCAACTACTTTGGAGTTTGTTACTCTGATTACTCCATATGTATAGTTATACGCATAATATCCGCTCCCACCATATCTGAATTCACAATTTTTAAATGAATTCAAGGTATCAGCAGATGAACTTACGAAATCTATGACATTCCAATTTCCGCGAGCAGGTTGAGAGGCATTCCCGTCATTGTTTGTATCTCCTCCATCCGCATCGTCGGGTAATGAAGTGAAAATAATTTTTTGCACTGCAGTACCGTCGGCAATTAGCGCACCCTGAACGGAAATGCCGCTGTAACCGTTGTTCACAAACTTAATTACTACATCGGGGGCAATAGTGAGAACAGCATTTGGGGCAATAGTCAAGTTGCCAACGATATAAGCAATATTATTTATTCCTGCAACATCGCGAGTGTAAAGAGTTGCATTTGATGAAAGAGTGCCTTCCAGAATCCTGATACCTTTACTGCCATTCGCAGCAAATGTTATATTCAAAAAAGTTGGATTGGAAGTCAACGACATCGCGATCGGATCTAAGCGGCAATTAATGATATCAACACCATTGATAGTTGGCGTTGCACCGCCATCGCATTCAATACCGTAATAATAAATATCACTGAGTATGGTGTTTGATAATGTTCCACCCGCGTTTGTAAATGTTACTCCTCCATAATACGATCCTCCGTATTTTATCAAACAACTATCTATGAGGCAGAATCCATCATCACTCGTTGCTAGAAATTGAATTGTTTGCCAATTACCCCAAGCAGGAGAAGTTGCGGCGCCATCGCCATTAGTATCGCCGGGATTTCCAAAATTATCATCTTTGAGTGATGTAAAAACAATTTGTCCACCCGCTGCTGTTCCTTTAGCTCTAAATCCGCCGTTAACATAGATTCCCTGTCCATTTACTTTGATGATGACACCGGGATCTATTGTCATATTCGTACCGGAATTGATCGTGAGGTCCTCGAGCAAAACGTAAGTGATGTTATCGTACCCAGCAACATTACGCTTCCGAATAGTTCCATTGAATCCTAAATTTTCACCGACAATTCCTAATGCAGTCCATGTTGTGTTGATGAAATGAATACCTGTAAATGTCGGATCGGCAGAAACTGAGAGAGCGATCGGTGTGTAGGTAGTATTAATAATCGTGTCATTGACCAGCTTTGGCTTAGACGATTGAAATGCATAGATACCATAGTATGTATCTTTTAATATGCAGTTCGATATGGTTGGACTTGCTCCGACCGTTGTTACCGTCCCGCCACCGATATAACGCGTGTTATAATATGAACTCGGAAGACTTGCATATTGGAATCGGCAATAATTCAAAACAGAATTTGTATCGCTTCCTTGTTCGAATACAATTCCACCCCAATCACCTTTGTTTGGTATGGTTTGAGTTCCGTCTTTGTTCGAGTCGCCCGGGTTCCCAAAGTTATCATCTCTGGCAGAGGTAATTGTTATCATACTGTCGGGAGTTGCGTTTGCTGTTAATTTCCCTTGAACGATGATTCGTTGATAATTGCTGTATCCCTTTATCACAACTCCTTTGTTGATGGTGAGACTATTACCAACAGGTACTGTTACAGCTTCGAGAAGAAGATAGGTAACATTAGGAATTGATGTAACCGAACGGATAGGAAGTACGGCATTAGCGGGAAGCGTTCCACCAAGCAATCCTATCGCATCGTATGAGTTATCGGAAAAAGAAAATGTATTGTCAACAAAAATTGGATTCGCAGCAAACGACATGGCAATCGGTACCATAACGCTCGACCCGATTGTATTATTAGTAAAATTCGGATTAGAAACATATTGCATCATCGCGCCGTAATAATTATTTGCCATATCGCAGCTATCGACAGTCGGACTCGCGTTATACATAGAGATGCCGCCGATGTTTCCTGATCCGGCAAATGTTATTTTGCACTTTCTCATATTGCAGTTTCCATCTATGCTCGCGTCCTGGAAAACAATTCCATCCCAGTATCTTGAGGCAGGAGCTGTTGCGGTTCCATCAGCATTCGTATCGCCGCCAACATTATCGTCGGTATAACTGGTGAATTGTATATTTTGACCCAATGCTGCCACTGCATTTAACGAACCGCTAACATCTATACGTCCTCCACTTGTAAACTTCAACATATTTCCGGAAGCAATTTGAAATGATCCGCCGGCATATACAGTGTATGAACCTATAACGTAAGGTATATTAACCGTATCGAGGACTAATGAATTACTATTCCCATAAAAATTTAGCCAGACTCCGTTATGCGTATTCCCTGTAAGAATATTGCCGTTATTGAAAATTAAAGAACCGGGTCCGTTGTATACGATGGGCCAATCGCAAGAAGCGATATTACTGTTAGATAGTGTCGCAGTGCCTGAAGTGTTCAACAAAATACCGTAATTCTTGCTGCTCGTAATATCTGTTCCAATGAATGTTGCAGTACCCCAATAGACATAGACATTCGGACTCGCGGAAGGGAAATAACTTGTTCCGCCATATCTTACACGGCATGTATCGAATTTTGCGGTGCCGCTGCTGCTGTTCCCGACCTGAATATAATTCCAATCTCCCTTAGCTGGCGTTCCACCAATTGTATCTTTTGCGGAAGTAAATAAAACATATCTGGCGTTCAAGGTTCCGTTGACATACAGACCTTGATTACTTTGAAATCGAACCGTAACTCCTGAATCGATTGCCAGAGTTTTGTTCTGGAGGATCGTTGCGTTGGAAGTTACAATATACGGACTTGAGCTTCGTGTCCATATTGTATCCGTTATCGTTCCGGATACGATCGTCTGTCCGTTCACACTTGCTATGGTGAGCAAGACAGCAAAAAGCGTTAATACTAATTTCATTGTGGACTCCTTATAATGGTAATTGTATTTTGAGATTAAAAAATAATTTCTGAAAAAAATATTCTGAGTGAAAATGGCGATGCCGCGTACCTGGTGGTAGGGCAAAGAAAAGGGGAATGATCTATTTGAAGATAGATATCTCAACATAGAAGAACGATAATTGATTAATGATAGCAACAAGATAACTGACTTTTTTCAGATTGTCAAGAATTATTTTAATCTTGACATACTTTGTGAACAGTAAAAGGCACGTATTAGTTTCATGCAAGGGTAGATTGAATTATTTCGGATTTTATTAACTGATGTTACGCACCGTAGGTGCGAAATGTCTATAGGAGTTTCTGATGGAACCATTTCAAGCTCCGTAGGAGCGAAATGTCCATTTTTACATGTCGCCCCTCTGGGGCTTTTTCAAGAAACTATCGAATTCTACAAACATTACGTCTGCCAAGGGCATCGAGACTGTGTAAAAAGTTTATT
>CAZFQL010000020.1:33336-55740 GCA_964520905.1 uncultured Chlorobiaceae bacterium | reverse complement strand
CGATGAATTCTCTGCCGTTCAGAAAGTTATGTTGATGAAATAATATCATAAAGAAGCATCCCGTTTAAAAAACGGGATGCTTCAATTGATCAGGTATTTTCAATGCCCAATAAAAAAAGAAATTTATAATCCACACACATAATTCAGCGAGGTCTTATATGAAGATGTTTAAAAATGTTTCGCTCGTGATGGGACTGTGTCTTTTTGTAGTAGTTGCAGCGTTGGCACAGGAACCGTTGAGCATACAAATATACGCGACGGACGGCGTCAGAACTGATACGTTGATACTTGGTATAGATGCAAGTGCAACGGGTCATATTGATGCTGCACTCGGAGAGAAAGAGCAACCACCGGTTAAACCGACCATGGATACACGTTTTGTTTCAAGAACAGGATACGATACAATCGGGACCGGTTTGATGATAAATTATCACAAGTTAGTGCGAGCGACGCAAACTGATCAATGGAGGATTGCCTTCCAGTCAGATGAGAATGGACATGAACTGCAATTCACTTGGGCCTCAGGTCTCGGTGCAAGCGGCGGCGCATGGTTGATAACAGAATTAAACGGTACTATTCTTTGCGATATGACCACCCGAACAACCTACACCCATCATACTTTTGATGTTCTCCAGCAATCTGTTTTAATTGTGAGAGGTGATGGAAAAGGTTACTTCACAGCTACATCTGAATCTCTTGCTTATGCAGCTGATCAAAAAGGCAAGATCGGCAAACTAAACAAGAAGGCAGCGGTTACCAGTGAAGGTACATTTTATTTTAAAAATGAAATTACCATACCCGCCCCCAAATTATATGTTGAATTTTCACAAGCGGTAGAATTAACAGCCCTGAGCCCTTTTGATGTTGCAACGACTGATCCGGAACCAAAAAAGAGAACAAAATATACATTTACTTTCTCAAATCCTGCTAGCACCGTTGCTATTGGGGAGACAGTCACAGTATCAGGAATCGGTAATAAGGGGAAAACTCTTTACGCGAAGAAATATGCATTTGGTAAGCTCGATACATTACCGTATCCTAAAAAGGGCGGCGTATGGATGAAACCGGTACTTTATGCTGGCATCGACAATTTCACACGTCTTCCAATGCCAAATTGGGTTAACGTTCTATCAGATATGTTTGCTGTAAAATATCCCGGTTCTGCTACCGGTATCATCGTCGGTATGACTGATACTGCGGGATACTATGGTACAAAAGCGCCATATAAAGGAATGTTTAAATATATGTTCCACAAGAAATATGGCGATGTATTAAAGATGTTGTATAAAAAAGATTACGGAGTTGATGCACCGGGCACCGCAGTATGCCTTGATGGTTTCAATGGTAAAGGATACGTGAAGGGTGTTGGAGCAATCGGACCGGATAAGAGAACGCCGAACAAATTATTGGCTGAGTTGTTGGCGCTGAAAGTCAATCTCGAAGTTAGCGATGCCGGATTTATGGGCAACAATAATAAAGGATTCGGAAGATTACTCTATGCTAAACAGCTTACCGATCCTGCATGGGTGAATGCTATACCAATCGATTCAATAATCAAGATCGCAGATCATTATATCTCATGCGATAGTGCAGATCGTAAACCTATCGGCATACCGCTTGCGACTGGTCAACAATTGCTGGGCATTGTATCGAAAATTAATTCAGCCTTCTCCGGTAAATTCGATACAACAAGCTGGATTACAGCGTTTGTGTTAAAACCGGCAAAATATTTATACCAGACTAATGTAGTTTACAGACCCACATGGGCTGAATTAGCTCCATCAAGTGGATTCGGCAACTATGTTTATGAAGCAAATCCTGTGAAATTCAAGTTGGATCAGAACTATCCTAATCCGTTCAATCCATCGACTATTATTTCATTTGAACTCGATCAGGATGCTGTCGTTTCATTAAAGATATTCAACATGCTCGGTCAGGAAGTTGCGACACTTGCTAACAATGAAGAATTCAATGCAGGCACGAATGATATTGAATTCAATGCTTCTAATTTGGCATCTGGCGTGTATTATTATCAGTTGATCGTTAATGACGGTCAATTCCAGCAAGTTAAGAAGATGATGTTGTTGAAGTAACCATCTCAGCTCTTCAGGTGGTCTCCTCTTTGAGGAGACCACCCCGGAAGAGACCTGATTATAATTCAATATTTTATAAATAATTTTTTAAGCAAAAAGGTCTCAGATATAGGGGACAAGCGATAATATTTTTCATTTGATTGTAAAATTTGTAAAAAACTAATTAACTAATTCTCTAATCCACCAATAATAACATATTCAAAGGAGTTAAACATGAAAAAATTCATGTTCGTATTAGTAGTACTGCTTGCTCTCGTTGGCACAAGCAATGTGTTCGCACAGGCAGTCACACAGGCAAGCTGCCTCGTCTCTTGTGACGTTAGCGGCACGCCGTTAACAGTCGCAATGACGAGTGATCTTACGGTTTCATTAGTTTCCATCGGAAACCCAGTCGCGTTAGTACCAGATGGCGCCGGCGCATTCCTGGATCCGGGAAATTCAGTGTACCTAACAAACGTTATCGGCGGAAGCACAGTCGGTGGTTTTGAAGTTACCGGCGATCCGAATGCAGCAGTAATAGTATCATTTGCATTACCGTATGTTCTTTATGCCGATGGTCTTAATGGTGCAGTATATGTCAGCTATAATGGTACCTCAGCAACATGGGGCGACGGAACAGAAGTTCATTATTTCAATCCGAACCTTCCCGAGACTATTATGATGACATCAGATGGCGCCACTGCAACTATTCTGAATCTTGGCGGTATCTTCAACGTTGCACCAAATTCAGCTGCCGGTGTGTATCAGGCTGATGCGATCTGCACAGTTGCATACGCTGCGAACTAATTGAAATTCGTTATCGTAGAGCAAACTACAGAAATATAACAAAGGGGTAGCTTGAGGATAGAACAGCATACTTCGGGCTACCCTTTTTGATTTAATAGAAATAGATTTAGTAATAGAGACTTCTGAAAAATCCTATTACTTGTCACCCTGACCCCGTCAGAAGACGGGAGAAGGGTCTCATATTCTTTAGAATCAAGATGTTTCTCCCGATGAAGCGGGATCAACATGACATAAAAGAATAATTCAGAAGTCTCTAATAGTTATTTCTTCTCCCGCCTTCGGCGGGATCAGAATGACAATAAAAATTATTTTTTAGTTAATCTAAGGATTGTTGTTTGAATGAAGAATTAGTTATATTATTGGCAGAATTCAAATCCCAAAAAAGGATTCAATGGGGAAGAGATCGGAAAATAGATTTTTTATGATGAATACCAAAAAGTTAATAATAAAAATCGTATTACTAACGGTATTTGTTTGCTTCAATTTACTTCATGCCGATATTCAAACCTCCCCCAATTTTTTATTTCTTGAAAGTCCACACCGTTCCACTCCATTGATTGTTACTAACACCGGTGCCGACGAGCGTGAAGTTTGGGTCGAAATAAAATTTGGTTATGAAACCACAAACGACAGCGGAAGATTATTTATATTCATCGATTCATTGGGGAATTCAGAATTATCGGCTGCATCTTGGGTACAAGGATTTCCAAGAAGATTTATTCTCGGTGGCGGAGAAAGTCAAACAGTGCGTTTGTTTGTGACGCCTCCGTCAGGTTTAACGGACGGTGAGTATTGGGCGCGAATAATTGTGACGAGCAAACCGACTAAGAAGCCCCAGTCGGCTGAATCTGCTCCTACAGGAGTTAGGCAAGGTATTAATATTCTATATCAATTAAGTTTACCGTTTCATTACCGGGTGGGTAAACTGACGACCGGAATAATCGTTAATTCCCTCAATGCGGAAATAGCAGATACATCGATCAATCTCTCGATGAATTTATCCAAGACCGGCAACGCCGCTTATTGGGGAAGCCGAACGATCAGAGTTATCGATAAAAGCGGGAAAACTGTTTTAACAAAAACTAAGAACACGGGAGTTTATACAACACTGGCCACTCTGGATAGAATCGGTCGGGGCGGTATACTACCCGGGCAATATACAGTGGAAGTGGAATTCGTAACCGAGAAGAGAATGGATGTAAACAAAACAAAATTAGTGCGTTCTAATCCGATTCATACTTCCACAACGTTGATTATACCATAATTATTGTTTGGATGCGTCCGATGAAAAAATTTTGCCGTCAAATTGTTCTTTTGATATGCGGCGTATTATATTCGTGGGCACAACAGCCGTCCGATCAGTATATACCGGTTGAATTAAAGGCGCCGACATTCGGTTCGATAGAAATAAATATTACTATTATCGATACTTCAGTTTATGTTCCTTCGATCGAAGTATTGACGTTTTTAGGCATCAAGGCTGAATACGATTCATTGAATCAAATAATCAGCGGTATTTTTAAAAGTTCGGATAACGCCTATTCAATCGACCTCATAAGTAATCTTGCCAAAATCAAAAATAAAAAATCTATCGAGTTAGCGCCGGAAGATTATCTTTTTAAAGATAATGTGTTATTCCTGCGCCTAACTACGATTAACAAAATTTTTGAGCTTGAATTAATCTACTATCCGAGAAAACTTCAGATTTTAGTCAAGAATGTGCTCGATATCCCTGCCGTGATAGTTGCCCGGCGGCTAAAATCGCTTCAACAGCGGATTCGACCGATGCGATTTACCGAACCGGAGGTTGTGCTGGGAAGAGAAATCAAATTCATTAATGGAGGCAGATTAGATTGGAGCTCAAGCACAAGATTTATCAATAATCCCGCTTCGTCATCCCAGCTTAAATTTATCGATTCAAGAGATAATTTATATTTCGGTATTAAATCGTTAGGCGGCGATTTAACGGGGCATCTCTTCAGCGTTATTCAACCGAAACAAACTAAAAACACTTTCAGATGGAAGATGCGTTATCCGGTTTTTGATACTCCTTATCTCCGGCAAATTACTTTTGGGGATATCTATAACATCGGAGTGATCTCGCAGGAAATGAGCGGCATAGAGTTCACTAACCGACCGGCTGCCGCCCGTAGACTGTTCACGCGTGAAGTGTTTCACGGTACCGTAGAACCAAACATGAATGTATCGACTTCCGGCGGTATCGGAGAAATGAATCTTTTTAAAGCCGACGATCAGGGTTTATACCAGTTTGATGCGCCCGTATTATACGGGAATGGATTATTAGAAGTTCGCGCATTCGATAATTGGGGGCAGGAACGCCTGCTGCGTTACCGGCTCGTTGTCCCGCGCTCGCTTATCCCGCCCGGTGAGGCTGAATATTCGATCGCTACTGGTACAATAAAAGGCAATAAACGAATTAAAACCTTTACAAGCACATTAAACTGGGGTATATCTTCGAACCTCTCAGTCGGAACGAAGATCGCATATTATGATTTTAAGTATCCGACAAAATTCTACGGCGGGATTTCCGGAACTTCGCGATTAACCGGTAATTTAATCTTCGATGCATTGGTTATTCCGAAAGGTATCGCTCAAGCCAATCTGAACTGGGAATTTCCCTCCACCGCAAGATTTACAGTATCGAATACTTACTATGGAACTCGTTCGGCATTCGATCTGAGCGGGATGAGGAATGAATTAAGTGCGTCTGCCTCTATCCCATTCTTCAAGGGTCTCAATTCTTATGTGATAAATCTGTTTGGAACACGCACCGAATATACCGATTACCGCAACGACCAGGTCCAGGTTTCTTTCTCCACCGTTCTTAAAAAAGTATCACCGACAATCAGTACACGGTGGCTGTCGCAACAACAATTCAACGGAAACCGCATCACCATCGCGCAGGAATCGAACGCCGGACTCTCCACTACGCTCCCGGCTGGTTTAAATCTCAGGGGAGATCTGCGCTACGATCATCTACAGCACAGAATAGTAAGCATAAATGTCGTGGGTGTTAAATATTTTTCGAATAATTTTCTATTGTCTGCTTCTTATCTTAGAGCGTTCAGACCAAGTTATTATTCTATCGGTTTTCGTTTGTCATATTACTTCCCGTTCGTTCGTGCCCAGGTCGGCGCCGCGACTTCCGGAAGAGATCGTTACGAATATTCTCTCACCGGAAGCGGGGCTGTGGACTTCGATCTCGTACATCCTTCTGTCAAATTCAGCGATGTACACGGCAGTATTATCGACAGCCGTGGGTTCTTTATCCGTCCATTCCTCGACCAAAATGCCAACGGTATATTTGACAAGGATGAATCGCCTTTAGATGGAGGGCGAGTATATTACCAAAACGTCACTTTTGAAAATCAATTCTCCTCGATGCCGATCAACAAGATAAATCGAAGAGGATTTTATAGTTACGAAAAATATAATTTCTATTTGGATCCTCAAAGCCTGGAAAATCCTCTCTGGGTTCCGGAATTCGGCGGAATCCAGGTTATGTCGGAACCTAATTATTTGCGGCGCATTGATATTCCTGTTGTTACCGGCGGAATTGTTCGCGGCACTGTGATGGTTTCTACCAAAGCAACCATACCCGCAGAGGGTATAAAAGTTACTTTATACGTTGTAAGTCAGAATACCGATGAGAATAAGGTCAATGGTTTTATAAGTAAATTTAAGAAGACAGTTTCAACATTCTCTACCGGTGAATTCGAGTTCATCGGCGTGCCGCCCGGTCGTTATATTCTTGAATTGGACGCTGAACAGCTCTCAAATTTGCGCTATCGTTGTATGCCATTGAAAAGGGATATAAATATTTCGATTAAAGAGGACGGCGATCTCCTGAACGATCAGAATTTTACTCTAACAATCTCGCAGTAAGAATTGATGATTATGATAACTGAGGTGATAATATGATAAAGATAATAGATGCTTTGAGTATAGACTATCGAACTAAGTTTGACGTTCGGTTGATAGGTTTTGTTTTTTTTATTGCGTTGATAATATTTCTTCCGCGTCAGACTGCTATCGGTCAAACTTTTGACGCAGATACACTTGACGTTGTCGGTGTCGATACTCTTCAGGAAGATGGAACGCTTCCGTTCGATCGCTCTTCCTACCAGTACGAAGAAAATGCGGTTATGGATATTGATGCAGGCGGCTCACCTTGGAAATGGATCAACCCATATCCGCAGGCGAATACGCTTTACTCGGTCGAGATTTACCGGGATACAGGCGCTTGCGCTGTAGGAGCTATGGGAACCTATACTTCTACAACCGATGGCGGAATAAGCTGGAATACCGATCACGGAATTGGTTATTCATCCAGTTCAATATTTTCACTCGATGTTGTTGATGCGAGCATAGCTTATGCGGTAGGCAGCCGCGGTATGATAGTAAAAACAACAGACGGCGGTTCATCCTGGACCAAGCTGAATTCCATTACTAATATATTGCTCTGGACTGTAAAATTTATAGATCAAAATATTGGATGGGCTGTTGGCGCCAGCGGTTTAATTATACATACGAGTGACGGTGGAACAACATGGACAAGGCAGTTCACAACACCCATTTCATATCTTTCTTTTTATAGCGTCGATTTTCCAGACGCTAATAGAGGATGGATCGTTGGAGATTCGGGGCGTATATTCAATACTACCAATGGAGGCGCAACGTGGTCGAGTCAATCATCTCCATATCTTACATCGCGCTTGACATCGGTTCAATTCATTAACACTACAACCGGTTGGATCGCAGGCCACAAGGGCAGAATTCTAAAAACCACTAATAGCGGCGCGAATTGGATATTGCAAAATGAAACCAGCGGATTATACATCGATAATATTCATGTCGATAGTATGTATGGATGGGCTGTAGGTTCAGGCGGCGCTATTCTGCGCACTACGAACGGCGGCACTCTGTGGGAAGCGCAAACTTCAGGCACTAAAGCGTGGTTACTCGATGTTAAGTTCGCCGATACATCGCTCGGATGGGCTGTCGGCAACAGAGGCGTAATCTTAAAGACCACGAACAGCGGCGCAACCTGGCAGCGAGTGAACCGCGGCTTTAACGCGAATCTTTTTTCGGTTAAATATCCGACACCCCAGATCGGTTTTGCAGTAGGCGACAGCGGGAATATCGGAGTTATTGCAAAAACCACCGATGGCGGTACAAGTTGGAATGTCCATTCAACCGGTTTCAGAGAAAGATTGATGTCCGTTTCATTCGCCGATTCAGTAAACGGCTGGGTTTGCGGTTCCCGTGGTTCGGTGATGCGAACTACCAATGGCGGACTAAACTGGACGTATCTATGGACCGGCGCATACCGTCCGCTGCAATCGATCTTTTTCCTGAACACACAGCTTGGGTACGTTTGTGGAAATGGAGGAAGGATCATGAAAACGACTAACGGCGGAGTATCTTGGTCCACTCGTTCAGTCGGAAGCGGTGTTAAATTAAACTCGATTTATTTTTACAACAGTAATTATGGCTGGGCTGTCGGAGGTTCCGGAAATATATATGCGACTATCGATGGCGGCGCACATTGGTATCCACAGCCATCGACTGGCTTAACGCGCAAACAGCTCTTTTCGGTATACTTCTACGATGTATCTGTCGGCTGGGCGGTTGGAGCCGGTGGTGCAATATTAGGCACAACAAATGGCGGGTTAACCTGGGCTCTCCAATTATCGGGCGGCTCGAATATTTTTAATTCGGTAATCTTTAAAGATAATCTTAATGGATGGGTTGCCGGTGCAGGCGGTGTGTTATTAAAAACAACCAATGGTGGTGTGAACTGGTCTTTCCAGCAATCAGTCTCGAGATCGCCGCTTTATGGCTTATGCGTCGATCCTCCGGGTAATGTTTGGGCAGTCGGTAATATGGGAATCATCCTGAAGAATGAGTTGGGTTTGAACGGTGGATTTATCGCGATGCATGAAAATATCCCGACCCCGTCGTTTACGAATTATCCCAACCCGTTCAATCCGGTAACAACACTTTCATTTGAATTACATGACCTCGAAGTTATCAGCGTCAAGGTTTATAATATGCTCGGTCAGGAAGTTCGCACATTGAGCGAAGATATTGAGTACAAAGCGGGAATTCATTCGGTGTTGTTCGATGCCGACGGCTTGCCGTCAGGCATCTACCTTGCGAGAATTTATTCGAAGAATTGGAAGTTCCAATCAACTATTAAGATGATCTATCTGAAATAACTTTGCGGAAGAATCGATATTCAATAATTTGCGATTTATGACAATCTCTAAAGAACGAATGGTTAAATATTCTCATGGATTATTTTTTATTATCGGCTTGTTGCTGGTAAACTTTTTCTTTTTTTCCATTTCATATTCTCAGATCGGATTATCTTCTGCATCGAGTTCTGCGGAGGGCTGGTTCTGGTTGAATCCTCTCCCGCAGGGGAACGATCTTTCGGATATTTTTGTGGCATCTCCCTCGCGTATGATCGCTGTCGGTAATTCAGCAACAATATTGGTTTCAACCGACGGAGGATCATCGTGGCTCAACAGAACATTAACGGATAATCTTCAAAAAAAGTTGAGGGCAGTCTATTTCTTCGATGACAATAACGGGTGGGCGGTCGGCGATTCCAGCGTAATCCTTAGAACAACCAACGGCGGAATCAACTGGTCTTTCCAATCAAGTGGAATACCAAAGGGGAGCGCAGCCCTGACATTGACGGATATTTCATTTGTAAGCCGCGATATCGGCTGGGTAATAGGTTCTGGCGGAAATATTTATTCAACTCGCAACGGCGGAAATTTATGGTCATCGCAATTTTCAAAACCGAGCATAAACCTTCAATCGGTCAGAAGTTTTAACGACCGATTAGTTTGGTCGTGCGGGAACTTCGGATTATTTATGCGGACGACTAACGGCGGGACGAAATGGGATAGCTTGAACACTCCGGGACCTTATACATTCAAGGGCATGGATTTCTTAAGTCCATCAATCGGGTGGATGACAGATACACACGGTATGGTTTTTCGTTCCACTGACAGCGGTTCTACGTGGAGGGCACAACCGACCGGTATTAATTCGTCGCTATCCGGTATAAAAATGGTGACGCTCAATTATGGTTTCGCCGCAGGCGATAAAGGTACAATTGTCAATACTACAAATGGCGGATCGACCTGGTATATAAAAATAGTTGACACTACTGTAAATCTAACCGGGATTGCTTTCAAAAGTTTATCTTCGGGCTGGGTTGTTGGGACTAATGGCAGGATGTGGAGTACATTTGATGGCGGCGCTCAATGGGTTCCATACTCGCAGAGTTCATATTCTAATCTGAGAAGTTTTTCCTCCGCTGGTGATTCTCTTTTCTGGACAGTAGGTGATAGAGGAACTATCTTATTCAGTTCAAATGCAGGTAATACATGGTCAGCGCAGACAAGCAATACAACCGAACGTCTCGTTGATGTCCATTTTTGGAATTCGCAGTGCGGCGTTGCTGTTAGCGATACAGGCACAATCTTATTGACAATCGATGGAGGCGCCGATTGGCTCCGTCGCTCAACGTCGAATTATGGAATACTCCGCACTGTAAAATTTTTAGATTCCCTTAATTTGATTGCGGCAGGCGATTACGGATTAGAGATGATCTCAAACGACGGCGGCTACAATTGGTCGCCCGTATCAATTCCTCCATGGATGAGTTTCTCCTCGATCTTTGTGTTCGATTCTACAACTATATGGGGTGCAGGCTATGATACATTGAAGAAAAAAGGTGAGATATTCAAAAGTACCGATAGAGGTATAAGCTGGATTTCTTTAAATGTTACACCAGTGTTTAGATTGACTTCGATTTATTTTATTTCGCCTCAGATCGGCGTCGCAGTAGGTAAGGGTGGAAGAATTCTGAAAACTACTGACGGCGGCAACACATGGTATCAAATTATAAAGAGGCCCTCCGGCGCCGATTATCGTAAAGTGTTTTTTGCCGATCAGAAATTCGGCTGGATTGCCGGTGATGACGGCACGATAGTAAAAACACTGGACGGCGGATTAAATTGGTTTCTGCTTTCCAGCGGCACCGATCATAATCTACATTCACTATTTTTCAAAGACTCACTCACCGGGTATGTTTTTGGTGACGGAGGAACAATATTGAAAACGCTTGATGGCGGCGGAAAGGAATTTAAAACCCCGATTACGACTGAAACCCCGACTTATCTGACGCTATTTCCCAATTATCCGAATCCATTCAATGCAGGAACAAAACTACCGTTCTACCTGCCGAAAGCTACTCATGTAAAATTGATCGTGTACGATCTGCTCGGCAAAAATGTTAAGGTATTACTCGATGAAGACCGCGCCGATGGCAGTCATGAAGACGCAGTGTGGGATGGATTGAACGGGAATGGACAACAGGCGGCAAACGGTATATATTTTTACAGATTAATAACACCGAGCGGCTCAATCACAGGCAAGATGCTTCTCATCAAGTAAATGAATTATTTAAGATGGAAAAATCCATAATCAACTATTCTTTATAAAGGAAACACAAATGAAAACAATGTTTAAAATATTTTTGGCGCTTGTGGTAATGGTTGTTTTGCAGCCATTTATGCAATCGCAGCTTCAAGCTCAAGTTGCACATAACGATGTGATTATAAATGAGTTCATCGCTAACCCTACAGTTGGGTTGGAATGGGTTGAACTCTTAGTAGTTAAATCTGGTGGGGTTGACCTCAGCGGATTTCGGCTTTCGGATGTTAGCTCAAAAGGCGGTGCTGGTGGTACTACTGAAGGACATCTTGGTTTTCCGAGTGTTAGTTATCTTCAAAATTTGCAGCAAGGTACTCGTATTATTTGCGTTGGGAGCCGCCCGACTCCAGCAACTCTCCAATTTACACAGGATATTGATCCAAGTGATGGAGTATTAATTTTACTTGCTGATACACTGGCGGGTGGAACAGGAGTGTTAACCCGTAGTAATATTTTTGATATAGCCACAAACGATAATATAGAATTATTAAATGGTTCAACATCATCAGCAGCTACAATTGATTTTGTGGCTAATGGATCAAACACATCTATAAGCGGGTTTCCGGATGCAATATGGGTTCACACAGGTTCACCTAGCCTGACAGCTAATTCTGTACAATACTTTAGAAATAGCTCTGGTTGTACTGTAAATAATGATACCGCAGCACTTGGTTGGCAGTGGAATCAATCAATAGCAGATATAACGCCCAGCCAAAAAAATCTTGGGCAAAATTTCCCGTGGGAACCTGCTAATGATGGTGATGGTTCAGCAACATTGGCTAATACAAGTGGTGGAACATTTAATGGCGGTACAATTTTTTCTCCTAACGCATCGGGACGAACTGTTACAGTAACGATCGTTGGAACCGATTGCGGTTTACTCGAAAAAATCAGTTTAACCGTTCCCGCCACGTGGGGTGGCTATAGTTCATCCAATGTAACTCTTGGAGGTGTGTTTGTAGGTAAAACTCCATCGTACGTCGGAAATGTTATCGAGATAAGTGGTTTAACACTTGGTTCAACGCCTGGGACTATCAGTATTTCAAACTTAACATCGCCTAATCATGCCGGAGTTGGAAACAGTGGAAATGACACATGGCTTGTGAAGACAGCAAAATCAGGTGGTACGCTGACAGTAATTGGATCATCTCCAGTGTCACATACAATTATTCCGATTTCAAATTTACGCGCAGGCGGTGTTGATGGATATGGGAACAGTGATGGTGCCGGAACTATCCCAGTCCTTAACGGATATATTGTTGCCGTAACTGGAACTATAACGCTTCAAAATCATACATTAACAGATTCTTCTGCAACGAGTATTTTTATCCAAGGCGGGGGTTATGGCTTACAACTTTTTAAGAGTGTTACGAACACAAATCAAACGCTTAGATTAGGTGATTCTATTATCGTAAAAGGTAGTGTTACCGCTTTTGGAGGTAATACCGAGGTTATTCCTATTTCAGTTTCTGCCCCCAATCTATATGAAGTAGCAACCGTTACTGTCCCATCTCCATTAATTCTAACAAATGCATCTGAGATATCTGAGGCGAATGAAGGAAAGTTAGTAAAGTTAAATAGTGTCAACTGGGATTCAGCCGGGTCAGGTAATACTTTTATCGCGAGTGCATCTAACAGAGGAATGAATAATTTTAACGCAGGTACTGGTACAATGTATTTAGCAAGCGTTAATAATATAGTGGGTACCACAATTCCTTCCACAACACCTATTACTGGCGTTGTATACCATACAACCGGTATTTCTGGTGCTGGGCAACAATTGTGGAAAATTTCTCCGAGAAACAAAGTTGATATTGGTATAACCGATGGGACTGGAATGGCAACTATAAGTCCTGCCTATCAGACCAGTGGTGCAACTTCAGTTACTGAAACGATTGTCCTCAAAGGTGATGGAATAAATACAATTGGTGGTATGAGTGTAGAGATTCCATCTAATTGGACTTGGACTGGAAATACTGCAGATGCCGTTGTTTCCGGTCCAGGGTTTACATTGGCTACCAAATCCGTAACCGGTATTGGTAGTGTGGGCGATCCCTGGGTTATTACGCTTAGTGGAACGGTTGTAACCAATGTTGATACCGGTATTATTGCAATTTCAAATCTTACAGCTCCAACTGCTTTTGGCTCTGCTACATTTACAGTAAAAACCAGAGGAGCATCGGGTACGCTTACTTCGATATCAGTTCAACCTACTGTCACTATTACACCTACGTTTCCTTTTATTGAGAATTTCGAGTACACAACTGGATCACTCTTAACAGCAAATAATTGGACAGCACATAGCGGTACCGGCACAAATTCTATTGCGGTAAATGCAGACCCGTTGACTTATACAGGATACATCCACTCAGGAGTCGGCAAGTCTGTAACAATGACAACTAATGGTGAAGATGTCAACAGAGGTCTCTTACCTACAAATACTGGATCTGTTTATGCATCATTTATGGTTAAAGTAACATCAGCGCTGACAACCGCTACCGGCGAATATTTCTTCCATCTAATGCCACCAACAAGCACTACAACTCACCTCGCCAGGGTATATTTTAGAAAAGCTGCCAATGATAATATTACTTTTGGTACCAGCAAAAATACACCTTCACCTGCACCATTATTCACTGATTCAATATATGCATTGAACACAACTTATTTGATCGTTGTTAAATATACTTTTAATTCAGGCACAACAACCGACGATGAAGTCAAGTTATGGATTGACCCTGTTTTAACTGGAATAGAACCAACTGCTAATTTAACAACTACAGATGGTAATGATGCGACGGCTTTGGGTTTGGTCGCTCTTCGTCAGGGTGCGGGCAATGCTACACCTGCATTAATCTTAGGCGGTTTAAGAATAAATACAAGTTGGATACCCTCTGGTGCAGGTGCGCGCAACTACATTGTATCCGCTGGGTGGAACATGATATCGATGCCGTTGACCATAAGCGATTCGCTCAAAACCAATCTCTTCCCTGATGCAATATCCGATGCATTCGCGTACGAAGGAAGCTATACTACTAAAGATAAGCTAAGCAATGGTATAGGATACTGGCTGAAGTTTGCGGCACAGGATACTATCTCGCATACCGGTTTCGATAGGTTCAGCGATACGGTATATGTGAACGATGGATGGAACATGATCGGTACTCTTAGCAAGAGAGTTTTGGTAAGCGCAATCGAACAGATTCCACCGGGCATAGTACAATCATCGTACTTCGGATACACGAACACGTACAATTCGGTGGACACACTCGAACCCGGACAGGCATATTGGGTGAAGACGGTAGGTGGAGGAAAACTTTACATAAGCGCTCTGACCGTTCTTGCACGTCAAGCATTGTCACGGAAAGAAATACTCAATGAAATGAATTCGTTGAAGATTACCGATAAAAACGGAATCAGCCAGACGCTTTATTTCGGCTCGGTTGATGAATCTAAGTATAGCGCATCGTACTACGAGATGCCTCCGGTAGGTTTCGATGGCATGTTCGATGTCCGTTTCGGCACACAGCGTTATGCTGAATCGATACCGGCAAAATTGGAAAACATTCGCGCGATACCTATCGACATTAATGCAAGCGCATATCCGCTTACGATAAGCTGGAATGTTAAATCTAACGGTCCGAATGCATTCGTACTTAATGAATCCGGGGAAAATAAACAGGCGTTAGACGGTGAAGGCAAGATCACGATCAGTAAAGTCCTTAAGAGCTTATCGCTCGAAGTATCGAGCCGTGAAGTTCTGCCGACACAATTTTCACTGAGTGGAAATTATCCTAATCCGTTCAATCCATCGACGAAGTTTGTGGTTGCCGTACCTAAGACGGCTCTCGTCGGGATCGTGGTGTATGATATACTCGGCAGACAGGTTAGAACCCTTGTCAATGAACAGAAATTAGCCGGCTATCATACAATAGAGTGGAATGGATTATCGGATGATGGCGGCGCCGCACCGAGCGGTGTTTACTTTGTCCGAATGATCAGCGAGAAATTCAATACTACTCAAAAAATCATGATGTTAAAATAAGCTTAATTATCCCCTTGTCCGTCTCTATATTAAGATAGGACGGACATGGGGCATTATATGATAATTATGCGATAAAAGATAAAAAACGCAGGTATCAAAGAAACACACAGCAAAGCAATCATTCGAAATATTCGTTTTTTCCAAATATTTAGCGTTCCGGTATTGACAGTAAGGAAATAAATTCTTATAATTCGTACAGATACATCAAGCAGAACACCGCATCTCTAACGGGTGAAAAACCACCTTCACTGGCAGAGATTTTATATAATCAAATATTCCTGATCTGTCAACCCAATTTAGAATTTATCATATAAGCTAACGAGCAAAGTTTTCGTAAGGAAGTCTGTTTGTAGTTGATGGTCAGGGTAATTTATACTTAGATAACAAAGATTGTGTGCCGGTAGGATAGAAGAAGAATGTTCGCACCGGGTTAATAAAGGAACGAAGCGCCTATTAACACAAATGATGCAAGAATTAAATGACAAAATTGATAAAGTGTTGTGTTAAATTATTAGTTGTACTCTTAGTTTTCAACGGATCTCTATCTGCTGATTGGCCCTGCCGTTCAGATAGCGCTGTTCCGCTTATTACATTAACCGGAAATCAATGGAATCTTCGTCTTGTCAGCGACCAGAAGAACGGTTCGATTATGGCATGGCAGGATCGACGTGATGGATTCGGCGATAAACTTTATCTCCAGCGTGTAAGTCCCACCGGTTCTTTTCTCTGGCAAACAGATGGCATCAAATTAACCAACACTTCAGGTTATCAATATTATCCGCAGGTCATTTCCGATGGGAAGGGCGGGGTATTGATCGTATGGCAGGATAACCGGTCCGGTTACGATTACGATATCTATGCTCAACGTGTAGATGCTAACGGCGCAATGTGGTGGGGCACGAACGGCATGCTTGTTTGCGGCGCACAAGGTCATCAATACAATCCTCAGTTAGTAACAGATTGTTCGGGCGGAATCATTGTTGCATGGCAGGATAGAAGAAACGGACAATTCGATATTTATACACAGCGGATCGACTCGCTTGGACAGAAAAAGTGGTTGACCGACGGACAACCGGTTTGCACCGATACGAGCAATCAGATAGAACCGAAACTGATCACCGATCATAAAGGCGGCGCAATCATCGCGTGGTCGGATTACCGGTTAGGCACCGGTTCGACAGATATCTACTCTCAGCGAATTTTATCAACCGGTCTGACTGCATGGACAGCGAATGGTCTACCGATATGCACATCCCCAAATGCCCAATTTAATATTCAGATGGTTTCAGATACCATCGGCGGCGTTATTCTTGCGTGGCAAGATCGCCGGAATTACACTTATGATAACATTTTCGTCCAGCGGATGGATGCAAACGGTATTATCAAATGGGCGGCTAACGGAATTCAACTTGCCCAAGTATCCGGGACGCAGAACTATCCTCAGATTGCAAGCGATCGGACAGGCGGTGCAATCGTAGTTTGGCAGGATAATCGCCGCGGTACCGATTATGATATATACGGTCAGCGCATTAATCGTGAAGGAGTTCTGCTCTGGGCGCCGTCCGGCGTTCCGATCTGCGGAGCGAACGGACATCAATATAACCCGCAACTTGTTATGCAGGGAACGTCGTCAATAGTCGTATGGCAGGATAAACGCCTGAACGATTATGATATTTATGCACAACGATTAAATTCGTTCGGTCAACCATACTGGACAACAGACGGCAACCCGGTTTCTACATCTTCGCTCGATCAATTTATGCCGCAGCTTACGAGCGATAGTTTATACGGCGCTATTGTCGCATGGGCTGACTATCGATTGAACAACGGCTCAACGGATCTATATACACATCGTATTGGAGCAAACGGACTGCCTGCCGGAGGATGTTTCCGCACATTCACACAGGATAGCTTGGGAGCTAAGCCGGTACGCTTCATCAAATACAAAAAGATCGTGAGTATGCCGAATGCCGGTAACGTTCGCGATTCAATTTTCCTGCGCGGTATTTTTCCGTATGGGCTTATAATCGGTGTCGAAAGATGGGATAATCCTAAATTTTACGGCTGGGAACGATATTCAAAATTCTACTATGTACGCAGAGCATTACCGCAAACATGGACGCCGCGCCCGCTCGATTATATTTATGACCGGAGAAAATTTATTGGTGAAATCAAAAACCCGAGTCTGAACAGATACAATAACCGGCTGATAGGCGAACTACTCGCTTTGAAGTTGAACATCGCCGCCAGCGATCTCGGTATAACTCAGAATGGATTGGGCGATTTGATTTACAAGGATACTACTTCACAAAGCTCCAATCTTCTCAATAATAAAAAGCTTCGTCATCTGGCATTGACCGTAGACAGTATGCTGACGATGTGGAATTACTATCCAAACCTGAATTACAATTCAATCTGCACTGCCGTTCAAAAGATCAATTGGGCATTCGAAGGAAAATTCGATACTATAGGCACGATCCCGCTCCGCGTGACATCTACAAAACCTCTGTTCTCAATTTCATTCCTGAAACCGAGTTCAGATCCGCCGACACTTATGCCGGAGGTACAGGCGCCAATTTTATCGGATGAAATGCCGGATAATTTTCTTCTTTCTCAGAATTATCCTAACCCCTTCAACCCGGTGACCACTATTGAATTCAATCTGCCAGAACCTTCGATAGTTACACTGAGAATTTATAATATCCTCGGGCAGGAAGTAAGCATTCCAATCGACCGCTTGTCGATGGATGCCGAGCGGCAGATAGTGGACTATGATGCGTCCGGATTATCGTCAGGAGTTTATTTTTATCAGGTCATAGCCGAACCTCTCTCGGGGGAAAGCATCATGACCCGTGTAATGAAAATGGTGGTTCTAAAATAATAATATACCCGTGAAAGGGGGTTAGTTTTTCTATGAGATTGAAACTATTTCTTCTCTTTTCTTTCCTGCTTTTATTTTCCCTCTCCCTAACTTTTTCTCAGGATACACGTCAATGGGTAGCTCATGCTGCCGGTACTTACAGGAACAGCAACAGCGGAGCGTCTGCTATTACTGTGGACCGAAGCGGAAATATTTTAGTAACCGGCTGGATGACGAATACCGGTACCGGAATCGATATCGTGACGATCAAGTACTCACCCGATGGTGAAGAAAAATGGAGAGCATATTACAATTCTGCCACAAATATGGCTGACAAGGGAAAAGCGATTGCAGTCGATACTGCGAAAAATGTTTACGTTACAGGAACGAGCGCTGTCAGCGGCTCAGGTCTCGATTATGTAACGTTGAAATATGATAGCTCCGGTAATCTATTATGGGCAACGCCTCCGCGGTACAACGGACCGGGTAACGGAGACGATCAACCTTCGGCTATCGCTGTGAACGATTCGTTGAATGTGTTTCTTACCGGATGGAGCAAAGGTTCGGGTACAGGGTACGATTACGCAACATTAAAATATAATTCCGCTGGTCTTCTGCTTTGGGAAAAAAGGTATAATGGTCCTGCGCTTGGAACTTTCAATGGAACCGACAGTGCACTGGCTATGACGCTCTACAGAAACACAGATCTTTTTGTCACCGGTACTAGCGTAGATTCGGGATACGATTACTTCACTATCAAGTATAATCCTTCTACCGGCGACTCATTGTGGGGCGCCCGTTACAATGGAACGGGCTTACGTAACGATATAGCTCGCTCAATTGTAAGAACCTCAGCCGGTGATGTTATTCTTACAGGCGGAAGTCAGAGTGCGGCTGGCGATTACGATTATGCTACTATGCGCTACTCATCGGCGGGCGTGCAGCAGTGGGTGCACCGCTATAACGGAACAGCGAGTAACGACGATCAGGCTTATGGTCTGGCGTTATCCGGCACTACTCGAGTTTTGGTGACCGGTAAAAGTATTCAGAGCGGCAGTTTCCACGATGTAACAACAGTATGCTACGCGCAATCGAGCGGTGACTCGAATTGGGTGCGCGCATATAACGGTACCGCTAATGATGAAGATATAGGCACGGCAATGAGCGGCACTTACATTATCGGTCCAAGTATGGGTGCCGGTGTAGGTAAGGATTTTGCGCTTCTCCAATACTCAGCAAACAACGGCAACTTAGGTCTTCAGGTAAGGTATAACGGTTACGCCAATGATGATGACATCCCTGTTGGAATTGTCTCATCCGGCAATGCCGTTTATGTTACGGGCACGAGCAAGAAACTGAAGGGTTCTGAAATTCTCACGGTCAAATACGTTGATAGCGACAGACTTAAATACCGATCGTTTACACAAGACAGTCTTGCTCAAAAAGGCGTAGCTATTTTGCCCACGCTGAAACCAACCGGTGGCAATGTTTGCAACGAAGTTATACGGCTTGCTTTTCCGAAGATCAAGCGGGGTTTTGCGGGATATCCGGGCGGTCTGGTGCTCGGCAATCCGCGGCCCGATAGCGTAACTTCATACGGCTGGATGCGGTTCGATAAAGGAAGCAGTATTGCGGCATATATGTCTGATACAGGTCATGCACGCGGATTCGATTATTACGGCATTAAAATATTTACAGGTGAAAAGAAAAATCCGAAACGTGCCTCTCACGACAATCATCTTGCCGGAGAGCTTCTTGCACTGAAAGTAAATATCGGCGCGAGTGACGCCGGGATTACACCGCCGACCTTCGGCGATCTTATTTATGATGACGCCGTACTGACTAACCCGTACAGGAATAAAACGCTCCGCCAGATTGCAGCGCTCGCGGATAATTACATGACCTACGGTGAAAAATATCCGTCAGTCGATTGGAATTTGCTCGATACTGTCATCTCGCGAATCAATCATGCGTTCGACGATTCGCTGAGGATTGTATCAAAAGATGCGCTTGTAATAACAGGCGTCAATCCGGTTGACAGCGTATGGTATCTTTTGCCTGCTATCGCGCCTTTGATGAATCCGCTCGCGTTCGAGCTGGGGTCGCTCGATCTGACGCCGGAAAATTTCGAGCTGTATCAGAATTATCCCAATCCATTCAACCCGACTACAACCATCGGCTTCGGTTTGCCGGAAGCTTCTATTGTAACGTTGAAAATATATGATATCCTCGGCAGAGAAGTGGCGACTCTTCTGGAGAACGAGGAGATGGATGAAGGTAATCAGGAATTGATGTTCAATGCCGGCGAGTTTGCATCGGGAATTTATTTCTACAGGATAATAGTAAACGACGGTCAATATCACCAGATCAAAAAAATGGTGTTGATGAAATAAGGACATCTGTCTTCGTAATTGATGTTACGCAGAAATACTCATCCCTCTCCCTGCCCTCCCCCTTCTCTACGATTTTAGAGAAGGGGGAGGGTATGGGTGGGGGGTTGAGTTCCAAATAAGTGAAAGTCCGGATCCCCCGCCTAATCAATGGCCCCTCCCCTTGATTTGGCAACCGGGCTTTCACTTTTATTATGCTGTTGCTTTGTTCAGGGATTGCGCGCTATGAATGAGTTATAAGACTGTGTGAAAATCTCTATATGTCTGTCATTCTGAGGGAGTCCCGTTTTTTGCGGGACAACCGAAGAATCTTTCATTTCAATGTTGTTTCGAGATTCTTCTCCCGCTGAAGCGGGATGAGTTCGGATTTTTCACACGCCCCGTCAACTCCCTGATTGTTTGGAAAGAACGTAGACATTCCGCCAGAGGCGGATGAGCCTACGGCTCAAAAGTTTGTGGCTGACAGGTATTATGAAAAGACTGGAATTTGTATAACCAAATTATCGAGAGGATGTATACAATCCAACCAATTATCGCATAATTTATCGAGAAACCACAAATTCATATACTTCAAGCTTGAATGATCGGATAAAGATGATGAATGCCTCAGCATCCAGCCCGATATTTCTATATGTAAGTACGAACAATCAGTCGCCTATTCATCTCTCCCGCGGTTTCCATTTATTTTTTAAAAAATGCAGAAAATACTTGACACTTGCCCTTAATTTGCTTAATTTTAAAAAGATTAATCGATACATCTCAATGCTTGTTCTTCAAGCGTAGCTACAAAAAAGTCTACTAGAATTTCTAATATAATGCACTTTGATACGACGTTTTATCAATTCATCTCTACACTTTTCTCCTCACGAGACATTTCGCAATTTCTCCTTTGACTTTTATTTCATGACGATCAAAATGAAAGGCGGTAGTGTCTGCATTAAGAGAACTGCAAGAGATTTAGTATCGGGAAGAATAGAAATTTTAAAATAATAAATTAGATTTTTAATCATAAATGGGAGCGTTATGACAGAAAATAAAAAGCAAATGAATCCTGATGAGCAAAGGATAGATTTTAAACTGCTGGATACAAAAATAGATAAGCTCGATACGAAGTTAGACAATATCGAGAAACGGCTCGATGTGAAGATAGATCAGGTTGAGAAAAGATTGGATGATAAGATTGATATCGCTGTTGAGTCGATGAAAGCATATACAGACGTAAAATTTTCTCAGGTGCAGTCGAGCTTCCAGCTACTTGGAGATAAACTCGATACATCTGTGAAGGGAATAGTTAACTTGATAGAGCGGGGCATGGGTAACCAGGCAAAGATAGAAGATTCGGTGCAAAATCACGAACAGCGTATTTTTAGCCGAAGGCTAATCAGCCTTTGGCTGAATTATTAGAAACAAAAGTAGGATAAACGGGGAGAGCGATGACAGAAAAGGAAAGACAGACTAAAGGACTTGACGTGAAAAAAGAATTCCAGCAAGTCAAGAAAGAAATCAAAGAGACAGAGAAACGTCTCGAAGTAAAAATTGATTCTAAAGTAGATATTGCAACCCAGTCTATGAAAGATTATGTTGACGTAAAATTTTCTCAGGTTCAATCGAGCATCCAGTTGCTTGGAGATAAACTTGATACATCTGTGAAGGGAATAGTTAACTTGATAGAGCGGGGCATGGGTAACCAGG
>CAZFQL010000020.1:0-33236 GCA_964520905.1 uncultured Chlorobiaceae bacterium | reverse complement strand
AAAGACAGACTAAAGGACTTGACGTGAAAAAAGAATTCCAGCAAGTCAAGAAAGAGATCAAAGAGACAGAGAAACGTCTTGATGCAAAGATAGATAAGCTTGATGTAAAGATAGATCAGGTTGAGAAAAGATTGGATGCTAAGATAGACTCTAAGATCGATATCGCTGTTGAGTCGATGAAAGCATATACGGACGTAAAATTCTCTCAGGTTCAAACGAGTATAGATAAGCTAGGAGACAAATTGGATGTTTCGGTGAAAGGCATCGTTGGACTGATTGAGAGATCGATGGGGAACCATGTTGCAATAGAAGAAAAAGTGATTGATCACGAACAACGTATAATATTATTAGAAACAAAAATAGGATAAACGATTATGACACCTTGCTGCGGTAAAAAAATGACTGCTGTTACAAAGAAGACAACTAAGAAACAAACAGTAAAAATTAAGAAGACAACAAAAAATAAAAAATAACCGACTAATAGCTAACTGCTAAGAGCTAAGAGCTTTTGGTAATTGGCTTTTGGCTGTTAGCTTTTAGCAATTAAATTTTCAAAACGATAACAAACTATCTATCCACTAATCACTCAAAAAATCCCTGGAGGATTTATGAAACGCTTTAATACAATTTTATTCACATTGATTTGTGTTCTCATGCTCGGAGCAACGGCGTGGGGACAATTAATAACTGAACCATTTAACTACACAGCACACGCCACGAATGGCTTAGCAGCGCAATCCGGCGGCGTTTGGTTTAACGTGAATACTGGAGACAGTGTTCTTGTTGATGCTGGTAGCTTGAGCTACACTGGATTTGCGGCTTCGACAGGAAATAAAATAAAATTTGATGGGGCCGGGATTGATCCGCAAAGAACCTTTACATCCCAGACTACCGGAACTATTTATTATTCGTTTCTACTTAATTGTACTAGTTTAACGGGTATTACTTCAACAACCGGTGGTTATTTTACAGGTTTCCGTGGAGGAGGTAGCACCACCTTTGGTAATGTCATTTGGATTAAGAATAACGGTGGTAGCAGTTATTACATTGGAATAAGCCCCAGGTCTTCCGGTGGTACACCTGTGCAGACCTATACTGCGACTTCATATCCTTTAAATACTACAATTTTGATTGTTGCATCATATCAATATGTTATCGGAACACCAAATGATATTGTCAAACTTTGGATAAATCCAAGTTCGGGAAGTTTTGGTGGTTCTGAACCAACAGCAGACTTGACTATAACCAACAATGCTACCGGTGGTGATCTTACTTCTATCGACGGAGTTTTTCTTCGTCAAGCTGCTGCCACCGATATCCCATTTTTACAGATGGACGAAGAACGGGTTGGAACAACATGGGCATCAGTTACACCTGCCGGAGTACTGCCAACGCAATTTAGAACTATCGCAACAGGCGACTGGAGCAATACCACAACGTGGAATATGTCGACAGATGGAGGCACTAACTGGGTTACAGCCACATCCACACCAACATCAACAGATGGCGCAATCACAATCCTTAATACTCACTATGTTACCGTCACCGCAAGCATATCAGTAGATCAGCTTACTGTTGCCACTGGCGGAGTGATATATGTAAACGGTGGTCAAACATTAACAATTGCCGATGGCACGGGAACAGACGCAACCATCAACGGAACGCTGGGTTTTTGGGGAACAATCGCAGGTGCCGGCAATATTGCCGTGAACGGCGGCTCCATCTTGGTTTATGAGGGTGGCTGGGGCGGTAACACAAACACTTACACGTATGATGCAGATGGTTATCTGGCCTTCCAGACGTCTACTTCGTATGGTGTAAATGGCGATTCGTACTGGCCCACATCGAGCGGTCCACAGAATGTAGTTACACAGGGTACCGGCGGCATCACGATGAATGTACCGAGGACTGTCGGCGGGATATTCGCTTACGGTTCTGGAACAGTTATAAATGCAAGTAATCTAACACTCAATGGATGGACAAATGTTATGACAGGAGGTTGGTTGAATAGTTCGCCGACATACGGCGGCAGCTCAACACTTCTGTATTCTACCGGATATACTGTATCGAATGAATGGGGAAGTTCGGTGGGTAATTATCCACGGGACGTCAGGATTAACCCATCACTCGTAGTTAATATGCCGTCAAGCGATCGGACTTGTCCGGGGAATCTACTCGTTTCTGGCACGTTAGCACTCAATGGCACATCTGGTGATCTGTACGTTGGTGGTGACATGACAGTTGGCGGTACATTCACAGCTAACGGTCGTGCGGTATTCTTCAATGGCGGAAGCAGTCAAACACTTACAGCAAGCGGCGGAGTAACATTCGACTGGTGCGGAATTAATAAAGCCGGTGGAAGTTTAAACCTTGCCAACGATATGACTGTAAACAATACATTATGGTTCACAGCCGGAAACATCGTCACAAGCACCAATACATTAACGATAGGCGGCGGCGGCGGTATCTCGCGCACGAGCGGACACGTTATTGGAAATCTTAAAATGGTTTACAGTTCATCGGTCAGTAAAGACTTCACAGTTGGAACTGCAAACGGATATTCACCTGTTACGGTGAACGGAACCGGCAGTGGTGATTTCACAGTAACAGCGGTTCAGAGCAGTTTCACACCTGCATATTCAGCAAATCAATTAGCGCGGTATTGGACATTAACGAACGGCGGTTTAACTTCTGCCGATCTGACTTTCAATTATTTGGATGCGGATATTGTCGGTAATGAAAATAACTATTCAATCCGTAAATACGACGGCTCATGGTCGAGTCCGGGTGGAACAGTAACAGCGGGATCGAACAGCGCGGCAATTACAGGCGTAACATCGTTCTCAAGCTGGACGCTGGCTGAGCCGGCGACAGTTCCTTTAATTACACTTACCGGTACGCTGACCGATTTTGGAAATGTGGTTGTAAACACTAATTCATCCGAACAGAATTATCAGGTCGATGGCGCTTATTTAAGCGATGATATTGTTATCACGGCGCCGGCACACTTTAAAGTTTCACACACAACAGGTAGCGGATTCCAGGATACAATTCACCTCGCACAATCCGGAGGTACGGTTCCGACTACAACCGTTTATGCCCGATTCTCTCCGACTACAGTTGGTTCAAAGAGTGGAAATATAACTCACACCAGCGCGGGTGCAACTCAGAAAGATCAGGCAGTCAGCGGTAAAGCTTTATCAACAGAGCCGACTACACAGGCATCGGCTGTCGGTTTCAGCAATGTCACTGCTATAAGTATGACAGTTAGCTGGACTAACGGTGACGGCACAGACCGCATCGTAGTTGCGAAAGCAGGTAGTGCAGTAGATGCAAATCCTGCCGATGGCACTACATATACAGATAACGCGGCGTTCGGCAATGGTACACAGATCCCTACGGGAAATTATGTGATATATAAAGGGACAGGAACATCCGTACCATTAACAAACTTAAGCCCGACAACGACATATCATTTTGCCGTTTACGAGTTTAACGGTTCGGCGGGAACTGAAAATTATTTAATGACGCCTGCTACGAATTTTCAGCAAACGATAGCTGGGACGTACGCATGGATCGGTGGCAATAGTGCTTGGACAACTGCGGGCAATTGGTCGCCAACTCGTACAGCACCAGCAACCACTGACATATTGCAATTCAACAGTGGCGGAACAGTAACAGTTACAGCCGTCCCGGCGCAGACGATCGGGCAATTAATTGTC
Organism: uncultured Chlorobiaceae bacterium; assembly: GCA_964520905.1. Taxonomy (GTDB): domain Bacteria; phylum Bacteroidota; class Ignavibacteria; order UBA10030; family SZUA-254; genus JAGVIE01. The sequence goes on along the minus strand of CAZFQL010000020.1, from coordinate 29,514 downwards.
TCTAATAGTACTACTGTGTATCTCCAGGCAGGGGCTGCTAATACGCTAACCATCGGTGGCGGCACAGGAACCGATTTGCAACTTGACGCAGGATCGCAACTCAACATCAATGGTGCAAGCGCACTTATAATTTCGTTAAGTACCGGTGCAACCGCAAGCATCAGTGGATCGATGACGTTTAGCACCGCTATTAATAAGCTGACCGGTACGGACGCGAGTTCCATTGTTTTTACCAGTGGCTCCTCGATCACGCAGGCGGCAGGAAATACTAGTAACATCTTTGGTACAACAGCACTCAATTCAGTGATATTCCAGAGCGGCTCTTCGTTCTACTTCTACACCGGATCGAATCCCTTTGGCGCAAGCGCACCGAACTCGGTGACCACCTTCCAGCCGGGAAGCACATACTACCATCGATCAAGCGGTACACCATCATTCTCCGGCAGGAAGTATGCAAATTACACCCAGCAATACACTGCGAACATCACAAACAGCTTTTCACGACCAGTTGAATTTTATTCTGTGCAAATCGATTCCGGGTCGTTGAAATTATGGAATTCCGGAACCACCGATTCGACAATAAAAATATATGGTAATTTGATCAATAACAGTCCAACAGGTGGTGATCTACTCTTTAGAGCAGGAACAACCAATCCGATACAATTTCTGAGTGGCGGAACACAGACAATAAGTGGAACCAGCTCGGGTACGATACGCCTAAACAGCAACATAACAGTACCGGGTGGCACAACACTCGTACTCAGTCGCAGCATCAATGACTCCTCTGGCACAATGACGGTGAACGGTACCCTCGATTGTGGTACGAATACAGTTGCCGGCGGCGGTGTTGGTGGTGCCACAGCAGGTGTTACTATTGCAAGCGGTGGTGTACTGAAGACGACAAATACAAATGCAGGCGGTGCCCTCGCTGGTGCAATTACAGTAAACGGCGGTCTCACACTTAGCAGTGGCAGCACTGTTGAGTTTAATGGAACGAGCGCTCAGTTTGCCGCATTGAGAACATTCTCGAATGTTACATTCAATAATAACGCAGGTGTTTCGCTCTTAGGCAATCTTACTATTGATGGTGATTTGTCAGTCAGCAGCGGTACGCTCGATCTTGGAACATATACAGTAGATCGCTCAACCACAGGCGGAACGATCACTCTTGCGAATGGTACTACACTTAAGATAGGCGGGACAAATGGTTTCCCCGCAAACTACGCAACTCACTCGGTTGGCTCAACAAGCACAGTAGAGTATAGTGGTACCACTCAAGCAGTTTCAAATGAAACTTACGGCAATCTTATACTCTCAGGCAGTGGAACAAAGACCGCCGCTACGGGTGCAACTGCCGCAGGTACAACAACTTCTGGCAGTGGAGTTACCTTTGCAACAGGCGGTACGTTTACAAATAACGGCACTGCAAATATCAACGGTACATTCCAGATCGACGCCGGTGGATACGCCAGCGGCAACGACCTGATATACGGTTCAGGTACTACATTGGTCTTCAATCATACCGGTGGCACCTATGACGTGAATTCCGGTTATGCCGCTTATTGGCCCTCTACTAATGGACCGACGAACGTAACCGTAGTTAGCACTGCTATAGCGGTAAATACACCACGAACGGTTGGAGGAATAATCCAAACCGGGAACGGTATTTATAATGCTAATAACCTGACGATAAACGGTACAGCACAGATAAACAGCGGCGGATGGTTTGCCGCTGCACCAACGTACGGTTCAGCATCTACCTTGGTTTATAATTCCGGTGGAGCTTATGGCGTTGGCAGTGAATGGGGAAGCGGAAGCAGTGTGGGTTCCGGCGTACCGATGAATGTTTTAATTCATAACACATCGGACGTAACTTTGCCGACCACTGATCGCTATGTCCCCGGTGATTTGACAATCAACAATGCAATATTGAATATGAACTCAGGCGGCGGTGACCTGTATGTTGCAGGCAACTTCACGAAAAGCTCGACGTTCACACCGAACGGACGCACGGTTGTCTTCAATGGAACAGGAACACAAAACTTATCGACCGATGGAATTACATTCTACGGTCTTACAATCAACAAGCCAAGCGGCGGACTTTATATCAATACCGATATAACGGTGAACGGTGCACTTACCGTTACAAGCGGAACGTTGAACACGGGCATTCATAAAGTGATGCTCGGCTCAGCCGGCTCATTATCAGAAGCAGGCAACGGCAACGTAGTGTTAGGCAATATGGAAGTCAGCAGAACACTTTCCGCAACCGGCAATGAGACGTTCGGTAATATCGGTATCGAAATGAATCCGACGGCTTCACCGTATCCCGATGCCACTACGATTACACGAGTTACCGGTGCGGCAAAGACCGGCGGCGGTAATGAAGGTATTAAGAGATATTATGGTGTAACAGCCGGTACAAGTACCGGTTTGAACCTCGATCTCGTATTCCATTACGACGATGCGACAGCCGAACTAAACGGCAGAGACGAGAACAAGCTGTTACTCTTCCGCTCACCCACAGGCAACGATCCTTGGTCAGATGAAGGTCTAACATCAAGAAATACAACGACGAACACGATAACACTGAACGGTGTTACAAACCTTTCAACCTGGAGCGCTTCCGACTCGGCGAATCCACTCGCAACGAATACATCCTTCTTCTCGGATGTTGTTGGAGTTTCTTCTTCGGAAGTTTCCACAATTTCATCGCTCAAGAACGAACCCTCTGCTTTGACCTCGACTGAGGGCGAGCAAGTGTGGCAGTTAACAATCCGCGACGGCGGCGGCACAAGCGATTACGATACATATCCAACCGAACTTGTTGCTATGTCGCTTACTCAGGGTACAGGTAATGAAGTACCGAACTGGGCGAATGCAATTCTGGCGGCAGATTTATTCGACGGCAGTACGCATATCGATACAGGCGTAATCGGAGCGACTTCGATTACATTCCCGAGCTTCAGCGCAAGCGCGGCAGACGGCGGCAGTAAGACATTATCGGTCAGGATTTCTTTGAAGGATCCGTTACCGGTAAGCGCCGACAACCAGAACTTCGTATTTGAAGTGTTGAATTCGAACGTAACGGCAGGCGGTCTCTCAACAAGCTCGCAGTTTGCATTGTTCACAGCGCCGGTTTCGAACAGCTCATCGAACAAGATCGATGTAATAGCGACTAAGATGGCATTCACAACACAACCGCCATCAACGGCGTATTTGAATACGAACTTCTCAGCTTCGGTAACAGCGCAGGACGTGAACGATAATACCGATGCCGACTATGCTACTAACGTTACATTGAGCTTGAACACAGGTACAGGCAATCTATCGGCTGTAAGTACTCTTACTCACAGTCCGACAAACGGTGTTGCTTCCTGGACCGATTTACAATACGATAAAGGCGAGAACGGAGTCGTCATTAAAGCGGCTTCCGGTTCATTCACAGATGTAATTTCAAATACGTTTGATGTCCTAATACCGACATCGACTGTTTCGGATGTTATTGCAGTCGGTTCTTCAGAATCGGCCACGATTTCATCATTGGTGAATAATGCGTCGCCGTTAGGTTCTGCCGATGGAGTACAAGCATGGCAGGTTACAGTGCGCGATGGCGGCGGATCAGCAGACGTTGATCTTCTTCCAACAATACTGAAAAGCATAAGCTTTACTACTGCGGCGTCTGGTAATACAGTTCCGAATTGGAGCAATGCAATTCTTGCCGCAGATCTGTTTGACGGCTCGACATGGCTCGCAAGCGGTACGGTTGGAACATCATCCATCGCTTTCACGGGATTGACAGTGACAGTCGCTGACAATAGCAGTAAGACATTATCATTACGAATATCTCTCAGGAATCCGTTACCATCGGGTTCGGATGGAGAAGCATTCAGATTGAGAGTAACTTCTGCTAACGTCACTACAGATGATGCATCAACCAGTTCGCAGTTTGCATCATTCACAGAAGCGGTTTCTGCTAACGGTCAAAACGTTATAGATGTTACTGCGACTGCAATTGCGTTTACTACACAGCCGCAAACCGGTAAGTTCGTTAACCAGAACGTAGCGCCGGTTGCAGTAACGGCACGCGATGCTAATGGCAACATAGACCTTGGTTATACGGGCGCTGTGACGTTATCATCGGCAACATTTACGCTTGCTTCGACTGATGTCGGTAATCTGATACAGAATGCAATCAATGGTGTTGCATCGTGGACGAATCTTACTTCATCAACATCAGGTAACGGAACCATACTTGCCGATGCTGGCAGTTTCACGCAAGCAGTAAGCAATTCGATTACAGTCATGTCCGGTGTTGTTACATCAGTTACAAGTGGTAATTGGTCAGCAGGCACTACATGGGATCAAGGATCGAAACCAGCAGCTACACAGATGGCAGTAATTGCCGCAGGTCATACAGTTACAATGACAGTAACAGATACATGCGAAGCGGCAACTGTAAAAACAGGCGGTGTGCTTGATATGGTGAGCTATGCGCTCCAATTACGTGGTACATGTACATTAGAGTCGGGTGCAGAAGCTAAAATGTCGGCTTACAATCCACTGCCCGGTAACGGTATAACGCCGTATAATTTTGATGTCGCATCAATATTCACATTCTACGGTAGTACAACCGGATTCAGTTTAAGGAACCCAAGTGTTCAAACGGTTACATTTGGTAATGTAAACTGGGGTTCGAGTGCTAATGCGACTCCTGCAGTTGGTACTGTGATAGCTGGTAATTTGGTAAAGAGCAACACAGGTGAGTTACGATGCGGGACAGGTAGTACAACTTCACGTACTATCGTTGTGTATGGTAATGTCGATGTGCAGAGTGGAATTCTTACAATGAACAATGGTACTTCACCTATCACAGGTGGTATGGATGTTGACGGTAACCTCACTATTCAAACAGGTGCAACTCTGCGCGGTGTTAATTATACAGGTTCAGGTACCTTAAAAATAGGTGGTAACTTAATTAACAACGGTGGAACGATTGCAGTTGATGATGGATCTGGTTCGGGTAATTTCATCGTTTCATTCAAAGGAACTGGAAATACCAACCTAGATCCCGGAGCTACGAATGCTTTCCGTACAGTAAATATTGCTGCAGGTCGTACGGTTAACCTTATCAATAATAATATGACAATCAATTCCACTTACACATTTTCAGATACCGGTACATTCAATTGCGGTACTAACATCGTGACAGGTGCAGGTAACTTCGTGCTTACTTCAGGTGCAACACTTGGTATAGGTTCACCGGATGGAATTACTACATCAGGAACGACAGGTAATATACAAGTAGTTGGTACCCGCACGTTTGATCCGACTGCAAATTATGCTTACAACGGATCGGTTGCTCAGGTTACCGGAAACGGTTTCCCGGCAGACTGCAATAATCTGACGATCAATAATGCGGCTGGTGTTACATTATCCTCGAATCATGCAGTTAATGGTGTTTTAACACTCACAAGCGGCAATGTGATCACTGGTGTTGATAAGCTTGCTATTAGTTCTACGGGCTCAATCAGCAGAACAAGTGGTCATATCTTTGGTAATCTCCAATTACACATTCCTACGGGCAGTGGTGTAACTCGTACATTCCATATCGGTGATGCATCGAATTATACACCGATACTCTTCACCGCCGGGATCGTAACGGATGTTGGTGAATTGACTGCTACAGTTAATCCAGTTGAGCATTCACAGATTGCTACTTCCGGTATCGACAATGCCAAGTCGGTGAATCGATATTACACATTCACCAATAACGGTATCGTTCTCAATAATTACAGCGCAGTATTTAACTTCGTATCAGGAGATGTTGATCCGGGTGCAAGTCCATTGAACTTCATCTCTAAACGATACGATGGAGTTAATTGGAATGCGTTAACGATGGGTACCCGTACATTGACAAGCACAGAGGTAACTGGAGTAACATCGTTCAGCGACTTCGCTATTGGTGAAGCTGTTACCGTCACAACTTACCAGTTAACAGTGTCGGCAACGACAGGTGGCACAATAACAGTTCCTGACCCATCACCGGTTACAGTTGATCACGGTGTTGCAACGACTATTACCGCAGTCGGCTCAACAGGATACACATTTACCGGATGGACGGTCGTTAGCGGTACCGGAGTTGCATTCGCAAATGCCTCTGCACTAAGCACAACAGCTACGCTGACAAGCGGTAATGTAGAAGTAAGAGCAAACTTTACGCTCGATACATACCAGTTGACAGTGTCGGCGACAACAGGTGGAACGATAACAGTTCCTGCCTCATCACCGGTAACGGTGGAACATGGTGTTGCAACAACTATTACTGCAGTCGGATCAACAGGATACACATTTAGCGGGTGGACAGTTGAAGTTGGTAGTGCTGCAATCGCTAATGCTTCGGCACTAAGCACAACAGCCACGCTAACGAGCGGTGATGCAACTGTGCAGGCGAACTTCATAGAAGACCCGGCATATCAGATGATGTACCGGAGCTTCCGTGCAGAGAGCTTGGCATTGGATAGAGATAACAAAGGAAAGATCAACAAATATGTATTGCGTAAATCTGTAAGATCGAACTTCATAGCAAAATTGGGTGCAGATTCGATGAATGTAAACAGTCTGCATATGGAGTTTGGATCGGGTATAGACACGACATTCCCATTCTACACAGTACCGCCATCGACAATAACGGCAACAGTGGGCGATACGAAGTTGAAGAAGTGGGAGTTATCATTTGGAACAGCATTGAATACAGGAGACAGCATAGAAGTGCATGGATTCGGTAATCAGGGTAAAGTCCAGAAGGTATCGAAGTATTACTTTGGACGTGGCGCAACAATGTTCACAAGGAAGTCCAGGAAAGATCCACTCTTCACAAGGAACTTGCTGTGCTTACCGATGCCGAACCGAGTCAACGCGTTGTATGAGACATTCTACAATACCCGTTACGGAGTTGACGGAATGGTTATTGGTAAGAATTGGAAGACGCCTGTAGACAGCTCGAAGTACTACGGCTGGTTCCAGACAATAAAGTACGGTGATGTGTTGAAGACACTTTATGTATCGAGAACCGGTCAGATGCATGACGGAGCGGCACGCGGGTTCGATTACGTAGCAGGCACAACACCGAAACCTTTACTAAAGCAGAAGAAGACGTTGCCACCTACAGTGTTCAACAACAAGTTATTGGCAGATATGATAGCATTGAAGTTGAACATCGTATCCAGTGCATGGGAATATACACCGATAGGATATGGCGAATTAAAGTATGACGACGGCACGACGAATCCGTTGAACGGCATGATGTTGAAAGAGATAGCGTCATACGGTGATTCGTTAATGATGGGCTGGTTGGTAGATTCGACATACATCAAGTCGGGCAGACCAGTTACGGTAAAAGTGCACAAGTTTGTCGGAGCTGATACATTTGCAGTATTAGGTAATGTAGTAGCGAAGATAGACAGTGCATTTGAAGGGAAAATAGATACGGTCAGCTTTGTGAGTGGTTTGAAGTACACAGGGTTCCGTAAGCTGGCGGACGTATCGTACCTGAAAGCTAATCCCGGTGTAATACCATCGAAGATGATATCATTGGATAACAATTACACATCGCAGGAGCCGGCAGAGTTCGCGTTGTATCAGAACTATCCGAATCCGTTCAACCCGACAACGACGATACAGTTTGATTTGCCAATGGAAGCACTTGTAACGTTGAAGATATACAACGTGCTTGGTCAGGAGATGGCAACTATACTGGATCGACAGGATATGAATGAAGGAACGCAAGAGGTGCAGTTCAATGCTAATGAATTCTCCTCGGGTATTTACTTCTATCGTATCGTAGCCGAAGGCATGGATGACGACGGCGCAACAACGAGCACTTACCAAACCGTTAAGAAGATGATGTTGCTGAAGTAATCTTCCGGTAAGGCAATAATGTTACACAAGGGTGAGTCCGAAAGACTCACCCTTTTTATTAACTCATAGCGATTGCCTTTAGTCAACTTTTTTTATATGTTTAGTAAAATCTAATATGAAATCACTAACAGAATATATCTGGTTCAATACCAAAAATCGCAGAGAGTACGTCAATATCACCACTGAGGTGACGCAAATTGTCAAGCGCAGTGGTATAAAAGAAGGAATGGTCCTGGTCTCTGCAATGCACATCACTGCCGGAGTTTATGTCAATGATGCCGAGTCCGGTTTAATCAAAGATATAGATGACTGGCTGGAAAAAATCGCGCCTCCGAATCCGGATTACCGTCACCATCGGACAGGAGAGACAAATGGCGATGCACATCTGAAGAGTCTGCTTCTTCACCATGAAGTCATCGTCCCGATCACGGATGGTGAACTTGATTTTGGTCCGTGGCAGCAAATATATTATGCCGAGTTTGACGGACAGCGGAGAAAAAGGGTTATAGTGAAAGCGATAGGAGAGTGAAGCGTGAAAAGAGTATCGTTGTTATTATCAGTTCTTGCCTGGATATTTTATTCCAATCTTACTCAGGCACAGGTTGCCATTAAAAGTAATGCTGAATTTAGAATCGATGTAGATGTTGCGCAATTTTACGGAGATTCAACTCAGGTCTATATTGAATTGTATTACGGTATCGGCGAGAATATACTTTCTTATGCGCGTGACTCCGGACGTTATACCGGTAAAGCTCTGCTGAGTTTGTTGATCCTGAAAGATTCTATTGCTGTTTCAAGCAAAGAATGGTTGGTTTCTCACGAGATTGAAGACAGCGTCAACTCGATCAGACCGAAAACATTGTACGGTTTGCAAACCGTCGATTTACCGCCGGGAGATTATCGTTTAACGATGATCTGTAAAGATGTGCTCGATTCAAGCCGAAAGACTACGGTAATATTACCGCTTCATGTTACGGGTTATCCTTCAGATAAGGAATGCTTGAGCGATATTGAATTCTGCACGTCGATCAAGACATCTGATAATGAGCAATCTTTGTTTTATAAAAATACACTTGAGGTGATTCCAAATCCGGGCCGACTTTACGGAACGGGTTTGCCTATCATGTATTACTATACGACTGTTTATAATCTCCTCGCGAATAAAACTACTGATAGCGTAATTGTCAGGGCATCGGTTTTAGACGCTGCCGGGCGTGAAATTCTCGTGAAAGATAAAAACAAACCGCGGTTGTATAATGCGAGTGTCGAGGTGGGAACTTTCAATCTTTCTGCGCTAAGATCAGGTTCGTATCTGTTCAGGGTATCTTTGGTTGATACGCTGAAAAATATTATTGCGAAGACCGAAAAGAAATTTTATGTTTACAAACATGGCTCTATGCCTGATACCACAATCGCATATTCGGGGGCGATTTACTCCGGAAGCAGGTATGGGATTATGAACGAACAGGACATCGACCGCGCCTTCAATCATGTGCATTATATCGCGTCAGTTGCCGAGCGCGAGCAGTACAGCAACCTTACCGATCTGAAGGCGAAACAGAAATTCTTATTTGATTTCTGGCAGCGCCGCGACACGGATGATCAGCCGATGATTAATGAGAGGGAAGAAGATTATATCAAGCGCGTCGATTATGCGAACAACCAATACAGATCAGGATTCAGGGAAGGATGGAAAACCGACAGGGGCCGTGTTTACATCATCTATGGACATTATGATGAGATAGAACGGTCTCAAAGCACAGGCGAAAGTAATCCGTATGAAGTCTGGCGCTATCATAATATTCAAGGTGGGGTGGAATTTGTATTCGTTGATAAGGAAGGTTTAGGAAATTATATTCTGGTCCACTCGACCCACAGGGATGAGCTTCATGATACCGATTGGTATAAACGTTATGCCCAAAAGATGCGGTGATATTCGGTGATTCGCTACAGGATAGAGTTCATTTTATTTCAGATTTTCAAATGGGTGGTGCTGGCACTGCCTTTGAAGTCCGCACAGCGATTGGGATATTATATCGGGAGTCTCGGTTTCTACATGTCGCCAGGCAGACGCCGTATTGCAATTGAAAATCTGCATCTTGCATTTCCCGATAAAAGTGATGATGAATGTATCTCGATTACGCGAGGGTCTTTTCGGAATTTTGGTATTTCATTCATCGAGCTGCTCTGGTTCCCGAATCTTACCGATGAAGTTTTTCGAAAACTTCTTAGACCGCATAATCTTGAGTTGTTAAATGACAGATTTTCAGAAGGTAAGGGTTTGGTTGTGCTCTCCGGTCATTTCGGCAATTGGGAACTGATAGCATTGGGTATGTCGTATTTTTCTAAGATACCATTCACCATCATTGTGCAGAAACAAAATAATATCTTTGTCGATGAAGTCATCAACAAGCATCGTTGTTTGTTCGGGAATAAAGTCGTCCCCATGGGCTTATCGGTTCGGGAAATAATTAAGACTTTACACAACGGCGGCATAGTTGCGATAGCTCCCGATCAGAGCGGCGATAAAGACCATGGTATTTATATAGAATTTTTTGGATCAATCGTTGCCACGCATCAGGGACCGGCTGTCTTCGCATTGCGTAGCGGCGCTCCTTTACTGATTGGATACATGATTCGTCAACACGACGGCACGTACGATGTTTATCTGGAGGAGATACAAACAAATGATTTGACAGGATCAACCGATGAAAATGTCAGAGAATTGACACGCCGTCATCTTGAGAAATTGGAGCAGCACATCCGCCAACATCCCGATCATTGGCTTTGGATGCACCGCCGCTGGAAGCATACCTTGAAAAATGTCGAATCATAACCACCCAACCTTGAAGAAAGTTGATTTAAATAGAATTTTGGTCGTTCAAACGGCATTTGCCGGGGATGTTGTGCTTGCAATACCATTGATTCAGGTTCTCAAGGCACACTATCCGTCGGCTCTTATAGATTTTCTTGTTATTCCCCGTGTTGCCGATTTACTTGCTAACCATCCCGATATCAATGAGGTAATTATTTTCGACAAACGAAATAAAGATTCCGGATTGGGTGGGATGATGAGATTGGCGGGTGATCTTCGGAAGATAAAATACGATGTGGCTATCGTTCCGCATCGTTCAATTAGAAGCGCTGTCCTGATGAGATTGGCGGGAATAAAAAGACGTATTGGATTTGATAAAAGTGCAGGTAGTTTTTTATTCACTGATGTAGTTCATTACGAAGGTTCGATCCACGAGATCGAGCGCAATCTTTCGCTCCTAAAGGTTTTGGGTATTAAGTCGAATGTGAAGGAATACCCACGCTTGTTTCCCTCACTTCATGATCGGCAGCAGATTGATCTGTTACTTTCCGAGTTTGGAATTCAGCATAATAGTTCACTCATCGGTATCGCACCCGGTAGCGTTTGGAATACAAAACGATGGTTGAAAGAACGATTTATTGAACTAATCCAGAAATTGACTGAAACGCACTTCAATGTTATTTTAATAGGTGGGACAGAAGATGTCGGTTTGTGTGAGGAGATTAAGACTAATGTTTCAATTAAAAAAGTTTTCTCTGCCTCCGGGAAACTGTCGCTATTACAGTCTGCCGAGTTGATTCGCCGGTGTCGTGTGCTGGTATCTAACGATAGCGCGCCGATGCACCTCGCAGTATCAGTTGGAACTCCGGTCGTTGCAATATTTGGCGCCACCGATCCGAAATTTGGCTTTGCTCCTTATGGTGCGAGCGATATTATTGTCGAGACTAAAGGATTGTCTTGTCGTCCGTGCAGCATACACGGTGGGAAGCGCTGTCCGATACGTACGTTCGACTGCATGAAACTGATTTCAGCGAATGATGTGTATGATAAGGTTATTAATCTTATAAAATCAATACCGGCACAAATATAGAAATCAAATCGATGGGAAAGGTTATTAAATTAAATCCTCACCGGATTCAGACGAAGATAATTGATGAAGCGGCTCGAATCATCAAGTGCGGTGGTATAATAATATACCCGACCGATACAATCTATGGAATCGGATGCGATGCGTTTAATATGAAAGCGGTTAGGAATATTTTCCGGATCAAAGAGCGAAATGAACACAACCCCATGCTCGTACTTGTGAACAACCTCAAGGTGCTAAAGGAGTTAGTTGACGAGATGACACCGTTAGCGTTGACTCTGAGCGAAAGATTCTGGCCCGGACCGTTAACGATGATTTTTAAAGCTAATAAAAATATTCATCGATTGCTTAAATCTGACAATGGGAAAATCGGAATTCGTATTCCCGATAACAGATTTTGCTTAAAACTCATCGAAGAATGTCGTACCCCAATTGTCTCGACAAGCGCCAACATCTCGGGACAGAATACGCCAAATGAAAGTGATACCCTGATAAATATCTTCGGTGATAAAGTCGATTTGTTCATTGATGCGGGCAAGCTTCCGCCATCTTTGCTGTCAACTGTAGTTGATGTCAGTGGAAAGAAACTTAAGATTATTAGGGAAGGAGCGATTTCAGTTGCAGCGCTTATAAGTAATAATGGAAATGAATCTTGAAATTATGGTGAAAATTCGTTACATTATTTAAAATCAAACATAATAAGTTGAATATCATAAATTTATGTTCACGGAGTAATTGCGATCCCTTATGCGCCCGTAGCTCAGATGGATAGAGCGACAGCCTCCGGAGCTGTAGGTCGCGCGTTCGAATCGCGCCGGGCGTACTTCCAATTCAATATAACTTAACAATCCCGCAAATAGGGAAAAGAATTTATTATCAAAAATTAATTTAGGATTTATAACTTATGTTTAAAGCCAAAAAGAAAATCACAAGGAAAGAAATGAAAGAGGATGGGTTGATCACAGCATATGGGAAGGTGACATCATTCTACGATCTGAATAAAAAATATTTCAATTATGCGATTACTGCAATAATTGTAATTGTAATAGCGACGGTAATTTTTGTCAACAACCGCCGTGCGAATAACGATAAGGCAGCCACCGAACTCGGCAAAGTATTCACAATCTATGATGCCGCATCAAACGACATACGCCAATACAAAATTGCAATAGACGGACAGCCGGAACGTGGAATTATGGGCTTGAAATCTATTGTAGATAATTACGGCAGTACTGAATCCGGTGAGATGGCACGCTTCTACCTTGCTAACGCATATTATAATACCGGTAATTATGATGAAGCATTGAAAGAGTATGACAGCTTCAGTAACTCGAGCGATCTTTTAACTGCATCGGCAATTGCAGGCATTGGCAATTGTTATGAAGCGAAGAAGGAATATAAGAAGGCAGCTTCAAGTTTCGAAAAAGCAGCCGGCAAAATCTCAAACACTTTTAATACTCCCGATTATTTGAATTCTGCGGCGCGTTGTTATGGACTTGCCGGAGAAAAAGAAAAAGCGGTAACGCTATTCAAAAGATTAAAAAAGGAATTTCCAAAATCAACCTTTGCTCGCGATGCGGACCGTTATATCAGTCAATATTCCGCATAAATCCTTAAAATAACAAGAAATGATAAACCCATTCTGAATAGGGAATGGGTTTTTTTATTTTCGTTGAGAATATCAAGAGAAATTCTTAATTTGGTAAAAACAAATTTACATTGGATCTGTTACCATTGGCAGCTTGAATGATTTTCAGCTTGAACAAAAATCTTTCCCGGCATATTCTACGGATCGCAGTACCGGCGATTGCGGGTTTATCGTCACAGATGATTGTAGCAATCGTGAATACCGCGATGGTCGGGAGATTAGAGAATGCGCACGTTCAACTCGCCGCCATGGGTTTGGGCTTCCTTGGCACTATGGCGATTACGAGTTTCTTCTCCAGTCTCAGCACAGGAACTCATGTGCTTATTGCACGACGTCAAGGTGAAAACAATTCTCGCGGAGTAGGGGATGTCCTGAACAATTCCCTTTTTATTTGCTTAATTGTCGGCAGTATTTTTGGCACGCTCGGGTATATCTTTTCTTATGACATCATCAATTTCTTCTCTGCGAATGATGCTGTGACTCTTGCAGGAACCGATTATATGCGTTATCAATTTGTCGGTCTTCCTTTCTTCCTGTTGATTGTATCTTATAGGGGTTTCTTCTTCGGTATCGGTCACACAAAAATATTCATGATATCCGCTATCCTCATAAATTTATTTAATATATTTTTTAATTACCTGTTCATGTTCGGTGCACTTGGTTTCCCGAAGTTAGATCTGGCTGGCGCAGGTATCGGATATTCTGTAAGCATGGTTCTCGGTTGGTTATTCTTCTTATCTGTAACTTTTATCGGTTATTATCGAAAACAATATCAGTATTATTCGCATTTCCAGATATCTAAGGAAGTTATAACGCAGATTATTAAAATATCGCTTCCCGTATCGTTACAGAACATATTGATTCTTTTAGGATTTCTTGTTTTTGTTGCGATTACCGGCATTATCGGGACTATTGAACAAGCCGCCAGCAATGTCGTGATCAGCGCATTGTTCATATCCATCATGCCGTGCTTCGGTTTCGGTATAGCGGCGCAGACATTGGTTGGACAATCCATCGGTAAAGGCAGTGCGCGTTTAGCGAGTGCGTATGGGTTTGAGACAGCGAAGCTCGGGACACTATTTACTTTGATTGTGGGTGCTCTTTTTGTATTTTTCCCTGACGCTGTACTGCTTGTGATTACAAACGAGACAGCAGTAATAGAGGCGGCTCGTCCGATATTGCAGATTGCTGGTGTCGCCCAGATATTTTATGGATCGGGTATAATCTTTGCTAATGCATTGCAAGCCGGTGGGGATACCATTTATGTGATGTTTGTAGAAGTATTGACACACTGGATTATATTTCTACCTTTGACTTATCTATTTGGCGTAACATTCCACGGTGGATTAAAAGGTGCTTGGTTCGCTTTGCCTATATATGTAGTAGCTTATACCATGATGAATATGATGAGGTTTCGTTCGGTCAACTGGCTCAAAATAAATCTATGATTGTTAGAGAGTAACTCTTGGCATCATTTGTCACTAAATTGAAGAAAGTATTCCTGATATCAGCGGCGAGTTCGCTGCTTCTGATAGTCTTTATTCTTGATGTCATTCGGAGGAGCGTTGAAATTGAAGCTGGCTGGATTGTTTTTGTCCGTGATATTTTGGTTCTTATCGCTTTCGGCATCTTCTACCTGCTCATCGAATCACTCTGGCGTAAAAATCAGAATCCAGCAAAGAAACTTGGTTTCGCCCTGGTGTTAAGTCTAATAGTCGGTGTTGCATCGAGTTTATTATTTTTCATCTCGCAAAGCGGTTTTGATGTAAAGAATTATCTCTTAATTCCTCTCGGCTTCGACTCTATTGTCTGGTCGAACATATACGGAGTTGTATTGAGCATTACCATGCTCGTTGTTTTCTTAGTCATTCGTGATATCATATTCTCGAAGAGACGGAAAGTAACACGGAGATATTTTATAATTCTTCTCGTCCTCATAGTTTTAACTTCACTTTCAACTTTACTTATGCGTCCCATGGAGACGAGTGTAATAAGGTCTATATTATTCGGATTGACGGTTGTAGCTATGTTTTTCAATTCAATCCGATTATCATGGATCGTTTATCTTACGAAACGTGAAAAAATCTTCAGCATTGTCTATGGCTTTCTTTTGTTCGGTATATTCCTCGCGTTCAATATCGTAACATCATCTGGTGAGTCGGAGGTTGGCAAAGCGTTGTTATTTTATTCTCCTCCGTTGCAATCTTTCGTGAATACAGTCAGTCTATTCGCATCGATTTACTTTGGGATGACGTTTGTGAGCACGCTCTTTCATTTACCCACCGCTGAAGCATTCGATCGCAAATTCAGCGAAGTAACCTCATTTCATAACTTGAGCCGGCTTGTTACACAAGTATTCGATTTCAATGAATTGGTCGATACAGTTACATCTATGACGCTTGAGGTATGCGAAGCAAAAAGCACATGGCTTGAGATCATCCAGATCCCTTCAAAAAAACATGCAGTACACAATCCCAACGGCAACTCCAATTCTCCGAAGCAGGCGGCAACTGTATCGCTTAAAAATATTTCTCAGGAAGATTCACAAACTATCATGACATCTGGCGGTGAGTTTCTACGTGATTCGATAATAAATGGCAGAAAACCGATTGTAATCGATAACGTCAAGGAAGATGTTAGAACCAGGAACTTTGTCATCAATAAAAATCGGTTTAACTCGATGGCGATTGTACCATTGTTGTCTCATGAGACAGTAATCGGAATTCTTTATGCTACTAAGGAAGTTGAATATGGTTTTGATAAGGATGATATTGATGTTATTTCCTCATTTGCCGATCAAGCCGCAATTGCTATAGAGAATTCGAGACTAATCGAAAAATCGATTGAGCGCGAACGCCTGATGCGGGAAATGCTGCTTGCGCAGGATATGCAGAAGCGGTTGCTTCCACAGCAATTGCCACGGCTAAAGGAAATAGAGATAGAAGCATTATCTACGCCGGCTTTCGAAGTCGGCGGCGATTATTACGATTTCACACAACTCGATGATGATCATCTTGGAATATTGGTGGGAGATGTTTCGGGGAAAGGAGTTTCAGCGGCTTTTTATATGGCTGAGATGAAAGGAATATTCCAATCATTGAGTAAAATATACAGAGAACCGCGCGATTTCTTAATACACGCACATAAGACCTTAACTGGGACAATCGACAAGCGTTCATTCATAAGTATCATATATGCGGTAGTGCATCTGCCAAGCGGAAAAATGAAAATTGCGCGAGCCGGTCATTGCCCGATGCTTTTTGTATCGCAAGGTTTAGGTAAATATATCAAACCGATGGGACTCGGGCTTGGGATGGGGAGCAGTGATTTTTTCGAGAGGACAATCGCTCAGGAAGAAGTCCAATTATCGGCTGGAGATCTTGTCGTTTTTTATACTGATGGAGTTATAGAAGCTCACCCCGGCAACGGTGATGAGTACGGATATGATAGATTGCTTAAAGTTGTTCAAAAGAGCAGTAATAAATCTGCGGTTGATGTTCGAGACGCAATAATAGTTGCAGTAGATAACCACATGAACCACGAAACGCCGGAAGACGATTTGACTATCGTTGCAATGAGATGGAATAAAGTTTAAAATTATTATTTATAAAGAGGAGTATATTTATGAGTCAATTTAAAATCGATTTGAGAGAAAAGAATAACATCAATGTGCTTGATCTGAAAGGTTACCTTGATGCACATACTGCGCCTGAGCTTGAAAAAGTTTTGCAGAATCTGATGGATGTTAACAAATTTAACATCATTGTTAACTGCAAGGATTTATCGTACATCAGCAGCGCAGGATTGGGCGTCTTTATGGCGTATATCGAAGACGTGAGAAAACACAATGGAGATATAAAACTCACAAACATGTCTGCTAAAGTTTATAACGTGTTTGATCTTCTCGGTTTTCCGCTCTTGTACGATATTACGAAAGATGAAACTGAAGCGATCAAGAACTTTAGCTCTTTGAAATCGTAAACATAATTAGATCGGTTAATAAAATATTAGAATTGGGTGAACATTAACGGTGAAGACGTTGCAATTGAAAATAAAGAGTAAAACGGATAAACTCTACTTTGTCAGAGATTTTGTATCGGATGCCGCTAGAAATTTTGGTTTTGATGAAGAATCGGTCAGCAAGATTGCTCTCGCAGTCGATGAGGCATGCACCAACATAATAAAACATTCCTATAATTATGCGCCCAATAAAGAACTCGATGTGCGGATAATAACCAACGGGAAAGTATTTGAAGTTGTGATCACTCACCAAGGCAAATTGTTCGATCCATCGGCAATTCATACTCCTAATATGCAGGAGTATCTAAGCAACTATCGCCGCGGCGGTCTTGGAATGCATCTTATGAAATTACTGATGGATAAAGTCGATTATAAAATTCTACCCAACCAGACATGCGAGGTTCATCTGGTGAAGTCAATTACGAAAAAGAATGAGAACTAATCTTAAATGAATAAACTGTCCGATCAATCATCATTCGAACAAAAATCCTTCGAAGGAGCATTCGAGCTTCGCTCATTATTCGAATTCAGTTCGGTAGTCAATGCCTCGCTTGATCTGAAGTTCATTCTAAATCATTTTCTTCTCACGCTGATGGGGAAATTACTTTCATTGCGTGGAATAGTACTTCTTGATAATGGTTCTAACTCGTTCCGCATCGAAAATGTTAAGGGATTACCGCTTGATATGGTTGGGTCGACGATAAAAGTCGATAAGATTCCAAATAGAATTCTTTCAGCGAATGCCGTAGATATAAAAAAATATCAGTGGATGAAATATTTTAAATCGCAGGGCATACATCTTTTTATACCGCTCTGCGCACAGGATAAGATTGTAGGAATAACCGGGTTCGCACCGGGAATACTAAAAAAGAAACTATCAAAGAAAGAAACGACTTATATCAAATCGCTGGCGAATATCGCGGCAACTGCAATTGAGAAGAACTTGTTCATCGGCGAACTAAAACAAGTGAACCGCCGGCTTGACGGTAAAGTTCAGGAACTGAATACATTATTTGAGATGAGTAAAGAATTCAATGCTGTTCTCGACCCTGATAGGTTGCTGAAGCTGTTGATGTTTTCCGTGATGGGTCAAATTGGTGTGAATCGCTTCGCAATCTGCCTTGAACAAGATGGGTCAATGAATGTTGTAGCATCTCGACTTAATAAACAGTTTAATCCTGAACTCTGTACATACATACCGTCTTTGTCTACGCCATTACTTGTCCAGGACATCACAAAGAAAAGCGATACAGTATGGCGTGATTCTCTAACAGAACTCGGGATATGTGCATTAATCCCTCTACGGCTTCAGAATAAAACCAAGGGCTTGCTGGCAGTCGGCGAGAAGATGCGTGGAGAAGAATACTCCCGGACAGATCTTGAGTTTCTTTCATCTCTCGGTAATCTTGCGGTCATCGCTTTAGAAAACGCACGGCTATTCAAGGAGGCGATTGAGAAACAGAAGATGGAAGATGAGTTGTTGATTGCAAAAGAAATTCAGAAAGGTCTTCTACCTGCCAGACTTCCTGATGTTCCCCGCTTTGATGTATCGGCGACCAATATATCTTCTAAACAAGTAGGAGGAGATTATTACGATTTTATTCAATTAAGTTCACAGCAATATGTGATTGCGATAGGCGACGTTTCAGGAAAAGGAACTCCGGCGTCACTCCTGATGGCTAATCTGCAGGCGACAATCAGGGCATTGGTTCCAATCGGATTATCGCTTACGGAGTTGACAAAGAGAGTCAACGATTTGATATCTGATAATACGAGTTCGGGCCGCTTTATTACTTTTTTCTGGGGGATGCTTCATACCGAATCAAAAATATTCAAATATGTAAACGCCGGTCATAACCTGCCATTTCTTATACAT
Source organism: uncultured Chlorobiaceae bacterium (assembly GCA_964520905.1). Taxonomy (GTDB): domain Bacteria; phylum Bacteroidota; class Ignavibacteria; order UBA10030; family SZUA-254; genus JAGVIE01. The sequence continues at coordinate 10,148 of CAZFQL010000020.1, read as the reverse complement.
CAGGATAGATCGGTAACGCGGCTCGATAAAGGCGGAATTATTCTCGGTATCATGAAAGCAATTGTGCCTTATCAGGAGGGTGAAGTCAAGTTGGATGACGGAGATGTTCTTGTATTGTTTACCGATGGCGTAAGTGAAGCGATGAATTCAAAAGGGGAAGAATTCGGAGAGAATCGTCTGGAAGAAATCATCAAAGAGAATCTGAACGAATCTGCGGAAGTTATACTTAAAATTATTGTTGATGCGGTAAAAGAATTCAGCATAAACACAACACAATCCGATGATATCACACTGGTTATCGTCAAGGCAGTTTCAGGGTAATAATCAGGATATTTGATTTTTGAGCGGAGGCTTCTTATCTTCATTCCATTAGAGATTAATTTAAATGGCATGACAATATCCACAGTGGATAAAAAAGATTGGTCGATCCTTTCATTAATAGAATGGGGGACTCAATTCTTGAATGAGAAGGGATTTGATGACGCTCGGCTTAATGTCGAACTTCTGCTTTGTCATATTCTCAAAAATAAACGGATCGATTTATATTTGAAGTTCGATCATATCCTTAGTCCGGAAGAGTTAGCTAACTTTAAATCGCTGTTTCGGAGGCGTCTTCTTCACAAACCGCTTCAATATATTATCGGCGAGACTGAGTTTATGGGATTGCGTTTTCAAGTAGATGCAAGAGTATTTATTCCCCGCGCAGACACAGAGGTGCTTGTGGAACAGGTTGTAAAGTATTTCGGGCAGGAATCGAATCGCACATTGAGAATATTAGATATAGGGACGGGGTCGGGAAATATATCAATCAGTATAGCAAAATTTTTGCAACATTGCATTATCGATACTATCGATATCAGTCCGGATGCTCTGGAAGTTGCACTATCGAACATTCGCTATCATCAACTAGAAGATCGAATTACACTTATTCACGGCGATGTACTTGAAGCAGAACAAAAATATATCCACTCCCCATATGATATAATCGTTTCAAATCCGCCGTACATTCCGGAGGATGAATTCCGGACGCTACAGCCAGAAGTGAGAGATCATGAACCTGTATTTGCTAATACCGATCACGCCGATGGATTGACTTTTTATAAGACAATCGCAGCCATGGGGAACAGGTTGCTTCAAACCGAAGGAACGATTTTCGTTGAAATAGGATACGATCAAAGTGAAAGTGTTCCAAACATTTTCCGGCAAAGCGGATATCGAGATATAAATTTAATCCAGGATTATAACGGAATCAATAGAGTTGTGAAAGCAAGTAAGTAAAAATATATGCGTGCATTAATACAGCGTGTAAAAGAGTCGAGTGTTTCAGTGATAGGTTCTGTCCATGGAAGTATAGGCAGGGGAATGTTGATTTTCCTCGGGATAAGGAATGACGATACAATCGGGGATGCTCAATACCTTGCACAAAGGTGCGCAGACCTGAGGATATTTGAGGATGAGCATGGAAAGATGAATCTTTCTATAAAGGATATATCGGGTGAAGCATTGGTAATTTCACAGTTTACACTATATGCTGATACAAGGAGAGGGAATCGCCCGAGTTTCACCGTAGCGGCACAGCCGGAAATCGCAGAAAAATTGTACGATTCATTCGTTAAATATTTATGTGAGGGAATCGGAATTGATAAAGTGAAGACTGGAATATTCCGTTCTATGATGGACGTTCATTTGGTGAATGACGGTCCTGTAACTGTACAAGTAGAAAGTAAAGAAAAAAATAAAATATAGGGTGCTTCTATGTTTAGCAGATTCATGATCCTTCTGTATTCGTTGCTGATGCTCTCGATGCAGATGAACTTCACGCGCAGTCATTCGACTGTTCATTTTAAAATACATTATGAAAAGAGCATAGGCGTAAAAGATATCCGCGAGCTTAGCGTTCTATTGGAAGAAAAGTATTCACATTTCAGGAATATCTTTGGGATATCTTCAAACACGATTACAGAAGTATCGGTGTTCAACAGTGTCGGTCGATTTAGGACAGAATCTCAATCAAGAATATTCAAAGATGGTGATTTTAAATCTGGCAAGATTTATATTTATTATACTTACGATCAGAACCAAAAGGAGAAACTTCCCGATGTAGTTTCACGTGTTACCGCCCGTGCGGTGCTGGAGAGAATCTCTGCATGTCCCGGATGGCTGACGGAAGCGTATTCTCTGTATGCGGGAAACGATCTGGCGAGATTTGGAGAACCTGCAAGATTTAATATCGCGACATTCTCTGATCTCGGCGAAGATTATAATCGCACATCTAATACGAAGGATATTAAAGAACTTTATGCTAAACTTGCCGCGACCATACACTTTCTTGTCAATCGGTACGGGGGATCAAAAGTCGAGTTGATGTTGAGAAATTTTAAAAATGGCGGCTCTATCGAAGAGGTATTCGAAATATCATTTAATGAAAAACTGCCTGAAATTGAGCGAACATGGATAAGAGCTTTACAGACAAATCGAAATAGATGATGGATCGTACGAAGCGTATATTATTCCTTTTTCTCGACGGCGTTGGTATCGGGAAAAAAAATCAGCGTGATAATCCATTCCTTACAGGGAACATGCCGGTTTATCAAAGTCTATTGGGAGGTGAAATGCCTACGCTCCATGATGCATACCGTAATCGGGTAGAAATGACGTTTAAACCTATAAATGCAACGCTCGGTGTTTCGGGGTTACCCCAGAGCGGAACCGGTCAGGCAGCGCTTCTTACCGGCGTGAATGCCGCGAAAGTTATAGGCAAGCATTTTGGACCGCATCTTTACTCAACATTGAAGGCGATTGTATCGGAACAAAATATATTCAGGGTACTCCAGACGAATAATAAAAAAGCTTTATATGCGAATGCTTTTCCAAGACAGTTTTTTGATTATTTACAATCTCCAAGATACCGAACTACAGCCATAGTACATGCATGGCTATCGACTGGTAATAAACTGAATGATCATGACTCACTGCGAATATCCCGTTCGCTTTCTGCCGACATCACTAATGAACGGTGGCATAAGTTAGGATATCCCGATATTTCCACGATCACACCGCAGGAAGCCGGTATGCGTCTTGTTAATCTGACGGATGATTATGACTTCGTTTTCTTTGAATATTATTTCACAGATCATGCGGGACATAGTCGATCTATGGATGAAGCAAAAGAAGCGCTACGAAGGTTGGATGGATTGATTGAAGGTATTCTTAAAAAGATTGATTATGAATCGGTGCTATTTCTGATGACAAGCGATCACGGCAATATTGAAGATCTATCAACGAAAAGTCATACAAGAAATCCTGTCCCGTTTTTGGCTGTCGGAAAGCATCACGAAAGATTTGCAAAAAATATATCAAGAATTACAGATGTTGCGCCTGCAATAATTAATATGTTGATTTAAGGAGTACTGCGGAGGCATCGTTGCTGAAAAATAGACCAGCCATGAAATTCGTCGTGCCGTTCATAATCGGCATTATTATCGGGTGGAATTATACCGTTCCAATTGTCGTCATTGTATTGCTTTCCCTAATTCTCCTTACTGCCTATTTCTTTTTGGCACGATCTTCATTATGGAATGGATGGTCGGCATTGGTCATCTTAATAATTATAATCTTGATGGGTATGATTAAGATTGTCCATGACACCAAATTATTATCCGACGACAATATAGTAAATTATATATCACCCGGACGAAACATAACCTTGTGCGGTACTGTATCGGATCTACCCCGTGTCGGCGAGCGATCTATTCGTTTTGTTGTTGAAGCCGATTCAATAATAATTGCAGATAAAAGCTTCAAAGTCTCAGGAGGTGTAGCAATCTCCGCTTTCAAAAACGAGGTCGATACAAACTGTTTAGTTTCTTTGAAATATGGACGAAGAGTATCCCTTGTTGGCGAACTTACGACTATCAGGACTGCAAGAAATCCCGGTGAGTTCGACCTGAAGAATTATCTGAACCTGAACGATATTTATGCGAGTTTCTACATAAAACGTTTGAATCATGATAATATTAAAGCAGACCAGGGGGAAAATATTTTCAGCTTGGCTGTGCATCAGGTTCGCCAGTCAATCACAAAAACAATCGACCGGTTGTTCGCAGGTGAAGTCGCACAGTTTCTGAAAGGTTTGTTGGTCGGCGAGCGCAGTGAAATCCCGCTTGATGTGAAAACAGCTTTTATTAATTCGGGAGTTATGCATATACTTGCCGTATCAGGATTGCATGTAGCCATCGTAACGTTTATAATATTTATCGTTCTCCAGGTTATTCGCATTCCGGAAAAGGTAAGAATTGTTCTGACCTGCATTCTATTAATCTATTACAATTATTTGACTGGTGGCGCACCTTCCGTTACCCGATCCGTAATTATGGCGATTGTTTTCCTTTGTGCAAAATTGATGGAACGAAAAAACGACATGTACAATACCCTGGCATTCTCCGCGATGATATTGCTGCTGATCGATTCGAGGCAGCTATTTCAGCCGGGATTTCAGCTTTCATTCGCCGCTGTTTTTTCTATAGTTTATCTTTATCCGAAGATTTACAATCTGAAAAATTTGTTTCCGTTGATGATTAGAGAAAATCGCCCACTCATAGCAATATTCGCGTTATTATCCGTCTCTGTTTCAGCGGGTGTAGGAACATTGCCGTTTTCATCAATATATTTCGGAAAAATTTCGATAATCAGTTTTGTTGCAAACATACTTATTGTTCCTCTTTCGAATGTAATACTTGCTTTGGGAATGGTTGCAGTTGCCATTGCGTACATCTCTACAGGGTTCGCATCGATTTACGCCGAACTGACATCGTTCTTAACCTGGTTGTTGTTGCGAATGGTCGAATTCTTTGGCAATCTGCCGTTTGCTTATATTGAATCGAGATTGTCAATCTGGTCTTCGTTGTCGTTCTATGTGGCTGTTGCTATTCTTATAAATATCGGACGAAGGGAAGTGAGAAAACTGTGTATTATTCTAACATTACTGCTCGCGGTTATTTGGTTATACAGATCGATCATTGTCCAGAGTCAGGAAAATATACTTAGATTGACTTTTCTCGATGTCGGGCAAGGCGATGCCATATTTATCGAATATCCGGATGGAAAGAATATGTTAATAGATGCGGGACCGAAAACCTTTTCTGCAGACGCGGGAACAAGATTCATAATACCGTTTCTTAAATATAAATCCATATCTCGCATTAATACTCTGATACTGAGTCATCCAGATGCAGATCACTTAGGAGGAGTACCAACGATTCTGCGAAAGTTTAGAGTTGATCAAATTATGGATGCAGGATTGCCGTGCAAGTCTGCTTTATGTGCAGAATATACTCATCTCATTGATTCTCTAAGTCTGAGCCGTACTATGTTACATGCAGGGTTAAAGATCAATTTGTCGGAAGACCTTAGATTTTATATTTTAAATCCATTACATAGATCGTTTTCGGAAGGGAAGCCCATGTCGTTGAATAATCGGTCGGTAGTCATGAAGGTAGTCTATGGAGAGACGAGTATTTTACTTACCGGAGATGCAGAACAAAAAACCGAAGAGTTGTTAGTGAGTGAATATGGGAATATTCTGAAGAGTAATTTATTGAAAGTCGCTCATCATGGCAGCATAACCGGCACATCGGTAAAATATTTGAGCACTGTAGAACCTGACCTTGCTGTGATTTCTGTTGGAGCGAACAATAAGTTTCATCATCCGTCACCTGATGTACTCCAACGATTAGACGCTACAGGTTGTAAGTATTATCGCACGGATGAACTTGGCGCTGTTGTTATGGAATCGGATGGGGTAAAGTGGTCGGTAATTAATTGGAGATGAGATTTCAGTTAGGTTATATTCCGAAGATATATTTTCATCATTGACCGGGTTGAGATTATTATAGTAGATGAGAACCTCTAAGTATCATTCACCGATGGGCACAAATCATTGATAACGCAATCACGGCATTTCGGTTTGCGAGCTTGGCAAATCTGCCTGCCAAGCAAGATCAATAAACTCCCTGCGATGATCCAATCTTTTTTCGGAATTATCTTCATTAAATCAGCTTCGATCTTTTCAGGATCGGATTGAGATGTTAAGCCGAGCCTCTCGGAAAGTCGTTTCACATGTGTATCGACGACGATGCCTTCCGGTTTGTTAAAATAATTTCCGAGAATGACATTTGCCGTCTTACGTCCCACACCGGGAAGTTGAACCAAATCTATCATCGAGTCCGGGACATTCCCTCCATATTTATTAGTCAGGACTTTGCAACAGTTGATAATATTTTTTGCCTTATTATGATAGAATCCCGTTGATTTAATCTCTTGCTCAAATATTAACGGATTTGCGTCAGCATAATCTTTAGCGGTTTTGTATTTCAGAAATAAATCTTTTGTCACTTTATTCACGCGTTCATCGGTACATTGCGCAGAAAGGATTGTGGAAACCAACAGATCGAGAGCGGATTGATAGTGTAGAGCGGTGGTTGCATCAGGGTACGACTGCTTTATCCGTCTAAAAATGGCTGACGTTCGAGTGATCCTGTTCTCGGCGAATTTCATTCCAGTTCTCAGCTTCTTCATACCTCTCTAAGCAACTCGTATGTCTCCAAAAACTTTACTAACTGATATTTTTAGACGATTATTTGCAGATGAAAATGTTGGCGTATCGGTTTTGATGTTCGTGGAAAATCCTCCCTTGTGCTGGCTAAAAATCGTTATATCGCCGAAGGTTGAATTCGCGGCGATAGATACGGCGGCATCTTTAGGAAGAGTAACTAATGAATCTCCGAATACGCTATGCAATCTGAGTTCATGTTCACCTTCAGCAATAATTGCATCGCTAAGATCGATGTCGCAATCTCCAAAGACAGTTGACAATGATCCGCCTTTAAAATATTTTGATGTGATTTTGTTATAAATGTCGCCGAATACATTCGATTGATTTATCATATCTGAATCGATACTCTGCTGTGTTGTTGATTCAGGCATGGGATGATGTCGATGAGGTCTCATTAATATACTAAAACCCCAAAGTACAAGAAGAAGTGGCCAGTAGTTGCGTATTATCTCTGAGAAGTCAGCATAGCCAAAATTATCTAAAAGAAATAACACACCGAATGCGATTAATATTAAACCCCAGATTAAATTTCTCATGATTATTACCTTTATATTATCACGTAAAATACAATTATCAAATTTTATGATCTTTTTAGAAAATTCAAAATATTCTTCAGACTCATCGTATTCAAGACATCAGTTTTCTCTATCCAGCCTTTTCGTGCGATTCCAACACCATTGAATACATCGTTTAGCCCGCCAATATTGTGAGCATCCGGGTTGATTGAGATTATGACTCTTTTTTCTTTTGCGTATTTACAATATCTCCAATCAAGATCGAAACGCATCGGATGCGAATTCAGTTCGATGACTTTACCATAGTCGGCTGCTGCATTGATAACATCGATCATGTTTACCGGATATCCATCGCGTTCCAAAAGTAATCGACCGGTCGGATGTCCGAGCATAGTTACATGTTTATTCTTAATCGCTTTTATGATTCGTTTTGTCGATTCCACTTCGGTCATTTTGAATTTGCTGTGAATAGCGGCAACAACGAAATCAAGCTGTTTCATAATATCGTCATTCCAATCGAGACTTCCATCCGGCAATATATCTGCTTCTGTCCCCGATAACAGCCGGAAGTTCTTAAACGTACTATTCAGTTTTTCGATTTCTTTGATCTGAAGTTTCAGTCTATCGTAATTCAATCCGCCTGCATAAGCGGCTGATTTACTATGATCAGCGATACCCAAATATTCCCAGCCAAGTTTTTGTGCGGATTCTGCCATTTCTTCGAGAGTGTTCATACCATCACTGGAATTAGTGTGGCAATGAAAAGTACCGCGGATAGCATTATTATTTATTAATACAGGAAGATTGTCGGCTCTTGCCGAATCAATCTCACCCATATTCTCTCGTAACTCAGGGGGGATGAAGGAGAGTTTGAGCGCTTTGAAAATATCTTCTTCAGTTTTGCAGTTAATCATACGTTTTACTTTACCGCGTTTTTCTTTGGAACCTATTTTGGAGAAGCCATATTCATTAAGACTCCAGCCGAATTTTTTCGCCAGTGAGCGCATCTCAACGTTGTGTTCTTTGCTTCCTGTAAAATATGCAAGGGCAAAGGGATATTCTTCATCATTGACGACTCTCAAGTCGCAATTGATAGAGGATTTCAGCAGGATACTTGATTTCGTTTCGCCTTGTGCGATCACCTTTTCAACATCCGTATTGGTGGTGAAAGCATTCATAATGTGTTTTGCCGCAGAAGGCTTTGCGCTGACGAGAATATCTATATCTCCTATTATTTCTTTCTTGCGCCGGAGGCTTCCTGCTATATCACATCTAATAACCCCTTTTTGTTTTTTTATGAGGCCAAGGATACGGTCTGCCGCATTTTTTGTGCGCGGGTAAAGATGCCGGTCTATGTGTTTCTGGAGTAATTCGATTCCCTTAAGAATATTTTCTTCTGTCTTCGCACCGAAACCGTCGAGCACGGCAAGCTTATGCTGGGCAGCAGCTTGTTGAAGTTCGGTGATGGTTCGGATTTTAAGTTTGTTGAAAAGTATTTTCACTTTTTTGGGACCTAATCCTTGAACGTTTAGCATTTCTAAGAGCCCGGGAGGTAGAGACTTTTTCAAATCATCATAATATCTGAGTCCACCTGTTTCAAGGAGTTCGGTTATTTTATCCGATAATGCTTCACCGATACCCTTGATTTCTCTGAGTCGGTTGTGTGCTACGAGTTCTTTAATATCTTGCGTGAGTGTACTGATAGTTCGCGATGCATTATGGTATGCCCGGCACTTAAATGGATTCTCACCTTTTAATTCCAGCAGAGTTCCAATCTCATCTAGTATTTCAGCGATTTCTTTTTTATCCATTTTTATGGAAATCTATTATGATCAGAAAGAATAACAGTATCTGAATGTTCTGAAATGAATAATCATAGAATAGTGATATCTACCAATTGGGGTGTTAGATTGTTGTTAAAGCTATCTTTAAAAGATTCCAGATGATCTATCACGGGTTTCAGTTCGGTAAATTGCATCATCTCGATCCTGAGTTTATTTATACCGGGGTAACTGTGAAGGTAACCGCTGTAATGTTTCCTGAATTCAATCACGCCTTTACGTTCACCTTTATACTGCACAGAGAGTCTCAAGTGTTCAATTAGAAGTTGTATCCGGTCCAATAAATTAGATGTCGGCAAGAATTCTCCGGTTGAGAGATGATGTTTGATTTCCTTAAATATCCAGGGATTATAAATTGCGCCGCGGGCTATCATTATTCCATCACAGCCGGTTGAATCGAATACGCGCTTTGCGATTTCCGGAGTATCGATACCGCCGTTAACAATGATCGGTATTTTAACAGCTTTCTTCACCTCCGGTATATGCTGAAAATCAGGGGAGCCTTTTTGCCCCTGCGCTCTAGTGCGGCAATGTATTGTCAATGCTTCCGCGCCGGTATCTTCAGTCATCTTTGCAACTTCGACTATTTGGATAGATTTTTCATCCCATCCAAGACGAGTTTTCACTGTGACGGGAACATTCACTGATCTAACAACCGCTGAAATTATACTCTGCATTTTTTTAAGATCACGCAACAGGCCAGCACCGGCACCTCGTCCTACAACTTTCCGGACCCAGCAGCCGCAATTAATATCGATGATATCCGGCTGTAACTCTTCTGCCATCCGAGCCGCTCCTTCCATTGCAGTTTCATCGCCACCGTATATCTGAATACCTATTGGGCGCTCCTCAGGAAGAAAATTCATTTTCTGTTTAGTCTTTTCTGAATTGCGTACAAGCCCGTCAGAATTTACAAACTCAGTGAAGACGATGTCGGCACCGAGGCGCTTACAGATGAGACGGAAGGAGATGTCTGTCACTTCTTCCATCGGCGCCAAAAGGAGCGCCTGTTGTATATTGATTTTACCGATTTGCATAATGCTTAGTATCAAATTATTTAAAAATAGGAAGGAATGCAAATAAAAAACCCAATCCGATATTGGGGATTGGGTTTTTGAATTCAGTTCTTTATGATATTATTTCATCAACATAACTTTCTGAACGGCAGAGAATTCATCG
>CAZFQL010000019.1:0-67545 GCA_964520905.1 uncultured Chlorobiaceae bacterium | reverse complement strand
TTTGTTCAAACATACTACAACCCCCGTGCCGGAGTTTTTACACAGTCTCGATGCCCTTGGCAGACGTAATGTTTATAGAATTGGATATTTTCTTTAAAAAAAGCCCCATAGGGGCGGCATGTAAAAGGGACATATCGCTCCTACGGAGGTTAAAATGTTTCCGTCAAAAACTTCTATAGACATTTCGCACCTACGGTGCGTAATATCAGTTATTAAATGGCAGGACTCAGCCGGATGGGATTCAGTTTACTGGATTATTTTGAATATCGCGTGAGTTCTTTATAAATTTTATCATTCGCAGGTGTTGGAATACTCAGTTCTTTTCCGAAGCGCACCGCCGCACCGTTGAGCGCTTCAACTTCCACTCGTTTACCATGTGTAACGTCGTAGTACATCGATGATGTTGTCACGAATGGTAGCCGCTGATAATGTTCGAATACCTTCTTTTCAATATCGGTAAATTCATCGATCTGTTTTGCCCGACCGATTGATGCAGCTTCATGGACAACATCCTTCAGCATCGAGTTCAAGGCAAGATCGCCAAAGATTTCACCGATAGATTTTCGCGCATAAGCCGTCATACCGCCGATACCGCAAATAAAAATCCATTTCCACCAAAGAGCTTTTTCGATATTATCTACCGGTTCGCCGTTGATGCCGGCATACTCAAACACATTCTTCAACAATAAACAACGTTCACTTACCGTTCCATCCGGTTCGCCAAATTTGAACTTACCTGTTCCACCTTCGTGAAGAATAATTCCGGGTGATGCGATCGTACTTATAATATAAGCAACGCCTGGGATGACATACTGTTTACCGAGTGATTGCGAGAGAATATTTTTATTCTCAACTCCATTCTGTATGCTGAGAACAATTGTATCATCTTTCAAAACGGGAAGCACAAGTTTAGCCGCCTCTTCGGTGTCAAAAGATTTAACGCCGATGATGATAAGATCGAATGGCATTAATTTATCAAGTCGATCTGTGAATGTTGAGTGGACTATGAAACTGCCATCAGGACTCTCAAGCTGTAAGCCGTGCTGCTGCATAGTAGTAAGATGATTACCCCGTGCTACAAATATAACCTCGTTACCGGCTTTCCACAATTTCGCGCCAAGATAACCGCCAACTCCACCTGAACCGATGATTGCTATACGCATATATACCTTAATATAAATTTAGTTAAAATAGTGTATCAATATCAATTGTAATTATTTGAATTGATTCTTTAAGAGAAATTGCTATATTTCAATGCAAATAAAAAATATTGGAAGAATTTATCAAATGATCAAAGAGATTGTAACATCCTGTATTCTCGTTCCAAAAATTTTCATATATTCAACAACTAACAACCATTGAAAGGTGTTGATAATCCAAAGTTCCCTAAAAATAATAGGTATAATTATCTTGATCTTTATCTCGTTCTATTGTGCCGGGCAGCAGGCGCCATCGGGTGGTCCGCCGGATACTACACCTCCGAAGATAATTACCACATATCCATCGGCTGGCACGCTGAGATACTATGATAATAAATTCTCATTCTCGTTCAGCAAGTATATAGAGAGGCGCTCACTACAGGAATCGTTTTTCGTTTCGCCATCGCTTGGTCAGTTTACCTATGAGTGGGATGGCACTGATGTCGAAATTTTCTTCACCGATTCACTCCGAAGCAATACCACATACATCGTCACGCTTGGTACCGATGTTATAGATACGAGAAAGAACAGGTTAGCAGAGGCGTTCTCTTTGCCGTTCTCGACCGGCGATAGGATCGATTCGGGTTCGATTGCGGGCACTGTGGTTGATGATAAACCGGTTGGTGTAATGATCTTCGCGTATGAACTTGAAGGGCGAAATCCTGATACACTGAATCCGACAAAATTAAAACCAGACTTTTTAACACAAACCGGCAAAGATGGTTCGTTTATTCTACCTTACATGGCGTTTGGGAAATATCGTTTGTTTGCAGTGCGGGATGAGTACAAGAATTTATTATACGATGTACAGACGGATCGGTATGGAGTTTGGAATTCCGACATTCTTCTCACATTGCAAACACCGATAGTGACGGGAATTCAATTCAAATTGACAGTTGAGGATACGTCGGCTCCTTTTCTTTCAAGTGCGAAGCCAATCGATAACTCGCATCTTCTTTTGAAATTCAGCGAAGCGATGAATGTTGCTACAGCGTACATTGATAGTATCTCGATTCTAGATACACTGACAGACAATTCATTACCGATATATGATTTATCATTCGATGAAGTAACCGCTAAGGATGCTCAACTTGTAACAGGTAGGCAGGACAGCGGGAAAACATATCGGATAAAACTCAGAGGGCTCAGAGATATCAATGACAATTTAATGCAGTCACCGCTGAATATCGGAATCTTCAGCGCAAGCACGGAACCCGATACGACGATACCGGCTTTCGAAATAAAAGTAATTGCCGCCAACGCGAAGAATGTTTCCATCTCGGAAAGTCTTCATGTAGTGTTCAGCGAAGCAATTAATAAAAAATCATTTGAAACGGGTTTCCTCCTGAAAGATTCCTTAGGAAAAAACGTCGATGGAAGATATTTATGGAATAGCTCAAGGGAAGGATATTTTATCCCTGCATCATTGCTAACGATGGGGATGCAATACACTATTAAGATAACGATGGATTCTGTGATCGATTTCTCCCGGAACGCAAAGAAGGACTCAACAATTTCACGCCGCTTCGAGACTGTTGAAGATAAAGTATTGAGCAGCATCAACGGAATTGTTGCAGATGAGGTGAAGAATGCAAAAGGGAAAATATATTTATCGGCAGTTAATCTTACCAGAAAAGACTTCAATCCCAAGATGATTCAACTTGATTCATTGGGGCAGTTCAAGTTTGAGCGTTTATTAGATGGTAAGTATGTTCTTTCCGGATTCAGGGATTCTGACAGCAATGGAGTCTATGCATTCGGGAAACCGTTTCCTTATCTGCCAGCCGAACGATTCACAAATTTCCCCGACACGCTAAAACTTCGTGCGCGCTGGCCCCTCGAAGGTGTAATGATACGATTCAAATAATCGATCTGACTTATTTCTTCTGTTCCGGCTGTTTATCCGGAATGATATTGATTTCAGGAAGTCGCTGAGGCGGATTTTTGATGATTTTATCCGGCACTATCCAGGCATCTGAATAACCGAAGCTAACCAGCTTTCTTACCGTTATGTTCGCAGAAGTTCGATCCGGATAATTCCCGACGCGAACTTTATAATAAGGTGCATCGTAAACTACATACGTCCATTCTTCCGGTAATAGATATGAAAGAGTATCTCTTGATAGGTTTGCCTGTTCAATGTCCGGTGTAAAAAGAACTTGAACCCGGAATCCGGGAATAGTCTCAGGCGGCGCGATGCTTACGAGTTTGGAAGCATCAAGCGCTTCGTGCAATCGTTTCGCTTCTTCCTTTATAGAATCGGGGCTGATATTGAATTCAGATGGATCGAAGGTTTTCTCATATTTCGCGAGAAATTCATTGAACGAAGTTTTCGGATCAGTTTTTTTCTCTGCTTCATGGCTGGTCTTACATCCCCATAAGAGCGAAAGTCCGGCGAAGAAAAGACAAAACCAGAGTATATGATATTTATTTTTGTGAATTCTCGGATACCCAGGCATCTTTATAGTCACTTGGAAATTGTCTCGCCATTTCATCACGGAAATTTCTTGCTTCATCCTTCGAGTTGAAATCACCTATCATTACTTTGTAAAGATTATCAGCTTTATCTACCGATGTGTACACATTGAGGTTGAAACGTTCTTTTGCGAGTGAAGCAATCCGATCTGCGTTATCCGGCATTTTATAAGCTCCGATTTGCACCGAGTATTTTCCTGCCGGTATTTGATTTTCAGGGAGTGGGGGAGGAGTTGGTGTCGGTTCATATATAGGTTTTTGTTGATTTTGAATATCGACATTTACGGTATCGATCTTTTTTATAACTGGAGGTTCTTCTTTAACAATAACCGCCTCAGGCGCTTTTTGAACTTCAGCTGGTGGAGGAGTTTCCTGCTTGTCTGTCGCTTCCTCGGAGGAGGAACAGCCAATGAAGAATAGTGATGCTACCACACACAACATTATGGAAAATCTTAGCAGATGTTTCATAGATTCCTCATTTTAAAAAAGATTTAGTATGATTGACTACTTTTTGTCGCTTCTTTTGTTTTCGGTTCATTCTCACCAATTACGATTTTCACACTGGCGCTTGCACCAATCCGATCGGCGCCACTTGCTACCATTGCCAGGGCTTCTTCACGTGTACGCACACCACCCGATGCTTTAACGCCCATTGCCGACCCGACCACTTTTCTCATCAATGCAATGTCGCCGACCGTTGCACCGCCTTTGGCAAAGCCGGTTGAAGTTTTGACGAAATCGGCGCCTGCACGCTTTGCAAGTAAACATGCTTTTATTTTTTCTTCATCGGTCAGCAGTCCCGTTTCGATTATCACCTTCAACAATGCGCCATACCGACGGACAGAATTGACTACGGCGAAGATATCGTTCTCGACATATTCATAATCGCCGGACTTCAACATTCCGACATTGATCACCATATCGATTTCTTTTGCACCATCACGGAGCGCCTGTTCAGATTCGAACGCTTTAGCAGCCGTCGAGGTTGCACCTAACGGAAATCCTATGACCGTACAAACTTTTACTGCCGTATCCCGTAAAAGTTTCGCGCTCATCGATACATAACTCGGATTGATGCAGACGCTTGCGAAGTTGTATTTCTTCGCTTCATTACAAAGCTGGATTACTTGTTCCTTTGTGGCTTCAGGTTTTAGAAGGGTGTGGTCGATCATGCGAGCAAGGTCGGTCTCAACACCGCCCGCGGCTTCGATACCGATACTTGCGCTTACGCGATCGGCACCGCATGATACTATATTCTTGACGCCATCCTTGTTATGAACAACGCACAAACCATCATTGCAGACGCCATCTTTGCAAGTAAGATATGCGCCCGGTCTTTCACCGAGAATAGTCTGAACGATCCTGTCAATATCACTCTGATGCATGAATTTTTCCGGCTTTTATAGTAATCTTAAAATCCAGCATAAATATACGATTTTATTTTCAAGAAACAAATGCTCCCTATCGGAGCAGGAGCATCTTTTTTGTTTTTATGTCATTTTCGGTGATTATCTTGTAAAAATAGATACCCGATGACCATTCTTCACCATTAATCATCACCTCATGTTGTCCAGCTTCTTGTTGCTTATTATCAATGAGAGTTTGCACAACCTGGCCGAGTAAATTGTACACCTTTAAGGTAACAATTGTCGATTTCGGTAGATCGTATTTAATTATTGTTGTTGGATTAAATGGATTCGGGTATGCCTCGCTAAGTGAAAACTCTTTCGGAATTTCATCGATCTCCTTCTTTTCATCTGGCGGTGATGGAGGTAAATCTGATGTTGGGATGATTCTAATACGAACATATGTTTGAAGTGGTGGTGTTGATGAGAGAATCAGTATGCCCGGCTGATTCACCTTTACCCAATATCCATTACCCGGATATATCGTGTCGCTGATAGTATAACTGCTTGAGTAGCCAAAGAAATCGCTTGTTGTTATTCCCTGTGGATCACTTGTAATCGATAATGTCGGAATAGGAACAGAGATGGAGCCAATCATATTCCATCCTTCAACTACATCAACCGTATCGAGGAGAATCTGTAAACCTTCGATTGGAATATAGTGATTGCCAATTAATTTCAGCCAGTAGCCAACACCATCATGGATAGTATCATGTGTTTCGTATTTACCGTTTATATAAGTGAAAGCATCCGATAGCGAGTTGATAAAGACTTGGTCTTTCAATGGATCTGAAAGTTTTATCGGTGTAGAATACATTCCCCACCATTTCCCGCTTGGCTTGTCGTTAGCATAGAACTTGACGGCATGACCATTGTGAATTTCACTCTCCGGTGGTGAGCCGTTCCGATTCACAAAACAGAATTTCGTTGAGTCCGCTTGAATCGCAACTAATGCATCTCCCGATGCAAGATACTTACCGATGTCTTTGTACAGAAATGTAATCGAGTTATCAGTTCTATCAAGTATCATCTCAAAGGTTGTTGTCGTATCTGAATAATCTTTCTTCGCACAAACAGAATCCCACTCAACGATAAATTTATTCCCTTCATTTTTATAATAAACCGCACCATGCTTTCTAATATCAAATTCTTTGAACATCGGTACAATCGTATTATTGAATAGATCACAAGGCATTTCCGTAGCATAGGCTGGATATAAATCGTTGGTCTGATCAATCCGGTTTGTATCGGCAAGTGAATTTGAGAAGCCAACATTCCCGTCAACACCTATCCAGATATAACGTACATCAGTACCGAAGAACTTAAAACCAGCCCCTAGATCAATCGGCGCAGATGTACTTGATTCAGGATATTGAACCGATTCCCATCCGGGAAATCCGAAATATTTCTTCGGAAGCCAGTCGGTTATCTTAACACCGGTTGAATTTATTTCTTCCCATTGATAAAGAGCGTAACGATCAACAACGTAATAATCGTTAGCAAGAGCGTACACTCTATATCGGTTGTAACAATCGGTATTGCGGTTTCCATTTACATCGGTCGCAGAAAGATGATACATGACTTCTGACCCCGCAGGCAAGGAAGGAAGCGAACCAGACCAGACATCACCCGATGTATTCGTCATTAGTACAGAATCTTCCGAACTGTTATTGATCGAATAGATGAGATATACAGATGCGACTCCGGCGTTTCCGGGATCTGCAGGATTGGCATCTATGATCTCGGCACTTACATTTCTTGGCGCCGTAGAAAATGTATGATCGAGTTTATCAAATTGGACTACGCTCGGGGGTACATCATTTATTGTCGACATTACATACCACCAGTTGAATGCCATTGCATCACCATCACCTCTTGGTCCACCCATAGCAATCCAGCCGTTCGGTGCCGGGTCCACGCCGCCGCATGGTATTTGCAAACCCATTGGGTCATTATAGCCATTCCATTCACCCTTATGTTCATAGAAAACCCATGCGCGAGATGGATCAGGTGCATTCGAGATAGATGCGGGCCAGGTAGTAGGTCTATCATAATCATTCACATGGTCGGCGCCGGAGTTGATGCGGAATGAGATAAAGAATTTATCACCGACTGATAGACTACACGGTAAGTCGTTCATACCTAACCAGAGTTTATTCAAACCGCGGCGATTCGTTACGGCTGCACCAACACCATGTCCCCATAATTCATCTTCAAAATGTGGACGGGTTTTAGGAACTACTTGACCGTTTTGGTTTTCATTGATTGTGGAATACCATGTTGTATCAGAAGCATCTTCGCGGTATGCGGCAACACCCTGGTCATCATCGTAGATGCTTTTCCAAAATCCCCATGGCTGGCATGGAGGTGGATATGGTGAAATACCGGGAGCCAGATCATCGTCAACTGTGTAGCTATGAAACCGAATATAAACCAATGATTCAAGAGCGCCGCAATCACCGCCCATCCAGAATACTGAATCGAGTGAACCGGTTGCGGGTGCGGTAAACCACATGCCTACAACCATCTTGTGGTAAGTTGGAAATTCTATTTCTGTTGGAAATTGTTGAGGATTGAAACCTCTTGAATAATTGTCCGATGATAAATAGCCTGCGCGTTTAATAGCTTCAATAGCGCTTTCTCCTTGCCGCAATTGTATTGCTTCGTTGGACGGAGTGACTAGATATCTTTGCTGACTGTATGCAGTGAGCATGAATATCAAACCAAGTCCGATCAAATATTTCATTATAATATCTCCATTCATATTCAGACTAAGGTAAGTTAATTGAGTATAAGCTAATAAAATTGAATTTTATAGTCAATAAGTACACCTAAATTTTTAGCATATTAATTTTAAATATACCTTGAAAAAGAGTGAGAAATAGCATCCCTCTAAATATTCATGTTGAATCTCATAAATGAATTTCTTAGATTGCTTTGGAATTAATTTTGAATCAAACTACGGTAAGGATTGTATGCGCACCAGGCGATGGCTATATTTAATGTTTCCATTTTTTTTAGTCCAGACGACAGTATTTACACAATCAAACACAACGTTCGAGTTCCTTCGAAACGATGCGAGTGCACGGGCTGCGGCTTTGGGTGGAAGCTTCATAACAGCGAATGACGATCCAAATTCTATCTTCTACAATCCGGCTGATCTGACTACACTGAGTACTCGACGGTTGTCAGTCGGTTTCTTTAAACATATGCTCGATGTGAATGCCGGCTATGCAAGCTTTGGAATGGAGATTCCGAATTTTGGTTTCGTCGGTGCCGGTGTTGAATACATAAACTATGGTGAGTTTAAAAAGACCGGTGAGGAAGGACAAAACCTTGGCACATTCGGCGCTGGTGAGATTGCTTTTATTGCGACGTATGCAGATCAACTCCTGCCGGTTTTATATTACGGCGCGAATCTGAAATTTATTTATTCTTCTATTGCCGATGTTACATCGAGCGCAGTTGCTATTGACGCCGGTGTACGGTATATCGCAATACCTGAACGAGTCATTGTTGGAGCGAGCCTGCTGAATTTAGGAACACAGATCGACCCTTATGTCAATACGAGAGAACGGCTCCCGCTGGATTTCAAAATTGGCGCATCCATCTATCCTGAACATCTTCCTGCTGTTCTGATGTTCGACTTCCATAAACTCAACGAGGATCAGGATAATTTCTTCGATCGGTTTAAACAATTTTCAATCGGTGTTGAATTTACAGCCAGCCCGAATGTCCAATTGCGCATCGGATATAATAATGAACGAAGACAAGAATTAAAAATCGGTAATAGTGCCGGACTTGCAGGGTTTTCTTTGGGGTGTGGTTTCACAACCGATATTTACATAATCGATTATGCTTATAACTCAATGGGAAAGATAGGATCGGTTCACCGCATCAATGTCGGCTTTAAATTCTAATAAAAAACGGTAAATTGAAACTGTATCAAACGGTATTTAATATTATTACAATAGACCTTCCAGTAATTGCTTGCTTAAATAGAAAAGCAGCATTCCTCCGAACACAATCAATGGAATAATCCGATTTTTCGACCGGTTGATTTCCGGTATGAGATCGCTCGCACCAACGTATGTCGCAGCGCCTGCCGATAGGGCAAAGGCGATTCCGACAGCATTCGAATCGACACTGGCAAGCATGAATACGGTAAGTATCCCCAACATTGTAGCTACTCCAATCGCTATGGATGCAAGGAAAGCATTCTTTCGCGGTTGATGTGCGGCAAGCATAATAGTCGCGACTGTTAATCCCTCAGGAATTTTGTGAAGTAGAACTGCTATAAATATTAACAAGCCGAGATAAAAGTTGTAATTCATACCGGCTGAAATTGAAAGCCCGTCGAAGAATGCATGTATGAACAATCCTGCAAATGCAGAGATGCTTGCGATCTTAGAAACCATTACATCGTGATGAGTTTCTTCGCCGAAATGGAAATGACCAACGATAGTATGCTCAAAGAAATGGAGCAAACCGTATCCTATGATCATGTACAGCGATGCAATATTGCCGAGGAGTGATAGACTTTCCGGTATCAATTCAAAAAAAACCAACGCCAGAATGAAACCTGAGCTCAGCGCGAGCAGATATTCCTGTACTTTCCGGGGCCATTCTTTCTTCAGGATGATGAGTGTTCCGCCCAAGATTTCTGCTGCTGCGGCGATCAGTCCGAATAAGATAATTGTAAACATATTTTCAGTTATTAAGAATTCTTGAATGGGTTCTTAAGATATTCGTCTGCCTGCTTATGCGCGTTCTGGTGATCTTTCATATCTAAAACTTTTTTGTACTGCATGATGGCAAGATCGCGTTTCCCTTGAATGTCATAGATCATACCAATTTTAAGGTTAGTCATAGTCATGAATCCTGAGTTACCATCTATATCGAGTGCTCGGGAAAGCTCATCCGCAACGTAAAAATATTGAAGTGCTAAATCGTACTGACCATAATTCATTTGCGTGATACCCAGATAAAAATCTGCCTCTCGTTCCGTACTCATGTCGTATCCGATCTGTTTTGCTTTGACCTTCGCCAGGATTGCAAGATATGTTTGTTCCAGTTCGCTCCATTGCGCTAGTGAAGCCTGACATCTTCCCACATATTTATTGAAGATGACGTTATTGGGAAAACTCTTGTTCAATCTGACGGCAAGCTGTTGTGCCTCAAGAGATTGGTTTTCGAAATTTTGAAGAACCTGAAGAAGGAAATATGTCGCTTCGGTGTCGGCATAACGGGCTTTCTCCGATGCAATGCGAAGTTGATTCAATCCTTTCGATCTATCTCCTTTCGGAAAAAAGATTAGAAGCGGTTTTACCCAGGGATAAATTTCAGGGATTACTGCGGCGTAATAATTGTATATGCCGATGCCGAGCAGTACATCGTTGTTGTTCGGTTCAAGTTTGTATGCTTTCATTATAATCGGCAGAGCCGCCCTGCCGCAGTTGGCTGCTTTGAGCCAATCCTGACGATTGCCATAGAGCCTGCCTTGAAAACCAAGAGATCCGCCTTTAAAAAATAATCCCGTGATATCGTCCTCATTTTTATCGAGCCGCTCATCGCATAGATCGATCACGCGGTCGAGCATGGATATGAATTTGTCATCCCTGGATTTATTGTCAATGTCTGTAATTATTTTCCACCATTCTACCATCGCGAGGAAAAAATGTCCGGCAGGATGGTCTGGTTTCGAACGGGCAACAAACTGGAATTCTGCTCTGGCACTATCAAAAGATAGATTGTAAACGTACTGAATGCCCTTATGAATATGTGATTCGTTTACGGAGTCGCCGATCCATTGAGCATCGCAAATTGCAAATTGCCAAATAGAAAGAATTATCAGCGAAGCTATTAACCTGTTATGCATTTAATAATTCTTAATTGTTGCTATCAAAGATAATAAAAAAAGGGGGAAAGATTCGACAGAATGGTTTCCTTTAAAATCTTTCCCCACAATCTCAAATGAAAAGTGTTCGAGATAAATGATTTATTGAATTTCACCCTTAGTAGCAGCATCCTTCAATTTATCGTTCGCGAAGATTGCAATTTCTACGCGGCGGTTCTGCTGGCGACCTTCAGTGGTCACGTTGGATGCGACTGGTTGGTTAGGACCATAACCGACAGTTGTAATGCGGAGTCCCTGAACATTTAAACCCTTGAGATAACCTGACACAGATTCAGCGCGCTTTTCCGACAGCATTTGATTGTGTTCCAGCGTGCCGGTTGAGTCGGTGTGGCCCTCAATAAGAATATTCGTGTCGTCGTATTTATTCAAAATCTTAGCAAGGTTTTCTATGTTGGATTTTGCTGCCGGCTGTAGATCCGATTTATTAACTTGGAAGAGTATTCCTGAATCGAATGTGATTTTGATCCCTTCACCGACACGTTCAACCTTTGCGCCCTTCAGGTCTCTCTGCATTTCTTCTGCTTGCTTATCCATATAATGACCGATCAAAGCGCCAGCCGTGCCGCCGATAGCCGCACCGATGATCGCACCGGTTGCGGTGTGCCCCGATTGTTTACCGATGATGCCGCCGATTATTCCACCTGCCGCAGCACCGATAGCACCGCCTCTGAATGTTTTACTTGTTCCGCATCCCATAAAAATTATGGAAATGCTGAGTGTTAGAATAATTCCGACTGTGAGTAATTTTTTCATATTTCTGCCCTCTATATTTTTGAACGACATAGTTTAATTGTTTTAACCGAGAATAAATTTAGTTCTAAAATAAGAAAGAAGTTGATCCATTGCAATTCGTTCCTGCACCATGGAATCTCTTTCACGAATGGTGACGGTTTGATCTTCTAAAGTCTGCGAATCTATTGTGATGCAGTATGGAGTACCGACTTCATCCTGACGGCGGTATCTTCTGCCGACTGCGCCGCTATCGTCATAAAACACCCTTAGGTGCGGACGCAGTTCCCGTTCGATTTTTTTCGAGATCTCCGGCATACCGTCACGATTGACTAGCGGGAAGATTGCCGCCTTAATCGGAGCAAGCCTGAGATGAAATTTCATAACTACCCGTTGTTCCATTTTTCCCTCTGCACTCATTGCTTCTTCCTCGTGGTACGCATTGACAAGAAATGCCATAAGAGAGCGGCTTGCACCGGCAGATGTCTCGATGATGAATGGTGTAAATTTCTCTTTCGTTTCTTCGTCAAAATATTTCAAAGTCTTGCCGGAATATTCCTCATGTCGTGAAAGATCGAAGTTTGTCCGGTTGTGTACACCTTCAATCTCTCCCCAACCGAATGGGAATAGATACTCTATGTCGTACGCGTCTTTGGCGTAGTGTGCAAGTTTGTCCGGTGCATGTTGATGCCACTGGAGTTTTTCTTTTTTCATACCGAGATCGATGAACCACTGCATCCGCTGTTCACGCCAGTATTCGAACCATTTATCATCGGTGCCGGGCTTGACGAAGAACTGCATTTCCATCTGTTCGAATTCGCGTGTGCGGAAAAGAAAATTCTTCGTATTGATTTCGTTACGGAAAGCTTTACCGATTTGCGCGATACCGAATGGCAGTTTTTGCCGCGACGATGACTGGACGTTAAGAAAGTTCACGAATATTCCTTGAGCCGTCTCCGGTCTAAGATAAACAACCGCTCCCGAATCTTCCACGGGACCGACAAATGTTTTAAACATGAGATTGAATTGCCGAGCTTCCGTTAATTCAGCACTACCGCAACTTGGGCAAAAGTAGCTAATTATAATTTTTGAATTTCCACATTTAGGACAAACTTTTTGATTTTCAATGGTATGAAGAATTTGTTGTAGTCCTTCTTCTCCAAAATCTTTTTTCAACTTTCTCCGTTCATCAGATTTTAAAGTCGAACCAATTCTTAATCCACAATTCTCACAATTCAGAAGTGGAGAAAGCATATCTGCTCTATGTCGAGATTTGCATTGCTTGCAATCTACCATGGGGTCGGTAAAGTTCTCGACGTGTCCCGACGCTTCCCAAACGCGCGGGTGCATCAGAATAGCAGCATCTAAACCCTCGATATCTTCACGATAAGTCATGTTCTTCCACCACTCATCTTTGACATTTCTGAGCAGCTCAACACCCAGTGGACCGTAATCCCAAGCGCCATTTAAGCCGCCATAGATTTCTGATGATTGAAAAATGAATCCCCTTCGTTTACAAAGTGAGACGAGTTTATCCATTAATTGTGATTCATTATTATTAATCGGTTTTGCCATAAATTCCTAATTATATCTTTTTTTGTTGTTTCTTTTCGATTGTTCGTTTTAAATCCTTTGATGTTTTCAAAATGATTGTTTGAATAATGTACCCTTCGAGTTTGATGTGTATGGTTACCGAATTCTCTCGCAGATTTTCTGATCCGATCGCTCTGCCACCGTACCGTTGCGCAATCATGTTCAATGCCTGATTCATTTGAACTGGAATTATCTCCGGCGGAATCAGGACCTTTCGTTCCACACGATTAAAATTTGTGCCGGGAATTTCAACATTTTTTTTCCGGCACCACTTCTTGTCTATTCGAAATTGTGCCAGCACGGAATCGACAGCACGGTCGATTTCCCTTGTGGCAGAGGTTATATTTAGAGGCGCTTGCTTACTTTGTTTTTTAGCAAGTGACTGATCAGCAAGGAATAAAACAATGGCTGCGCCTGCCGCTGCGAGAATAATCAAGAAACGAAAAAATACCGATTTATCAAAGTACAAAATTATTTCCCCCTGAAGATCGGTTTACGTTTCTCGATAAATGCATTCGTACCTTCCTTGAAGTCTTCAGTATCACAGCACTCGCCCCACAACTCTGCTTCGTGCCTCAACCCATCGCTCAAAGATTTTTCTAATGTGGCATTGATCGCTTTAAGAGCTAATCGAACTGCCGGTTGTCCTTTGCTGATTATTGACCTTGCCATTGTTTCTGTTGTTGAAAGTAAATCGGCAAGCGGGACAACTTTGTTTACTAAACCGATGCGGTAAGCTTCATTCGCGTCGATCTGGTTACCTGTCAGTATTATTTCCATTGCCCTGCCGTGTCCGATAAGACGGGGTAGGCGTTGGGTTCCGCCGTAACCGGGAAAAGTGCCGAGGTTAACTTCCGGCTGACCGAATTTTGCATTTTCAGATGCAACGCGAATATGGCATGCCATTGCAAGTTCGCAGCCACCGCCGAGGGCGTAACCATTTACAGCGCCTATTACCGGTTTGCCAAGATGCTGAATGAGATCGAGGAGGGAGATTCCACCTTCTGAAAATTCTCTTCCAGTTTTAGCATTGAGCAATGTTAGCTCACCTATATCAGTTCCGGCAACAAACGCCTTCTCACCCGCACCTGTGAGGATGACTGCATCAACATCGGGATTGGTTTTTAAGTTAGTGAATAAATCCTTCAACTCACTTTTACATTGAGCATTCAATGCATTGAGCTTGTCGGGACGATTGATAGTAACAACCGCGATGCGGTCTTTGATTGTTAGAAGTAGTGTTTGGTAGTCCATAAATTGATATCCGATATTTGTTATTAGATGTTCGTTTTTTGTTGAGTTTCATAACATGAATTTTCTTCTTTTACATAAGCAGGAGGAAGATGTTCTGCAATAACTGATTCTATAAATCTGAATATCATTTTACCGAGGTGATCATATTGTTCAGATAATTCGTGAAAAATATTTTTATCAGATAACGATTGAGTATCATAGAGCATATTCAGATGCACGATTGTTTCTTGAGATGAACCGAGTGCTCGATGAAGATATTGAAGGTATTCATTTTTATGCCTTCTTAAGCAATATCCTTCAACGATATTTGCCGGGATAGATTTTGATGCTCGACGGATTTGGCTTGCTTCTTCGTAAGTTTCGAACTTCGGTAATACTAATGTCATCTTGTGGATATTAATTGCCAAATCATACGATAATTTGTATATGTCTAATTTCTTATACCCTGTATCCATCATTATTCTCACTTAGCCCGCAAATATCGGACATCGAACATCCAATATCTAACATCAAATATCAAACATATCTTATGCAACTTCAACTCTGCTTTGGTCTCCGATCATAAACCTGTGTACATGCGGTTTGCCGTTCGCTTCAACAATCTCCACATCATTACCAAGTATACTGCCTTCGATGCGGAGTTTTACATTCATGATTTTTGAATCGCGAAGAACAATGCTGTACTCAACCTCGGCGTTCTGGATTATAGTGTTGTTTCCGATGGACGTAAACGGTCCGATATAACTATTTTCAATGATCGCATTTTTACCGATGATTGCAGGTCCCCGGATGACGCTGTTAACGACTTTCGACCCTTCTTCGAGAATAACTTTTCCGAGAACGGATGAAATTTTGTCAGTGTCACCTTTGATATTCGGTTCGATGTTATCAAGTACCAAACGATTTGCTTCGAGCAAGTCGGCAGGCTTACCGGTATCTTTCCACCATCCGGTAATTTCGCTGTATCCGACTTTATATCCATGCTCGATGAGGTAAGTGTGAGCATCGGAAATTTCATACTCGCCGCGCGCGCTTGGCTTAATTTTCTTTACTGCTTCAAATATATGCCGGTCGTAAATGTAAATTCCGGCAACGGCGAATTGGCTCTTCGGTTTCGAAGGTTTTTCTTCTACCTTAATTATTTTATTATTCTTTATTACCGGCACACCGAATCGTTCCGGATCCTTGACTCTTGAAAGCGTCAGCCAGCAGTTGCAGTCGCTCTTCTCGAATTCATCTATGAATCTTTTCACGCCGCCTACGACCATATTATCGCCAAGGTAGAAAATAAAATTATCCTTCCCGATGAACTTCTCTGCTATCTTTACAACGTGCGCGAGTCCCGCGGGAGTCTTTTGCGGGATGAATGTTATTTTTACTCCCCATCTTTTTCCATTCCCGATTGCGTTCGGAACTTCTTGGCTGTCGGCATTGTGAATGATCCCGATCTGCTTAATTCCCGCATCGACTGCGGCTTCAATGGCATAATGCAGTATCGGCTTGTTTGCGATAGGTATGAGATGCTTGTTCTGAGTATGCGTTAGCGGACGTAGGCGCGTTCCGTGCCCGCCGCTGGCTATTAATGCTTTCACCGTTTCACCTTAGAAATATTTTTGACTGAACTTGATTTGATGAATTTTCTGAATTTACTAATTATTTCGTTAAAATTCTCTTGTGTTATTTTTCCGTTTTCTTTTGCGATGCGCGCAACCTCGATTCCCCCGATTGTATAGATAGGCAGGAACTGAGGTGCATATTCATTTAACGTTCGCAGATGAAGGTCTAATGTTTCAAAATCATTTCGAACAATAGGACCTGTAAGCGCTAACAGCGCAGACGATTGAATAACGTTCTCCATCGTTGTCATCATAAGAGGTCCGAAAACTTCCGCCCAGGATGCTTTCATTTCGAGTTTCTTTGTAAGTTCAGTGATAGTATTAAGGAACATAGTCAAATAATTCGATGCCATCACGCAAGCGACATGGTAGAGCGGTTTCAACTCTTTCGGTAGAACGATAGACTTTCCACCCAAATTTTCTACAATCTGCTGAATTTTATCAATTGCCTCAGGATTGCCTTCGATTCCGTAATAGATGCCTTTTAGTTTAGATTGAAGTCGTGACGGTTTTCCGGACGAAGGAAATGTCTGAACAGGGTGGATTGAACCTACAAGTGCGGTTCTTCTCTTTAAGGGATCAAGCACATCAACGGAATGAGCACCGGAACAATGTACAATGAATAATTTATTGAATTTTATTTTTTTGACTTTTGCCAGTTCGGCGGCTACTTCCCTGATTGATCTGTCAGGAACAGCGATGAATATGATTTCTGTATTTAACGGTATGTCTGCTATTTGCGTGGAAACATTTTTACATTTGACGGCATGAGCTAATTTAATAGCCGATGATCCTGTTCGGCTGATAATACCGATTATCGGATAACCTTTTTCATAGAGTGCAACTGCAAATGCCGAACCGACGGTTCCGGCTCCGATGATAGTGATCTTCGGATACTGTACAGCCATATCTGATTAATTCTCCCTCGTGATTGCCGCAGAAAGATAACCGACAACCGCATCGCGTTCGCCCGTGATGTTACCTGAGTTGCAGTGATGCAGAATTTCCACGTGGTTTGCTCCGAGCATTTTGGCTGCACTTAGCGCGGCTATTATCGGACCGCCGCCGCAGGCTTCGGTAAGTTCGTTGTCAATGTCGTGTGCAAGCTGTTCCTGATCGAATTTAATTAGATCATCGATGGTAATTTTATCCAGCGCGTTCGCTTCATCCGCGGTGTGATAATGTGAGAGATCGCTTGAAGCGATGATCAGCGCGTTTCTTCCTTTTAGTACTTTTGCAAGTTTATCGCCGAGGTGATAACACAACTCACGGCTCTGGTCGCCCATGATAACAGGGACTAATTTAAAATTGCCCAGCACTTTTTGAAGGAACGGAAGCTGTACTTCAATCGCATGTTCGGCAAGATGTCCCCGGTCGGATAGCTCGATGATGTTTTCATCTTTCATAAGATCATTGATTAGTGTTGAGTCGAGTGAAACATTACCCAGGGGAGTCCGGTAAGCGTCTCCGTTGAATATAGAGATGCCTTTGAAGTATTCCCTGTGACTTGGCGAGATGACAATAACCGTTTGTACCGGATTGATCTGCAGAAGCTTATATGCATGAGCAGCGGTTGCACCCGAATAGGTATATCCAGCATGTGGCACAATAAGAGCGACAAGAGAGCCTTTTATTCGCGGCACGATTACTTCTTCCAACATTTGATCTATTTCCCTGTCGAGCGCTTTGGGATTAGCCGTATAAAACATACCTGCAACTGCAGGTTGCCGAATAGTCGTCATATTATTTTTCTTCCCTGAAGATCTCTGCAGTAAAGATATAAATTTTTGATCTGGAATCTTTCCATTGATCCGATTGTAATCCGGCTTTACGTGCTGTTTGATTCAAAAATGTTTCTTTGTCCCATCCATATTCGGTCGCTACCTGAGGAAGTAGTAATCCTCGATTATGTTGATAATCGATAATCAGTCCATGTTTTCCCACTTCAATCTCATCTATGTTGCGTATAAGTTTTAAAGGGGAGAGGATAGAGATTTCGATTTCAATATCCATCAACTCATCCGGCGTTACAGGTGTGAATCTGTAATCTTCAAGAGCGGCTTTTTTCGCGGCGTCGCATACTGTTTCTGTTAACGGTATATCGCTTTCAATATATCCGATACAGCCCCGAAGCTCTCCGCTTTTGTGCAGCGTTACAAATGCGCCGCATTTTTCCTTCAATCTTGATGATTGATTCTCTGTTATTGCTTCTCCTTTTTTTCGAACAGCAGATTCAATCGATATGCGGGCAATTTGCAACAGGGATTCTTTATCACTCTTAGATAGCATTACCTATTTCTGTTGTATGAATTCTCTAAGAACTTACGGAAAATCGGGATGAGATTCAAGGATGACTATAGGTAAACCCATTCGGAATACAACCGAATGGGCTTACCGCATTGACTCAGTGCTCAGCGTATCAAAACCATCTTTTTGATATCGTTGAAGCCGCCTGCTTGCAAACGATAGAAGTAAATACCGCTCGGGAAATCTTTCGCATCGAACATAACCGATCTGTACCCTTCCTCCTGAACTTCATTGACGAGTGTTCTAACCTCACGGCCAAGTATATCATAGATTTTCAGTGTAACGTGTGATTGCTCAGGCAATCCATATTGGATGAGAGTTACTGGATTGAATGGGTTTGGATAATTCTGCACAAGTGAATATGCTGCGGGCTTTATGCCGCCAGTATTCTCATCGTTATTCCCGAACGGATTATTTACGCTGGTAACTTTACCGTTGTTGAGACCCATTGTAAGTGTGAGATATTCTTCCATCGTTTTAATCGCTGAGCTATCGATAATTCTACCATAATCCTTTATTCCATTGAAGATTGCCCAAGCGTTGAGACTGTCGCCCATCCCGACTGAGGCAAATATCTTTCTGGTCTGACAGTACAGCCACATATCGGTAGTGATACCTTTCTGACTTAGTATTTTATTAGATAATGAAACCGCGCTTTGAAACTGATTTTGATCCAACATCGATTGTAGACGAAGTCCTACTGCTAACATTTTAAGTTTCACTGGCAACGTGGATGTCTCGATTGCGCTTAAGAAAGTTTCCCAAGGTAGAGCCAATACACTTTGATATTCTCCTCCGGGACCTGCATGAAGTGCAAGCTGATAAAGTGCATCTTCTGCATTGTCTCTATTCGCTTCAATGTCATTCTTTAATTGCTTCAACCAATCAAGCATCTCCTGTTTATCAAGATCATACGCTAATTGCCCTTCTTCCGGCAGAGTAAACACCGTTTTTGAAGGTGTGTTGACTGCACTTCCAAGTTGATAAAGCGTATCGACAGGTCCAACGTATTCATTTGGCCTATGTGTACCCCAGTAAGTGTACCGAGCGCGGACTGTTGTTGTTGTGGCATTGTTGATTAAACGACCGGTATAGGTTCCGTTATTATATACATTATTCCATCCTCCTATTGGCCCGCCTGATCCTATATATCCAAGGAATGCAGTAGCAGAATTATGTACATATATCTCGCCAACTCCATTTTGTGTTACTGTATTGTAGCCCTTGGTTACTTCATTGATACTAAGTGAAACTCTTGAGTTTGTTCCGCTGATATCAATGCCGCTGCCAATATTATTCTGGATTCGTGTGCTGTCCATATAAACTTTTCCACCGTTACAAACGTAAACATTCGACACACCGATCGATTGCAATTCATTGCTCTCGATTCGTGAATATGATACAAGGACTTTAGCATTGTTTACCTGTACTGCTCGTCCATCGTTATTATTCACACCGCATTTATACATTTTCAATGAAGTGTTCGCTGTTCCTGTGTTAGAGACAAACAATCCATAATTTGCCGAGCGTGAGATTGTATCATTTTGCATGTAGCTATTAGCAGCAGTATTCATTAATCGGAGACCATCGTACGCATATTTGACATTGCAGTAGCTGAGCGTATCAGGTCCACCGCCTGAGCAAACGATACCTTGCCAGTCACCCGACATTGGCGATGGATTACTTGAAGTGAATGTGATGCGCTGGGTTGAGGTCCCTTTGGCGATTAGCTTGCCGTTGATGGTCAACGTATAACCAGGATCAAAATAAATATTTGTCCCAGGCATGACGGTTAAAGTTGTACCATTTTGGATGGTCACATCACCAACCACCCTTACATCATATTGCCAAGAGGTATTTTGAGTAATAGTACCCGAGGCATAAGTGAGTTTCAAAGCGATTGTATCTATGATAGTATAATCAGAATCTGATGGATTCATTGGTTTATGACGCCTTATACCATTCAATGCAAAGTGTGCTTTTGTATTAGGATCGTCACCAATTAATGTTGCAGGTATTGTAAGATCATTGTAGCTTTGTCTGTTTGTGATTGAATCCTTTGGAAAGAAATCTGCTAAAAAATAATAATTCCTGTTGTTATCTGCTGGAACTAATGCGACTTGTTCTGAATCCTGATTTATATTACTATAAAAGTTCAAATGCCAAATCAATAAATTGCCAGGTTGAAATTTGAAACTATCGGGCGTTGTTGGAAGATAAAGATCAAATCCTTTTCGAAGCCTTGTCTCGAATAGATAAAACTCATCTCCGACCAAATCACGGCTGAATGGGTTGATGCGAAAAATTCTTGGATTTTGATAATCATATATAACTTTGAAATTAGTTGTATCACGAGTTAATAAAATTGGTGATACCCAATTTTTTATTACACAACGCTCAAATGGAGATAAGGATGCAGGACATTCACATTTATCCATAGGTCCATTCCATAGTCCAATATCCATTAGGTTGAATCTTCTATCTACATAATAGCTCTGATAATCGTCATAAAAGCCTATAATATGACCAAATTCGTGAGCAACAAAACCCATATGCATAAAAGCCTTATTTTCATAAATTATTCTTCTCCCGGTTCTTTCACCCACCCAGCAGTATGTTCCATTAATTGCTTCACCACCTCCCCATAATGCACCAGCTTCATAAACATTACCTGCATAAATAACGCATTTTTTGTTGAAGTAATTTGAATTCCCCGGAACATCGCTTATATAACCTGAGTCTAAAGCCTTCTGTACTCCCTCACGAGCTAACGCACGAGGATCACTTTCAAGGTCATAATAATATTGCCAAGAGTGATCGAGTTTAATCCACTTCGGTACACCGGTGACAGGATCTACAGGATTTACAACCTGACCTGTAAGTATGAAATTTCCTCTCGACATTTGATAATAATAATCCTGCATGCTGCCATATATACGATCACCTTCCGGATGAGGGGAGTTTGGATATTGTTGAAGTGATTCTGCGGGTGCATACCAATAATTTTGTGAGAATAATTCATTCTCAAAATCAGATTTTAGATAACCATCTGGTCTATTACCGTTCGGGGGTGGTAGAGATTTATAATGAGTAGTATCAGTAAACTCTACAAGTATAACTGCCAGCCTCAGTGTTTCAGGAACGGCAGTCATTAAACCATCGGGGGTTTGCTTTTTAGTCAAAGAATTACTTTGGTATGCATGTTCGAACTCGTAAATGCGTTGATTTATTTGTGCAATCCGGCTGGCACTCCTCTCTAGCTTGTATGATGATGCTAACGGTGGCTCAATGCCAACACGAGACGTACTTGCTGTGTACTCGCCAATTGCATCGAGACTCGCATAGTAGTACCAACCATTAAAAGCGCGATAAATTCTGTAGCCATCTTGTGTCTCAAACCACGAAAAGAATTCATCGCCCCAGAGCCGTGCAATGAAAGTTACCCCATTCGGTTGATGCCATGTTACAAAACCCGTATCAAACGGTGCCGCAACTATTACACCGACACAACAAGCGAGAGTGATTACTAATACAGAAACTATAATTAATTGTTTCATTGTTGTACCCTTCCATAATATTATTTGATAATTGTTAGAAAACGATTGTAAATTGTTTTATTAGTTCTCAATTGATATATATAAACTCCAGATGTAAGATATGAAGCATCAAATGATATTTCATATCTTCCTGTGCTTTGAATTTCATCAATAATAGTTTTTATTTTTTGACCTAAAAGATTATATATTTCCAATTTTACTTGAGCCATCGATGGGATCTCATAACTTATTTTCGTTGTTGAATTAAACGGATTTGGATAGTTTTGAAAAAGATGTACTTGTCGCGGTAATTGTTCTGTAATATTTTCAACGGTGGTGAGTACTTCTCCCAATTGACCGTATTTATTTACCTGTTGTGCTCTGACAGTAAAGTCTGTTTCGCGCCAGCCTACTAAAATACATCCACCCCTTAAATCTGAAGCTAATTTTAAACCACCTAGAGATATTTTACAAAGTGCGATATCATTTGAATCCCACAGTGCTAAGCCAAGCGTATCAAACCGTTGTGAATAAATCCCCGGCGAAGTACGATTGTCTGTCCATACAAATATTGTTGTTAAAGAATCAGAAGGTATAAGACCTGTAATACCTTTCAAAGAAGTAATATTTCTCAAAGGTCGTCCTCCATACGCAAACACCATACTTCCATCGCTCCTTACGATCTGAGTGCGAATATCCCAGATACCATTCATTAACTGGGGCCATACTACGTTTGAATAACCGTTTTGAATTGTAAAATCTAAAGTGATAAAATTGTTTGTATTTAATGTGTCTAACACAATACCAAGACTATCCCATCGAAGTAAACCTGAGGAATCTATCTTTTGAAGGTTTATAGTAAATAGTAGTTCTTGATTTCGGTAACCTAACCACTCCCCACCTAGAAAATACGAGAAGCCATTCTCATCACTTTTAATAACACGCCCTCCTGTTGGGATTATATTGCCATTTTCCCAGAGGTACTGTCCTAGTAGATTAATTCTTTGCGCTTGATATGTTCCATTTATATAGTAGTGAATAATTAGACCAATAGATTTATTGAAACTAATTGTAGGTTTTTCTTGCGTGTATGTAACCAACGAACCACTATCACCCCATACTCTGGTGCCATTTTCTATGATCCTTTGAACTCTCAGCATGTTCATAGTATCCTTCCAAGCTACAATGCATCCACTCTGCCCATCCGTTACTGTTTCTTCATCATATTGGTTTGTCTCAGAAAGTGAAACACGTACACCATTAGATCCCCATAAGAAATTACCACTGCTATCCACTTTTTGTGCTCGCAAGCGTGTTATTCTACTGGTCAATCCAAATTCTTCCGCATCAAGATATGCAATTATTACTCCATTCTGTCCATCCTCAACAATCTTAGCACCGCGCTGCTCTGCAAACTCACCCGTAATTTGTTTACCACTTCCCCACTGCTTATAACCATAGCGGTTCAATCGCTCAAGAATTAGATGGCGTGGATATGTTGTCCCTTGCTCGTAGGTAATGTAGCAACCGCCGGCACTGTCGCTGCAAAGTTCAGGTAAAAGTCCATAACCAACAATTAGGTTGTTGTAGGTATCGGTAGACCACTGAGCAATAATCTCCAACGGCTTGAAAATCAAGATTATAAGTAAGAACAAATATGATATGCGTTTCATGAAATCTCCTCTATTGCCTTCAATGGTAAGTATAACATCTTTTCTAGTGAAAGTCAAGGTTTATTTGCAAGAAAGCATTTTTGCACTCATGTTAGATTTGTAGTTTAATAATGATACTAGGAAGAAAATCGATAAAGTCAAATATTGCTTCTCATCAACTTCTTTGCTACATTTTCACAGACTTTTATATTATTTTGGAATTATAACAATACTAAATATCCATGTCCTTAATGGTCAGCATATCGGGTATTCGCGGAATCATCGGAGAAAGTTTAACTCCGGATATCGTTGTGAAATACTCTGCCGCGTTTGCACAATACTGCAAGCGAGGGAAAATTATTATCGGAAGGGACGGGCGCGTTAGCGGTAAGATTATTGGGAATATTGTCTCATCGACTTTACTATCCATGGGTTGTGATGTCGTTGCGCTCGGTGTTGTGCCGACGCCAACGATAGCCCTTGCCGTAGAAAAACTTGGTGCAACCGGCGGAATCGCGATCACGGCAAGTCATAATCCTATCCAATGGAATGGAATGAAATTCATAGGTAGTTCAGGTTTGTTCCTTAATGCCGAAGAGAATAAACACTTCTGGTCTATTGCAGATACAGGTCTGTTTAAGTACGCTGTCTGGAACAAAATCGGCAAACATAATGCAGATGAAACATTCTACTTAAAACATATTGAAGCGGTACTGAATCAATCCATTATTCATGTTGAACAGATTCGACAGCGCAAGTTCAAAGTTGTTATAGATTGTATCAACGCCGCCGGCGGGATGATCGTGCCGCAGTTACTTCGTAATCTCGGTTGTGAAGTTATCGAAATGAATTGCGATGTGAGTGGAATATTTTCCCGTACACCGGAACCGGTACCGGAAAACCTTGCCGAACTTTGCCGCCGGGTTCATGAAACCAAAGCCGATTTGGGTATCGCTGTCGATCCCGATGTCGACCGCCTTGTTCTGATAAATGAAAATGGAGAACCGTTCGGTGAAGAATATACAATTACATCGGTAGTAAAATTTATACTTGAGAAATATAAACACATCAGCAAACCGACTACAGCCACACATAGAACATCGGCTGTTAATATTCAGCCGTCAGTTGTGGTAAATCTTTCTACAACCCGCGCGGTCGAGGATGTTGCCAAATTATATCATGCGAATGTGTTCCGTACTCCTGTCGGTGAAATCAATGTAGCGATGCGAATGAAGGAAATCGGGGCGGTTGTCGGAGGAGAAGGAAGCGGCGGTGTGATACTTCCGGCGGTTCATTATGGAAGGGATGCTATTGTAGGTATTGCAGTAATATTACAGCAGCTTGCCGAGTTTGGCGGGACACTTTCGGAATTCAAGAAAACCCTGCCGCAATACTCCATCTCTAAATCGAAGATCGATATTTCAGGAAAGAATCCCGATCAAATATTCGAGAAGATTCGACAGAACAATAGTTCTCTTGGAACAATTAATTCTGACGATGGATTGAAGATCGATTTTTCCGATTCATGGATTCACTTGCGGAAAAGTAATACCGAACCGATCATTCGCATAATCGCTGAAGCGCCGACTATGGAGCAAGCTGAGGAGATCGTTAATCAATTTAAAAACCAGATAGGTTAAGAGAATGACACTTTGCAAGGTTATCGGAACAATCGTAGCTACACAAAAGAACGAACACCTTAAAGGACAAAAAATTCTGATTGTTCAGCCGGTAGACCTTAACGGAAAATTAATCGGGAGGGATTTATTGGCGCTCGATTCGGTAGATGCAGGCGTTGGCGACACGGTTCTCGTAGTTCAGGAAGGTCAGAGCGCAGCGCAGGTGATCAAAAATAAAAAAGCGCCGGTTCATTCTGTAATTGTCGCGGTTGTCGATGGATTCGAAGTCGTGGAGTAGACCTATCATGGAGTGATGAAAAGATGGAGCTTTTTAACCGGTCAAGGGAGATAGTTGATGTTCTCTATATATGATTTACTTGTTCTTACTCAGGTTCCCAACGTTGGATCCCACAGGTTGCGGACATTAATAACCCATTTCGGGAATCCTTCTTCCGTACTCAAAGCTTCTGCAAGAGAGATCGTTGCCATCGATGGTTTCACCGAAAAACTTGCTTCTTCCATTGTGCATTACATCCGCAGTCCGAAAATCAAAGAAGCCGAGAAGTATGCTGAGAGGCAGTTATCAAAACTTAATCATATCGATAGTCGCATTATTACTATCTGGGAAAAACAATATCCCGATCTCTTGAAAAAGATTTATGACCCGCCGCCGTTTTTCTTTCTGAATGGTGAATTGAACGAAACGGATAAATATGCGATTGCCGTTGTCGGGACGCGCTCTCCATCGGATTATGGCGCCAGAATAGCAGAAAAATTTGCACAAGGATTGGTTAAACTTGGGATAACGATTATCAGCGGGCTTGCGAGAGGAATAGATTCGATCGTACATAACGCTACATTAAAAGCGGGTGGTCGAACAATTGCAGTCCTTGGGTCCGGATTAGATGTCATCTATCCTCCTGAAAACAAAATATTAAGTGAGCGAATAGCAGAGCGTGGGGCTATTATTTCTGAGTACGAACTTGGCGCAAAACCGGATGCGGTGAATTTTCCACGCCGGAATCGTATCATCAGCGGTTTATCTTTAGGAACGCTCATCATCGAGACCGATATCAACGGCGGCGCAATGATAACTGCAAATACTGCGCTCGATCAAAACCGCGAAGTGTTCGCTGTGCCGGGGCATGTCGGATCGAAGGTCAGCCGCGGTTGTCACGCATTGATAAGAGAAGGCAGGGCTAAACTCGTCGAAAACATAGAAGATATTGTATCCGAACTCGTCACAAAACTCAAGCCTATTCTGAAAAAGGGAGAGAACGAAGAATTAAAGCCAGAGCCGGAATTAAGCTTTTTCGAAAAATCAATTTATGATATTATCACTGAACATCCTTCTCATATCGACAGCATCGCGGAAAACACGAAGATGTCAACTGCGGATGTCCTTGTCAATTTACTCAGCCTTGAATTCAAAGGTTTGGTAAAACAGTTGCCGGGGAAAATGTTTGTCAGATTGTGAACAATTTGTAGGCAATGAAGTGATTTACGAAATTATATTTTGCAAAATAAGCAATCAAGTTAGAATTTTTTCCTTATGAAAAACTTTCGTATTATAGATGGCAGTATTTAAAATCGGCGAATCATTTATTGAAGATAATATAGCTTCAGAATACTTCGCTTGTGATGTTGCACGGTGTAAAGGCGCTTGCTGTACGCTTTCCGGCGGCAGAGGCGCTCCGGTTCGAGACGATGAAGTGGACGAACTCAGCAAAGCAATTCCGTATGCACGAAAATATTTACCGGAACAACATCTAAAAGTAATGGATACTGAAGGCGCCATTGAAGGTAACCCCGGCGCTTTTACTACGGTCTGCATCGACCAAAAAGATTGTGTTTTTATTTTTTATGATAATGGAATTGCGCGATGTTCGATCGAGCAAGCGTATTTTAAAGGCGAGATATCATGGCGGAAACCGCTTTCGTGCCACTTGTTTCCGATACGGATATCTGAAAACGCTCCAGAACGGTTGCGCGACGAAAATATAATAGAGTGTGTGACCGCGCGTGAAAACGGCAGGACCAAAAATATCATGTTATCAGATTTTTTGAAGGATGCTTTAATCAGAAAATACGGTGAAAGCTGGTATGACGAATTCCGAGAAGAGTGCCGGCGGCGTAATGAATCCGGATAATAATTTCATGCTAAATATCTTATACTAATGCTAAATCTATCTCAACGGCAAACTATGCAAATGAAGCTGACCCCGCAGCAGGTTCAGTATTTGCAATTATTGCAGTTACCGGTGCTTGCTTTGGAGCAGAGAATAAAAGCCGAACTGGAGCTGAATCCTCTGCTGGAAGAGGTCGATGAGATGGAACCGGTTCAAGAGCAGGAAGAATCAAAAGAAGAGGAGGTTGCCGAAGTTCCGGCGCAAACACAAACAGCCGAGAAAGAGACGTCATCGAGCGAAGATGGATACACGTTCGAAGATTTTATGAATGATAATCTTGACGGCTATAAAACTCATGCGATATCGGGCAGCGATGAGGAAAGAGATGAATTTCCACAGCCTGCTGATGTAACATTAACGCAAAAACTGATGGATCAGATCACGATGCTCGATCTGACGCCGGATGAAAAATTGTTATGTGAAGAAATAGTCGGCAACATTGATGAAGACGGTTATCTCCGAAGAGAACTAAGTCTGATAATTCAGGATTTAAATTTGTCAAAAGGTCTCTCGATCACTCCGGAGCGTGGCGAAGAAATTCTAAAGATGATTCAGAAACTCGACCCGCCGGGAATCGGCGCACGCACGTTACAAGAGTGTCTCATTGTCCAACTCGAAATCTCTGAAATCAATTCTACGCTTACGGAACAGGCATTGAAAATATTGCGCGACCACTTCGAAGATTTCACGATGAAACATTACGAGGAGCTTGCGAAGAATCTCAACATCACGACTGATCTGTTAAAACCGATTCTCGATTTGATTCAAAAGCTCAATCCGAAACCGGGAGAAGGGCAATTTACTGCACAGCAAAATTACATTGTCCCTGATTTTACCGTAGAACGAGATGATGACGATTTTATCGTTCAGTTGAATGACCGGAGCGTACCTTTTTTACGGATTAACCGTGGATATAAAGACCTGATGTCACGAAAGAATAAATCTGACAAAGCAGACGGGGTAAAAGACTTTATAAGAAAACGATTTGAAGCCGCAAAATGGTTCATTGCTTCAATCAACCAGCGCCGCGATACAATGATGAGAGTAATGCGGACAATAGTTGAAAAGCAAAAAGCATTTTTTGAGACCGGCGAGAACCTGAGACCGATGATTTACAAAGATATTGCCGAAGTTATCAGTATGGATATCTCCACGATCAGCAGGGTAGTCAACGGTAAATATGTTCAAACAGAATATGGAGTATTTGAGCTGCGGCATTTCTTCAGCGATAAACTGACGACATCATCGGGCGAAGAAGTTTCGAATAAGGAAGTGAAGAAAACCATTCGGGGAATTATCGAAGGTGAGGATCCGAATCATCCTCTCAGTGACGATCGAATAGCTGAAATTTTGAATAACGACGGATTGAATATAGCGCGCCGGACAGTGGCAAAGTATCGTGAAGCTATGAAGATGCCTGTAGCCCGCCTCCGGAGAAAAATCTAATCAATATCTTACAATAATATATTATGCCACAAATCTTTCATTCCACAACAGTCATCGGTCTTACCCATAATGGAAAAACCGTCATTGGCGGTGATGGTCAGGTAACCGTAGGTAATGCCATCATGAAGCAAGGCGCACGTAAAGTCCGGAAAATTTACAATGATACCGTTCTTGCAGGTTTTGCCGGCGCCGCTGCCGATGCGTTTACACTCTTCGAGCGATTTGAAGAGCGGCTCCAGCAGTATCACGGAAACCTCCTGCGCGCGGCAGTCGAGCTGGCAAAAAATTGGCGTACGGATAAATATCTCAGACAGCTCGAGGCGTTGCTCGCTGTGCTGGATAAAGATCAGGCGCTGATTATTTCCGGAACGGGAGAGATTGTTGAGCCGGATGACGGCATTGTAGCAATAGGATCGGGCGGTAATTATGCTTTGGCGGCAGCCCGTATTCTTAGAAAACATTCGAATCTACCCGCGCCGGAAATTGTAAAATTATCGCTGGAAGCCGCCGCCGATATATGCATCTTTACAAATAAAAATATTATGATTGAAGAATTGTAATGACAAAAAAAATTAGAAAAGAAATGTTGCAGGAATTGACCCCGCGCGAGATCGTGCGGGAGCTTGACAAATACATCATCGGACAACATGCGGCGAAAAAATCGGTTGCCATTGCCATTCGCAATCGATGGCGGCGTTTGCAGACATCGGAAGCTCTCCGTGAAGAAATCATGCCGAACAACATAATTATGATCGGTCCTACTGGAGTTGGAAAAACCGAAATCGCTCGCCGTCTATCGAAATTAGTGAACGCTCCCTTCATCAAGGTGGAAGCATCGAAGTTTACGGAAGTCGGTTATGTCGGGCGTGATGTCGAATCGATGATTCGTGATCTTACAGAGTTTGCAGTGAACATGTTAAAAAACGAGAAGGCATCGGAAGTTCAGGATAAAGCAGTACGCCTCAGTCAAGAGCGCATTCTCGATATCCTCGTGCCGCCCGTTCGCCGCGGACCGCATCAAGAATCGACCGCTGTTATCGAAGAAAATACTATGAACAATGAGCATAAATCGACTCGTGATAAATTCAGTGAGAAACTTCATGCAGGCGAGCTTGAAGATCGTACCATCGAAATGGATGTTACCACAAGCCAGCTTCCCGCAATGCAGGTCTTCGGTCCGTTCAATGTGGAAGAAATGGGAATGAATATCCAGGAGATGTTTGGAAACATCCTTCCTAAAAAAACAAAGAAACGCAAGATGACGATCGCTGAAGCACGGAGTATTCTAATTCAGGAAGAAACCCAAAAACTGCTGGACACGGAATCAATCGTGAAAGACGCGCTGGAACGCGTTGAGAATTCGGGAATCGTTTTTATAGATGAGATAGATAAAATTGCAGGAGACCGGGGACATTCGTCCGGTCCCGATGTCTCAAGAGAAGGAGTCCAGCGGGACCTATTGCCGGTTGTCGAAGGAAGCACGGTTCTCACAAAATATGGCAGTGTGAAAACAGATCATGTACTTTTCATCGCTTCAGGTGCGTTTCATATATCCAAACCATCCGACCTTATTCCTGAACTTCAAGGCAGGTTTCCGATTCGTGTCGAGCTGGAAAGTTTAACGGTTGATGATTTTGTAAAAATTCTGACGCTGCCTCAGAATGCTCTGCTCAAACAATATTCTGCATTACTTGAAACTGAGGGTGTCGATCTCAAGTTTACGCCAGAAGCCGTGAACGAAATAGCAAAATTAGCCGCAGAAGTAAACGAGCAAGTAGAAAACATCGGGGCGCGACGGCTTCATACAATCATGACGACACTTTTGGAGGATGTGCTTTTTGATGCCCCGGATAAGTACGTAGGAAAAACTATTTTGGTCACCAAGGAGATGGTAGTCGAACAACTGGCGAATATAATGAAAAATAAAGATTTGACGAAGTACATACTGTAATGAAAGATCACTGACCGGATATCGAATGACGGATATCCGGTACGATGAAATTTAAGTTACAAAAACCTCCCCGATTTTAGATTCCCGTTTGAACTCAGTGTACCTTATCACCGGTAGTCGGCGGCTGAAAGCCGAACCCGCCGGGTGTCGGCTCGCCCTGAATTTTTATCTCACCGAAGGATTTTTCAAATTTCTCTATGTTATCCCTCAGCGCGTTCAACAACAGTTTTGCATGTTGGGGCGTTGTTATGATTCGGGCATGTACTTTAGC
The DNA here is from genome assembly GCA_964520905.1 of uncultured Chlorobiaceae bacterium. Classification (GTDB taxonomy): domain Bacteria; phylum Bacteroidota; class Ignavibacteria; order UBA10030; family SZUA-254; genus JAGVIE01. The sequence continues at coordinate 36,385 of CAZFQL010000019.1, read as the reverse complement.
TTTCGGCACGCCGGGTAAAACGCGGGTGAAATCTATTATAAACTCAGCAGGTGAGTGTGTGATGATAGCCAGGTTAGAGTAAATACCTTCGGCTTCTTTCTCGCCTAATTCTATGCTGATCTGCTGTGTAGGCGGTTGATTCGGGTTAACCATAATTTTTTCTTTCCGGTAAAATGAAAACGCCCTCCATCTTTTTTGATGAAGGGCATTGAAAATCTTGTGAGTTATTTTTTTCTGAGTGAATCTGCTTTTTCGAGCGCTTCTTCCGCTTCCTTTACCATATCGGAATTCGCATAAGCTGAAGCCAAAAGATCGAAGGCGTTTGTATCGTTCGGTTTTACTTCGGACAATCGTTTGAAATATTCGCTCGCCTTCTTGAACTTCTCGACGTACGATTTATCGATGTTCTTTTTCATGTCGGTAGATTGCGCCGCTTGTTTCATCTTGTCGCCCACCCGCATGTACGTAACGCCGATATTCTGAAGAGCGACTTCATAATTCGGATCGACTTTGAGCGCATTCTCGAAATGAGTAATAGCTTCATTCAGCGAATCTGTCTGCATCAGAAGTACGCCGAGATCGTATTGGAACACTTTGTTGGTAGGGTCTTTTACGATGGCTTCCCTGATGAAAGGTTTAGCTTCATTCGCCCTGCCGACGCGAACGTAGATATCGATCATGGTTGCAAGCAGTTCCGAGTTTTCGGGATCGTACTTGCGTCCTGCGGTGATGGCGTCTATTGCGGTGTTATAATTTTCGGTTGCCCCGGCTTTGTTGCTCTTTGCTTCTTCATCCTGAGCTTTCTGAAGATATACATTGATGAGGGAAATATGAAGAGACAATGACTCTTTCCGTTTCAATGCTTCTTTAATTGTAACGATTTCGTCATCGGTATTTCCAAGCCCGTGATACGCGACTGCAAGATTCTGATACGTAATAACGCTATCCGGATTTACGATCAATGCCAATTTATAACTTTCGACGGCTTGCTTCAAGAGCATCGTTGCGCTATCGGGTGATGCGCTGACGCTTTTATTGTACAACCCCACTCCTTGATTCAATGCCTGGCTCCAGATATATTTTTTTGCCTGACCGATTTTTTCGGTGAACTCGTTGCTGTTTTTCAACGAGGCATCGTATGCTTCGATGGAGCCGGCATAATTGGCGCGCTGCATTTTTGCGTTGCCGAGGAGCCACCATGCTTCGGCGTTGGTTGGGTTTTTTTCAACTTCTTGTGCAAGCCACTTCTCGGCGCTCTCCCAGTCGGATCGCTGGATGTAGAGCTTGGCGCTTGTCATCTCCTGAGATGCGCACTGAAATCCTGTGAATAATACAATGGAGAGAATAAGCACGAGGACGGCTAAAATCGTATAGTTTTTCATGTAAACTCCTTAAGGGGACGTTAAAAGATTGTTCTAAAACTAGGTCAAAATATACGCAAAGTCTGAAAAAGAAACAAACGCGGATGGGGAGGGGTTGACATCGACCGGATTTCTCTCTACATTTGCTTATTCATAGAGGGTTTAAGATGAAACATATTGGATGGTACTTAGTTTTAGCAATGCTCTTAAACAATTTGCTAAATGCACAGGATTCCCTTTACACAAAAAGAATTGGTGATGACTTTTTAAAATCAGTTGTCAGAATAAATTCTAATTCAGGTTCTGGCACTGGATTTATAATTGGTAGAGAATGCCTTGTAGATACGACAAAGTATACGATATTTTTTTTAATTACCAATAAGCATGTTATTACTAATTGGAATATTGTAGACTCGGGAATAACTTCATACTACAATCCTCTGGCGATTAATTTCACATCACATAAGGGACTAAAGACACAAACTATCGATATATTAGATAAAAAGAATAAAATAGATTCCCAAAGAATCATGTTACACCCAAAACATGAAATTGATGTTGCATTAGTTATTGTCTCAGGAGCATTTATAGATACAGGTCTAAACAATATGGCCTTGCCTATGAATGCATTAGTACCATTTAAGAGACTTTCTAATATTAATATATCAATTGGTGAACAGATTTACGCAGCTGGTTTTCCATTAGATATATATTCAACTACTAACTATCACCCAATTATTATTTCGGGACACGTTTCTACGCTTCCAGGTGAAGTTATTAAACTTTAAAATCAAATGATAGATAGACTTGGTAAAGTCTCAAAATATGAAATTGAGGGGAAGTTATTATTAATTGATGGAATGTTAATATTTGGTAATAGTGGGGGTCCCGTTTTTGCTCCTGTTGGAATAAATATTACTCCGTTATCAAAAGGAAAAATGAATATTAAACCCATTCCATTTAATTATATTGTCGGTATAATGTCCAGTAGTATGATGGTGTATCAAGGTCAATATATTTATAGCGCCAATTTAAATTTCGTTTATAGCTCAGATTACATAATTGAATTGATTGAAATGTATTGCAATAAATATTATCCAGGCACAAAATGGATTTCAAATTAAATCATAGATGATCAAATAGGTTAGAATCATAAATGTTCTCACCGGATTCCCGCGCTGTCAAAGTGTTGTACTCCTAGACTGAGATCTAAGCTCAGAATAATAAATGAGGGAATGCATATCAGCTTGGGTTAGTGGTCGTTGTCTCCTACATTTTTTTCCTTGGATTCTTACAAAATATTTATTATATATACCATAACCTTTTACTATAATCTGTGAGTTTGTCTCCACAGAAAAATAAAATCAATGTTTGGAGAATTATAAAATGGCAACAGTATCATTACAACCACCTGCACACGGGCAGAAAATTTCTATCACTAACGGAAAATTGAACGTTCCCGATCATCCAATCATTCCTTTCATCGAAGGCGACGGTACAGGTGCCGACATCTGGAGGGCATCGGTGCGTGTGTTCGATGCGGCGGTTCAGAAAGCTTACGGCGGCAAACGCAAAATTGCATGGATGGAAGTTTTTGCCGGAGAGAAATCGTTCAAACAATTTAATTCCTGGCTCCCCGATGAAACGGTTACAGCGTTCAGAGAATATCTTGTCGGCATCAAAGGTCCGTTGACAACTCCAATAGGTGGAGGGATCCGTTCGCTCAATGTCGCATTAAGGCAGATGCTGGATTTGTATGTTTGTTTGAGACCTGTTCAATACTTCAAGGGTGTTCCATCGCCCGTAAAGAAACCCGAAGCGGTTGACATGATAATCTTCCGTGAGAATACGGAAGATATTTATGCCGGAATCGAGTTTACAGCCGGCTCGCCTGAAGCGCAGAAGATGCTCGACTTCTTCTCGAAAGAATTTCCCGATATGTTCAAGAAGATTCGTTTCGGAACGACCAACAAAATTAGCGGTTGGAATGATATGATCGGTCGATCTCAAGAAGATGCTTCTGTAAAAGTCGGTGTCGGATTAAAACCGGTTTCTGCTCAAGGTTCCGAGCGGCTTATCCGTGCGGCAATTCAATATGCTGTCGACCAGAAAAGAAAGTCTGTAACATTCGTTCATAAAGGAAACATAATGAAGTTTACCGAGGGCGCTTTCCGCGATTGGGGATATGCGCTGGCTGAGCGTGAGTTTGGCGGCAAAGTTTATACATGGTCGCAGTGGGAGCGGACGAAAAAAGAAAAAGGTGAAGATGCGGCGAATGCAGAACAGAAGTCAGCCCTCGCTTCCGGTAAAGTTCTTATCAAAGATGCCATAGCCGATATTACACTCCAGCAAGTATTAACCAGACCGGAAGAATTTGATGTAATAGCAACGCTCAACCTGAACGGTGATTATCTTAGTGATGCGCTCGCCGCACAGGTTGGAGGAATCGGTATTGCGCCCGGCGGGAATATTAATTATGTCAGCGGTCATGCAATATTCGAAGCAACACACGGCACTGCACCTAAATACACGAATCTTGATAAGGTCAATCCCGGTTCGCTTATTCTCAGCGGCGAGATGATGCTGCGTTACATGGGATGGATGGAAGCAGCCGATCTCATTATCAAAGGATTGAATAACGCGATCAAATCGAAAGTTGTCACGTACGACTTCGCCCGATTGATGGAAGGCGCCAAAGAAGTGAAGTGCTCGGAATTTGGTGACGTGATCATCAAGAATATGTAGACAAGATTTAATGGAAATGAAAAAGCCAACTTTATTAGGGTCGGCTTTTTTTGTTTTCGATCTAACAATAGTGCTATTTGAGCAAAATTAATTTCTTCGTCGAGACATAGTCACCAGCAACCAATCGGTAGAAGTACACGCCGCTTGAAAAGGTGGCGGCGGAAAACTCAACTTCATATTGTCCTGCCTTCTTAACTTCATTCACGAGTGTCGCTACTTCTTCACCCAGCACGTTGTACACTTTGATTGTTACCCAATTGTCAATCGGCAATTGATAATTGATAATTGTCGCTGGATTAAACGGATTCGGATAGTTCTGTTCGAGTTTGAAAGTGAGGGGAGTAGTTTGCAGACTTCTCTCGGCATGTAGAACGATTTGTGTCGTAGGATGTTGGATGGTAATTGATCCTTTGCCCGTCATAGGGATGATGTTACGATTGCCATCGATTAGAGAATAATCGATATTGTCTGCACCGATGTCCCAACTGATAGTTAAAGGATATTGCGGTGATGTGATCATTATAGCTCTTTCAAAGTACGACTGGAGATTGTTCGGGATAATCTCCAATATCCTCTGAGTTGTAAATCGCGCATCGAACATTCCTGTCGGCGGTAAAGGTGGTAATGTATATCGTTCGATATTCGCATCCACATCATTAAGAGTAAAATATAATGTCTGTCGGTTTCCATTGCTATCTTTGATAATCAAAGTATTAAGATTGTTCTTAGAAAAGAAAACATTTTCTCTGTATTGTGAACCACCGGTCGAAGCCGAGAGCACCAATATACCGTCGCTGTTGGCTTTTACCCAGTATCCGGATCGGGGATTTATAGTGTCAACGACGCTATAACCGTTGCTGTACCCGAAGTATGAAGACGTCACGATCCCCGGAGGTATCTCAGTAATATTATTCACTGCAACACTTTTTGATATCGAGCCTATCATATTCCATCCTGCCTTCAAATCGATTGAATCGGTTTCGATTGAATCGCCAGCGATAGGAATGAGTTGTGGGACACCGAACTTTATCCAATACCCGACACCGTTCAATAATGTGTCTCGAGCAATGTAAGATGAATTGTACGAGTAAGTATATCCGGTTGCAGTAGGGAAAATAGTCGATGATCGCGGGTCGGAAACCTTCAGATGAAGTGAAAGCAGATTCCATCCCCTCACGACATCTGCATGCAACAATATCGTAAACGGTGCATCGCTTGAATCGGCGACAGAACTCAATCCTGTGTTTGTAATCCGTACACGCGCTTGATCTGTTCCAACTGCTGGCACCGACCATGGATAAGAACCGTCCGATGCCGGGACATCATCGGCGATCAGGTTCCATGATGTTCCATTATCCGATGTGTATTCGAGTTTAACGAGATCAACAAATTTTTTTGACCATGTGATAGGTTCTTCAGCTCCGGCTACCCAAACTTCTCCGCCGTTCGGCGAGGCAAGATCAATCGAAGGTATGCGGACCAGCGGACGCTGATAAACTCCGTTACCGAATGTTGAAGCTCGAAGTTTTCCGTTCCGTCGCGATATCGTAACATCCAATACCATAGCTGACGGCATACCGCTGTTAAATTCTTCCCAGCTCGATCCAAAATCGGAAGAATGAAAAACACCAAGGTCAGTTCCTATATAAACATTAGCCGGATCTTCGGGGTCGACGCAAACTGCCTGATGCGGTATATCAGGTAATGTTCCCGAAATATCGGTCCAATTCTGTCCGACATCGGTTGTTTTGAAAATATGAGATATTCCGTAACCGGAATAGGTTAGATATGCGACTGCACTGTTTGTTGGATCGAATTCAATATCGGTTGGGTATCTATCCGGAAGATTTTGGTTGCCGTTCAGGTGATTTGTAACGTTTGTCCACAACTGGCCGCCATTCACCGATGCGAAAACTTCAAAAACCGGTGTCGCACCGAAAGCCCCGGTTCCAGTGGCGGCAATTAATGTATCGGCACTTGTGAACGCTACGCCGATGCACGCGATGTTTGTTCCGTTAAGTGATGTTTGCCCGTTTGAAGAGAACCATGAATTAGCTCCATCGGTTGTCTTGTAAACGTTTCTACTGCCTGCATATAGAATATTGGAATTGGAAGGAGCAATAACGAATGGAGCGATGAAATTGGTATTGCCCGATCCGGTTGGAAGACCGTAAACTTTATATGTGGCGCTCCATCCGCCGTTTGTTGTTTTGTAAAGTTGTAACCATTGAGTTTCATAATACATGATATCATGGTCGTTCGGATCGATTGCGCAGAAACCGCCGTCAGCGCCAAGAAGATTACCCCAGTAACCTCCGCCGGAAAATTTTAAAGTTCCGTTGTCTTGTAATCCGCCGATGGCTATAGTCGAATCATCATATGCGTTTGCGAAACCCGGATAGAATTGAGTCGTTACAAATCCGTTGTTACAGTTGATGAATGATGTTCCGCCATCGATCGTTTTATAAACACCGCCGTCTGTACCGAAATAAATTATATTCGGATTTGTCGGATCGAAGGCGATTGCATGTTGATCGACATGAACAACACCGACAGAGATTACGCCGAGGTTTCCGCCGCCGTCAGTCGATTTATAAATATCTATTCCTCCGCAAAAGATCGTATCGGAATTTGCCGGATGTACCGCAACCACATTATCGTACCATCCTTGGCGGCTTACCGAACCGAAAATGTTGGTTGAATTAACAAGGGTCCAAGCGTTTCCGTTGTTTGTAGTTTTGTACAATCCCAGCGCGCTCCCAGTCGATGCATCGGAGATACTTGCATAGATGATCGATGGATTCGAAGGTGATGCCGATAGTGATGTTCTGCCGAAGTCGGTAGCGGGTAATCCGTTGGTTAGCATAAACCATGATACGCCTGAATTTGTCGTTTTGTATAAACCGGGATTCGGGGAGGAGTTGAGATTTCCATGCGATGAAAAAAGTGTCGATGTATCGTTAGGACTCATCACAACATCCATCGCCATGAGAACGGAATTCGATTTAATCCATGTGGAGCCGGCATCGACCGATTTATACACACCCTCGCTTGTCGCCGCGAAAATAGTTTGGGCGTTGAGTGGGTTGATTACTATTTTTTGTACGGCTGTAATTTCCGGGAACGACCAGATTAATCCGGTCTGATTCCATGTAGTTCCGCCGTCTGTTGATTTCAGTATTCCCATTCCGTAAGATGCGCGAGCGCCGGGTGTTCCGACCAACGGACGGTGATACATGCTGATCTCACCGGTTCCGATGTACATGATATTCGGATCGAATGGATCGAGAACAATCGCGCTGATAGAAAGCGAATTAAATCCGGTGTTAATATAACTCCAGGCATTCGATCCCGTTCCGCCGGATATCGATTTCCATAATCCTCCGCTTGCCGATCCTGCCCAAACAATATTAGTATTGTCAGGATTGACCGCGATGGCAAGAACTCGTCCGCCGATATTTGTCGGTCCCATAGAAGTCCATTCCGAACTCGACAATCCGTTTGCAAGAAGTTTCCTTTCCTTCTTCATGGAGGATTGAAGATAGCGAACCGCTTTTTGGAACCCGGCACGCGGAATAAATTCGTACGGCAGTGCCCTCTGGGTGTACCACCACTCGAATGCTTTCCAGGCGCCGCTTTCTAACTTCACCTGTTCATTGGTATTCGAGGAAAGTTTTGAATGATACACAACTCCAAGATATCCGATAAAGAACGAGATTAAGGAGAGGAGAATTATGCTGAATTTTCGCTTCATGAATTTATATACTTGTATAACTCTGATAGTACTAATTATTATTTTCTAAGTTTATTGGATTATCTGATTATTTCCATATCCTTATATGAGATAGTTTCATATTCATCGTTACAATTTGGTTCACTAAAAATAAACGGTCAATCGATTTAATGACTTATTTGTTCAAAATAACTTCCATATCTTTATACATGACAACTTCCTGCATATCATTGCCAATACCTAATCCACCTTTTCCTAAGTCCGACAGAAACGCTTCGACCGGAATTCGATTCGTGAAGAAATCTAATTCTTTTCCATCGAACCAGAATCTCAAATTATTTCCGGAGTCTTTAATTTGTATGCTATGCCAGCTTGAAGAATCAAAATTAACGATTAGTCTGTTTCCAAAAGCATCGTTACTATTATGCCAGCCATAATAGAAACCGTACCATCTTACATGAATAAAATCGAATTCACCCCCGGGGACTTTCTGTAATATGAGAACGGTACCTTTTATAGAATCATTTAAACTCAACCTCCAAGCAAATTTAAAATTGCTGCCTTTAAATTTAAAACGGTATGTTGCCGCTCCAGCATTGATAGTTCTGTTTACAAAATGTACGTGTTCGACCGGCAGAATATTTACAACACTGTCCGAAAATATCAATTTATCTTGAGAACCTCCACCCCGATCATCTCTGGTCCATTCCCATTTAGTATGGTCCGGTCTGATAATATGACCTTCGCCTGATCCCCAATGAACCTTAATTTCTATATTACCCGTTGTCGGTATCAGTTCAAGTTCAACAATCGATGTCTCGCCCGGCAGAACATTTATATCCCTTTCACCGCGATATCTCGAATAACCTTGATCGTCAAACGCTTCAACCTTCAAGTGCCACCAACCGATATCTATATTTGTGAACACTCCGGATGCCGTTGAAGACGAATCTGAGATTCGAAGGAGAATCGATTTCTCGCGATACCCTTCACGGGTTAATTTAGCGGTAACCTGAGTGATACCGACCGGAATATCGGAAAGTGAAAGTGTTATTTTTCCCAGACCATCGACCTGTTGGTCAGCAGATGAAATATGAACTGCTTCTTTGCAGGATATCGACGAGAAAATAATCATTATCCAGAATAGAAAAAGAAACCGTCTCATTGTAGTGATCCTCCAAATGTTTTTTGAACTGAATTGATTTACTTTTAATATATCCTATTCGATGTAAAAAGTCAATGGATTCATTTTTGCATAATTCTGCGTTTTTTGCTACTTTCTATTGTCAATTATCTCAATTGAAGATTAAGTGGAACAAATGGCTAACACCAATCCGTTAATAGAGCAGGAAGAAATAACCGGAGTCGAAGAAGAAATTCAAGAACCGGCGAAAGTTATTCTCTTTAACGATGAGGTGCACACATTTGTTGAAGTGATAAACCAGATTATGCGTGCAACTGGCTGCGGCTTGACTAAGGCGGAAGCTTTAACATTGCAGGTTCATCATGAAGGGAAAGCTATCGTTTACTACGGCGAGATAGTGAAGTGTATGCAGGTGAGCAGTGTACTTGAAGAAATTGAATTACTGACACAGATTGAAGTATAAAGGAGAAGATAGTATGGGTTTTAGAGTAAAAGAAAAAGAGATATTGTACGATGCAAAAGGGAAGAGATCTCATGTTTTGCTTTCATATAAAAGATATGAAAGTTTGATTGAACAAATTGAGGATCTAGAAGATCTTAAAGCCATTAATGAAGTTCGATCCGAACCGGACATTCCATTTGAGGAAGTTAAAAAGAAAATATTAAAAAAGAAAAGATGAATTATTCGATTTCGTTCAAACCATCCGCTTCGAATGATATCGAAAGCTTACCCGTCAGGATCAGTCAAAACATTTTAATTGATATCGAAAAGTTGAAATATAATCCACGACCAATTGGTTGCAGGAAAATAGTTGGATCAAGAAATGATTGGCGTATTCGCATCGGTGATTATCGTGTGTTGTATGAGGTGGATGATACAGCGCAACGAATTAGAATATTTAGAATCAAACATAGAAAAGAAGCATATAGATGACATCAAAAGAAATCAGAAATAGTTTTTTAAAATATTTTGAAGAACGAGGGCATAGGATTGTTCCAAGTGCCCCAGTTATTCCTCACGACGATCCGACATTGTTGTTCACTAACGCGGGCATGAATCAGTTCAAGGATGTTTTCCTTGGAACCGGAAAGCGCGAATACAATCGTGCGGCAGATACGCAAAAGTGCATCCGTGTAAGCGGCAAGCACAACGATCTTGAAGAAGTCGGGCGCGACACTTACCATCATACATTCTTCGAGATGCTGGGCAACTGGTCGTTCGGTGATTACTATAAAAAGGAAGCAATCGAGTGGGCATGGGAATTATTAACAAAAGTTTGGGGACTTGATAAAAAGCGTTTGTACGCGACCGTATTCGAATCGGATGATGAAGCGGAACAACTTTGGAAGAAGGTAACGGACATCGATCCTTCTCATGTTCTACGTTTCGGGAAGAAAGATAATTTTTGGGAGATGGGTGAAACAGGACCATGCGGACCATGCTCTGAAATTCATGTTGATCTCACCGATGATCTCTCCGGCGGAAATCTTGTCAATGCCGGTGATGCGAGAGTGATGGAAATATGGAACCTCGTTTTCATCCAGTATAACCGCGATGACAAGGGAACACTAACATCGCTTCCTTCCAAGCATGTCGATACAGGGATGGGCTTCGAACGCATCTGTGCAGTTTTGCAGGGAAAGAAATCGAATTACGACACAGATGTTTTTATGCCGATAATAAATCGGATTTCTGAGATTGCAGGTCAGCCATACAAAGCGCAACTCAACGACCCGCTTGATATTGCGATGCGGGTGGTTGCTGATCATGCTCGTATGTTGTCATTCTCTATTGCCGATGGTGGAATTCCTTCTAACGAAGGTCGTGGATACGTTATGCGGCGCATTCTTCGCCGGGGTGCGCGATTTGGTCGTACACTTGGTTTGCACGAGCCGTTCATTTATAAAGTTGTAGAGGCGGTTGTAGAATCGATGGGAGAACAATTTCCAGAAATAAAAGGAAAGCAAAACCATATAGAACGTGTTATTAAGGGGGAAGAAGAGAGCTTTAATCAGACGTTGGATCGAGGATTAGTCCAATATGATGAGACGCTATCTGAAGAAGTACGACAACGCTTAATAAGCGATGGTAAGATCGCACCTGATGTTTACAGTTGGAAATCTGGAAATATATTCTACTATTTTCCGGCAAACGATCTACACAAAAATACTAACAATGCAATTTTTAAATTTTCTGACAAGGAAGATTTACGTACTATATTTGGAAAACCCATTGAGATAAGTGGGAGTGCTGCCTTCAAACTTTATGACACACTCGGATTTCCGCTTGACCTTACTCAATTATTAGCAAGTGCTACAGGCTCCGTTGTTAATGTAGAAAGTTTTAATCGCTTGATGGAAGAACAAAAAGACAGATCTAGGAAAGGAAAATCTGAGTGGTTGGCAGGTCCTTCAGTTTTTGGGTTTGGTGATAGCCTTAAAGAAAAAGTCTACGAACTTGATACAATAATAATGGAGAAATTCGATTTCGATTATTTTAACACAACAAAAGAAACGAAATTAGAGTACAGTAATTTGATAGGTGAAGTTCCTGGGAAGGAAGGTAAAAGAATAGTCAAAGGAGTCATACTTGAAACAACAACATTCTATGCTGAGAGCGGAGGACAAGTTAGTGATACTGGTACTTTAATATTTGATTTATATGATAATCGAATGATTCCGATCAAAGTCCTTGATGTCGTAAAACGTGGAGGGAGAACAGTCCATTTGCTCGATAATGATCCGTTAGACCCGACACTTCAAGAAATACTAAAGCGGACTAGTATTGTTATTCCATCAGTAGATTCAGCAAGACGACTCAATATTATGCGCAATCATACTGCTACACATCTTCTCCATGAAGCTTTGAGGATAACGCTTGGTGAGCATCTTCATCAGCAGGGCTCACTCGTTGCTCCAGATAGATTGCGTTTCGACTTCAATCATTTCGAAAAAATCACACCAGACCAAATCAGAAAGATCGAAGATATCGTAAATGAAAAAATTGCTCTTGATCTTCCCGTCTATGCAATTAACGATCCAAAAGATTGGCTTCCGATTGAGGAAGCAAAACGCCGCTATCCAAAACTTAAAATGTTCTTCGGCGAAAAATATGGAGATAAAGTCCGAGTTGTAGAGGTGAAAGAATTCACTTGGGAGCTATGCGGCGGTACACATGTAAAGAACACTAAAGATATCCAGATGTTTAAAATTATTTCAGAGGCGAGCATAGCAAGCGGTATCCGTCGGATCGAAGCTGTTACAGGCGATGGACTGAATGATCACTTCCAGAAACTTGTTGCAAAGACGGGTGAGATGGATGCTCAGATCGAGAAGCTTCTTATAGAGAAAGGTGAACTTGAGAAACAACTCGGCCAGCATACAAAGGTCGAATCATATCCGCGACCATCTCTCAGCAAAGTAACTCTACCCGCCGAATCCATTACTCCCAAAGTTGTCGATGATGTCGAGCAAGCGATTCAAGAAAGAGAAACGGTTATTGAGAATGTTGCAAAGTCTACAATAGATCTGAAAAAAGAACTTAGCAAATATCGTGTAAAAGAGGTATCTTCAGGTATCGAAACGCTCGTTGAAAATGCTCAGATAATTGATGGAATCAAGGTCGTATCAGAAAAAGTTGATGTGCAAAGTGTTGATGAGTTGCAAAGTTTGGGCGATACGCTTCGTTTTAAGCTTGGTTCAGGTGTTGGTGTCTTAGCCGCTGTGATTGATGAAAAAGTATCGCTTGTGTGTGTTGTAACCGACGATCTCATCAAAAACAAAAAGCTCCAAGCAGGTAAGATTGTCGGTGATATAGCAAAACTCGTTGGCGGCGGCGGCGGCGGACGTCCGCATCTTGCAACTGCAGGCGGAAAAGATATTGCCAAATTAGATGAAGCATTGAAACAAGTTGGTATGATTGTGAAGAATCTTTTGAAATAAGTGTCAATGGTTATTAGTTATTCGTCATTTGTACTTTATGGGTCTCGAATATTTAGAGCAAACGATATTTATATTTTTTAATTTTCACTTTTTATTTTTGAATTGATATGTCACATTTACCTTTAACACTACTCCATCGGCAAAAATACGTTCAGGATCAGCTCAATGAGAGCGCGGAGACGAAGAAAAGAATCATCGATTCTTGCACGGGTGATATCCTGAAAGCTGTTGATACCATGATGAAAGCCTTCAACGATAAGAAGAAGGTTCTTATCTGCGGAAACGGCGGAAGTGCGGCAGATGCACAACATATCGCGACCGAGCTTGTAATCCGCATGACGAAAGCAAATCGGCCGGCATTGCCTGCAATAGCTTTAACAACTGATACATCAATGTTGACCGCAGGCGGAAATGATATAGGATTTGAGAATGTATTTGCAAGACAGGTTGAGGCACTTGGAAATAGAGGCGATATTTTACTTGCCATCAGTACCAGCGGGAAATCGGTCAATGTAAATTTCGCGATTGCAGAGGCAAAGAGACGCGGTATGACAGTTATTGGATTGCTTGGAAAAGATGGCGGCTCATCAAAAGAAATTGTGGATGTATCAATAATTATTCCCTCAAACGATACACAGCGGATACAGGAAGGGCACATCACTGTTGCTCACATCATTTGTGGAATAATTGAAAACGAAATGTTTGGATGAACGAACGATGAATGAGGAAAATGAAATAGATATTTGTGTCCGAATAGATGAGCAAATAGAAAACCTGAAATTGCTATCACCAAAATTGGATAATGAGTCTATTGGATATTCCGAAAACACATCGGTTTTATATACAATGATTGGAACATTACAAGATATGAAAATGTGCATCCATGAAATCCGAGAACTTCGATATTTTATCGAGAGTCATTAACACATAAATGCCAAATCCCCGCCGAAACGATTTTCTAATTCCAACGCTCGCTGTAATATTCGACAGCGCTGCAATCGAATTATCTTTTCTCTTTTCATATTGGCTTAGGTTTGAAACAACTTTTCTGAATTTTCTTCCGCTCACAGAAGATATACCGCCACTCAGAGCGTATATTTACGGCTCATTCGTAATCATCCCGATCTGGTTAATGATTTCAAATTCACAAAATATGTACGGTGCACGCCGGAATGTTGCATTAACCGACGAATTCTTTTCTATAGTGAAGATGGTTACTATCGGAATGCTGGTTGTAATGAGTGCGGCATTTTTCTATCGTGCATTTTCATACTCGCGCGTTGTTTTCGGAGTGCTGTGGTTTTCTTCTATCGTAACAATCTTCACAAGCCGGTTTATCCTTCTGCAGATTGAAAAAGCATTGTATGCTAAAGGGAGGGAGTTGCGAAATGCAGTCATCATCGGCTGCAACGACACTGCGAATCAAATTTTTAAATCCCTGCACAATCACCCACTGCTCGGATACAGGCTTATTGGGTATTTTTCAGATACACCCTGTTCGCATCTTCTGCCGCTTACAGAAGCAAAACACCTCGGTACGTTAACACAAGCGCCCGATAAGCTCATTGAGGAACGTATCGAACTCGCGCTTATCTCATTGGAGAACGGCGAACATCCCCAACTATATAAACTCCTGCAGGAATGCGAGGGAGTGAACATCGAATTCCTGATGGTGCCGGACATTCTTGAAATAATGGCAAGCCCCACTAAAATTGAAATGAGAGAAATCGAAGGGTTACCTTTCATCAGGATCAAAGGTGTTCCCATGACTACGTGGGGGAGAATCACCAAACGGATTTTTGATGAGGCTATTTCCGCAATTATGCTGATCTTACTCTCACCGTTATTTCTGCTGATAATAATAGGCATAAAAATCAGCTCGCGCGGTATGACTTTCTTCCAACAGGAACGTGTCGGTCTCGATGGTCGATCGTTCAATATGGTAAAGTTCCGGACTATGCATGCAGGCGCGGAAGAATTCGATAACGAAGCCGGACTTGGAGTAGAAAACGATCCAAGGCAAACGAGTATTGGAAAAATTTTGAGAAAGTTAAGTTTAGATGAATTACCTCAATTGGTAAATGTATTCAAAGGAGATATGAGCTTGGTCGGACCGAGGCCCGAGAGACCCTACCACGTGGAGCGGTTCAAATCGATGATCCCGAAATACCTCGATCGTCATCGTGTCAAAACCGGTATGACCGGCTGGGCACAAGTCAACGGCTTTAGAGGAAATACATCTCTTGAAGAACGCATTAAATATGATATTTATTACATCGAAAACTGGTCTCTCTGGTTCGATATTAAAATACTTATGAAAACTACCCGCGTCGTGTTTCGTGCATGAATAGCTCGGTAATTATTTATATTCTATTATTAAACCGGTAAGGCAAATGATTACACTTTTCATTTTTTATATTCACGTTATAGCGGCAGTGACAGTTTTTACTAAACGCTGGCAGGAAGGCGATTGGAAAGAAGGACTTCTTGCTGTCGGATTTCTGGCGTTAATATTTTCTGTGGGTTGGTCTATATCGGCATTCCTTCTCAAGTTGGTTATATATGAAAAGGGTTTTGGACCCTGGTTCGATAGAGATACGATGTCTTTGGTTCTATTGGTGATCATGGAATCGATTTTCTTCACAATACAGTTACGCCGGAAAAGGAAAAAGATTAAGTTGGCGTAGAATCCTATCTATGTCACTTTCTCTCTTGTGATGTCGTCATTTTCTGATTATATGAAAACGTACTTCAATTCAATAATTCTGTTCTTACTTAATCTTATTGCCTAATATTATCATAGGTCATACAACTTTACGGGAGCTTTCATGCAGGATATTTTATCTTCTGTTTGCGTTTAATTATTTTGCATTCCGCACGGAATTGTTCAGCGAGGAGTACGAGCAAAATCATCCTAATAATGATCCATTCACCAAACAAGTTGCGGTATCGCTACCAACTTTGAACTGGGAAACATTCGATAAGGATAACGCACCGAAAGCGTTTGTTTTTCTTCCACCCTTAAAGACCGTTACTATCGGGATCGTACCCAAACCAAGTTTTGTTTTTCGGATCGAAATTGAATCTACCGAACCAGTCCGGGATAAATCGCCGCCTCAATATCCGATCATATAACCATACTTATATAACGGGGTCTTCGTATTTCTTTTAGTAAATGATGAGTTATAAAATGCGAAGCCCATCGATTATTATTCTTTTTGAAAAGGATCAGATATGAAACGCTTTATCTTTCTCTTGATTGTATTCCTTTTTTTATTCAATGATTGCTATTCACAGGAGGATACCGTCAGATATAAACTAAAACCTGTTACGATAACGGCAACACGGATCGCAGAGCCGTGGATTGAAGTCCCGCTCGCTCTAAGTGTAATCAATGTGAACGGAACACTCGCGGGCAAGGGATATGGAATCGATGAAATTCTTTCGAGCATTCCCGGTGTGCTTGCGCAATCACGGTACGGAAATCAGGACGTCCGAATATCCATACGCGGATTCGGCGCACGCGGTGCTGGAGCAAAATCGAATGCAGGAACGTCGCGAGGAATTCGAATTCTGCTGGATGGTTTTCCCGAGACAGAACCAGACGGCAGAACATCGATGGACCTTATCGACATCTCCGGCGCGGGCAGTGTGGAAGTTGTGCGGTCTAACGCCTCTGCAGTGTGGGGGAACGCGTCAGGTGGCGTGGTAAATGTTATCTCCAATTCCGGGTTCGATGAACCATACGCAAATGTTCAATCTTCATTCGGCAGTTATGGCTTTCACAAAGAAATGGTTCAAGCCGGGACGACGCTCGACGCAGGTCGCTTCTTTTTGTCTCTGAGTAATACTAACTCCAAAGGATGGCGTTACCACTCCGGCAGTACGCAATCATTAATTAATACTGGAATAGTTTCACCTCTTGGTGAGCGCACATCGTTAGGAGTGTATTTGACGGGAAGCAGCAATCTCTTCAGAATTCCGGGTCCGCTTTCGCAAGCGCAGTACGATTCGCTCGCCGAGCAGGCGGATTCAACTTTCATCAAACGGGATGAAAGAAGATTCAACCGTCTCGGTCGTATCGGCGTAACGCTGTCGCACGACATCAATCCGGCTAACAGCATTTCGACTTCGGCATTCATCGGTACGAAGTATCTGCAAAGGTCGGAGCGGGGAACATTCCGCGATTTCAATCGCTACCACGTTGGAGGCAATGC
This sequence comes from uncultured Chlorobiaceae bacterium, assembly GCA_964520905.1. Lineage (GTDB taxonomy): Bacteria > Bacteroidota > Ignavibacteria > UBA10030 > SZUA-254 > JAGVIE01. The sequence goes on along the minus strand of CAZFQL010000019.1, from coordinate 19,243 downwards.
GACGTACCGAAATAATATTTCATTCAGCGATGAAGTGAAAAATATTCTGTTGGTTGGAGCCGATGAGGCATACCAGGATGGCGCTTTGCACTTTTATACTCTTACAGCATCAGGAGAGCGAGATACAACGGTAAAGGCGAACAAAAGAGAGGGAGCGAACAATTTCGGCGTATTCATTCAGAATGAGATATCGCTTGGAAATAAGTTAAGCGCTATCTTAGGTGCACGATACGATAACATAACATATTATTACGATGATTATATCTCGCCGCAGTTGGATGACAGCAAATCGTTCGAACAAATTACCCCAAAGGCGGGTATAACATATCGTCTTTCCGCAACGCAAAGTATTTATGCGAATCTTGGCGGTGGTGTAGAAGCTCCGGCAGGAAATGAAGTCGATCCTGTTCCAACTTTCGGGACAAATACCATCAGGGCGCTAAATCCGCTTTTGGAACCGATCACATCGATAACGGTTGAATTGGGAACGAAACACATTGTCCTCTTGGGAGGAGAAGACCGTATTGGCTCTTTGATTTACGATGCCGCATTCTACTGGCTCGAGGTGAGGAATGATATCATTCCGTATGATAACGGCGGTTATTATTTTACTGCCGGAAGGACACAGAGAATGGGAGCCGAGATTAGTATAAACCTTCAACTTAATAACGGGCTATCGTTTGAAACGGCAATTACTTTATCGAGCAACAAGTATAAAGAATACCTAATCGATTCGGTTCATATAGATCAGCCGCGTGCCGGACATTATGCCGACCTTAAAGATAATAAGATGTCGGGCGTTCCTGAATTTTTCTATTCCATCGGTTTGCGGTATGCGCCGAAGGTTCTGAAAAGCGCTTACGCCAAAATTACGGCACTGGGTGTAGGAGATTATTTTGCCGATGACAGGAATCTATATAAAACACCTGCATACAATATCATAAATGTTTCGGTAGGAGTGGATAATTTTCAGATTCCGGACAGCAAGTTATTCGTGCGTGGATTTTTTGGCATCAACAATCTGACCGATCAAAAATATGCATCGTCGGTCTGGATAAATCCACAACTTAACTCGACGGGGAAACCGGTATATTTAGAGCCGGGACTTCCACGGAATTTTATCGGGTCAGTATCGCTCGGTATATATTTGTAGATTAGAGTTATAATGCTTTTGTCTACTGTCCAAATGAGCAGTGATGAAGGTTGTTTGAAGGCGGAACTCGTATGACGACGGTTAATTATGAAAGCCCTTTTTTATTTGAAAGTCCACTCATCATTTAGTATATTCAAACAAACAAGAAAATAGCCGATATCCGAACACAAACTCAATTATTATCGAATATTAGATAGAGGAGTATTTCGCATGAATCAATTCAAAGATAGTATGCTCAAATTAATTTCCGAAACATCATCCAATCTTCCGCCCGATGTACGAAGAGCGATTGAGCGTGCAATAAAATCCGAAACACCAAAGACGCAGGCAGCACTTGCATTACAGACGATTGCTATTAATATCGATATGGCACAGGAAAGTATTGCTCCGATTTGCCAGGATACAGGCATGCCCACGTTTGAAATTAAAACACCGGCGGGCGCCAATCAGATAATTATGGAGAAAGAGATTGATGAGGCGATTGCCGAGGCGACAAAGCAGGGCAAGCTGCGTCCGAACTCTGTAGATTCATTGACAGGCAAGAATAGCGGCAACAACCTCGGACCCGGAACACCTGTCGTACATTTCCATCAATGGGAAAATCAAGACGAGATTGAAGTCAAGTTACTGCTCAAAGGCGGCGGATGCGAAAATAAAAATATACAGTACTCGGTGCCTTGTGAATTACCGAACCTCGGACGCGCCGATAGAAACATAGACGGTATTCGCAAGTGTATAATGCATGCTGTATGGCAAGCGCAGGGACACGGATGCAGTATTGGGGCGATAGGAGTCGGGGTTGGCGGTGATAGAACGACGGGATATTCATTAGCAAAGCAACAATTATTCCGTTCACTTGACGATATCAATCCGAACCCGGAGCTTGCGAAATTGGAAAATTACATTTTAGAGAACGCAAATAAACTCGGGATCGGGACGATGGGCTTCGGCGGTAAGGCGACACTCATCGGCTGCAAGATCGGCACATATAATCGTTTGCCTGCAAGCTTCTTCGTATCGGTTGCGTACGATTGCTGGGCGTTTCGCCGTCTCGGAGTTGTGCTCGATGCAAAAACCGGCGCAATTAAACGATGGCTTTACAAAGACGATACGCCCTCGCGTAAGATGGCGACGGAAACCAAACTGCCGCTCACGGGTCGGGAAATTTCCTTAACAACACCTCTCTCCGAAGAGGCAGTCAGGAATTTGAAAGTCGGTGATATAGTTCTATTGAATGGAACCATACATACCGGAAGGGATTCGTTGCATCATCATCTGATCTCGCATGATTCGCCGGTAGATTTACACGGCGGCGCGATTTATCATTGCGGTCCGGTAGCTTTGAAAAAAGATGAGAAATGGTTTATGAACGCCGCAGGTCCAACAACAAGCGGACGTGAAGAACCCTACCAGGCAGATGTAATTAAAAAGTTCGGTGTCCGTGCAGTTATCGGCAAGGGCGGGATGGGTGCGAAGACACTTGCCGCTTTGAAGGAACACGGAGCGGTTTATCTTAACGCAATCGGCGGTGCGGCACAGTATTACACCAAATGTATTACTGAGGTTACCGGAGTGGATTTCCTCGAGTTCGGAATACCCGAAGCGATGTGGCACATAACGGTAAAAGATTTTCCCGCGATTGTCACAATGGATGCCCATGGGAACAGCTTGCATGCAGATGTTGAGAAAGCTTCGGCTCAGGAGCTGGCGAAGTTTGCAGAACCGGTGAAAATATAATTAATTAAACCAATGCTTAATCTGATACTTATAAAAAATTTCCCAAATCGATTGCTTGCTGAAATGGCACAACAATCACTTGAAGCAGAAGGGATTCTATCCCTCCTTAAAGCGCCCGATTATGGAATCAGCGGTTCAGGCGCGGGCGGCGGCAGTGATATATTCACCGGACAGGGTGTCGATCTTTATGTCGCGGAAGAAAATACCGGAAGGGCTGAAGATATAGTCAGGGCGCAATATGACGGCATCTAAATTGATATACTTGAACTTTTTTATTATCTTATCACGCACAACAAAATTTCAGGAGAAAATATGAAATCATCAATAAATTTCGCGTTTGTTCTGTTTGCCATCGGCATCATGGTTCTTTCCGGATGCAGTTCACAGAAAACAATCACACGTGTTGATCCAGGGACGACAATCGATCTCAGCGGAGATTGGAACGATACCGATTCGCGTCTCGTTGCAGAAGAAATGATTAAGGATGTACTCTCGCGTCCGTGGGTCGGAGAATTCAAAGGCGAAAAGCAAAAAGCTCCTACTGTAATTGTAGGAACCGTCAGGAACCGTTCCAGCGAACATATTGCAACTATTCCGTTTACGAAAAATCTTGAACGTGAGTTGATCAATTCAGGCAGGGTAGATTTCGTTGCCAACAAAGAAGAGCGTCAGGAAGTTCGTGATGAACGTGCCGACCAGCAGGAAAACGCATCGGATGAAACTGTAAAGAAATTCCGCCGGGAGTTCGGCGCCGATTTCATACTGCAGGGAGACATCACAACCATCATCGACCAGGCGGAAGGTGAGAAAGTGAAATATTATCAGGTTAATCTCGAACTTATCAATATCGAATCGAATAAGAAAGTGTGGATCGGCGAGAAGAAGATAAAGAAGCTGATCTCCCAGGGTAAAACGAAATTTTAATCATCTCAATTTCCTTTTTCCAGATGCCCGATTCCGGATTATTCAGAAAAGCGCTGTGGTGTTATATTGCAGCGCTTTCTTTTTTGCTCATCTCCTGTTCTAATACATCTAAATTTTATCGAGATGTCGATGATAATATCACCAATGGAAATTATCCCGGTGCAATAACCGATGTCAGGCAGAACAGAAATTTATACGGTGATAAAAGTTCTGTTCTTTATAATCTCGATATGGGTACGCTCTTCCATTATGCCGGCGAATATGATTCAAGCATCGGTTACTTCTTTGCCGCAGAAAAAGAGATTGAAGACCTTTACACCAAAAGTATTTCTCAGCAGGTTTTATCAGTAGTTGTTAACGATAATATCCTTCCATACGACGGCGAAGATTTCGAGAAAGTTCTTATCAACGTCTTTCTTGCATTAGATTACGCTAAGAAGGGCATGACGGATGATGCGCTGGTCGAAGCGAGAAAAGTCGATCTCAAACTGAGGGAGTACGCGAGGCAGTATGACGATAAGAATACATATAAGGAAGATGCTTTCATACGATATATTACCGGCGCATTGTATGAATCTGCCGGCGAGATTAACGACGCGTTTATCTCCTACCGTAACTCTTATGAAGCTTACGAGAATTATTCTAAAGAATACGGCACACCAGCACCCGGTTTTCTTCTTGATGATTTAGTCAGAACGGCGAGGTTGATGTCGTTCACTGATGAAGTAGATAAGTATCAGTCGTTAGGAGGTCAGCAATATAATATCGGTGAGAAGCAGGAAGGAAGCATCATCGTGCTGACGTACGCAGGTAAATGTCCGATTAAAATGCAGGAGAAGTCTGCTGTAAGTATACCGGATTCGTCTGGTGTGCTGCATACATTTCAGATTGCACTGCCGAAATTTGCTCCGAGATATAAAGGTGGTGCGACATATGAGATTATTGCGATTTCGAATTCAGATTCAGTTAGAACTTCAACCGAGCTTGCGGAAAACATAACAGCGATCGCTGAAAAATCTCTCGCTGACCGGCTGGCATTAATATATCTGAAGAGCGGCGGGCGCGCGCTGTTAAAATTTCTCGCGGCAGAAAAGATGAAATCTGAAATGAAAAAAGGGAGGAACGAAACGAATAATTTCCTCGGTAGTTTAGCAATCGATCTAATTGTCGGCGCAACCGAGCAAGCCGATTTGAGGGGATGGAGAACTCTGCCCGCGGAGATCCAAATTGCCAGATTGTCTCTGCCCCCGGGTAAATATGATTTGCGGGTGAATGAATCTGGTTATCTACTGAAAACAGATTCTGTGAATGTACAGTCCGGGAAAAATTATTTTGTTATTGTGAACGATCTTCGTTAATTAAGTTGGTCTCGAAACAATATCGGATTGTATTTATGTTAAAATTCTTCATACCGTTGTTATATATTATGGAGGTCATTCTAATGATGACTCTGATTTCATGCGGTGAGAAGCAGGCGGTTATTACAATCAATGTAATTGCACCATCATCGACACCGGATGATGCGCAACTTTATATTTCCGGTAATTATCCTGCCGCCGGAGATTGGAACCCCGGATTAATCAAGCTGGAAAAGAAAGATAAATCTGTCTGGTCGATCAATCTTCAGCTTCCGGTAGGATTCGAGTTTGAGTATAAGATAACTCGCGGTTCATGGAATAGTCAGGCAATATATATAGACGGAGAAATTCCTCCCAATAATCAAACAACTGTTATTGCCGATACTACAATCACACTTCGACCGATAGATTGGGGAGATATCGGATTCAAATTTGCTAAAACAATCGTCGGAATCGTGAAGTATCATCGTGAACTTGCAGGTGAAGGTTTGAATTATAAACGAGACCTGATCGTCTGGCTTCCGCCGTCGTATGAAACGGATACATTAAAACGTTATCCAGCGCTTTATATGCACGACGGACAAAACATAATCGATCCGGCAACTTCTTTTATCGGATATGATTGGCGTGTGGATGAAGTTGCAGACAGTCTTATCCGCTCCGGAAAGATGCGTGAGATAATTGTGGTAGGAATTTATAATACTCCCGACCGCGATAATGAATATGACGACACTAAACTCGGGCGGGCATACATGAAATTTATAGTTGAGCGAATCAAACCGATGATCGACTCGACTTACCGTACGATGCCGGAACGGGAGAATACATCGGTCATGGGTTCTTCGATGGGTGGATTAATTTCTTTTCTTGTCGTGTGGAATTATCCTGAAATATTCTCACAAGCAGGATGTGTTTCTTCGTTATTCAGAGAAAGTTTAACTCGCAGTATCGAAAGTTATAGCGGACCCGATAAGAAGATCAGAATCTATATGGATAACGGAGGTGCAGGAATGGAAACGCGGCTTCAACCCGGATGTGAAAATATGCTTGGCGCTTTACAAAAGATCGGATTCAGGATGAATGAAAATCTTCGGTGGTTCAACGATAAAGAAGCTGAACATAACGAACGCGCATGGGCTAAGCGTTTGTGGCGACCTCTCAGATTTATGTATGGACAGTAAGCGGCATCATGCCAAAGGTTATCGATAATTATCAAACGGTTTACGAAACAATCCGACATGTACCGAAGGGAAAAGTCGCAACTTACGGTGAGATTGCGCGGCTGTGCGGTTTTATCAATCAGGCGCGGTTAGTCGGGTATGCGCTTAGAAGTCTCCCGCCGGGATCGAAAATACCCTGGCACCGTGTAATTAATTCGCAAGGAAGAATTTCATTTCCCAAGAATAGCAGTGCATACCGTCAGCAAAAAAGGTTGCTTGAGATAGATGGGATCCGTTTCTCCGGTGATAAAATTGATTTAGAAAAATATGGATGGCTCAGGAATAAATATCCGGAACAGAAGATAGAGCGATGAAGAAGCCCGATATTCCCACCACATCTGCAATTCGTTTCTTGCGTGATAATAAGATCAAGTTCACTCCCCATTTTTATACATATGAAGAGCATGGCGGTACGCGTGTTGCATCGGCGGCACTCGGAGTTTCTGAGCGTGCTACAATCAAAACGATCATAATGGAGACGAACGAGAAGAAGCCGCTCATAGTTTTGATGCACGGCGATTACGAGGTATCGACAAAAAACCTCGCACGCTTTCTCGGTGTCAAAAGCGTTGAGCCATGTGATGAAAAGAACGCTGAAAGAGTGACCGGTTATGTCTTCGGCGGGATGAGTCCTTTCGGCACCAGAGTTCAATTACCCGTGTATGTGGAAAAAACGATATTTGAATTGCCGGTAATATATATAAATGCAGGTAAGCGCGGTTTTCTTGTCGAAATTAATTCCTCCGATTTGCATGTTCTAAAACCTGCTGAAGTTCAGGTAGCGATAACTCGACAATAATAAACTCCGGTCTTTTTTCGATAAAGAATTAACCAACCGGTGATTATTAATGAAGATGTGTCGATCATAGGAACGAATCCTTTTAGCTTGCTGTTATACCTGTATGAACATAACACACAGAGTCGATAATGGTGCACTTGTTCTCAGTCTGAAAGGGAATCTCACATCGGAGGTAGATGTGAGTGAGTTAAAAAAAGCTATCCAAAATCATGTTAACCCTGCTATTAAAAATGTAGTGGTTGACTTAGCACAGGTTGAACATGTTGGCGGATTGGCTCTCGGCTGGCTGGTCGGGACAAGAAAATTGATGGAAAAATATGAAGGCAAGCTTCATCTGACGAACATCAATTGCAACATCGAGGAGATGCTAACGAAAACCGATCTGATGAAATTTTTTAAAGTCTATCCAACCGTCGGCGAGGCGTTGAAGATTAGATAATCCAATTTTAAAGAAATACCATCCAAGCAAACCCCGGCGCTTAGCAGTCGGGGTTTTTATTTTTCAGGAATTATTTGTAAATTACCACCGGCATTGAGAAAGTTTGAAAAGTTTTATTGCTGAAGTAGCTCAGCTGGTAGAGCAGCGGTTTCGTAAACCGCAGGTCGTCGGTTCAAATCCGACCTTCAGCTCAAAAATTTATCGGTATAAACCGTCCCGCTATTGGCGGGATCGGTTCTCAGCCAGAGGCTGATCCCAGCCAAACAACCGGCTGGCACGCGCCTTCGGCGGAAAATCCGACCTTCAGCTCCAATTCAGGCGTATCGACAATCCCGAAGCATTGAATTCGACTGTGAACAAGATTTCCATACCGATTGCTACTAATGAATTGTTTTAAAAAATGGAATCTTTTGTCGAAAGATTATGTTGATATATATATGAACGATCTATTGAATGTGTGTCTGGTTCCCGCTTCGAAATCATGGCCCTCCCACATGATTTCACCGCCGGATACACATTCTTTTATTTATACCTTTTTTTAATGCTCCAACCTAATTCGCAGGTGAACAAGATTTCTATACCTTTGGATTGAAACATATTCCAACTTTCTTCAGGTGTTCTTGTATTTTGTTTAGAAGGATTAATTGGTGGATGGGCAAAGTCCCGACCGGAAACGGTTGGGACTTTTTGTTTATGATGTAAGTTTTGAAAACCGATATCAAATAAGGAAATAAGCAGACACGAATTGTCCGAAACACTTGGATGACTTATATCAGGAACTTATAACGAGGTTGTATCGTTATCATAAGGCAGTATACCAGTTGTGCTTGAACAAATAATATAAGCGAGGACAACTATAGCACCGGGATGATCTGATCTCAATGGTATAAAACTAATCAACATCCAGACAACTATTACACATAAGGATATAATTATGAAAAGATTATTATTAGCAATTGTATTAATGATTACCACTAATGCAGTACATGCTCAAGATGCGGCTACGCGTTTTCAGAAACAGCATATGAAACAGACAGAAGCATCTCTTGTTAATGCATTGAACAGCGAGAGCGCCGGCGTGCAGGCAACCGCGGCACAAACCCTCAGACAATTAGAATGGACGTTTCCTGAACAAGAATTCAAATCTACAATTTCTCCATTAATTCGGATTGTGAAGGATGAAAAGGGAGACACGCAGGCTCGCATTCTTGCCGTCATTGCACTTGAAGGGTTGCATTCCGATTTAGGAGATGAAGCAATTGCATTAACAGCCAAGAATTCAAGTAACAAAAGTGTTCAAGAATTATGTGCAGCCCTAATAATGGCTGCCGGGAGATAGCTTAAATACGGGATTGGGAAATCTTTCGAATTCACTGATAATATAAATGACCCCAATCAGAAATGGTTGGGTTTTTTATTATCGCATATGGGATGTACAAACATACAATCTTCATAAGTTAATCTGATCCAATTCAGGCGCATCGACAATCCCCAAGCATAAATTCGACCCTATCTAATTACCGTAACTTTTTCAATTGTTCAATCTGAGCGCGAATCTTATTTGCTTGTTCACTCTCACCGGGTAATATTGCAAGGTATCTTTTTAAGATATCGAGCAACCCCATTTTATCACGAGTTGATCTATAGAGTTCAGCCAATTCTAAATAAGGCTGTTCAAACTTAGGATCTATCGAGATTGCTTTATTCAGAACGCCGACGGCTTCCTTTAATTTATTCAATTTAATTAACGAACTGCCAGCCAGAGCATACACGCGCGGCTGGTTCTGATCGCGTCGTAAAGAAAGCTCCAGATGCCGCAGTGTTGCTTCGTACTTTCCGAGGTGGAATAAAATTTGTGCAAGCTGATTTCGCAGGGGAACGTTGTCAACCTCAACGGATAAAATTTCCCGAATGAGCTGTTCGCTCTTTTCAAGTTTTCCTTTTCGAACAGTTATAGCATAAAGCTCTTTAAGGAAATTGCTGATGCGCGTGCTTTCGGGATTCGCATATAATCGCTTGAACACTGAAATATCCAGCACAGATTGACGCAGTGTGTCCGGACATGTATAAAGCCGGAACGCAGGACCTTCCTGAAAATCCGACGGCTTAATTTCGAAAGCCAACTTCCACCGTGTTTTCAACGAATCATAGTAAGGTAAAAATTCGCCGTACTTTTCCGGTTCCTGGACGTACCTGTCGTAATCGACTGAAGAAGTTATAAGAAGATCGAAGTCTTCGTACCAGCGTGTGTCATAAAAAGGAGCAACCCGTTCACTCTCAACCGCAAGGAATGGAATGGATAGAACCGAATAACTGGAGTCTTCGAATTCTATCCCGTATGGACCCGTCGCGATTGCGGCGCCGGCAGGTATATTTTTCTGAATCCATTTCTTTGTGATCGAACGGGTGTCGGGCAGTCCAATCGATCTCAAATAATTGACATCCTTTAAAACCGGTTGGAAGATAATCAGAAGTCCTAAACAAGATAATGCAACGGTTTGAAGCAAACGCGATTTGAGAAAATTTTCTTTTTGATGTTGATGCAAATATTCAGTTAAACGCTCTCCGAACCGCCAGATGCCGATTGTCCCGATGAGCACAAGCAACGGAAAGACGGGAAGTACGTACCTCTCGGCTCTCATAGCCCATGTGGAGACGATTGCGAGATAGATTAAAGGATATAGCAGGAGAAGGAGATCCTTCTTTTCCCGTCGAACGATGAAATAAATGGTCGAGGCAAAAATAATTAGACTGAAAACCCACCCGAAACTCCAGGGCAGAACATCGCCCAAATAATAGCCGATTGTACTTTGAGATGATACCACTCCGAGATGACCGTAAGAAACATGATACTGCTCGAATGAAAAATCATGCATGAATTTTTCCGGTGTGAGGATTATGTACGGATTCAACGCAAAAAAAACTATTGCCGATAATCCTATCGCGAAAATCAGGTACCGTTCTTTTAATGATCGCAATCCTTCCTGAACAGATGCCGACCTCATCAAATGTGTTCCCACAAGAACGAGGATGAGAAACGCGCCTGTATATTTCGATGCCGTCGCCATACCGATAAATAGACCGGCAAGCAGATACCATTTCATCCTCGGTTGACGATAGATGCGAAAGATGAAAAGCAGCGACAGCGTACTGAAGAATGTCAATGCCGGATCGACTTCGATGAGATGAGAGTGAAGGATATGCGATGGATTGATCGCAACGAGCAGCGCGGCAAAGAGAGCGACCCGTTTATCGGCGATTTCCTTCGCGATAAAATAAATAACAATGATGGTTCCGCAATCGAATAGAACGTTGACAATGCGTGCGGTGACAACTAACGGCGTTAAAGTAAGACCGAACGCATCGAGGTTAGGATACGATCCGAACAAATACCCTGCGATGTAATTTATCACCTGCGCTATGAATTGGATATAAAATGTAAGTGCCGGATAGTTGAAGAACCTGGGATTAAAGTCTAAACCTGCGTTGCCCCAGTTCCAGAACTGCCATGCGATCCTGAATGGGGTCGCTTCTTCGTAAAGTTCGGGCAATCCCCAGTTGATTTGCCAGAGGCGTAGGATTGCCCCGACTGATAGAATGAATAAGAAGATGGAGTTATTTTTGATAAAGTTTTTAATGGATGTGATCACAGTTTGTCAATTCTTTCGTTGTTCAAAAGGGGTTTCTCATTTGCTGAGAATAAAGATAAGATTTTTTCTTACATGGTTCAAGAAAAAAGGAGATTGCCGGGCTGGCTAAGCTGGGAGGGAGATTTTCTCCCGACCTACTTGATTCCAATATCCCGCGTGTACAATCAGTTCAGGAGTACAACTCCTTCACAGCATGGAATATCAAATAGTATAAACCTGTAATCGCGCATCAAAGAGTATTTTGTATTATTCCATTAAAATCCATATATTGACAAGACTTTTCAGGTAAAATCTCCCTCGAGTAACCTCGTTAATATCGGTTTCCGTTCTCGTAGGGAGGAAGAAACGAATAATTTATTAAGGAACTGCATGAACGAAGGAAAAATTGTCCAGGTTATCGGACCGGTTGTCGATATTGATTTTTCAGGTGGAAAGCTTCCATCTATTTTGAACGCTGTAAAGATTCCACGAAAGAACATCGAGGGAATCGATGATGAATTAATTTGCGAAGTCCAGCAGCATTTGGGTGAAGAGCGTGTACGCACCGTTGCTATGGATTCAACTGATGGCTTGGTAAGAGGTATGGCTGCTTACGACCTCGGAACTACAATCGAAGTTCCGGTCGGACCGAATACACTCGGCAGACTTATCAACGTTATCGGAAAAGGGATCGACGGCTTGCCTCCGATTACGAGCGAGAAGAAATATTCTATTCATCGCCCGCCACCTTCGTTTGAAAGTCTCAGCACTCGTAAAGAAATGTTTGAAACAGGAATTAAAGTTATCGACTTGCTGGAGCCCTATTCAAAAGGCGGGAAAACCGGCTTATTCGGCGGTGCAGGTGTTGGTAAGACAGTTGTAATTATGGAATTGATTCACAATATCGCGCTTCACCACGGCGGTTACTCGGTTTTTGGCGGTGTTGGTGAGAGGACACGTGAAGGAAACGATCTCTGGCTGGAGATGAAAGAGTCAGGAGTGTTGGATAAAACTGCACTTGTGTTCGGCCAGATGAATGAACCGCCCGGCGCTCGTCAGCGTGTAGGACTTACAGCTCTAACAATGGCAGAATATTTCCGAGATGAAGAAGGGAAGGATGTACTCTTGTTCATCGATAACATTTTCCGATTTGTTCAGGCAGGTTCGGAAGTATCGGCACTGCTGGGCAGAATGCCGTCTGCAGTCGGTTATCAACCGACACTTGGTACGGAGATGGGCGAACTTCAGGAGCGTATCACTTCAACAAAGAAGGGTTCTATCACATCGGTGCAGGCGATCTACGTTCCTGCCGATGACTTAACCGATCCGGCGCCTGCAACTACATTCAGTCATCTTGATGCAACCACAGTATTAAGCCGACAAATTTCTGATATGGGAATTTATCCTGCCGTCGATCCGCTCGATTCAACCTCGCGCATTCTCGATCCCGGTATCGTAGGTGATGAACATTATGACGTTGCCAAGCGTGTGAAAGAAATTCTCCAAACTTACAAAGACCTTCAGGATATCATCAACATCCTCGGCATGGACGAATTATCCGATGATGATCGGTTAACAGTTATGCGTGCGAGGAAAATTCAGAAGTTTCTCTCTCAACCGTTTTTTGTGGCGGAACAATTTACGAATATGCCGGGTAAGTATGTAAAATTTGCCGATACAATCAGAAGTTTCAAAGGCATTATCGAAGGCGAGTACGATCATATTCCCGAAAATATGTTCTGGATGGTTGGACCAATCGAAGATGTACTTGAACGTTTCAAGAAAGAAGCCGCATAATATCGGTTATGGCTGACAAAACATTCAAACTCGAAATTATCACGCCAACAAAAGTTATTTTTAACGGAGATGTCAGTAGTTTCAGCGCTCCGGGTGTTATGGGTGGATTTCAAGTTTTATTTAACCATGCACCGATGCTCGCCGAGATTGGTATTGGAACGTTGAAGCTTCAAGAACCATCCGGACGTGAAGTATTCTTTGCTACGAGCGGTGGATTTGTTGATGTTTTGAATAATCACGTCGTCATACTAGCGGAAACTGTTGAACGGCATGACGAGATCGACAAAAGCAGGGCTGAATCTGCCCGTGATCGGGCAAAACAAAAGCTGATCGGGAAGTTGACTGAAAATGAAAATACAGAAACTAAATCTGCACTTGATCGAGCAATCAATCGGATACGTGTTGCTGAAAAAAGATAAAGTATTTTATGACAATAACCCACACGACTCCGAATTTGCCGGTGTCGGCGAGGGTTTTTTTATTCATAGCTAAATGAAACTCGGATGCGCCTGACACGAGCCGAAATAGATTTAAAATGTCTGAGGGATAATTTTGACGGTATCAAAAAGCAAGTCAATGAAAAAGTCAGGATTATGGGAATCGTGAAAGCGAATGCTTACGGTCATGGACTGGTTGAGATTGCTCAAGCTTTGATGAGTTTTGGTGTTGACTATTTAGGCGTCGGATTTTTAGAGGAAGGCATTATTCTCAGGCAGAATGGTATTAATATTCCTATTCTCGTGTTGGGCGGAGTTCTTGGAAGTCAGATTCGGGAGTTCATTCAGAATGATCTGGAGATTACTGTCTCATCACTTGAAATCGCAGAACGAATAGAGCACGAAGTGCCCAAGCACAATAGAAAGAAAGCGCGGGTACATTTAAAGATTGATACTGGTATGGAGCGGATCGGCGTTCATTCGGAAAACGCGCCGCAATTCATCGAGCGCGCATGCCTGATGCCTCACCTCGAAGTGGTCGGAGTTTACAGCCATCTCGCATCAGCAGATGAAAAAGATAAAGCATTCACATATTACCAGCTCGATCGTTTTCAGAGTGTCATCAAGAAAATCAAATCGATGGGAATCGAAATCCCGCATATACATCTTGCCAACAGCGGCGCATTGTTGGATATGCCGGAGACATATTTCTCGATGGTTAGACCCGGTATAATGCTTTATGGAATCTATCCATCACGGGAAACATCGGAGAGTGTTCCCATCCGATCGATTTTAACATTGAAATCAAATGTTGTGTTCATCAAAGAAGTCGCACAAAACACGAGCATCAGTTACGGACGGAAATATTTTACACCGAAGAGGACACGGATTGCAACTATTCCAATCGGATATGGGGATGGATACAGTCGTGGGCTAAGCAACAATGGTGAAGTGTTGATCAATGGACAGCGTTTTCCAATTGTTGGGATTGTCTGCATGGATCAAATAATGGTCGATATAGGATTTGAGGCAAATGTGCATGTAGGTGACGATGTAATTCTGATTGGAAAAAGCGGCGGAGATGAAATATCGGTATGGGAACTCTCCGATAAAATCGGCACAGTACCATACGAAGTACTAACAAACATAGCGGCGCGTGTGCCGCGTATTTTTATTCATTAGGAAGGTAGATTAGTATATGCCCAATGTATATGCGGTGATAATGGCAGGCGGTATCGGTACCAGGTTTTGGCCCCGGAGTCGTGAAAAGACCCCCAAACAGTTATTGGAGATCGTTGACAAAGGAACAATGATTCAGAATACAGTCCAGAGAATCAGCGATCTAATCGAACCGAAAAATATTCTGATCGTTACAAATAAAGTTCAGAAGCAATCGATAAGTAAACAACTACCGAACGTACCGGACGAAAATATTATCGAAGAACCGCTCGGCAGGAATACTGCGCCATGCATAGGACTTGCAGGATTATTCGTCCGAAGGATGGATCCTGACGCAGTGATGGTTGTTCTGCCGGCAGATCATATCATGCATGATGAAGAAGAATTTAGGCGAGTTCTCAGACTTGCAATCTGGGTTGCGTACGAATCGGGCAAACTCATCACAGTCGGGATCCAGCCCACAAGGCCCGAAACTGGTTACGGATATATTCAGGTCGTTGATGAGGATGACAAAACGAACCCGTATTTTTCGCGCGGTGTATATAAAGTTAAAACATTTGCCGAGAAGCCGAACGCAACTACAGCCAAACAATTCCTACAGAGCGGAGATTTTCTCTGGAACAGCGGTATTTTCATCTGGCGCGTTGACACAATAATGACCGAGATCGGGAAACACTTGCCTGAAGTATATTCGGAATTATTAAAAATCGATGAAGCGGTTGGCGGTGAGAAATTTGACAATATCCTGGAAACAGCGTATCGTACTATCAGGGGAATCTCTATCGATTATGGAGTGATGGAGAAAGCGAAAGAAGTTTACGTCCTTAAAGGAAATTTCGGATGGAGTGATGTCGGCTCGTGGGACGAAGTTTATAGAATATCGGGCAAGGATGATGATGGAAATTCGGTGACCGGACAAACATTTCTCCAGAATACTAAAAACACTCTGGTCTATGCCGGTGATAAATTCGTTGCGACAATCGGTGTCGATAATCTTATTGTCATAGCCACAGATGATGCGGTTCTAGTCTGCAAACAAGGTCAAACTCAGGATGTCAAAGAGATCGTTGATTATCTTAGACGAAAGCAAAAGGTAGATTTTCTCTGATGAGATTCATTACAAATTCATTAGGCGTAATATTGGTAAGCATGTTGCTGGCTGGATGTACAGCTTCACCGCGTTTCACATCTGAAAAATTTTCAAATGAAACGAACGATACTCACTTATTGATGCAGGAAGGTGTCGCTTCTTATTATGCAGATGAATTTAACGGACGTCAGACATCGAACGGAGAAACATACGACATGAATGAAATGACGGCGGCGCATCAAACACTGCCGTTTAACACTCGTGTCCGCGTAACAAATATTGAAAATGGTCGAACCGTTATTGTAAGAATCAACGATCGTGGTCCATTTAAAGACGACCGTATAATCGATCTGTCATTGGCGGCGGCGAAGTCACTTGAGTTGATCGGGCCAGGAACAGCAAAAGTTCGGCTCGAAGTCATAGAGCTTGGCGATATATCAAATAAAAAACCATAACTATTGGTGAAGCAAATGTCCAAAAAACTTATTTCAGAACAAATGATTCTTGAGGCGGTTCGAAGAGCAGACAGAATAGTTTTCTATGAAGAAGGAACAATCATCACCGATGCGGCACGCGATAGAGCTAAGCAACTAAATCTCAAAATTGAGATGAAGAAAGAAATAAAACAAGCGGCGACTGCTTCCGGAACGCAGAAGGAAGCACTCACATCCGGTAAAGAGACGATTGTCATCGGCAGTGACCATGGAGGTTTCGCATTGAAAGAGATGTTGAAACCGTTTCTGATGAATGCTGGTTATAATCTTACCGATGTAGGTACCAATAGTGAGGAAAGCTGTGATTACCCCGATTTTGCTTATGCAGTAGCTAAAATGGTTTCATCAGGCGGTGCCTCGCGCGGTATTATGATCGATAGCGTAGGGCTGGCGTCTGCGATTGTGGCAAATAAAGTAATAGGCATCAGAGCGACTTGTTGTTTTGACGAATTCTCCTCAAGAAGCAGTCGTGAGCACAATAACGCGAATGTTCTCACCTTAGGCGGCAAAATTCTTGGCAGCGAATTGGCTAAGTCGATTGTAAAGGTGTGGTTAGAAACACCATTCGGCGGCGGCAGACATCAAAAACGAATAGATAAAATTGCCGACATAGAGAAACGGCCAATCAAGTGAACGTTTTCTTGACTTGATCGTACAATATTTTGTGGTGAATTAATAAATAGTTAATTTAAAGTAGATTAAAGATCAATTATTGAATGAATATCATATTATTTAGAATAGTCGGATGGTTCGTGGGTGTAGTCCTTATTTCGCTGATTACAGTGAAGGGCTATACGCCATTAGGATCGGAAGATTACTGGAAGTCGCCAAATGATCATTTCATCCATCAGGCTGGTTTATATGAAAAAGATAATTATTCGATATCGGGTAAACTTTCGGTTGAGGATTTCGGATTAGTAAAAAAATATTCTTCCGAATATGGTATCGATCATCGTCTCATTCTTGCTATCATCGCGCAGGAATCGCAGTTCGATGTTTCGGCATCAAGTCGGAGGGGAGCAGTCGGATTGATGCAACTGATGCCTCTGACAAGCGCCGAAATTGCAGAGGACCTCGAATTTAATGAGCCACATCCTGTAGCCGGAAATATACAAAGTGGTGTATATTATTTCGCGAAGCTGTTTCAGCTCTTTAATAATACACGGTCCGACGATCATTTACGATTGGCGCTTGCGGCTTATAATGCCGGACCTTCCCGCATCTACGATGCTCAGGAGCTTGCGGCATATATGGGAGAGAACCCGAACGACTGGAATTCCATTGAGAGAATACTTCCGCTGCTATCAAAAAGATATTATTCTTTACATCGGGCGGTGTGGAACGATGGGAGACCCCGTAGCGGTTATTTCGGAAGTTCACGCGAAACCGTATCTTATGTAAAAAATACTATGAAAATCTACAGAGATATCCTTCAGACGAATAGTTAATTTTCTCTGAATCATATCGAATTTCGCCGGAAATCACATACCTGTATAAAACTTCTAATGATTGCAAGATTTTTCTTGACAATATAAAATTGATTTTTTATATTTTCAGGAGTCAGTACACCGTGGATAAAATGGGTAGCTTATCATCGAGAGTTCCCCAGCGATTGTAACTATAATTACTTAATCATGATTAGTGCCTGATGAGAGGGATCGGTTTATTTTATGAGGTCGAGGGCGCCTCAGTAAAAGAATTGCCTGGGGGGCGGTTCACACACTGAAGGGCGCCTTCGACTTTTTTGTTACTTGTTTCTTAGGGGAGAAGTATTGCACTGGCAACAACGGTTGTCCACAAACCGTTCTTATCACCTTCTGCAGATTGTGTAACGTTAAACGTCTTAACAATCTTACCGCTCATTTTATATTGCAATTCTCGTTCGTCCCATGCGATGTTCGGATCGAACTCTACACCAAGTGTAGTTGCAAGCATAGTGGCGGCGAGGTCTTCAGCATATTCGCCGGCTTTCTCATCTGTTTCACCGAATGGATGATGTTCAGATAAATATCCGTACTGTGAGTTGTCGGCAGGTTGTGCAACGCCTATCGAAGATGCAATGAGTCGGTTCGGCTCATTCGTTGCGTTGCGTGCCATGACTGCAAATGTAATTTGCCCGGCTTGAAGCATCTTTAATCCTTCGTCGGTAGGAATTCGTTTACAGCCGGGAGGGAAAATACTGGATACGGTTACGAGGTTACATTTCTCTATCTTTGCATCGCGCAGAGCAAGTTCGAATGATTGCAGATAATCTTTATGCCTGCCCACACCCTTGGTGAAAAAGATCTTCGTTGGTACGTACACTTCTGGTGCTCCTTAATAATAATAATGATGGTTGTTAAATAGAAATTGATGGTTAGTGTTTAATCTCATAATTCAGACCGCTCGCTGCTCATCTTGCGTAATCTCTCTGGATCTGTCGTTTCGTTTCCCGCTCTTTAATCGCTTCACGTTTATCGTACGACTTCTTTCCTTGGGCAAGACCTAACTCGATCTTGACAATGTTCTTTTTAAAGTAAACACGCAAGGGTACCAAAGTCAAACCCTTCTCTGCAACTTTGCCGATGAGCCGGCGGATTTCCCGTTTGTGCATCAGGAGTTTCCGGTCGCGCTTAGGATCGTGGTTGTTGATGTTGCCTTTCTCAAACGGACTTATGTGCATACCGATGAGCCAGACTTCGCCGTTTCTGAGCAATGCGTAGCCGTCTTGCAGGTTTGCCAGACCTTGTCTCAGAGATTTTACTTCGGTTCCTTTGAGTACAATTCCCGTTTCAAACCTATCTATGATGAAGTAATCATGAAGGGCTTTCCGGTTGGTAACAACGGATTTTTGTTCCGCGGGACTTTCTGTGGTCATCTTGTTAGCAGCATTATGGAGATAAAAATAACAATTTTGCTGAGTAAATGCAAGAACAAATGCAAAAGTAAAAATTTCCCAAAGGGATGGAGACTGTGTAAAAAGTTTATTTTCATATGTGATTAGACTT
>CAZFQL010000018.1:0-70644 GCA_964520905.1 uncultured Chlorobiaceae bacterium | reverse complement strand
CCTTTCTTTGATACTACCTTTTCTCCATGTCCTATTTTCTGGGAAAGATCAAAGTGTTTCTGCCATATCGAACAACTTCTTCACTTCATTTGCCTCCTGTTGTATTTCCTGCAAACTCTTAGCAGTGGTAAAGAGTTTGAATTTACGAGGGTCGGAAAATATAGAGTCAAGTGCATCTCTTTCATCGTCTTCCAATTCTTCGTATTCCTCAATATTATCTACATCTAAGCCCTCTAATTTGTGCCGTTGACTCCAGAGGTTTGGGTTTTTGTTTACTTCATCAACGATGCTCTGCAATGCTTGCCACCTGCGCTCCAAAGTATTTCTGATAGCGAAGATTGAACTCACTAACCTGCGCTGCATTACAGTCAGAGCCAGTGAAACATGGATGTTCTTGCTTTCAGATGCTTCTTCCTTTTTCTTGATGAGGTATCGGGTTACTGAATCATATAAATCCTTCTCTTCGGGTGTAAGTTGGTAGGCAACGGTTTTTGTGAAACGATTTTTGAAAAGTGGCTTCCCCTCCCAATCTTTCATAGCCTCTTTCAATCTGCGGATGAAAAACTTATTGATACCATTATGTTCTAATTCCTTTATCCGTGTCGATGCAATTTCATCTGTTGCAAAAATATCTTCATCAAGCAATTGGAGTAACTTCTTGAAAGTATCTGCCCTGCCTCTATGCGGTGTTGCTGTGAGCAGCAAAATGTGTTCACATTGTTGTGAAAGGACTTGTGCTGCTTTGTAGCGTTGCGACAAATATTGTTTGTTCCCATAGTCGTAAGCAGAAAGTTTATGGGACTCATCAAACACAATCAAGTCCCAGTGGGAGTTGCTTGCAACATTCAGCACATCCTCACGGGCAATGAAATCAATTGAAGTAACAATTCTTGGTGCTGTGTGAAACACATTCGGGTCGGAAGAAAATAGACTGCGATTGACGAGGGTGAAGGGGATGTTGAATTTTACTGCCAGTTCATCTTCCTGCCATTGCTTTGTAAGTCCACCAGGAGTGACAATTAGGATTCTTTCAACCAAGCCACGCATCATTAGTTCTTTAATGAGCAAGCCAGTCATAATTGTTTTACCTGCGCCCGTATCATCGGCAAGCAAGAACCGAATTTTGGGAAGCGGCAAAAGGAATTTGTAAACCGCTTCTACCTGATGAGGCAATGGGTCAACGATGCTACAATTCACAGCGAACAAAGGGTCAAACTGATAAGCAGAGTTGATGCGTTCAGCCTCTGCGAACAAGGCAAACTTTACAGGGTCACCTTTGAAATTGAATGTACCTTCATCAGTGAGAATATCTAATGTTTCAAATTCTTTTGAAGAAATTACTTTGGTGTTTGCTCGGTTGGTATTCACTCCTGTATAGGATATAGAAACACTTGACCCCAGCTTCTGCACCTTGTTAATGGTGACTGCCTCTGATGGAATCAGGTTCTTTACAATTTGTCCCGGTTGTATTGTCATGCTAAATACTTTTAAGTTTGCGATTCTTCTTTGTTTTCCAACCAGATAAAATGAAAAACCCGTAGGTCGGCTTGCTGAGGGCTTTCACCTACGGGTCTAATTATCCATATAAATAATGGATTATTCCCTAAAATCATAATTCATCTCAGCAAGTTGCTGTCAATGTAAGAAGAAAGCTCTTTATATTCAACTATCTCTTTCTACCATCATGCAGAGGAAACGTGACTCCCACTTTGGAGTATGCCCCTATCATTATTTTGGTATAGAAAACCTGAAAAGCATTCTTTTTTCTTAGACATTTCTACCTTCAAGAAGTACCCCCCACTATCGGGATAAGGGATACCCCCCACACCAAGATGAAAGTCAAATATTGAAAAAATTTCCATGTACTACCTATTTCAACCCACTCCCGAAATAAACTGGAGTGGGGGAGTACCTTTTAATTCAGTTGTAATGAAATCTTATTCACCGTAGCGTGCAAGGTCTCCGGCTGTAAATGAGAATACACCTGAGTAACCGATATATTTGAATGTCCTAACAGCTTCTGTACCTCGTACAAACTCACACCATCTTGCACTAACCATGAAGCAAACGTATGCCGTAAGCTGTGGAAGTGGAGCTTTGGGTTCAAACCTGCATCGTGAATGGCTTCACGAAAACATTCGGAAACATACTTGCCTATAAGTTTTCTACCCTTACTATTTGTAAAAACATACTCAGTCTGCTTACTCATTTCCTTCAAGATGTTGAGAGCTTGAGAATTCAGAGGAATGGTTCGCTCTGTTCTGCTTTTAGTGCTGAACGTATCAGTATTTCGTATATGAACAACAGAAAGATTGAAATCTACATCCTGCCATCTCAAATTAATCATTTCACCTCTTCTCATTCCGGTATTGAGCGCAAAAAGAATTATATCCCTGAGCCATCGTGTCGATATTGAGCCAAGAAGGACTTTAGCATCAGAAGGGGAGAGATACGAGGGAGCTTGTTCGGGTAATCTTACCATTTCAATATTATCAAAGGGATTGCATTCAAGAATTCCCCATTTTACTCCACGACTGAATAAAGCTTTTAATGTTCTTAGCTCGATATTTACGGTCACTGGGGTAACAGAATTCAGCCTATGAGCTTTGTATGCCTCGATGTTCTGTACAGTAATCTTATCCAAAAGAACATCTCCAATAAATGATTTAAAATGCTTTACAACATAGGTAAGTCTATCCGTAGATTGGGGAGAATGGTTAATCTTAGAGTAGGAGAGATACTGGTCGATGAATTCTAAGAGGGGTATTGGAATTTTTTTGTGTTGGAGATTTCGCTTCAGGTCTGAGAAAAAGCTGTTAGCCTCTGTTTTTACTTTTGTCTTTGTTGAAACGCTCTGCCATTTACTAAGCTCGTTTCTAAAATGTACGTAGTAGAAACCGTTGGAACGTTTATGAAGGAACATTGCAACCTCACTTTCGTGAAAATTCGAGGGCTGCTTATTGCAAATTTATTGCAGGGGAGAGGTTTGGAAAGAAAAACTTGTTATTTTGGTTCGTTGAACCCACACCCGGGGTAAGCCGGACTGGATTTTGAGTCCAGCGCGTCTGCCAGTTCCGCCACTTCAGCATTTTGTATCTATCATAAGGAAAGGACTCAGTGGCAAATAATATACAAAACTTTAAACGATCTTGCAAAATATAATCACGATTGTGAATGTTAGCGATATCATAATATAAATGTTATTACAACTACACTTCCAGAGAAATCATTCAGCAGTGAAATTAAATACCGGCAGGTTAAGATAAGATTAAGCCCCCTACAAATTCTGCAGGGGGCTTGTATGCTTGGTGATCTTCAAGAAATCTGATTGTTATTTCATTAATACCATTTTCCCGGTTGCTGAATAATCACCGGCGCTTAACCGATAAAAATAAATTCCGTTTACGAAACCCTCTGCATTCCATTGTGTTGTATAATGCCCGGCTGGCATATACTCGTTCACCAGTGTTGCTACATCGCGTCCGAGAAGATCGTATATCTTCAATACGACCAATCCCTGCTTCGAGATTGTATAATTTATCTTAGTCGTGGGGTTGAATGGGTTAGGATAATTATCGGAGAGAAGATAATTGGCGACGTAATCATTCTCATTAACACCGGTCGAGTATTCTTGCCATGTATAAACCATTCTGAAAGAATTTACCCATGCAGCAGCGAAATAATTCTGATAAACAATTTCAATGGGATTTCCGTTTGTATCGTATGTGTAAGTTGAAAGATTAGAATTCGCCCATGCGAATCCATTCCAGCGTTTAGTTAATATTTCCGATATTTGTTCATTGTCGTTATAAAAATAATAGGATGATGATAGATCTGCCCAATTACTTCCATCCCATATCTGAAAGTACGATTCCATCAGGAAATTTACAATATTGTAGATATTTGTGTTTCTAAATTCGTTGCCCCAGTCGGTTGTTGCCCATGTTTGATATATGAATTCCGTTATACTTCCGAAAAAATTATATGTCAGGAGTTCTCTGGTATCATTCAGCCATGTAACTCCGGTCCAATTCTGATACAACCTCTCAGTTGCCTGACCATTTGCATCTATTGTATTTGTCTGCTTCGAGTAATCTTCCCAGCTGCTGCCTATCCATCGTTGATCTAATATTTCTGTATTGTAGCCGTTGGCATCGTAGGTGTATGTAAGTTTCGAAGAATCTACCCATGCAGATCCGCTCCAATTCTGGGTATACGTTATCGAGATTTTTCCATTGATATCAAGAACGTTGCTGTCCCTCGATACATCGACCCATGCACTACCTGTCCAGTCCTGAAATAACCGCTCCGTGCAGTTACCGTTCGCGTTGTATGTATTGACTTCACGATTAAAGTGTTCCCATACACTACCGCTCCATTGATAGCTTATAAATTCAGTGATAACCCATCCGTTTGGCGATGTCATTCGTGAGACCAACCGTTTATTATCAATTACGCGCGGAATAGTATTCAGCTTACCGTAATCGGATACCGATAAAGAACTCAGCAACATCTGAACCGATCTTTGGTGTGTAACGGTATTATTCTGGGAAATGCTCAGATATGGTAATAAAAAGATTACGATTAAGGTTGAAGCAAAATATCGTAGGAAATACGGTCGCATATGACCCTCCATTTCTTTAGTAATTAATTCGTTTTGAGTTTTGTAATCATTAAGATAATTAAAATATAAGATGCTGTCAATAAATCTCTTATACAAATGCCTGATAATGAACTGAACCGGCAATAAGATTTATCATCATCAATAACAATACTTTCAGTTGCTATGGACACGATATGAGGACACATAAGTTGATTACTACTACGTCAAATAATAGCTAAGGTTACGTTTACGTGTTCTTATCCGGTTCTTGCTTCTTTCAGAAATATTTTAAACATTTATAAAGCATAACTATAAGAAGAAATGATCAGACTTGAACATATTATAAAAAAATTTGGCAGTTTTACTGCCGTCGATGATCTCACGATCGAGATCAAAGCCGGTGAATTCTACGGCTTTCTTGGACCAAATGGTGCGGGTAAAACTACTACTATCAAAATGATGGTTGGTTTGTTCGCGCCTACTTCCGGGACAATTAGAATAAATGGATTTGATATCCAGAATGAGCCGACTGAAGCAAAGATGGCAACAGGTTACATCCCTGACCAGCCGTTCCTCTATGAAAAACTGACCGGCAGGGAATTCCTATACTTCAGCGCCGGATTGTACAAAATGAATCATGCTGAAACAACGGAACGAATCAAAGAGATTGCCGATTTATTTGAGATTGGATCGTGGATTGATCAACGAACTGAAAACTATTCACAGGGAATGCGCCAGCGGATTGTGATTGCATCTGCACTTCTGCATGATCCGAAAGTTCTCATCATCGATGAACCGATGGTCGGGCTTGACCCGCGAAGCGCTCACATCGTAAAAGAAACATTGAAGAAGAAATCGAAAGAAGGCGTCGCGATTTTCATGTCGACCCACAGCTTGCCTGTTGCTGAAGAGTTATGCAACCGAATCGGAATTATTAAAGAGGGCCGGCTCATCTTTGAAAATACACCCGATGCTTTACACATTATGAAAGATAAATACGACGGCAAGTTTGAATCTCTCTTTTTAGAATTAACAAAATGAGTTCTATCTTTCATATTGCGCTCTTCAAGCTCAGGATATCTCTAAAGTTTTCCGCAGGGTGGAGGATGCGGGATTATGTTAAACATACTGCCTCGCTGATCGTATTCGGCGGGTTTGTTATAGGCGCTTACTATTCTACTCGTGTTGCTACCGATTACCTGCTCGATTCCGTTCACATCGGTTTATTCTTGTTTCATCGGCTTTTATCGATGCTGTTGTTCGTTTACTTTCTCTCGATCAATGTTGGCAACATCATCGTTTCGTATGCGACATTTTACCGCTCTCAAGAGATGTCGTATTATCTGACCAAGCCAGTATCGCATACAAATCTCTTTATCATAAAATTCTTCGACAACTTCTTTTATAGTTCAACAGCTTTCTTCTTAATCGCACTTGCAGTGCTATTGGGTTACGGTTCTCATTTCCATATGCCGTGGATATTTTATTTCAACACGATGGTCTTCATGCTTATCCCGTTCATGCTGATAGCCGGATGCATCGCTGTTATGATTCTTTTATTGTTGATGAGATTCGCTCATAAGATAGGCGTCCGTAAGATGATAGCCATCCTTGCAATCCTGTACCTTGAGTCGCTCTTTTTATATTTTTCGATGACGAACCCGCTTCGCCTCGTAAATCAGGTATGGCAGCATTTTCCATATCTCGATCAGTATTTCGGTTATCTCGACCCTCCTGTCACTAAGTATTTCCCAAATTACTGGATAGCCGAATCGCTGTACTGGACGATGCGTGGAGATTCTTCCTTCGCTCTCTCATATACGATCCTGCTTGTTCTCGCGACAATATTAATATTCGGGATGATGGTATGGATCGGGAAGAAATTATTTTACACAAGCTGGCTGGCATCGTTGAACTTCAGAACAGGAGGGGAGTCGCGTTTCCCAATCTTGAGGATGTTTTCGTTCAGCAAACCTTCTAAGCTTGAAATTCAGACGAGTGTGCTTATTAAAAAGGAAGTCTGGCAGTTCGTACGCGAGCCGAGCCAGTGGATTCATCTCGGCATTATCACGATTTTAGTGATAACGTTCGTCGTGAGTGTTGCCAACATAAACCTCAAGCAGAACCTGCCGTTCCTACAAACAGTATCGTATATGGTGCTGCTTTTGTTCAATGCGTTCTTAATTGCCTCGATTGCGCTAAGGTTCGTATTCCCGGGTATCAGCATCGAAGGTACAAACTTCTGGTCGGTACTGAGCGCACCCGTGAAGCGCACCAAGATATTCTGGCTGAAATACCTGATCGCCTTTATTCCTATACTATTGATGAGCGAGATTCTTGTAATATTTTCGCACAGGTCGTTGTGGGCATACCCTGTTCTGGTTCAATCTGCATCTGTTATAATGGTGAGTGTTGCATTTGCGTTTGTCGGGTTGAATCTTGGCGCGGGCAGTTATTTTTCCGACTTCAAAGAGAAAAACCCGATCCGTGTCGCATCGTCACAGAGCGCAACGGTTACGTTCTTGATAAGCATTATCTATCTCACGATTATGGTGGCGATTGTTTTCCTGCCGCTCAATGGCTACTTTGGTTTGATACTCAAAGGGATTCCGTTTGATTTGGCAAATTTGAATTATGCAGTGTTAGCTTTCTTCATTATATCTATCATCATCGGTGCGATATCACTCGTGGTAGGAAGGAGAGCGTTGAGGAGAGATTATTGATTGAATTTCGTTAAAAAATTCTGTAAGTTTCCACTGTCATGAAATTGAATGAAATCCAGCTTGCCCGGTTATTAGATAATGCACGAGCGCTTGTGGAAGAGGGAAAGCGTCTCCATGCAATGCAGGTCTATAATCGGCTTGTAGCTGCGGAACCATCGTTTCTTCTTCCATATTTCGAATTAGCTTCACTTTATGCCGAATTGGGTAAAGAGCATGCTTCCATTTCAATACTTCGTCAGGCGCAGGAGCTGTTTCCGGAGAACGTCGAGGTTACCTACCATTTAGGCGGTTATCATCTGCGGATTGAAGAATACGAGAAAGCGCTTACACTTTATAAGAAGCTTGTAGGGAAGAAACTGCCGCAAGTTCATTTCAATATGGGCGTTGCTTATTACTTTAAAAATAATTTCAAGCTTGCGGAAGAACAATTTCGCTTAACGCTTAAATACGATCCGCAATATCCTAAGATCAACGAATCGTTAGGCGAGTTGCTTCTCAAACGGCAAGCCTACACTGAGGCAATAGATTATTTGAAGCGGGGCATCGAAAAGAATCCGTACAGTGCAGTGAATCATCATCTGCTCGGCTCTGCATACGGAAAGATCGACGATTGGAAAAAAGCACAGAAAGAATTCGTGCTTGCCGTTGATATGGACCCGGAACAAGCGGCTAACTGGCAGATGTGCGGCGAAAGTTTGATTCATCTGAAACGTTTCACGGAAGCAGAGCCGTACCTCCGCAAAGCGCTCGAGCTATCGCCCCAATCGGTTGAAACATTGGTCTATCTAAGTCAGGTTTTGTCTGCGAAGGGCGAGATGGAACGCGCCATCGAGTATATTAAGAAAGCGCTCAATGTCGATCCGAAGAATCAACAAGCCCGATCAATGCAGTGGAAACTGCAAAGGTCGAAAATAAAAGTAATCAAGTAAAAACCTAAGTATCCATTACCTAAAATGAAGCATCTGAAAAGATTATTATCAAGTATTGCAGTATTGTTTTGCATTGTTACGTCGGGATTATCGCAAGAATCATTTGGGTACAGCGCATCAGCGGAAAAAAAATTTGCCGGAGCTATCCAACAATTCAAAAAGGGAGATTTTATTTCGGCGCTCGGCTCATTCGAAATTCTACTCAAACACGACCCGGCACACCAGCGTACGACTGCCGCTTATATCATGGCGGGAAAGAGCTTACATAATCTTAAGAAATATCGGGAATCGTCAATGCTCCTTGCCGATTTCCTAAAGAGATTTCCCGGTTCAAATTATAGGGATGAAGCACACTATACACTTGCGATCGATTATATGATGCTTCAACAGGATGAGGAAGCAGTCCGGCATCTGATCGATGTCATTGAATCAACAACCAACAGAAACCTCTCAACGAATGCGGTGGTTATCTTCGAGTCGATTACCGATGAAAGACTTGATGAAAACATCTTACATGAACTTAGGGAAAAATCGAAAACTGAGCCGGTAAAGGATTTACTAAATTTGAAAATTGCAGAACGTTATATTGCGTCCGGTGTTCCCAACCGCGCCGGTGCATTGTTGGATGAGATGTTAAATCGAGTTCCGAAAAGTAAGCACGAATCGAGAGCAAGAATTCTTAAAGAGAAAATCTCGGCGAACGTAAACTTGAAGGTGGGAGTTCTTCTTCCGTTTATGAAGACAAGCGCGCCTAATTCCATAAGAACGATATCGGAAGAAATTTTAGATGGCATCACAATCGCCACGGATCAATATAGAATCACACACCAGATTACAGGGGCGGTAACATTAGAAATCAGGGATACAGAACGTGAGTCGGATGTAGCAGTTGATGCGCTAAAAGATCTGGCAAGGATGAAAGAAGTTGTCGCGGTAATTGGTCCACTTTTCAGTAATATCGCCAAAGCTTGTGCACCGGTAGCTGAGCGAGCCGGGCTTCCACTGATAACCCCGACCGCAGCTGCAGACGGAATTGCGGCTCTGAGTTCGCACGTATTCCAGGCGTCTCCCGATTATCAAACGCGCGGAAAGGCGATGGCAAGGTATGCTGTTAAAGAGTTAGGATTTAAAAAGCTCGCTATTCTCTCAACGACCGAACCAATCGGGAAAGCGCTTGCCGAAAGTTTTTCCAGAGAGGCAGAACGACTAGGCGCACGGATTGTGGTAAAAGATTTTTATACTAAAGGTGCAAGCGACCTGAGTGATCAATTTTATAACCTCAGGAGTGCGGGCTTGGCTTTGACTGGTATACTAGCAAACGTTCAGAATCTTGAAATACCGGTAGATGCTATACAGGGATTGTTCATACCGATCTCGGATGCCGAGGATATAGGTATTCTCGCATCACAGATAAAATATTTTAATATCGAGACACAGATATTAGGAAGTAACGAATGGTATGACATGCAGCAGCTTGAGTCGAATAAGCAGTATTTAAACAGGATGTCGTTCATTTCGGACACATATCTTGATAAGAATGATCCCCGATATTTGGATTTTGTGAAATCATTCTCGGCGCAGATGAATAAAGCTCCGACTAAATATACATTACGCGGATACAATTTAATGAAATTGCTTCTTGACCAGATCGATAGGGGCGCCATCACGCGTGTTAAATTAACCGGCGCATTGGGAAGTACAAAAAGTTATCCCGGTATAGGTTCGAGAATATCTTTTTCGAGGAACAGGGTGAATGGAGAACTTCAGGTTTTGCAATTCATCAATAATGAAGTTAGAAAAGTTACGGAAATATCTGTGAACTAATTTAGAAGGGAGGAGAAATGTCTAAATCAAACAAGAAAGTAAGTGAACCGTCATCCTATCATTTAAAAATAACGGAGTGGCCCCTGGAAGAAAGACCGAGAGAAAAATTATTATCACGCGGCGTTCAATCTCTCAGCGATTCTGAATTATTAGCAATCCTCATCCGAAGCGGAGCCGGAAAAATAACTGCGGTCGATCTGGCGAATACACTTCTGAAAGATTATGAAACTCTACACAGGATTTGCACGCGTTCAGTGCAGGAATTAAGACAGTATAAAGGATTGGGTGATACTAAGGCAATCACACTTCTCGCGGCGTTTGAATTGGGAAGGAGATCATCGAAAAAAGATTCGGAAATTATTAATATCAATTCACCGGAAGATGTGTTCAAATATTTCCAATCTGGATTTCGGGATTTGAAGCAGGAAGTTTTTAAAGTATTGTTGTTGAATAGCGCGAATCATTTTCTTCGCATCGTGAAGATATCCGACGGCATTTTAAATTCTTCGCTCGTTCACCCGCGTGAAGTATTTTATCCTGCAATCAACGAACCAGCGGCGAGCATCATTCTCATGCATAACCATCCGAGCGGTAACCCGGAACCGAGTTCGGATGATATCCAGATTACTCGTCAAATCGTTGAAGCAGGTAAAATTCTCGGCATCCCGGTGCATGACCACATTATTATCGCTATCGACAAATTCACGAGTTTTGCCGAAAAAGGGCTTATTTAATCATTGATATATAACAATTTAATTATCATTTGGCTTGACATTATACCATTTATTTCTTATTTTTTAAGCGTTGTCATTGAGTACATCAGGAACATATTAGGAGAGTAACAATGGGTAAAATCTCAAAAACTGTAGTTGTTGCTTTATTTTTAGCAGGTGGGCTATTGTTATCGAGTTGTTCGAACACGCCATCTGACGAAGAGATGAAGCAGCTAAACGATTTAAAAGCAGAAGTAAGTTCATTGGAAAAACAAGTCGCCGAAAAACAACGCGAGAAAGCGGCGCTTGAAAAACAGGTGGCTGAGAAAAATGGTAAACTTCAACAATGCCAATCCGATCAGGAAGCTGTAAAGAAAGGACTGGGTAAGTAATATGAAAAACAACCATGTTTTCTCGTTAATACTGTTCATCGTTGTTGTCATGCTCTTTAACATTACTCCGCTATTTGCTCAGGAGGAAATGACAAAAGATCAGTGGCAGGAACAGATGACCAGCTATAAAGCAAAGCAAGTAGATTTACAAGCGCAAGTTACAAAATTGAACGCCGATATTGAAGGATTGAAAGTTCAGTCTTCAAAATTGGATACCGATCTTCTTGCTTGTGAAGATGCACTGTATGCAATGCTCGGCGTAACGCGCGCTGATGTTGAAGCATTCGATAAAGAGCTGGCTCAGATGGAAAATCGGGTTGCCGAACTCCAGCGAATGTCTGATGCGGAGCTTATTAATTACAAAGACGAGCTTGCACAGTTAGACAGTCGTATTAAGGAAATGGCTCAGAGTAAGATCTGCCTGATTCCTCGCTATGGCGATAGGGTAAAAGCTCTTCAGGACAAGATTACTGCATTAATGAACAGCATCCAAAAAGAGAAAACCTACACGGTAGGTACATGGGGAAGAGATCGCGATTGCTTATGGAATATTGCCAAGAAAAAGGATATCTATGCAAACGCATGGATGTGGCCCAAAATCTGGCAGGGTAACCGCGACATGATCAAAGATCCCGATGTCATCAAACCGAAATGGGTCTTGAAAATTCCTGAAGGAAAGGAATTATCCAAGGAAGAAAAATCTGCTGCTAACAGATACTACCGGAATAAAGCGGCCGCACCGGCTGAAGCTCCCAAACAGTAATTTTGTGAGATTAAGCTAAAAAGCTTGAACGGTTGTTAAATACCTTCTTATATTTCAGGAAGCCCTTCATCACGCGAGTGATAGGAGGGCTTCTTGTTTTTTATTCACCAATTATTATTTAATAGGAGTAAACAACTTCGTTGGCTGAGAGAAAAATGAAAGTCGAAGGTGTGGACATGCTCAGACTGCTCGGTTTGAACGATGCCAACCTTCATGTGATCGAAGATCATTTCGATGCTAACATCACAGTTCGTGGTGATAATATTTCCTTACGGGGCGACCAGCATCAAGTTGAAGAACTTGAGAAGATTTTTAAGGAACTAATTTACATCATCAACAAAAACGGCAGTCTATCAATCAATGATGTTGAGACGGTTATTGATCTTGTGAAAGTGAATGGCGATTCAGCTATTCCCAAAAGTATCGCTTCCCAGATGGATGACAGTGAATTAGAATCGGTGGTTCTATACACACGCAACGGAATCATTCGCGCGAAGACACAGGGACAGCGTGAGTATGTTCGCCAGATAAAGAAAAACGATATCGTTTTCTCAATCGGTCCTGCCGGTACAGGCAAAACATATCTTGCAGTTGCAATGGCGGTAGCGGCATTGAAAAACCGTGAAGTTGTGAAGATCATTCTCGCCAGACCCGCGGTTGAAGCGGGAGAAAGTTTAGGTTTTTTGCCCGGTGATTTGAAAGAAAAAGTCGATCCGTATCTCAGGCCCTTATACGATGCGCTCGATGATATGATTCCCCCCGATAAACTTAAAACCTACGTTGAACGGCGTGTCATTGAAGTTGTTCCGCTTGCCTATATGCGCGGACGTACACTGAATAACGCTTACGTGATTCTTGATGAGGCACAAAACGCATCGAGTATGCAGATGAAAATGTTCCTCACGCGGCTTGGCGCCAATTCAAAAGCCATCATAACCGGTGACATTACCCAAATCGATTTACCAGTAAAGACTATTTCTGGCTTAGTACAGATCCGAGAAATTCTTCAGAACATCGATGGTGTGCAGTTCTGCTACTTCGACAGGAACGATGTTGTCCGCCACAAGCTTGTAAAAGATATTATTGATGCATATGATAAGTTCCATACGAACGGTAAGACGGAACTGAATGGGAAAAATGAGAAGTAAACAAGAATATCAAGAAGAATTATTTAGCAGTTTTCGCTTCATTCCAAAGCTTATCCATCTCTTCCAATGAGGACGAATGAATATCTTTTCCCATTTCCTTGAGTCGTTTCTCAATGTACTGAAAACGAGTAATAAATTTTGAGACGGTTTGGCGTAATGCATTCTCAGGATTTACATTTATGAACCGGGAATAATTGACCATCGCAAAAAGAAGGTCGCCGAACTCTGCTTCAACATCTTCCTGCTTCCCTGATTCAATCGCGTGGTGTAATTCGCGCATCTCCTCATCTACTTTCTTCCATGCATCTTCCTTTTTCTCCCAATCGAAACCAACGCGTGATGCTTTGTCGGTAAGACGGTGGGCGCGCAGTAGGGCGGGCAGTTCTTTCGGTACCCCGTCCATTAACGATTCTCTGCCTTCACCTTTCTTAAGTTTTTCCCAGTTTTGTATGATATGATCGGTGCTTTCAACTTTTGTATCGCTAAATACATGCGGATGGCGGTAAATCAATTTACCGGTTATTCCATCAATGACTTGCTTCAATGAGAACTCATTTTGTTCTTCGGCTATATTTGCATGGAAGACTACGTGCAGCAATATGTCGCCTAATTCTTTTTTCAACTCTTCCATGTTATTGTTGTCAATTGCTTCAACCACTTCGTAGGTTTCTTCAATTAAGCTGTGTCGGATAGATGCGTGAGTTTGTTCTCTGTCCCACGGACATTCCTTTCGCAATCGTTTCGTTATCTCCACAAATTTTGTAAAATCACTGTTCGACAATTATTATTCCTTTTTGATGTGTGAAAAAACTTACTGAAAAATGAGTTGAAAAGCAATTTGTATGAAGATTATTCATTGGAAGTGTCATCGAGAATATTTATATTTCCCCTGCACAAAATGAACAGTTATTCCAAAATAATAATAGGAGAAATCCATGTCCCAAACAAGATGGTGGATATTCATACCAATTGTCATCGTTGCTCTTGTATATTATTTTATACGCTCAACGCCGCGTGATGCCGGTATGTTGTTAATCAATGGAACGATATACACCTTCGACTCCAATAATAGCGTTGCTCAAGCGATAGCAATCCGTAATAATAGAATTACTGCTGTCGGAACTTCGGAAGATTTGATACGCGCGTATAAATCGGATAATGTAATAGACCTTAACGGTAAAACTGTTCTTCCCGGACTCATTGATGGACATGCACACATTCTTGGTGAAGGTGGAAGATTGCAAACACTCGATTTGGTTGGAACAACTTCTTCAGATCAAATTGCTGGCATGGTTCGGGATAGAATAAAGAAATTCAAAGCAGGTCAATGGATTATAGGGAGAGGGTGGGATCAAAATAACTGGGAGGTGAAAGAATTCCCTACACGAGAGATGTTAGATAAGATTGCGCCTGAAAATCCTGTTTTACTCAGGAGAATTGATGGACACGCTGTTTGGCTAAATTCAAAGGCAATACAGCTTGCGAACATCACACGCGAGACGAAAGATCCGGAAGGAGGGAAAATAATTAGAGATCGTAAAGGTGACCCATCGGGAATTCTTGTGGATAATGGAATAAACCTCATCGATAATGTTCTACCCCCGCTCACTAAGGATGAAATCGAGCAACGTTTAATACTCGCAATGGAAGAGTGTGCGCGCTTAGGTCTCACCGAAGTTCACGATATGGGGGTCGATCTTGAAACAATATCCATCTATAAAAAATTGATTGATAAAGGTGAGTGTCCAATTCGAATATATGCTGTAATAGATGGACCGGGTGAAACATGGAAATATTATCTAAAGAATGGGAAAGAAATTGGGTATGGGAATGGATTACTGTCCGTTCGTGCGATCAAACTTTACGTTGATGGTGCTTTAGGTTCACGAGGCGCCGCACTGATAGATTCCTACAGTGACGATCCCGAGAATCGCGGATTGACAGTAACAAGCGAAGATAGTCTAAAACAGACCTGCCAACAAGCGCTTGAGAACGGATTTCAGGTTTGTACACACGCTATCGGTGACCGGGGAAACCATATCATGTTGAATGTATATGAAAAAATATTACAATCTTCTTCGAAAGAATTGGATTCATCGCGCTGGCGAATAGAACATGTTCAGGTTTTACAGCCGGGCGATATTCCACGATTTAAGGCAACAGGAATATTACCGAGCATGCAGCCAACACATGCAACATCCGATATGGATTGGGCTGAATCTCGGCTTGGTCCCGAGAGAATAAAAGGGGCTTATGCTTGGAGATCGATTTTGAATACAGGCGTTCATATAATTGGCGGCTCAGATTTTCCTGTTGAGTTTGTAAATCCTCTTTTTGGTATCTATGCGGCAATCACGCGGCAAGATAGATCGGGGTATCCTGCCGGAGGTTGGTTCTCGGATCAGAGGATGACGCGCGAAGAAGCAGTCAAATGCTTCACACAGTGGGCGGCGTATGGCGCTTTCCAGGAGAATGAAAAAGGAACAATCGAAGCAGGAAAATTGGCAGATATAACAATCCTTTCGAAAGATATTATGGAAGTTAATGAGATCGAAATATTAAAAACTGAAGTTGAAATGACGATCGTGAATGGCAAAATAGTATATCATAAAAAATCAGATTCAAGATAATCTTAATTAAATAGTGCAAAAATCACTTCTCTGATTCCTGATTAGAGAAATAAAATTAAATTCTTATAACACACGTGCATAATAAACATCTTTTTACTCCCGGACCCACACCTGTACCGGAACAAGTTATGCAGGAGATGTCTGAGCCGATCATATATCACCGGAGCCTGGAGTTCCGCGAAATATTTGCAAGAGTAAATAAGCATCTGCAAACGCTTTTTCAAACTATGCAGCCCGTGCTGACATTAACATCTTCGGGAACAGGGGGGATGGAGGCGATCATCGTGAATTTATTCTCTGCGGGGGATAAAGTGATCAGCGTTAATGGAGGCAAGTTTGGAGAACGATGGAGCGCAATCGCAAGAGCATTCGGATTAAATGTAGTTGAAATTAAGATTCCATGGGGAGAAACTGTTACAGTTACGCAAATATTAGAAAAGCTCAGCATACATCCTGACACTAAAGGCGTACTGTTGACGCACTGCGAAACTTCTACCGGTACAACAACCGATGTAAAATCAGTTGCAGAGGTTGTTCAGAAATATTCTAACGCACTGGTAATTGTTGACGGCATTAGCGCAATTGGCGCGCTTGAGTTTCGGTTTGATGAATGGGGAATTGACGCGTGTGTTACAGCTTCGCAAAAAGGATTGATGATACCACCCGGACTTGCATTTGTCGCTTTCAGTAATCGAGCAGAACAATCCGCTCTGGTTTCTACACTACCGAAGTATTATTTTGATTTGAAAAAATCTCTTATCGCATACGAAAAAAACGATACACCATGGACGCCCGCTATAACACTCGTTAGAGGATTAGAGACATCACTTCAGATGATCACTGTCGAGGGGATGGAAAATGTATGGAAGCGGCATGAACGTATTAGTAAAATTCTTCATAAAGGTTTAACCGGGCTTGGATTAAAAATATTTTCGAAGAATCCTTCGTTCTGTGTTACAGCAGTATTTCTTCCTGATGGGATTGCATGGGATAATTTTAATTCAAAATTATTGAACGAGCATAATCTCATAATTGCACCCGGTCAAGCGGAGTGTTTTGGAAAGATATTTCGTATAGCCCACATCGGAAATATTGACGATTCGAATATTAATTTTATACTATCAGCATTAGAGAAAATATTGGTAAAGAATACGCGGTGAACCAATTAAGCCTAAATTTAATTAGATTGATACTCGGCGAAATGTCCTTATTTTGTGCGATTTTTCAACAAATATCGAAAAATCTTTAATAAACTTCGTTAAATCTAGTATAAAACTTGACAACGTGTAAATCATTCCTTATATTTTCTCAAAATAAGCAATCATCAACTTGATCATTGAAATGAAAAGATGGGAGTTTGAATATGCAAATTGATAATGATTATCAACATACCTTGCAGGCAATACAAGTCCTAGAATTTCCTTATCAATGGAATTGCAAATTAAAATATTATTTAGTATTATTAACGTCGTTTCAAACAATTAACTATCACCAATCAAAATCTACCAGCAAAGGAGGTAGAATATGATCCGAAAAATTATTGTATTGTGCACAATTGTAGTTTTGTCTGCGTCATTGATGTTAGCACAGACTGGAAAGCTGAGAGGTAAAGTAACCGATAAAGAAACAGGTGAACCTCTCATCGGTGCTACGATAGTTCTGGAAGGGACGAGTTTAGGAGCCGCATCTGATATTAACGGCGATTATTTCGTATTGAGCGTCCCGGCTGGCACTTTTAGTATGAAGGCATCGTATGTAGGTTATGCTTCATACACAATATCAAATGTTCGCATCAATTCTAACATTACAACAACTCAAGATTTCCTGTTGACGAGTGAAGCAATTCAGGTGAAAGCTGTGGAAATTATTGCCGAGCGACCTCTGATACAGCGAAACACAACAAATACTATTCGGTTGACTACACAGGAGTCGATTGAGAATCTACCAATTCGTGGTCTGCAAAACATACTTGCCTTAGAAGCAGGTGTTGTTATGCAAGATGGCGATTTATATGTTCGCGGCGGCAGGTCAGGAGAGGTTGCTTTTTATCTTGATGGTGCATCGACCACAAATCCAATTTCGAATACTCAATCCGTCGGTGTGATTCAGGAAGCCATTGAAGAAGTTCAACTGCAGGCTGGCGGATATACAGCTGAATTTGGCGGTTCCAATTCTGCAATTACAAGGACTACGCTTCGAGCAGGTCAAAGTCAGATGAAAGCGACTTTTGATATACTGACGGATAATTTTGCAAAGCCAGGAAGCGCTTATTTTGGTTCTTCTTCTTTCGGCTATAGAAACATAGTTGCAACCGTTAGTGGACCCATAATACCAAATCTTAAATTCTTCCTCGCAGGTCAGGAAAATTATGTGAGGAATCGAGATTTCAGATATGTTACACCATTTGAATTCGATAGTCTTGTAACTGATATTCACGATTCCCGCGGCGCAGGCGTTCCACTTCCGGGTCCGGTTCGCTTCAGGGAGAATTATATTCCAAACAACTGGCGAGATGCTTACACTGTTCAAGGAACATTAGTGTACGATTTTCATCCCTACAAATTGAGATTCACAGGAAGTTATGAGTCGAGTAAATTACCGATTGACGGCAGTTGGCCCACTGCTCTTCAAGGTTACTTCAACCAGAAGAGAAACAGACTGGATGAGACGATGACCGGTTTCGGAAATCTCAGATTCACTCATATTGCCAGTACAACAACATTCTACGAGATAGGTCTCTCGTATCAGAATCGTTATTTCCATAGATACGATCCTGACTTCAAAGATGATTGGACAAAATATACCGACAGCGCTGCTAATGCCGCGAAGGGATATACCGGTTTTAGAGGATATTATGAAGGACCTTCGGCATACAGTACGATCAGGGGTTTTACATTTGAAAATGAGAATGCGCCTAACAATTCGTATTCTAAAAACTCTCAAATCTCAACCGGTATCACAGCCGATATTACTTCTCAGGTATTAAAGAATTGGGAAATGAAAGCAGGCGGGCGTTTAGATTTCTGGAAAACACGAAACTTAACAGTTGGTGATATTTCAAGCGCCATGATTTTCCTTTATGGAAAAGATGGACATACGCCAAGATACCCTGCTGTGATGAACGATTCTCTCGAGATGGATCGCCGTATCAGAGTTGCGAAGAATGAAAACGGTACCATCAATCACTATGGGTATGATGTTGATGGTGAAAAAGTTGATGATGGAGTTGATGCAGCGAGGAAGCCATTATTCGCATCGGCATATTTCCAAAATAAGTTAGAGTATAGCGACCTTATACTGAACTTCGGTTTACGATACGAATATATGAACACGAAGAATAAAACCTTCAACGATCCGTCCAATCCCGATTTTAACGCTGATCTGGATATCATCGATGAGACGAAGCTGAAAGATGTTGCACCGTTCGAATTAGTACTGCCTCGTATTAGTTTTTCATTCCCGGTAACTGATAACACTGTATTTTATACGATGTACGGAAAATATGCACAGATGCCTTCGTTGAATCAGATATATGCGGGGAACACGATACTGAGCAGAACAGTTAGTCCGTTAACACGCGGTAACGCGTTCTTAACACCTGTCGGATTCTTAATGAAACCTGAAAGAACTACACAATATGAAATGGGTTTCAGGCAGACGTTGAGTGAAAATTTTGCATTCACAATCAGCGGATTCTACAAGGATATCAGAGATCAGCTTCAAGTGCGGTCATATCTAAGTTCAACGGGATCGAAGTTATATACGGCGCTGTTGAATGAAGATTTTGGTACTGTAAAAGGATTGGAATTAACGCTTGAACTTCGCCGGGTCAATCGCTTCACTGCCCGGTTGAATTACACACTCTCCGATGCCAAGGGAACAGGATCGAACTCCCGATCGTCATTCGGCGCTATCGAACAAAATATCGGGCGACCGGTGAATTATATCAATCCTCTTGATTTCGATCAGAGACATCGCGGTTCAGTTTTATTGGATTACCGTTTTGATAAAGGTGATGGTGGTCCTGTGTTAGAGGGTCTCGGCGCGAATTTGTTGTTGAGTTTTAACAGCGGTCACGCTTATACCAGAATCAAAGAACCCAAGGAATTAGGTCAAGCCAGTGCATGGAACGTCGGCGTACGTCCCTTAATTGATCCGCGCTCAAGCTTCCCGGTTGAACCGCTCAATTCATCGAGTACACCATGGATATTCAATATTGATTTCAGGCTCAGTAAAATGGTTTCCATCACTGATATTAATGCCGAATTCTATGTAGACATATTGAATTTACTGAACACTAAAAACGTCATAAACGTTTACCCGTCAACGGGAACGCCTCAGGATGACGGATGGCTCACGAGTCCATTGGCTACATCTTACGTAGCAGATCCGGTATATGCCGGCTTCTACAAGGCAATAAACCTTGATAACCAGTGGGCTTATACGACTGCAACGGGCAACGAGTTGTACGGCACACCGAGGCAAGTGCGTTTTGGCGTAAAAATAGAACTTTAATTATCGATCGGGAAAAAAATAATTGATTCGACAAATTATAAGGAGTTGCAAACCATGAGAACAATAACCATAAAAACCTTTCTTGGTTTGATTATCATTCTAAGTATTTTTAATCTCTCGACTGCGAATGCCGAGAGACCAAAGAATACTTCTGACAATAAATTGCAATCGCTTTTGAAACCCACCGGATCACCGTTGCATGCTATGTTGAATATCAATAACTTCACAACATGGTACCGCGCAGACGGTGAATCAAGTGATCCATCATCCGGAGCTTTAGATGGTGGTATTTTTCCACGAGGAACTAAGTGGGTAATTTATTCGGACGGTATCGTGTGGGGCGGAAAAGCTTACCTCGATGCCGCTCATACACAGGAAGCGCCCTTGCAACTTATCAGGATTGGTGGTCAAACGTATAATGTTGGAACCGTTGAGGGCCGTATAGTCGGGATGGATTCATTGGCAGTAGCTGTAAGCCGTTCTGATGCCGATGTTCGCATCTACAGAATTCGCAGAGACTACAAAGCAATGTCTGCCGATGAACTGAAACTTGATGCCGCCGGAGTTAATGAAATATTGGTAGGCGATGTAACGACCGCACAAATGGAAGCCGTCACAAGCCAATACCAGACTGATTGGAACGAATGGCCCGTGCAGTACGGAGCGCCGTACATCGAGCGGAACGGAACACTCGGATATCAAAACCCACCTGCGTTTAATTACGATGAGGCGAGTGGACCTTTGTTTACTGTAGATTCTCTTATCGTGGGAAGTTATGATGAACCGGGATTAGCAGGATCGGACCCGAATTCACCAGCCGATCAGGTAATTTGGACTGTTTATAACGACCTTAATGAAACAGCGACACTTGGTCTTTTTGGCAGTTACCCTATCGGTTTGGAAGTTCAAGCTACATTATGGGGATATAAACGAACCGATGCCATGGGTAATTTATATTTCAAGAAAATAAAAATTATTAACAAAGGCGGTGTCAATGTAGGAAGCGGTCAGAAAGGATCATTCTACGTCGACAGCATGTACATTGCGCAATGGTCTGATCCCGATGTTGGTGCCTTTGGTGATGATCTTTCCGGATGTGATTCTCTTCTAAGTTTAGGGTTTGTATATAACGGCAATGCAATTGATGCCGAATTTACAAAATTCAAGTTACCACCACCGGCTGCAGGTTACGATTTCCTGCAAGGACCTCTTGTAGCAGGTGCACCATCGGATACCGGCATTTTTGATCTGAAAAAAGTCGGCGGAAAGAAAAATCTTGGTATGTCGTCATTTGCATATTTTGCCGCAGGTAGCGCTATCAGCGATCCTGATTTTAATTATGAAGGCGGTTTGCGATGGTGGAAGATGCTTCGTGGATTTGTTCCCGATGATTCAAAATCTCCGGATAAATATTATGATCATCCACCGGGATACCCGATAAGCAAATTTCCATTATCGGGTGATCCTGTAGCACGTACCGGATTCCTCGATGGTCTAGGAGAAGATTATTCATTCGCACTTGGCGACAGGCGAATTGTTCTCAACAGTGGACCTTTTTCTTTAGCACCTGCTGACACGCAAGAGATAGTAGTCGGAACGGTTGGTGGAATGGGTGCAGATCGGCTATCGAGCATTGCAGTTATGAAATTTAATGATAGATTCGTTCAGAATACGTACGATGCTCTTTTCCAAGTTCCGAAAGCGCCTGATGCACCGAGAGTTACTTTCGCAGAATTAAATCGTGAGATCATTCTCGAATGGGGAAGCAACCTGCAAAGCGTGAATAAAATTGAAACAGAAGTTAAAGAACCTGGCGCATATAAATTTGAGGGATACAATGTTTATCAATTGCCCAGTGTAAGTTCTGGCTTATCACAAGCTGTTCGGATAGCAACCTACGATTTGGCAACTGATCCAACGGTTGTACTTGATGAGCAATTTGAGCCAAACTCAGGTCAGATATTGAATTTGCCTGTTCAATTTGGAACTAACAGCGGGATTACACGAAACATTCAAATTAAACGTGATTATGTTCTCGATGTTGATCAATTGAGTAATGGTCAAGAATATTATTTCGCAGTAACTGCATATAGTGTTGCAACACAATCAGGTTATTTACCGAAATCACTGGAATCTGTTGTTAATGTTATGACGATCAGACCAAAATACCCGCAGGTGGGTACTCGATATCACGCTTCTTACGATGAGACCATAGAAGCAGCTCACGTGACCGGTATTGCGGATGCTAAGATTGATTTCAGAATAATTGACCCGACGAAAATAACAGGTGATACATACGAAATAAGATTGGCAGCGCCTGATTCTATAGAAGTAGTATTTGAAGGTGATACATTGAAATTTCCCAATATTCAATGGTCTCTCTATAATACTACAAAAGGTGTTGTCTCTATACCAATAAATGATAATTATGTTATCGATCCGGCGAACAAAATATTAGATGGTTTCAGGTTCGGATTCTCGGCAAGTCCATACTGGGTACCGGGTCAGGAAATATCGAGCCAACAATACTTACCATCTACTAATTTGAATTGGGAAGGTATTGATTGGGGTGGAAGTACTTTTGGTGGTGGACTTGATGTTGGTTATAATTTCCGTGGAAGCACAATTTTGCCATATGATGTTAAAAAAACAGTAGAAGTTAGAT
Organism: uncultured Chlorobiaceae bacterium; assembly: GCA_964520905.1. Taxonomy (GTDB): domain Bacteria; phylum Bacteroidota; class Ignavibacteria; order UBA10030; family SZUA-254; genus JAGVIE01. The sequence goes on along the minus strand of CAZFQL010000018.1, from coordinate 47,739 downwards.
TTAACAAAGTTCAAGGGCAAAATGCGTACGATTATAGACGAACCACCGCGACAGGTAGTGCTGCTTACATTGGGTTTTTCCCTCAACCGTTCACCGTATGGGATGTAACTGATCCTGACAATGAACGTCAGATTGATTTTCTGTTTATGGAACAATCTGGAAGTTCGACATATGACAGTATTTGGGCTCCGGCTGGGGCTAGTGGCAATCGAGAATATTTCTTCTTTGTCGATGAAAGTTACACCGCGACTGAAAAATCTGAATATGTTGGAACGAATCTTAATTGGACAGGCGGTAAACCAGTACTCTATGCTGGTTGGTATGTATTGACAGATGCAGGAAAACCAGCATACAACGATGGAGATGTTTGGCGTATCACTGCTACAAAAGTACTAACTCTCGAGGATCTCTGGAGATTTGACACAAAGAATTATAAGAGCACATTTTCAGCGGATCTTCAAAAATCAGATGCGAAGAATAATATCAAAGTCTTCCCGAATCCTTATTATGCCTTCAATTCTGCAGAGATACAAACAACTCAGAAGTTTGTTACTTTTAACAATCTTCCAACAAGAGCGATATTCCGGATATTCAATCTCGCGGGTCAACTTGTATATAAAGAAGAAAAAAATGATCCATCTCAATTTTTCCGTTGGAATCTGACCAATAACGATCGATTCCCGGTAGCCAGCGGAATGTATATCGTATATATCGACATGCCCGATATTGGGACGACGAAAACATTGAAAGTTGCAATTATTCAAGAACAAGAAGTTCCAGGAGTATTTTAAGCCATGCAGACTTCTTTGAAGACTCAAATAATGAAACTAATTTGCTTAATAAGAGGAGATTTAACTATGAAAAACATAGGAATCGTAAAAATCTTATTACTCTGCGTGGTGATATTATCACTCTTCGTCACGGCAGAGGCGCAGAATAAGAGAATAGGAACATCAGCTGCACCAGAACTATTAATCCCAGTCGGTGCACGTGATCTTGCAATGGGTGGATCTACAATTGCGAACTCGTATGGTACCGAAGCTATTTACTGGAATCCTGCTGGATTAGGTCATCTTTCGTATTCAGCAGAAGGAATGTTTTCAACAATGTCATATATAGCCGATATCAATGTCAGCTATGGTGCTATTGGGGCTTCATTCGGTAGTTTCGGTAACATTGGTCTTAGTGTTAAATCTATAAATTTTGGTGATATACCATTAACCACTGAGGCTGATCCTGAAGGTGAATCCGGCCGTTATTTCTCACCAACTTATATTACAACCGGATTAACATATGCACGGGCATTAACCGATGCTATATCGGTCGGTTTAACTGCTAAACTTATTTCTGAACAGATCGATCAAGTTTCTGCAACAGGAATTGCTTTCGATGTCGGTGTCCAGTATACTAACTTAGTTGGGATATCGGGCTTGGAACTCGGTGTCGTCATTAAGAACATTGGTCCGCAGATGCAATTCGGTGGTCCCGGTTTATACAGGAATGCAACTTCAACAGACGGCAGAAGACCCGAGCAGAAATATAAGATCGAAGCCGCGAGTTTTGAGCTTCCCTCGCTTGTCGAGATCGGTGTAGCCTACGGTCAGAAGATTGGTGAAAATATGTCATGGAAACTTAACGGAGCTTTCACCAATAATAATCTGTTCCTCGATGAATATAAAATAGGCGGTGAGTACGGCTATTTGTTGGATGCCGTAAAGCTGTTTGCCCGAGCCGGAGTAGGATTAGTACCGCAAGCCACTGCAGATGAAAAGATATTTGGCGGTGCATTCGGCTTTGGTGTGTATTATAAAGCCGCTGGTGTTGATATGACACTTGATTATGCTTATCGACAAGTTGACTACTTCGATGGGAATAATATATTCTCAGTAAAGCTTGGATTCTAAGCATTCTCTAATTTATACCATCATAAAAATGGAAGGGCTGTCGGTAACTCGACAGCCCATTCTGTATTTCTCACTTTTCGTAATATTCACTCATCTCACCTTCCTAAAAAGTACATCACAGCAGGGAAATTCATTTCTACCTGAGACTGGGCAATGGGCTGTTTATCAAAATGCGCTCGAATTACAGAAGAACTTAAATATATTAAGTATTTCAATCAAACCAGGATATGAAGATTTAGCAAGTTTGGCATATCTCAGGTTTGAGCATGGTGCGAATATCTTGAGCGTTTACATCACAAATGGTGAAGCGGATGCATTAATAGAGTATCCCCACACACGTGCTTCAAAAAAACGTATGGAGGCATCTCGAGCTATCTCGTTTATTGGCGGTAAGGCATATTTCTTATCATTCCCAGACATCATTTCAGCACGGGATTCGCTTCGTGTTCGGCAAGAATGGCAAGCGGACTCGATGAGCTACCGTCTTATGAAAGTCATCTCTGAATTTAAACCGGATATGATTATAGTTGCACGCGATTTGGAAATGGGGAAGCATAGTATACTCACTAACATCATAAAATCTGACTTGTTAGAGACTGTGAGAGATTTAAATACAACCAATAATTCGCAATTTCCACAATGGAGTGTTGACAGGGTATTGATAGATGATTCATCGCTTTCGGGATATCAATTTCCAGTTAAGACGGTTATTCAAAAGTATAAAGAAACACCAACCGAGATCGGTCACTTAGCGGAACAGTTTTACGAATCCATCTTACTCCAGCGGATGGAATGGTATTCCCAATGTATGCCAAGATATTCGCTTATTTTTTCGCGTGCGAAGGAACGAAAGATATCGCTTACAAAGTTAAACCATCTATCAGAAAAACACCTGATTAGAATTGAAAATAAAATAGCAAAACTTACTTCAGACATACTAATAAAAATCCGACAAGGCAGAATCGGCGCAGTTGAAAAGAATGACTTCTTACTCCGATTAACTCAAATTATGAAGGATATTAGTGCAATATCAAGAGATAAAGATAATCTAAAGCATTATGAATTGAGAACTTTTGTAGGATGGAAACACAACGTTAACCAGCTTAACAATACATTGCTTGATGTTAAGGTTTATTATACAATTAGCGACACAATACTTTGCAATAGACAATTAACTTATTTCCGTGTAGATTCTATATCGGGTCATCGTCCAGGGGATCAATTGATGATGGTAATTCCAGACGTGGACAAGGGATGGATTGTCAACGAAGACAACCGGAAACAGCTTCCGCTTACACTTGGGGAAACATTCCGCTTTATATCACCTCAACAATCCGAATATACTTACCCTGATGAAATATATGGATTGGATAAAAATACAATCGGCAAGACATTGCAAATATTTATTGTTTCTACGGATTCATCGATGGCGAAAAGATTTATCTATACGATAAATCTTTCGCTTCAGATAGCACCGCGTTTTACTGCTGAAGTTATGACTCCAATAATAAGGTACGGAAGCAGAGAGAATATTGTTGTAAAACTGACCAATCATTCAAGAGATGGTATTTCAGATTATCTAAGTATAGATGATACGATTGTAACGATTGATAAAAAAAGGGTTTTATTAAATAAGAAAGATTCAACGGCTCTTCTTTCCATCCCATTGGTATGGGAAAAAAAGCCTTCCGATGGAGAATATCTTGTTACGTTATCTTTTGGTGGAATCCATGTTGCGAATTTTGCTGTTCGTAAATTTGAGGTAAAGGCAGATTTTAATAAACGGATTGGATTATTGTCGAGATTCTCCGGTAGTCCGGTATCTTTAGCGCTTACACGAATCGGATTCGATAAGGTGGATTTGTTGAATAATATTCCTGATCCATCTCTCATGGATTCTCTGGATGCGCTGATCATAGATTCGCCGATGCCACAATCTACTGAGTTCCTGCTATTCTATAATGCTAATATTGAACGATTTCTTGAGAAGGGTGGTCATGTTATAATACTTGAACAAGATGCTGTCGACTGGAACAAAGCACCATTGATACAACGCTTATACCTGAATAAAACATTCACATTCGATGCACAGCTTGATGTTGAAATAGATTCAACCAGTCAATTGGTTAATCTACCCAACATCATAAGCTCTGCTGATTTTGATGGATGGATATTTATTAAAAGCAAGAATAGAATTCTTATTTATAATTCTCACGATTATGAACTACCAATCAAAGTGGCAGCGACTGGCGACCCCTTGCTAATATCAAATAAAATATATCATAGAAAAATTACTTATATAGGGTTAGCCTTAAACTATCAATTAATGAATATCAATCCGGGGGCACATAAAATACTTGCAAATATTGTTTCGTATTGATAATTATAATTTTAAAATTACTTACTGATATGCGGCTGTTATTTATTGTTAGTCTGACCTGTTGTTTAGCGGGTTTGATGTATGCACAGATTGACAATGTTAGAATAGATACGATAGCCCGAGGATTTAAATCAGCTTCAGCGTTGGCGATTGATCCAAAGGGTAATATTTATGTTTGTGATGCTGGGGCAGATGAAATAGTTAAGCTTGCGCCGGATGGTAAAATCATTACTCGCGTGGGTGGCTATGGCTGGTCTACAACCGCCCTCGATAGACCCCACGATGTCATCTCACCGAACGGTTTAGACATATACGTTGCTGATTATGGTAACCGTCGTGTTCTACGATTCGATCAGAATCTTAATCTCATATCATTAATTCCATCTGAAGGGAATAGTGAGAGAGTAGCGCGTATCTTTGGATATCCAATAAGTATTGGCATATCTAGTTTCGGCAAACTATTTATTTTAGACGATGAAAATAAACGGCTGGTCAAAATCTCCTCATTAAATGCCATAGAACGCATAATTGGTGGCAATGAAGCAGGTAGAGGAAAATTGCGAAGCCCTCGAAAAATGCGTATAGATAGCCATGATTATATTTATATTCAAGATATGAACGAAATAATTGCTTTTGATGTTTTTGGTAATTATCTTAGGTCGTTCGGAAAAGGTCTATTTAAGGATTTAAAAGCGTTTACAATAGACAATGACAGTATTGTAGTAATTGATTCATGTATGTTGTATGAATTAGATAATAAAGGAAAAAAGGTTTTTGAGTTCTTCCTTGGTAGTTTGTTCAGCGGGTGTAATAATATTCAAGATATCACCATAGCTGGCAATAAAATTTATTTATTAACTGAGCATGATTTACTAATAGTCCGAAAAGATGATGTATTGTAACCATATTTTGTTGATAAGATAATTTTCAATATGTTCACTTTCAAATAAATAAACAGGAGTTTAGTCATGGCGGGAAAAAGTTTAAATAAAGTATTGCTTATAGGAAATTTGGGAAAAGATCCAGAGTTAAGTTATACGGCATCCGGAATAGCGGTCGCGAAATTTTCAATCGCTACAAATGAACGATGGAAAGATCAGGATGGAAATGTTCAAGAGCGGGTCGAATGGCACAATATAATCGTTTGGCGGAAACTGGCAGAAATATGCGGTCAATATCTTAAGAAGGGAAGTAAGGTTTACTTAGAGGGTAAATTACAGACACGATCATGGGATGATAAGAATACCGGTGTCAAACGCTATACTACTGAAGTGATTGCTGATGATCTAATCATGCTCGATTCAAAAGGTTCAGTTGAATCGGGACCAGGTGACGTTCGTACAATCGGTGAGGAACCTCAGGTTGCAGAGAAAGATGATTTACCATTTTAAATAAATAAAAATGATAATAAGGAAAACTAATTACAGAAAGGAGAACGGGTATATGAAGAACATTATGCTTTCAGCTCGGCATGTTTTTCTCGTAACATCTATCGACGATAAACCTGTTGCAGCGAACCAGTATAGCGTTCATTTTCCCAATGCACCACCAGGTCTTAGTTAAGAAGACCCTCGATCGGATTATATCCGATGATCAAGAAAATAATTAATATGTTAAATAACTCATGTTAAACAATAGGAGATAACTATGAAGCTGTATACTTGTTTTGTTGTTCTGTTACTGATTACGGTAACTTTAACACTTAATGCTCAAGTGCCGTACTATAGTAATTATCCACTTTCATTCAGGAGTCTATCACTGGGCGGGATTATTAATGATGATCTCGATCTGGTCTATGATCCGATTGAACTTAGATTTGTTGATAGTCTAAGATTATACACTAATCTTAGTAACCTCACGAGTTATGATGAGGAAGTCCTTGGCACATATGGTGATCACGAGTTCTTGCTGGGTGTTTCCCGCAAGAATCCCTGGATGGATAATCATTGGATGTCTGCGTTAGTTCGATTTGAAAAGTATAAATATATAACTGAATCATCTCAAGACTATATTACATTATCGGATTATCTATTTCCGTATAATGATGTTTATGATTACAGGCAAACGCAATCTTATAAATCAAAATATGGGAATCCGCACGACTATTATTCATTTCTCTTGAATAACAGTTTCCTTTTCACCGATATCACATTCGGTTTGAAGCTGGAATATACAAAAGATATAACCGATTACTACCAGGCGGCTACTAGTTATGGAACTGGAACTTATCCTTTTTCGAATGTCTATTCAGGATATTCATCGTTTGATCGTTCATACGAGGCATTCTATCTAGATTCAAACTATGCCCCCTTGAAGTGGTCGGAACACGGTAATTTCCTTACCACATATGAAAATCCGTACTTCCGCGCTATTGCATCGGCAATGAAACCAATGTGGGGTTATGAACTTCGTGGTGATTTAATATTCCATACAATCGATGCATCACAAAAAATAAACGATTTATACTCAGCATCGTATGAATATTTCAGACCGTATATCTCGAATTATTCGTCTAAGTACAGTGAGACGGACGGTTATCAAGCAGATTGGAAGCGCAAGGGAAGCGGTTTCGGTATTGGCGCTGCTATCCGCCGTACATTCGATCAACAGCCACAGCGTAGAAACGATGGATACTATTCACTCGGTGTTGGGTTGGATTTTTCATCTTATGATTATACAGATCAAGGTACACAACCGAGAACTATCTACTCGAAATATTTTGATGGAATAGGAACCGGCGGTTCGGACTATGTAAACAGTTTTACTGAAGATTACTCTGGAAAGAATAACGGTGATGGAACTGCCACCAACTTAGTTGTTAATGCAAAATTCAATATCCCGCTCGTTGACGGAGTATACTTCGGACTTGGTGGATCATATATGTACTACACCGAAGAATTGAAGACAAAATACGCGATGAGCTTCAAACAAGTGACAAATAATTCTCTCACGGATAACGTCAACAATGCATCAGATTATATCCATACTATAACTTACAGTGAAAACGCGGATAGAACAGAAGATGTTACTGTCAATAGATTCATGGTTCCCGTTGGTATTGAGTATAAGTTCACAGAAAACAAGCGCTGGTCGGCTCGTGTCGGTACTATTTTCGCTTATGAGGGTTATGAAAGTAATGCGAAAAAAACTGTTACTGATTCTAAAGCATATACAAGTAAATGGGAATATGGTGATGGCACTTCGTCAACATCGATCGATAACGATTATTATTATAACACGAAGAGCAATTATAAATATTCAAGCACGTGGAAGGAATTTACATACGGGCTTGGTTATGAACCTACTGAGAATCTTCAGATCGATCTCATGGGATTCTTTGATTTGAGTGATAGCGTCCAATTCTTTGATATGGAATTCTTTAAGAGTCTCAGATTTTCATTTGTTATGAAGTTCTAAGTTATACGCCATATCATATAACTTTCGCCCACATGGATACGATTCGTGTGGGCGGTTTTATTTTATAATTCGGAGCAATATGAAACGAAAACCGAAATACCGCTTTCTTTTATTCTTGTTCCTCTTTTTCTTTTCGATAAATCCGCTTGAATTACATTCCCAGGTCCGTTCGAAACATGGTATGGTTGTCTCAGCTAACCGGCTTGCCTCAGAAGTCGGGATCGAGATTATGAATAAGGGAGGTAATGCTATTGATGCGGCTGTTGCCGTTGGTTTCGCACTTGCGGTGGTTTATCTTGAAGCTGGCAATAGTTGGATTTTAATCTGGCAATAGGAAAATAATTAATTCTTTTTAAGATACCTACCTCTGAAATGCTAAACTCTTACAGAATGTTGGAACTCTGTTCTTTTTATAAGAATAAATAATTTAAAGGGAATTTAATCAGTTAATTTAGCGTTACATCTTTAAGCGCTATTTAGCCTCACATTAGTAAACTAAATTCTTTCATCACAGGAATTGATAAATGTTCTATAAAATGAATGACATTAGGAATAGTTTAGTTTTAATTCTAATCATTTTTATCTGCCAATTTACGCTGGCAACTGCACAAACTTGGATGGGTAACGGTCCCAATTACAAAAATATTAAAACGATAACTCAATCTCCAACCAATCCTAATTTACTCTATGCAGGTGCCTTTGGATGGGGAGTATTTAAAAGTATTGATGGTGGTGCTTCATGGATAAATGTAAAAACTGGTATGACAAATACACATGTCAGATCGATTGTTGCTATCTCAGATAATATCGTATTCGCGGGAACGAATGATGGTGTGTTTAAAACAATAAATGGCGGCGTAAGTTGGATTTCAGTACTCACGACAATAAATTCGGTACGAAGTCTTGTTTATGATTCAAAAAGTGGTTCTCTCTATGCCGCTACCTATGGGTCGGGTTTGTACAAAAGCACTGATCAAGGAACGAATTGGGCACCCAGAATAGTAAATGACCCAACTACGGCTGAGACTATGCCGCACCTTTGGTCGGTAGCTATTTTTGGGAAAGATTCGCTCTATGCTGGTGGTTCTATTTTAGATATAACAGTTGGTGGTGCCTTATTTAGTAGTGTAAATGGTGGTATGAGTTGGTTCCAAGTGCAATATCCCATCGGTATCAGAAGTAGCGTCAAATCAATTGCGATTAGTCCAAATGATCCCACTGCTAGTTTAATTATCGGAACTGCAGCCAAAGGTGTTTACAAGTCAATAAACGCAGGAACAAATTGGACTGAAATAAACGCTGGTACTACACCCAATCCGATTATCGATAAACGAATAAATACAGTTGGCTTTAATACGACCTTCCGTTACGCAGGAACAGATTCGCTGGGGAAATTTTATTATCGATCACTTGGAGATATTAGCAATGGATGGTTGTCAGGAACTGGATTACCTGGTGCTCAAGCCATGATCAATGATATTGATATTAATCCGTTAAGTAGAAATACTGTATATGTTGGGACTGATGGCCAAGGAGTTTACAAAAGTATTGATTCGGGATTTACATGGCTAAGTAGTTATTCCGGAATGCTTGGCACGGCTGGTAGAACCATAAAATTAAATAGTAATGGAAATCTTATTCTTGGGACAGATTTTGGTGATGGCATTTGGATATCAACAAATCAGGCGGTGAGTTGGACTCGGGCTGATTCATTAACTACGTCAAATTCTATTACATCAATCGGAATTACTAACTTAAGTTCTACGATTTATGCAAGCGATTATGGAACAGGTGTCTATAAAAGCATAGACGGCGGACATATATGGCACATAACCGATTCTACTGTTATAAATCATTTTATTCGAAGTTTAATTGTACATCCATTAGATGCGAATGTAGTTTTTTCAGGCACAGGAAATGGAGTTTATAAAACAATTAACGGAGGAACAAGTTGGTTAGCTTCGAGTAATGGTATTCCCGTCAACACATCCGTTCGTTCTCTGGAAATTGATATCTCAAACCCGAATGTAATTTATGCCGGTACTGATTCCAGCTACATGTTTAAAACTATAGATGCGGGTGCAAACTGGAGTCAAATATCAAACCTTAATGGTTTTTTAGTACAAGATAAGTTCATACGTACTATTACAATTGATCATATGTTGCCGAATATTATTTATGCTGGTTCGGATAGCGGTAGAATATATAAAAGTAACAACTCTGGCTCAAGCTGGAATTTACTTTTCAAATTACCAATAACTCACTCGGTTAGAAGTATACTTATAAATCCAAATGATCGGAAGATTCTTTTCACGGGAACATTTGGTGATGGCATTTTTGTAAGTGTTGATAGCGGCTCACATTGGACGTCGTATAACAGCGGTTTAACTGATCTTGATATTTATTCTTTGGAGAGCGATAACGCTAATCCTTTAAATCTTTATGCTGGTAGCGGGAGCCATGGAGTATTTCATACAACATTCTCTTTCCTAAATCGTTCCCCGATAATAGCAGCGATTGGAAATAAATCAACATTTGCCGGACAAACTTTTGTTTTTACAGTCTCGGCAATAGATTCTGATGGTACAATCCCAACGCTCTCGGTTACAGGACTTCCAACTGGTGCAGTATTTACTGATTCCTTAAATGGTCATGCGGGTTTTAGTTGGACACCAAATGTAGCACAGGTTGGGAATTATCATCTGACTTTCTTTGCATCCGATGGAAGTTTAGCAGTCAGTCAAGCGATAGTGATATATGTTTTAGATTCAACTTCCTCAACAATACTTAATCTGCAATTGGAATCGGGTTGGAATCTGATTTCTGAACCGCTTGTTGTTGCTGATTTTCAGAAAAGTACACTATTCCCATCTGCAACGTCTCAGGCGTTCGCTTACGCAAGTGCATATATTCCGTATGATACTTTGATAATCGGCACCGGTTATTGGCTAAAATATCTATCTGCAGAAATAGTTCAAATCGTCGGCAACCGATTAATGAGAGATACTATCGATATCACTGATGGTTGGAATATGATAGGTCCTTTATCTGATCCTATCCCCATTGCAAATGTAATCCCGATTGCACCAATGACTGTTATCTCTAATTATTTTGGTTACTCCGTTAGTTCTGGTTACACAAATGCAGACACATTACTACCAGGAAAAGGTTACTGGATGAAAGTCAATCAACCTGGAAAAATTATTCTAACCTCATCAGGAGTTTTATCCCAATCAGTAAAGAATAATCCTGACTTAATAAATATGGTTGAAGATGGTATGCTTAGCCGTTTAACATTTATCAATCCCGATGGTAGTCAGAGACAACTATTTCTCTCTGTGTCTAATAATTCAATGCTCCCTCAGAAGTACGAACTGCCACCTTTAGCTCCGTTAGAGACATTTGATGTTCGCTTTGCATCGCAGAGCACGTTGGCAATCGTGGATGGTGGTAATAGCGGAACTCTAATAAATATTACAGGTGCTGGATCGCCGGTGACGATCCGATGGGAGATTAACGTAAATAATATAGAATATTCACTCGAATTATTTGATGAAAGTAATCATTCTTATTATTATAAACTATCAACTAATGGTGATGCCATTATCAATAATGCTAATCTCTCGCATGCTGTTATTCGTATTCAACCCAAACAACTGGATCAGCTACCTAAGGATTTTGTTCTAGAACAAAACTACCCAAATCCGTTTAATCCAAACACAACCCTTCGGTACGCATTACCTGTAGATGCGAAAGTGACGTTGACAATCTATAATCTCATTGGAAAAGAGATAACTACGCTAGTTGATAAAATGCAAGAAAAAGGTTATCACTCTATGGAATGGAATGCTGAGTCAATGACTACTGGAGTTTATTTTTACATCCTTCGCGTCTCAGAGTCTGAGACAGGAAAACTCCTTTTCCAATCTTCGAAAAAACTCATACTGGTGAAATAAGGGAAGCATATCAGATGATTTTTACGGGTGTCCTTTTAATAATTCTTGTTAGCATTGGTGTGTGGGAATATCGTAGACATCAGAAAACTGTTAAACTTATTCCGACACGAATTCATGTAAATGGAACACGTGGCAAATCATCTGTTACGAGGTTGATTACAGGCGGTTTGCGGGGTGGGGGGATTAAAACATTTGGTAAAACAACCGGAACCAAACCTCGAATGATTTACCACGACGGTGCCGAAGTGCCAATTAGCAGAGTCGGGAAGGCAAATATAATTGAACAGCTTAAGATTGTACGAAGGGCTGCGAGTTTACAATCGGATGCATTAGTAATCGAATGTATGGCTGTATTACCTCCTAATCAACTACTTGCCGAACACCATATGATCCACTCTACGATAGGGGTTATTACAAATGTCCGGGCAGACCATTTAGATGAAATGGGTCCAACCGTCGAAGATGTAGGTCGTTCTCTTTCTAACACCATACCGTACAATGGTATTCTCTTTACCTCTGAAGAAAAATATTTGCAGATCTTTCAGGATGTAGGCGAAAAACGTAAGACGAAGATTTGCCAAGTTCGAAGCGACCAGATTTCTGATCAGATGATGCAAGGGTTTTCTTATTTGGAACATAAAGATAACGTTGCACTTGCTTTAGCGGTTTGCGAACATATGGGAATATCCAAAACCGAAGCATTATATGGAATGCAAAATGCCATGCCTGATCCCGGGGTATTACGCATTTATAAAATTCAGCATTATGAAAAAGAAATTGAGTTTGTCAACGCCTTCGCCGCGAACGATCCAGATTCTTATATCATAATCTGGGATTTATTGAAAAGTTATTTTGCGGAAAACAAGAAAGTTATTGTCATTGTAAATTGTAGAAAAGATAGAATACAACGAACTGAAAGCTTGGCTGACCTGATAGCAAATCATCTCCCGACAGACCACTTCATTTTAGTTGGTGAATTTACTAACGCCTTATATAACAGAGCGGTCGGTTTAGGACTTCCTACTTCAAAAATAACGGATCTTGCTGAAGAGCCATCGGAAGAAATATTCGAGCGTATTGTTTCGATGACCGATTCATCAGCGATAGTCATTGGAATCGGCAACATTGTCGGATATGGCGAAGAACTTTTGCTCCATTTCACAAATAAAGGAAAAGAACTTGTATACTGAAGCTGCAAGAGATTTCATCATCCAATCAGTCGGCATTGGTTTGGTATTAAGTTTAATATTCACAGAAACGTTAGGGCTTGCTGCCGGGGGCATGGTAGTACCCGGATATGTTGCTCTCATGCTTCACCATCCTCTTCGGATTGTTGGAACGATCATAGTCAGTCTTTTGACCTTTCTAACAATCAAATATCTCTCAAATTATATTTTTATCTATGGGAGAAGGCGAACCGTTTTAGTTATTCTCGTAGGATTTTTATTCGGATGGTTATCGCGCGAGATTTTAGTTATTCAAACAAATTACCTGACGTTAGAGTTACAGACGATCGGTTTGATTATACCGGGGCTGATTGCGAACTGGATGGAACGGCAAGGTGTGATCAAAACTATCAGTACTATGGTAATTGCTGCCATAATAATACGTTTAATCCTTATGATAATCACAGGCGGAGAAGTATTCCTGAGAGAGGAGTGGATTATATGAAATGGATCGATGGCAAACCATCTAATCTGACATTAATTGGGTTAACAATCTTTTCGATATTTATTTTTGTTCTTGCAGAACAAACTGCGGAGCCGGAAAGACAACCGTACTTCGGAAAAAAACTCGAAGCTGCACAGCTTTCATTAGTTGCAGGACATGCAATTAAAAATTATTCTGAAAATCTTGGAATTAAACTCGATAAACAAAACGATCCATATAGTACTGGAATAATTGGACAAGAGAATACACTCATAACGTCTGATCGCGGTATTGTAACATCAAAGATATTATCAACTAATCCGAACTATGCGGCTGCTTTTGTAGATATGTTAATAAAAGCTAAGGTGAAAAAACATAGTACTATTGCCGTCGGAATGACAGGTTCGTTCCCCGGCTGGAATATTTCATTCTTAGCTGCATGTAAAGTAATGGAGCTAAATCCCATCATTATTTCCTCTGTCGGTGCATCAGATTGGGGTGCCACAATTCCAAGTATGACTTGGATTGACATGGAGGAGTTATTAAAACAAAAAGGGATATTACCATTCAAATCTATTGCTGCATCTATTGGTGGTGGAGGTGATATCGGACGAGGCCTGTCACCTGAAGGGAGAGACCTCATTAAAGAATCGATAAAACGAAATAAAGTGCAGTTAGTAAATGAATCTTCCCTGGAGGATAATATTAAAAAGAGAATGGATATTTATAAACAAGAGACTAAAGGGAAACCCATTTCATGTTATATTAACATTGGTGGCGGTGTTGCTTCGGTTGGCGGTTCTCAAAATGCACGGTTAGTTCCACCCGGGCTTACACAGCATTTGGCTGTTAAAAACTTTCCAGTCAGAGCGGTGATAAATCAAATGGCAGAGCAAGGTATGCCAGTTATTAACTTATTAGAAGTCGAAAAAATCGCTCTTAAATACAATCTACCGACTGAAGTAATTGATGAAGCTCCTAAATTAGGTGAAGGTTCACTATTCTTTAAAGATAAGTATTCGATTTCCAGCACGCTTATGCTTACCATAATATTAGCATTCGTTGTGTTCATTATGATTCGAATCGACGTGAAGCATTACATTATTAAAAAAAACGTTCCTTGCATGAAGTTCAAATAAAATAATTTATCAAGAATCTCGAGAGATTAACTATATGATTTTACAACCAAGATATATTAGCTTACTGTTAATATTAATTTCTTTATTATTTGTCTCGTCAAGTACAGTATTAGCAAGTAAATATGTCCCAATCTTACCAGTAAAAGGAACGGTTGTTAATGTTGTGGTAAATGGGAATGAGAAGAGTTATTATCTATTAACTAAAACAAATACACTAAAGATTAACGTCGATGGACCTGCAAAGTTGGAAGTATTGACAAGACTTAGTCTTCCGCAAAAGCATTCAGCGACCGAAAAATATTCTGTTAAAATAACCGAAGGTGGTGATGTAGTAAAGCTTTATTCTACTTCGACAGAGAAATCGGAAGCAACCTATAAAAATATAAATCTTGTACCTGGGAAAAGCAGAAAATTTACACTGGAAGTTCCTGAAGGAACACATACCTATGAGTGCTTTCTCGAGAATACAAATCTTGATGAGGCAGTGTTAAAATTTTATGTCGCTTCTGATAAGAAAGGAAGTAGGAAGAGAGGTATCACATTAGAACCCCTTAGCTATGATCGCGTTGTTACAGCGGTGGTAAAGGAGAAGTTAATAACTTATTATGTCAGCTCAAAAGATAGAAATGTCCAATTACGGGTTGTTGGTCCGACGCGTTTGCTGATCACAGCACGACTTAGTTATGACGCTGCGATGAAAGGCGAGCATACCTATGCACTATCTATTAAGGAAGGTGAGAAAATGGTATTGAAAAAATCGCTTTCCACGACAAAATCACTTGGAATCATTTATCAAGAATTGAAAGATGTTGTTCCCGGAAAAGTTGATAAAATATATCTCGATATTCCTGGGGGTGAGCATACCTACAAGTTTATTTTGGAAGAAACATCTGCTCATTCAATTGCATTAAAATTTTCAATACCGAAGAAAGATATTGACAATGAAGGCTAATCATCGTTTAATCGCATCTGCGATTACGGTCATTTTGGTTGGAACTTCAATGGCTGGACAAGTAAAAAACTCGAAAAAAAGTAATTCCTTTACAATTCACGGGCGAATCGAGCTTTCCAATAGTTACAATGATAATATATTGGATTATTCTGACCGTGATATAGCCAAGTTTGATTCCGTCAAGTATGCAAGTAGTAATTTAAAAAAATTCTCGATTAATCGAACAAGTGACAATATTACAACAGCTAGACTAAGATTAGTAACGACATTCCGAATCATCGATAATGCTCCAACAACTATTAATCTGCGATTGAATCAATCTTTCAACAATGCTAATCATATAAGAAATTATACTTCAGCACAATTGGAAGTGAAACAGGTGTTGATGAAGAAAAACTACTTAACTCTTGGATTCAGCAGTCTTCCAAGGTATTATCTTCGTAATTATTGGTATCACCAAAAACCGGAAAGAAATCCTTACCATTTATTTTCACGGTATGTTGAAGCCTATTTGAGTAAGAAATCGTACTCTATAGACATCGGGAGAAATTTTAACAAACGGATTTCTGGAGAAATTGGATATGAGTACGAATATACTTCGTATAACCGAGAGTTTAATGAGCGAAATAACAGCACACATAATTTAAAGTTCGATGCGGACATACAAGTCAACAAAGTGATAAAGTTTAGTGGCGCCTATGGTTATGCTATCTCGTGGGCGAGCGGTAGAGTAAATCCCGACAGTACAATTGCAGATATCTCTTACCGATCTAATAAATTCAGTTTTGGATTGAATATTTCCATGAAGCCACTCATAGGAATTCCACTTAGATGGAAGAATAATCTTGTTTATGAAAATCAAAATTATCTGTCGGGTAAAATACCTGTTGATACTATTGATGCAAATGGAGCTAAAATATCGTATGGGGATAAATATCACTATGGCAGGAAAGATAATTTCTATAGAATTAACACTGAACTCACATTTCAATTTTTCACGAATTTCGATATTTTCCTTCAATATTTCTGGGAGCAGAACAAAACTAATTTAGCAGAGACGAGCGACGCTGGCAGTTACCAGACACATCAAGTGGGAGTTGGTGCAAGGGCGACGTTTTGAAATTCAAGACCATCCTTGTGAAAAGGTTATGAACACATTTCGAAGCATGATTGATCTGCTGGAACAGGTTCCATCTCATGGAAACTACACTTTTCAAATCGATAAAAGTCGTAATTCCCATGTAAAACTATTTGCACCGCATGGCGGATGCATCGAGCCATGTACAGGAAAACTAGTCCTCGCAATAGCCCAAGACAAATATGATTATTTCATTTTTAATGGTATGAGAAAAATAAATTGTTATCGTATGTTGCATGTTTCGAGTATTTATTATGATGAACCTTTGTGTCGAAAGATGGCTGAGGATGCAGTATTTGCGATTGCGTTTCATGGATGCGATGGTGAAGAAAGTTTTATTGAAATAGGCGGAGGGAATGTTTATCTTAGTAACAGTCTTTTGCAGTATTTAGATAAGAAGGGTTATCCTGTACGACTGGCACAGAAGAATAGAAAAGGTGTAGATGAAAGGAATATTATAAATCGAGCGCAACAAAAGGGAGTACAGCTAGAACTTAGTGCCGGTTTCAGGAAGTCACTTTATGTTGATTTTCCGAAAACCATTCAGCCTAATCAGGTGATGTTAAGGCAGTTTGTACAATCAATGAAATATTGGTTGCATAATAATGTGTCCATGGTGTCGATCAGTGAAGAAAGCTATTCTTGACTTCATGGATAATAATCTTTATATTTCTTTCAAGTTCTTGTTCTTTTAAATAATTGATGTCGGTGTCGCGGTTCTTCTACATTAAGAACCGAGACAGGGAATTCCGTGATTCCATTTTATTGGGAAATTCGGAGGCTGCCCCGCAACTGTAATCCCGATTTCATCGGATGATGAGATAGTATCTCCAGTCAAAAAGCGTCACTGTTCCGCCAAAAGGCGGGATGGGAAGACCGGCAGGAGATCGGGAAAGCCAGGAGACCGACCGGCATCTTGACCTCAGTAAACCTTCGAGGGAAGGTTGTGGATGATTTTCGTTATCAACCCCAACTTTCAGAAATGAAGGTTGGGGTTTTTATTATCATAAATCATTTTCATCAGAGGAAAGGGTACCTTATGAAACGTTTTTCTTTACTCACATGTATTATTTTTTCAATTAATTTATCCTACAGTCAGGAATCACTGCCGGATTCCAATACGATATATCCCCAACGTGAAGTTATTGTTACTGCTACTCGAAGCACGATTTCTCCCAATGACGCTCCATCACAGGTAGATATTCTTGACTGCCAAACAATCTCCAATATGAATGGTAGCACTGTCGCAGATGTATTAAAATATTCAGGAAGTATCTTTCTGAACGATAATGGCGGCAATGCACTTCTTAAAACTGCCTCAATACGTGGAAGTTCTTCACAACATCTTCTTGTTCTTGTAAACGGTAATCGTTTCAATTCATTGCAAAACGGACTCGCTTACCTTAATCTATTGCCACTAAACGACGTTCAGCAAATCGAGATAGTGCACGGAGGAAACTCGGCGCTATACGGAGCGGATGCGCTCGGTGGCGTAATGAATATCATCACACGCCAGGCAAGCAAAACGATCCAGTCGCGCACCGAAGCCACAGCGGGGTCTTTCGGTTATCAAAAATATTTGATAGAAGGAGGTGGAAAAACAAATTTATTCGGTATGATTGCAGGATATGCATACGAAAAAAGTAAGGACGATTATGAGTACCATTTTAGGCGAGATTCAAATACCGACACGATAATGAGGAGGCAGAATTCCGACATCTTATCGCGGCAATTTTATACTCATGCTAATCTTATACCCGATGAGCAATCCTCGATTAATCTTTCAGTTAAATATTTGAAAGCCAACTTCGGCGTACCGGGATCAACGGCGTTTCTGAATTCCTCCGCACGTCAAGGCGATGAAGATGTAAATATATCCGTCAATTATTTAGACAAGCATTTCGAAGATATACAGATTTCCGTTTTGTCGGGGATGCATTATGAGATGATGAAGTATAGCGACACAAATCCGGATTATCCGATAAATTCGCACTACAAAAATATATTCTTAAACCTAAATCCGCAGGTGACAATAAAAATGAGTAATACCCAGCGGTTTATTATTGGAGGGGAATTGAGTAACGGTAGATTGTGGAGCAACGACTTCGACAATAAAATCAGAAGAGCACAGAGTTCACTATATCTGTCGAGTGAGTCGAATTTCTCATTCAATCGAACGATATTCAATAAAATATCGTTTTATCAAACAATCCGTTATGATCGTTTTTCAGATATCGGATTTGCGGTTACTCCTAAAGCTGGATTGAACGTACGTATTACTGAAACCGGTGATCTTCGCTTTCGATCGAGCTTCGGTCAAAATTATCGGATGCCTTCATTCAACGATTTATATTATCGTGGCTTCAGTAATCCGGATTTAAAACCGGAGCATTCCACGAGTTTTGATGCCGGGTTTCTGTCACAAGCATCATTATGTGGTAACCATCGAGCTGAGTTAACCTATTTCCATTTAAACACAACCGATCGTATTATATTAAATCAAACAACATACATTCCTGAAAACATCGGTAAAGCTATATCTAACGGAATCGAACTCAGATATGACGGACAATTTCTCGACGATATGCTTGCATTTGGAATTAATTACTCATTCACTGATGCAAAGAAGAAAAACCGTGATTATGCAACCGATTCAACTTACAATAAGCAATTGATTTCAGTTCCTAAAGAAGTATTCAATCTCCTGGTATCCGTATCGTACAGTGCGCTTACGTTTAATCTAAATTTCTCTTCGATTGGAAAAAGGTTCACACGAATGGATAATGAGGCATCATTACCGTCATATAATCTTGTTAATGCTAATATCGTATTACGGCCGGTATTCGGAAGAATGACATTCTTGCTGAAGGGAGAAGCGAATAATATTTTTAATAAAGATTATCAAGTCATCAAAGATTACCCGATTCCAGGGCGCAATTACCGTATAACCATTGGAATAGAATATGGGAATAGTTGAAAAGGAAAGAATAAATAAGTATAATACATCAATTCAAATTCAAGAAGGAAGGAAAATTATGGCTAAATATTTGTTTACATTCACTTTAATTTTGTTAGCGGTATTTGCCCGGTTGCTTCCGCATCCGCCGAATGTAGCCCCGATTACAGCACTTGCATTATTCGGCGGTGTATATCTGGACAAAAAACATACATTCATTGTCCCGCTGGCGGCGATGTTTATAAGCGATTTCTTTATAGGCATTCATTCAGAGATGATATGGGTGTATTCAAGCTTCATTGCGATAGGGTTTATAGGTTTATGGTTAAGGAATAATCATACCATCGGGAAAACAATAATGGCGACAGTAAGCGGCTCTGTTTTATTTTTTGTTGTGACTAACTTCGGTGTTTGGGTGTCTTCGCTATCGCTGTACCCACATAATACTTCGGGGCTGATCCAATGTTATGTCGCGGCAATACCTTTCTTCAGAAATACACTTGTCGGTGATGCTATTTTCGTTGGCGCGATGTTTGGCGCTTATGAATTAGCTAAAAAGGTGGTTCCATCATTAAGACCGCAAAAACAAGTTATCTAATGGAATAGATTATATAGAAAAGCCGATCAATGATCGGCTTTTTTAATTTAAGCCTTGCTCTGTTTTCTTAATTCAAGGCCCTTAACTATTACATA
Source organism: uncultured Chlorobiaceae bacterium (assembly GCA_964520905.1). Taxonomy (GTDB): domain Bacteria; phylum Bacteroidota; class Ignavibacteria; order UBA10030; family SZUA-254; genus JAGVIE01. The sequence continues at coordinate 27,554 of CAZFQL010000018.1, read as the reverse complement.
GGCGATCAAAGCGAAAATGAAAAAGAGTAGAAGCATCCATGCAACGCTCTGAAGTGTTCCGATAATAGTCCGGTACAATTCGAGAATCCATCGCTCTTGAGTAAGAAGAAGAACTTTTCCGCTTTCGGTCTGGGGTGTGATATACTTCTCCAAATCCCATATTCTGACGCCGCCGGAAATACCGACAACATAAATAGCAAACATTATATATTTACTCCACGCGTTATATATTTCCTCCGATATCAATCGTTGAAGAATTTTTGAAATAGGATTTCGGAAGATAGTAGCAATGATAAAGCAAACGAGAAATGCGACGAGGAAGTTTACTATCAGCAATGTTATGAACATAATATACTCCTGAATTTATGATGTGTGTTTGTCGTGAATATTATTAATTATCAAACCATATTGGCATTATTCTCATATTCGTCGTAGCTTGTGCCGGATAAGAACACCAGAAATATGCCTTGAATATACATCTCTCTTAATCAATAATCAATGGCTTGATTTCAGCCGAAAATTCTTTATATTTAGGCAGAATATATTCAAGAATTCAGACACTAAATAATTATGAATCCAAGATCGATAATTAAAATTCGCATAGCTCCGGTTAATCGCAATACAAATGATATTCCTTTGCCTGCGTATGCAACGGATGGCTCATCGGGAATGGATATCCGTGCCGCTGTTGAAGAGGAGGTAATTATATCTCCGAATCAAACAATGTTAATCCCTACAGGTTTTTATATTGAAGTCCCTAATGGGTATGAAGCGCAAGTTCGGCCTAGAAGCGGATTAGCGATAAAATATGGAATCAGCGTTCTTAACACACCTGGGACTATCGATGCGGATTATCGTGGCGAGGTAAAAGTAATACTGACGAATTTCGGAAAAGATAATTTTGTTATCAAACGCGGTGACCGCATTGCACAACTTGTGATCGCTCCTGTGATTCAGGCAGAATGGGAGGAAGTTCCCACACTGGATGAAACCCTGCGGGGTGCAGGCGGATTCGGGCATACCGGAAAATAATGGTGAATGATGTATCCCGAAAAAGAAAATGGTTTGACTTCAGGTAAATCCGGCGAGTTAATTGCGATCATCATGGGAGTAGTTCTTTTCTTACTTCTGATATATATTATTCTACCTATGCTTTCCCCATTTGTTGTTTTTGGCGCATTCTTTTTTTTGCTCTATCCTTTTCGTCAAAACGTATATATAATGAGATTGATCTGGTTAGGTGTAACCTTATTTGCGATTTGGCTATTGATCTCACTAATCGGTGTTCTAATACCGTTTCTTATCGCATTTTTATTCGCCTATATACTCAACCCGCTTGTTAATCGTCTCGAACAGAAAAATATCCCGAGGTGGCTTTCCTCCGTAGTAATTATTCTTATATCTATGACGGTAATTACCGTCTTTTTCATCCTTGCCATGCCGGTTGTTATCTATCAATTTAGGGGAATGATAGATAATGCGTCTATTTTCATTAACAGTGGAATTAATGAAATACAAAAAGGAACACTATATGACGCACTGTCCAAATTTGGAATTCCCGTAGAATCTTTGCGTGCCTCACTCGAAAGAGAATTGCCCGGAAGGATCGAAATCATATTAAGATCGTTGCTCGAAGGAGCATTCAATTTTATCTCGAACATATCGGCAATTGTTACCCAACTGTTGAATATCATTATTATTCCTGTTATAGCATTCTATTTGCTTAAAGATTTCCCGGTTATGCTGAATAATTTTAACGCAATCTTTCCGGAAAATCGCAGAGAAACTATCGTCGGGTATTTCAGGAAAATCGATGAAGTACTCAGCGATTATCTTCGCGGTGCCATTATAGTCGCCATTATTCAAGGTTCAGTGTCGGCGATTGTACTGTCGATTCTGGGTGTTAAGTATTCATTGGTTATAGGTATTATGACGGGTCTTCTTGATTTTATTCCTTATGTTGGATTAGTAATCAGTCTGTGCGTGGCGGTTATTGCCGCTATGTTCAGCGGAGATCCGGTGACCGGCAAGATTATTGGCGTTATCATTTTATATCTTTCTCAAAAGATTTTTGAGAACACGATACTTGCTCCAAAAATTATAGGTGAAAAAGTCGGTCTGCATCCCGTACTCCTAATTATTTCACTTTTTATTTTTGGACATTTTCTCGGGTTTGTCGGACTTCTTATCGCGGTTCCTGCTACAGCAGTTGCCGTCATGTTCGTTAAGTTGTTGCGAGATAGTAAAAGAACTGTGTCCATATCGCGAGATGTATAGGTATGAGCGGAACTCTTTATCTTGTTGCAACGCCGATAGGAAATTGGGATGATATAACATACCGTGCGTTGCGGATATTAAGCGAGGTTGATACAATTGCCTACGAAGAGCATCGAGAAGGAAACCGCTTGCTTGCACATTATGGGATACACGATAAAAATATTGAGATGCTGAATGAACACAATGAAGAAGCAGCAAGCTCCCAAATTATCCAATTACTTCGGACGGGTAAAAATGTTGCACTAATCTCCGATGCCGGAACCCCTGTCATTTCTGATCCCGGGCATAATCTTGTAAAACAGGCTATCGATAATAATATTGATGTTATTCCGATACCGGGGGCATCTTCAATCGTTCCGGCTGTTGTCATATCCGGATTCCCAATAAATGAATTTCTCTTTTATGGATTTCTATCTCCCAAAAGTGAGATACGCCAAAAAGAGTTGCGTGATTTGAGGTTCCAAAAACGAACGATAATTTTAATGGAAACGCCATATCGTCTTGAACCGCTGTTGAGGGATATGGCAGATATATTTGGGAATGAGCGGCGGATATGTATTGCGTTTAATCTCACGATGCCTGATGAAGAAGTATTCCGAGGTACTGCGTCTGAATTATACAGACACTTTGAGAATACTAAAATTAAGAGAGAATTTGTTGTTGTTGTTGAAGGAGGAAAGAAGCAAAAAATGAAACGTGAAGGTGAATAAAATGAAACATATCATCATCTATTAAATGAATCTTATTTAACAAGAGTCAAAGCCGTGCACTTATCTTTTTTCAGTTCTTCCTCTTATGCGATTCAGATTCGACTTGCTTATCCTCGTTCATTTGTATATATTCTCCAATAAAATATCAATCATAGAATGATTCATCATGGAAATTCTTTCTCAACAATTTCGTGTTCCGGAAATATACGGAGATTATTGGTTAAACAGTGATCCGGTAACGTTGGCTGCTCATCGGGGATATGTGATCCTAATTGATTTTTGGGATTACACCTGCACACGGTGCTTGAGGGAAATACCCTACTTGAAGGAATGGTACAAAAGATATTCAGATACCGGATTAATTTTCGTCAGCGTTCACACACCGCAATTTCCTTTTGCCAGAGACCCGGTAAATGTAAGGAAAGCAGTAGATAAATTGAATATTCCGTATCCTGTTGTCATGGATAATGATTATCTCGTTTGGAACGCGTTCCGTTGCGCAAATTGGCCCACAAAATATCTCGTAGATAAAAATGGATTCATTCGTTATGTGCATGCAGGAACAGGGCAATATCAAAACTTCGAGCATGCAATACAATCGTTGTTGATGGATTCAGGTTATCATTATGACTTGCCATTTATTATGGATCCGTTATCTGATGCCGACAGACCTGGCGTAATTTGTTATAAAGAAACTGCTGAAGTCTTAACTGGCTGGCAAAAGGGAACGATCGGAAATGTTGAAGGTCATTCACCTGAATCTACACTCCATTATGAAGATCCAAAAATATACGTAGAAGGGCGCATGTACCTGCAAGGGGATTGGTTGAACGACAGAGATTATATTAAACTCGATACAGAGGATCTAAAAGGAGGTTCACTTACTTTGATTTATCAGGGCAAAGAAGTAAACGCGGTCATCAGACCCGTTGGCGAAAAAGGATTCCAGGTATTTGTTCAACATGATGATAAACCCATATCACGGGGCGATAAAGGCGCTGACATTCGATATAACGAAGAAGGAAGAAGTTATTTCGTGGTTAATGATGCCCGGTTGTATAATATCGTTTTAAACAGAGAATTTGGCGAGCACAAGTTAATATTAAGCACCAGATCGAACGGTTTTGCGATCTATTCATTATCATTTACCACGAGTGTTCTACATGAATTGCTAACCTCAGCTTAGAATTTTAAGTTTGAATTTAATCCGACTTTTCGTTATACTAAAACAGTAAAATCAGCGAATTCAGGCGAACACGAGGAATTGTTTACACCTGATTTTTTTAAGTATAATCACTCAAAGGAATTTTATTTAGGAGATTTATTATGGCAACATTTATCACCGAAGAATGTATTAATTGTGGTGCATGCGAACCCGAATGTCCAAACACGGCAATCTATGCCGGTGGTGCACAGTACGAATTAAATGGGCAAATGTTCGATGCACTATCGAACGATTTATATTACATAGTTCCAGAAAAATGTACAGAATGCGTCGGTCATTTTAACCAGGAACAATGCGCGGCTGTATGTCCGGTTGATTGCTGTGTGCCAGATCCAAATCGCCCTGAGACTGAGGATCAGCTTTTTGCTAAAGCAAAAATAATTCATCCTGAGAAATCGTATGCTCCTTTGAGCGCTGAGAATTCTCGTTTTAGGAAATAAGATATTGCGATATTAGATGTTAAAAGGTCGGTTGAGATACAGCCGACCTTTTTAGTTATGATGGAGATTGAAAATGAAAATTGGCGCTTATAATATTTACCCTATTGAAACCGGCACCTTCTGGTTGGATGGCGGCGCTATGTTTGGTGTTGTGCCGAAAGTTCTCTGGGAGAAAACAAATAAATCGGATGAACGCAATCGTGTTCAACTTGCCGCGCGATGTTTGTTGATTGTCGGTAATGGGAAAACAATACTAATGGACAACGGTAACGGACGGAAAATAACGGATAAATTCCGCGATCTTTATACGCTCGAGATGGAATCAGGCGAGCTGAATAAGTCTCTTGCAAAGCACAATATCAAACCGGATCAAGTAACAGACGTGATTCTATCACATCTTCATTTTGATCACGCCGGCGGCTCAACGATAAAAGAGAATGATAAGTTAATTCCGGCATTCCCGAATGCGAGATTCTACGTCCAAAAATCACAATGGGAAAATTCATTAAAACCAACTGAACGAGACCAAGCAAGTTATTCTAAGGACGACTATTTGCCCCTCCAAGAATATGGGGTTCTTCAACTTGTTGATGGTGAAAAGGAATTGTTCGAAGGTATATCTGTTCTTGTCTCAAGCGGACATACACCGGCACTACAGATGCTCAAAATCTCGGACGGTAGTTCAACATTATTTTATCCGGCTGATTTAGCGCCGTTCACTTCACATATACCGTTACCCTACATTATGGGATTCGATCTTCAGCCGCTTAATACTCTCGCGGATAAGAAGAGAATATTCAAGCAAGCTGTGGATGAAGACTGGACGCTATTTTTTGAACATGACACCGTGGTTGCAGCAGGAAAAATAAAGATAACGGATAAAGGATTTGCGTTTGACCATGAAGTCGATTTGCCAAAATAAAGAATCTTTTTTTATTATTCGGCATCAAATAATTTTGATAACTGGAAACTAAGTTGTGCTCACACTTTCGGAAGATATTCGATCTTGGGGTAAGAAGCTTGGATTTTCATTAATTGGGTTCGCGAAAGCAGAAGCTCTCGATGAGGAGGGGGTCAATCTCGATAATTGGCTACTAAAGAAATATCATGGCACAATGGAATGGATGGAGAGAAACGCACGGAAACGATCGGATCCTTTCGCGCTTGTCCCCGGCGCGAAATCTGTGATTGTCTGCGCTATAAATTATTTCCATCCCGGCGTTCAAATAAATAACCCGATTGGAAGAATATCGTGTTACGCTTGGGGTGATGATTACCATAAAGTAATCAAAGACAAATTGAATGAATTATGGAAATTAATCATACTGCGAAAACCAGACGCGAAGGGTTTTACCGAAGTAGATTCTGGTCCCATTATGGAAAAGGCATGGGCTAAGCGTGCCGGAATTGGCTGGCAAGGAAAGCATTCGCTTATTCTCAATCAAGAATTTGGTTCATGGATATTTCTTGGCACAATTGTAACTGATATAGAGCTTGTGTATGATTCACCGGCAGAAAATTTATGTGGAGATTGCAAACTATGTCTCGATGCATGTCCGACTTGTGCGATCGTAGCTCCATATCTGCTGGATGCAAGTAAGTGCATTTCGTATTATACAATTGAGCACCAGGGGAAAATAGATAATAACATTGCACGTAATTTTGGCGATTGGATATTCGGTTGCGATATTTGTCAGAATGTTTGCCCATGGAATCAGAAGAAAGCTAAAAATGCTGAAGCTCCTGAATTTAAGCCGAGAGAATATTCAAACGGTATCGGGTTTGAAAAAATATTAGCGATGAATGAAGATGAATTTAATCGAATATTCGATAATAGCCCGATTATAAGACGTAAGTTAGAAGGGATGAAAGCGAATGTTCGAAATGTTTCTATCACAAAAAAAATGAATTGAGGAATATTATATGGAAAATCATTATAAAGTTATTATCATCGGCTCCGGACCTGCCGGTCTTACTGCAGCGATTTACACGGGACGCGCTAATCTTAATCCATTAGTGTTCGAAGGGATTCAACCCGGAGGACAATTAACAATCACCACAGAGGTTGAAAACTTCCCCGGATTCCCTGAAGGTGTGATGGGACCTGAGCTGATGGAATTATTTCGGGAGCAAGCGCAGCGTTTTAATGCTACTACACTTTTTCAAGATGTTTCTAAGGTTGATTTGTCAGCGCGACCATTTAAAGTTTATTCAAACGAGAAAGAATATTTTGCGGACTCTATAATCATTGCTACCGGTGCATCAGCAAGATGGTTGGGTTTGCCTTCTGAAAAAGAATTTATGGGGCATGGTGTTTCAGGTTGCGCGACTTGTGATGGTTTTTTCTTCAAAGGACTCGAGGTTGTCGTAGTTGGCGGCGGAGATACTGCAATCGAGGAAGCGACATTTTTAACAAAATTCGCAACTAAGGTTACGATTATCCATCGTCGAGATCAATTACGCGCATCCAAAATTATGCAGGAGAGAGCGAAGAATAATCCAAAAATATCTTTCCTCTGGAATTCTGAGGTAATTGAAATTATAGGCAAGAACGAAGGCGGGAGGAAAACAGTTTCTGGTGTTAGAGTTAAAAACACAAAATCGGGTGAAATATCGATTTTCCCAACTGGCGGTTATTTTGTGGGCATCGGTCATCAGCCGAACACGAAAATATTCGAAGGACAAATTGAAATGAATCAGAATGGATACATCATTACTAAACCCGGGAATACTAATACGAATGTACCTGGGGTATTCGCGGCAGGAGATGTTGCCGATCCTGTTTACCGCCAGGCAATAACCGCGGCAGGTTCAGGGTGTGCCGCAGCTATTGATGCCGAACGATTCCTTGAGTCTCAACATGGTTAAATGATTTATCACAATATCGTATATGGCGAAGAATGATTTGAACTCGCAATCGTAAAAATTATCTCTGCCAATCATTGCCACTTTGTCTGATCTTTCCTGATACATTATTTATCAATCTGACAAATTGGCAATTATTATTTTGAGAGATCTTTTTAAGCTTTAAAATTATTCTAATTATGAATCATTATTTCTGGCACGTGGATTGAGTTGTTATATTTCAGATTTCATAAATGTAAATAAACAATTCATAATCAGATAATAAAAAACGAAAGGAATGAAACTTATGACATTAATCAGATGGAACCCGTTACGTGATGTTACATCATGGCACCCTGTTAAAGATTTCGAAGATATGCATAGAGAAATCGATCGGATGTTCAGTAGCTTTCGCAGTGATGCACATGATGAAGAAGCCTCAAAGACATTGATGCCAGCCGTTGATATTGTTGAACGTGAAAATGATTTCAATATTAAACTTGAACTTCCCGGCGTTGAGAAAAAAGATGTGAAGATCACTGTTCAAAACGATATACTTACAATCAAAGGAGAGAAGAAACAAGAGAGCGAGAAAAAAGGCGAGAACTATCATCGAGTTGAACGATCTTACGGTATATTTCAGCGCTCATTCACGCTTCCGTCATCAGTTAATAGCGAGAAAATCGACGCATCATACGACAACGGTGTCCTAACCGTTAGCGTGCCGAAGCTTGAGGAAGCTAAACCCAAAGAAATCGAAGTAAAATTAAAATAAATACATATGAATGAATAATGATGATAAAATCATCATTGTTCTTGATACATGGGTGATAGGTAGCTAAATGATCCTATCACCTTTTTATTTAAGTTTGACTTTGGCTAAATCGTTTCGTATAATATGCTGGAAAATCAATAAGTTATAGGGATTATGAGTAATTCGACAAGATGGTTTTTAATTATTGCAGGTTCGTTGATCGTCATCGGAATCGGGGCAATACTGTTTTTTTATCTTATGCTCAAAAACATCTCAGATTATGATGCTGATGTTGTAATCGGTTCAGGTGATAGAATTGCAATAGTCGAATTGAAGGGTGTAATCTTGAGTTCCGAAGATATTGTAAGGCAATTAAAGAAATACAATGAAGATCGTTCGATAAAAGGAATTCTTTTCCGTATCGATTCACCAGGAGGCGGTGTAGTAGCGAGTCAGGAAATTTATGAAGAGGTGAAAAAGATACGCGATCAAAAAAAATCCATAGTTGTCTCGATGGGTTCGCTTGCGGCAAGCGGCGGATATTATGTAGCTTGTCCTGCAAATAAAATTGTTGCCAATCCGGGAACGCTGACGGGTAGTATCGGCGTCATATCTCAATTTATGAGATATGATTCGCTCTTAGGTAAGATCGGCGTAGAAGTAAATACCGTCAAGAGTGGAAAATTTAAAGATGCAGGGAACCCGTTCCGCGCGATGACATCGGACGATAAACAATATTTTCAAAAATTAATGGATGATGTTCACCGGCAGTTTATAACCGCCATTGAAACAGAGCGCAAATTAAATCATGATTCTGTTGCAGCATTCGCTGACGGTCGTGTATTTACCGGCGAGCAAGCGTTGAAAATGGGTTTGGTAGATACGATTGGTACTTACGAAGATGCCGTCATGATTACTGCCCGGCTTGCCGGAATAAAAGGAACACCGTCAATTGTCAAGGAAAAGAAAAGAACACTAACATTCTATGACATGGTTTTCGGAAAGACGAAACTTGCAGATTTGTTACACTTAAATGAAGAACTACTCAATCAACCTATTTTGCAGTACAAAATGGTACAGGGGTTTTAATATTTAATCCCGTCAGTTAGACGGATATTCAAAAACAACAATAAGGAGACTTGCATTGACCAAGGCAGACATTGTAGACCATATAGCTTCAGGAACAGGGCTAACAAAGGTGGAAACCGAGGCTGTGGTTGATGGGTTCATTCAGACAGTCATCGAAGCGTTAAAAGAAGGGAAGAATATTGAAATACGCGGTTTCGGGAGTTTTAAAACAAAAAAACGCAAAGGAAGAATTGCGCGAAATCCCAGAACAGGTGCGCAAGTTCAGGTCGATGAGCACTTCGTTCCATTTTTTAAAGTGTCGAAAGAATTGAAGGGTCTCGTAAACGAAAATCTAAAAAAGATACAACCAGTGTCAACTATGTAAGTTATCATAGATTTAAGTAATTATTATCTTCAAAATACAACAACAAAATATAATAAGAGGTAACTATGCCAAGTGGTAAAAAGCGCCTTCGGAGAAAGATGGCGACACATAAGCGGAAAAAACGTTTAAGAAAAATGAGACACAAGAAGAAGAATCGTTAGTTGTCGCATCGCCCCGTACAAAATAGGTGCGGGGCGGATCTCTTCTCCCCTCATATTTATTCTACAACAACAAATCGGAAAGAAAATTTCAAGATGTTTAAAAACAAATGTTTTGGGTTTTGTTTATTATTGATTTTTGGCTTCATCAGTCTATCCTCACTTTATTGCCAGCCGAAGACGATAACGATCCTCCATACGAATGATATGCATGCATCATTCCTACCCCATGAAGCCGGCTGGGTTCGTACCGACCCTAAACCGATGGTTGGTGGTTTCTTAGAGCTTAATCGGCTTGTTGACAGTTTACGAAAAGCGAAAACGCTAACTCTTCTACTTGATGGCGGCGATGTAATGACAGGCAACCCGATTGCCGAGATGGCCTACCAAGGTGCATATGGCGGTGCTTTGTTCGAGATGATGAATATGATAGGATATGAAGCATGGACAATCGGAAATCACGACCTGGATATTTCACAAGATAATCTCAAAAAATTAGTTCAGATGGCAAAATTTCCAACACTCAGCGCAAATCTTGTGGATACGCTTAACAATTTTCCGATAGGCAACAAAGATTATGTCATCGTAAACAAAGATGGCTTGCGTGTTGGGATTATAGGAATCATGTCGAGCGGATTGTTTGAATTGACAAACACGAACAATCTAAAAGGGCTGAAAGTCCTTCATCCGGCATCCACATTACAAAAGATAATTGACAAAATAGATAGCGAGACGGATCTCATCATTGCTCTAACTCATGAAGGTGTTGATGATGATTCTTTATTGGCAGCACAGGTTCACAACCTAGATGTTATAATCGGCGCACACAGTCATACAAGACTGAAGATTCCAAAAAATATCAACGATGTGCTCGTCTGCCAGGCCGGCTCCTATTGTGAGAACCTTGGCGAGCTTGAATTGACTGTTGAAAATGATAAGGTTATCGCTTCCACAGAAAAACTTCATACCCTCTGGACTCAAACTCATTATCCCGAAAGCGATTTATCGAAATTAATCGAAGAATATAAGATAAAAATAGACAAAGATTACAAAGAAGTAATCGGTAAAGCTGAAGTAGATTTAAGGCGTTCGCGAAGCGGCGAGAGTATCATCGGTCAGTTTATAGCTGACGCAATCAGGGAAAGTGCCGGTGCAGACTTCGCGCTAACCAACAGCAGCGGGATTCGCAAAGATATTTTAGCGGGAGATATCAGAAAAGTAGATCTGTTCGAGGTGTCACCATTCCGAAATTATCTTTGCACGTTTCAGCTAACCGGTAAAGAAGTGCGCGACTTAGCCCAACGATATATAAATTCTCTCGTTACCGGCAGAACATCGCTCGATCTTTCCGGTATGAAATGTATATGGAAACGTGTCGATGGTAAGGGGGTAATTGTTTCATTGTCAGTTGGGGATAATGAAATTCTGGATGATAAAAAATATACCTGTGCCACGATCGATTACGTCGTCAACCAAGCTGCCCGTTATCTCGAAATGGTACCTTCGAAAGTGTTAAATTCAGAAACACTTTTATTCCAGGCGCTCGTCGAGAAAGTGAAAATAGATAAGATAGTAAAGGGTGTATCGGAAAATAGATTTCAGGAAATTCAATAACTAAAAAAACATTTTAGAGGTTAATATGAATAATAATTTTGATGTGATAATTTTAATCGGACGACCCGCTGCCGGTAAATCGGAAGTGATAGATTACCTTAAGAAGACACAATCTGGTGAAAGATCACGTCGTTTTCATGTAGGTGAATTCGAGGAGATCGATGACTTTGTATATGTATGGGAAACTTTCGAGGTGGATGATATCTTATCGCGCAACGGTAAATCGCGTGTATGGTCCGATGAAAAATATTGGTTCAAAGATCACTTCATCTGGAATTTATATATCGAGCGAGTCAGTTTGACCTACAGGAAGAAATTGGCAGCTGATCCTAATTACCACGATAAGACTACAACGATAGTGGAGTTTGCTCGAGGTGGAGAGAATGGTTTCGGTGAGGCATTCTCATATCTGCATGAAGAGATATTGAAGAGAGCAGGAATCATTTATATCAAAGTGCCTTATGAAGAATCAGTCCGGAAGAATCGTCGGCGAGCGAGACCCGGAATGGAAGATTCCATCCTATATCATTCATTACCCGATGAGAAGATGGAGTTTTACTATAAAACAAATGATTGGGAGAAACTGACTGCTAACGATCCTAACTTCATAGAAATAAAAGGATTCAAAGTCCCCTATGCAGTATTTGAAAATATGCCGGAAAAAACAGACGATCCGGTGAAACTCGGCGCAGAATTGGAGAGAGCGACTGCAAAGTTGTGGAGCATTAAGAAGAAATAATCTATTTCATCTTTCGACCGTTCTCAATTTCGTTAGCTGCGGCAAGTTCTTTAGTACGTTTGCGTTCTGCAACTGACAAGAAGGCAACAGCGATGAGGATAAATACTAATGAAATCCAATCCTGAATTTTTGGAAATTTAGCACCAAGTATAATCGCTGAGAGAACTGTTGCAACAGTTCCTGCAACTAATGAAGTCAGACGGTTGACTAAACCTGCAAAAGTCGCAGTCCTTCCTTTGAACATAAACAAGAATACTGAAAAGAATGCCACGATGCCGAATGCGGTTCCACTTAATAGTGTCCACCCCCATATTGTATTCGGTGTTTTAATTGAATCCTGAAACTCTGCCAGTTGCGGGAAATCCCATCCGAACAAGGATGGAGCATTATAAAAAAATATTCCAATCAAGATAGCAAAAATCGAAGCAGTAATTTGTTCAATCCCGAAAAAACCATGATTATCCAGCGGGACACCTTTGGCGCGAGTGTTTTTAAAGTAGTTCATAATATAAATCCGAATCGTATATGCTGCGATATAACTGGAAAGTATAGCGACTGCGGCAGTTGATTGCAAGAAATCGAATCCACCTTGTTCAATCCAGAATATATTAACGCTCGCGGCGCACAGTGCAAAAACCACGGCAATATTTTCTTCAATATATACTTTCTTATGCAAAATCCCCTGAGCAATTTGTACAGCATCGACGATTCTGCCTATAACAATAACACTCGCTCTCATGATTACCATAGCGACCATAACCGACATCTGAAATGTGTACAGCAAAGTTGTTGTCGGTATGATTATCGCAGTCATTAACCCTGAGGGGATAATGTAAAATACTTCCTGCGGGAATCCGAACTTCCATAACGATACCAACTTATTCGATTTAAGTTTATACCAGCGCATGACGAATACGACAGATAGCGCAGTAAGTATACCACCGATAGTATTATAAACCATGTATTCAATCTGGTTCTGGCACAATGATATGGCAATATCTTTTGCAGTAAATAATTTTGCACTGATACCTGTGATCACGTAAAAAATAAAATAACCGATGCATAGCTGGATTAATCTCCCCGTACTTCCTTCAGTTGTTTTCCACATATATTCCGATTAAACGATATTTACAAAAAAAAAGAATGACTTGATTATATCACATCTTATGAAGAAATGCAAGAAGAATCCGTTTTTGTTGATGAATAACAGCGATATAATAGGATTTCGAATATCATATTTTCTCATAAATACTTGATTTTTATACGTATTATTGGTAATTTGTCACTTATAAATTATACATCATGTTTTCTAAATAGCAATAGGAAGGATACATATGGCAGACGAAAAAAGTGGAATGGCAAAAGGTTTACTTGTCGGATTTCTCGTCGGCGGTGTTGTTGGAGCAATTTCGGCATTACTTTATGCCCCGAAGAGTGGAAAAGAACTTCGCTCGGATATAAAAAAGAAGGCAACTGACATTGCCGAAGGTGCGAGCGGTTATTTGAAAACAACAACATCGAAAGCGCAGGATTTTGTGAACCAGGGGAAAACACGTTCCGATCAGCTAATATCTGAAGCAAAAGAAAAAGCTGAACATATTATGGGTGATGCCGATAAAGTTCTTTCAGAAATACGCGAACGCGCTGGAAATGAAAGCGGTAAAATCAAAGCGGCATTCCGTGCCGGTGTTGAGGCATATAAAGGTGAGAAGGGACGCGATGCGTAATAATAATATCAACCAAAAACAAGGATTATTATAATGGAAGGTCTTCTTCTTGTAATGCAGATTGTGGCGCTTGCGGCGTTAACTGTCCTCTGTGTCTATCTGATCACGGTTCTCATCCGTGTCCGAAACATCCTGACAATTGTTGAACATGACATCAAAGAATTGACCGCGAAAGCACTTCCTGTATTCAGTAATCTCGAAGTCATAACCGAAAAGATCAAAACTGTTACAGAAAATATTGATGAGCAGGTTGATCTGGTTAAGAGTTCAATAAATTCCATTAAAGAAATTATTGATAACTTAGTGAACTTCGAACAGAAAGTGCAAGAGCAAATTGAGGAACCTGTTCTGGAAACAGTCGGGACTATGGTAGCGGTTTTTAAAGGCGTTCGGACGTTCATTGCTCGACTTCGAGCGTGATCATCTTACTCCCTGATTAAGATACCAAATACTAATTTTACCAACATCGAAGGATGCTGCATCCCGCATCCTGTCAGCGATGGTTTTAAATTACGATTCCGTTTTGAATCATTATATGGGTTGCAAGATTTTATCTTTATATTTCGTTAAGGAGAAATATTTTTTATGAAAGAGTATACTGCAGATATTGTTCGTAATATTGCTTTAGTCGGGCACGGTGGATCAGGAAAGACGTCACTCGCTGAAGCGTGTCTCTTCACAAGCGGTACGATTAATCGTCTCGGAAAGGTTGAAGAGGGGAATACGGTTTCCGATTATCGGCCCGATGAAATAGAACGGCAGATATCGATTAATTCCTCCATCCTTTTTTGCGATTGGAAAGGCGTCAAAGTAAATATATTAGACACACCCGGATATACCGATTTCACCGGAGAAGTTAAGAGCGCTCTCCGCGTAGCAGATGCTGCTGTTATTTTTCTTAAAGCCGTTGAAGGAGGGGAAGTCGGGACGGAAATCGTTTGGAAGTATACGAAGGAATTTAATAATGGCGCGATATTCGTAGTAAATAAACTCGATAATGAGAATGCGGATTTTGATAAAGTAGTCGCGGCTTCGAAAGACCAGTTCACTCATGATTTGATTCCGATTCAATTTCCGGTAAAGCAAGGTTTAGGGTTTGAAGCGATAGTTGATCTTCTGCGCATGAAAGTATTAACGTATACCCGTGACAGCAAAGGGAAGTACACCGAAAGTGATATTCCTGCTGATTTGAAGGCGAAAGCCGACGGTATGAGGGAACAACTTATCGAGAAGATTGCCGAAGTTGACGAAAAATTATTAGACGTGTTTTTCACAAACGGAACACTCACTGATCTGGAAATTAAAGATGGCTTACGCCTCGGGATACGAAAGAGAAAAATTCATCCCCTTCTTTGTTCAGCGGGGTCGCATAATGTCGGAGTCGCGTCGATACTGGATTTTATCGTTGATTATTTCCCGAATCCAACGGAAGTTGCTCCGGCTATCGGAAGCATGTCGGGAAATACATCAAATGAAAATAAAGTTGAATTAAAGTGCAATATGAACGCACAACCTGTATTATTCGCGTTTAAAACTGTTTCCGAACCTCATGTCGGTGATCTTTCATACTTCAGGGTCTATTCAGGAACGGTATCGCCAGGAATGGATTTAGTCAATAATACCAATAATAAACCTGAACGATTGGCGCAGCTCTTCATCATGAATGGAAAAGAAAGAAAAGAAGTCGGGAAAATTCTTGCCGGTGATATTGGCGCCGTTGTCAAACTAAAAGACACACATACAAACAACACACTAAGCAGTAAAGCCTTGTCTGTTGTTTTGCCGCCTATTCCCTTACCCGATCCTGTCATAAGCATGGCTATTGCTACTAAGGCAAAAGGCGATGAAGATAAGATTGCCAATGGATTACATGGATTACATGAACAAGACCTGACTTTCGTTATGGCAGTCGATCCGGAATTACATCAAACAGTGATAAGCGGACAGGGTGAACTCCATCTCAATACGATGATTAATCGTCTTAAAGCAAAATATGGAGTTGAAGTTGAATTGGTTGAGCCGAAGATACCGTACCGCGAGACAATACGCGGAAGAGCGAATGAAGTTGAGTATAAACATAAAAAACAATCCGGTGGACGCGGACAATATGGACATGTCTGGTTAAAAGTAGAACCATTGCAGCGCGGAGGAGGTTTTGTTTTTGAGGATGCAATCGTTGGCGGTGTTGTACCGGGTCGTTTTGTTCCTGCTGTTGAAAAAGGGATTGCCGAAGCGATGGTTGGCGGCGTTATATCCGGATGTAAAGTAGTAGATGTGAAAGTAACTTTATTCGACGGTTCGTACCATGATGTTGATTCGGATGAACATTCATTCAAGATTGCGGGCAGAATGTGTTTCAAAAAGGGGTTCAAGGAAGCAAAACCAATTCTGCTCGAACCCATCTACGAAATTGAAGTGACAGTCCCTGAGGATTACATGGGCGACGTAATGGGCGATATCTCAAGTAGACGCGGCAAAATACTCGGGATGGATACGGATGGCTCGCATCAAATTATCAAAGCGCTTGTTCCGTTGAAAGAACTGCATCGGTATTCTACTACGCTCCGATCTATGACGCAGGGACGTGGACTCCATCGCCAGAAATTCGATCATTACGAAGAAATGCCGAGAGAAGTTGCCGATAAGATCATTTCCGAACACGACAAACAAAAGGTAGAAGAAGAAGCGTAATACAATTATCTGAATATGATAAAACGCGAAGCGATCAGGTAAAAGCCGATCGCTTCGTTCTATTTTGATCAATAGAAAATTTAATAACTAATATCGGTGGAACCATGGAGAGATTATTTTCACCCTGGAGGTCGAAGTACATCGAGTCGTTCTCTAAATCGAAAGACGGAAAAGAGGAATGCATTCTCTGTACGGCATACCAGGACCGGAATGATGAAGAACGGCTCATTGTTGCTCGTGGTAAATTATGTTTTGTCTTGATGAATCTCTATCCATACAACAGCGGACATTTAATGGTTGTTCCTTATCGGCATGTTCCCTCCTTTATGGATCTGAGCGATGATGAAATGATGGAGATAATGAGCTTAATCAGAACGATGATCAAAAAACTTCAATCGGTTTCACATCCTGAAGGATTTAATATAGGCTCGAACATTGGCAGGGCAGCCGGGGCAGGAATCGATCAGCATATCCATTTTCATATCGTACCGAGATGGAGCGGTGATACTAATTTTATTCCAGTTCTATCCGATACGAAGATTATTTCTGAAGATATGAAAATAACCTGGAAAAAATTGAAAGAGGCTTGATAAAGTAGGTCTTAACTATACTCACCTATTCCTGCGCATCATTCCTATAGTATTATTCAATAAAGAGTTACAGGGATTGGTCCCAATTTCCTTAAGTATACTATTGGGTATCATTTCTTATCTACTATTTTTCTTGACTTTTCAAGAATAATGGGTTATTATTAGCATAGTTACGCTATGCAGAGTTGGAATTGTGAATAAGGTGGTTTGCCTTATGAGGTTCATGATTCACGGGAATCAATAATGGAAATGCTCGGACCAGTCCAAAATTAGTTCTAACAACTCCAACCCGATTTTCCATTATCATACGATTAAGCAAGCTACCGATTTACTTATCCCACAGCAGTCGACCACGATAAAGCGTCATTCCAATAGTTCTTGATTCATACGTGAGTATATTAATAATGTAAACTACTCAAAAGACGTATGGGTTGTAATCATAATATAATATAACGTTATCTGTTGTAACAACATTCCTGGAAAGGAGCGTGTATCAATGCGTAATAATAAATTATTTCTTGGTTGCTGGGTCACACTCGTATTATTGATTAGCAATTTAACTTTACACGGGCAAATTCAGCAACACACTTCTTCATATCTGGATAAAATATCACCTGTAGTTACTGCAATGATAAATGTATTACAGAATGAAGGGGTAGATTCAAAAAATGCACATCTCATGAACTTGCCTCAGCGATTCAACAGCCCTCTTATTCGTTTCGATGAGCAAGGAAGAATCGGTTTACTGCTCGATGTGTACAATGTTTCTCCGGCTCTCACAAATCAGCTCGAGGGATTAGGTGGAAATATTCTTATCTCACTTAATGATGCGAAACTTATCTCGGTGTATATGCCGATCGATAAGATAGAAGAGGTCGCAAAGTTAGATGAAGTGAGATTGGTGAATGAAATCACAGGTGGTGGGCTTAATATCGGCTCAGTAACAACCGAAGGTGACAGTATTCATCATGCTAAAGATATTCGCTCAGATCTTTTAATAATGGGTGATAGTGTGAATGTCGGTGTTATCTCGGATGGCTGTGTAAGTTTTGGACAGTCAGTACTTTCCGGTGATTTACCTCCAACATTTGGAGCAGCAAACTTCACTTTTCTTCCACCGGCTGGGAATAAAATGGGACTCGGAGACGAGGGTACCGCCATGATGGAGATAATCTATGATCTTGCACCCAATGTGAATTTATTTTTCTATGGTGCCTTACATGATCTTGCCGGCAGTGCTGCGCACGTAGATGCGATAAAACGATTGGTAAGAGAAAAAAATTGTAAAATTATTGTCGATGATTTGTATTGGTACAATCAACCGATGTTCGAGGACGGAACACCAGCAACGATTGGAACAGTTGCAGAAGCAGCAAAATGGGCAAATGATACCGGTGTTGTTTATATAAGTTCGGCAGGGAATTTTGCAGATGGTCCTGGTACTCCAATGAATCCGATAAGTCGCTCACACTATCAAGCGATGTATAATGATATTAACCTGCCGTCGAATGTTAAAGAAAATAAACCATTACCAAACGGACCCATACCTGCGGGATACCCTCCAGCCAATTGGGATGACCTCCATAATTTCGATCCGATTCCAGGACAATTAGATCCCGGTTTGGCAGTTACTATTCCTCCGGGGAAAACATTAACTGTAGTTCTTGAATGGGCAGATCCTTCACTTATCTCACCTGATCCGTGGGGAGCATCAAAAGATGATTACGATCTTTATCTCTACGATGCAGCCCTTATAAATAATCTAACAGGTATAATGGGTGCAGGATCGCAGACTGGTTTTCAGAATCCGTGGGAAAAAGTTTCGTGGAAGAATTATGAAGGCACCCCGACGGTAGTTAATGTGGTAATAAATCATCGTGATACAATACCAAAACCACCATCGAAGCTTTTAGGGTTATATCTCAGTGGATGCAGCATCGTGGAATACTGGACACCACAGAATAGTATTTGGGGTCAGCCCGGTGTTCCTGAAGTTATTGCGGTGGGTGCCGTACCTCAAAATAATATAACAGCGATCGAATCATTCAGCTCATTGGGTAATTATGATGTTTATTGGCCCGCCTTTGTTAGTAGGCAGAAACCAGATATTGTCGCGGTTGACGGTGTACAAGTAACCGGAGTCGGTGGATTTGGGTCACCTTTCTTTGGAACATCAGCATCAGCACCGCACGTTGCTGGTATGGCAGCATTGTTGCTCTCCTGGAATAAATTAATGACACCCGCTAATGTTCATTCGAAATTTGAACGTACCGCAATTGATCTCGGTTCTGCTGGATTCGACAATACCTATGGATATGGTCGTGCTGATGTTGGGCAAGCATTTTACGAGGTAGATACTGCTGTAAGTGTTAATGGTCCTTATACCCATAGACAAGGTCTTGGTACACCGCCAATGTTCTTCACAACTTCGGATGGATATGCAATTAGCATATTAGGTATCAATGATCCATTGAACCCATTTCCATTTGGCCATTGCCAGGTAACAGTGCCTGCCGGAAGTCCATATAGCAGTGCAGGACTTGTCGAATTGGGATGTCCATCAGTCAAGCGATGGTACAGTTTCGCTCAGACCGGATGTACACAAGGACAATACACGGCGTACATTAATGCAATGTTCGATGAATCGGAGCGAGTTGCTGCGGAATTGGATACAAGTGAGATAAGAGTTATTCATTGGAATGGATCATATTACCACACATTATCTCAAAACAGTACAGCAAAACGTATCGGTAATACCTGGATAATATCTGCTATTTATCCCAATGCATATCTATCTCCTTTCTTCCTCGGTTACCTTACAAAAGGTGTAGACGTTGCAACAGTTGCAAACGATAGCGGAGGTGTAAATACAACCGTACCGGTTACATTCACGATTAAAAATACAAGCAACGGTTGGGATACGCTTTCCTTCCATGTTTCCGATAGTCGTGGTTGGATATTATCGCCAGCTGATTCAGCGTTTTCACTTACGGCTAATGAGGAAAAGAATGTTGATATCCGGGTTTCTATTTCATTAGATATGACGGTCGGAACGATCGATACTATTTGGTTGATTGCTAAATCGGTTTCAGATCCGACATTTAAGGATACATCATTTGCCACAGTGAGAGTTGTCTTTAGTAGAATGAATATCTCAATGTTAGATGGTTGGAATATGGTATCGGTGCCGGTGGTAACAGATTCCCTCTGGAAGACAGCACTATTTCCCACTGCAGTATCAGAAGCTTTTACATATACGACATCGTATGAAACCCGAGATACGCTCAATAACTGTGTCGGATATTGGGTAAAGTTTAACGGCTCCCAGGATGTAGAATTCCGCGGTTCGCAATTCCTCGATGACACCATCGATATTGCATTGGGCTGGAATATGATCGGTTCACTGTCGGTACCAATAGATATCGGCGAGATCGGAAAAAATCCGAGCGATATGGTGCTTTCAACCTATTTCGGTTATGATGGAACATATAAGGAAGCAGACACGTTGTTCCCCGGATCAGGGTACTGGATCAAAACTAATAAAGCCGGTCAGTTAATTTTTAAGAAGTCATACTTATTATCGCGTACTGCATTGGCTAATAAAACAAGTGAGCTACTTAATCAGATAGACCATCTAAAAATAACTGATGCAAAGGGCAGAGAGAGAATTCTTTACTTCGGAATGCTCGATAAGGTAAATTCATTAATCAAACATTCAGAATTACCCCCAGTGCCGCCTATAGGTGGATTCGATGCTCGTTTTGCCTCTGGGCGTTATGTTGAATATTACGACAACAGCATACGTGATATTCCGATTTTGATTTCATCATTAGCACTTCCAGTTAGTATCGAGTGGAAATCATTGAAGGCAACAGGATATGTTCCTTCATTGATAATCGATGGAAAGGAAATAAAACTTAGTGATGTGAACAAGTTCGAGATCCGAGATTTGAAATCAGAAATTAAACTCCGATTATTACCTGTTTCATCAGTTGAATTGCCAAAGCAATTCTCAATGGAGCAAAACTATCCAAACCCGTTCAATCCGTCAACAGTTATCCGCTACCAGTTGCCGGTTCAAAGTTGGGTTACGTTGAAGATATACAACATTCTTGGTCAAGAAATAGCAACCTTAGTTGATGAGTTGCAGGATATTGGTTACAAGGTGGTATCGTTCAATGCTAATAAGCTACCGAGCGGTTTGTATTTCTACCGATTACGGGCGGGGTCATTTGTCGAGACAAAGAAACTTCTTTTGCTGAGATAAATAAGGTAAACCTCCCGAAGGTTTACTATGATTGAACGAGATAACCTTCGGGAAGTTTTCTAATCCCATGATTCAATCGATAAATGTGTAAACGGAAAAATTATTTTATAGAGTTTTTTATGAAGACTTAAAACAAGGACGTCCTGAACCACTGAACGACGTTAAGGATGATGAACGTAACTAATTTCAGTGTCACGGTGTGCCCGCCAGCCATATGTCGGGTTGGAACAGTGCCACTGACAGTATTATAAGGAGATTCAACTATGCCCGAATTGATAAATATAAGAGATCATGGCGCACAAAACAATGAGGATGCAACGCGTATCCTACAAGATTTCTTCCAAGATGAGAGTAACCGAGGGAATTCAATTTATATCCCAAAGGGTACGTATTTGATTTCAGGAACAGTCAAGATTATCAATTGGAATGATATAAAAATCTTGGGCAACGGAACTTTAAAATTTATTGATGGCTTACCAGTCAACACTAGGGATGGAACTCAAATGTTCCATTTTAATAATTGTAATAATATTACAATAGAAGGATTATCATTTGACGGTAATAGAAGATACCTTGAAAAATTACCAGATAGATATGGTACGTGGAATTCTTTTACTCCTAGAAAATATTATACACCAATTGATATTCAAGATTCCCATAATATTATGATCAGAGGGTGTAATTTTCGTGAGGTATCGACATCTTCAATAAATTTTGATCACAGTCAGCACATATCTATTGTAAATAATGAGTTTTATGACTGCTTTATGGATGCCATTTTCACTCAATCGGATAAGCCACCAGTTAACTCCAACGTGATGATAATTGGAAATATCATTAAGAATATCAATTACGATCATCCGTACGGAAACGGTATGATTGTAAATGCTGACAATCTAATTATTGCGGCTAACACTATTGATAACGTTGATAGGACCGGTATAAAACCAACCGACTTAGATAATAACGATATACACATAAAAAATATTGTTGTTATGAATAACAAAATATCTCGATGTAAATGGAGTGGTATTAATTCACAAGCAGGGAAAAACATTAAAATTCGCGGTAATATTATCAGCGATATCGGACATACTGGAATAAGTATAGCTCATGGAGCAGAATACCCCGACGTCCGTATTGAAAATGTTGTCATTAAAAACAACATTATAAAACGGACAGGTTTGATTCGCGGCTTACATGGAGATTGTGGTGGAACGTATGAAGGTATCGATGTTATTACAGATATTGAAAATGTAAAAATTATTGGAAACATAATAGATACAACACAGCGAAAAGGTATTAGATTATTATCACCCATAAATGTTATTATCGAAAATAATTTCATTAAAAACACTGAAGAACACTCAATAGAATTATCAACAGATATAGCTGGCAACATTCAATGCAGTATTGTCACAATTAGAGAAAACACGTTTATTCAATCAACCGGATTAGACATATTTCCTCCTGGTTCTATTAATCGTCCTGATATCACGATCGAAGACAATAAACTTTTGAGGGAATAAGATATTTATTACAGCTCTAACACTATTACGAAAGGAGTTCCAAATGAAACGATATTTTGCTATTTTCTTCGTCACGCTTCTCTTATTAATCGTGACTTGTTACCTGCAAGCACAAATTCCCCGCACATTATCTTATCAGGGTGTGCTGACGGATAATTTAGGAAATCCGAAACCAGATGCAACGTACAGTGTTACGTTCCGTTTGTATCAAACGTTATCGGGCGGGAGTGCAATTTGGTCAGACACTAAGTCTTTGCAAACTTCAAGAGGATTGTTCAGTACGATCCTTGGTGATCCAACGCCGTTCGACGAATCCGTTAAGTTCGACAAGCCGTATTGGTTGAGCATCCAGGTCGGAGCCGATCCGGAGTTGTCGCCTCGTATTCCACTAACGAGTGTTGGGTACAGTATGAATTCACGTTGGGCGGACACAGCAAAAGTAGGAATAATGAGTGTCGCCGATACACAATGGAGGACTTCAGGGACAGATATCTACCGTAGCAGTGGACATGTAGGAATAGGAACTAATACCCCTTCGTATCACATCGACATATCAGGTAATCAAGCTGTTGCACGGTTAACCAGCACAGCTAACTTGAATGGTTCAGCACTACTGTTGAAAAGTGGGCTTGTAAGTGCTAATTATCTCGGTACGATTAATTTTACAACATCCACGGATAATACTCCTGGCCAGATCGGATATCTAGGAACAGATGCAATGACATTCAGGGTAAGCTCTATCGAGCGAATGCGGATTATTAACAATGGCTATATGGGTATCGGTACCGCTTCTCCACAAACACGACTTGATATTAAAGGGGGTCTTCGTATTAATGATTTTACATGGCCAACCACGGGTGAGGGATTAGAATTCGGATATAATTCAGATAATAATGAAGGCATCATACAAGTGTATGATAGAAATGCATCGTCATGGGGTAAATTGTTCCTCGGCAATGGGAATGTGGGAATTGGGACTGAGAATCCTACCAAACAACTCGAAGTTAATGGAGAGGTCAAAGCTCAAACAGTTCAGGTAACTCAAAACCTTGGAAATGACGCAATACCTGAGGATGGTATGCTAAGCCGCGATAATATAATCTATGCATGGGGCTATGTCGGTGCGCATGGAGAGCTCGGCCCACATTTTGGTATCAAATCTGCCGCAGAACTCGGCACAGGTACCTATAAGATAATTTACGATAAGAAATTTGAAACATATGCACCCATAGTAACCGCAGTTTCTGATCGGAATTTTATAATACAGTTGGATGAAGCAGCAATGACGGATTCCTCGTGCCAGGTAAGAACATATACTGAGGCCATCACGGATGGAAGAGGTCAGGGCTATTGTGCTTTTTATTTCATAATAGTAGGTCGACCAAAGTGAATAGGACACGTTATAAAACTTGAGGAGAATTATAAAATGAACAGGAATATTTCGAAGATTATTTTGATTGGGTTAATACTTTTAATTTTTACTCTTGGCGCATTATGCCAAAATAGTCAGGTCCGATGGTATTCTTTTAATATGGGTTATGCAAAATCAATTGAAGCCCAGACTGTAGTGCAGTCGATTGTTGGACAAAATATTATCGGAACTATGCAACAATCCAACACACAAGTGATAAGCGGTTTCTTCGCCGATACACTTTTTAGAAATACCGTTGTCGATGTGAAAAATCAGGAGCAACTTCCCACATTCTACTCGCTTTGGCAGAATTACCCAAATCCCTTCAACCCAAAGACAATCATCAATTATTCACTCCCTCTGGAATCACGGGTTATGATAAAGGTATATGACATTTTAGGCAGAGGAGTGGTAACAATGGTTGATGAAACACAGTCTGCAGGATATAAGAGTATTGATTGGGATGCCAGTAATTATGCGAGTGGCGTGTACTTTTACAGGATAAATGCGACAGGTGTTCGAGATGCGAAAATGAAATTTTCACAAGTTCGGAAAATGCTGCTCGTAAAGTAGGTTATGTTGGAAGGACAGTCTAATGAGTGCTGTCCTTTTTTATATAGATAAAAAATAAAATAAGTATCATAAAATTACTACTAATATCGAGGATCGTATGAAATATCAAAAATTCATCCTTGCAATTTCAATCTATTTGTTTTGTGCAATCATATGTTTAACTGGAAACTCCATAGCGCAACAAAATGAAGAGTTGAAAGCTGCTGGCTCAATTTCTGAATTTGAGCAACAATCTAAACCGATCACATTTCAACAGCGCGTACTTCCTCAAAAACCGGATCATACGATACTTCAATCGGTTGACGATCCACGGCATATTGAAGTAAAATTTATTGATGATCTTCTGATTGATATCAATACGGCTGGTATACCAACTGAACGGAACGGGAAAGGCTTGCAGACGTTAGCAGCTACCAGTATTTTCGAAACAATATCACAAACAGGTGGAAAATGGAGTCGGATGGCAGGCGGGATGGAATATGATATGCACAGACTACGGAGAAATGCTGAAATCAATTTAAACCGTGCAATCGCAAATTTGAACAACTATTATATCCTGACTGTCCCCGAAGGAGTTAATCCTGAAGAATGGATCGATCAACTCAATACGTTGGAAGAAGTTGAACTTGGATCACCGCGCCATTTACCACCGCCCTTACCACTACCAGGAAATTACCAAAGTTATCAAGGATATCTCAATCCTGCGACTAATGGAATTGATGCTAACTATGCGTGGTCTTTAAATGATAGCGGTCAGAACGTAACGATCTGTGATTTTGAATATGCGTGGAATCTGAACCACCAGGATTTACCATCCAGTGTTGGCAAATTGATGCCATTCGGATATAATGAAGTTGCACTGACTGCTGCAGACACAAACCACGGCACAGCAGTACTTGGTGTTTTAGCGAGTAAGAATAATGGTTGGGGAACAAAAGGTGCCGCATATGGTGCAACAATTAAAGTAGCACCAACATGGTTGACGGATCCCACTTTTTATACGGGTTGGTTTTTAGATGTATCATTAACTTATGCGATGACTCAATTGTCACGCGGTGATGTTTTTTTGCTAGAGCAACAAGAATGGGGACCGTTCAATAATGGTGTTGATACAGGATTAGTTCCTGTTGAGTGGAATTCCACATTATATAATATTATCATTACAGCCATTGGAAATGGTTTCCATGTTGTTGAAGCAGGTGCAAACGGTTACCGGAACTTGGATAGTTCAATTTATAATACAGGTCACGCACCATTTCTCCCTCAGAATAATTCCGGCGCAATCATTGTGGGTGCAGGAGCAGCACCCGCATCGCGATCTGGAAGTGACACTGTGCGATCAAGGCTTTCGTTCTCGAATTATGGATCGCGTCTCAGTCTTCAAGGGTGGGGAGAGAAGGTTACCACCACAGGTACTTTGCCTTTTTGCTCAGCGTTGTACACAGCGGAGGGAAGGGACTATTATTATGACAGCTGTTTTTGTGGTACGTCCAGCGCGTCACCCGTTGTGGCAGTTGCCGTAGCATTGGTGGAGAGCCGTTTCGAATCAGTCTATGGGAAAGAGATATCACCTATAACGATGCGTACAATACTTAGGAACACTGGATCTGCTCAAAAGACAGGACGATTTCCTTCAACACAAAATATCGGACCATTACCGAATGTTCGTGCGGCAATCGATTCCTTTGTTTCTCCAACTATGACTCTATCAGGAACGTACACTGTTGGTATCACAGGCACGTATCTCGATCTCACAACAGTAGCTAATGAGTTACGTCAAAAAGTTGTTACCGGAAATACTATATTTGAATTAATCTATAGTTATAGTTGCGGTACAGAAACATTTCCAATAGTTTTTAATGAATACACGACACAAGGTGGAAATTGGACAGTAACAATTCGACCGGCAAGCGGTGTTACTACTATTACTGCTGGTCAACCATTTCCACATCCGTATACAACATACCCGCTGATAAAGTTAGACGGTATCGACCGTATGACCCTTGATGGAAGATCTGGAGGTACGGGTACTTCAATTGGTTGGATTATCCGTAATATGCGGAAAGACAGTATCGGCGCAGCAATTCAACTTGATAACGATGCAACATATAACACACTGCAATATCTCCAAATCGAAGGTCAAAATACATCTGGACTTACAGGTACCGTTTACTTTGGTGGTTATGCGGGCATAAAAGGTAATAGCTTTAACACTGTTTCGAATTGTGATATTAGAGATAGATCAGATTTTGCTGGGGCGCCACTGATAGCAATTTATTCTGATTGGACTATCGGAGCGCACAATGATTCGAATGTAATCATAAACAATAATATTTATAACTGGACAGGTTATGGAATATTACTGAATAGTAATCGGTGGATAATTCAAGGAAATTCATTTTATCAAGTGGTACCACAATTGACTCCATTAACAGGAATTCGGATTAATGCCGGGGGTGGACATATTATTTCGGGAAATTATATTGGCGGAAGCGCGCCCAATGCCGGAGGAGGTCCATTAACGAATTTGGGCATGTCACCATTCATTGGGA
>CAZFQL010000017.1:0-95778 GCA_964520905.1 uncultured Chlorobiaceae bacterium | reverse complement strand
AATTGTATCTTTTCTCTTAACTTATTGTCCAGAAAATCGGGGCAAGATCATTTTGGAATGAATGTAAAAAAATAGCAATAATAATCTTAAGAGTCAATACTTTGCTTCTTCCCCAAATTTTGGCTATTTTTAAGAAAATAAATCTTACAATTAATTCAATTTCGTAATGAATCAATCACTTACACGTCCCCAACCTTCAACTTTCTTCCGCTGGATAGCGCTTTTGTTCATCAGCTTAGCGATGTTCGGTAATTATTATATTTACGATAGCATCAGTCCGCTTGCCGATGTTCTCAAAGCACAGCTCGGTTTTTCTGATTCCGAAATTGGTTTGTTGAATGGGATCTACAGTTTCCCCAACATCATTATGGTTCTGATCGGCGGTATCATAATCGATAGAATCGGTACACGTAAATCTGTTTTTATCTTCACAGTTCTTATCATGTTGGGTGCGCTTGTTACGGTGGTGCAGGGGAATATTTATACGATGGCTGCCGGGCGGCTCATCTTCGGTCTCGGCGCCGAGTCGATGATCGTTGCGATTACAACAATCCTTGCCAAATGGTTCAGGGGGAAACAGTTATCTTTTGCTTTCGGGCTGAACCTGACAATAGCGCGTCTTGGCTCTTTCATGGCATTGAACGCGCCATCGTGGGGTAGAAGTTTATACGATTACTGGCAGTCGCCGCTTTGGATTACGGTTGGGGCGGGAGTGTTTGCGGTTGTTTGTATTATCGTTTATTACTTTATGGATGTTTATGCGAATAAAAAATTCGCGATAGGAAAAGAAGGCAACCAAGATAAAATCGAGATAAAAGAAATTTTTAAATTCGGAGTTTCGTTCTGGTACATCACCGCGCTGTGCGTTACATTTTATTCGGCAATGTTTCCGTTCCAAACATTTGCAATCAAGTTTTTTCAAGAAGCTCATGGTACAACGCGTGAGGTTGGCGGAAATCTTTCGAGCCTGCTGACTTTCGCAGCGATGATCTTCACACCGCTGTTTGGATTATTAGCGGATAAGATCGGGAAGCGCTCTCTCTTGATGATGTTTGGCTCGCTGCTCATCATCCCCGTGTACCTCATCATGGCGTACAAAGTCGATTTAGCGGCACCGTTAGGATTGTCCGGATTCGTCAACATCAATCTCGATTTTTTCGACATCCATTCGAGCATTCCTGTGTATCTTATTATTCCGATGTCGTTGATGGGGATTGCATTTTCGCTGATTCCCGCCGTCATGTGGCCCTCAGTAGCTTACATTGTCGATCCAAAAAAATTAGGTACCGCGTATGGATTAATGACTATGATACAGAATATCGGACTGTTCGGATTCAATCTGCTTATCGGTTGGTCTAATGATTTCTCAGGTGCGAGCGCGGCAAATCCTGGTGGGTACACGCTTGGTATGTGGATATTCTCGTGCCTCGGAATTTTTGGGTTGTTCTTCGCGTTCTTGTTGAGAAGAAGGGAAACCGGACCGTATGGTCACGGTTTAGAAACGGTTTCGGGTTCAACAAAATAGATCCTCTGTGTTCTCTGTTTCTCTGCGGTGAAAATATTTTACCACAGAGGCGCAGAGGACGCTGAGATATTCTGAAAGGAATTAACATGAAAATTACATCACAGCTTTACTCCGCCTCCCTTATAGCCGTCCGAGATTGCATGGGGACTAAATCAAATGAAAAAGTTCTTGTCGTTACCGATGAGCCGCTGCGAACCATTGGTTATTCACTTTGGCAAGCCGCAAAAGATATCGGAACCGAAGTCATGCTCATTGAAATTCTTCCCCGCAAAACCAACGGAGAAGAACCGCCGGCGGAAGTTGCCGAGCTGATGAAGAAAGTGGATGTAGTTTTGTGTCCGACATCTAAATCGCTTACACATACAGATTCGCGCCGAAATGCAAGCGCCGCAGGTGCACGTGTAGCAACGCTTCCCGGTGTAACTGAAGAAATCATGATTCGCTGTATGAACGCCGATTACAATAGAATTGCCGAACGCACTTTCAAGTTATGTAAGATTTTAGAAAAGACCGATGCAATTCGTGTAACAACATCACTGGGGACGAATATCACGATGCCGATCAAAGGACGAGAGGCACATGCAAGCTCAGGACTTTTTAGAGAAAAGGGCTTGTGGGGAAATCTTCCCACCGGCGAATCCTACTTAGCTCCGCTCGAAGGATTATCGAACGGTATTGTCGTTGTCGACGGATCGATGGCGAGTGTCGGCATGGTGAAAGAACCGATCCGCATTGTTGTGAAAGATGGGTACGCAACCGAGATTACCGGAGGCGAGGAAGCAAAACGTTTGCGCGAGTTATTGGAGCCGCACGGCAAAGACGCATACACAGTTGCTGAATTCGGAATTGGAACGAATGACAAAGCAATCCTCACGGGCAAAATTTTAGAAGACGAAAAAGTAATGGGAACGATTCACATTGCATTCGGGGATAACAAATCTATGGGCGGCTCGGTTCGTGTGGCAAGCCATCTTGATGGACTTATCAAGCAACCTACTGTTTGGTTCGATGACAAGATGATCATGAAAGACGGGAAATTCGTAATTGAGGTTTGATCATTTGCATGGCTGAATATTTACATTCCCAACATTTCACTATCGATGAGGCTCGGAGAAAGCTTCCCGGTATCATGCATCTTGTAGAAGAGATTGTGGAGTTGAAAAAGAAATTGGATGAGCGGGCTTATGATATCTACCGTCATGAATATTTCGGCGGCAGAGGTCCTAACGGCGATCGGGTTTTTCCACGTGAGCTTGAACGCCTCGTTGAGATTTTCCGGTATCTTACTCACGAAGGAATATTGGTTAAAGATTTAGATCGTGGGTTAATCGATTTTCCCTCAATCATGTCTAATGGTGAGGAAGTATATCTCTGCTGGAAAATTGGCGAAAACTCAGTCGAATTCTGGCATACTATCTCGGATGGTTTTGCAGGTAGAAAACCGATCAGTAAACTGTAATCATTTATCATTCTAAAAGGCGTTATTCGTTATTATGAAAAAACTTTATCTATACATTATCATTGGGATCGTTGTTGTTGGAACAGCAGGATATTTCTTGTTCTTTAATTCGGATTCCACAGAAATTAAATATAGGACCGAAAAAGTAACTCGAGGGGATGTTACCATACAGGTTCGGGCAACCGGCACGATCAACCCTATGCGCACTGTGCAGGTGGGAAGTCAGGTATCAGGAATAATCGAAAAGATTTATGTCGATTTCAATTCGGAAGTTAGGAGGGGACAGATGATTGCACAAATCGATTCAACAGCACTCAATGCGTCGGTGAAACAAGCCGAGGCGAACGTCGAGCGTAATCAAGCGCAGGTTAACGATGCCAAACGCAATTTTACAAGGACTACCGAGTTGTTCAAAAAAAATCTTGTATCTCAAGCCGATCTTGATGCTACAACAACAGCATACGAATCGGCGATTGCGCAACTCAAGCAAACCCAGGCGGCACTCGATCAATCGAGGGTTAATCTCCGGTATGCAATTATCCGCGCACCTATCGATGGAGTAGTAATCTCGCGCGATGTCGATGTTGGCCAAACTGTTGCATCGAGTTTCCAGACACCTAAATTGTTTTCCATTGCGAATGATCTCAGGAGAATGCAGGTGGAAGCCAGCGTTGATGAAGCCGACATTGGACAGATCACTATCGGGCAGGAAGTTACATTCACAGTCGATGCTTATCCGGATGAGCAGTTCAGCGGCAGTGTTTCGCAAGTCCGCCTCTCACCGATAACGGTTCAAAACGTAGTAACATACACAGTGATCATCGATGTTCCAAATCCTGATTTGAAACTTCGTCCGGGAATGACTGCAACAGTTTCGATTCTCGTAAACAAACGTGAAAATGTTTTACGTGTCCCGACGCTTGCAACCCGGTTCCAGCCGCCGAAGGAAGTTCTGGAAAATCTTCAGACCGAGAAAATAAGTTCAACGGATGAAAAACAGATTACGCAAGATCGGAAGGATCAAAATAAATCAGGTCAGAAAGCCGGCGGGCGAGAAGAAGGGCAATATAAAAGAGGAATGAAGCGGAATGATTCCCCCAAAACAGAAACATCGCACGGCGACTGGTTACAAAAGAAACGCGCAGAGAGTAAAATGGCAAAAGTGTGGATTCTTGAAGGAGGAAAAAATCTAAAATCGATCGCTCTGAAAATCGGGCTGAATGACAATCGGTTTGTAGAACTTCTAAGTGAGCAGTTAAAGGAAGGTGATGAAGTCATCGTAGGCACAACGAACGGATCGACTGCAATGAGTTCTCAAATGAATAATCCTTTCGCACCGCAGCGTGTGATGATGGGCGGCGGCGGCGGAACGGGCAGGAGATAAACATCTTGACTTTAAAATTGTGAAACTTGAATAAGAAATATTATGATGAGATTTTTTGAAATACTACGGATCGCCTTCGATGCTTTGCTGAGGAACAAGATGCGTTCTCTTCTTACGATGCTCGGTATCATCATTGGTGTCGGGGCAGTAATTGCTATGGTTGCCATCGGACAGGGTGCGCAGGTATCTGTTGAAGCGCAGATCAGCAGTTTAGGTTCGAATGTATTAATGGTTTTTCCCGGCTCATCGAGCAGAGGTGGAGTTATGGGAGGTGGGGGAACTGGTACATCACTCACAGAGGAAGATCAGCAAGCTGTAAAGGAACAATGCCCGGCGGTTGCTTATGTAAGTCCACAAGTTGGCAGCGGTGCACAGGTTGTGTCCGGAAATCTGAATTGGGGAACAAGGATTCAAGGCGGGACAGTCGATTTATTCGCTATTCGTGATTGGCGTTTGGATGCGGGAGATTTCTTTACCGATCAGGATGTTCGTGCCGCAACAAAAGTTTGCTTACTTGGACAGACTGTTATAGGCCAGCTTTTCGAAGGTTCAAACCCAATTAATCAGACGGTACGGATTCGAAATATTCCCTTTCGGGTTATCGGCACATTGAAATCAAAAGGTCAGAATGCAATGGGACAGGATCAGGATGATCTTATAATCATTCCATATACAACATTACAAAAACGGCTCGTTGGGCACGTACGCTCCTGGGGCTTTATCGCATCGGCAGTTTCGAAAGCACAGATTCCTCTTGCGCAGCAACAAATGACCGATCTTCTACGGATGCGTCATAAACTTGGACCGATGGATGATAATGATTTTACGATTCGCAACCAGACAGAAATCGCAGACGCACAATCTGCAACCACGAAAATAATGACGACACTCCTTGCCAGTATCGCATCCGTTTCGCTTCTTGTCGGCGGGATCGGTATTATGAACATCATGCTCGTCTCGGTAACGGAACGAACACGCGAGATCGGAATTAGAATGTCTATCGGCGCGCGGAAGCGCGATATTCTTACTCAATTTTTGATGGAAGCGATAGTAATGAGCTTGCTCGGAGGTGTGATCGGGATTGTTTTCGGTGTCGGCGGATCGAGCCTTGTTTCTAAGTTTGCCGGTTGGCCCACGTTGATTACTGCAAACTCAATTATCCTCGCCGTTTTCTTTTCGATGGCAGTTGGAATTTTCTTCGGTTATTATCCGGCACGTAAAGCCGCATCCCTTCATCCGATTGATGCGCTGAGATACGAGTAAAATCTTCGTATATTGAATATTATTGGGGAGTACGAGGGATTAGGGTAAATTTCTTGACACTCTATTTTTAGATTCATATATTTATCTTACCGAATTAACAAAGGATAACTGTAATTGCTCTGGTAGGGTTCAATTTACTCGGAAGGGATTAACACCATGCGTATTTTCCCTGCTATATTTTTTATTTGCCTGCTCTCAATTGTTTTTGCGGGCACAACTCCCGCCCAATGGGTGCAAATGAATGGACCGTATGGCGGACATGTTAGTTGCTTTGCCGTCTCTCCCGCTAATAGTGGGACAGGCGGTACGCATCTCTTTGCCGGAACTTATAGGGGCGGTGTATTTCTCTCGACTGATAACGGCACACGTTGGACAGCAGTCAACAACGGTTTGACGAGTATGTATGTCAGTGCTCTTGCCGTCAGCGGGCAAAATCTCTTTGCCGGTACTGATGACAAACGCATCTTTATTTTCACCGACAACGGCATAAGCGGAACTACGGTCGATACAAGCTTGACGGACACTAATGTCTATGCTTTTAATGGGAATTTCTAACTTGAATAAATCACTCCGTTAACTATTTCCATTTGTCCGGTTAAGTTTGTAAATTCAAATATTAGATTTAAAAAGAATTTTATTTAAAATGAATAATATAATTACAGTACTAGTATTTATTTATATATTTTCTCTCGTATGTGTAGGGCAGGAATATCCCGAAGAGGTACTCTTCTATTCTAATGGAAGCACATTCTCGCCGCTTCTCACACTCGAAGGAACAGCTGAAATATTATGGACATTCGCTGATAGTACGACCAGCACAGCAGAAAATCCCTTAAAAGATTATGGATCGGAAGGGATGCGATTAAACAGGTTAAAAGTTACACCTTGGAGCGCAATAAGAGGCATCAATATCGGTTATGATGCAGGAGATGGTGGTTCATATTCTATTCCTTTTATTGCAGATCAGTATGTATCGAAAGTAGAGCATCTTGATTTGACAGCCCCTTATCTCCAGTTGTGGTGCTCGTCTTATAATATGCTTGATTCGCTTAACTTTGATAATTTTATCAACATCGAAACGATTGAATGCTTCCTATCGAGAAGCGTTAAACATGTTTCGTTGCACAACTTGCCGAAGCTTAAACGTCTTTGTCTTGAAGATAACGATTTAAAAGAACTCGATCTTTCTGGTTGCACAGCACTTGAAGATTTACGGGGCGCTTTGAACGATTATACAACCATCACATTCTCGAACAGCACCGATGAGCTCTGGCACATTTGCATCAGGCAAAACCATGCCATCACAAACGACTCTATGTTTGTGCACATGGAGAGTTTCCCGGCGATAAGTCAATTACTTATATGGGAGACAAATCAGAGAGGTCTATTCAAGCTTACACCGGAGAACATTGCGGACAGTATACAAATTATCGCGTCGGAAAATTATTACACCTCATTGGATCTATCGGGATCTCTTCAAAATATAAACGGCTGGTCGGAAATTAACTTTAACAACAATCAATTGAAAAGCGTAAATGTTACAGGGTGTTATCAGCTTAGATCGTTATATTTAAATAATAACCAGCTTGTTACTGATTCAATTGATAAAGTACTGAAAGAGCTTGATGAGTTAGGCACTACGAATTGTATAGTAGAATTATTGGGAAATGATCCGCCTACAACAGCAGGCCTTACTTATAAAGCCAATCTTGAAGTAAAAGGGTGGAGTGTAAAGGTTCAAACTTATCCCGAGATTGGAATTTCAGGTAATGGAAAAATGATTGCTGACGGTGACAACACTCCTTCAGCAGATGATTTTACAGATTTCGGTTTTGCTGATTCGACAGGAGGGTATATCGTCAGAAATTTTATTATCCATAATAATGGTACCGGCACACTCAGGCTTAACAGCGACTCACCGCATGTTTCCATTGCCGGTCCAAATGCTTCCGATTTTAGTCTTATCACTGCTCCATCTGGAACCATCGATGCAGGGGATTCAACTATATTGCAAATAAAGTTCCATCCATCAAACGGGGGATTGCATACAGCAGCTGCCTCCATTCCAAATGATGACTGGGTGAAAAATCCTTACAATTTTGATATACAGGGAACCGGTGTTTCACTCAATGTTACATTTGCAGACGGCAGTTCATTTAATCAAAATGTTGCACATGGTCTCTCCAATCAGCCGCTGGGACGGTTTAAATTGATAAGCACTTATTCATATGTTTCGCTGGATACTCTGAAAATTCGACTCGATAGTTCAAGAACAGGATTTACAAATTTTAAATTATGGGCCTCTAACGACGCGTCATTCGACTCCAGCGCAGATGTTCAAGTTAGTTTTACCGTGGCAACAGATCCGGGAGAAGGTGGTTCGGTCACTTTCAGCAATATTGCAAGCACAATTGATACCGCTGGAAAATACTATTTTATTACTGGAGACATCGGGCTTGGAGCAACTGGAACAATTCGATGCGTTATCGTTCAAAATAGCAGTCTAACCTTGAGCAGAGGTGTGCTTTCCGGTACAATCATAAATGCTATTCTTTCTAATAGAATAGTTATTCTTGCAGTAGATCCGATCTCCCCGGCTCCAAAAGTATTTACTCTTTTTCAGAACTACCCCAACCCGTTTAACCCAACTACCACGATCAGCTATCAACTACCAACTCAAAGTCATGTCACGCTGAAAGTTTTTGATGTGCTGGGAAGAGAGGTTGAAACACTTGTTGATCAAATGAAAGCCGCAGGTGAATATACTGCAACATGGAATGCTGAGAAGGTACCGAGTGGGGTGTATTTTTATAGAATAATTACAGCAAGCCCTTCGACAAGATCAGGGCACAACTATATCGGGACAAAGAAATTAATTTTGATGAAATAATCTGGCGATGATTTTTATAAACATAACGGCTCACGCATTAACGTGAGCCGTATTTATTTTATGGTGAGTTGCGGTAAGATTAAATTACGGTGCATACTTCGTAGCCGGATCGCTCCATGCGCCTTGTCCTGCTGCGCCTACGCCCGCAACACGAAACCAATACTTCGTGCCGCTCGCTAAACTTGAATTTTGTATGAAAATTACCTTGCAAACACTTGATTCAATAGAAAGAGATTTGTACATTGTACGCAGAAAACAATAATACTATTAGAGTTATTGAGTATTTTACGGTAGGATGTTATACCGACAGAAATAAAAGAAAGAGTGTTATATATGAAACCATTATTAATAGTTAGGCAGCTACTTTCAAATATACTCAAACCGGAGCATCGGTGGTCATCATGAACACAGTGGTCAACATTTCAGTAGTGAAGCTAATCGCTTGGTTTGCTGTCGTCGTTGCTGCAGTTGCCGGAGGGACATTTGCCGTGACTCGATTTTCTGCTGAGCAACATGTTGCGGCCTTGGAGGCGCAACTAAAGTCTCAGCAAAATCCGTCCCAAAGTCTCTCATCGTCGGATGCCAGACCGCTGTCTCCCTCCATGCCTACTCCAACGCTTTCTGCTTCGACTGATCAGGAGGAGGCAAAGACACTACTGAAGAAGATTCAGGACTTGGAATCGGAAAAGTCGCTTCTTGTCTCACGCCTCTCCCTCCAATCACAAGACGCACTTGATCCCAAGAGTGAGGTCGCTTCTCTCGCGAGTCAGCTCAGAGACAGTTTGAAAGAGAAGAGGATCAAGGCCATTGAAGGTCTCTTTGCTGTTAAGGACTCTGCCACTCTTCCGATAATCCTCTCGTATTTCAGGCGTGACCCTAAAGAGGCGACGTCAAGCATCCAGACCCCGCTATGGCAATGGTTCAATCTGATTTGGTCCATTGATCAATACGAAGAAATGAAATTCTCAATTGAGGTGCTGCGTTCAAGTGATGACTATTCTTCTAGATCTGCATATGACGATCTTTACAACCTGACCAAGGAAGCACACGTCAATTTTGTGGTGCCCCGACTAAAGGAGGTGGCTCTTAGCAATGGTGATGTGATGGTTAGAACTCGTGCTAAATTGCTTCTGCAGCATTTCCAAATGCGGAAACAAGCCGGCTATCAACCCGAAGACAATAGGAGTTTGTCCCAAATGCTGCTTGACATTGAGAAAGAGATTAAAAAGATTCGCCCGAAGAAGTAGCTGCCTAACCAGCGGCTCAAGTCCCGATCGAAAACATTGGGATGCAAAATTCGTGGTGAGCATAGGTGTACAGTGCAGCTTTGAAAGTGAAGCACAATGCTATGAGGAAATTGTACTCCTGAACTTCACGCTGGAATTATGTATGTCGGGAGTAACAATAAATTACTCTGGCTTCTATCCATGCAAAGGTGTGGAAAGGAGTCGGAGGTCTTCCCAAAGTTTGTCATCCCTAACAACTGGTTTTTTTGATTCTTTCTCATCTAATCTCTATCTTACCATGGAGATAACCCTATGCCATATAATCTTGTATCAGATTTCAAGCCGAGCGGCGATCAACCGCAAGCGATAAAAGAACTTATCGAAGGATTAGTTCGGGGCGATAAGTATCAAACACTTCTCGGCGTCACCGGAAGCGGAAAGACATTTACTATCTCCAACGTTATCGAGAGTATCGATAAACCCGTGCTCATCATGTCGCACAATAAAACACTTGCGGCACAGTTGTATGCCGAATTCAAGCAATTCTTCCCAAACGATCATGTCGAGTTTTTTATTTCATATTACGATTATTATCAGCCCGAAGCTTATTTACCGGTAACCGATACGTACATCCAAAAAGATTCATCCATCAATGATGAGATAGATCGGTTGCGGCTGAGGGCGACAAGCGCACTTCTGAGCGGTGACCGTAATGTAATAGTTGTTGCATCTGTCAGTTGCATTTACGGTATCGGCGCGCCTGATGAATGGCTCGATCAGATGATCCAGATCAGAAAGGGACAGCGGATAGAGCGAAACGTTCTGCTGAGAAAATTATTAGATATTCACTATGTCAGAAATGATTTCGAGTTTACCAGAGGTACGTTCCGCGTTCGAGGCGATGTTATCGAGATTATTCCCGCGTATGAAACCGAACAAGCACTCCGCATCCAGCTATTCGGCGATGAAGTAGAAAAGATCGCGTATATTCATCCTCTGACGGGCGATTTCATTTCTGAAATCAACGGTGAAGTAATATATCCTGCCAAGCATTTTATAACGACACCGCAAACAGTTGAAAGAGCGATTAAAGATATCGAGCTTGAACTGTATGAACGGTTATCATATTTCAGACATGAGGGAAAACTTCTTGAGGCACAGCGGCTCGATCAGCGTACACGTTTCGATATTGAGATGATGAAAGAGATTGGGTATTGCTCGGGCATTGAAAATTATTCCCGCCACATAGCGAATAGACCTCCCGGTTCCCGTCCGTCATGCCTGTTAGATTATTTCCCGAAAGATTTTCTTCTTGTGGTTGATGAGTCTCATGTTAGTGTACCACAGATTGGTGGTATGTGGCATGGGGACCGCGCCCGCAAAACTACGCTGGTAGATTATGGATTTCGCCTTCCTTCGGCACTCGACAATCGACCGCTTACATTTGAAGAATGGGAAAAGATGGTTAATCAGATTATCTTCGTGAGCGCTACACCAGGCGTTTATGAATTTGAGAAATGTAAAGGTGTTGTGGTCGAACAAATAATCCGTCCAACCGGACTTATCGATCCGGATGTTGAAGTCAGACCTGTGAAAAACCAGATTGATGATTTAATTTATGAAATCCGGGAACGAACAAAAAGAAAAGAGCGGTGTCTGATAACAACACTTACAAAGCGAATGGCAGAAGACTTGTCGAAGTATCTGAGCGATATCAACATCAAAGTACGATACATCCATTCCGAGATCAATGCCCTTGAGCGTGTGGAAATACTACGCGATCTGCGGCTCGGTGATTTCGATGTTCTGGTTGGAGTGAATTTGCTTCGTGAGGGATTGGATCTGCCGGAAGTATCTCTTGTTGCGATCCTTGACGCGGATAAGGAGGGATTCTTGCGCTCCGAGAGATCGCTGATACAAACTGCCGGACGAACAGCCCGCAACGTTAACGGCAAAGTAATTCTATATGCTGATACAGAAACCGGTTCTATGAAACGAATGCTGGAGGAAACGCGGCGCCGGCGTGAGAAACAGGTCGAATACAACAAAGAGCACGGAATAACTCCGAGGACGATCTACAAATCCACCGAAGAAGTTCTTGCCGCTACTGCCGTTGCGGATATTAAAGCTTCACGTGATGCGAGGCAGGAAAGAGCGAAAGCGCCTATCGTTGCCGAATCGATATTCCGGTACATGACAAATGAACAAAGGAAAGATTTACTAGAAGAGCTTCGTACCGAGATGCGGAAAGCCGCAAAGGATCTGGAGTTTGAGAGAGCCGCTGAACTTCGTGATGAAATAACACGAATTGAAAAAATGCTAAAATAAACGAACAACAATGGTTTCCATTCAGCATCATATCATTGCTCCGCTCCGTGATTTTATCTTCCCGCCTGTTTGTTTGACATGCAGGATATATCTCGAAGATCGGAAGCTTCGAATATGCCCGGAGTGCTGGAAAAGTTTGACACCGATTACTGCTTCACATCCGGTGTGGATCGAATTAAAGTCAAAATTTGAAACCGGTGGAGTTGTGCAGGATCTATTTTCACGTTACCTGTTCGAAAAGGAAGGAAAGCTTCAGGAAGTAATTCATTTTTTAAAATATCAGAGTATGAAATCCATCGGTGTTCGGCTGGGAAGTGAAATTGGAACTCGGCTGAAATCAATCTCACAGTTCTCGACTGCCGATATTCTTGTTCCGATT
This sequence comes from uncultured Chlorobiaceae bacterium, assembly GCA_964520905.1. Taxonomy (GTDB): domain Bacteria; phylum Bacteroidota; class Ignavibacteria; order UBA10030; family SZUA-254; genus JAGVIE01. Next base: position 83,324 of record CAZFQL010000017.1, on the reverse strand, counting down.
CCTCTACACAAACTGAAACGACGTGAAAGGGGATATAACCAGAGTGAATATATCTGCGAGGGTATATCTGAAGAAATGGGCGTCCCGGTCAACTCTTCATTAATCGAGAGGAAGAAGTATACTCAATCTCAGACAAAATTGAATATGCAGGAACGCAGGGAAAACGTCGGCGATGCGTTTAGTATTAATCCGAAATATGAGTCGATGGTAAATGGGAAAACATTTATTCTTGTCGATGATGTCATCACAACGGGATCTACAATCAACGCTTGTGCAGCAGAGCTTCTCGCGCATAAAGCAAAAAGTATTCTTGCTGTTTCTGTAGCACTTGCTGAATAGGAGTTAAATGGATAAAACAATTGAAAATAATTCCCCCAATACCGGTGCCTGGCGTTTTAATCGCAGGATAATTTATTCAGCATTTCTCATTCTCTCAATTGTTGCCGTGTACTGGCGCGCATTCAAATATCCATATATTCAGGATGATTGGTACATAATCAGTTCGATCCGTACCTTGGGGAATGCAGATTATTTGTCGAGCATTTTCTCTGCCACGGGAAATCTTTTCTATCGTCCGGTGGGTCAATTATATTTTCTATTGGTGTATTATTTATCTGGTATGGATCCGACCGGCTTTCACATCGCGGCTATACTGATTCATTTTATAAGTTCATTGCTAATTGTTGCAATCGCAAATGAATTAACAGGCGACAGATTAATTTCGTGGACAGCCGGTTTTCTCTATGCTGTATCGGTTACCGTTCACATGGATTCCATGCTCTGGATGGTTGGGATATATGATATTGGTGGAGCGTTGTTCTTTTTCTTGGCATTTTTCCTTCTCATAAAAAAGCGAGTGATATTTTCAGCGATAGTCTATTGCTTTGCGCTTTTTACAAAAGAATCTACGATCATACTGCTTCCGGTTTTGTTGCTTTATCAACTTCACCGTGATAACAGCGGAAAGCGATTTTTGGAAAGATTTCTTTCAGGAATCAAAGCACTCTGGAGGCATGGAATTATTCTGTTGGTTTATTTTCTTATCCGAATTCCTTCACTTGCCTCAGTGCCGATAGAGAGTGATAATCCATATCGGATTCAGCTGACCGGAACCCATATCCTTGATAATATCACTTTGTTCTTCAAATGGGCTATTGAAGGTTTGAATCCATACTTCGAACTGCCATTAAGCGGGTTTAGTATCATCATTGGAGTCCCGATTTTATTCTTCGGTGTATATCGGATCGTGCGAACCGCGAAAGCAAAAATATTCTTTCTTGGAGGATGGATGGCTCTGGGCTTACTGCCTGTAATATTTTTGACGAATCATTTTTTTAGATATTATCTAACGTACTCGCTTCCGGCATTTATAATTTTCACACTCTACGGCGTACGGGCTTCCATCTCGATATTTTCTCTCAAACAGTATGTCCATGCAATGGTTTTTATCATTGTGATTTGCACGAGTGTAGTATCATCATCAATTTATTTCGGGATATTAGACAGGCAGGGACTTAATATCCCGACGATTCCCGGGTCCGGTAATTTGATCAGGAAAGGAGCAGTTGTTCATCTTGTGCAAAATTATCTCATCAAAGAATATCCATCATTACCCGAACATGTATCATTAGTTTTTAATTGGGTTCCCACTGTATCGTTTGGCGGAAGTATCGGACCTCGGATATGGTATAATGATTCGACGATACACGTTTATGAAGTCCTTCGTGTTAATAAAGATTCGTCTGGCACTCATGTACAATTATCACCCGACGAGAATCTACAGCCGGCAAGAGTCGATCCTAAAAATACACTTCTCATTAAATACCACGGCGATTATATCCGAACTACTAACATCGACGATTTTGTTCAAGGTGCGCCCAATTAATCTCACGTGTATTTATACTGCGGCAAAAAGTAATTTGATTTTCGTTACCTTTCTTGGTAAATTGAGCCAACTTCTAAGGTAATTTTCTTACAATATTCACTGAATAACAACATTTACACACTAATGGAGAACTCAGATGGCAGTTAAAGTAGGTATAAATGGATTTGGACGAATCGGTCGACAGGTGCTCAGGATTATACGCGATAACTATCCTAAAACTTTGGAAGTCGTGGCGATAAATGATATCGGCGATCTGAAAACGATGGCACATCTTTTAAAATACGATACAAACTATGGTCGTTTCAACGGTACGGTTCAGGTGGGTGAGGGTGCGCTCATCATCGACGGTAAATCGATCAAGATGTTTAAAGAAACCGAACCGGATAAACTTCCCTGGGGCGATATCGGTGTCGATATAGTTATTGAAGGTACCGGTCTTTTCACGATTAAGAAAGACGGCGTCAACAAAAAAGGAAAGACAGTCAAAGGCGCGGAAAACCACATCACCAAAGGCGGAGCGAAAAAAGTTATCATCACCGCTCCGGCAGAAGGTGAAGACCTCACTGTTGTTTTAGGAGTTAATGAGAAAAAATACGACCCGGCAATTCATCATGTTATTTCCAATGCCTCATGTACCACAAACTGTTTAGCTCCTGCTGTGAAAGTTGTACACGATAAATTTAAGATTGTCCGCGGTTTAATGACAACCATTCATGCGTACACAAACGATCAGAAGATTTTGGATCTGCCACACAGCGATCTGCGGCGCGCCCGTGCCGCGGCAATGAATATAATCCCGACGACGACCGGCGCGGCAAAAGCTTTGGCTCTTGTTATTCCGGAACTCAAAGGTAAGTTCGATGGATACGCATTGCGCGTTCCGACATCGACAGTATCGGTCGTAGATTTTACGGCACAGATCGAGGTACCCTGTACAACCGATGAATTGCGTCAGTCTTTCCGCGATGCGGCGGCTGGTTCGATGAAAGGTATACTTGCGGCAATCGATGAACCGCTTGTGAGCATCGACTTTAAAGGCGATCCGCATAGCTCATCTGTCGATCTTCCATTCACACTTGTGCTTGGCAAGGAGAAGAGTGATTTCATTAAGGTTGTCACGTGGTACGATAATGAATGGGGTTATTCTGTTCGCACAGCTGATTTGGCAAATTTAATTGCATCGAAACTCTAAATTATTCTGAAAATAATATTCATGTTTTATCAGGAAGTTCTTGAGTCGTTAAATAAGAATAATGTTCGTTATATGGTCATCGGGGGTGTAGCGGTTAATCTATACGGTATTCCCAGGATGACATATGATCTCGATCTTATGATAGCTCTTGATCAAGAGAATATTCATAGAACATGGGTGAGTTTGAGCGAAGTCGGATTTGTCCCTCGCATGCCGATAGGGGAATTCGATCTCGCCGATAGAGAGCGAAGACACGAGCTTAAAGAGAAAAAGAATATGTTGGTTGCCTCTTTTATTCGCGGTGCTCGTGAATTTCACGTTGTAGATTTCTTAATCGATAATCCCATCGAGTTTGAATTGTGTTATTCGCATCGAAAAAATATCAAGGTAGGAATGATTGATGTTCCGGTAATCGATATTCACGATTTGATCGAGTTGAAAAAACATGCAAACCGCAAACAAGACATTGATGATATCGATGCTTTGAATAATCTTCTGAAAAATCACGATGGATGAATCGAACAAAAAAATGATCGGCGGTTTTTCGTACCATGTTACCGACGAGCAGGTTGAAGAGTATAGTAAGCTGCCGCCGGAAGAAAGGTTGCGATGGTTGGAAGAGGCGCAGGAATTTATGTTCAAGGCATTATCAAAAGAGAAATGGGAATTATTACAGAAATTCAGACGTGGAGATATTTGAATGAATAAAAAAACTGTCAAAGATATTGATCTAAAAGGGAAGCGCGTGTTAATGCGCGTTGATTTCAACGTACCGATGGATAAAGGAAGTGTGAAAGATGATAAGCGCATACGTGCCGCACTTCCAACAATACAATATGTTCTCGATCAAAATGCATCTCTCGTTGTGATGAGTCATTTGGGCAGACCGAAGGGCGCGGGTTTTGAGATTGAATTTAGTTTGCGACCTGCCGCCGAAACGCTCGGTAATCTGCTTAATAAACAGGTTAAGATGGCGCCTGATTGCATCGGTCCCGAAGTTGGAAAAATGGCAAAGGATTTAAAACCCGGTGAAGTTCTCATGCTGGAAAACGTTCGATTCCATAAACAGGAAGAGAAGAATGATCCCGATTTTGCCAAAAAGCTTGCATCGCTCGGCGAAGTTTATGTGAACGATGCATTCGGTTCTGCGCATCGCGCACACGCGAGCACCGAAGGAGTAGCTAAGTATATGCCTGCGGTTTCGGGTTTTCTCATGGAACAGGAACTTGAATATTTAGGTCGCGCTACCATGAACATTCAGCATCCGTATGTTTCAATCCTCGGTGGTGCGAAGATAAGCGATAAAATTGCCGTCATAGAAAATCTTCTTGGCAAATGCGACAAACTGATAATCGGCGGCGGTATGGCAAATACATTCCTCGCGGCGAAAGGATGCAGCATGGCTGAGAGTTTAGTTGAAACGGGGTCGATCAATACAGCTAAAGCACTCATTTCAAAATTCAATGATAAAATACTTTTGCCTGTCGATGGTATAATCGGTAATAAAACCGATACTCAAACACGAATCGTATCTGTAGAAAATATCCCGGCTGGATGGAGTATGTTAGATATCGGTCCAAAAACCGTTGAAAGATTCAGTGAAGCCTTAAAAGGCGCGAAACTAGTTGTATGGAATGGTCCGATGGGAATGTTTGAAGACACACGATTTGCCGAGGGAACATTCGCAATCGCGAAACTGTTAGCTAATAGTGGAGCGGTAACGATTATCGGCGGCGGCGATAGCGCATCCGCTGTGAAGAAAGCAGGTGTAGCTAAACAGATGACACATGTATCAACGGGCGGCGGCGCATCGTTGGAATTTCTTGAAGGTAAAGTGCTGCCCGGTGTTGCAGCTTTAAATGATAAATAAAAACTTGAAGATTAATTAAAAGCTTTCGGTTCATAGTTTCTGCGAATAGCCGGAAGCTTTTTCATTCACGATTATTTTTAACTCTAGATGTCTCAAAATTCAGGATACTATAAGCCTTCACCATTCGGCGGATTCAAATTTTTCCCGCCTGTTATCAAAGCATTGCTCGTCAGTAACGTAGCAATATATTTTCTGATGAGTTTCTTCGGTTTATTCCGGATCCATGATCTTCCGTTAGCCGCTGTTATCGATGCCATCTTCCCTTTATATCCAATTGGAAATGGTTTTCAGGTTTGGCAGCTTTTCACGTATATGTTCATGCACGGCGGGTTAACTCATCTTTTATTCAACATGTTCGCGCTCTGGATGTTCGGGATGGAACTGGAAAACACATGGGGATCGAAGAAATTCTTTCTCTACTACATGATTTGCGGTATAGGCGCCGGGTTATCGAATCTTTTCATCGCACCGCTTTTTGCTGCTACGGGACCTACTGTAGGAGCGTCGGGCGCGATCTACGGAGTACTCATCGCTTTCGGCATCATGTTTCCGGATCGACCGATACTCATCTATTTTTTACTTCCGATTCGTGCGCGTTATTTTGTGCTGTTGTACATCGCACTTGAAATTTATGCCGGTGTAACGGGTACTGCGGATGGTGTTGCTCATTTTGCACACTTAGGCGGCGCGGCAGTCGGATTGCTTTACCTGATGATTGAACGAAAAGGTATGTACAACAAAAGACTTTTTCACAGACCTAAAATCAGCTATATAAGCGGCGGAAAAGAATATGAGTATGCTTCGTCCGATAGATATAATATAAGTGATGCGACATATTACGATAACCGTGATGATGAACAAAGTACTAACCAGGAGAGGGTGGATAAAATTCTCGATAAGATTAATCAAGACGGCTACCAGAGTTTAACTGATGAAGAAAAGGAAATTCTATTCGAAGCAAGTAAAAAACTCAATTAATCGATTCACGCTACTTCATACACAATTATTACAATCATTACAATTATTTCAATTCTTTAATCTTTACAATGCAAAATAACCCCCAATCTATAGAGCACGCCTCACACAAAGTTGGAATTCGACGGGCGACCCGGCAAGTTAATGTTGGCGGAGTTCTTGTAGGCGGGAATGCGCCTATATCAGTCCAGACGATGACGAAGACGAAGACATCGGATATTACCGCAACCGTTGTGCAGATCAAGCAGGCGGCTGATGCGGGATGCGACATCATTCGGGTGACGGTAAACGATAAAGAAGCGGCTGATGCAATTCGTGAAATTGTTAGACAGTCACCGATACCTGTCGTAGCCGATATTCATTTCAATCATGTGTTCGCTCTTAATTCAATCGAAGCGAATGTTGCTAAGGTGCGTCTCAATCCGGGAAATATTGGATCGAAAGATCGAATTCAGGAAGTTCTTTCTGCGGCGAAGAAAAAGAATATTCCAATCCGTATCGGTGTAAACTCCGGTTCGTTAGAGGAAGATATTCTCAGGAAACACGGATATCCAACAGCAGAGGCTTTGTTCGAAAGTGCCATGAGGCATGTCGGAATTTGCGAAGAGTATGGATTCCAAGATATCATCATCTCGGTGAAATCGACTGATGTGAAATTGATGATCGAGGCATACCGATTAATCGCCCAACGGACAGATATCCCTCTTCACCTTGGTGTTACAGAAGCAGGGACAACAAAAATCGGAACGATTAAATCAGCGGTTGGGATCGGAACATTGTTAGCCGAAGGGATCGGAGATACGATTCGTGTATCGCTAACCGATGATCCGGTGAAAGAGGTTGAGGTCGGAAAAGAAATTCTTCGGTCTCTTAGTCTTGCTTCAAGAAATGTTGAATTAATCGCATGTCCTTCATGCGGACGGCTTGAAGTCGATCTCTTTGGTATCATGAAACAGCTTGAAGAGAAACTTGCCGGTGTGAAGAAGCCGATAAAGATTGCTGTCCTCGGCTGTGTGGTCAATGGTCCCGGAGAAGCGAGCGAAGCTGATATCGGGATTGCGGCAGGAAAAGGTGTTGCGATTCTCTACCGGAAGGGCGTAGTGATTAAGAAAGTGAAGGAGGAGGAGATTGTTTCAACGATTTTGGAGGAAGTGGAAAAATTTGTACCATCATAAAAGATTATGAAATAGCTGTCAATTCATTTATTTTTAACTGATATTTCACACCAGCCCTAATGGGGCTTTCCAGAAGAATAACGGAATCTTCATGTAAACGAAGGGATAAAATTGACTGAGTTCCGGTTCTATCATAAAATAATCCTTATCGGGATTATAATTGTCTGTGCATTTACGGTCGGTGCACAAACAGATATCTTCAATGAGTCCAGATTTAAAGAAGATATTGCCAAACCACTATCGCGGATGTATATCGCGCCCTCTATACAGTTTATACAAAACTACAAACGCATACCAGCAATAAAAATGTAAAATGAACCATCCTGTTTCTTAGGACAGGTTGTGATCTACTAAAATCCCGCTAATTTAACTGACGCCTGTAAAATATCCTCCTCCTGCACCAGCACCGCCCGCTCAAGGATTCTTGAGAATGGAACAGGCGAGTTTTTCGATGCTACACGCATCACCGGTGCATCGAGATATTGAAATGCCTGCTCGCTTACAATAGACGCAATCTCACCACCGAATCCGCCGAACAACGGATGTTCATGAACTACGAGTAACCTTCCCGTTTTCTTAACGGTCTGAAGGATGGCATCAACATCGAGCGGATTGATGGAACGGAGGTCGAGAACTTCTGCGTCAATCTTATGCTCGGTTTCCAATTTACGTGCAGCACGCAGAGCGAAATGCACGGGTGTTCCCCACGCAACAATACTCAATTCGTTACCTGCTCTTCGAACTCGTGCTTTTCCAAAAGGAACTACATGATTTTCCGATGGTCGCTGTGTTTTGGTGAAGAATTGGTTGTACAGAAATTTGTTCTCAATATAAATCGTTACTCCACGGCTTCGCATTGCCATACGCATCAATCCAACAGCATCATCTGCGAATGAGGGCATCACTATTCTCAATCCCGGAATTGTTGCGAATGTTGCATCTAAACTTTGTGAGTGATACAACCCGCCGCCGATGTAACCGCCTGATGCGAGACGGATAACGATGTTCGGCGTGAACTGTCCGTTGGTTCGGTAATATTCGTGTGCACACTCGACGAGCTGTTCCATTGCGGGCCAGAAGTAATCGGCGAACTGTGCACCTTCGATCACGACACATATGTCATCGCGGTAACGACAGAAACCGTTTGCAGTTCCAACAATAAAATCCTCGGCAATCGGCGCGTTGAAGATTCGTTCGGCGCCGAATTCCTGCTGCATACCTTTTGTAATATTAAACACTCCGCCTTTATCTTTGGAAGCTACATCCTGTCCCCACAAGAATGTGTTTGGGTTGCGGCGGAATTCTTCTTTCAATGTCTCATTGATTGCTTCCCTGAGATTCAGAGTAGGTATATCTGGATTCGGTATCGTGAGCGGCTCATCTTCTTTTTGATTCTCGAGCGCAGGCGGAATCACATACATCATCGCCGTTGCCGCATCGGGGTCTGGCTCGTTCTCGACTTTTGTTCCTGCATCTTCAACGTTTTTTTTATTTTCGATTTCAACCGCAAGTATTTCCTCTTCAATCATTACGTCGTGCGTCAGCAGGTATTCCCTTAATCGATTGATGGGATCAAAACGCTGTGCCTCCGCGATTTCTTCTGCGCTGCGGTAAAATTCCTGCCGGTCCGAATTGCTGTGTGAATTCATCCGCACGCATTCGGCGTGGATGATTGCAGGACCGCTTCCGGCTTTCACATAATCAAGCGCTTCCTGCATCCCTCTCCACGAATCGAATACATTCGTTCCATCAACATTGACGATTTTCACGTCTTTAAATCCTACAAAATTCTCCGCAACATTTTCGTTTGCCGACTGCTCTTTGTTCGTGACAGATATTCCGTACTTATTATTCTGTATGACAAAAATAATAGGTAGTCTCTCACGTGCAGCTCCACTCACGGCTTCATAAACATATCCTTCCGAAACGGATGAATCGCCGAAGCTGGCAAATGCAATCTCATCACCGTTATATTTTTTAATCGCACGCGCAACCCCAACTGCATGAAGCGCGTGATTGCCGGTGGCAGAAGAAACATTCTGAATCCTGATCGATGGTTTCGAGAAATGATTGCTCATGTGCCTGCCGCCTGAGCCGACATCGGTCGGTTTTGAAAGACCGTTTTCAATTATCTCTTCAACACTCAATCCTGCGGCGAGAGATGTCATAAGATCGCGGTAGTATGGAAACAGAAAATCTTTTCCCTGCCAGAATGAAAGACCAAGTATAAGTTGAATCCCTTCGTGTCCCGCGCATGAGGAATGATAAGACCACCCCTTTGCAAGCCGAACATACATAGCGGCTTTAAGATCGAGGAGTCGTCCGAGATGCATCAATTTGTACCACTGCGTGAGTGTTTTATTATGAACCCGGATATTGCCGTCCGGTAACGGAATGAGAGCAAGTTTTTGAGATGAAGTTTCTATAACTGAATCTTTTTCCACTATTTTTTCAATATTCATTAAACAAACCTGACTAATATAATCAAGATATAACAATTTTAAGTTAACACAAATTTCCTTATATTGCGTTCCATGGATAAAAAAATCATCAACATTCTCTTCATCGGTGATATTGTCGGCAGTCCTGGGCTTGAACTCACCGAGACTCTACTGAAAAGTTATCTTCAAAAATATCAGGTCGATATTTGCATCGCTAACGGTGAGAATCTTGTCGATGGCAAAGGGATCGATGAGAAGACCGCTGAAAAAGTTTTCGGGCTTGGCATAAATGTGCTCACTGGCGGAAATCATTTATGGGACAACTGGCACACGAGGAAACTTCTCGCGACATCCAGAACAATACTGCGTCCCCTAAACTATCCATCCGAAAATCCCGGCAACGGATTCATCGTTTTCGATTTAGGCGAGAAGGGAAAAGTCGGCGTTTTGAATTTGCAGGGGCGCGTCTATATGCAGCCAATCGATTGTCCGTTCAAGAAAGCCGATTGGGCAGTTGAGAAGATTCTGGAACAGACCAAAATAATTTTTGTCGATTTCCACGCTGAGGCTACAGCGGAAAAGGTAGCCTTAGGCTGGCATCTTGATGGACGTGTGACTGCGCTTGTCGGCACACACACTCATATCCAAACCGCTGATGCGAGAATATTGCCGCGTGGTACCGCATACATCACCGATGTCGGCATGACCGGTCCGTACGATTCGGTGATCGGCTTGAAGAAAGAAATCGCATTACGGCGTTTCATTCATCAGACGCCGTTCAAATATGAGATGGCATCGCACGATGTACGCATGTGCGGAGTGTATGTGCAGGCTGATGCAGAAACAGGCAAGGCATTGAAGATTGAAAGTTTTGTGTTCCCGGCGTTTTAACAACATTGAGTCATTGATTGATTGTTTCATTGAATAATTACTAATGAATCAATCATTAAATTCTACAATGATAAAATTATTATGAAGACTCAAGCGGAAATATTGAAGGATCGAACAAAGCAATTCGCTATCCGTATTGTAAAGTTATTTCGCTCGTTACCAAAGACAGAAGAAGCAAGAGTTATTGGACGGCAATTATTACGATCAGCGACTTCTGTTGCAGCTAATTACCGAGCGGTTTGTCGCGCACGGTCGAAAGCAGAATTTATTTCAAAGGTTGGGATTGTTGTTGAAGAAGCTGACGCTCGATTTTATGGTTAGAATTACTCGTCGAATGCGATATCATTCAAAAGATTAGGTTGGAAGATATATTAAATGAAGCTAATGAGTTGCTGGCAATATTCGCATCGTCTCAATACACTGCAAAATTTGGGAAGCGACAAATTTAATCACTATGTATAATAGTAAGTCATACCATACTTCAATCTGTCAATCCAATAATTCCTCAATTCTTCAATCAGACAATGAATAAATCTAAACTGCCTTATGTCTGCATCTCTAATTGATGGCAAGAAAATCGCTGAAGACATCAAGCGTGAAATAAAGCTTGAAACCGAAAAACTCAAAGCTGAACATGGACTAACTCCCGGTTTGGCTTTCATCCTTGTTGGGGAAAATCCCGCATCACAATCATATGTGAAGATGAAAGGGAAAGGTTGCGATGAGATGGGATTTTATTCCATCACGGAAAAATTACCTGCCGAAACTTCCGAATCAATAATTCTCCAACTTATCAATCAATTCAATCTTGACCCAAAGATTCATGGAATATTGATTCAACTTCCCCTGCCGAAGCATATCAATGAAGATAAAATAATATCTGCGATTGATTACCGTAAAGATGTTGATGGATTTCACCCGATCAATATCGGAAGAATGGTAATAGGGTTACCGTGTTTGAAGCCATGCACGCCGGCAGGAATACAAGAACTCCTCATTCGAAGTGGAAACGATCCCGCAGGTAAGCATGTAGTTATTGTGGGCAGAAGTAATATTGTCGGGAAGCCGATTGCGAATATTCTTCTTCAAAAACAGAAAGGTGCGAACGCTGTTGTTACTATCGCGCATACAGGAGCGAAGGATATTTCATACTTCTCTAAGCAAGCAGATATTCTAATTGCCGCAATGGGAAAGCCAGAATGCATCACAGGTGATATGATTAAACCCGGTGCCGTTGTAATAGATGTCGGAATTAATCGCGTTAATGATGCGACAGCTAAAAATGGATATCGGATTGTTGGCGATGTTCATTTCGAATCAGCATCTAAGATTGCAAGTGCCATAACTCCCGTCCCCGGTGGTGTCGGTCCGATGACGATTGCAATGGTTTTGAGGAATACACTGCTGGCTGCGCAGCAGAAGATTTATTGTTGATGAAACGTTTTCTCGTTCCCAAGCTCCGCTTGGGATCTAACACAGAATAACCCGTTACACCACCGTCCAATTATCGGTAGACAGTGTAGTTCCCAAATGGAATTTGGGAACCAGGCAGAACCCTACATTACGCCTGCCGGATACGTTTCTCAGTATTGTAACCCCGCTCGCCGAAGGGCTGTAATTTCTCAGTCCAGATTTCTTCGAGCAGAGTCAACTCATCACTCAGATTGAAATCAGGATCGTCTTTAAATTTCACGACTTCTAAGATTTCGAAGACGAACTTATCTGCGCCGTACTCATTCCATTCCTTTTGCAGCGCCGGGTTCCGATGACTTCCAATTTTTAGCATGAATTTGTGACTGTTCAACGGTCCTTCGAGGTTCATACTGCTTCCGAGCAAGACTTTGCCGTTTGCGGTATTCTTCACCATAAAAACGCCAGCGGGTTTCTGCCGTTCTTTGTATTCTCTTTTTAAATCCTGTACCGATTTCATGCTCGTTGTCCTTGATAGTTCTTTTTCCGGTTTGGCAGACGTTACGAGTAACCATGCGTTGTCCGTAACACGCCGCCAAATTCATGTAAGCAGTATCAGAATTGTTGAGATACCACGCTCACTATCCCTTGCTTCTTGTCCCTCTTCTCGGCTTTTTTTTCCTTCTTGGTTTTCATTGGCGCCTTCTTAGTTGACTTCTTACTGACCTGACCTTTGCTCATGTTCTTTTCTCCTTATATTTGAGGTTAAGTTGCGACCAAAATAAAACGGATTTCAATTTGATATCTTTCAAAATATACAAAACCTTTTCAAACTGTGCAAAATATAACCCGATCATACCGCCTGTCCCTGACGTTATTAGACAGGGTCAGCTTGCCTGCCCCGAATCGCTTTTGTTCGAGGAGCAAGTGGTTCGTGTACTTCGCGATTGTTAAAATAGCATCGCGAATATGCTTAAGGTATACAGAATCGTCACGCTGCATAGATAGGACGGCATTCCTTCAAAATACGTGCGCGTAAATATGGACTGATTGATTGTTCGGTTAAAAGATCGACCTTACCTCCTAATATTTTTGATAACTCGCACTCTAAGGCAACCAACTGGAGAAGAGATATTGGCTTGGAGAAAGTTACCAAGATATCAATATCGCTCGCGCTTGTTGCCTCGCCTCTTGCAGTTGAGCCAAAGGCGCTGAGAGTTTTTACGAAGTACTTCTTGCAGAGTAAGAAGATTTTTTCATTATGTAGATCGATTCGCTGCATATTCATATGTAAAGATACAATTTTTTAGATAAAAATGCCTGTCATACGGGTGGCGGCTCAGGTGCCCGTTGTTTTGTTGATTTGAATTGCACGGACAAGCGAATCGGGTTCATCTGTGCCGATCCGAAACCTTTTGCCGTTCTCTAGTGTGAGTTCTACTGCTTGAAAGCCCGACACATTCCACAACATATACTGTCCGGGCATCCATCGAATTCCCCATCCTGCAATCCAGGAATTGGTCACAGGTCGAGCATCAGTTACATCCGACAGCTTGATCTCCTTTCGGATGAGTCCCGGTCCGAAGCGGCATACAATACTGCCATGGATGATTTCTACAGTAAGTGATGCGAAGAGAAACAGCGTAAGAAGGAGCAAGATAGCGACTCCTGCTTCAGTGGGAGGTATCGATCCACTCACGAGGAAATGAACAAGAATTGCCGCGATGACAACTCCCACGGCAAAGATTATTACAGTACCAAATTGTGTGTGACGGTATTCCATTGTTTCTCCTTTTGCATAATCGATATTAACTATCAGCAAAGTTTAAGGGTCGACTTGCCTGACCCCGAAACGCAATTGTTTGGGGAGCGGTTGGTTATACACCAAACACTAGGATTTGAGTTTGCGAAGATGCGACCCATACAAGTTTTCAGCTTGTTTTAGAATTTCGTCCCCATATTTTTGATACATATCAAGCCACGAAATACGTCCGTTAAATGGCTGTAATGCTTTCCCGTTTCCATTTCCCATATCAGCCTCGTAATACTTCGATGAAGCTAAAGCAATCAGATAGACCTTAAGCGTATCCACAGCCAGTAACTGGCGAACCTTTTTTGCGTCTTCCACAAAGGTTTTGTTCTGTTCAGCGTCAAATTGCTGATCAACCTTTGCTTCAATGATGATGATGGTATTTGGACTGAACAAGCAAAGATCGAAGGTGCGTTTGGGTGAAAAACCTGAGCCATGTACAGGTTTTCCTTTGTGCCACAAATAGTCTCGATAAAAACACACTTCAACACCAATGTCCCAATCATCTGTTGATTCCATACTCAAACCAACCTTCTTTGAAATCAACTCCGCAAATTGCCTGGGATTACCTTTTGCATTTTGATAAAGACAGAAGCAGTAGAATCGCTCGTCACGTGAAAGGTCATTCCATGAAAGACCATTGAAGTAAGGAATACTCATTGTTTAAATCCTCATATTATGTTGTTAGCTAACGGAACGCAATTAAGCTTGCCCTTAAATGCTTATATTCGGGGAACGAGTGGCTCAGTGCCTGAAAATTTACTTACCCCGCACAACATTAACAAGATATAGCGGGTCTATGTAATTATCCTCTTTCCCAAGACGACACCTGACGGTGTAGCTATCCTTTTGTAAATCTGTCAATTGTGTATGGATCATATAAACACAACTACATCGGCAGAGATTTTGTGCGGTGTCAGTTACTGTAATGAAAATTGTGTCGCTTCGAATTTCATTACTCACCATAAAACGATTAGAGTCGGGGCAACAATTGCCAGGTACAGAGAAGTTAAGTGTTAGATATTGTGAGAAAGAATATGAAAAGGAGTCGGATTGTACGCGTGATTCTTTTGCAATCGTCCCTGATATACATTTACTCGTCTTAAATGAAAACGAAGGCAGGTTTATCTGATTTAAATTTGTCGATTTGTCTGTACAAGAACTAATTACACAGAGAATAAAAAAGAGAGATAGTTTTATAGTCTTCATGACGACCTCCATATGTAATAGTTATCAATCTTCCTTTACAAACAACGGCTTAATAGTCATACCAATAACTTTCAAAATATACAAAACCTTTCCACACATTGCAAAGTACCCCTTACCAATTTTCCCTTGCGTCCAATTTAGTAAATGTACGGTTTAAGGTCAAACTTATATGTCAAAAATGCTTATCAAAAAATATGTCGGTGTCATCTGCCGGATCAGATTCGTCACAGCCAATCTTGCTTCTCATACCCTTTTTTGATACTTTGCTACAGTAAAAAATAGAGAAAATAGATGAGTTTCAGCATTATTAGATTTCGGTGAGCCCACAAAGACGATATGTGATTGGTATAGACGGCGGCGGTACAAAAACCAACGCCTTGATAGTCGGACAGGACGGAGCCGTTTTCACGGAGTGCAGCGGCGGTCCTTCCCAAATACAAACCTTCGGCGTCAAGCTGGTGGCGGCATCTCTCTTCGATCTTATCCGCGAGTGTTGTAAGAAAGCGGAGTGTGAGCACGAGAATTTGCAAAGCGTTGTTATGGGGATAGCAGGCGCCGGCAGAGCTTCCGATCGAGCCGAGCTGAGCGATACGCTTCGCGCGTTAAGTCTTAGAAAAAAATTCCCTCTCAAGAATATCACTATTGAAACCGATGCGCGGATCGCTCTCGAAGCCGCTTTTGCAGGCGAGCCGGGAGTGGTAGTCATCGCGGGGACAGGATCGATTGCGCTTTACCGCACCGAGGATGGAAAACTTTTGCGTTCGGGCGGCTGGGGAAAAATTATCGGCGACGAAGGCAGCGGATATAATATCGCCAAGGATGCGCTCGGCGCCGTTATGCGCCAGTCCGATGGACGGGGCGAGAAAACCGAGTTAACCAAAAAAGCGTTCGCTCATTACGATATCTCTTCGCACGATGAACTGATCGCGAAGATTTATCATGAGAAAGTCGATATCGCTTCGTTCACGCCGAAAGTATTTGAGGCGGTGGTTGAACGCGATAGGGTTGCCCATATGATACTTCTGAAGAACGCTACAGAGTTAGCCGAATTGGTCCGCGTGCTGATTATGCAGGTAAGACCAAAAAAGAAACTGCCGGTCGCGCTGATGGGCGGACTCCTCGAATCTGAGAATCCATATTCGAAAATTGTTAAAGAAAAAATTATCAGTTCACTGCCGAATATCGTTGTGCAGAAACCAAAATTTTCCTCCGCATTCGGCGCCGCAATAATCGGACTGAATGCATTCCGTTAATTTTTTTCACCGCAGAGGTCCAAAGTACCTCAGTGGTGAATTTCTTGCTTTCCACTCCTTTTTTCCTTAAAATTGAATGTATTTTCAAAATTAATCATCCACGATGAAATCTTTCAACATAATACTCATAGCATTTATCCTTTTTCCTTTTCTATGTTTAACCCAGGGGTGTGCGCCATCTAAAAAAATTATCTCTGCTGAAGAATCTACCATACCTTCAGACTCAGCCGATGTGGAAAAAATTGTCGAGACACCAACAGATTGGGTTGAAGATCGGCTCGGAGAGATGTCGCTTGAGGAAAAAGTTGCTCAGATGATTAGCGTGCGTGCTTTTGGTTACTTCATGAATGATGAAAGTGAACATTTCCAAAAGTTGATGAGACAAGTGAAAGAATTGAAAGTCGGCGGTGTGTGCGTGTTTCAGGGAGATATACATACAACTGCGGTTCTGCTTAACCGTCTTCAGAGTATGTCGAAAGTCCCATTACTAATATCATCTGACTTCGAGTGGGGCGCTGCAATGAGATTGAGGAGAACAACTCGTTTCCCCGAAGCGATGGCTATTGGAGCTACACGCGATACTATGCTTTCATTCAGAATGGGAAAAGCGATTGCCGACGAAGCCCGCGCAATCGGCATTCATCAAGTCTTTGCACCGGTGGTTGATGTGAATAATAATCCTGATAATCCTGTTATAAACACGCGGTCATTTGGTGAGAAGCCGAAACTTGTTGCCGATATGGGTTCGGCGTTTATGCACGGCTTGCAGTCGGGGAAAGTAATCGCAACAGCAAAACATTTCCCCGGTCATGGCGATACTCGTATTGATTCGCATATTGATTTACCTGTAATTGATATCTCACGTGCGCGCATGGACAGCATAGAATTATTTCCATTCAGACGTGTTATACAAAATGGTGTATTCTCAATTATGACGGCACATTTAGATGTTCGCGCAATCGAACCGAAGCGCGGATTACCATCGTCGCTCTCAAGAAATGTACAAACAAAATTGCTTCAAGAAGAGCTTGGTTTCGATGGATTAATTGTTACCGATGCATTAGAGATGGGTGCAATCTCAAACACGTTTAGGTCGGATTCGGCTGCTGTGCTAACGGTAGAAGCGGGCACTGATATGATTCTCTTACCTACCGATGTCGAAGCTGCAATTCGTGCAATTGTAAATGCGGTTCGTATTGGACGAATCTCTGAAGAGCGGCTAAATCACTCAGTTCGGAAAATTTTAAGTCTTAAACAATGGGCTGGTCTCGATGATAATAATCGTGTCGATGTTGATTCGATTTCAAATATAGTCGCTTCACCCGATAATCTTCGGCTCGCAAAAGAGATCGCACGTGCGTCTATAACACTTTTGAAAAATGACACTGTACTTCCTCTATATAATAATAAGAAAATATTAAACGTAATCGTTACTGATACCGAGGGGTATAGAACAGAAGTGCATCGCCCAGCCACGTCTCTTCTAAACGAGCGTGCGGGCGATTATTTCGTAAATCAACTTCGTCAGCGTAATAAAAATATTACATCACTCCGCGTTGATCCTTCAACGAACGCTATGGCGATTGATTCTATAATTAAACGAGCGGGGGAAAGTGATGTCATAGTTATTCCTATCTATTCAAAAGCACGCTCAGGCAAATTGGGATTATCGGATAATATCGTTGGAGCAATTAATCGTCTGATTAGTTTGAATAAGAAAACGATTCTTGTTGCGTTAGGAAGTCCGTATATCCTCAGCACTTTTCCAAACGCCAGCGCATATCTGTGTGCATATTCGGATGCAGAACCCTCGGTTGATGCCGCCGTCGAAGTTTTATTCGGCGAGATACCAACAAGAGGACGATTGCCCGTTACAATTCCCGCGTTGTTCGATTTCGGCAGTGGAATTATAATGCCGCAATCGATACTCAGGTACGATCTCCCGGAATATGTTGGTTTTGATCCGGACAGTCTTGCGCTTCTTGATTCAATAATAACAAAGGCGATAACCGATTCGGCTTTTCCCGGCGTTCAATTGGCTGTTGCTAAAGATGGTGCGATTGTTCTTAATAAATCATTTGGGAAACAAACCTATAGTGAGAATAGTCCTGCAATCAATAATGAAACTAAGTTTGATATTGCTTCGCTCACGAAAGTCGTTGCTACAACATCAGCCATTATGAAGTTGTATGATGAAGAAAAGATTCAACTTGATGATTCGGTGATGAAATATATTCCGGAGTTTGGAAATAAAGGCAAAGAAAAAATAACAATTAGAAATCTACTTCTGCATAACGGCGGACTACCCGCGTTTAAAAGATTATATCTGACGTGCAAATCGCCGCAGGAAGTTCTGGATTCGATTTATCAGACTGAAATGGTTTATACACCTGGTGATTCAACCGTCTACAGCGATTTCGATTTTATTCTTCTTGGAAAGATTGTTGAAAAGATTTCAGGTGTTATGCTTGATAAATATGTAGATTCGGTTTTCTTTAAACCGCTCGGTATGACATCATCCATTTTCAATCCTCAATCATCCATATGGAAAATGATTGCACCGACTGAATATGATTCTATTTACCGAAAGCGATTGATCCAGGGAGAAGCTCATGACGAGAATGCATTCGCACTTGGCGGTGTCTCCGGACATGCGGGTCTCTTCTCAACCGCATCCGATCTTGCCATCTTTCTTCAGATGATAGTGAACGGTGGAAGCTACGGTGGTAAGCAATACTTAAAAACTGAGACAATAAAATATTTTACAATACGACAGGGCAAACATAGCACGCGTGCTCTTGGATGGGACACGAAAACGATGAACGGATACAGCTCAGCCGGCTCGCTGTTCGGAGAAAAATCTTTCGGGCATACCGGCTTCACCGGAACATCTGTTTGGGTTGAGCCGGAGAAAAATATTTTTGTTATATTACTGACCAATCGTGTTTATCCGACGCGAAATAATTCCAAAATCATGCAAATTCGACCAAAAGTGCATGATGCTGTAATAAAAGCGCTTAGATAGATTCACAACAGAGGCGCCCGCCTGCCAAAGCGTAGCGGCGGGCAGGCAGAGAACGCGGAGAAAAAACTACTCTGTGATCTCAGCCTGCCCGCGGGCGTCTCCGCGGTGAGAGATTCTTATATGAAATTAAACGAGATAACTGAAAAGATTATAGGTTCAGCAATTGAGGTTCATCGTGTCCTTGGTCCCGGTTTACTTGAATCATCATATGAAGAATGTTTAGCAAGAGAGTTTGAGCTTCGAGGAATAAATTTCGAACGACAAAAACCACTACCGATTATTTATAAAGATTTAAAATTAGAATGCGGTTATCGGCTTGACTTTTTGGTTGAGAATCAAATTATAGTCGAATTAAAATCAGTCGATGAAATAAATCCAATTTATCTTGCTCAAGTGTTGACGTATCTTCGTTTGTTGGATAAACAGGTTGGACTATTAATCAACTTCAATGTACCAGTTTTAAAAGATGGAATAAAACGAATTGTGAATAACTATAAACCAGAATAATTAACTCTGTGTACTCAGCGTCTCAGCGGTGATATATTCAACGCAGAGGCGCAGAGATCGCTGAGATGATTTAATAAGGAGTAAATATGTCAATCCCAAAATTTAAAAACGAACCATACACTGATTGGTCGAAGCCGGCTAATCGGAAAAAACAAGAACAAGCGATTGCAAAATTAGAATCGCAGTTCGGTAAAGAATATCCGAACATTATCGGAGGAGAGAAAGTATTTTCGAGCGCAAAATTTAATTCTCTCAATCCGTCCAATCCAAATCAAATTGTCGGAGTGTTCCAGAAAGGAACTGCCGACGACGCACTCAAGGCATTGGATGTTGCTCTGAAGAAATTCGAAGAGTGGCGCTGGGTTCCACCTGCAAAAAGGGCGCAGTATCTTTTCAAAGCGGCAAAGATAATGCGCAAGCGCCGGTTCGAAATTAATGCGACTATGATACTTGAAGTCGGCAAAACATGGCCCGAAGCAGATGGCGATACCGCCGAGGCAATCGACTTCCTCGAATTCTACGCAAGAGAAATGCTGCGTTATGCAAAAGCAAAAACCGCAGTTCAGCTCCTGGGTGAGAGGGACGAGCTTCAATATATTCCGCTCGGTGTCGGCTTAGTTGTGCCACCCTGGAATTTTCCGATGGCAATTCTTACCGGAATGGCAACTGCGGCAGTCGTTGCTGGTAATACTGTAGTGCTGAAACCATCAAGCGATTCACCTCTCATCGGTTACAAATTCATGGAGGTAATGCAAGAAGCGAAGCTGCCGGCAGGCGTAATAAATTTTGTGGCTGGTCCTGGTGGTTCGGTTGGAGATACTTTGGTTAAACATCCCAAGATTCGATTCATTGCATTTACCGGCTCGAAGGAAGTTGGTATCCACATAAACGTTGAAGCTGCAAAGGTACAACCCGGTCAAATCTGGCTGAAGCGTGTAGTTGCAGAAATGGGCGGGAAGGATTCCATTATCATCGATAGCGAAACAAATCTTGAAGAAGCGGCTGCGGGTGTTACAGTTGCCGCGTTTGGGTTCCAAGGACAAAAATGTTCTGCCTGCTCACGTGTAATTGTTGACAAGAAGGTGTACGATAAGTTTGTTGAAATGCTGAAACAAAAAGCCGAGACGATTACCGTCGGTTCATCGAAAGACTTAAGCAACTATATGGGTCCTGTTATTAACAAGGGCTCGATGGAAAAAATGTTAGAATATATTCAGACTGCACAAAAAGAAGGGGGTCGACTTATAATAGGCGGCAACCTTGCACCGGGTGATGGTTATTTTTTGAAACCTACTATCATTGCTGATGTTAATCCGAAAGCGACGATTTCACAGGAAGAAATTTTTGGTCCCGTCCTTGCTGTAATAAAGGCAGAGAATTTTGATCATGCGTTGGAAATTGCTAACAACACAGAATATGGTTTAACAGGCGCAGTTTACTCAAAGAACAAGAAGAAACTCGATCAGGCGAAGAAAGAATTCTACTGCGGGAATCTGTACTTGAATCGTAAATGCACAGGTGCTATGGTTGGCGCGCATCCGTTCGGCGGTTTCAATATGAGCGGCACGGATTCCAAAGCTGGCGGACAGGATTATCTGTTGCTGTTCACACAGGCAAAATCGATTGCAACGAAAATAAAGTAGTTGAGTACTAAGTAGATGAGTAGTTGAGTATATATAGAAGGAATGCTTATGCACAAGTTTTCTGAATTGAAGGTATATCAAAAAGCGCTCTTATTTACAAAGTTAGTACGAAAGACTACAAAAAGTTTTCCAAAGGATGAAATGTTCGTTTTAAGTGTACAATTCAAACATGCAGCAGATTCAATCGTATTGAATATTGCTGAGGGTGCAGGCAATAGCTCAAAAAAGGGATTCTCTCGTTTTCTTGATTATTCAATCCGATCAGGTTTTGAGTGCATTGGCTGTTGTGATATAGCGCTCGAAAATGGATTTCTCATCGCACCATCGTATTCAGGAATCTTAAAGGCAGTCAATGAAATAATTGCTATGCTCGATGGGTTACAAAAAAGTTTGCAACGAACATAAACGATACTCAACTACTCAATTACTTAACGACTCAAATACTTTTTAGTAAAGCATTATCTTTGTAAATAAATACTAACCGACCAGAAAAATACTATAGTTTATTAACCGGAGTATAGAATGAAAATACATGAATATCAAGGAAAAGAAATATTAAAGAAATTTGGTGTGGCTATTCCACAAGGCGGAGTTGCTTTCTCCGTCGATGAGGCAGTGAAAGTGGCTCAAAGCATCGGCGGAAACGTGTGGGTTGTGAAAGCACAAATCCATGCCGGCGGTCGTGGCAAAGGCGGCGGTGTGAAAATTGCCAAAAGTTTGGATGAAGTTCGCCAGTTTGCATCTCATATTTTGGGAATGAGACTCGTTACTCATCAAACCGGACCGGAAGGAAAAATTGTAAAACGACTTCTTATTGAACAAGGTATTTCAATTGCAAAAGAATTGTATGTCGGAATAACGCTCGATCGTGCTAAATCTCAAAATGTCGTTATGGCATCGACCGAAGGTGGCGTTGAAATTGAGAAAGTTGCCGCTGAATCACCGGAGAAAATATTGAAGGAGACTATCAATCCGTCTATCGGTTTCAAAGATTTTCAGGCGCGAAAGTTGGCATTTGGATTAGGTTTATCAGGTGATACCTTGAAGAACGCAGTAAAATTTCTGATGGCACTTTATCGTGCCTACGAAGAATCAGATGCATCGCTTGCAGAAATAAATCCATTAGTCATCACCACAGATGGAAATGTAATAGCGCTCGATGCGAAGATGAACTTCGATGATAATGCACTCTTCCGTCATCCCGATATTCTCGCAATGCGCGATCTTGATGAAGAAGAACCGCTCGAAATCGAAGCATCGAAATATAATCTTAATTATATCAAACTCGACGGCAATGTTGGATGTATGGTGAATGGTGCCGGACTCGCAATGGCGACGATGGATATCATCAAACTTGCTGGTGGTGAACCGGCAAACTTTCTCGATGTCGGCGGCGGCGCAAATGTTGAAACGGTTTCGAACGGCTTCAAAATTATTCTTTCCGATAAAAATGTGAAAGCAGTTCTCATAAATATATTTGGCGGAATCGTTCGTTGCGATCGCGTGGCAAATGGAGTTATCGAAGCAGCCAAGCAAGTGAATATTACTCTGCCGGTAGTCGTTCGACTTGATGGAACGAATGCCGAGGAGGCGAGAGATATACTTGCTAACTCAGGTTTGAACTTTTCCGTTGCTTCAAGCTTCGAAGATGCGGCACGAAAAGTTACTCAGGCAATAAACAATTAAAAAGGAAAAAGAAAAAATGAAAAAGATTAATAAAGCATCACTCCAGAAAAATCCGTACGCAAAACAGTTGCTTCTTTATGTGGTTGACAAAGAACCGCTGGAGGTATTTGAATCAACACCTTCAGCCATTGCAAAAGCAATTCGTGGATTGAACAACAATCAATTGCAGAAGCCGCCGAAGAAAGGAAAATGGTCGATAGCCCAAATTCTGGCGCATCTCGCTGATGGAGAGATTGTTCTAAGTTATCGTTTCCGTAAAGTGATCTCGGAACCCGGCTCGAAAATAGAATACTACGACCAAAACAAATGGTCGAAGAATCTTCATTATGAAAAAGCTGACTGCAAGAAGAAACTTGCATTGTTTACTGCGATCAGGAAAGAGAACGTAGAGCTTCTGAAATCATTGTCTTCGAGAGGATGGAAACGATATGGAATTCATTCAGAGCGGGGAAAAGAGAATATCGAGAAAATGTTGTTACTCTATGCAGGTCATGATATGAACCACTTGAAACAGATAGAAAATATAGCTCGGAGTAGATAAGTAGATGAGTAATTGAGTAGATGAGTATTGAGATATAGACGGAGGATAATAAATGCACAAGTTTAAGGATTTGAAAGTTTATCAGAAAGCTTTACGTTTTACAAAATTGGTACGGAGTACAACTAAGAATTTCCCGAAAGAAGAATTATTTATTCTTTCCTCCCAATTTAGACGAGCCGCTGATTCGATTGTTCTTAATATTGCTGAAGGTGCAGGTAATACCTCAAAGAAAGAATTTTCGCATTTTCTTGATTATTCTATACGTTCTGGATTTGAATGTCTTGGCTGTTTGGATATAGCACTTGAAAATCAATTTCTCAACAAGATTGTTTATGATGAAATTTCATTTGCTGTGAATGAGATTATCGCAATGCTTGATGGATTACAAAAAAGTTTAAAGAAATAAATATCAACAACTTAACCACTCAAATACTCAATAACTAACAACTTATTATGCGCAGAAAAATAATTGCCGGTAACTGGAAAATGAACAAAGACATCCACGAGACTGCAATCTTGATTGCTGAATTAAGGGAGCGGATGAAGGACTTCAGAAACGAAGTGGACGTTGTAATCTGTCCGCCGTTTACATCGCTCGTGATTGCAAAAGCACTCATCAAAGATTCGCCAATAAAATTAGGTGCACAGAATATGTCGCAGTATGATGATGGTGCCTACACAGGTGAGATATCAGCTAAGATGCTCAGCGCTGCCGGGTGTGAGTACGTAATTCTCGGTCACTCGGAACGCCGGCAATATTTTAACGAAACGGATGATCTGATCAATGCGAAAATAAAGAAGGCATTGAATGCCGGATTAACTCCCATCGTTTGCATCGGTGAAACGCTTGAAGAGCGAGAAGCTGGTATAACAGATAAAATTATTATAACACAAGTAAAGGGCATTTTACACGAACTGACCGCAACAGAAGTTGAAAAACTGCTGATAGCGTATGAACCGGTCTGGGCTATCGGTACAGGTAAAAACGCAACCCCCGAACAAGCCAATCAGGTTCATAAGCTTATCCGAAAACAAGTCGGACAAATGTATTCGTGGGCGATTGCGGAGAAGTTCATTATTCAATACGGCGGAAGCATGAATGCGCAAAATGCTTCTTCTCTACTCTCACAATCTGATATCGATGGCGGGCTTATTGGTGGAGCAAGTCTGAAGACCGATGCTTTTATGACGATAATTCAAGCAGGGGTAGAGGCGTATAAATAGTTGTCTATTAAGAATTCCAACCCATTTCTATATTATTTCTCGAAAATCTATCAATTTTTGTAAATTTTCATTGCATTCAGCCGTCTTTTTTATTATATTTAGTTGATTTTTTTATAAATTATACTTGCTATTCAGGCAAACTAAGCGTATATCCTGTAAGATAATCACGGGGTATAATAAAATAGTTCATTCACAGACGGGTGAGAGACCCATACTTACAGAATCGATTATAAATACAGCCATCTTGCGCAGAATTTTATCGCTAGCGCTCATCGTTTTTTACCTCCCCATCTTTGGATTTTCACAGTTCATACCAACATCCTCCGATGTAAAATTTTATATCAATGGTAGAGCTACGCGTACCGGCGCCTATGCAGCGATGTTTCCGGACTCACCATCGAGATTAAAGATCGATCTTGCGGGTTCATGGAATTATACTACTGATGGTAATCATTGGAATAAGGTTGATGTCCCGAGTGCGTATGATTTCACCGGTAAGGTCACATTCCAGCGTACATTCGATCTGAAGTCGGATTTACTTGATAAATATACCTTCATGCTTGTAGCTTACGGCATCAACAACCAGAGTGAAATAACTATTAATGGAAATTTTGTCGGACGTCATATTGGCGGATATACATCCGTCGTATTACCGATTTCCAACAACACACTTCAGGTAGGATCGGAAAATACAATAAGGGTTGCAGTTGATAACGAATTGACGCCTCGTACAACAATCCCTCTAAGACAACAGGTCGGCGGCTGGCGGACCTATGGCGGGATCTTCCGCGATATCTACATACTTGCAGTACCGAAATTATTTATCGAAGATGTTAATACAATATCGAGCATATCGGCGGATGGAAAATCGGCAAAGATCATTGTTCAAAACGAAGTAACAGATCGCTGGTCAGGGCTAAAGAATGAGCAGGGTAGCTTGCTTGGAATTCAGGTGGAAGCTTATGAAAAATTAAGCGGAATTCTGGCGGGGCGAAGCGGGATTGTACCGGTTTCACCTCAACCGAATAAAACCATTTATGTAAATACCGAAGTGGTTATTCCTCTGCCCAAACTTTGGGCGCCTGAAACTCCGGATCTGTATACTCTTAAATGCCAAATTGTTCGAACAATCGGCAAAGACATTTTCCCGATTGATGAATATAGTCTCGATGCCGGCATACGGGATATTCAGTGGAAAGACGGTAAGTTATTTATCAACAATACCGTCATCCCGTTGAAAGGCATATTATGGCAGGAGGATCATGCAACATTCGGTTCAGCGATGACTTATGAATCGATGGATCGCGACGTTGCCCAGATCAAAACGCTTGGCGCTAATCTTATTCGCTTCCTGTATCCGCCGCATCCGTACATGTTGAACTTATGCGACAGGTATGGATTACTTGTGATGGAAGAGATCCCGGTAACCAAAGTTCCGCTGGAAATATTATCCAAAGATTATTACCAGGAAATGGTTACCAACTATGCAAAGGAAATGGTGATTCGGGACAGGAGGCATGTTTCGGTTCTCGCATGGGGAATCGGGGATGAATTCGAGACATCGTCAGCGACTGCATGCGAATTTGTGAACGGCTTGAGAAACATCGTTAAGTCGCTCGATAAACGATACGTATATTTCGCAACGCATTCTATCAACAATCAATGCTTCGAATATGTCGACCTGATTGCATTGAATAGTTACGGCGACGAGCCGAAATATTTCAAAGATTCACTTAAATCTTGTGTTGCCAATTATCCGCAGAAACCGATTGTCGTTGTGAGATACGGTAAAGAAGTTGAACCGATGAACCACTCAGGTTACAGTGATCCATTCTCGATGGAATCTCAGGCTCGTTATGCGACACAATTTTATAACGCGATTAAAGATGTGAAAATTGCCGGAAGCGTACTCTGGGCGTTTAATGATTGGAGGACGGATCGCCCTTCACTCGCCACACATTCGCACGATCCTTATTTATGTGCAATGGGAATTGTAAGTTTTGAAAGAGAGAAACGCACTGCTTTCGATATCGTACGCGCATTGTATAACGATGAAAAAGTACAAGCATTACCGGTGGGAAATTATTCATCCAATGCGCCGATTGTTTATGTTATCTCGGGATTTGCGATGTTGATTTCGTTCGCTTTCATGTACAACGCTAATCGGCGGTTTCGAGATGGTGTTAACCGGTCACTTTTCCGCACTTATAATTTTTTTGCCGATGTAAGAGACCAGCGGATATTGACTTACATTCATTCATTATTTCTTGCAGTCATCATATCAGTAACTTGGGCAACCGTACTTTCGAGCATACTCTCTCACTATAGAGAGAATATTTTGCTGGATAACCTGCTCAGTCAATTTATGTCGGATGGAATCAAAGAATGGTTTGTTCGTCTTGTGTGGAATCCGGCAAATTTCATTATTGTTATATCTGCAATAATCTTTTTGAAACTTGTTTTACTCTCGATAATAGTGAAGTTGTTTTCAATGACGGTGAAATCGCGGGTGCTGTTCTACCATGCTTTCTCGATATCGATATGGTCTGCTCTTCCGTACATCATATTGATTCCCGTAGCAATGATCGTTTTCCGGTTGATGGAAACCGAGTTCTATATAATTCCGGTATTTATATTAATCGCCCTCATAACAGTTTGGGTTATCCTCCGCTTGTTTAAAGGCATATCGATTATATTTGACGTTTATCCCGTGAAAATATATGCGATTGGTTTCTTCATCATCCTGATTGTTTGTATTGCATTTTATGTTTATCTTGATTATACAAAATCAACGACCGTTTACCTCAGGTATTTATTGCAAGCGATGAAAATGTAACGGTATGTATTTATCAAAAATTGAAGTCATAGGGTTTAAATCGTTTGCACAGCGGATCAATGTTAATTTTGATTCCGGTGTGACAGCTATCGTCGGTCCCAACGGATGCGGTAAAACTAACATCGTTGATGCCATTCGATGGGCGCTTGGCGAACAAAAATACAGCACGCTCCGCAGCGACAAGATGGAGGATGTTATATTCAACGGTACAAAAAGCCGCAAACCGCTCGGACTTGCAGAAGTATCACTTACAATCGAAAATACCAAGGGAATTCTTCCCACCGATTATTCCGAAGTTACAATAACAAGGCGCGTGTTCCGGTCAGGTGAAAGCGAATATCTTCTCAACAAAGTACCATGCCGATTAAAAGATATAGTCGATCTTTTCATGGACACCGGAATGGGAAGCGATGCTTATTCTGTTATCGAATTGAAGATGGTAGAAACCATCCTCTCAGATAAAACAGACGAGAGACGGAAATTATTCGAGGAGGCAGCCGGTGTTACCAAGTACAAATTTCGCCGGAAAGCCGCTCTACGTAAATTGGAAGATGTTCAGCAGGATTTAGCCCGTGTGAACGATATTGTCAAGGAAATTCAGAAAACAGTCAACTCACTTGAACGGCAGGCAAAAAAAGCAGAACAATATAATGAAGTATCCGGCAGATTGAAGGCGCTTGAGATAGATCTCCTCGAACGGGAATATTCTTATTTGCACAATAAGCTTAAACCGTTAGACGAAAAATTTCTTATAGCTACAACCGATAAAACCCAAATCGATGAAACGCTCCGCGAGCAGGAAGAAAATATCGAACGGCTAAGAGAAGGATTGAGCGAGATAGAAAACCGGCTCGGTGAAGCACAGAGATCCGCTGCGGCAAAGTTCGAAGAGATCCATAAAGTTGAAGAAAAGGTCCTCGTGACTCAGGAACGCGGCAATTCGTTATCGTCTAACATTAAGCGTTACGAGGAAGAAAAATGCGATCTGAATTTACAGCGAGAGTCGCTTGCTATCGAAAAGCAAAATCTTTCTGGGCGAAGAGATCAGCGTCTGATAGAATTTACAGCAGCAGAGAAAGTATTCATACGCGAGAAGGATGAATACGGGCAGGTCACCAGTTGGTTGGATGCCAAACAAATAGAGGTTGCCGGACTGAAAGACGTTATACTACAATTAGCTCACGACATAATTACAGAGAGAGGTGAGCAGGAACGCATCAAGGCACGCATCGATAATCTCACTGGACGTATAGATCGTTCGATTGAAGATAATAAATTGTACCAGAATGATATTGAACGGGTAGAAGAACAGGTTAAGCTTCTAACTGCCAAAGATCGCGATATGCGGCAACGATTTGCAGAAGCGGAAGTTCAATTGTTCAGTAAACAGCAATCGAAGGAGCAGTTGAAGCAGGAAATAGAAAAACTTCGAAAGCAAAATATTGATTTGATGCATGAGATCGACAGGAAAACTTCCAAGATCGAATTTTTACAAAGAATGTTGGAGGGATACGAAGGCTTTTCAGAGGGGACAAGATATCTTCTCAATCATAACGAGTGGAAGAAGAGAAAGCTGATCACCATCGCCGATGTTATTCAATCGGACGAAAAATTTCGTATTGCGATTGAATCGGCGTTATCCGACATGATGAATGTTCTTGTGGTTGAACGGCTCGAAGATGGTTATGCCGCTATCGAGGAATTAAAAAAGCAAGATAAGGGTAAAAGCGCCTTCATCAGTTTGGAGTGGGTACCGAAAATAATCCGAAGAGCGAAGAAAAAAAACATTCTTCCATTCATATGGGCGGCAGATGTCATTCAGTGTGAACCCGTTTACCGGAACCTTGTCGATTATCTGTTTGAGGATGTTGTTATTGTAGATACGCCTGG
This sequence comes from uncultured Chlorobiaceae bacterium, assembly GCA_964520905.1. Classification (GTDB taxonomy): domain Bacteria; phylum Bacteroidota; class Ignavibacteria; order UBA10030; family SZUA-254; genus JAGVIE01. The sequence continues at coordinate 53,861 of CAZFQL010000017.1, read as the reverse complement.
TATTGCGCAGGAGATTTTCTCAACACTCACCGGAGTTCGCTGTGTTACGCTTGATGGACAGATCGTTTCAAGTACCGGTATGTTGCGCGGCGGCAGTCGGAAAATCGATGAGGGCGGTCTCATAAATAAGAAATCCCAGATCACCGCACTTGAGCGCGAGATTGAAGAACTGAGAAACCAGGAAAAGAAGTTGGCGTCTCAGCAGGAACAGATTCAACATGATCATGATGCGGTTGACATCGATCGGGAGAGGAAGTCGGTCAAAGCCATAGAGAAAGAAATGACCGCAATTGAAATGCGCATAGCACAGCTCGAGTTCGAAAAGAAACGTGCAAACGACGGCATTGATAGGAACGGCATTGAGATGAGGACGCTCCAGGAAGAAATTGCCGACCTACAGCATCAATACGGCAAAGAGTCGGGCGATTTGAGAATCCTTGAATCCGAAAAAGTCGATAAAGAATCGATTGCCACTGTTTCGATTCATGAATTAGAATCGCTTGAAGCATTATGGAATGAGAAAACTAAAATTGTTAATGAGCTTGAAATCAAAGTTGTTACAACGCAGGGTGAAGTACGGAATCTTGAGCGCGATATAGAGCGCACCGAAGCAAGGGTGAATGATATAGATCTGACGCTTATCCGCAGGCAGGATGAAATCACGCGCGCCCAGGAAGAGATCGCAAGGCTGGCTCAGGATACAAGAATGCTTGACGAACAACTAAGCATTCACCGTCAGGATTATAATCTTGTCGAGGATCAAAAAAAGGAAATTGAAGGATCGTATTCAATACGCCGGAACGAGTTGCATCAAATAGAATTAAAAATTAAAGATGAACGCCGACTTCACGATGATTCCGTTTCGGTAGCCCATGAACTTGAGATGAAAATATCGGAAATCAAGGCTAACATCGAACATGTACGACTTAGGGCACAGGAAGAATTCGAGCTTGAACTTCAATTAAAATCGTACCCTGATGATGAATGGGTAGATTTCGCACATCTGCGTGAAGAAGTTAAGAATCTCAAAGATCGCATCCGTGTGCTCGGAGCGATCAATTTCGCGGCATTCGATGAGTTTAATACCGAGAGCGAGCGCCTCAATTTTCTTACTCAACAGCGCGACGACCTAATCGATGCAGAAAAAACCTTAATGAATACGATCGATGAAATCAATAACACCGCTCAACGCAAGTTCCTGGACACGTTCATGAAAATTCGGGAAAACTTCATCACAACCTTCAAAGAATTATTCATGGAAGGCGATGAGTGCGATCTGAAACTCGAAGAGGGAATTGATTCGCTTGAAGCGAACATCGAAATAATCGCAAAACCGAGAGGTAAGCGACCTACATCAATCGATTTGCTCTCGGGCGGAGAAAAAACGTTAACTGCTATCGCTCTTCTCTTTGCGATTTATCTTGTGAAGCCGAGTCCATTCTGTATTCTTGATGAAGTAGATGCGCCTTTAGATGATTCGAATATCGATCGGTACACCCGCATACTCAAGAAGTTTTCAAACAACACACAATTTATTGTGGTCACTCATAATAAGCGAACTATGGAAGCCGCACAAGCTCTATACGGTGTGACGATGGAAGAAGAAGGAATTTCAAAAATAGTTACAGTCCGCTTTAATCAAGAGGCACGGGTTAGTTCGGCTACTGTGACGAACTAGATCTTTTACACAAACTTTTCGATCACGTCAGGCAATAAAACTTATCGATGATAAATATATTCATAGATTTTGACGGAACCATTACCACTATCGATGTCGGTGACGCTATGTTTGAAAAGTTCGGTGGAAAACGATGTTTAGATTTCATCGAAGAGTACCGTGCCGGCACGATATCCGCTGTGGAATGTTTCCATCGTGAATGTGCCGCATGTTCCGGTACAGATAAAAGCGTTCTGGATACATTTTTAGATTCACAGAAAATCGACTCATCGTTTGCAGATTTTCTTAGTTTTTGCCGCTCGCAGGGATTTGCCTATTACATAGTAAGTGACGGCATGGATTATTATATAGATCGAATTCTCAGACATAACAATATTCCAGACTCTGTATTTTATGCTAACCATCTGGATTTAACGCCGATGGATGGTACATCAAAAATTATGTTCCAACCGTCATTCCCCTTCACGGATGAAGTTTGTAACCGGTGTGCGTGCTGCAAGCGTAACCATATGCTCACACTCTCAGGCGATGACGACATCATCGTGTATATCGGCGAGGGATTTTCAGATCGATGTCCGGTGCGATACGCTGATGTTGTTTTTGCAAAAGATGAATTGCTGAAATATTGCCGTCAGGAAAATATCTCGTATTATGAATACCGGACGTTTACAGATATTAAAATAAGATTGCAAAAAATGATAGAAAATCGACAAACGAAAAAGCATTATGGCTTAAAAAAACATCGACAAGCTCAGCTTGCCGCAAAGGAAGTATTTATAGGTGGATGATGGATTTTCGACAAATTCTTTTTAAATATAGAAGCTATACACCGATTCCATTTTTACTTGTGCTTGTTTACGTAGCTCATCCAACAATTACCAGTATGCTGATCGGATTTTGTTTTGTCATCTTAGGAGAGTTCCTCCGGTTTTGGGGCGTCTCTTATGCTGGAAGCGAGACGCGAACCACGGGTAATGTCGGGGCTTCGTACCTGATAACGAAGGGACCCTTTTCTTACGTCCGTAATCCGCTCTATTTGGGTAACATGTTGATGTATTTTGGATTTGGTCTCATGGCTGACTCTCCATTGCTTGCGCTGGTCGGACTATTCTATTTTTTCTTCCAATATACAATGATAATCAGTCTTGAGGAAGAAGGTTTAATGAAAAAATTTCTCGATGAGTACGTTAAATATTTCCAGGCAGTACCTCGCTTTGTTCCATCGATGAAAAAATATGCCGGCGGATCTCATCCTCAGCCTGAAATAGACATGAAGAGTGGATTTAAATCCGAACGCCGCACATTACAAGCTATTACTCTGGTAACACTGATACTAATTGTTCTTTGGTATGTCAAAAGATAAACCATTGCGTATCCTCATAATTGCAGGCGAAGCGTCCGGTGATCTGCATGGTTCCGGTGTCGTGCGCGAACTAAAGCGCCGCGATCCCGATGCCGTCATCTTCGGTATTGGCGGTGATAAGATGCAGGCAGAAGGAATGGAATTGATCTATCACGTCAGAGAAATCTCGGTGATGGGGTTTTGGGAAGTTCTCCGGCATCTACCATTATTGAAGTCTGTCGAGCAAACATTAAAGGTATTGTTAAAGGTAAAAAAACCGGATATTATATTATTAATCGATTATCCCGGGTTCAATCTCCGATTTGCCCGTGCTGCGCGTGAATATAGAGTAAAGATAGTTTATTACATCAGCCCGCAGGTGTGGGCATGGAAATCCGGTAGAGTAAAAAAGATGAAAGGGTTGATCGATAAAATGCTCGTAGCATTTCCTTTCGAAGAAGAAATTTACCGGAGAGAGGGTATCGACGTTGAATTTGTTGGTCACCCGTTGTTAGAAGTATTTACAGAGCCGCAGGGGAAACGGGAATTTTGCAAGCGTTATGGTTTCGTTGAAGATAAACCGATACTCGGATTGTTCCCGGGAAGCCGAACTCAGGAACTCGAACGCATATTCCCCGCTATGCTCGGTGCCGCAAGAATACTCCATGCACAGTCAGGCGTTCAAATTGCCGTTGGAGTATCATCAGTGTTAAATTTCGATTATGTAAAAACTTTTACGCGGAATGATTTTCCGGTTCAGTTAATCCAGAATGCCACTTACGATATCATGAAAAATTCAGACGTAGCTCTTGTGACATCGGGAACGGCTACTCTTGAGACTGCATTTTACCAAACACCGATGATTGTGGTTTATAAAACTTCGTGGTTTTCATATTTAATCGGACGGATGCTCGTTAGGATTAAAAATATCGGTTTGGTTAATATCGTTGCCGGTGAAAGGATAGTTCCAGAATTATTACAATCAAAAGTTACGCCTCAGCGCCTTGCACGGGAAGCTTTAACGATGCTGGAAGATAAGGCTATGAGCAAAGAAATTGCAGAAAAACTATCTGTTGTCAAGTATCGCCTGGGTACGATAGGCGCATCAAGTCGTGTGGCAGATACAATTTTTTCATTAGTGTGAATTGAGTGATTTGAATTTTTTTCAATTTATATTAATACCACTTTCATGGCTCTATTGTTTTGGAGTTATAATTAGAAACTGGTGTTATGATACCGGTATTTTTAAGGCAGTGCAGGTCGGTATTCCGGTGATTTCTGTCGGCAACATCACGGCGGGTGGGACTGGAAAAACACCGATGGTTGAATATCTGATTCGGTATTTTCTCAAGCAGAACAGGAAGATTGCGGTTCTAAGCAGGGGATATAAGAGAACGACGAAGGGCACTAAGATTGTTTCTGATGGAAACACACTCAGCGGAACAGCAGAGACGATAGGTGATGAACCTTTTCAGATAGCGAAGAAGTTCCCGTCTGTGATAGTAGCCGTTGATGAAAACCGCGCTCGTGTAGCAAAAAAAATAGTTGAGAAATATAAACCCGACGTTATTTTACTCGATGACGGTTTCCAGCATCGGGGAATTGTTCGTGACCTCGATATTGTTATAGTTGATGGAAGAAAGCTTCTTCCGGCGATCGGAATGTTGCCTGCAGGTTTACGCCGTGAACCTTTCTCCTCATTACGGAGAGCGGATTTTATTGTGGTTACTCAGGATTCTGGTTCGACCGATGAAAACGGTATTATGCTTAAGAAATATTACCATAAAGATACAGCAATCGTACAATTCAGGTCAAAAGGAGTTCGGGATTTCGAACTTCTAAACCAAACTGATTATCCGACTAAAGATCGCAACGACTGCGTAGCGTTTTGCGGCATCGGGAACCCGGATTCCTTCAAAAATACTTTAGCCGTGGTTGGACTCTCTGTTAAAGATATGATTATTTTTCCGGATCACCACCGCTACAGTGAAGCTGATTTGATTGAAATTCAAGATAAATATGAAAAGCATAAAGCAGACTCAATTATTACGACCGAAAAAGACGCAATGCGATTATTATCGATAAAGATACCGAAATCGTTTCCATCGAAGGCATTATACTTTTTGGAGATTGAAGCTGTTGTTACCGATGGTGAAAAAAACTTGCACGCTATTCTTGATCAAACAATAAGAGGCGCCGCCTGATGGTAATCGGTGTTACCGACACTATGATCTCCGAGGATAAATTCAACTTCTACATAAAGTGGTTGGAGGGGAGCGGTATATCGCTCAAGTGGATTAAATTGTCTTACAGACTTGATAATTTAAACGCTCTTAATGATTGTAATGGGTTGCTTTTAACCGGCGGTAACGATGTAGATCCTGCATTATACAACGGACAGGTGAATCATCCACATATTAAAGATGTTGATAGAGAGCGTGATAACTTTGAAAGAAAACTTATCGATCAGGTTTTGAAAAATAAAATCCCAACGCTTGCAATTTGCCGGGGAATGCAACTTGTTAATATTCACCTCGGCGGTACGCTTATCCCGGATATTGAAGAAGCAGGGTATAAATCTCATAGAAAAACTAACGGTATTGAAAACCGCCATCCTGTAAATATCGGCATGGAAACTTTACTCTACAAAATGTCCAGTATCAATTCCGGACTTGTCAACTCAAGTCATCATCAGGCTGTTGCTAAACCTGGAGATGGATTGAAAGTTGCCGCCCACGCCGAAGATGGGATCATCGAAGCAATGGAATTCGAGAATATTGATAGAGATCATTTTTTTCTACTTCTTCAATGGCATCCAGAGCGTATGAATGATGTAAATAATCCACTATCAACAAAAATATTAAAAGAGTATTTAGCTACGATTTCAAATCAATCTACAACATAAAAGGATAAATAGGAATACACATGGCACATAAATTTGTTTATTTCTTTGGCGGCGGCAAAGCCGACGGCAAAGAAAGTATGAAGGAACTCCTTGGCGGCAAAGGTGCGAACCTTGCCGAGATGGCAGGACATAAAAATTTAAAACTCCCGGTTCCTCCGGGTTTCACTATCACGACTGAAGTATGTATTTACTACTACAAAAACAAGAGAACATACCCGAAAGGTTTGAAAGAAGAGGCTGAGAAAAGCTTGAAGCGGGTGGAAACGCTGATGGGAAAGAAATTCGGAGATTCTGAAAATCCCCTGCTGGTTTCTGTTCGTTCGGGTGCGCGTAAATCGATGCCGGGAATGATGGAAACTGTTCTGAATGTCGGCTTGACAGAAAAAACAATTCCCGGTCTCATCAAGAAAACAGGCGGCAACGCTCGATTTGTATTCGATGCTTATCGTCGTCTCATTATGATGTACTCCGATGTGGTAATGGAGAAAGCTGTCGGCATCGAGCCGAAGGACGATGAAAGCGGTATTCGCAAGCAGCTGGAAAAAATAATGGGGAAGTTGAAAAAGGAAAAAGGTTATAAATCGGATACGGATATGACCGCGGAAGATTTAGAACAGCTTTGTAGAGCGTTCAAGGTACGTGTTAAAGAAATTTTGGGTAAAGCTTTTCCAGATGATCCGTATGAACAGTTGTGGGGCGGAATCGGTGCAGTATTTGCATCATGGAACGGAAAACGCGCCGTCAGTTATCGCCGCATCGAGGGAATTTCCGACGATTGGGGAACTGCCGTTAATGTTCAATCGATGGTTTTTGGAAATATGGGCGAAGATTCTGCAACAGGGGTTGCCTTCACGCGAAATCCCGGTAACGGTGATGCACAATTCTACGGCGAGTATCTGATCAACGCACAAGGGGAAGATGTTGTAGCCGGAATTCGTACGCCTGCGCCTATTAACGAATCATCAAAATCCGAACACAACAACGATCTCGTGTCCCTTGAGAAAGCGATGCCTAAACTTTACAAAGAACTTTTCCAGTACCAGAAAAGACTGGAAAAACATTACAAAGATATGCAGGACTTGGAGTTTACAATCGAAAAGGGACGGATGTTCATGCTGCAATGCCGCATCGGAAAAAGAAATGGACCTGCGGCAGTTCGGATTGCGATGGATATGCTGAAAGAAAAATTGATCACAAAGGAGATGGCTGTATCACGCGTAACTCCCGCCCAGTTAGATGAACTTCTGCATCCGATCATCGATCCAAAAATCGAGAGCGGGCAGAAAATTCTTGCCAAAGGATTGCCTGCCGGACCTGGCGGCGCTGCCGGGCAGATTGTATTCTTGGCTCAGGATGCCGTTGCATGGGCAAAGCAAGGGAAGAAAGTAATCCTTGTTCGAGAAGAAACAAATCCTGAGGATGTAGAAGGTATGCGCGCTGCTGAAGCAATCTTGACCGCACGCGGAGGGATGACTTCCCACGCCGCACTTGTTGCGCGAGGGTGGGGAAAGTGTTGTATCGTCGGCTGTGGTACTTTGCACATTGATGGAATGAAAAAAGAGATGGTAGCCGAGGGGAAAATCTTCAGGGAAGGCGATTGGATTACGCTCAACGGTACTAAGGGAAATGTTTACGGCGGTCAACTTCAGATGATAGATGCTTCCGAAGAAAACAAAATATTCAATGATTTTTTGAAAGTTTGTGATTCTATTCGACGATTGGGAATCAGGACGAATGCAGATACGCCGGAAGATGCAAAGAAGGGACGCCGGTTCGGCGCTCAGGGAATCGGATTGTTCCGTACTGAACATATGTTCTACGGCAAAGGAGCCGAAGAGCCGCTATTCAGATTACGGAAAATGATTATGTCGAAGACAGAAACTGAACGGCGTAAAGCTTTGGATGAATTATTCCCATACGTAAAAAAAGATATCAAGGGAACCTTAGAGGCGATGGATCCGTATCCGGTGGTTGTTCGTCTTTTAGACCCGCCTCTTCATGAGTTCGTTCCGCGCGATCCCGAAAAATTGAAGCAACTTGCAAAAGACTTGGATATCTCGATGGAAGAGTTGTCAAAACGGGCGGAAAATCTTCATGAAACAAATCCTATGATGGGACATCGTGGTGTTCGTTTGGGTATCACATATCCAGAAGTCAGCGAAATGCAAATCAGGGCGATATTTGAAGGAGCCGCCGAACTTCTGAAGGAAGGAAAGAAACCTTATCCTGAAATCATGATACCTGTCCTTGTCGATGTAAAAGAGTTAATCCATCAGTATGAGATCGCAAAACGGGTTTATCAGGAAGTGCTGTCAAAGTATAATCTCAAGAGTATCAAGCATATGTTTGGTACAATGATCGAAATACCCAGAGCTGCGCTGGTATCTGGTAAGATAGCTCAAGTCGCTCAATTTTTCTCGTTCGGTACGAATGATCTTACACAGATGGGATTTGGTTTCTCGCGCGATGACTTCGGCGGATTCCTGCCGGATTATCTCGAGAAAGGAATTCTTCCGGAAGATCCATTCCAAAGTATCGATCAGGAAGGAATTGGCGAGCTAATCAAAATCAGTATCGAGCGCGGACGAAAATCAAACAAGAAATTGGAGATCGGTATTTGCGGTGAACATGGCGGTGATCCCCGTTCAGTTGAGTTCTGCCATAATGTAGGTATGGACTATGTGAGTTGTTCGCCATATCGAGTCCCGATTGCAAGATTAGCCGCCGCGCAGGCTGTTTTGCACGATAAATCGGCGCATAAATTAAGAAATAAATAAATAAGAGATTTAATATTACGGTTTACCAAAAAAATGAAAGGTAAATAAAATGAAACTATCTGATTTTAAATATCCGCTGCCACGCAATCTCATCGCTAAGTTTCCGGCGAAACCGCGCGATGCTTCCCGGCTCATGATATTAAATCGCGCCGAAGGTTCTATCGGGGAACAACGGTTCACCGACATGATTGATTATTTTAAGAAAGGAGATTGCCTTGTCGTTAATCAGACGAGGGTTTTCCCGGCACGCTTATTCGGAAAGAAAGAAAAAACAAACGCAAAAATTGAAGTATTCCTTCTTCGCGAGTTAAACCATGATGATGCCATCTGGGATGTCATTGTCGATCCGGCAAGGAAAGTTCGTATCGGCAATAAAATATATTTCGATGATGGAAAAATATGGTGCGAAGTCATTGATAATACAACATCCCGCGGCAGAACGGTAAGATTCAATTATAAAAACGATTTGTTCAAGATTATCGAACGAATAGGCGTTACACCACTGCCGTACTACATCAAACGCGATCCAGTTGAAGACGATAAAGAATCGTATCAAACTGTCTTTGCGAAAAATGTCGGATCAGTTGCCGCCCCGACCGCCGGACTTCATTTCACAAAACGTTTGCTTACAGCGATTGAAAAGAAAGGCGTGAAGATTGCGCCGGTTACTCTGCATCTGGGGCTTGGTTCTTTCAGGCCTGTTGAGGTGGAAGATCTTTCTAAACATAAAATGGATTCAGAGTATTATGAGATCCCTCAATCGACTGTCGATATAGTAAATAAGACTATCGATAGTCGCGGAAGCGTTTTTGCGGTCGGCACAAGTGTCAGCCGTGCCGTTGAATCGTGCGTAACGACGACCGGGCATCTTAAATCTTATAAAGGTTGGACTGATAAATTTATTTTTCCGCCTTATGAGTTTAAGATTGTCGATAAATTAATCACGAATTTTCACATGCCTGAGTCTACCCTGCTCATGCTGGTTTGTGCTTTCGGCGGAAGAGATTACATGATGCAGGCTTATAAGAAGGCGATTAAAGAAAAGTGGCGTTTCTATAGTTACGGCGACGCAATGTTGATTTTCTGATCGACAGAAATGATTGCCGGAAAAAAAGTCGGTGTTATTATTCCCGCTGCTGGGACAGGAAAGCGAATGGGTGGCAGCATCAGTAAGCAATTTCTTGAGGTTGCGGGAAAGGCGATTATAATACGAACACTCGAACATTTTCAATCTTCTCCGGATATAGATAATATTATACTGGCTTCCGACAAAGAAAATAGGAAGCCGCTTAATAATCTTATCAAATTGCATAACCTCACTAAGGTTAGTTCAGTGGTGGAGGGCGGGGCTGAACGGCAAGACTCGGTATGGAATTGTTTGCAGGAATTGGAAAAATATAATGTCGATTTGGTTTTGATTCATGATGCAGTGCGTCCTTTCATCTCTCAAAAATTGATTCACGCTGTTCTGATAGCGGCAAAGGAGGATGGTGCGGCAATAGCTGCCGTTCGTCCGAAGGATACTATTAAACAATCGAGTGTTGCCGTGTACGCTGAAAATACTCTTGCTCGTGAACAGTTATGGATTGCACAAACTCCGCAGTCGTTTCAGTTCCCAATTATCAAGCGTGCGTTTGAAATGGCGCGTATTGAGGGGTATTATGGAACCGATGATGCGAATCTTGTTGAACGTATCGGCATGCGAATTCACATAGTGGCTGGTTCTTATGATAATATAAAGATTACTACTCCCGAAGATCTCGAACTGGCACAAATTATAGCGAGACGGTTTGTGACGGAATCCATATAATTCTTGAATCTTTGTAAAATTTCAGGTATCTTATATAAGAGAACCTATATGAAAAAGGAATATTTATGATACCATTGGGTATTATTATAGTATTAAGTTATCTGGTTGGATCGATCCCAACGAGTATCATCGTAACTAAATTACTTAAAGGTGTCGATATACGGCACTATGGCAGTGGTAATGCCGGCGGGACTAACGTCATCCGGGTCTTAGGATGGAAAGCCGGTGTAATGGTTATTGTTATCGATATACTTAAAGGGTATATAGCTACAATGCTCATTACGAAGTTTATGACAGGTGAAATGCCATTCAGAAACGTTACACCATTCGATGATATAACCGTTATCCGTATTATAGCCGGGTGTGCTGCGATACTCGGACATATCTGGACTGCTTTCAGCGGTTTCCGTGGCGGTAAAGGTATCGCAACTGCCGGCGGAGTATTGTTAGGATTAGCAACGATTGAAGTGCTGGTTTCAATCGGTATATTCGCGCTTGTGTTCGTTCTCTCCCGCTATGTTTCGCTGGGTTCTATCAGCGGAGCCATCGCTTTTCCATTAACGATGTTTTTCCGCCATAACGTCTTCAATGCCTATCTCCAGGGTTATAATACTCTGATTTTCTTTAGTATAGGTATATCTCTGTTGTTGCTCTATACCCATCGTGCAAACATCAAGCGTCTTATCGATGGCACAGAGCACCGGCTAACACGCCTCCATATTTTCGAGAAAAAATCTTAACTATTATTTATGCGCATTACTGTATTAGGTGCGGGTAGCTGGGGAACAACCTTGGCTATCTTGCTCCATTCTAATGCGCACCAGGTTAATCTTTGGTCGTATCTGGAGGAACATGCCGCCTCGATGCGTACCAATCGTGTAAACAATGAATTCCTTCCAGGCGTAGCTATCCCTCTTGATGTGAATATTAGCAGCGATTTGACTTATTCGGTGAGCGGTGCCGAGATGGTCGTAACTGCAATTCCTACTCAATTTCTTCGATCAGTGATCGAGAAATTACATGGACATAATTTTCATAATATTATAATCGTGAATGTCGCAAAGGGAATTGAAAATGATTCATTGATGACGATATCGGATGTTCTTCTCGATGTCCTGCCGCATATCGGAAAAAACAATATAGTGACATTATCAGGTCCAAGTTTTGCCGAAGAAGTAAGCAGGAAAGTCCCTACCGCAGTAGTAGCAGCATCTATAAATATCGCGACGGCAAAATTGGCGCAAAAAATTTTTATGACGCCGTATTTCCGAGTTTATTCAAGCGAAGATATCCGTGGCGTTGAATTGGCGGGGTCGTTGAAAAACGTGATCGCTATAGGTGCAGGAATTGCCGATGGCGCCGGTTTTGGTGATAATACTAAAGCCGCCATCATGACTCGTGCAACCGTTGAGATCGCCAGACTCGGTAAAGTTATGGGAGCCAAACAGGAAACTTTTGCCGGATTATCCGGAATCGGCGATCTGATTGTGACTTGCATGAGTAAGCACAGCCGTAACCGGTATGTCGGGGAAGAAATTGGAAAAGGCAGAAAACTAAAAGATATACTTGCCGGCATGACCATGGTTGCTGAAGGTGTAGCAACTACACGCTCCATTCACGATCTCTGCAACAAATTTAATGTTGAATTACCTATATCAAATGCAGTATATCAGGTATTGTTTGAAGATAAAGACCCTATCATTGCAACATCCGATTTGATGACCCGCGGCGCAAAAGGGGAACATAATTAAATTTACTTCGCCGTATTTCTAAGATGATTTGATTCAAACAAATCTTCGAATAGCTGAATGCCATCCAAAGAAAATATCGACAAGGGATTAAGTTTTCCAGTTCAGTACGTCAAAGGTATCGGACCGAAACGTGCAGAAGCTCTTGCCAATCATAATATCAAAACGGTGAGAGACCTAATATATTACTTCCCTTACGATTATATAGATTTAAGCAAGGTTGGAAAGATAGGTGATCTGAGAAAACATGCCGATTCGGAAGAGTGGGTGACTGTTATCGGCACTATACGTACATTTGATCTTATTGGTCGTCCGCCTCGACAACGGCTTAGTGTGATATTGGAGGATGAGAGTGGTACAATTCAATTAGTATTTTTCCAGAGTGTTCAATATTTTAAAAAAGCTTTTGAGGTTGGAGAAATTATAGCCGCCTCAGGCAAGGTGACAATATTCAATAGGCACCCGCAGATCGTTCATCCTTCCATAGACAGGTTATCACCCGCTGACGATGAAGATGGCGGTTTACAGGGGTTTCTCCACACAAGAGGGATCGTTCCCAAGTACGGTTCATCTGGAGAATTGCAGAGTGTAAATCTTAACATTAAAGGTTTCCGTCGGATTATGAAGGCGACGCTAAATGAATTCCTCCAGTTCGCTGAGGAACCTTTGCCATCCTCTATTATAGATAAGTATAAATATCTGCCGATCAAACAGGCGTTAAGTTCGATCCATTTCCCGGAAACACAACAATTGCTTGATGAAGCTCGACTCAGGCTGAAATTCGATGAATTGTTCAGTATGCAGTTGCTTCTCGCATTGCGGCGTCAGAGTGTGAAAGTAGAATTGCCCGGTATTACCTTCGACGTTAAGAGTTCACTGGCGCGCCAATTGGTCGATTCGCTGCCGTTCAAACTTACCAAAGCTCAAGTGAAGGTTATCAAAGAAATCACCGATGACCTGAAGTCCGGCAAACCGATGAATCGTCTATTGCAGGGTGATGTAGGAAGCGGTAAAACAATAGTGGCACTCGTCGCGATGCTGATCGGAATAGATAATGGCTACCAAACGACGCTCATGGCGCCTACAGAAATTCTTGCCGAACAACATTTTAAAACCCTTGCAAATTTTCTCAAAGATTTGAATGTAAATGTTCAATTGCTTATAGGCGGACAGAGAGTAAGAATACGTGATGATGTTCTTGAGGATATACGATCTGGTGCCGCTAATATTGTAGTCGGTACTCATGCGCTTATTCAAGAACCTGTTGTGTTTAAGAATCTCGGTTTGGTTATCATAGATGAACAGCACCGCTTCGGAGTAGCGCAACGGGTTGCGTTGAGAGAGAAAGGGATTGAATCTTTAAGCGGATGTCCACATCCTCATATATTGGTGATGACTGCAACACCTATACCACGAACCCTCTCGTTGACCGTTTATGGGGATCTTGATGTATCGACAATTAATGAATTGCCTGCTCATCGTATACCGATTAAAACAATTCTTAACTTCGAATCTCAGATTTCATCTGTCTACCGGTTTGTACGTGAACAGGTAAAGGATGGCAGACAAGTATATATTGTCTATCCACTCGTCGAAGAATCTGAAAAGTTAGATCTAAAAGCCGCGACAGAGAGTTATGAGAAATTGAAATCGGAAGTATTTACCGATTATCGGGTGGGATTGATTCATGGAAGAATGTCATCAGATGAAAAAGATAATATCATGACAGACTTTGAACAAAAAAAGATTGATATCTTAGTATCTACCACTGTCATCGAAGTAGGTATTGATGTTCCTAATGCATCGGTTATGGTTGTCGAGCATGCGGAGAGGCTTGGTCTTTCACAGCTTCATCAGTTGCGGGGCAGAGTCGGAAGAGGTGCAGAGCAATCGTATTGTATTCTTATAGCTCCGGGCTGGATGGGGAGAAAGATAAAAGTTGGTTCTACCATACCGACGCTCGACGGAGCTGAAGATACGAAACAGATTGCTGAACGTCGTCTTAGAACGATGTTGGAAACCCTCGATGGATTCAAAATAGCTGAAATTGACCTGGAATTGAGAGGTCCGGGTGATTATTTCGGAACAAGACAGAGCGGGTTACCTGCTCTAAGACTTGCCAACCTTTTGACTGATGGTGATATTTTATTGTCGGCTCGACATGAAGCATTTCAACTCATCGATACCGATCCTCACCTTCGGTTGCCTGAGCATCATGTATTGAGGAAGTCGTTCGACGAGTGGATGAAGGATGCACTAGGATTACTTCATGGTGGATGAGTGTGACTGAGAGATTTTTTTTTGGTTATCCGCTAACAATCATCTCGAGTTTGGAAAGAAAAAAAAGTTACACTATGCCTCAAATGTTCATTTTCTACTTGACAAAAAGAATAAAATGATTATATTACAAGTGTTATGATAATTCAAAGCAATCATGTGAAACTATTTGAGAGGACTGCACGAGTTACTTGCTACATCTTCCTCGGTACGTAAGTTCGATGCGCGTTGCGCTCGTTTACAATCAAAAGAAGGAAGATCCAATTCAACAATCTCAAGCGGACGATGAGAACGAGCCTCCGAGTATGACCGGCGAAGTTTTCCAACCATCTCTTTCTAACATTCATCCCCAACCAAATCTAAATTCCAGTTCAGATATTTATGCAGAATGGGATACGTTTGAGACAATCGATGCAGTGCGAGCGGCACTCGCCGAGTTCCATGAAGTATCTTTAATTGAAGCGAACGAGCAAGCATACGTCAAATTATTGACAGAACGGCCCGATATTGTTTTTAATATAGCGGAAGGTTTTAATGGCGCTTCCCGGGAAGCGCAGATACCTGCCATGCTGGAGATGCTCCAAATTCCATACACCGGTTCGGATTCGCTGACCCTCTCTAGTTGTTTGGATAAGTCACGTGCGAAGGAAATTCTCTCTTATTATAATGTGCCTACACCTCGGTTTACGATTATTTCGCAAAGCTTAAAGATTTCACAAACAAATTTAAAATTTCCTTGTATCGTGAAACCGCTGCATGAAGGTTCAAGCAAAGGTATCTTTAACTCATCGGTTGTCAATAATCAAGCAGAGCTGGAACGCGAAGTTTCAGTGGTGGTGGAAAAATACTGGCAACCTGCCCTAATTGAAGAATTTCTAATAGGGCGTGAGTTTACGGTCGCAATTCTCGGAAATGGCGATGAATTAATCGTCCTCCCGATTGTCGAGATAAAATTTGATACCCTTCCGGCAGGGGTAAACCCGATCTACTCCTACGAAGCGAAGTGGATATGGGACAGAGCCGATGCGC
Source organism: uncultured Chlorobiaceae bacterium (assembly GCA_964520905.1). GTDB lineage: Bacteria > Bacteroidota > Ignavibacteria > UBA10030 > SZUA-254 > JAGVIE01. Next base: position 38,295 of record CAZFQL010000017.1, on the reverse strand, counting down.
CACTGGAGATATTTTCTTGTCCGGCTAAATTATCTGTATCTCTCCAGAGCGAAATCGAATCTATATGTTGCAAAGCTTACAACATTCTTCATTGTAAGGATTGGTGCAGGATTGATGTGAGGCTCGATAGTAAGGGCAAGCCGCATATTATTGAACTCAATCCTCTGCCTGGAATTTTACCAAAACCTGAAGATAATTCGTGTTTTCCAAAAGCTGCGCGTGCAGCCGGGATTAATTATAACCGTTTGATTCAAACAGTTCTTATGTTAGCGGCAAAAAGGTATGGACTGGTTTCCGATTCATCGTTACATCCATCAACAAATTGAGATAACCTATGAGAAAAAAGATACATGTTGCGCTTATCTATAATGAACCGATCACAAACACGGTTGAGGGCCAGAAATATATTTCTGAAACAGGTGAATTGCAGGAAGGCGCTAAATCCGGCAACACCAACATTCTAACATCGACCGATCTTTCAGAGGTAGGTGTGCTGGAAGAAAGAGAGGACCTTGCCCGTGCATTACAAACGATGGGTTACCGTTGTTCGATTTTCAATGTTGATAGTGATATCATCCGGCTCTTAAATTTTCTAAAAGATGAAACACCTGATGTTATTTTCAATCTATGCGAGAGTGTTGGAAATAAAGCCATTCACGAAATGCATGTAGCGGGCATTTATGAATTATTAGAAATTCCCTATACAGGTTCAGACCCTCTCACATTAGGAACAGCTCTCAATAAAGTGCGGGTTAAAGAAATTTTACTTTATAACGATTTACCTACTCCCCGCTTCCAATTGTTCAAGAGTCCATTACGAATCTCCGTTAACGACAGTTTAAACTTCCCGCTAATTGTGAAACCGTCTCATGAAGACGCAAGCGTTGGAATTGAGACTGGATCGGTGGTCTATAATCTATCCGATCTTAAAAAACGAATCCGCTATATTTTCGAGCGGTTCGATCAGCCTGCGCTGGTCGAAGAATACATCGATGGACGCGAGTTAAACGTTGCTATTCTTGGGAACGGCAAACCAATTGTTTTCCCGATTTCTGAAATTGATATGTCCACTTTACCCCAGCAATACCATCGGATTATTACATATAATGCGAAATGGATGAAGGGAACCGACGAATATGAACACACGAAAGGTGTTTGTCCCGCGAAATTGCCGGAAGAGATGGAGCAAACTGTAAAAGAGATGGCGCTGAGGGCTTATCAATTGCTGGGTTGTAGGGATTATGCCCGAATAGATATTCGTCTGAGTAAAGAAAACAAACCGTATATACTTGAAGTCAATCCTAATCCGGATATCTCAGACGAAGCGGGATTTTCAAGGTCTGCAAAAGCTTATGGCTATAAATTTGAAGAGTTGATCAGTAAAATTGTTGAATGTGCGCTTGAAAGAATAGCTTGATCACCATCCGACAAATCCGATCGGTGGACAAAGACCCCATCCGAATCATTCTTGAAGAAACATCCGTCTTTACAGATAACGAGATCGCAGTGGCATTAGAACTGATCGATATCGTACTTAACAATAATCATCAAAAAGATTATCTAATCTATTCAGCAATTTCTGAGGATGGGAACACTGTGGGCTATTACTGTATGGGACCGACTCCAATGACGATCGGAACGTACGACCTGTATTGGATTGCGGTTAAGCCTTCCGCCCATAATAAAGGAATAGGAAGGGAATTGCTCAATCACGCCGAGTTATTAATCAAACAGCTGGGTGGTAGATTAGTCGTTGCAGAAACTTCTTCACAGCCGAAATATGAAAATACGAGAAAGTTTTATGTAAGCGCACAATATCAGGAATTAAGTCGGATAAAAGATTATTATAAAACCGGCGATGATCTCGTCGTGTACGGAAAATATGTCTCACAACATAAGGATTCACAATAAATTATGGAACTATGGCAAGAAATGCTGCGGCAAAGCGTTGACAGCGCAAAAGATTTAGTAGAACGTTTCGGGTTCGAAAAACAAGCCGCAGACAAGCTCAACTCGCTGTTTCATATCCGCATCAATCCTTACTATCTGAGTTTAATTCGTCATCCGGGCGATCCAATATGGCTGCAGTGCATACCGGATTCGAAAGAATTATTACATGACGATCTGCCCGAGGATCCGCTCGCCGAAGATTCTCACAGTCCGGTGCCGAGTATCGTCCATCGCTATCCGGATCGAGTTCTCTTCCTTACTACCAGTCAATGTTCGATGTACTGTCGTTTCTGTACACGGAAACGTAAGGTGGGAGATTCGAAAAAAATTAACATGAAATATCTTCAGGACGGCATAGATTATATCGCGGCGCATCCCGAGGTGCGCGATGTGATTCTTTCCGGAGGCGACCCGTTGATGTTGACTGATTTCTTGCTCGAACGTCTCCTGAAAGGCTTAAGGGAAATTCCTCATGTCGAGATAATCAGAATAGGAACTAAAATGCCGTGTGTTTTGCCCCAGCGAATCACACCCAAATTATCCAAGATGCTTAAAAAGTACCACCCAATTTATGTCAACACACATTTCAATCACCCATGGGAATGTACTCCTGAAGCAAAACGGGCGTGTGGAATGCTTGCAGATGCCGGTATTCCGTTAGGCAACCAAACGGTCTTAATGAAGGGTGTTAATGACGATTCTGCCATTATGCTTGAACTTATGAGGAAGCTGTTATCAATGCGCGTTCGACCGTATTATCTCTATCAAGCCGATATCACGAAGGGAACTAACCATTTCCGTACACCGGTAAGTAAGGGATTGGAGATTATGGATAAGCTGCGAGGTACAACTTCAGGATTAGCTATCCCTTATTATGTTATTGATGCGCCCGGCGGCGGCGGTAAAATTCCTATGCTTCCACAATACGTTGTAGGCAGGGCAGGAAAAAACATTATACTAAGAAATTACAAATATGAGATTTGTATATATCCTGATCTCGAAGAAGAGCCTGCATATCATAATCCGCCGGTTGAAAAACCATTTTTGCGTAAAAATGGAAAACGAAGGGATGTAATACAAGAGGTAAAAATGATTGAAGAGTAATAGACCCCAGCCATTAATCAGGTTCAAACTATAAAATCCCGTCGCAATCACGATGGGATTTTTTTATACACTTGAATTGAATTTGGTTCGCGATCTCACGCTTACATAAATTATAAAGTTATGTGTAAACATACCGATCTTCGATCTGTTTTGAGATAGGCAGGAGATTGCGAAGCTAAGCTGATTCGGGTGATAAAATGACGGGTAGAAATGCTATTCTTAACGGATCAGCTAATGGTTGTGAAAATATCGAAGAGTTTCTCTAACTCCGTGGATTTATCAAAGAAATAATCGGCGCCTAATTCAATGCAGCGTCTTCGAATGATGGAGTATGGGAAATTAGTCAATATGATGACAACGATCTGTGAATTTTCTTTTTTAATTTTAGATAATAAATCGATCCCACTGCCATCCGGTAATTGTATATCGAGGATGACGATATCAGGTGTTTCTGTTTGAAGAGTAGTTAACGCGGAAGATTTATCGGCTGCCTGGCTGATGGTTCCGATGCCTTTGAGCTTTTCGAGTCTGTCGGTCAGTCTTTCCCGGATTAACTGCGAATCGTCAATGATGAATACTTTCCTATTTTGCATTACGCTATATTTCAATATGTTTGTAGTGGTATATTCCAAGATTAAATATATCGAAACCCGTCAGGTGTAATCAATCGTTATTTGTCTGAATCTTGTGTGGGAACTATCTGAAATTAGCGTAAGTATTAGACTACACATTAATATCGGCAGATTTCGGTATTGAATATATCGTGAATTTCAGGAAAACCGCAGAATATAATATTTGTGACAACGTCCTTTAGGAGTACTCACGAAATTGTGAAAGGTGAGATTTGCCGCGTAATGGAAAGTAATTACACAGAATGTATATCGTGAAATAAAATAAAAGATCAGCTCAAAGGTTCAATAAGCTTATGCTGGATGGCATAGTGCGTCATCTCAACGTCGTTTTTCAAATTCATTTTTTCTATCAGGCGTTCCCGGTATGTGCGGACTGTTTTATCGCTAATGGACAGTTGTTTTGCAATTTCTAATATTGTTTTTCCAGATGCGATCGAGCAAAGAACCTGATATTCACGATTGGAGAGATGTTTGTGCGGTTCTTCATCGGTTTTCAGTTCGACTTCAATTGCAAGTTTCTCAGCCAGAGATTCACTCACAAATTTTCCGCCCGTGTAGATTTTCCGGATTGCATTTAACAATTCTTTTGGAGCGCTCTCTTTGCTTAAAAACCCTGAAGCCCCTGCCCGCAATACGCGCACCCCGATTTGTTCTTCCGATTGTATGCTAAGAATTAGAATTGGGAGTTTTTGTTTTTCACGCCGGATTTCTTTCAGTACTTCAAATCCATCTTTACCGGGCATATTCAAATCAAGTATAATGGCATCCCACTTCTCATCTCGGACTTTGTCGAGCACCTCTTGTCCATTAAGGGCTTCGCCTCCCACAACCATATCTGTAGCTTTGCTGAGAATCTGTTTAAGTCCTTCCCTGACAACAGGATGATCATCTGCAATTAGTATCTTTATCATTGCTAAATTCCAAATCAGAATTATTAATAATTATCTAGTGCAATTATGAAATTATGTCGCCCGTATTATTTCCCTATGTCGTAGAGTTTAGAAAATATATTAAATGGATCAGTTTTCTAAAGGAATTTTTACGCTTACAGTTGTTCCTTTTCCCGGAGTACTTTGTATTTCAACATAACCTCCGATCAATGAAGCTCGTTCTTTCATTCCTAAGATACCAAAAGAATTTAACTTTTTCATATCCTTCATCTGCACACCGGTACCGTTATCAATTATGTCGAAAAAAAGCATATTATTTTCTTTTTTGAACGTGATACTGACCTTTGTGGCTTTTGAATGGCGAACGATATTGGTAAGAGATTCCTGTAGAATTCGAAAAATTGTTGTTGATCGAGCACGGTCTAACTCAATATCCTCAAACAGTGAATTGTACTCACATGTAATGCCCGTTCGTCTTTGGAATTCTTCTGCTTGCCACTCAATTGCCGCAAGAATACCCATGCTGTCTAAAATTGCCGGACGTAATTCGGTTGTCACCTTTCTTACTGTTTGGATAGCTCCGTCAACCAGTCTTGACGTCGATTCAATTTTACTGATCAACTTATCGCATTGGGGTACATTCGCTTGTTCAAGCAAGATATCCTCGAGGAAGGCTAAGTCCATCTTTATTCCGGTCAGAATTTGTCCGAGTTCATCGTGGATTTCACGGGCGATACGCGTACTTTCTTCTTCACGGACTTCCTGAACTCTAGCCGTCAATTGGCGCATCTGCTGATAAGAAGCCTGGAGCTGGTCTTCAACTATTTTCCGTCCTGTTATATTTGTAGAAACCCCTAATATTGCCTCTTCAATTGTTGATATCGGTCTGAATGGGATTTTAATCGTATGTAAATAATGTACCTGACCGGTTGAATCTGTTATTTTCTCCTCGGGGATGTCCTTCATACAACCACTATTCATTACTTCCACATCGTCTTGCAAAAAATGTTGTACTTCAACGGCATTAGGATTAAAATCAGCATCCGTTTTACCAAGTAATTGTTCCACTGTAGTTCCGTACGCGTCCGCGACTGTTTTATTCGCAAGAACAAATTGGCCCTTTCGGTTTTTGGCAAAAATAAAGTGCGGAACTAAATCGATTACCTGCCGTAATTGAGATTCACTATCCCTTATTAGCATTTCTGCTCTTTTATATTCGGTAATGTCATTCGAGAATATTGCGACTGCGGATACGTTTCCCAAATTGTCTAACACAGGGAAAATGCTGTTATCAAAAAAAGTATTCCCCCGTCGATCTTCAAATCGAATCGCACTGCCGGTACGTATGACTTCTCCAATTTTTTCTTTTCGTCTCATAGCTAAGTCTTTGGGTAAAAATTGGAAAGCATTTTTTCCGATGAATTCATCGATGGATAATTCTAATCTTTGAACCATAGCAGTATTAGTTGCGAGAACGGTTCCGTTTCTATCGAGTAGCATGATCGGTTGTGTTGAAGCATTCAAGAGTGCGGTGAGTCGATTTTCACTTTCCCGTAACGCATTCTCGGTACGCTTACGCTCGGTGATTTCACGCGATGTTAAAATAATACCATTGATTATCGGATTATTAAGCAGATTAAGGGCGACCGATTCAAAATAAATCCAAGCGCCATCTGCGCGCTTAATTCTGTATTCAGTAGGTAATCCGGTATTGCGATTATCATACGCTTCCTGAAGCTTTGCAGCAACATATTCATAGTCATCCGGGTGCACTAATTCAAGCGGATTTCTTCCGAAAAGATCCTCCGGTTTGTATCCCAATATTCTATCTATGGATGGCGTAGCATACGTCAACGATCCGTTCTTATCATGGATCGTGATGATATCGGATGAGTTGAGTACTAACGATCTGAATCGCTCCTCACTCTGATTCAGTATTTCTTCAGCTCTCCTGCGTTCAGTGATATCGCGACATAAAGTATGGATTTTTATTCCTGCTGATGTTTGTATAACATTGGCATTTATTTCGATTGGAGTTATGTTTCCTTTAGTGTCTATATAATCTATCTGGAGGTTTCTCATCGAGCCTTTCTCGAAGCATTTTTTTACTTCTTCTGCGTTTCGAATTATGTCATATTCGGCAGTCCATTCAGTCACCTTTCTTCCGATAATCTCCTCGAGGGTTTTATAACCTGTCAGTCTTACATACTCATGGTTAGCATCTTCAACTTTACCCTCGTCATCGACGATAACGAATCCGGTCCCGGTGGTTTCTACTAATGTGCGATATTTTGCTTCACTTTCAGATAATGCCTTCTCAGCCGATTTACGCTCGGTTATGTCTCTGACTATCGCCCACATATTTGTAGCTACTCCATGATCGTCTGTAATTAAAAAGGTACGCAGCTCAACAGGAAACACTGTCCCGTCTTTCTTAATGTATTCCTTCTCGTAGATTTCAGAATAACCCTTTTTCAATATTTGTTCTTCGACAATTTTCGATTCGAAAGAATGCCATTTAGGCGGAGTAATATCTAAATACGAGAGTTTAGCAAGTTCTTCATTATTATAGCCGAGCATTTTAGTATATGCTTTATTGCATTCGGTAATTTTGCCGGTCATATCAACCGATACAACGGCATCAGTTATGCTTTCGTGAAGTAATCTGTATTTTTTCTCCGATATTTGAAGCGCTTCTTCAACTTGCTTGCGTCTCTCAGCGGTGTCGATAGTTTCGACTGCATAAGCGATATCGCCGGTGACCTCCTTGAGAAGTTGAATTTCCGATTTATTAAAGAAGAATGGCTCTGAGGCAAATATATTGAATGCCCCGATCGTTTTGCCCTGAACAAATATCGGCAATGAAATTGAAGACCGGTAACCACGTTTAAGCGCTTCATCCCGCCATATAACCATTGAAGAATCGTTCGCGATATCATTGCAGCAGCAATACCTTCCTTTGTGAATTGCTCTGCTCGTTGGTCCATGTCCCTCGGGGATGTTGTGCAACGAAATCTTTTTAGTTGTAGCGAGGAATCCATCCTCAAAGCCGTCAAATGCAATTGGCTTTACCACTTGCTCTCTCTCGTCAACCAAGCCAATCCAGACCATGCGGAATTTTCCATACTCAATCGTAATACGGCATGCCTCGGAAAATAGTTTATCCCTATTCTTCGTCCGGACAACCATTTGATCGATTTGGCTGATAATTGCATAAATTCTATTAGCTCTGATCAGTTCTAACTCGGCGTTTTTCCGTTCTGTGATGTCCGAGATTAAGCCATCGTATCCAATTACTTTTCCGGCAGTATTATGCTTTAACACATATGTGTTTTGAATCCAACAGATCTTTCCTGTCTTGTGAATGAGGCGGTGTTCCAGAGGCGGGACCTCTTTCCCCCCGTGTAAAAGATCGGCGTAGTGTTCGACATAACTTATATCGTTGGGATGAACCATGCTAAGCCACAATTTTGGATCGGCGGCGTATTCAGCGGGTGTGTAACCCGTGACTTTCTCGGATCCTTTACCATGAACCGTTTTCGTCGGACTGCCATCTTTAATCTCGACAGAATAAATGTAATCGGTGATTGAATTGAGGAGTTGTTTATAACGTTTCTCGCTTTGCCGTAACGCCTTCTCGACTTCTTCATGTGCGTCAATATTTTTTTTGTTGCGCTTTGATCTGCTAATTTGTTTCAATGTTTTCATCCTTTTTTTAGTCTCCCCTAAAGAATAATATTATTCATATCTTCCGACCGGGTAAATTTCGCAGGTTTCATTCCGACAATATCCCGTATATCGAAAGAGAGGATCAAATTTCTATAATAATGTAAGTTATGGATGATGGAATGTCAACTGTTATCAGGTTTAGGGAGGATAATAAATTAATTTTGCTTCCTGTGCTCATTTTGAGTAAATTCAGAAAGATTATCATTATCCATATATTTTTTATTCCATCTTTATTTGTGTGAGAATTTCACCGGAAAAATTAGATGAAGTTCGCAATGCGATCGATATAGTCGATCTCATCGGCGCTTTTTTACCGTTAAAGAAACGCGGTAAAAGCTTTATCGGGCTATGTCCATTCCATGTTGAAAAAACTCCATCCTTCAATATTTCACCTGAACGTCAAATGTACCATTGCTTTGGGTGTGGTGTTGGCGGGAATGCCATAACGTTCGTGATGGACTTTGAGAAGGTGTCGTTTTTAGAAGCAGTCCGGTCGCTCGCTGAAAAAGCAGGGATTGTTTTGCCACAAGATACTGCTGAGGATGGAGATCGTGCGAGCGAACAAGAGCAATTGTACCAGGTGTGCCGCGAGGCAGGATTGTTTTTTTATAAGAATTTGACTGAAACCGATGAAGGTAAATATGCATGGGAGTATTTCCACAAACGGGGATTTACCGACGAGACAATTCGTACTTTCGGACTTGGTTATTCAATGAACGCCTGGGAATCGTTTATCAGTTTTTCCAGAGAGAAAAACATCCCGATTGAATTAGCAGAAAAAGCCGGACTCGTTCGTAAACGGGACGACGGATCTTATCATGATTATTTCCGGGGACGCGGGATGTTCCCGATTTTTTCAACCACGGGTAGAGTGGTTGGATTTGGCGCACGAAAACTGCGCGAAGATGATCCTCTGGGGAAATATCTCAACTCGCCTGAAACGCTTATTTATAATAAGAGTAAACTTCTTTATGGAATCTATCAGGCAAAGGACGCAATCCGTGAAAAAGATTTTGTAATTCTTGTAGAAGGATATGCTGACCTCATTACTACATTCCAATCGGGGGTGAAGAATGTTGTAGCTTCCAGCGGTACGGCATTAACGCAGGAACAAATACAACTCATAAGCCGATACACAAAGAACATCACGATCATGTACGATGCCGATTCTGCCGGTTCGAAAGCTGCATTGCGGGGCGTCGATCTCGTTTTGGAGAATGATCTTGATGTGCGTGTAGCACCGCTCCCCGAAGGAGATGATCCCGATTCATTTATTCGGAAAAATGGCGCCGAGGCATTCCGGAAGCTGATTGATGAGGCAGTATCATTTATTGATTTTATCGCTCAATCTTTCGAGAAGCAGGGAAAACTCGAGACGCCGGAAGGACAGGCGAAAACAGTCCGCGCTATCGTTCAATCAATCTCAAAGATGAAGGATGAATTGAAACGGAATTTCTATATACGGCAAGTTGCCGAAAAATATCGGCTGTATGAATCGACATTGATGAGAGAACTTGAAACAATAATCGGTACCGGTCGTCGCCCGGTACGGGAGCAATCCAACCAAGCAGCGCCGGCTTTTGAAGTTGAAACCGCAGATGGATTCAAACAGGATGGTATCGATATGCCGGTGGTAGAACGCGATTTAATACATGCCATGCTCGATGGCGGAGAAGAAGTTGTTAATTTAATTTCTAAGCATCTTCAGGTTTCAGATTTTGCGCATCCGCAATCAAGAAAGCTGGTCGAGACACTTTTGCTTCATCTTGATAATAAACAGCCGATCGATCCTGCTGTTCTTCTCAACGAAGTTGAAGAGCAAACGCAAAGTAGATTTATCGCGAATCTGGTGTTTAGTAAATATCACTTAAGTAAAGGGTGGGATGAAGCCGGAATTCAGATCGAGCAGGCAGATCCTAGAAAAATCGCTAAAGATGCTATAACAATCATAAGAAGACGTGCGCTGGAACGAATGATAGAGGAAAACCAGCGTTTATTAAAAAGTGCAAGTCAATGCGGCGAGAATGTCTTACCTATCCTGGAACGCCATCAACAATTACTTGCAGAAATAAGAGAATTGGAACTTAAGATTTACAATCCTGAATAAGAAATAAAAAAGGTGACCGGAGGTAAGTCACCTTTTGGGGAATGATATGTATCTCCTTGTAACTGAAGTATCCCGGGTATAAAATAGCAAACATCTCATTGTATGGCAATAAGCTCGTGAGATTAATCAATGTATATTTGCAGAATTGACGAAATAAATTTTTAAAATAAACGGGAAAAGTGAGTAAACGGATATTGATAAGAATGTTAAGAATATTTACATTCATATTGTAAGTTCATTCTCCCTAATCCACAAAGGTGACCCAGTACGGTCGCCTTTTTTGTTGGTGTGATATTATCTTCATTCCATTGATGAAATCTTTTCAATATTGCATGTCAATTCCAGGTGACGTATATTTAAGGGTCAAATATTGTATAATTATTAAGAATAATAGGAATTGAGATATGGCAAAAGAGAAAACTACAGCCGAATCACCTTCGACCGAGAAAAATCAAGCCGATGTTTCGACTCTGGATGAAATTGTTAAGGCATTCTACGAATCTATTTCGTTTGCTATAGGCAGGCAGCCGGATTATAGGCGTCTACGATCTCTTTTTCATAAACAAGGACTTATTACACCGCCAAAGAACGAGAAAGAAAAAAATATTCTTGTAATGGACCTGGATACATATATAAAAAGCTCAACAGAAAATATTGTAATCACCGGAATGGAACGAAAAGGGTTGCTTCAATCTGAGATTGCGCGTCGTATGCAATCGTTCGGTAATATGGCACAGATTGTCAGTACGTTCGAAGCGAAACATACTACGGGTGACACAACACCCCTTTATCGAGGGCTTTACGGTATTCAATTGATTCGTGAGAACCATAGGTGGTGGATTATATCGGTTCTATGGGAGAACGATCGTCCCGGATTGCAGGTTCCCCGAGCCTACCTCGTATAGATTTGCTTAATTCAGTGGCATTTTCGAAAGATATCTCGTTGCAATTCACAGGCATTCAGCGTATATTGAACATAATTATATGGAGCTGCTGAACGTTTGGAATCAAATCATCGCCGAATTTTAATTATCCGTACAGATAGAATTGGGGATATCATTCTGACGCTGCCAATGGCTAGAGTGCTGAAAAAAAAATTCCCATCGGCGCACGTTTCCATGCTCATCCGACATTATACATCCGAGCTTGTCGAAGACCATCGCGATGTAGATGAGGTTTTATATTATGATGAAAACGATCGTTTGATTCCTTTCTTCAAGTTAGTCTTAATTCTACGTCGCCAAAAACTTGATGTTGTATTACACACTCACCCACGTTTCCGTCTTGCGCTTATTGTCTGGCTTGCCGGGATACCGGTTCGGGTTGGTACGGGCTATAGATGGTATTCGTTCTTATTTAACAACAAAGTATATGAACATCGTAAGCACGCATTGCACCACGAGCTTGAGTACAATTTGCATCTTCTCGAAGCAATAGGTTGTTCTTCCGATGGTATCGATGTAACGCCATCGATAAATATTCACCCTGCCGCTGCGAGTAAAGTCGCGTCTCTCCTTGAGAATATGGGTGTTACCGGGAATGATCGAATAGTCATTATCCATCCGGGAAGCGGTAAATCTGCCAGAGATTGGAATGCGAAGAATTTCGGATTGCTTGGAAAACGTATCAGCTTGTTCCCTAATGTAAAGGTGATTGTTACCGGGGGTAAATCGGAAAAGGCGCTTGTTAATAGTGTTTGTTCTCTCATAGGCGAATCAGCGATTTCACTGGTGAATCAATTGACATTAAGAGAGTATAGCGCGCTTGCAAAATGCGCGATACTATTCATAGCAAATTCCACCGGTCCGATTCATCTCGCCGCTGCAGTCGGAACGCCCGTTATAGGGTTTTATCCGCAAGTGACTGTATTGAACTCGACAAGGTGGGGACCGTACACCGAAAAGAAAATAATATTTACTCCAAAGGATAAGCCGATTGATTGTAAGAAATGCGTTCAAAGAAAGACAGATACTTGTGAATGTATGGATTCGATATCTATTGATGATGTATATGAATCGGCAGCAACAATAATCAGGCGATCTTTTTCAAATTGATAATGTCATCATTATGAAAATCCTTAAACTTATTATCTTATTAAACATTGTTCTCATATCAATCCTGGTTGTGAGTTCATTCTCCAGGCAGAACCGTCCTGTGAATGTTTTGAGAACTGCGCCGGATACGAGCAGTATGGATACACTTCGGAAGATTTCTAACAAAGCATTCTCAGCGGGTGAATATTTAAAATTTGACGTCAATTACGGATTTGTAACAGCAGGCGAAGCAGTTCTGAAAATATCTGATACCTTATATCATGAGCGGAAATGCTACTTCGTAGAATTCATACTGAATTCCAAACCGTTCTTCGATGTCTTTTACAAAGTTCGTGACAGATATTATACATTCATCGATGCTGAAGGAATGTTCCCATGGCGGTTCGAGCAACATATACGTGAAGGCGGTTATACGCGCGATTTTATTGCCGAGTTCGATCAGATTAATCACATAGCTACCGCAGGAGATAAAAAATATATTATCCCGGCTTACGTACAGGATATGATGTCGGCATTCTATTTTACCAGAACAATCGATTTCACAGGTTTCAAGCCCGGGCAAAAAATACATCTCCAAAATTTCTATAAGGATTCGACCTACGAACTGGATGTTAAATTCAAAGGAATTCAAAGGGGTGATGTGGATGCTGGAAAATTTAACTGCATTATCGTTGAGCCAATGGCGAAAGAGGGTGGGCTATTTAAAAACGAGGGGCGGATTTATGTCTGGTTGACAGATGATGAACGCCGAATGCCGGTGATGGTAACGGCGAAAATCGCAATTGGCAGTGTCGATGCTGAACTGGTTGAATATCGCGGTCTTGCGGGACCTGTTAATGCAAAAATTCCATAAAAAAGGATGCAATGATGCCAAACTTCAAGCAAGTGGATTTAGGAAAAATTAAAACAATTTCTCTGGCAAAAAGAAAAAGCAAAGTTGGATCGAGCGAACTGGCGAAAGTGTACAATCCTGCCGGGCAATCGTTCGGTGGTTTTGTTAATTCATTACCACATATTCTTGTTGCTGATGATCTCCGGCGGTTTGTTGATGACATCGTAAAAGCTCACAAACACGGCAAACCCGTTATTTTTATGATCGGCGCTCATGTTATCAAGGTAGGCATCTCACCGCTTCTAATCGATTTACTTAATAGAAAGATTATCACTTGTTTGGCTATGAACAGTGCAGCCGCAATCCACGATGTAGAGATTGCATTGTGTGGGAAAACATCCGAAGATGTATCGGCTAATTTGATGGATGGAAGCTTCGGGATGTCAGCCGAGACCGGTGAATTCATCAACAATACACTTAAATACGCGATGAATCGGGGAAAAATTGGTTATGGTGAAGCGCTCGGGAAATCTTTAGTCAAAACTACGAATAAGAAATATAGTTTACTCGCTGCTTGCTATTTGTTGGATATCCCAGCTACTGTGCACGCGGCTATCGGGACTGATATTATTCATCAACAGCCTACAATGGATGGAGCCGCAACAGGAGAGATGTCGTTTCGAGATTTCAAAATACTCTGTAACGTCGTAAAAGACTTGAGGGGGGGCGGAGTCGTAGTGAATTTCGGTTCTGCAGTTATATTGCCTGAAGTTTTTCTAAAAGCTTTGACGGTCGCTCGCAATCTCGGCTCCAAAGCAAAAGGTTTCACTACGGCTAATTTCGACATGATCCAGCACTACCGTCCGAGGATGAATGTTGTTCAGCGTCCGACGAAAGATGGAGGAAGTGGTTATATGTTCACCGGTCATCATGAGATTATGATTCCGCTTCTTTGCGCGATGATAAAAAATCAGATGCGGACAAGATAATGGAGGAACAAGTTTCCCAGCCGCGATTATCTGAAGATCAGAATAGTATATTTCCGCAACGCCAAACAATAGTCGAACGGTTGGGTATATCACACGTCTTATTCGCTTTACTGTCACTGATCTTTATTTTTATCCTCTATCAAATTGTTGGCGGAATTATCACATTATTGGTTTTCGGAATGAAACCCACGCCGGATAATATTTTCGGATACAGATTGGCGACAGGTTTGGGACAGATAATCTTTATACTTGTACCGACGCTGGTGTTCGTTCGTTTTGTGTCGTTTACGCCTCGTGAATATTTCAGAGTGAAATTGCCCGCACTTCAGACCGTGATCGTGCCCCTGATTGGTATATTTTCACTCCAGCAGGTACTTCAAATTTATTTGATCTTTCAGGAAAAGATCCCACTGCCTGAAAATATCCAATTGATGCTCGAAAAATTCAAAACTATGTTCGAAGAACTTTACAAACAATTAGTGAGCACGAATTCTGTGCCGGAACTTTTGTGGGTTGTTTTAATAATCGCTCTTATTCCGGCGGTTGCAGAAGAGTTTATGTTTCGGGGATTAATCCAGCGGAGCTTCGAAAAAGGCACAACCCCAGTGCGCGGTGTAATTATCACCGGAATAATTTTCGGTGCTTATCATATGAATCCATTTTCATTTATTCCCCTGGTCATCATCGGTATATATCTTGGTTTCCTCGCAATGCGCTCGGGAAGCATATGGGTATCGGTCGTAACGCATTTCTTCAACAACTTTCTGGCATGTCTTGCATTGTACTTGCAGTTGAAAGACGATTACGTCGTCGTTGGAAATGCCGATGATATGTCGGTCGGAAGTTTGATCGCCACATTTTGGTTCTTCGGTGTAATATTTATTTTATCAACATATTACTTCTTGAAAATCACTAAGCCTGCCAGGCAAGTCGATTCGAATGGTTTGCTTTGATTGCATAAACATTATAAGGATATTTCATTGAGCAACCACATACAACGTATTCTTATTGCTATCGTCGGAATTCCCCTCGTAATAATCCTTTGCCTAACGGGAGGTATATATTTCTTTGTTTTCGTGGCGATTCTGTCGGCAATTGCACTGCACGAGTTTTACAAGTTAACCGAAGCTAAAGGCGCGAAGCCGCTGAGAATTCTCGGTTTGGTCACAGGATTGATTGTCAATTCATCATTCTATCATCCTAAGCTAAAGACGTGTATCGTAAGCTGTTTTGAGTCGCAGGGGATTCTTATTCCATTTCCTTCACAAACTCAACTTCTATTTATGATACTGCTTGTGGCGATAATGGTTTTCACTATCATTGAGCTATTCCGGAACAATGGTTCCGTTCTTATGAATCTTTCATCGACAATATTTGGAATACTTTACGTTTCTCTTTTCTTCGGGACATTTATCGGTTTGCGCGAATTATTTGTGCCGTTCGATTTTCCAATAAGCCGGTATTTTCCTTCGCCTGCAAGTTATACCGATCCCATTATCACAGCTCAGGTTTACTTGTGGGGAGGATATACAGTGCTTTCGGTATTAGTGATGATCTGGATTTGCGATAGTGCAGCGTACTATGGGGGAAGAGCGGTCGGCAGGCATAAATTGTTCCCGCGAGTCAGCCCGAACAAAACCTGGGAAGGTGCAGTATTCGGTTTCATTTTTTCGATTGTCACGGCTGTCGCGGCAAAATATCTTGTTCTTGGTTATTTATCTGCGGGAAGCGCGATTATCATTGGTTTGATTGTCGGGGTATTCGGTCAGGTCGGCGATCTGGTTGAGTCGCTTTTCAAAAGAGATGCCGGAGTTAAGGATTCCTCCAACTTGATTCCCGGGCACGGCGGTGTTCTCGACCGCTTCGATAGTTTGCTTTTTGTATCGCCGCTTGTGTATCTTTATTTAGATTTTATATTGTTCAGTTGATCGATGAATAGGAAAAGAGACAAGGTAAAGGTAATTACGCTCGGTTGCCCAAAAAATCTGGTCGACTCGGAGGTTCTACTAAAACAATTGCAAAGCAATAACTTAGATCTGGCTGGCGATTCCGATGACAGCGACATAGCAATTATCAATACCTGCGGTTTCATCAACGATGCTAAACGGGAATCCATCGATACAATATTTCATGCTGTTCAGTTAAAGAAGGAAGGAAAACTAAAAAAAGTTATCGTGATGGGTTGTCTTACCGAGAGATACGCATCCGAGTTGCAGAAAGAAATTCCAGAAATCGATGCCTGCATCGGCGCTAATAAACTTGATCATGTGTTGTCATCGCTCGGGTTCGATTTAAAATACAATCTAATCAGCGAAAGATTACTTACAACTCCAAGTCATTATGCCTACCTCAAAATCTCTGAAGGATGCGATCGTCCATGTTCATTTTGTTCGATTCCGATCATACGAGGTAAGCACATCAGTAAACCGATTGACCAAATCTTACTCGAAGCGAAGAACCTTTCAGATAACGGAGTCAAAGAACTAATCCTCATTGCACAAGACAGCACTTATTACGGACTGGACTTAAACGGCAAGAGAACCCTTGCCTCATTACTTGAAAATCTTGGTATGATTGACGGGATCGAATGGATTCGCCTGATGTACGCGTTTCCTACCGGTTTTCCGGATGATATATTGGAACAATTCAACACCAATCCGAAGTTGTGCCATTATTTAGATATTCCTGTCCAACACATATCAGATGTGGTTTTAAACTCAATGCGGCGTGGAATCAGTTCGAAGGAACTCCGGAAGCTGATAGATAATATTAGGTCAAAAGTCCCTGGAATTTGTCTGCGGACAACGCTCATTGTCGGATATCCTAATGAAGGCGAGCAAGAATTTAATGAGCTGCGGCAATTTGTGGAAGAGACGGAATTTGATAGACTCGGTGTGTTCACATATTCTCAGGAGGAAGGAACGGCATCATTCCCCCTTGGTGACCCCATCCCTCAAAACATAAAAGATGAGCGGATGAATGCCATCATGGAATCACAGCGTGAAATATCTCTCCGGAAGAATCAACAGCTTATTGGTAAATCGATTCGTATTCTTGTTGATCGGAAAGAAGGAAACTCGGCGATTGCGCGAACGGAACGTGATGCCCCTGAGATCGATAATGAGGTAGCAATACAGGACGCCGGTAATCTTCAAACGGGTAAATTCTATGATGTCGCCGTCGTTGATGCCGATGCCTACGATTTGTTTGCTGCTCCACATGAAGAATATTCCACAACTGCGGAGAGGAGATGATCGAGCAATGAAGAATCATATATATTTAATCTTAGTGGCGATACTTTTCTTTCACGGAAACCTATTCTGTCAACCCGAGGAGTATAGACCCGAGCTAATCGGAACGCCGAAATTCTATTTTGATGCTGTTACCTTAGACTCAGGTGAGAAGGGTGTCAGCAGGCTGGATGTTTATATCGAAGTCCCGTATGAGGCTCTACATTTTACAAAGAGTGATGGAGTATTTCAATCAAGATACGAGTTATCTATCAATGTTTATGACTCGCTTGAGACGCTGGTCGTTGATAAATGGTGGACGGAGAAAGTTGAAACGAAAGAATACAAGCAGTCGATATCTCCGGTAAAGAGCAACATGAGCCAGCGTTCATTTATGCTCACACCCGGGAAATATTTTGTGGCGGTGCAGATCAAAGATACCGAAACGGATAAAGCTACACGAATGAAACGCAAGATCGATGTAAGGAATTATTACGCGCCGAAGTTCAGCGTCAGCGATATTATTCTGGTTAACAGGTTGGAGTTCGATTCCGGTAAAGCAGTTATGTATCCAAACATTAGTGGAAATGTCGGCGGTGCACGTGACAGCTTTTATATATATTTCGAAGCATACAACGCTATTGGCGCGGAGTCCGCTCATGTTGGCGTCATAATTCATAATGTCAAGGGTGATATTGTCCAGAAAGATTCATTCATGCAGGTACTCGAACCGAAAAAGAAATCTTGTTTTTTTCAGATTCCAACCTCCAGGCTTATCGCGGGTGATTATTTAATCGAAGTGAAAGCTGAGCCAAAATCGTTGAATGGCGCAGAAAACCCGGAGCGAATCAGTTCAACTGCGACAAGAAAGTTCATCGTCCGATTGAGGGGCTTACCCGTATCAATTGTTAATTTAGATCTGGCTATAGATCAGCTTCAATACATCTTAGATCGTGATAAGCTTGAAGAGATAAGAAAGGCGCCTCCGGAGAGGAAGACTGAAATATTCCGCGATTTTTGGAAGAAGAAAGACCCAACTCCAACCACGGAAAAAAACGAATTAATGGATGAATATTATGGACGTATTCAATATGCGAATCAAAATTTCGGACATTATATAGACGGCTGGAAAACCGACATGGGAATGATTTATGTAATCTTCGGATCACCCAGTAATATTGAACGTCATCCGTTTGAGCTTGATTCTAAACCATACGAAATATGGACATACTACGATCTCGGAAGAGAATTTATTTTTGTCGATATGAGCGGCTTCGGAGATTACCGTTTACAAACACCGTTGTGGGACGTAAATCGTACGAGAATTCGATAAGTATAATATAATTGCATCATGCGGCGCATTCTCTTTTGTGTTTGTCTTATGGTCACAAGTCAGTTGGTCTTTGGGAATAATAAGGCGGTAATCAGGTCGATAATAATATCGGGGAATAGTTCATTCACCAGCCGTCAAATCCAGGACATAATGATCTTGAAACCTTCATCCATTCTTTCCCCAACACAATTGATGCAGGATGTTCAATCGATATCCAACCGTTATTACAGGAACGGTTATTATTTTGTCGATGTCAGGATTGATTCACTCATTTTTTATAATGACAGTTCTTCGGTAGATATTAAACTGAATATCGATGAAGGTGAGCAAGTGAAACTCGGGAGTATAAATCTATCCGGTAATACTTCTCTAACATCGGATGAAATACTGACGAAGTTCGACACAAAGCCCGGAATGTTCCTGATACCGGATATGCTTGAAGAAGATATCAATATGTTAATCTCGGCTTATGAAAACGCCGGATATCCCTTTGTGAAAGTCGACATCGTGAATATTGCGCCGTTCCGGAATGATACTTCAGTTGTACTGCGTCTGGATATCTCAATCGATGAAGGCAAGCAGGTTACTGTAGATGAAATACGCGTAATCGGCAATAAGGATACCAGAACAAGTGTCATCATTCGGGAAACGCGGTTCAGATTGCATGAGATATTCAACCAGGATAAAGTGTCCAGGATCCGGACGCGATTGAATCGTATGAATATCTTCTCTGCGGTTGAGGAACCTGAACTATACACCGATTCCAATGTAAGCGGATTGCTTATCAAAGTCGAAGAAGGAAGCACAAATACATTCGATGCTATCATCGGATATGCACCCGGGGCGACAACGAGTGAAAAAGGCGTCGTTACAGGCATGGTAAATGTTTCCATGAGAAATCTTTTCGGTACAGCAAGGAAATTAAACGTTCGATGGTTCCGCGATCAGCGCCGATCGCAGGAGATCGCGCTGCAATATGTTGAGCCGTGGGTGTTTAATCTGCCGGTAAACGTTAGCGGTGGGTTCATTCAGCGTCAGGAAGACACGATTTACATCCGCCGCTCGTTCGATCTGAAGGCGGATTTGTTATTGACGGAATCTTTCTCTCTCGGCGGTACATTCACTCAGGAAAACATTATCCCTTCAAGTACGACAAACCTAATAGCAAAAAGCCAGACGGTATCTACTGGCATCGAGATACAATACGATACACGCGATGATATACTTAACCCGACAAGCGGTGTGTATTATCGAAGCGATTATAAAATCGGAAGGAAAAATTATTCGAATCAAACAACAACAGTTCACCGTCTTAGTCTCGATACGGATTTCTTTGTAACGGTATTCCAGAGACAGGTAGCGATGTTCGGATTGCATGGAAGAAGTATATCAAGCGGAAGTATTGAACTCGGCGATCTCTACAGGTTGGGCGGCACGAACACCCTTCGGGGGTATCGTGAAAACCAGTTTATGGGTTCTCGAATTGCCTGGACTAATACCGAGTATCGCTTTCTGCTTGCCCGCCGCTCATACTTTTATGGATTTTTCGATACCGGCTATTATTTTCTTCCGGGAAATGACGCGGAAAATATATCATCATCTCAGAGTTTTAAATATGGATACGGCATCGGCATTCGGCTTGAAACTGTACTGGGAAATATCGGTGTTAGTTTTGCGTTTGGTGAAGGCGACTCATTTCTGCAGGGTAAAATTCACATTGGATTAATAAATGAATTTTGAGTTATGAGATATGAGTTATGATAAGTATTGATTATGAAATGGAACATTGGAAGAATGGAAAGCTTTACATCGCCGGTGTTGATGAAGCGGGGAGGGGACCGCTTGCCGGACCTGTGGTTGCAGCAGCGGTAATCTTTCCATCGGAAGTAGAGATTGATGGAGTAAACGATTCGAAGCAACTTTCTGTAAAAGAAAGAGAAAGGTTGTTCGATATAATTAATGAGAAGGCGATAGGTGTAGGTATTGGAATTGTTGATCATTATGTTATCGATGAAGTAAATATTCTTAACGCTACTTTCTGCTCAATGCACGAAGCTATCGAAAAACTTACGAAAACACCTGATCATTTATTGATCGATGGTCCACGCTTTATCGGCGCGAATATTCCATTCACAACTATTATCGATGGGGATGCTAAGTGCTTCTCAATCGCTGCCGCTTCGATTATAGCAAAAGTTACACGTGATCGTTTAATGATAGAATACGATAAACGTTATCCTCAATATGGGTTTGCAAAACATAAAGGATACGGCACGAAAGCTCATCTTGAAGCAATCAGAAAACATGGTCCGTGTGAAATCCATCGCAGAAGTTTCAGAATGCCGATAAAATTGGTTGAGGAAAATGATTAGCAAGACAAAAAAAGGAACCATAGGTGAAGATCTCGCTGTTGATTTTTTGCAGAAAAAAGGTTATCGTATCCTTCAGCGGAATTATCGTTTTGAGCATGGCGAGATAGATATCGTTGCCGAAGATGGAAACGCACTCGTGTTCGTCGAAGTAAAAGCTCGACGCTCGAAACAATTCGGTGAACCGGAAGATGCGATTACACCGCAGAAGTGTGAAAAGATCAGAGCAACCGCAGATGGCTATCTTTTTGAAAACAACATTGATGATAAAGAATGCAGGTTCGATGTTATCGCAATCGATTATCAAGGTGACAAAACAGAAATCCGACACATCATAGATGCATTTTAACAATGCAAAATTCTCCGCCAAAGGCGGATGCGCCTCTGGCGCAAAAAGGCAAAAAGCCAAAAGCCTAAACACTACTGACCAATGACGATTGACTACTAACTACTCACTAATTAACTACCTATGAACATTGCAGTTGTCTTAATATTCTCCTTAGCAATCATTATCCTCGGTTTCATATTTTACAGTCGGTATATCTCAAAAATCCTCGGTATTGATGCTTCTCGTCCAACACCAGCGGTGACGATTAACGATGGCGTGGATTTTGTCCCTACGAAACCGATTGTTTTATTTAGTCATCACTTCGCAGCCATCGCTGCAGCAGGTCCAATTGTGGGACCGACACTTGCTCTCTATTTTGGTTTTGTACCGGCATGGCTGTGGATTGTCATCGGTGTTATAATGATTGGCGCAGTTCACGATTTCACTGCTCTATTTGTGGCAGTTAGGGAAGGCGGAAGATCGATTGCTGAAGTTGCACGGAAAACATTAGGGAAACCGGGATTTATTTTCTACGTTCTCTTTGCAATACTTCTGTGTCTATTGGTGATTGCTGCATTTCTTCAATTAACAGCGATTGCACTCACTTCCACATTACCTCCTGATGATGTTAATCTCACTGAAGCAACGGGAGGAATCCACATGCTTGAGCAAGGTGGCGAAATGAGGGTTCAGATCGGCGGTGTTGCATCGATGTCGGTTATTATCATGACTGTGATTGCACCATTAATTGGGTACATGATTTATAAAAAGAAGATGAATGTCGTTCTCGTAACTGTTATTGCGTTCATTGTTTCATTTGGGTCTGTCATTATCGGTTATTATTATCCTGTTACATTAAATCCGAATGTGTGGATCATCATTATCACGTGTTATGTTTTCTTTGCAGCATGGATACCTGTATGGATCATTCTCCAGCCAAGGGATTTTGTTAATGCGCAGATTCTATTCCTCGGACTTGCATCGATGGTTGTTGGTGTTATCGGTGCAGGAATTGGCGGAGCCGTGGTTAATATACCCGCATTAAATCTTGAAGAGGCAATGTCGGCGCCAAACTTGGGCTTACTCTGGCCCTTTCTGTTTATTACAATAGCTTGCGGCGCTGCATCAGGTGCACACGGATTAGTATGCGGAGGAACTTCATGCAAGCAAATCTCAAACGAGAAGCATGCCCGTCTCATCGGTTACGGCGGGATGTTGTTGGAAGGTGTGCTTGCATTGTGTGTGATTCTATTAATCTCAAGCGGGATGGATTTCGAAAAATATAAAAGCATCGTTTACCCTGCGACTGGAGGCAGTAATGCACCGTTAGCATTTGCACTCGGACTGGGAAATATTCTCTATCAAAGTGTCGGACTGCCTGTTGTTTACGGAACAATCTGGGGAATATTACTTTTAGAAGGATTTCTTGTTACTACGATTGATGCGCTCGTCCGACTTGCGCGCTATTTATTTGAAGAACTCTGGCTCACGGTTCTTCCCAATCCGCCGGCAATTCTGAAAAGTAGAGTCTTCAACAGTTTACTGGTTGTTGCAGGATTTCTTAGCTTGACCTTCACAAATGCTTACCTGAAAATTTGGCCCATCTTCGGTGCTGCAAACCAATTGCTCGCCGCGCTTACACTTATCGCTGTAACTGCATGGCTCGCACAGAAATCGAAGAAATATTGGTTCACCGCAATACCGGCAGCGTTCATGGTGATTACAACAGTTACCGCACTCATAATTTTACTCAATCGCTATATCCAGCTCAAAAGCTGGACGCTATTCACTACGGATATTATATTATTGATCCTCGCCGCTGGGGTAATTGTGCTTACGTTTAAGTACTTCTATAACCTGAGAGCGAAAATGGTGACTGAAGTAGGGAAATAAAGAAGTGTTCCTCCGATAAAAACTTCACACCGCCGATGTATGGGTGCTGCTAAGTTGCAATACAATACGGTGTAATTATAGATGTATGAAAAATGGTGAGTGAATATAGTCTTTGGGATTTTAGAAATAACGTCTGGCTGTATGCGCCGTAGGGGAATACGGAACTGCGTTCGTATCACCCGTTACAGAAATTACTGTGAGAGATGCGCTTGGGATAAAACTGAAACCCTTATACTGTATAACTGCTTGTTAGTTACTATATTTTTTCAATTTCTGTCAAAAAAATGATAGAATCCAACATCTACTTTGTCATTTTCAGTTTTGTCAAATTTAAAGCATAATCGGCAAAGATTTTTTCGTGATGACACTAACCACCGTGTTAAATCTGTTGTCTTTTTTTTAAAATCTGGAGAACCTATCCAAAAAACATTAATTATCTCCTTTCCAAAATTATCTTTAGTTGTCTTTAATTGGTCCGAATAGGTCCCTGCTGCCAAGTCAGGAATTGAACATAAGTCTTCAATTAATCTTGAACCATCATCTGATAGAGTCGTGCCAACTCGGATATGGCCTAGATTATGTTTTAAATATGATGTCAATACATATGAAAATAACTCTGTTAATTGTATTATTCGTTCCTTATTTGCTGCAATTTTATCATTATCTGTTATCCATATCAAATTCTGATTTTCTTTTGATAATCCTGCAACAAAAAAACTTATTAAGTGTATTATTCTAAAAGTTTTTTCTAATGTATCTCTTGTCCAGTTCTGGTACTTTTGGAATTCAGGGTTTTCAAGATTTAAAGGGGTATCTTTTGAAAATATTGAATTTATTTTCTTATCAAAAGCAAATAAGAATAAATAACCAGGTAGCTTATCAGCTAATTTTATAAACTCATTAATATATTTTTGGCTTAATTTATCCCTATAGTTTTTAAATGAAATCCTTCTTTTGTCAGGAAGCATATCTTGTCTTAGTATAGTCCTAAGTTTGTCCCATTCACCAATTCTATCACCATCAATGATAAGAAATGAATACAAATAATAATTTGCGTTTGACTCTTCTCCGCTGTAATCTGAAAAGCACATTAAATCTTTTGTATTTGTTAAGTTGGGAATGTCCTTCTCATATCGTGTCACGAAATTAATCATTGAAATATTAATACCATCGAAAATGGTATTTTCAAATAGTGAAGGTTTACTCCATGTATTATTCATTTTGTTTCGTCTGTGTCATCTTTAAATATGGTGCTGTCATATGCTGTGCATCGAATAGATCGATGTGAACTCACTTTGCCATGGTAAAGTGTTCTAGCTTTTTCTCAAGATCCTGTTTCCACATGCGGATTGGTTCTGCGTCCAGTTCAATTTCATCCCTATCTGGCGGTAGAATCCGTTCAACTTTGAAAATGCGATCTTTCGGCATTTGGTCAACGGGTCCCCAGAAAGGGAGTGGAGTGATACCGTCAGCCACAAATGGATTCTCCTGTAATGCGTCGATGTTGCCGTCGATGAGGTAAAGATCTTCGGTTTGTTTAACCCAAGCGTGATCCCATTCAAAGGATTGTGCCCCGCCTGAATACTTTGCTTTGCCGAGTTCGACGACGACCTTTTGACGAAGCTGATTTAATCCGTGTCGCATCAGTGCCGCAAAATAGATGCACATCTCAGATCGGCCGCACCAGTTTTGATCTACCAGTGCTGCGCACGTATCCACAAGGAAATGCCGAGTGGCCAAATTGGGAATATCCCCAATGCTTATTAGCAAATGAGAGGGCAATGGACGATTGTTATTCGCTCTTTGTTCATTAATTTGACTAACAATTTCATCTACATTCTTTTTTGGCGTATTCGCTATTGCTTGTTCAAGAGGTCGGGTTCCAAATGACCCAAACTCTTCAGCAAGAGTTTTGGTTACTGCTGATGTGAATTCACCAGACCCGTGGCACCTCTTGAATTTTCGTCCACTTCCACAAGGACAAGGATTATTCCTTCCGATCTTTGTCATTTGCGACGCCAAATGATCCAGTAAGCAGTATGGCATACAACTACTTGTATACGCATTGTGTTATTACAGCCAATTATGATGAAAACATGTCAAGAATATAAAACTTACCAAGGTGAAAATCAATTCACTCCTGTTGCGCTCGTGCGCAAGAGCATTCTTTGTTTTGTGCAACAACTGCGAATGATGATGAAAGCTAAACCTTCTATTTATTTGGGGTTGAGGGTGAAGGTTGATCCGATCCACCTTTACGCTTGGTTAAAGAAGTCAGCTTCGAGATGTCTATCGGAATATCTCCATACTTTGCGACAATGTCCATCTGAGCGTCTCTCAAGAACTCCTCGTAAAGTGTGTACGCGTATTCAAAAGTTTCGGACTTCTCGCAATCGTTCAGCTTAGCCAAGATTTCTGACTGCAAATGAAGTGTTGCTGCGAGAAGAGCGTTACTGTGGATTGTAGTATAGAGCAAAGCACTATACAAATTATTGCCCTTGAGATCAAAGCTGATATCTTTTGACATGATTATCTTTCTCCATTGTAATGATTATAGCACTTGCGCATTGCGTTATTATAACTAATAGTTATGATAACATGACAAAAATATAAAACTTACTGAGATGAAAATCAATTCACTCCCACACAAACGCCGCCATCGAAAGTATCCCGTACTCAATTGCGCTGTAGAGCATACTATTTATCTTTTAACTCGGTATCCAGATACTTCTTGCCGTCATCAACTCAACATTGCTGCCAAAGTCGAGCGAAGTTCTGGTTTTCGTGTAGAACACAAATCCTTTGTAACCGGTGAGATATTTATAATATGTACCGAAGAATTTGAATTCAGAAATAATCACTAAGGGTTTCTCGCTTTTTGTAACTATGGATTGAAAATCTTTTGACTCGATACGCACAATCGCCCCTGATGCTTTGATTGCATTTGCTGCGGCTGTCGCCGCTGCCACTGCTCCATTTGTCATAATGAACTCCTTATTATGATGTTTTTATTTTCTTTGTTTTTGACCTTATCTAAGGTTGCACATTCCCGTCATCCCGACATGTTTCTGGTCGGGATCTGAACCAGGCATGCCTAGATCAGATGCTGACTAAGATCATGTCAGCATGACGCAGAGCTATTGTTTCTTCACTAAGCACTTTGAATTCTTGTTGTTAAATTTATCAACTAACTTGCAATACACCGCCTGCTCGCGCCTGCATGCACCGATGAAATCCTCTGGCGCAAATGCGGCATACTTGCAATTATAATCGCAATAGGCAGGAAGTTTCTCTTTTAAATCAAATTTCTTCTTTGTATTCATCGTGCGAATCGAGTTAATCATGTAAATCATGGTCAATATCGGGAAAAGGGGAATTAATTTCAAATACCAATGAGAAAAGTATTTGCAATATCCGAAAAATCTACTGACATTTATTAAATCAGAATAACTGACTTCAATGACAAAAGGTAAACATCATAAAAGGAATCAGCACAGAGAACCAACCCCACCAAAACAATCTGGCGGTCGGAAGAATCTATATATAATCGCCGGGATTGTAGCTATTGTGATCGTTGTGATATTTGTATGGAAAGTAAGCGAGCAACCTGAGGCGAATACACCAACATCAAAAAGCAATAGCCAACAATCCAAACCGACAACAGAAAATATTCGGTCAGTAGAAAAATGGATCGAGAGGGCGAAGGCAGTAGATGAGCAATTTCATAATGTTTACACGCCATGTTGGGAGGGTGCGTACGGTGCAATCGGAGATGCGTATCTGTTCGCAGTCACGAAAGATTCGGCACTTTTGCGTTTTCACACCATCGAACATGATATGCGAAAGATGTGCGAAGGCACATGGGTTGATGATCGGGCGTGGATTTGCCTTGCCGAGTTTTATTGGTGGGATTTCACAGGAAGGAAAAATTATTCGTTGATTCAAGATGCAAAAAAACGGTACGACGAAGCACGAAATGAAGGGCGACTTTCCAATCATAACGGATACTGGAGCTGGTACAACTGGTCTCCGAAGGCAGATGTTCAAGAAAACATTTTTACAAACAGTAATATGAATCAGATGGTAACTGTCGCGTGTTGGTTGTATGAGATAACAGGCGAGAAACGGTTCCTTGATGATGCACTGCTTGTTTGGGACGGCGATAAAAAATATCCCGGCGTTGAAAAAATATTGTACCAAGGTAGCGGAAAATGGGAAGGGAAGAAGGGACGTGCTGCATTCGGGAATGAAGTCCCTTGGCAAGGTGCAGGTTATTGCACAATCGGTGCAGCGTTGTATCGTGTAACAAAGGATCCTAAATACAAGAAAATTGTAGTTGAGACTGCAAAAAGAATAATGGATCCCGCCAACGGCTGGGTTGATCCTCAAGATTTTTATCAGATCCAGATGGATGGAAACGGTGCCTTTGTGAATTTTCTTTTAGATGCTTACGCGATTGCACCGGACGAGCTTCAGGATATTCCTGCTAAGATAGAGAAGATGTTGGAACATGTTTGGACTAATCATCATGGAGCCGCGAGTTTAACACTTCACCGTGAAACTGACCATGGAATCAGAAATGGATGGAATCCTTATGGTGGTGAAGATGGATATGGTGTTGATGAAGTAGGAACAGTACATGCACAGGGTGAAGCCGCCCGAGCGTTTGGTCTGTTTGTTTATTATTTAAATTACCTGCCCGAAAATCGGTAGAATTTTTAGAATAATAATGGTAGCTTAAATGTGCGACTCACTTCTCATTGAGAGCTTCGCCAGAAAGTGAGTCGCACATAGAGATAATCATGGAACATTTAACATACGATAAGATGGTCGCTGCAATGCTAACTGACGACGCCAGTTACGATGGTAAGTTTTATGTCTGTGTGAAAACGACAGGTATATATTGTGTTCCATCCTGCAAGGCGAAGACGCCGATGCTGAAAAATGTCGTGTTCTTACCATCAAGGAAGAAAGCTGTTGCCGCAGGATTCCGTGGCTGTAAAAGATGCCGCTCGGAATTTTTTCCCGATGTTCACCCGGAGTGGTGGAGAAAAGCTCTTGATATTATGAAGAAAGAAATAACACGCAAGATCACAGAAGATGAGTTGGCAGAAATTGCAAACGTTGATATATCGACAATCCGAAGATATTTTAAGGCTTATATGGGAACGACACCGACGGCATTTCACCGGGAGCTTCGGTTGGAGTATGCCCGCACCCTCATTGAAAAAGGAAAAGATTACTTAACAACAGCATACGAATGCGGTTTCGAATCGGCGAGCGGCTTTCGCGATGCGTTCATTAAACAATATGGTTACACACCGGGGAAATTAAATGGAAACGGGAAAAATCGTTTATAAAATTGTAGATTCACCCATAGGAAAATTTGTCGCAGGCGCAACACCTAAGGGCTGCTGTATTTATGAATTCCTCGATAGAGGAGGAGTTAAGCGAATAAAAACGAGGGTTGAAAAGCGCCACAAGGTGAATATGGAGGAAGGGACGAACAAATTCATAGATAAAATGGAATCGCAGGTGAATGAATATTTTCAAGATAAACGGAAGAAATTTTCATTGAAGCTTGATCTGCAGGGTACGAAATTCGAAATATTAGATTGGCTTGAGCTGATGAAAATACCTTACGGTGAAACTTGCTCTTACGGCGAAATTGCGAAACGACTCGGTAAACCCGGTGCGGCGCGTGCTGTCGGGCGTGCGAACGGCGCGAACTATCTGCCGATAATTATTCCATGCCATCGTGTCATCGAAGCCAATGGAAATTTACGCGGTTATGGCGGTAAGTTGTGGAGGAAGAAATTTTTATTGGATTTGGAGAAGCATAACATGGGAAATTAAGAAATTAAGAAGTTGAGAAGTTGTGGGATATTTAGAAACAGAATTTATCGGCATTTCTTTCCATCGAGTTTAGCATCATGATGATTTTTTCATATTCATCGTCGAATTTATTAAAAAGATCTTTTGAGATGTAATCGCACGAGAGAGCAAATTCCAGCCAGCATTGTGTCTCTGATGCTTCCTGCATTGAGTCGGTCAGTTTATTTTTAAATACTGCGATGTATTTCCTTTTACACCATGCTTCTGCAAGATTTGCACAAACCGACCTTGATGACCTTCTAATTTGGTCAACTAAAGAGTATCTTTCTTCCATCGGGAAGCTTTTCGTGACCTTGAAAATATCCATAGACAACTTAAAAGCGTTCTGATATACTTCAAGATCGCGAAAATGCTTTAAGTCTTTTTTCCTTTCCATTTTTATCCTCCAATATTCTAACCTTCTTATCTTCTCAAAATCATAACTTCCAAAGTTCCTATCTTCTCATCTTCCACATATCTCACCTTCCATTAACCTTCACAACCCCCTTCACAGCATCCTTATGCACCATGAAACCAAGCATCTTCAACTTCACAAAATCTTCATTGTAAAAATAATATCCGGGGTGACTGTTGTTGCGGCTACCTGAACCTGAATCCTTGATCAAATACCAATCATCACCATATTTATCTGTGTATCCGACAAGATGAATACCATGATCGTCACCGGTAGTACCGTTGCTGAATCGCATCTGTCGTGCGTTTTCATCGATATATGCTGAGGGTATATCAAAACTTGGAACAACTGCCATCCCAGCATGCCCATCGATTCCCGGCTCCGAAACATCACCGCCAATGCAAACGGTATAACCACTACGTACAGCTTTTTTCAGAGACGACATGAAAACATCCAAGGGCACATTATAATAATCTTTACTGTGCCACCAGTTATCGGGAACTTCGTATTCCACGAATTGGTAATAAGGTTTTTCCATCAGCGACATAACCTCGATGTAATCGTCTAAGCTCAGCTTCACAATTTTTTCTAAATATTCTTTAGGTGTCATCTGCTTATCGTTTATAGCGACAGTCTTCGGCGGCTCGCCGATATAAGAATTCATGATTGCTTTAATGGTCGAGAGAGTTGCATCTTCGTTCCAGTTGTTCGCTGCTTTCACCGATTGGAGATATGCATTCAATTCGTTGTACATCTTGCTATGATCATGGAATATTTGTCCGGGTTTCATTCCTGTATATGCTTCTTCTGGGACGATACCATACATCTTCCACATCCTTGAAACAGCATTCGATTCAGATCCTTCTCCAAACGCTGAGTTTCCTTTCTCTTGTACAAATCGACGGGCTTTTTCAATGTATTCCCAGTAAACCGTGAATATTTCCGAAAGTTTTATTTTTCTTTTTGTTAGACGATAGATTTCGGATTCGAAAAATGATGTGGTAGAAAAACACCAGCAGGTGTTTGTAGATGCCTGTGAAATAGGAGGGAAGTGCCAGTACTGTGTGAAGTCATTAGGTGTACTTGGTCCTTTGATCGAACTAAAGTCGAGCTTGAATGTTTTTTTAGGCGTCTCAACCTTTTTATTGAATTTCTCAGTAGTTGTTTTAATCGAATCCCAGAATTCGTTTTTGGATTCGGTAAAGACAGCTTTATCCGTTCGCTCGACTTGTGCGAAGCCGGATAAGGGGAGCGCAAGAACAAATCCGATGAGAATTATTAGTGAATACAATCTCTTCATTGGAAATTCCTTTCATGGATTGTTTATAATGAACGTGTTGCTAATTAGATTTAAGCAATAAATTGATTGTCGATGAAGATTGATAACACTCAAGATGATGTTATTGTACGGATTAACGGTAAGAAAATCAAATCAGTGGGAAACAAGTATTGGTGGTCATAACTAAAACGGGCTTATTGCAGACACAATAAGCCCGATCGAGATGTAATGCGGGGTATTTAAGGAAATTATTTCAATAAAAGAAGTCTTTTTGTCTCTACAAATAATTGCTCCCCACTACCTGGCGAATTGAAGACTTTTAACTGATAAAAATACATCCCGCTCGATTGTTTACTTCCATTCCATACTGTTTCGTAAATGCCGGGACCAAGTTCACCCTCAATAAGAGTTTGTATTTCCTCACCAATTATATTAAAAACTTTCAATGTAATGAAGCTTGATCTCGGAATACTAAAGTTTATCGATGTAGCAGGGTTGAATGGATTTGGAAAATTTTGATTCAGTTTAAATGATGCTGGTGTGTTGTTCTCGATGATCTGAACGTTTGTGACCGGATTGACCGTTATGGTTCCTTTCATGCCGGATAGAACATGATTAGTACAAACGTAGTAATGAGTTCCGGATGCGAGTGATACGACCATCCCGCCGCCGAACGGCACCTGGAATCCGCCGTTTGATGTTGTTCCATTTGCGTTCCATGTTGCCTGGGATACTTCAACCGCATCGTGAATCGAACCAAGAACAAAATTTACGGTATCGCCCTGAGTGATAGTGAGGTTATTAGGACTAAATGTAAAACCGGAATTGATTATCGTATGAGTTACTGATAATGCGATACTCACACTCAGTAAAGATAAAATTATAAATGTCAAAATCGTTTTCATATAGAAGAACGCTTAAGTTATTATTTATGATGATTTCATACAGTGTCATCATTTATAACACTGAGGGAATCGAAAAAGTGCCAACTAAAATGAGAAAGAATCTAAATATATCCCGTCCTCTTCAAAAACAGGGTATTTTCTGTTTACACTCAACAGTTTGAAAAATTATAAACCCCGTCTTGAATGGCGGGGTTTATAAGTAATCTGATCGCGGTGAGAGAGTGTTACTTGCCACCCGGTCCTTCTACGGTTTTCATCATCTCTTTTACTTTCTTTTCAGTGATGTCCATGTGATGGACTTTCTTCACATGGTTTTTTGCCACTGAAAGAACTTCTTTTTCGTCACGACTTTGAATGCTAAATCCACATCCCGGATCGCATGAGATGGACTTCAATGGACCCATTGTCTTTTCAGCTTTAGTCATTTCCATCTTCTCGTCCTTCTTCATTTCTTTCTGTGTGCTCTCCTGTGTAAACGTCAGCGTTGCGAAAGCCATGGCAATAACGATAACAATCATCGTCACAAATATTCGTTTATGCATGATTTATCCCTTTTTAAAATGCTTAAGAAAATTATTAGTTAAATAAAAAATCGATTATTATATACATTTAAAACATTCAGTGGGTTAAATTCGTTCCGTTGCTAAAGCAGGCATTCACATATCTGCAATTCAATTGATTTTCTATGATTATTTTACCAACTTGTTAAACGCTTCGATAGTTTTAATTATAGAGAACCTCCAAACAATTAAATGTGGAGCATCACGTTCAATCAGATTCAATTTATAGTTCTTGCTATTGGCTGAGATTATATGTATGTTAAAGAGTCAAAATAACAGTACACCGTTAGAAAATCCCTCAGGGATCGTTTTACTGACCACGTTTATTGCAGTATTCGCACGCTTTTAGCACCTGCTGATGTACCAGTTGTACCTTTCAAGGTAAAAGTCGCCAGCATTCGTAATTACAGCAACGAATAATCTACATGCAGCATACAGATCATAGAACCACGGTTCTCGGCGTACACTTTTACAAAATACACACGTTCTGCCAAAAGCGGAGCAAAGAAAGGATAGTTCCATGGAAAAAGGAACAGTCAAATGGTTTAACGGAGCCAAAGGTTACGGCTTCATATCACGCAGTGGCGGTGAAGATGTATTCGTTCACTTCAAAGCAATCGCAGGTGATGGATACAAAAATCTCGAAGAAGGCGATAAAGTCGAATTCGAGGTAGAGCGCGGTCCGAAAGGACTTCAAGCTGCAAACGTATCACTTGACAGATAAAACTCGATAGTAATAGATTCGTTTAACAACAAACCCCGCACCGATTCTTTCGGGCGGGGTTTTGTATTTTATCTCATCGAACTCTTTTTAATATTCCACGGATATTTTTCATAATATTCTCAGCCGAAGGAGGATCGTAGTTCGACATAACAATTGCAGTATATTCATTCCCGATGTTTGTCTCAATTCCTGAGTTGATCCCCGGCGCGCCGCCGAAAATTCCCATTCCCCCTGGTTGTTGATTCCCTGACCCGCTAGGTTGGTTTCGTAATGTGTTCCATGTTTCGGCATTCTTGAATAATAATTTCCTTTCAAGAGCGATAGTAAACTTTAACAAATCTTCCACTGTCGAGTAACCGCCGCCTGCCGAGCTTCCCCGTGCAGGTCTGGTGTAAATATTTTTTCGCCAAGGTTGATTCGAACTGTCTCGAGTATATCCTTCAGCGAGATTGGGAACGGGGATATCCGCTTCATACGAATCTGTATTTAACATACCGGCTGGTTTGAAGATGTGCTCTTTCACGTAATCGTAGTAACTTTGTCCGGATGCTTTTTCAATGATCGCCCCTAAGACGATAAATCCACCGTTCGAGTACTGCCGCTGCGTTCCGGGTTCGAACTTTAACGAGTCACTGGCAAACATCGGCAGGAAATCACCGATAGTACGGAAACGATTTTTCGGTGTGTTCTCGAATATCTCACCGAAGAAATCTCCGATACCCGACGACATATCGAGCAAATGCCGGATTGTTACCTTCCCGGCTGCTGTTTTGTTCGGATAGTCGGGCAGATATTTAATGATAGGATCGCTTATTGAAAGCTTGCCTTCTTCAGAAAGCTGACCTATTGCAATCTGAGTAAAGATTTTATTAATTGAGCCGAGATTGAATTTAGTTTCAGGAGTATTATTAAACTTAAACTCTTTGCTTGCCATACCGAACGACCTTTTGAGAATTGGTTTATTATTTCTCGCAGTGAGAACCGAACCGGAGAACAGATCATTCTTCGATTGTTCACCGAGAAGTTGCGCGATCGTTTTCAGCGCCTCAATCTCGGTAATTTTAGATGCACTAGTAGATTCCGGCTCATCGGTATCCTTAATGCGTATGCCGACGATTTTATGCGGAGGCTCCGGTTCAAGCTCGAACGTGAATAAAAACCATTCACCTTTTTTGGTATGCATCAAAGCTGAAATGGAAGTTGCTGTGGCTTCCCGAATTTGATTTAACGCAAGTTCTTCCATATTTGCGCGCATCTGTTTATAGAAGGATAGTCTTGCTTCAACCGGGCGCTGGTCAAGTGAAGCCTTGGAGAAATTATCCGTGAAAAATATTCGCATTGTTTCTTCGCCGCCGTTGAAAGCAGATATATATTTTTCTACAAGATCATTGGATTTGCCAGTTTGTCCCTGCTGGGTGATAGAATAGTTTGCCGACACAAGGAGAACAAAGAGGATTAATATCAATTTAGATTTCATATCGTTCCTTAGTTTTTATGATTCTTGTTATTAGACAACATTGAGCAACATGGGTTGACAAAACAACCATCCAATATCTTATAAATTATTTTAGTTGTTTCAAAACCCTACGGCTGCAAGCACGAAGTCCTGCTGTAGCGTGAGGCAGCATTTGCTCTATAGTTACTCGAAGTTCGTTGATAATACCGGGTTCATCCTTCGCGATTTTCGCCAGCACATACATCGAGAATGTTCTTACGGCAATTGTATTGCCCGGATCAGCAAGCTCGTTGAAACAGACGGTTACTACTTTACCAAGATGTTTGGGGGGGATTTCAATATACTGAAATGTGCGTGTGACATTCCGCTTAACGGCACAATGTACATTTGTCTCCTGCATTTTCTTCAGCATTGCCGGGAGCCACGGTGTGATTAGAGCAGGATATTTCTCGCCGCAATACCCGACTGTCCATGCAGAGCGCTGGGAAACAACCGGCTCACCATTAAGGAAAAGCTCAATCAATTGCTTGAAGCGGCTCCGGTTACTGCCGATCCACCCGGCAATCTTCACAACCTGCCGTTTCGAATGTTCTTTGAGGATTTCGGATGCGAGATTCATAGGTGAAGGAAGGTAACAAGATTAGGGAGAAGATTCAAATCTATTCTCGATGATTTAATGGCGGAGGATTGTTGTTTTGTATGTACTGTCATCCGATTTGATTAGATTGCAAAAAACATTATATTGGTTCTAAAACAAGGCAGATAATATTTACTTGCCTTGAATATGAACCGCAATATTAAAGATAAAATGGACAAAATAGTTAGATTCTTCAAGAAACATAGTGGTTATGGCAGAATGCAAGATATGAAGGTAGCAAAAATCCATACTAGGGATATTGCAAAAGCAGCTTCTAATAATCTGATCGAAAAAGTAAAACCCGGTCTTTACAAGCTTATCGATTATCCCTGGGATGAGAATAGCAGTCTGATAGATATCTGTCATGCTAATAAAGCAACGATCATATGTCTGTCCTCAGCTCTACGATTTTATAATCTGACAACATTTAATCCATCAGAGGTGACGGTCGCAGTGCCGCACAATACTGATCGGTTCAAAATTAAATATCCGCCAATCCGTGTCTTTTATTTTCCAAATGCTTTCTATTCACCTGGGATTGAGAAAATACACCTCAAGAGTGGCACTATTAGAATCTACAATAAAGAAAAAACCGTTTGCGATATATTCCGTTACAGAAATAAGCTTGGAATAGATATTGCCATGGAAGGACTTAAAAGTTATCTCAAACTGAAAGAGGTGAACATAAATAAGCTCAGTAAATATGCAGAGATCTGCCAGGTGAAAACTGTAATGATGCCGTATGTGAAGGCGATCGTTGGATAATGAAGAGAAGATTTGCGCTGAAAAATACAATTCTATAAATTAGATCTATATTAAATCGATATCACCTTAAATTAAGTAAATATTCCACAAGTAAATGAACATTAGTATAAGCATTTAAATTGTAAAGAGATGTGCCTCTATTTATATCATCTTGATTTTGCTTGATTGCCCAAGCACCATTAGTTAATGCAGTTTGAGTTCTATCTTTTAATTTTTCATAATGATTTATTGCTTTATCATAATCATTATATTCCTTTTTTAATTCACGGATTAATTCATCACATGTGCTATAAGGTTTGAGCGATTGAGTGAAATGCAATAAGAACCAAAACTCAAAGCACCTAACCGAAAAAGCAATTTTGATGTTGTTTGACTGTGCCATGTTGAAAGCCTCGGGTATTTTGCCATGTCCATTCCTATCGAAAACTACCCAAACAAATTCATAAGGATTTTTCTCCCTGTTAGCCTGTTTTATTTTTTCTTTTGCTTCTGTCACAAGACCAAGCGGTGAATGATTCCTTGGGTGAGAGATGATAATATCTACAGCAGCTAGATGCCTCTTGATTATCTCATCGTACTTTATCCCATTGAAATAATATACTTCTGTTTTTTTACCTTCACAAAGAATCAGTCCCCTTTTCTTAAGAGGAATATTTTTATCTTGTCTAAGTCTGTGATGCATATTAAAGACTGGATATCAGTTCTAGTTCGTTTATTACAGGTGTACCTCCGAATCTACCACTTAAATACCACTTTTCGTATGAAAACTCTTTCCTAATGCCTTTTATGTCAGATAATGAATATAGTTTTGTAGCTCCAGCAGTTTCCTTTTCGGTAAACCATATCTGATCTCTTCTAAATAGTTCCTTATCTAAAAGAGATACATCGTGAGTAGCGAATATTAACTGCGCATTTTTGGGATTGGTTTTGGGATTGTGGAATAATTTAATGAGTATCCGGGTTAACAATGGGTGCAGGCTTTTATCTAATTCATCAATGATTAAAACGGTACCATCACTTAAAGCGTCTAGAATCATACCACCTACTGCTAGTAATTTTATTGTGCCCATTGATTCTTCATGTAGGTCAAAAGTTATTTCACCAGATGTTATGCCTTCATCATAAATTTTATGAATTGTTTTTATTTCGTACTTATTTCTGTCAAGAATCCGCTTCTTAGCGTCTTCCGACAGACCATCCGGGAATTTTATTTTATCTATGGAGACTTCATTAACCATAATCGAAGAGATACCCGTA
This sequence comes from uncultured Chlorobiaceae bacterium, assembly GCA_964520905.1. Taxonomy (GTDB): domain Bacteria; phylum Bacteroidota; class Ignavibacteria; order UBA10030; family SZUA-254; genus JAGVIE01. Next base: position 983 of record CAZFQL010000017.1, on the reverse strand, counting down.
TCAGCAATCCTTATTAACTTATCTAGATTTTCTTTTAACTTTGTGTCCTTTTTTTCTGCAATAGCTCTTGTATAACTATTAATAAGAGAATCATCGAAATCAAAATCGCTGAAAATTCTTGCAAAAATGTATTTATTGAAAAATAGGTAGGGTGCCTTCAGTTGTTCGATGTTACTATTTGCTCCCTTGGATAAAAAAAGCTGATTGTTCAATAATTGTTTTTCGATACTTCGTCTATCACCTTTTATTGATGTACCAAAAAGAATAGGTTTAGTTTGTTCCCTAACAAAAAGTTTTGCTGGTTGCCCCTTAGGATAATAAAATAACGATTCATCGATAATTTCGGATTTTGAATATGATAAAGAATATTTATACCGAACATTATCTATCGCGATAAAATCAATTTCGAAGTTGGTCGGTTTGTCACAAGATATTTTATCTAGCTTAAATGGTTCATACGGTGGTATCTCTTGATCTAGTTTGAAATGAACTGAGCGACGCACTAGGAATTCGAGTGCTTTCATCGCCATTAATAAATTTGTTTTACCAGAAGCGTTCCGTCCGTAGATAATTGAAGATTTATTTAATCTAAAATTATTTTTAGTTATCATCAGATTTTCTGGATGTTCACTAACCTTCCCAGAGGATAACATCGACAAGGTCTGTTTTTCTTTTATTGATCTGAAATTTTCAACTGAAAACTCTATAAGCATTTTAGGCACCTAACATGAAATTGGGCTTATTATTGTAATAATTTTGCAAATAATGATTTGATTATTCAATGTAAATTAAAAATTCTTCAAACGCAAGTTTTAATCTGGTTCAACTCATGGTGGTGGTCAATCCAGTATCCCAGCCCTATGAGATGTTCTCATTGGTAATGCTTGATACTTCTTTTCCTATCCTCATTCTCCTTATCACCCTTGTCCCGAAGGCATGGAGACTGTGTAAAAACTCCGGCACGGGGGTTGTAGTATGTTTGA
>CAZFQL010000016.1:249-101116 GCA_964520905.1 uncultured Chlorobiaceae bacterium | reverse complement strand
AATGCTTCGGCAGAAACTCCTATAGACATTTCGCACCTACGGTGCGTAACATCAGCAAGTAATTTAAATTTTGCGTAATAATAACTTAAATATCAACCATGCGGACTAAGAGGAAAGTAGCCATAGTAACAGGCAGTGGACGACGTCTGGGAAGACAGATAGCAATATCATTAGCTAAAAAAGGGTATAATCTTATCCTGAATTATCATCATTCAGTACTTGAAGCTAAGGACACAGTTAAAATTATTCGAACATATGGTGTGAGGGCAGTACCAATTAGAGCCGATATTTCAAAAAAGTTAGAAGTACAACGAATGATAAATAGGACCATAAAAGAATTTGGGCAAATTGATCTTCTAGTCAATAACGCTTCAATTTTTTTAGAAAGTTCTCTTCTTGCCACCACAGAAAAAAAATGGGATGCTACAATTGATATTAACTTGAAGGGAACATTCCTTTGCTCTCAAGCAGTTGCGCCATATATGCTCAAGCAAAAAAAAGGTAGAATAATTAACATCGCTTCTTTAGGAGGACTACAACCCTGGAAGGAACACTTACCTTACAGTATCTCCAAAGCAGGGGTGATTATACTAACGAAAATTTTAGCCAAAACACTCGCCCCAGATATACATGTGAATGCTATTGCTCCCGGCACAATATATCTTGATGGCGAGGAAAAATCAGGCGTGAAGCATATACCGGTAGAATCTATACCTTTAAAAAAATATGGAAACTCTAAGGATATAACCGATATGATTATATTTTTAAGTACTACATCCAGATACATCACAGGCCAGGTAATACCAATTGATGGCGGAAGATCAATTTAAACTCACACAATAATTAATCAAATGAAACAGAAATGAAACCACATAAAGCTTATAAGAATTCAAAGTTTTTAAATAGTCCGATGGCTCGAACAATCAGGATATTATCAGAATTCTTAGAGCCACTCTCTCGGTTCAGAAAGGAGGGAATCAGTGATACCATAGTTTTTTTTGGATCATCCAGAATATTGCCATCTGAAGTAGCTAAGAAACAGCTTCAAAGACTAAAGAGATTATATCTAAAATCATCGAATCTGACTCGAGCTCAGGAGAAAAAACTAGAAGAAGCTGATGTCAAACTTACGATGTCAGCTTATTACAAAGACGCTTACCTACTATCTGCGATGATTACAAAATGGGCAAAATCGTTACCTGATGGCAGACATTATGTCGTGTGCTCTGGCGGTGGTCCAGGTATAATGGAAGCCGCAAACAAGGGAGCAATTCATGCTAAAGGAAAATCTATCGGACTCAATATAAGTTTACCCTACGAACAAGAATCTAATCGCTTTATTTCAAAAGAACTTAGCTTTGAGTTTCATTATTTTTTCATGAGAAAATTTTGGTTTATTTATTTAGCTAAAGCTCTGATCATGTTCCCAGGCGGTTTTGGTACTTTAGATGAAATGTGCGAAGTATTAACACTTATTCAAACAAAAAAAGTCAGAAAACATCTTCCCATAGTATTATACGGGAAGGATTATTGGAATGAAATTATTAATTTTGATGCACTTGCTAAGCATCAAATGATATCTAAATATGACTTAAAATTATTTAAATTTGCCGATACACCTCAAGAAGCTTTTTCTTATCTCAAGAAAGAACTTTCACGAAAGTCATAGTATATTTGCTTTATCAATATTTTGAGATTATATTATTAAAGGGGATGACATGGTTTCGACGGGGATGAGGATGGTTGGAATTGCATCTCGTGCTCTCCGAGTTGCACGATAATAAAGCGGAAAACAATAAGTGCAAACTATAACTACGCACTGGCTGCTTAATTATTAAGTAGTCCATCTTATGCGATCTTACCCAGCGGGTTGCAATAAGGTGTCGATAATGCTGGGGTAGTCTCAAAACATTCTCAGGGTTTTAAGATGAAAATATACTGAGATGGCTTGTGAAAACTGCGTTTGCTCCGGGGTTCACGAGTGAAGTTCAAAGAGTAAACTATAGATGTAGAAGTTCTGATGGTCTTCTCTTCGGACCGGGGTTCGATTCCCCGCATCTCCACAACAAGCCGTAAATAATACGGCTTTTTTATTTGACTCGTTTTTATGCATTCGTATAAATTATGACTGATATTGATTTCATAAAAATGTCCGGCGCTGGCAACGATTTCATCTTGATAGACAATAGAGATAGTCGCTATACTATCGATTGGAAAGAATTGGCTCCGGTTATAAGCGATAGAAGATATGGGGTAGGTGCAGATGGACTCCTTATTGTCGAAGATAGTTTAAAAACAGATTTTAAAATGAAATACTATAATTCCGATGGTAGTTATGGAGGTATGTGTGGAAATGGTGGCAGATGTATTGCTCTATATATGATGAATGACCTTAATAATAGGGAGATTAAATTTGAAGCTCTCGATGATATTTATTTCGCTAAGCAAATAGATACTAATGTTATACTAAGAATGAGAAACCCGAAAGATATCAAAAGTATAACAATTGATATATCTGACGAAAAACTTCCTTTGTTATCGATCGACACTGGTGCTCCGCACGTAGTCATCTTTCAAAAAGACATTTCACATAAATTAAGAGACATAATTCAATCACATGGTATTAAGAATATCGGTTCCCAGATCCGCCATCATCAAGAATTTCAACCATTTGGAACAAATGTCAATTTTGTTGATATCTTAGATGCTAATAGAATTTCAATGAGGACATATGAAAGAGGTGTTGAGGATGAAACTTTAGCATGCGGAACGGGAGCTATTGCAAGTGCAATAGCATCATCGATAAACAATAACTTTGTGTCGCCTGTTGATGTTAAGACCAGAAGTGGAGAAACATTAACAATAAGATTTCGACGAGAATATGAAGAGTTCAGTGAAATCGAATTAATTGGCTCGGCAAAAGAGATCTTCCGCGGTCGATTTTCATATTAAGAATAATTACTGATAATATATATTATGTAAAGTAACATCGTCATTCTGCGTATATCTACATTAGTTTATTTATATCAACTCTCCCTCTTTATTTAATTCTATCATACTATTTCTTCGATTTTCTTTTCAATTGTGTTGTTATACGGTGCTACCATCTCTGTTATGTTTAAATTTATAAGATTATTTATCGAAAACTGATTAATAACAACTTCACCAATTATAGAAAATTCTATCTCATATTCTTCGACAATAGCTTTTATTTTGCTTAGATTTTTATTATCTGCTGAAACCAGCACTCTTGATTGATCCTCTCCGAATAATGAATAATCCATACGTACTTTCTCTGGTAATAAGACTTTTACTCCAAGAGATCGATTGTTTTCATATGCATATATAGAAGATTCTGCAAGTGCTATGGCAAGTCCACCTTCACTCAAATCATGAACGGAATTTAACAAATCTTTCCCTATTAACTCTAACACTAATTCCTGTAATCGGAATTCAGTAGCCAGGTCTATGTGTGGAGCATCTCCTGCTGTAGTGTTAAATATATGTTTTAAATATTCCGATCCACCAAGATGTCCGGTTGTTTTTCCCAGAAGAATCACAATGTCGCCATTATTCTTGAAATCAGAAGATATGTAATTTCTGAAATCAGTGATTTCGCCTATCATACCGATGACAGGTGTAGGAAATATTGCTCCATCAGGGTTTTCGTTATAAAAACTCACATTACCACCTGTTACGGGAGTATTCAATGCCAGGCAGGCATCAGATATTCCTCTTATGGTCTCTTTAAACTGCCAATATATCTCGGGCTTATATGGGTTCCCAAAATTCAAGCAATTCGTTATTGCCAATGGTTTTGCTCCAACGCATACTACATTTCTTGCCGCTTCAGCTACTGCAATCTTAGCCCCCTCATATGGATTTAAATATACATAACGCGCATTGCAATCAGTCTTCATTGCAAGAGCTTTATTTGATCCTTTAATTCTTACAACTGCAGCGTTACCAGATATATTAATTATAGTATTTGTACGAACCATTCTGTCATATTGTGTATAGACCCACCGTCGTGAGCAAATGTTTGGAGAAGATAATAATTGTAATAAGCAATCATTATAATCGTTCGGCTCTGGTAAAGAATTAAAATCAAATTTTCTTAGTTCATCTATGTATTCAGGTTTCTTACTTTCACGATAATATACCGGTGCACCTCCTCCAAGTACAAGATTATATGCTGGAATATCTGCCACCTGTATAGTGTTATGATAAATTCTTATTTTTCCGTTATCTGTAACTTCTCCGATGCGGCTGCATTGCAATTCCCATTTATCGAAAATGCTTTTAATTGCATCTTCATGTTCAGGTTGAATAACAAGTAACATCCTTTCCTGGGATTCCGACAACATGATCTCATAACTACTCATATGTTCCTCTCGGACGGGGACGAGATTTAGATTAATCGTCATACCGCTATTACCACGCGCAGACATCTCTGAGGCTGAACAAGTAATTCCGGCAGCACCCATATCTTGTATTCCTATTACATAGCCAGTTTTAATCGCCTCAAGTGTTGCCTCAAGCAATAATTTTTCTGTGAACGGATCGCCAACCTGAACGGATGGTCGCTTCTGTTCCGATTCCTCTGAAATCTCCTCAGACGCAAATGTTGCGCCATGTATTCCGTCTCTTCCAGTCGCCGATCCTACAATCATAACTGAATTCCCAACACCCTTTGCAACTGCCTTTGCTATTTCGGAATGTTTGACTATTCCGACAGACATTGCATTTACGATAGGATTTTCATTGTAACTATCATCAAAATATATTTCACCAGCAATTGTAGGAACTCCAAAACTGTTTCCGTAGTCACCAATACCTTTTACTATTCCTTTCATTAGGAATTTCGTTCGAGGGTTATCAAGATTTCCGAAACGAAGTGAATTAAGAGAAGCAATGGGTCGTGCTCCCATCGTAAAAATATCTCTCATTATCCCTCCTACTCCGGTTGCAGCTCCTTGATATGGTTCAACAGCAGAAGGATGGTTATGGCTTTCAATTTTAAAGGCAACAGCCATTCCATCCCCTATATCGATTAAACCGGCATTCTCTTCACCGGCTTGTACCAATAGGCGCGGTCCGGATCTTGGTAATTTTTTAATCTCTGAGATTGAATTTTTATAACTGCAATGCTCACTCCACATTACACTGAAAATGCCAAGTTCGGTATAAGTTGGTATCCGTCCAAGGATGGTAAGAATTTTTGAATATTCATCTTCGTTAAGTCCATGCCGTAAAGCAAGTTCTAAATTTACTTTCGGTTCCATTAGCTATCGTTATTATTTAAGTTTGAGTTGATTGATTCTATTGTAAGCAATTCCTGATCTTTTTCTACAGTCATTCTTTCCGAAACTTTTATCTCTTTGATAATGCAATTTGAGCTTGAACGAATTTCATTTTCCATTTTCATTGCCTCTAATACCAATAAGCCCTGTCCTTGTTGAACTATATCTCCTACTTTTACCTCAATACGAGTAACTAAGCCTGGCATAGGAGCCTTGATACAAGTATTTAGCGCACCGAAATTAACATTTTTTTTGTATTTGTTTATTAAAGTCGTTTTTTTATCTTCAACTATTAGACGCAGTACATGATGTTTAATCCATACGTCGTATTCAGTTTCAGATACTCTTTTACAATAGAGCTTAAAGGTTTTATTTTCATTTATTATCGTGCATATTCCACTTGAGTTTCGGAATAAATCAGTACTGTATATTCTACCATCGACTCGCAAGAATGATGCTTCTTGAATTAGTTCAATTTTTTTGTTACCTATAAGAAAAATATATTTAGCTTCCGACTTCATCTCATATAATCCATCAAGTTATTTTTCCACGTGCTCCTATAGTTATTTCTTGGTATAGCTGAAGATTCTATCGTAAAATATTTTTCCGTTTTATGAATAGCAATAGCCGCTATGTGTAATATTTCTTCGGAATATTTCTCAATCATTTCTGGCTTAAAATATCGAAGTAAGAAATTTGTATCAATTATACCCTCGGAATAAACTGTATGGTTCATTATCCAAATACATAATGCTATATTATTTCTAACTCCAAATAGCTCATAATCTTCCAATGCAGCGATCATTCTTTTCCTCGCCTCCTCGCGAGTATTCCCCCACGCAATAAGTTTAGAAATAATTGGGTCGTAGTATGTGGTTATTTCATCTCCATCCTGAACTCCACAATCTTCACGAATGCCTAATCCTTGTGGAGATTTTATCGAATGAATTCTACCGGTTGATGGGTAAAAATTATTCGCCGGGTCCTCAGCATAAATCCGGCATTCTATCGCATGCCCATTAAACATAATATCTTCTTGGGTGATAGAAAGTGGCTTACCTTCTGCAATTGATATCTGCTCCCGAACTATATCCAATCCAATCCTCATCTCAGTAACCGGATGTTCAACCTGTAATCGCGTATTCATTTCGAGATAATAAAAATTCTTTTCTTGATCAAATATGAATTCAATCGTTCCGGCATTCGTGTAGCCACTATGTTTGACTAACCTTATTGCAGTCTGCGTAAGCTTCTCCCTAATCGGCTCATCGATAAACGGCGAAGGCGATTCTTCAACTATTTTCTGATGTCTTCTCTGGATAGAACATTCGCGTTCACCAAGATGAATGACATTTCCATAACTATCCGCAAGAATTTGAACCTCGATGTGTCTGGGATTTTCAATATACTTTTCGATATAAATCCGATTATCGTTGAAAGCCGATTCTGCTTCCGATTGACTGGCGCGTATACCTGATGCTAATTCTGAATCAGAATTAATTATCCTCATGCCTTTTCCACCTCCACCGCCAGACGCTTTAAGTAAAATCGGATAGGTTAACGTTTTTGCAACCTCAATCGCTTCATCTATCGACGATAATGGTTTTGTTGTTCCGGGTACAATTGGAATACCAAGTGATGAAGCAAGCTCACGTGCAGCGGTTTTATCTCCCATTAATCTAATTGCTTCTGCTCCCGGTCCGATGAAAATTAAATCGTTATTATTGACCAATTCTACAAAACCAGGATTTTCAGATAAAAACCCATAACCTGGATGAATAGCAGTTACGTTCGAACGCTTAGCGATTTCAATAATCTTATTCTGATTCAGGTAACTTTCACGCACAGGGGCGCCTCCAACAGAATAACATTCATCTGCCATCCTTACATGGTATGCATTCCGGTCGACATCTGAATAGATCGCAACCGTAGATATACCCATTTCCCTACACGTCCGCATTATCCTAACAGCAATTTCTCCCCTGTTAGCAACTAAGATTTTATTAATTTTATTATTCATTAATTACTTAAGTTCAATTACTGTAACTCCTGTTCCTCCCTCATTCCATTCACCTAATCTAAAGGATTTAATCGCTGAATGAGTTTTCAAATATTCCGAGATTTTCTTTCTAAGCGCTCCTGTTCCTTTACCATGAATTATATCAATCCGATTTAAGCCTGATAGAATTGCTTCATCAATAAATTTATCCACTGCATTTAAGGCATTGTCTCCATACATACCACGCAGGTCTATTTCACGTTTTATTTCTACGGGTAATACTGTAGATACATTTACTGAATGCGCTGGAGTGATAGATATATTGTTTGAGATTAATAAATCCGCACGATTGACTTTGATTCTTATATCTCCGGTTTGAATGATGTAGGAATTGTCATCAAGTTGAGATAGTACCTCTCCGATAGTGTTACTCTGTCTTAATTTAACTTGATCGCCAATTTTAAATCCAATTTCATTCGGAGCAGATTGAATCTCGTCGAGCATTTTATTAAATTCTTCACTAACCATCCTGACATCTGTCTTTGCCTTTTTAATTATATGTCGTTCAGCAGCAGATTCTTTTATCTCACGAACTGATCTTTCAATTACAGCGTTAGCTTTTTGCACGATATTATTAGCTTCATCTATTGCGCGAGATCTTATATCTTTAACCTCTTTTTCCAAGGTAGTTATCTTTGTTTGATAAACAAAATTCAAGTTATTAAGATTAGTTTTTTCCTGACTCACATTGTCTAATTGAGCCTTCAATTCTTGTGATTGACGCTCCAGATCTATAATTAGATTTTCAAGCTTACTCGCTTCACTACCTTTTAGCTCTCTCGACCGGTTTATGATAGACGTGGGCATGTTCATTCGTTCAGCCATCTCAATGGCATAGCTGCTCCCAGGAATACCTAAGCGAAATTTATATGTCGGTTTCAGCGTTGCCATATCAAATTCCATTGCTGCGTTCTCGATGGAGGGTGTTTCAAAAGCAAACGATTTCAATGTACCATGGTGGGTTGTTGCAATATTTAAAGATGCCTTTTTTGTCAATTCTTCTAAAATCGAAGCGGCAAGAGAAGCCCCTTCAAGCGGGTCTGTACCAGATCCGATTTCATCTATTAGGACAAGGCTATATGAATTTGCGTTATCAATTATTATTTTCAAATTATTTAGATGAGAGCTGAAACTGCTTAAGTCGTTTTCTATAGATTGTTCATCACCGATGTCAACAAAAAAATCGGAGAATATTCTTAATTCACTTTCAGGTGAGGCAGGAATATGACATCCGGATTGTGCAAGGAGGGATAATAAGCCGACTGTCTTCATTGCAACACTTTTACCACCGGCATTAGGTCCTGTAATGATAACGGTATTTATTGTCGAAGGTAATTCCATCGTGAGTGGGATTACATCTTTCCGACCATGTCGTTGCAATAAGATTGGATGATAGCAATTCAAATATCGTATAGAACCTTCTGTAGATATTCTTGGTTCTGATCCTATAATCTGGATAGAATATTTAGCCTTAGCCTGTATGAAATCGAGGTCTGCAAGAATTTCAATATTGTTCTTTAAATTATCTTTTGCTTCACGAACTTGTTTTGTTAGCTCTTTCAAAATCTTTTCTATTTCTCTTTGTTCCTGGAACGTGAGAGTACGAATTTCATTATTCATCTCAAGCGTTTCTGCCGGCTCAATGTATACAGTAGCTCCGCTTGCAGACGCGCTATGGATGAAACCCGGTAAACGATTTTTATGTTCGACCTTTACGGGAATCACCATTCTTCCCTCTCTTGTCGTTATGATTTCCTCCTGTACCCAATCCGCTCCAACGATAGATTTTAACAGTGACTCAAGGTTTCGTTTTATTGCATGACTTTTTTCGATAATCTGCTTTCTTATCGAAAATAATTCTTTACTCGCGTCATCCTTCACTTTACCATCATCATCGATTGCTTGCGCAATATTAAATTCAAGAATCTTCTCGATATGGATATCCATAACTCTCTCTGAAAGAAGCGGGTATACTTTTAATCTTTGATTAAAATATGTTCGAATATCTCGGGAAGTCTTTAGTAGATGCTTTATCTTGAACAACTCTTCTGAAGACAAAATATAGTTATCAATACTTGAACGTTGAATGCTGGCTCTTATATCAAATATATTTTCGATGGGCAAAGGATTGTCGGACTCTAAGAGCTGCTTCATTTCCGATACTAAAGAAAGAGAATTTTTTATTGTGGGGATATCGGAAAAAGGCACTAAATATTCAATTTGCTCACGTCCGAGATCCGAGATACAATACTTCTGTATATATTTCTTAACTTTATCGAATTCAAGTTTTTGGAAGGAATTTAGAAGATCACGCATGGAATCTCATTCATTATTATCTCCGTTTGTCCTCAATCTTTTTACCGATTTCTTCTATGAACATCTTTGAATCAGGTATCCATTTTGTCGTATAATCATAGACAATGGGGGTAATTTGAACTGTGTCTTCGTATAAGAAGGAATTGACTTTTTCTTCTTCAGAGGGGATTTCAAAAAAACTCAACATAACCAATATTAAACTGGCTACAAAAACACCCTGAACTGCACCAAGCAGTCCGCCTGCAATTCTTGACCAAGGTTTAATTGCATCGCTTCCACTGGCACCAAACCACCTGTAAAATAGATTTACCATTACCACGACAAATATGAAAATCGAAAAGAATGCTATTATCATCGAGATATCTTTAGATGTCCCAACAGCCTCTATGAAAATATCACTAAGAAAAGTCATGAATTTTGCGGCACATATTAATCCGCCTAAGAATCCTAGTATCCCAAAGATTTTTCTAAAAAAACCATCTCTGATTCCTAACACAACAAATAGAACAACTGCAACAATTATTAATATATCGGTTATAGTCATATTATTAGCCACCTAGTAATTTTTTAACTGTCTCCTGAACAATCTTGCCATCTGCCTTTCCTTTAAGTTCTTTCATAACTAAAGGCATCACCTTGCCAAAATCTTTTGCCGATGTTGCACCGACATCGGTAATTATTTTAGTTATGATAATTTCTATTTCATCCTGAGCAAGCTGTTTTGGTAAATATTCTTGAATGATCAAGAGCTCTTTTTCTTCTTGGTCTGCCAAATCGTTTCTTCCCGCCTGGCGGAAAATGTCTATAGATTCTCTTCGTTTTTTAGCGGCTGATATTAATACCGAAGTTTCATCATCAGGGGTCATCCCTCCTGTCGGTCTTTTCTCGACTTGCTTCTCAAGTAGTGCTGCTCTAATTGTCCTTATTGTCTCAAGTCGTAATTTCTCACCGGACTTTAAAGCATTTTTGAGATCTATTGATATTTTTTCCATTAAAGTCATAGTCTGCATTCCATGTTTTCAGAAATATATAACATTGAGAAGTGATTGTCAAACTCATTGTTAATTAAGTCATAATAAATGATAGTTGCACATATTCTCTTGAATATGGATATTCCTTTGATGATTATCCATATTTCAAAAAGGCACGATGAATCCTTTCCGACATTACACTCATCAAATCCTATGAATACAAAAATAATATTGGGTCAAATTCAAAGGATTAAATTATGTCGGAAAATCTTACAAAACAAACATTTCTTGATAAAGTTTTTAATTACGAGAAGAGCAAAGATTGGAATTATCAGGGTGAACTACCGGGTGTCATAGATTTCTGGGCGCCGTGGTGCGGACCTTGCCGGATTGTTGGACCGGTTATTGACGAGCTTTCAAAGGAATACATCGGCAAAGTTAATTTCTACAAAGTTAATACCGAGGAAGAACAGGAACTCGCTTCTGCATTCGGTATTCAGAGCATTCCGAGTCTGTTATTCATCCCAAGAGATAAACAGCCTATGATGGCAGTGGGTGCATTACCGAAGGATACATTGAAGAAAATTATCGATAAAGAGCTTCTACTGTTGCCGGTAGCAGATGAAGAAGCTGAGCATGAACATCATCATCACGATCACGATAAACACCACCATCATAATTAACTTTTGTGATTAAAATTCCTGCACATATGAAATCGATATTCACTGAAAAGATCTGGCTGAAGCGTTTAATATTTGCTTTAGCAGGAGCGATATTAGGTTACTCATATTATTATTTCGTCGGATGTTACAGCGGCACCTGCCCTATTTCAAGTAATCCGTATATCAGTACTCTATACGGTGCGGGGATAGGATTGCTAATACCTTCAAGAAAACAATCTTCTCGGGACAGTATATGATTTATGTTTACATTATCTCGGGTATCTTACTTCTGCTAATCTCACTTCAGTTGTCGGTGCAAATAAAAGCACGATTTAAAAAAGGCAAAGAGGTAACGGGTTTATCCGGCAACATTGGTGAATTGGTCAGACGAGGTGAACGAGTCATGATGTATTTTTACTCACCCTCATGTGCCGCATGTCGCTACCAAACGCCGATCATAGATGATCTACAAAGGACAAAGAATAATATATTCAAGATCGATATATCCAAAGATTATAATACAGCTATGGCTGTCGGCGTATTGGGGACGCCATCGACCGTTATTATAGAGAATGGTATTATTAAAAAGTTTTTTGTCGGCGCGAAGCAGAAAGAAACTTTGCTGGATTCAATGAATTGATACCTGCTCACAAGAAATAATAAAATGTTCGAGTTACCTTCATGCCGATGTGCGATTCACTTTTCCAGAGTGACGGCTTCGCCGCAAGTTAGATTCAAGTTTGGAAGTGAGTCGCACATTTATTTGGTTTACTTCATCAGCAATAATTTCTTAACTGAAACAAAAGATTTTTCTGCCGACTTAGCCGTTAATCGGTAGAAGTAAACACCGCTTGAATAATTGTTAGCATTCCACTCAACAGATTTGTATCCTGCATCTTGCATCTCATCAACAAGTGTAGCCACTTCTTGACCAAGCACATTGTACACTTTTAGCGTTACCCAATTGCCAATTGGCAATTGATAATTGATAATCGTCAACGGATTGAATGGGTTAGGATAATTCTGGTGTAAAGCAAATTCCTTTGGCAGTTCCATGGATGAAGACGATGTTAACCTGAGCTTGATTTCGGATTCCGGATTGGAGATTTCAGTCGCTCCGGTTCGGCTTAAGCTAATTGCATGTCCATCAACGATTAAACATGCGTTTGAAGAACCTTCTTTTATCTCCCATCGTACGAAAATGGGAAAATTAGCTGAAGAGATAACGATAGGATAATCTTTTATCTCATCCTCTGTAACCGCTACTCTGTTGTTTGTAGTAAATCGTACATCGAACATACCGGCTGGGGGTACCGGTGGTAATTCATACCGTGCAATGTTCTTACCAATACTATTTCCGAAATAAAGTTTTTGTTCATTTGCTAAAGCGTCAGAGATAAACAACGAGTTTAATTTATCCAGTAAGGATGTCGGATGATTTATTTTCAGAGAATAACTTCCTGATCCGGCGGATAATGCCAAGTTACCGGCTGAACCGACCTTTACCCAATATGCTTTGAGCGGAAGCAAAGTATCGACACTCTTGTAGCCCGTCGTGTAACCAAATATATCCGATGATATTATGCCGGGAGGATCAGATGATACCGAGGCATACGCAATTGGATAGCTTATAGACCCAATCATATTCCACCCTTCCTTCACAGGGATTGTGATAGTTTTTTTGTCGTCACCGAATATATTTATCTCTTGATTCTCTGGAAACTTCAACCAATATCCATCACCAAATTTCAGATCGGTTTGCTCTACGTAAATACCGTCGTATGAAAATGCTTGTGATGAAGATAGAGGGAACAAAATTGCCTTGCTGTGATTCGGCGGTTCTAAAGGCAAAGAAATCATATTCCAATTCATTGAAACGCTGTCTGTGTAATACGGTCCTGATAATAAAGCCAAGTTTGATTCTGCAAAGCCCTCCGGAACTTCGGACTGATTATATCTGAGGGAAATCTTAGATCGGATATTTTCACCGCCTTGTTGCCTTATGGCGTAAATCCGATTAACAGATGTGAAACCTGAAATCAGGCTATCAGTTATTGACATAAGTCTCCTGGGTGGTCTGGGAATTCCGAAAACCCATTTTGAGTTGGTTATGGATGTTGTTGTTGTTATGGTTTTCTGTATAGTATCAATATTCCCGCCGATCAGATTCCAACGGAATGAAGTTCCTATATTTCTATTTGGCTTGGTGGTAAAAGTAACTAATCTTGGTGTTGTAGGTATTGCCTGAGTAGTAAACAAGCCCTCATCCAAAAACTGGATAAACGATCCAGGGCTTTCAAAACGATAAATATTAGTGTCGCCAGGCGCAATCGTCCTTTGAATAGTTCCCTGAAGAATCTTTCCTGTATCTTGAATTGCATTTGCATTACTTGAATCAATAAAAACAGTATCTTGGTCCCTTTGAATTATATCATTATTCAGTAACAATGAATTTTGGATTACTAAATTACCAATGATATTTGTACTGTCTCCCTTCACTTCCATTCGATAAAATATATTCGATGTTGAAGTACCAATAATAGTTTTTGGCTGATTGCCTGAAAATGTTATTGTTGAATGTCCGGGATCCAAAGTACCATAATTCACCCAATCGTGATAACAGATCAACCTGGTAGTGTCGGAACTTGTTGAAAATTGTAATATTGCACCCGGATCAATTTGAAGTTTTCCCGTGATAACAAGTTGTCCCACACTTGGAGCAAATTGTACACTACTTCCAGTTTCCATCCTAAGGGCGGCAATTGTGCCGTTAGGTAATGAATCGATTGTGATTACAACATTTGGCGGTATTGAAACTGGGTCGGTCGATCCTGGTGCATTCCCGCCGGGCCAGCTTGAGGCATTCGACCAATTTCCTGTCCCCCCTCCAACGTATCTATAACCACGTGTATTGCCAAAGTTGAAGTTCGTTAATACATCGCCGATATTAATATTTATAGTATGAGATCCAATTCCTGTTGGATAAGTTTGAAGCCATGATGTATCTTGAGATTCGGTGACAGTATATGCGCCGGGAGTTAGCCACTCGAAAATATATTGCCCGCTTGAATTGCTGATCGAGGAATCTATGAGATTCATCCCGGAATTATGCAAGTAGATTTTCCAGCCCTGTAGTGTAGTATCTCCAATATCTTTTACACTGTTCCCGTTGATGTCATTGAATATTAAACCGCTGATTGTACCGATCGATCTGTTTCCAAAATCCGCGTTTGGAAAATATCGTGAGCTAGCGTTAATAGTTATAGTATGGTTACCGGAGGGTAATGGAGATGTTTGTCCCCAATTACTCTGAACTAATTCATTCACTGTGTAATTACCATCTACCAAATCTATAAAGCTGTATCTACCGTTTGTGTCTGTTATTGCTGATCGATTTTCAGGTCCAGTAAGGTTAACCTGCCAGCCGGAAAAACCTTTTTCTTCACCGGGCATTCCAATATTATCTCTTATTTGATTTGCATTACGATCTTCATAAACTGTCCCGCTTATCTGGGATATAGTGTCTGCATACTTGACGCCATATTTGTATATAAAAAGTTTAGAAATTTCCAAATTGTCAGGACCGTAGATAATCAAACTATCCGTCGTGAACATGTTAATTTTATTTATTATACCCATAGGATGATATATAAGGAACATGCTATCGCATCTGGCGGCAAGATATGATGCTGAGGGCCACTTAAATTTCCATCTCGATGCCGGAGCGGTAGGATTAGTTATTCCCAAAACGAAGGTATCTATCTTAGCTGGATTAGCCGGTATACCGCGTATCTCATAACATACTAAAGACTGTCTTAGTCTTCCGGGTATGCCAAACCATCTAACATCGAAGCCGGGCGAAGGTGGCGGTGCGTATCTCTCTTCCAAACTTGGGAAAAGACTGTCTTTTCCATAAGTTGCCTGCCATTGATTCCCAAATATGACAAGAGCAGTATCGGTTTGTGTTTGTGTAATGCTGTCTTTAATAACAATCCATATTTTTGAATATGTATTGGGTTGCGCGTTACCCAGCGAAGCATTAAACGAAAAAACAATTATCGTTAAACAAGAAAGAATCAAAGATCGCATAAAATCACCCTTCCTAATATTAGCATACTATTCAACAACCTGTTCATTATCTATTGCCGATTTCTGATCATGATCTCGCGCTAAATCAGATACTCAATAAGAATAAAATAACTCCCGAGCTTTCAGCATTATTCTGTCAAGAAATTCTGTTCGATGCAAGAGTTTATAAACACGTAATAGAATCTCCCGTTATAAAAAATACAATTGAGTATCAAATAAAAAATGCTTCCTCAAACAATATTCAGAAACACTAAGAATGGCATTAACACGCTGGTAAGTTACGAAATCGTATTCTCATTGTCAATATTAATTGAGAGATATTTATCTGAAAAAAATTAAATCCCAAATAATCACTTAACTCGTTATCATTCAACAATATAAACGGAATGCATTCTTCTGAAAGGATTCTTTTATCTCCTCTGAATATTGACATTTCTTCATTTTCTACTTATGTTCTAACGATTATTTAAGCTTACTATTTTAAAATAATTGAATAGCAATGATAGGACAAACTATATCATATTATGAACTCACCCCCGCCCGACTGAATGACATCAGTGGTTCGGGCGGGCTGTGGTCCCTCTCTAAATTCAGAGAGGGACGGAATGGCTCCGCCGGTGCCTCCCCTTCTCTAACTTTTAGAGAAGGGGAACGAGGGGATGAGTTCGAATGGAGAAATTCCAGATGATTGGACAAACAATCTCCCACTATAAGTCCCAAAATCACCCACGAGCGTTTTTTACGAGTGGCTGTGATTTTGAGGACCCTGACGAACGTAGTGAGGAAGGGACTCCCTCATGATAGGACAGACTATTTCCCATTACAAAATAATAGAGAAGCTCGGTGAAGGCGGGATGGGCGTGGTATATAAAGCCGAAGACACCAAGCTTGGCAGATGTGTTGCCATGAAGTTCCTTCCCCCACATGTCGGCGCAGATGAAGAAAAGAAGTCACGTTTTATCCAGGAAGCCAGGGCTGCCTCAGTAATCGACCATCCTAACATCGGTGCAATCTACGAGATCAATGAAACACCGGATGGCTCGATGTACATTGTTATGGCATGTTATGATGTGGATTCGCTTAAGGATAAAATAGCAAAAGGACCTCTCGATATAAATCAAGCAATTGATTTTTCATTACAAATTGCTCAAGGGATGGCAAAGGCACATGAGCGTGGAATCATTCACCGCGATCTCAAGCCGGGAAATGTTTTAATAACTAATGATGGTATCGCCAAAATTATTGATTTCGGACTTGCGAAACTTTCAGGAGGGATTCATCTTACTAAAAGCGGTACAACACTTGGAACAGTTGCATACATGTCGCCAGAGCAAGCGCGTGGCGATAATGTTGATACACGCTCAGACATCTGGTCGTTAGGTATAATGCTATTCGAGATGCTTACCGGCAAACTTCCATTTCGAGGTGAGTTTGAAGCCGCGCTGATGTACTCGATTACAAACGAAAATCCATTGCCGGTTGAAACTTTTAGAACCGCTCTCCCCTTCGATCTCAAACTGATTATCGCACGCGCACTGCAAAAGGATCCTAATGAGCGGTATCAACGGATGGATGAGATTGTTACAGACCTCAAAGCATTACATAATAAGTTCCAAATTGATGTGGTTGTATCAGAAACAGCGGATTCTGATTGGAAGACTGCCACACGAACTATTAAATATATTGCAAAGAGACATAAAGTATCGCTGGTTTGGATACCGGGGCTTATATTACTAATCGCATTCGCCGGCTTCATAATTAAAACGTTTCTCATCAAGCCACCAACTACAACTCTCAGTAAATCAATCGCGGTGTTACCTTTCTCAAATATTGGAGAATCTGAGCAACAATATTTTGCTGATGGATTTACAGAAGAAATCATGAATGAACTATCGAATTTCTCCGAGATTAGCGTTATCTCTCGAAAAAGTGCATTTTCTTTTAAAGGAGTGAAAATATCGGATAGTTCCATTGCTTCGGAACTGGGAGTCAGATACCTCTTCAAAGGTGAACTTCAACTTCTTCCCGCAAGGATAAAGATTAAAGTAAAATTAATCGATAGTGAATCCAATGTAGACGTTTGGCAAGAAAGATATGATTTTACAAAAGGCGATATTTTTAAAATTAAAGATGACATCATCAAAAAGATTGCCGCAATATTTTCCATTGATCCAGAAAAGATTAAACTACCTAAATACAAGCCATCTCCGGAAGTTTATGAATCATATTTAAATGGTCTCTATTACAGGGATAAAAATACGCAGGTAGGTTATACATTTGCAATAACTTATTTTAACGAAGCGATTCGTAGAGATTCAAATTATGTCCCAGCAATTGTCTCCCTTGCCAATACGCAGGTTGAAAATTTCAGGCAAGGGTGGGATCCATCAGAAAATATTCTGGACGAAGCAAAACAACATTACAATAAGGCTCTGGATATTGACTCTATTAACACATCTGCTATCGCAGGTTTAGGAGTTATCTGCGACCTGAGTGGTAAACCCGGTGAAGCAATTATATATTTACAAAAAGCATATGATAAAGATAAAAACAATGCTGTTGCCCTCACCTCTCTGGCTTTTATTTACTTATTCGAATTAGGAGAACCTGCAAAAGGTTTGATGTACTTAAAAAAACTTCAAGAAGTTGAACCCCATGATTGGTTGCTAATGTTGAACATCGGAGTAGGATTTGCGCAACTTAAAAATTATCCAGAGGCAATTCGATACTTTCACAAATCGTCACTATTCAATCAACAGCATGATTGGCCCCCCTATAGTCTTGCTTATGCATATGAGCGTATAGAAGAATACGATAGTGCGATTTATTATTACCAAAATGCTCTCCAAAAAAATCTAATGTACCCTAAAATATACGAGGGACTCGTCTCTGTTTTACTCGTTACTGGGAAATATGCTCAGGCTGAATCAGTCATGATAGTAGGGTTACGATATCTCCCCAACGACCATAATATCCTTTATGGTTTAGGTGTATCATACCAATTCAAGAATAAAAAGTCAGATGCAAGGAAAATATTTGATGAGGGCTTAACGGTTTGCGAGAGAAATATTAGTAAGAATCCACGTGTCGGTGAAAATTATGCTTGTGCCAGTTTGTTCAATGCAAGATTGGGAAATAAGCCAGAAGTACTTCAAGATATTCATAAAGCAATACAACTTGATTCAACGAATGAAGAAGTTATCATGAAGGTAACCCGTGCTTATGCTGTCATCGGGCAAAAAAGTGAAATGCTGAAGTGGTTTAAACGAGCTAAATCAATGAATCCTGAATATGATGCGGCATATCTACGTACAGCATTAGACTTTGAAAAATACAGAAGCGATGCTGATTTATTATCTGTGGCGCGTTAGTAATACTATCAATAACCTCTCAGTAAACTTCGCCGGAAAATAATCCGGGAATAAACTGATTCCTTTCCACACAATATAACTTCGCTACATAGATGGATTGCTTCCAACAGGTTGATTTTCATATTTCGAAGGGCACTTTGTCAGGATTTCACTTGCTTGAAATGTTCCGTTTTCAAATCTACCTTTGATTACAATTGCATCGGCAATTTCAAAGTTATTGGGTCTAGCTCCACTGAAGATAACCTTTTGTTCCAACCCATTTTCATCTTTCATGTAAAATGTAAATTGCCGCTTACCTGCATCGAAGGATGATTCCATATCTTTCATCCATGTCCCCTTTACCTGGACTTTCTTTTTTATTGACATAGCCTTGCTGAAATCCATATACTCCACATTTGATTCAACAAAAGAGAGTGCGCCAAATATAACAGCGGCAAGGATTACAAGTCCACCAAGTATTATTTTCAGTTTCATTTTTATTCCTTAAACAACTTTTCAAGTTTTGTAATCTTTTTATCCAACCGCAGAAGGTAGAAGAAAATTCCCATCCACCCGATTAGTACTATGAGCAATACAATGTAAAGAGCATTTTGCGAAAGAAAATCGTACACTTATTCTCCTTTCAAATAATGTTTAAGTTCGAGCCGCTCGGCGCGTACTTTTAAATTAAGCATCCAAAAAAACAAAGACGTGAATCCGGCTAATGAGGATAAAAAGATTAAGAGCATCGTCGGGTTCATAGAAATCTTTCCACTGCTGACTATCGCTTCATTAGGATGTAAGCCTTCTATCATGCGCGGCATGACAAAGATAAAAAATGGTGCTGTGACACCGGCGATAATCGCGTAAACTGCAGAAAGTGTAGCTCGTTTCTCTTCCCCCTCTACCGCAGAGCGCAGTGCAAAGTATGCACCATAAATCAATAGAAGCACGAAGATAGATGTTTCTCTCGGGTCCCAATTCCAAAATGATCCCCAATTAAATTTTGCCCAGAGCGATCCGGTAACGGTTGCAAGCACGCAGAACATTAATCCCAAGCCGGCAGCCGAAGCTGATTTGAGATCATCGTCCATATTTTTTTTAGATAGAAATTTTATCCCAAAGATCAATGAAATAATGAATGCCAAGGTTGTTACCCAAGCCATCGGTACATGGAAGAAAATAATCCGCGCTTTATCTTCCAGACCTGGAACCAACGGTAAATCATACCAATTGGTTGGATTTACAGTTATCGGGAACGCTATGCCAACGATGATAACAAGACTCAGCCAAAGGCCTAAAAGTAGTTTTAACGTCATTTATGCTCGAATATTGGTTGTTTAAACGTTACTAACGGTTAAAGATAATGAATTTGAGATTAAGGAGCAAAAAGTCTTTTATTCCTTCCAGATGTATTCAAAAAGAAGGTACGATATCGTCAATAGCACGATGAGATATGAAATCAAAACTTGAAACTCACCGATGGCGTCAACGAGCGGTACATCTTCTACAGAAAGTTTTGTGGCATTGATTACTGTCAGTAACAATGGCAGCAAGATAGGAAAAGATAAAACAGGATATAGAGTTCCCTTTGTATTTGCTTTTGCTATTATTGCGGCGATAATCGTTGATCCGCTTCCAAGTCCGAGTGTACCGAGGATGATTGTTACTGTAAATATTGCGTAATTATCGACAGAAAATCCTGTAACTAAAAGGAGATAAAGAACCACAGTGAAAACATTCAATGCCCCAAGGAGGATTAGGTTAAATAGCAATTTCCCAAAAAATACTGCCAAAGGACGAGCGATCAGGTGGAGCGTCATCACTGTGCCCCGCTCCTCCTCACTCACAAAAGTTCGCGAAAGCCCGGACATAGTAGAGAAAAAGATGATAATCCATAGAACGCCCGCAAGTAATTCGGGTGAAACATTTTCATTACCAAGAGAGAACAAAATAACAGAAAGAGTCGTTATTACGAACATTAGAAGCGCATTAAGAGCATATCGTGTACGCAACTCAGAATACATATCCTTTTTAAATATCGTCCAAATGGCTGATATTGAAGAACCAGTTTTCACTTCTCGCCTTTCTTCAATGCTTGGATGTTCAAATCGATAACATGTTCACAATTCTTAATGTCTTCTTTGTCGTTTGTGGCAATGATCAATATTCCGGTTTTCTTTTGTTCCTCCATAATCTGATATACGGTTGATATTCCTTCATCATCAAGATTCGAAGTCGGTTCATCCAGCAGTAATATACTCGGTTTATGAATAAGCGCAAAAGCATATTTCAAACGCTGTTTCATTCCGGATGAATATGTTCTTACGAAATCATTTTTTCTTTCCGATAAATTTACCCGGCTAAGAAGCTCTGAAAGATATTCGTCAGCGGTATCTAAACCTCGAACTTTTCTGAAGAAATCAAGATTTTCCCAACCAGTGAATTCATCATACAATTGAAGATACGGAGAAACTAACCCGAGATGAACAAAGTATTCTTCCTTTTTTATAACACGCCCCTCGATGACGAGATCCATTTCTCCTTTTGTAGGCGACAAGACACCGGCAAGAATTTTTAGTAAGGTAGATTTACCCGATCCATTCCGACCCGTTATTGCCAGAGAGTTAAATTCTTTCATTGAGAAGGATATGTCGTTGAATACCTTTCTCCGATTAAATGTTTTTGCAATCTTATCTGCTGAGAATGAAACCAAGTGCATTTATTCCTTGATAACAGCTAATTTTCCAATGAATTGTTTTCCATCAATCGCGACTACATATATGTAAACACCTGTCGGTACAATGTTGCCGTTCATATCGCGACCATCCCATTCAATCCGTGGCTCGAAGTCTTGAGAGATCACTTCAATTTCTTTTGCAGCAATCCTGTCCATACTTGCACTGTAGATATAAAGAGTTGCTGTCGATTGCTTAACTGCCGGCAATCGAAGGTATAATGACTTAGAACCTTTAGGATAAAATGGATTCGGATATGTTAGGATACTTGATACTATTGTTGGAACACTCTCCTGTGACACCCAATTCTGAAGATCCGGCGCATTTAGGCGAACGAAAATACCATTCGATAGTTCTGTAAATTCTGGACCTCCTGTATTGGAAATCTCGTACGAGAATCCTACCTTCTTGCCGGAAGTTTCTGCTGTGTTGAGATTAGAGATAATCGCAACGAGTTGGGGGCTTAGATCACAATTATCCGATGCAGAGCTTAATAAACAAATTGGATGGTAAACCGAGCTGATAACCTCGATTGTATCGGTAAATGATCGCGGTTCATTTTTATATTCGATTGAAGGACGAAATACTATTGATGGATAATTTCTGCCCTCGCTATAATATCTAAGTGTGTCGCTGTATGGACCAGTATTATAATTCCAGATTGTCCATTCCAAAAATGCATTACGGAATGTACTGCCAGCGTTAGTGAGTGCATGATCGATTGCAGATAACGTATGCTCACTTCGAACGTAATCCCACGATTCCCTTATTAAATCTCGTGAAAATCTCTTCTCGATGAATTTCCCCCATATTGCCCTACTATAAGAGACCAAGGGCGAAGATGATGTGAAAGAAACATCCGGTCTGATGAAATGACCTTTGCGTGTCGTGAAATCATCCTTCAGATATTGATAATAATCGTTCACATCATCGTAAAGAACGTCTTCCATCCAGGTCGAAGTTATTTCGTAGTAATATAATTCATCGCTCCACAGACCGTAACGCCCTATCTGAATCGCATGATGAAACTCATGTGCGCTTGTTACTTTCAGCCCAGATATGCCTTCACTCTTAAAACCGATATAATCATTATCAATCCGGATATATGTCGTATACAGGGAAGGTGTCGTATTGTTGAGCAAGTCAACAAAGCGAGTTTCTCCATAATAATCGGCACCGAGTTCTTCTATGTAGATATGATAATACGATTGACCGGATTCAAATGGCGGTTCTGAATATCCAAGTGTGTCGGTCATGTAATTCCAGGCATGGTTAAAATATTTTCCAACAGAGTCTACATATGCGCGCCAAGAGTTGGGCATTCTTTGATGATTAACATCTATAAGTGCCGGTTCATGATAACCGCTTGTGTCAAAATGAATATCGAAACGCCCAATAATAGTATCCCTGTCAAGCGGTGTCGGCGACAGAGCTAACCGCAGCCGAGTCTTCTGAAGTTCAGAAAATTTATTCCATTCCTTTATTATATTAAAAGAAAGCCACAAGCCGCATTTAGTATCACGCTCAACGAACGCATTATTCGAGTCTTGGTTGTTTGTATCTTTCCCACTTTCGACATATCGTACGATATCTTCCGGATTGTTAATATTCTGTGTCGACTCTTGTGACAATAGTCTTGTTCCGGGTAAGATCAAGCAAATGATGATTGTATAATTCAGTGTAATATTCTTGAGTGATAAGGTCACAGTTTACACATCAATAATTTAATTGAATAATTTTTAATATACCATTCATCGGTTCTGTCACAATAAGTTCTGCAAATGAATCGTTGTTGATATCACTCAATACAAATCCTCCGATATTACCTGTACTTGCTAATCGGAGAGGTTGCGAGAATGTCCCATCCCCCCTGCCATAGCACATCTCGATTATTTTGTTAAAATTGTTTTCAAAAACTATATCCGCGCTTTTATCACCGTTTAAATCCATGAACTGTAATCGGTCAGCAGACAATATCTGAATTTGTTGGCGAACATTGTAACGCACCGTAGTATAAGTAGATTCATTCTGGGATAGTGAGAAACTAATTGAATTCTCAGGTTCGCCGAAATGAAGGATCAAATCTTTTATATCATCGTTATTCAAATCATGCAGCCATATGATTGCTGGAATGGATTCTTCAGCGCTCAATGAATAAATCAGCCTGGGATTTTGTGGTCGCTCATTAAAACTAATTTGAGATAAATACACCTGTTCTTTTTTCTCTCTCTTGTTATAAGTTGCAAAAGCAATCCTGTCGATAGAATTATTATTTCCTTTATCAATTGCAGCGCTTATAAGAGAAGTGTTGGAAGCGTTTAAATTAAAATACTCTTCTGTAAACCTGCCACTGCTTATCTTATCGAACTTGATGATGGTCCATTTCTGAGAAGTATTGTCTTTCTCAAGTGCATAAATTTGCAAATTGTTTGTTGCAGAATTCAGTCGTACATCGAGTATTTCGGGATGTCCGAGTGTCGGCAAAGTGTATGACAGATTCGAAAGGGTTCTGGGATTGATTTCAATGACAGCGATTTTATCTGAATGAGTGTTCGTTGCGAGCACTATCGCCGTTGAATCTTTTCGATTAAAATATCGAAGATATTGTGGCGAATCTTTCATATCGAATGGAATCTGGCCCGCGAATGTTCCATTACCTTGATTCAGGAATAAGGAAAGGTTTGACGATCCTTTATTGGCTACGATAATATCATTCCAGTTGTCACCATTTATATCTTCAGATATTATTCCAGATGGCGATAAACCTGTAGCATAAAGTATTTCTTGTGAATTCACATTATGTTTATCGGAATTGTGGATAACCCTCACTCTCGTATTAGCGGTATCTAGTATCGCGACATCAACATTAGCATATCCTGGATTAGTAAGGATCGCGAACATGATTGGAGAACGTCCGGCATAGAATGGTATTTTTTCCACCAGGTTTCCATTGCCATCGTTCAGAAGTACATTAATGCTTTTATTTATTTTACTGAGTATTAATAGATCATCTTTTCCATCGCCGTTAACATCTTCAGAGCATATTTCATCCTGCGGATATCCCAATAATACGTCGCCGGAATATTTTAATCCTCCAAATCCGTCTCCAACGAAAGTATAACATTTATCATCATCAGGCATCCCGACGACAAGATCAGGTATGAGATCGGCGTTAAGCAATAATGTAGCCATCGTACCGATTTCACCGTTGCAGTGAAGAACAGCCGGCTCGCTGAATTTCATCCTCCCAAATCCTGAATAAATCATAACATCACTTGTGATCCAGTTTGAAGCAATGATATCATTTATCCCATTACCATGCAATTGCGCTACGATAAAAGAATTGAACGAATATTCAGGCAGAATGATTGTACTTGGCTGAAATGATCCGTTTCCATTTCCAAAGTATACCGAAGCTCCGAGTTTGTGCTTGCCATAAAATATTAAATCTGCTTTTTTATCGTTGTTTATATCGGCAACAAGCATATTTTCAAATGGCTCATTTAATTCCTTCTCAAATGCAAGGTAATATTTCCCCTGTGGTTTTCCAAGATAAACATAAATAGAAGCCGGATTACCGGCTACCAGTACGATGTCAGTGTAAGAATCACGATTTAGTTTAGCAGCTCGACCACTTAATATCGGTCGCTTTACAAATAAGGTTGCCGGTTGAAAAGAATACCCATCAGCAGATTGAAAATAAAATCGTACCTGCGTGTCTCCATACGTTGCCAGATCCATAATTCCATCAGAATTGAAATCCGCACTCATTATTCCGATAGAATTCTTCGAAGCTTTAAGTTCTGAAATGAGTCCAAAAGTTGTTGAGTATCTTTGTGCAAATAGTATAGAATTACAAGAAATATCTAAGGCATAAAGAATAACTAAAAGACCGTAAGAGTGTACAAAATGTAGGTTTATTGATTTCTTCACAAGGAGTTCACAGTTAATTCTGTACGATCTTTCTCCGATGCAAACGTGAATTCCTTCGATTTAACGCTTGTTTGAATCTGCGTTTTTCATCTTTTGTTTGAGGGATAATCGGCTGTATTTTAACAGGTACATTATGATCGTCGACCGCGACAAAGGTAAGATAAGCAGTATTAGCGATCTTCGAATCACCCAGCAACTGGTTTTCAGATATTACTTTCACTCCAACTTCCATAGACGTCCCGAACGCACGATTGACAGAGGCATGGAGTGTTACAACTTCACCGAGCCGTATGGGGTTATGAAACACCAAACCATCGACTGCGGCAGTTACACAAACTCTGTTCGAATGACGTTGAGCCGAGATAGCTGCTGCAATATCCATCCATTCCATTAATCTGCCTCCGAGCAAATTACCAAGCTGGTTTGTATCGTTCGGAAGCACAAGTTGAGTCATTTCTACTTGTGAATATTTCGCAAAGTGTTTTTTATGGAGAGAGGGTAATTTTTTCATAAACAACTATCGTTAATATTTTTAGCTTTTTATTTTTTCTGCGTTAGGTTTGCTGTGCAAAGATTCTTTTATATTCTGCTGTAAAGATTCGGCTTCGTTTCTCAATTCACTATTTGGATATTTATCCAGGAACTTCTCAATATCTTGCATGGCTTCAGCATATCTTGAACGGGCGATTAGTGACTTTACTTTCCCGAGGAACGATGGTTCCGCGTACGGTGTATCGTAATATCTTTCGATAACGCTTGTATAGTATATAGTTGCAGACTTATAATATTCCATCTTCATGTATAATTCTGCCGAGTCGAATATTTTCTTTGCAAGCCGTTCATTCAATTCTATTATTTTTGCCGAAGCATCGGCAACCATGTCTTCTTTAGGATAATATTCGACATAAGCCTGAAATTCATCTATTGCACGTCGAGTATATTGCTGGTCCAAAGCCGATTTTGGCGAGAGCATGTAGTAACTTAATCCGATCTTATATTGGGCTACCGGTATGAGCGGACTTGCAGGCATATTATTTTTCAATTCCTGGTACTCGACAGCCGCAAGTAAAAACTCCTCCTGCTTGAATCGGCACTCAGCGAGATAATATTGTGCATCGTCGGCAACCGAACTTGCAGGAAACTGGAGCTTTATAATTTCGAATTCATTGATTGCTTCGAGATAATCTTCCTCGTTAAACAGATTTTTCCCAATCTCGAATCTCTCTTCCGCCGTCAGATTTTTTGTCAGGTCTGAAGAATGACAACCTGAAAGGAGAATGATAGAGATAAGATTTACAATGAAGAGTAGAATAATTTGATGTCGCATCGATATTAATTATGGTTTATGATTATTGGGTACGAACATGGAAAAACAGAAAAACAGCGAGACCGGTAGCACCGATGATGACAAACGGTTCAACATACCGGGAGAGAAAATTATCCGGAGGAATATTACCTTGTGTACTCTTGACGGCAGAAAGCTCAATAGAATGAATTTCATCGACTGCAACTGTATCAATCAGACTATCCCGGATGATTCCAGTAAATAACACCTCTCCGGATTTTTTATTTATTGTCTGAATGGCAAGCTCTGTCAGTATCATTCTCCGGACTTTCTTCTTGCCTAAAAAACCGTCATTAAACATAGAATCATAATCGACATGATAATCAGCGTTATTAATCTCGATCATATTGCAGGATATCGATGAAGAATCATTGGCATAATATACAACATAACCTAAATTTTTCAATTCTGATAGTATTGCCTGCTTTGCAATCCAATCATCATCAGAAATTCTTGAGAATTTTATCTCAACACTATCCGGGGACTTCATTTTCGATTGTTCTGTAACCTTCAATATTATCCTCGCAATCAAAGTCTGCATAACCTGGATGTTTGTTCTTGGAGCTAAATTAATTTTTGTCTCCGATAACTCTAAAGACTGAGATGACGCTGGGTTGAATAATATTGATATCGATATGAACCAAGAAGAAATTATTTTTATTAATATGTTCACTTTGCAATCGAGAAGAGTGAAGTCGCCGGCATATATTAAATACCACCCATAGCGAGTTTCTGTAATCTTTCAATTCTCTCAGATACCGGTGGGTGAGTTGAAAATAGCTTGAACACACCACCACCGCGAAGAGGATTGACTATGAACATATGCGCTGATGCGGGAGAGGCATTACTCATGGGCAATCGTTCCACGCCGCGTTCTAATTTTTGCAGTGCGCTTGCCAGCGATAATGGTCTGCCGGAAATGCGCGCTCCACCTTCATCGGCGGCAAATTCTCTCGATCTGGAAATAGCAAGTTGAATCATAACCGCTGCAATGGGAGCTAGGATGAGCAGCAGTAATTCTGCCACACCGTTGGAATCTCTTCTATCCCGTCCGCCACCTGCAAACATCATCGACCATCCAGCCATCCTTGCAAAAAATGTTATCGTACCAACCATAGTAGCAACGATTGTTCCTGTAAGAATATCGCGATGTTTGATATGAGCAAATTCATGAGCCAATACGCTTTCCAATTCGTCATTACTAAGAAGCTTTGTGATGCCTTCTGTCACTGCAACTGCCGCATGTTCGGGGTTCCTCCCTGTTGCAAATGCATTCGGAGTATCACCGGGAATAATATATACCCTTGGCATCGGCAACTGCGCTTGACTCGCAATCCTGGCAACCAAAGAATAAAGATGCGGCGCTTCTGCCTCGGTGACTTCTTTTGCTCGGTACATCATCAATACCACTTTATCAGAAAACCAATATGCACCAAAGTTCATAATCAATGAAAAAATAAAAGCCATAATAATGCCCTGCTCACCACCGAGCAGTGAGCCTACGAGCATCAGTAGAACCATAATCAGTGTCATCAAGAATACAGTTTTAAACGTATTCATATAACCGAAATCCTTCAATTTTTAGTTTTGTTGTGATAAAATGTATGGATATTTTGCTTAATTACCAAAATTCCATAAGTATAGGAATCTGTGTGAATTAGATTCGCTGTCGATCTGTATCCTTGCTGATACTGTGATCATAGAAGATATGATTGATATTTGTAAGATAAATGAGATTGAATCTCAAAAATAAGTCACACCGCCCTGAGTACTCTTTCCAACTTTTGTTTGATTTCTCCAGTGATCGGTCGCATCGACTCATCATCCGTAATCTTCATCATGATCATAGGATCGAAGATGGATAAATTTGTTTTTCCTTCCTTTTCATATACGATAATATTACATGGCAGGAGTAAACCAATCTGATCGTCGGCGAGTAATGCTTTATGTGCGTAATGTGGATTGCATGCACCCAAAATAATGTATTTTGAGAACTCAACATTGAGCTTATTTTTCAGTGTTGCTTGTACATCGATAGTAGTAAGCACACCGAAACCCTCTTTCTTTAATTCTTCCGTTACTTTTTCTACTGCTCTCTCAAAGGGCAGGTCAACAGTTTTAGAAAATCCATATTTCATAATGATAGTCTTCCGATTATTATTTAAACATTTCACAGTCACCGCTGCAACATCCTGCATTCGCATACTGACATGCCGGTGCGGTACTTCCCTTTTCTGATTTGATGCCGGAATTGATCGAAGGAGCCGACATCAATCGTTTGTAGTTGAGTGAATTACAAGCAGGGCATTCGATATCTTCCAAGACTTCCCTTACTTTGTGGAATATCTCGTAATTGCAGCCGCAATCTGTGCATCTGTATTCTAAGATTGGCATTTATTTTCTCATCCTCACTTCTTCAAGAGTGATCGCAATACGAACTGCAAGATACCATCGTTCTTGAAGTACTCTACTTCCATCGGAGTATCAAGCCGGCACTTTACATCAAAAGTGAATGATTTACCGGCGGTATTTTTTGCTTTCACCGAAATCTTTATACCCGGGTGCAGGTTCTCGGCTATACCATCGATATCAAATAATTCGAGACCGGATAAGGATAGTGAATCTCTGTTTTGTCCATCTAAAAATTGAAGCGGTAAGATTCCCATTCCTATCAAATTGCTTCTATGAATTCGTTCGAAACTTTCAGCGATGACAGCCCGGATACCGAGAAGTCTCGGACCTTTCGCCGCCCAATCACGGGACGATCCCGAACCGTATTCTTTGCCTGCAATGATGATTAACGGAATCCCATCTTCCTTATATTTCATCGCCGCATCATATATGCTCATCGGCTCCTTCGATGATGTGGCGCCTTGCGCCAGAGAGATCGTCACTCCACCCTCAATACCCGGAACAAGTAGATTTTTCAATCTGATGTTAGCAAACGTTCCACGTATCATAACTTCATGATTCCCGCGGCGCGCACCGTATGAATTAAAATCAGTCGGAGCGATACCGAGTGAGATCAAATATTTTCCTGCCGGACCTTTTGGCGAGATTGAACCTGCCGGTGAAATATGATCTGTAGTAATTGAATCACCAAATACGGCTAATGCCCGTGCGTTGTAAATATTTTGCAATGGTTTGGGATTTGCCGGCATATTTTCGAAATATGGCGCCGCTTTTATATATGTCGATTCTAAACCCCAGACATACCTATCGCCAACAGGAGCGGTTAAACTTTTCCAGTGATCGTCACCGTCGAACACATTAGCATATTGACTCTTAAACATCCCGGACTGAACAGAGGCTTTTAATGTTTTATCGATTTCATCGTTCGAGGGCCAGATATCTTTAAGATATAGATTTTTTCCGTCAGAACCGGTACCGATAGGTTCCGTCGTCAAGTCGATATCTATTGTTCCGGCTAACGCATATGCTACAACCAATGGTGGTGAGGCAAGATAATTTGCACGGGTATTCGCATGAACACGTCCCTCAAAATTCCTATTGCCGGAGAGGATGGCAACAGCAACTAAATCGTTGTCTTGTACAGCAGTAACTATCTGTTCCGGCAATGGACCGCTGTTTCCGATACAAGTCGTGCATCCGTAACCGACAAGATTAAACCCTAACTGATCCAGATACTTTGTTAAGTCGGCTTTATTCAAATAGTCGGTAACAACCTTAGAACCGGGAGCAAGGCTCGTTTTGACCCAAGGTTTTTTTCGTAAGCCTTTTTCAATTGCTTTTTTAGCAAGAAGTCCGGCGGCAATCATTACCGATGGGTTGGAAGTATTCGTACAACTTGTTATCGATGCAATAACTATCGAACCATCACTGATTTGAAATTCATCGCCGTTATTTATTACGGTAACACTTCTCTGTCTTCCATTGTTAAGTATACCTTTGCTCTCAAGAATCTTTGAAAGATCTTTTTGAAATCCTTCTTTTGTTTTGTTGAGAGCGACTCGGTCTTGCGGTCTTTTAGGACCTGCAAGACTTGGTTCGACGGTCGAAATATCTAATTCAACGATTTCCGAAAAGATCCTGTTTGCTTCGACATTCGAATTGAATAAACCTTGCTCTTTACAATATCTTTCTACAAGCTGTACCTGATCTTCTCTCCTACCTGAGAAACGGAGATATTCGAGTGTTTGTTCATCAACAGGAAAATATCCCATCGTCGCTCCGTATTCTGGCGCCATATTCGCGATGGTTGCACGATCTGCCAGAGTGAGTGATGTAAGACCGGGTCCGTAGAATTCTATAAATTTTCCGACTACACCTTTTTTACGAAGTATCTGAGTAATTGTCAATACTGCATCTGTTGCGGTGATACCCGGTTTCATAGTGCCTGAAATCTTAAACCCGACGACAGGAGGAACAAGCATCGAGCTTGGCTGTCCTAACATTGCTGCCTCTGCCTCGATACCGCCAACACCCCAGCCTAGCACACCAAGTCCGTTTATCATTGTAGTGTGCGAATCTGTTCCAACGAGTGTGTCGGGATAAGCAATGATCTCATCGTTCTCGTCGGCAGTAAAAACAACATTGGCAAGATATTCTAAATTAACCTGATGAATGATGCCTGTTTCAGGTGGCACAACACGGAATTTTTTAAACGCCTGTTGTGCCCATCGGAGAAATAAGTATCGTTCTTTATTGCGCTCGTATTCAAGATTTGAATTTAATTGGAAAGCATCCGGCGCTCCGGCATAATCAACCTGAACTGAATGATCGATAACAAGATCAACAGGCTGCAGTGGATTTATTTTCTTAGGGTCTCCACCCATTTTTACTATCGCGTCGCGCATTACTGCCAAATCTACTGCGCATGGGACA
Source organism: uncultured Chlorobiaceae bacterium (assembly GCA_964520905.1). GTDB lineage: Bacteria > Bacteroidota > Ignavibacteria > UBA10030 > SZUA-254 > JAGVIE01. The sequence goes on along the minus strand of CAZFQL010000016.1, from coordinate 69,505 downwards.
CCGGTAAAATCTTGCAATAATACTCGTGCAGGCATGAAAGATATCTCGGTATCTTTCGGCTTAGCCGGATCCCAATTAATCAGTGCCTCAATGTCCTCCCTCTTAACAGAGGTTCCATCTTCGTGTCTTAATAGATTTTCTAAAAGAATTTTAAGAGATATAGGGAGTCGCTCTATTGCTTCCTTATTGGGTAATTTTCGAAGCGAATAAAATGAATAATTCTTGGCGCCAATTGTTAAAACCGACTTTGTTTTAAAACTATCGAGATTTTTCATTGTATTATCACTTTTTCATGATGAAATTTTATAGTGAGTTAATGTAATAAAAAATAATCACACTGAAAAATACTAATTTTATTCCATACAAAACTTGTTGAAGTGCCATCTACTCAGGCGGAATGACAACTATCCAATTTGTTAACTCATATCCATCATGCGCTGAATCGGGATGCGCGCTCTTCTGATGAGGTCATCATCCATTATAATCTCAGGTGTAAGATTCTTCATGCAGAGGTATAATTTATCCATCGTATTAAGTTTCATATACGGGCATTGGTTGCATGCACAGCTTTCCTCTGGGGGCGCTGGGATAAACATTTTATCAGGACAGGATTTTTCCATTTGATGGATAATTCCTGTTTCAGTTGCAATGATGAATTCTCCGATCGAGGATTGCTGTACATAGCGTAATAATGCACTTGTCGATCCGATGAAGTCCGCCTGATCGAGCACCACCTCTTCACATTCAGGATGAGCTATAATCGCGGCTTTCGGATAAAGAGATTTAAGATGAATAAGTTTTTTTGCGCTGAATGTTTCATGGACGATGCATGTACCCTGCCATATAAGCATGTCCCTTCCGGTTTTCTTCTTCAAATAGTTGCCGAGATTACGGTCCGGTGAAAATAGGATGGGTTTTACTTCAGGAATCTGACGAATAATCTTCTCTGCATTACTGGAAGTACAGATGATGTCGCTTAATGCTTTTACTTCAGCAGAGCAGTTGATATATGTGATTGCCAAGTGTTCGGGATGTTGCTCGCGGAATTTCTTAAACAATGGCGCGGGGCACCCCTCTGCGAGCGAACAACCGGCATTCATATCTGGGATGAGTACTTTTTTATGAGGACTAAGTATCTTAGCAGTCTCAGCCATAAAATGTACGCCTGCGAAAACAATAACATCGGCATCAGTTGAAGCGGCGCGGCGCGATAATTCCAAACTATCGCCGACGAAATCCGCCATATCCTGAATCTCCGATTCTTGATAATAATGAGCAAGAATAACTGCGTTTAATTCTTTTTTAAGACGGATTATCTCTTCTTCGATATTTAATGGAATCTCAGTCGTTGATGCGTCTGCGATATAATTAAGTTTATCGAGCATGGTATTTACAAGATACTGAACAGAATCTGAAGAATCAATTTAATAAATTCATTCATCGGTTCACGGAAGTAAAATAAAAATATTACTAGAAGTTAGGGATTCTTTTCCGGGTCGGAATTTTCCGATTTGCCACTCTTAGGTGTGATGTCTTCGAAATCTGCCTCTTCGATGTGAGAAAATCCTTGAATGCTACTTTCTTTATTCTTGGCGCGGTGTGATATGGTAAGCAATGTTTTGATAACCCTATAAGCAAAATAAATAATTATTAACCAAAGTATATAACGCAGCATTTATATTATCCTATTATTTCAAACTTGCAGGATTATAGTACTCGACAGGCGCCTTATTGGGTCTGAATATTTCCATCAACAGATCGTCAAATTCAGTCTTGTTGTGTACAAAATCAATCTGAGAGGCATTGACAATAAGAAGCGGAGCCGATTTATAACGGAAGAAAAAATAATTATATGCCTCATTCAAATCCCGAATGTATTGCTCAGACATATTTCTTTCGATCTCTCTTCCGCGCTTACGTATATTTTCCATCAGACGATTAACATTGCATTGAAGATAGACGACAAGATCCGGAGTAGGCACCGAGTGCTCAATAGTACTGAGGACGCTCTCATAAAGCTTGAGTTCATCGTCTTCGAGGTTCAGGTATGCAAATATTTTATCCTTCTCAAAAATATAATCTGTTACCAGAAACCTATGAAAGAGATCGGCTTGGATTAAATCTTGTTGTTGCTTGTATCTGTTCAGCAGGAAGAATATTTGAGTTTGAAAAGCATACCGGTCAGAGTCTTCATAAAACTTCGGTAAAAATGGATTTTCTTCGAATTTTTCGAAAACAATTTTTGCCGACAGTCTCTCGCCGAGCAGTTTTGTCAGGCTTGTTTTTCCTGCCCCTATTACGCCTTCGATTGCAATATGACGAAGTTCGGATTGTTCGATAAGAGAGTCAAGTGATTGACGCACAGTATAATCCATTAATTAATAGTTGAATAATTTATATGATATTCTGTTCGCGTAACCTTGTGGGTATCGTGACAGTTTCTTAATAAGGTTGCAATAGTTTTCTCTAAAGTCGGATGAACGGCAGTCGGTGCGATCTCAGCCAAAGGTTCCAGCGCGAATCGTCTGTATTCCATTCGCGGATGCGGCACGCAAACATAACTATCTTCATAGGCGACACCGCGGTACATCAGAATATCCAAATCAATTATCCTCGGTTCGCCGTGCGATGGTAATTTTCTTCCCATCTTTTTCTCGATCTTTTTTAACATCGTCAATAGTAATGGAGCATCATGGGGTGTTTCAATCGCAATGACCATATTGAAAAATGTTGTCTCGTTCTCCATATCGACCGATTCAGTTTCATAGACAGATGAAACCGCCTGTATGTTTGCTATGGAACGAATCTCATCGACCGCCCTTGAGAGATTATCCAATCGATCACCACGATTTGAGCCCAGACCTATAAATACCTGATACATACTCTACCTTCGTGGCTCCGTTATTTCAACTTCTACAAAGTCAACTACACCCTTTACCGGCGGATGCGGTTTCCGCACGGTAACCGTAATAATATCGATTGCCGCAAACTTGATTTTTAATTCTTTCGCTATCGTTCTTGCGAGAGTTTCTAAGAGATAGTATTTCTTCTGGGTAACCGTTTGCTGAATTACAGTGTAAACAGCTTCATAATCAATTGTATTTTTTAGATTATCAGTCTCAGAAGCGGAAATAAAATCCCCTCGGATTTCGACATCAACCTCGAACTTTCCGCCAAGATTTTGTTCATCACTGGCAACGCCGTGATAAGCATAAAAAGAAGCATTCTTTATTCTGATAATATCCTGATGTGGCATGTTTTTTCGGAACTTTGCAAAATATATGGCTTTCTGAGATGATTGTCAAGAGTATTATTACATAAATTCTTTTTCATCATCTGAATTTAGGATTTTTCGATTTTTGCCCACGTATCACGGAGTGATACTGTTCTGTTGAATATAGGTCTCTCAGTAGAAGAATCATAGTCGACACAAAAATAACCGAGTCGCTCAAACTGATAGCGATTCTCTGGTTTTGCTCCTGTGAGATTTATTTCTAACCGACAGTTCTTCAATATTTCAAGCGAGTTTTTGTTGAGGGAATTCTTCCAGTCATCGCCGCCGGGATCTTCAATAGAAAAAAGCCTGTCATATAATCTTACTTCAGCGTTAAGAGCGTGATGAACAGATACCCAGTGAATTGTTCCTTTGACTTTTCGCTGACTTTGTGACGAACCGCTCTTCGTTTCAGGATCGTAAGTACAATGAACCTCAACTATTTCGTCTGTCTTATCATTTTTTACAACCCTCACACATTTAATAATGTATGCATATCGTAATCTGACTTCATTCCCGGGTGAAAGTCGGAAATATTTCTTCGGAGGATCTTCACGGAAGTCATCCTGCTCGATATATATTTCTTTTGTGAAAGGAATTTTCCGGGACCCCATTGCAGGGTCTTCCGGATTATTAACGGCATCGAGTTCTTCAAGGGTATCAGGATAATTATCTATTATTACTTTTAGAGGACGCAATACTGCCATAACACGCATGGCTCGTTTGTTCAAGTCGTTACGCAGACTATCTTCAAGAAGAGCAACATCGATCATGTTTTCTCTTTTTGCAACTCCAATGCGATCTGCGAAGTGGCGAATTGATTCGGGTGTGAATCCGCGTCGGCGCAAACCAGAAATTGTCGGCATACGGGGATCGTTCCATCCTGTAACATGTCCTTCTTCAACCAACTGCAACAGTCGGCGCTTACTCATGACAGTGTAGCTTAAATTCAATCGGGCAAATTCAATTTGCTGAGGATGATGAATCCCGAGTTGTTCAACGAACCAATTATAAAGCGGACGGTGATCTTCAAATTCAAGTGTACATATCGAATGTGTAATTCCTTCGATAGAGTCGGATTGGCCATGAGCCCAATCGTACATCGGATAGATGCACCAGTTATCTCCTGTACGATGATGAGTTGCACGCAGTATACGATACATGATCGGATCTCGCATATTAACGTTGGGCGATGCCATATCTATCTTAGCCCGAAGAGTGCGCAAACCGTCAGGGAATTCACCGTTACGCATACGAGTAAATAAATCGAAATTCTCTTCAACTGTTCGATTTCTGTAAGGGCTTTCCTTGCCCGGCTGTGTCAGTGTACCTCTGTATTTTCTTATCTCATCACCTGTCAGATCGCAGACGTATGCTTTTCCTTTTTTAATCAGGGACACGGCATAATCGTAAAGTTGCTGAAAATAATCGGATGCATAGTATTCCCGATCCTGCCAATCGAAACCAAGCCATCTGACATCTTCCTTTATCGATTCAACATACTCAAGTTCTTCTTTGCTCGGGTTAGTATCGTCGAATCTTAAATTACACAGACCGTTGTAGTCACGGGCGATTCCGAAATTTAAACATATCGATTTAGCATGACCGATATGCAGATACCCATTCGGTTCAGGAGGAAAACGCGTGTGAACTCGACCGCTGTTTTTGTTCATCTTTAAATCTTCATCAATTATCTCCCTGATAAAGTTTACCGGCTTCGGTGCATCGATATTTTTATCGTCCAACTGTCTATCAGTACCGTTCGTACTCATTATTTGATTCTTTCAATCGCAGTGTAAATTCTTTTTATGCTATCTTCTTTGCCTAATATAAATAAAATATCATATAAACCAGGACCGCCTCCTACGCCTGAGAGAACTAACCTTAGGGTATGAATTAGTTTACCGTTTCCGATACCGCATGTCTCAGCTGCCCTATGTAATGCTTTCTCATAATCGTCCTTTGAGGGTGTATTCAATCGTGAATATTCTTCAGCCAGAGTTCTCAAATAATTGGGTGTATCTTCCTCCCATCTTTTCTTGACAACTTCCTGATCGTACGACTCAGGTGGTACAAAAAAGTATGGACTGTTTTCGATAATGTCTTTCACAAAAGAGATACGCGGACGCATCGCTTCGATGATTTGAAGTAATGTATCATCCCCAAGCGCATGATTTGAATATTTAGATTTTACAAGAAGTTCTTTAAGTATACACAGTACTTCCCTATCATCTTTCTTTCTTAGATGTTCGAAATTGAATGCGTTCAGCTTCTCGATGTTGAACACAGCTCCGGCTTTATTAACTGCATCGATTGAGAAGAGTTCAACTAATTCATCGAGTGAAAATAATTCCTGTTCAATGCCTGGATTCCATCCGAGGAGTGCGACAAAATTCACCAGCGATTCTGGCAAGTATCCTTTTGAACGGTAATCTTCTACGGCAACGTCACCCTGACGCTTGCTCAATTTAGATTTATCGGGATTAAGGAGTAAGGGCAGATGCGCAAAGACCGGCTTCTCCCATCCGAATGCATTATAAAGCAAAACATGTTTAGGTGTGGATGGAAGCCATTCTTCGCCGCGTATAACATGACTGATTTTCATCAGATGATCGTCGATGACATTAGCTAAATGATACGTCGGGTAACCGTCGCCTTTCAACAGTACTTGATCGTCGAGAAGATTACTGTCGAATTCTACTTTACCGCGAATGATGTCTTCGACTATTACTTTCTTGTCTGCTTCAATATTCAATCGTACAACATGCGGCAGATTGTTCTTCAGTTTCTCTTCAATTTCGTTTTGCGTTAGATGCAGACAAAGCTTATCGTACTTGGTCTGTTGATTGACCTTTTGTTGTGCGTCGCGAAGTTCGGTGATTCTTTCAGGAGTGCAGAAGCAATAGTATGCTTTCTTCAGTTCAATTAGAATTTGTATATGCTTTTTATAAATCTCCAACCGTTCCGATTGTATGTAAGGTCCGTAATCTCCACCCAATTGGGGACCTTCGTCAAATTCTAACCCGCACCATTTCAACGTGTCGATTAGATTTTCTACCGCTCCTTCCACATAGCGGGCGCGGTCTGTATCTTCTATCCTAAGAACAAAAACTCCATTGTTCTTTCTGGCAAAAAGATAATTGTACAATGCTGTCCGCAAGCCGCCGACATGGAGATAGCCGGTGGGGCTTGGAGCAAAACGAACTCTTATTTGATTAAGATAACTCATAGAATAAAAAAAATCCCCGTTCGTGGGGATGAAGCGAGATGAATTAATTCATTTGAGCGGACAAGGATTCTCTCTCGGTACAACTTGTCCCGACATTTTTTGTCGGGAGATTGACCCAGTACGGCGGTTTAGTCCGTCCCGCTAAAAAGCGGGACGAGACGAACAAACCGTTGGTTTCCTTTTTTAAAATTAACTCCGCAATTAACTTCCGATCACTTGGACTCTTATACCATTTCTCGTGCTTCATAGCCTCTGAACGTTTCTCATATTATTCATGGTATAAAGGAAGCCACGGTCGATAATGTTTTGTCGAATGAACTTTTCCATGATTGTGATAACTCAAACGGCTTTCCAAATTTCCGGTTTGTCCAACATAAGTTCTGTGGAACTTTGGTGAAAATAATATATATACAAAATATTTCATCCACCTTGTTGAAAACTCAACGCGTTGGGCGGAGAGGGAGAGATTTGAACTCTCGGTACAAGTTGACCCCGTACGGCGGTTTAGCAAACCGCTGGTTTCAGCCACTCACCCACCTCTCCGTGGATGTAACTTAAAAAAAATCTTTTTTAATGTACTAATTTATCAATTGAGTTGCAAGACTATCACAAATTTAGCGCTCAATCTTAGTCTTCAATTTCATCGCGAAACTCAAGCTCAGGTGTGAATATCCTGAATTTACGTGTCCAGTGTTCTCTTCTATTCGAGGTCAGCGTGATCCGCAGTGAATCGTATTTCCAGTCAGTTACCGTTGTGTCTTTTAATGGATAACTGTATTGTTGTCTGACATTTTTCTCAAGATTGTTGAATTCGAAATCGAGGAGTTGAGAATAATAGACACGGAACGCCTTAAGCTTATCATCATGAAAGACTAACTTAATTCTATCTATGCTGCGTAAATTACCGGTTCTTTGTTGAGCCGACAATATCCATAAGCAAGTATCACTGTTGCTGCCAATCGGCGAGCATTTCAGCGATGGGATGATCGTAAGCGCCTGGTCTTTGTTAAGATAAAGTCGGATTCCGTTGAAATTGATTTCATACGGTGAAATATTCTTGTGACGGGATGAACATCCTACCAAAAGTAATAAGAATAAACTTCCAGCCAATATTAATAAAATATAACTAATCCTGGATCGCGACATTTTTGGTTAGTTGCACGATAATAAAAAAAGTTATTTAATAACTATCATCTTTCCTGTACGCTCATACCCGATATGAGGATTGACAAGAGTTTGGGCTTCAAATCGATAATAGTAAACACCGCTTGAGACGTTGGCGGCATTCCAATTAACCGATCGATATCCGGCTTGTTCAACACCATCAATTAGTGTAATTACAAGCTGTCCCAGGATATTATAGACACAGAGTTTAACCTTGCTAAGCATCGGAATCTGGTACTTGATTGTTGTGACCGGATTGAAAGGATTCGGGTAATTATGATCGAGTTTAAATTCCGCCGGTAATAAATTATTATCCGGAACATCACATACATCGCCTATGAAAATCGAATCGAGATGCGATAACCCTTTAATCGTATTGAGCGATAATGTATCGCTCGTTGGCAATAAAGCGCCTCCGACCGTTTCGTACAAATTTAGTCGCCATGTTCGCTTCTTCTGTGTACCCACATTTTCAACAAAGTAAATGCTAAATACTGTCGAGAGAGTCCCCGTTTTCCAGTAAACACATTTAATATTTTCATTCTTCTGTACATTCTTTACAATAAAATTGATCGGTTGTGATGGTATTATAGCACTTGCCGGGTACAATGTATCGGCGAGCGATGTATCGACGATATGATCGTAAAATATTATCTGGTAATCATTTGGTAACCTATAACCATTATATGCAGGATACGTTGTACTCCAAAAGAATTTACCGAAAGTAAACCTCAGAGGACGAACAGTCCCGGGATTCCAGCCGGAATTATTCGAATCGATTTGTGTTGCTCGATCTTCGCAATAAAATGATAACCCGTCAAATAATGAAGATTCGGTGTAAGGCATAATAGGTTCATGACTGATCTTATCGACACCGCTTGATGTATTTCGGACCGTTAAATATTTTTGTCCTGTTGCTGCAGTATCGTCAAATGTGACAAGATAATAATTCCATACTAACTGTGATGAATCGATTATATTTATACGATATGGTATCGTACAATAACCTGAGATTAACTTGACCATGCTGGCAGGTAGTGTGTCTCGCACAGTGATTTTCGAAAACGTTGATGTAGTGTCAAACGAAGAGAGACTATCATCCATTACAACGATTTTTAATTTTGATGTCGTGGAATTTGCTAACAATGAAAGATTGATCGAATGCGCTTGCGGTAATGTATCGGGAGTTGTTGAATAAGTTTCAAATAATTTATAATTCTTGCCGTCATCTATGCTGTAATAGAGGAGAACATTCAGCGGATTTGGTTCGGCATCGCCAATTAAAAGTTGTGAATCTATACTGAGATCATTGATCACAGTATCGGAAGAAAATATTGGACTGAGAATTCTAACATACGGCTTTCCATTTACGCTATTATTAACAGTGAAAACATGGGATTGGTTGAAGCCGTAGATATTTCCGAGGGAATCTTTTATAAAGATTTTAAACACGCCAAACGGAGTATCTTCCAATTCATTTGTGTTAAGAAGAAACGAGCCGGTATTCGGCTGTGACAAAGCAATTTGTTCCCATGTCTCTCCGTTATCCACGCTATACCAGAGGTCTATGGTACCTTCGTTGCGGAGTGAATTCCATTGAATAGTTTGTTCGCCGCTAAGCGTACAATGATAATCGAGGTTTAACAATTTAATCGAGTTCAGTACTACGGATGTATCGAATTGTGAATTCCATAATGCGCGTGCGTACAGAACTTCCTGCGTTACATCGGAAAATGTATTCCCAAGCGCTAGTACGGTAACCACTCGTTTTGTTTCGCCGGGAGCTAATGAGAAATAATTGGTGCCGTACATATAATCACCATCTTGAGGATAAATAGGGAGCAAAGTATCTATATTCCCCGGTAAAAACCTTTTCCATAAATGTTCATCATCGCTCATATCGGGAGATGCTGAAATATTAAATCCATCGTAATTTCCAATCCTATTATTCCCCGGTGCCTGGATAAATCCTTCGGCAATGTAACCGATGTGTTGTCCGATATTTCCAATACAATCATAATCCCATGAATATACAAAATCATTATCGCTGTCATAGAATACCATGTCATCACCACTATCGCCGTCTCCACCGAGCATGGAACCTGTAATATTTCCCAAAAAAACTTTTTCGTATGTGTAATCGCTGTTGTTCGTAATATCGAACATCCTGATAATTACATTTTTATAAAGAGGATTATTCGATTGGAAGTAGCGAATACCGACAGTGATGCCGTATCCTTTTATCGTCGAATCACTTGAATCGGGCAAGAAGTAACCGTTAAATTCATCATCCCATGCATCATCAACTTTAAAGTATGTCTCGAGCGTCGTCGAGAATGTATTGGGTCCTTTGAATCCGTTCCAGACACCCGAACCCCATTCTGGGTGGTCTGCCCAAAGAGTGGGCCATGATGCTGGATTGTTGCTCATTGCAACGCTCTGTTGAGATGAATCGAGAAAACCATATATAGGGTTGAAGCCCCAGAAGTGCCCGTCAACAGGACTTGTTTCACTTACTTGCCCAAATCTTGGACCGCGGGGTATGATGACCGTATGAAGTGTATCGGGAGTTCCATCGCCTGTGTAATCGTGGATCGGAAACTCAAGACCGATCATGAAACTCATATCACCGATATAATCGTTGCCCTGCCATCTCCCGCGTATATCAGTTCCGATGTTAAATCCGGAGAAAGCGCCGTCGTTATAGAACGATACTGAAATAGCATTTGAATCAAGATATCCAATCCTACGAAGCGATGGATCGCTTAACTGGGAGAATATACTTTCTTGAAATAAAACACTAACACAGAAAATAAATAGTATAGCTTTATACATACTACCTCCACGATTATTTTATAGTTGGTTTTGCCTCTTTAAATTTTTGAAGCTGTCGGTAATAATACGGATCTGTTGGATTCTTTTCTACAAGTTCTTTTTCAATCGCAATCGCGTCTTCGTAACCGCCTAGTCGGAAAAAACATTCCGCCATTGTATCCAGATAAGATAGCTGACCGGGAGCCAGCTTGACTGCGCGTTTGGCGAGTTCCAATGCCCGCTCGTAATCGATTTCGTTTGTGGCGAGTATCCATGCAATGTTGTTCAATAAAGCAGGATCATCGGGTTTCAGGCGCAATTGAGCGTTCATTACCTCAGTCAATCTTTTTTTCTCTGCATCTGCCTGAATGAATTTTTTCTTCCTGTTTAATTCAGCGATCATCCTCAGGCGAGCATCGAATAAAAATGTTACCTTCCATAGGTTGTAAATTCTTCGCAGTTCAACGAGCGGCAAAGAATCATCATCTACACGTATGTCAATCATCCTATCGTTGAATCCGCCATAACCGCCTTTATCCTGCACAACGAGAAGCGCGGCAGACTGCCTGCCTCTTTTATCTCCGCCTGCTTTTTCTCCCGCATCAAGAGCGTTTAGCAAGCGGTCGGCAAGATCGCCGGTGGAACTTTCAAATGTTTGTGCCATCGCTATGAGAACTTCTCTTCCGGCAAGTATATTGCCCTGCACTGTGTAAGTGGAGCCGTAAATATGCCCTGCGTAATTATTACATCCCGGACCTGTGTAAGCGAAAGAGTTTCCGTGCGCATCTATAACTCCTACCTGTCTGTAAGCTGCGCTTGTGTCATCTCGGATCAGTTGTTCTACGGTTTGCTGTGCAGTCGCACCGCTTTCAAGTAGTTCCAATCCTCTGGGTCCGAATGTCGTATTAGCAAGAGCTTGTGTAGCAATCGCGCCAACGCCTGCTTTTGCATAAGGAACGACCGCCCCAACGCCGAGGAATTTAGATTGAACTGCTACACCTAAATCACCTGTGGATGAATCCCATGCGGCTATTGAATAAGTTGCGACAACCGACGTCGCTCCCTTCGGTTGTGCAATTAGAAGAAGTTGGCAAAATATTATTAGTGATAAGATTGATTTAATCATCGAAGTTCAATCAATATTAATAGAATATTTTCCTGTTATGGAAAGGAATTATCTTCAATAAAATAAAAAAAGATTTTGATGACTTAGATGAATCTTTACATTTAAGATAATTATTTATCGGTAGAGAGCCGGAATCGCCGGATCATATCGTTGCCGCTGTCGGCGATATACAATGTCTTGACTTTGAATGCAACGCCTTTCGGATTTTTCAAAGGCGGTCTATCTAATAACTTCAAGGCAGCCGCTCCGAAAGATTCGGATTTGAAATTCCCTCTCCGATCGAATTTTACCAATGAATCCAGTTTGCTATCTATGATAAATATGTCTGCATACGATCCACCAATTACCGGCGCCGACGGTTCGACAAAGCGGTTCGGCTTAATGAAATCGCGATACTTTTCTTCCGGTTTAGTTGGATTGAACTTCGGATTCCATCCCTCATCGGGAAGTTTCGTATAGACCATCCACAGCGCACAGTACGGCATAGTACCATTAACTGAGCTTTGAGTTAACACAAAATCGTTGCTGTTCGGGAACATTGCAATGCCTGTCGGTCTGAGAATATCCGTTATCCCGGATCCGGCACGGGTCGTCAGATCACTTAGGGTCGTGATCTTATTGTCGTTCTTATCGAACCAAATTACTTTGCTATCCGGATCGATGAAACTTGAATTATCTGGACCATCGCACGCTACAAAATATTGGTTTTCAAGCAATACGCCGATACCGGTGAATCTCCTGTTAGGTTTTGACGGCTCAATCCAGACTGTTTCTATCTGTGCTTGAGCGAGATGATGTGCCGCTTCATAAAGATGAATCCTAAATATAGCGCCTATCGTATCGCCTGAAGCGGGATAATATATTTCCCCGGATACCAAAAGATCGAGCCGAAGATCCTGCGCTATAGCTATAGGTTTTAAAATCTCACGTGTTTCCAGAATGATTCCGGCTTCATTCATCTGTACAAGTCTATTGTTATTCTTATCGGCTATGTAAAGCAGTTGATCGTTGCCTGCGAGAATTGCGGTAGGATTATTAAAGCCGGTAAATGAGGGCGTGATTTCAACGTATGAAGTATCGTTTACGCTGTTGTACGAAACACTAACCAATTTATTAATCGGATATTTTTCATCTCCGGTACATCCGGTTATCAATAAAAGAAAAATTAGAATTGATATTATCGGTATATATGACTGCTTGATCTTCATAAATCTTTTAGTAAGTGAACAATAAAGAAATTCTGTGTACGCCGCCCAACCTGTTGAAGTTGGCAAAACTGTAATCGACATTCATTTTTGAAAAACTTACCGGCACCTTGACTCCGAAGCCACAGGTAAAATCGTCTTCGGAAGAGCCGTCCTTTCCGAGCAATTGCTCTCCGAATGTGCGCTTCAAACCGACTCTAAGAGATAATAAATCGTTCCATGTATATTCAGTGCCCAATCTTATATTCTCAACGTTATCATTAGGGTGATTTAACTGGAGCGATGATGTTACTTTGTGCAATTCAGTTTGATATGGTTCGAATGCGATACCGACTTTGAATAAAGTCGGTGGTGAGAATGATTGGAAATTAGTAATTGTAGAATCCTCGAAAAGGTTCACACTACCCGATGGCGATACGTCTCCGCCAAAATTCGTTACAACAACTGCAAACCGTACGGTTCCCAAACCAGTCCAATAATATGTTCCGATATCTACCAACACACTCCGCATTTTTAGAATATCGAGAGTCTCTTCAATGTATTTGATAGTCGTGCCGAAGCTGAATTGATCCGTTAACTGCCTTGCGTATGTTACACCGATAGCGAGGTCGCCGTATTTAAACATCTCCCCTGTTCCGTGCGGGTTTGTTTCGTTTGTTACAGGCATATCGTTCATCGATAGAGAAATGATACTGACTCCGACAATATCCGATGGAGTCAATTTATAAGTTGCTCCGAGGAATTCATGCTTAATATCTGCAACATACTGGGTATGCGACAAGATCACTTGGTTTCCATCGGCTTGTAATAATCCTGCGGGATTCCAATAGAGTGATGATGCATCGTTGCCTATAGCCACAAACGATTCACCCAATGCAGTTGCACGCGCACCGACGCCGATTTTAAGAAACTGGAAAGCCGATATGCCTACACGCTGTCCGCCTAAATTGGGAATCAATTGTGCGTTGAGTTGCGCATCGAGCATTAGTAGAATAATTACAAGTATGCTATATCTAAACTTCATCAATCTCTCTATTATCTTTTTAACTTTCATAATAATCATTTTCCTGATGCCTTAGAACCTTAAAGATAAACCGAGTTTGAATGTGCGGGGATTAAGATAACGAGCCGGATTATATGGATATGGCTCCAACGGCGCGGTTAAATCCGGATATAACGGATCGTTCCAATCTGTTGGCGTTACTTGACCGTATTCATATGCGGTTCCGGTTATTGGATTGATTATCTGAGAATTTTTATTATTGAAAACATTCTGGATTTCTAAGCTTAAAACTAATTTTATAAAATCAAAGGATAAATATTTTTCAAAGTTCAGGTCAGTATAGAACCAATTGCTTCCGATTTCTCCGTAAAGCTTTGTTCGATCAGACTGGTACTCAGGTCTTCCGGTCGTTGGATTATAACGATAAAACTTCTGTGGCGTATATCTCTTTCCCGATTGGAAAAATAACCGGATGTAAACATTGTAATCATCGAGAATGCCTCTTCCGAATGCGAATAGAGGATCGTTTTTGGGAATATTAAAATTCAGATTTGCCGACGCCTGCCATGGTCTGTCCCATACCACATAATTTTCTTTCAGATTCTCTTCTACGCCCTGCTGGATGTTGTAAACGTTTTCGTTTGCGGCAGAACTTTTTCCGGTAGCAATGCTGTAAGAACCAGATAATGTCGCTCTGAACATTTTTCCGATTCGTGTTTTATACTCCAACTCAATACCGCGAATACGGGCATAATCCTGGTTAATATAAATTGTGTATAAACCGCGCGTCGTACCCGATATAATAGCGCGAAATTGTTTTGCGGTTATGTAATCGAAGATATCTTTGTAGTATGCAGTTACCGAAAAAACATCATTCTCTGTAAGCTGATTTCTGAGACCGAGTTCATATGCTACAGTAGTCTCGGGATTTAGATTTGGATTGCCGATTGTCTGGAACGATGAACGGGATTTTGTTCCGCCGAGCTTGGAGTAAACAAATTGCGGTCTTGGCAGTTTTGAAAAATGTCCATACGAGAAAAAGAGCGTTTGGTTATCCGTGATAGGATGTGAAATTCCAAGTCGCGGACTTATGCGCGCTTTCCAATATCTTCCGAACCATTTATAACTATCTTTTGTGTATTGATCTTTTATTGCCTGCGGAACAAGGACTGCCGCCCCGGATTCGATCGCATCATCCACATATTTGCCTGGGATCCAATAATCAAGACGTAAACCGAAATTCAAGATCATCCCGCTCATTGTTATTCCATCTTGGCCATAAAGAGCGCCGTACGCCGGAAATACTTTATAGATATCATTATCGAACCCGAGCGGCCTCACCCATGGCTGTATAATATCGATCAATTGCATCTCTTGAAACCGAGTTTCTATTCCTGCTTTTATTTTATGCTTTTCTGTAGGTGTTGTAGAAAAATCAAACTTGAAGGTAAATTCTTTCAGATAATGATCTCTCCACGAAGTCGGACTTCCGTATTCATAAAATCCATCCCCCGGTATAACATAGATGGTATCTGTTGAGCCGGGATTCGGGAAATAATATTCCACCGGATAAGAAACAATATCTTTCGGCTCGATATAATCACCGAAGGGCTTATCGGGATCGGTGGCTTTTTTATTTGCATCACCGCGGACATGAGCAGTGTACAAACTCATCTTCACTTCATAAAAAGTTTTCGTGTTTAGAGTGTGTGTCCAACTTAGACTATGCTGGGTGTTTATCTGAGTATAAGTAGCCGCATTATCGGGAATTTTCTGAAAGAGAAACTGGTATCCGGGATTCGGTTCTACACGATCGAGAGTCGCCTGAACAGTTTGTGAATTCTGATCGATCTGGATCGATTTGCTGAACGCGTATGATAATTTCATGGTTGCTTCAGGTTTATAAGTTAATTTTGCCAGACCTGAATAGCTGTTGCTTCTCCTCGGTGAATATTTTGTACCGCCGAGTATTGTAGAATATAATCCGTCCGGAGCAAATGCGTCATAGCCGACTGGCTTACCATTGACAATCTTTTCTACCCAGCGCATATATCCATCGGTAAAGTTAGCGGAAAAATTTGAGAAGAAGCTTAGACTTCCCGGAATTGTCAATCCGATTGCCGGCAGAGCATACGTCGTTATCGGTTCCGGTCCGCTTAGATTGAATTCATAAATATCAGTATTAAAATTAGAAAGGACATCTGCTGAGTTGTTTACATTAAACTTGTTTCGAAAAGGAAATAAATAACCACCACCAAGATTGAATCCAAAGTGATCTCTTTTATGAGCCACGGCGCCTGAATAATTTTTTGCGCCCTCTTTCGTAGTAATGTTGACAACGCCGGAAGTTGCCTGACCATATTCAGCGTTATACCCGCCTGTAAGTACTTCTACCTCTGCTATTGCCTGTGGAGCAATCTGTAAACCAAATCCCTGACCTGCAAGAGGATCCTGAACAGATATGCCGTCGATGAGATAGGCATTTTCATAACTACGACCGCCGCGTATATGGATCTCGTTATCCGATTGTACAACTCCTGTTTGAAGCGAGACAACATCCTTCACGTCTTTTACACCAGTCACCTGAATATCTTCGCTTGTAATCGACCGCCGGCTCGATGTTTCTTCGATATTGAAGAGTGGTTTTTCACCAATGATGACAACCTCTTGTCCCAATGTAAGAACGGTTTCGTCCATCTTGACGTTGAGTGTAGTCGATTCTCCCTCGGTTACTTTTATGCCTGTATATTGGATCGTCTTGTAGCCGATGAGACTGACTTCAACGGTATATGATCCGGGATTAATATTCGCAATGGTAAAATTCCCTTCGATGTTCGTAGCGGCGCCGTAATAAGTCCCCTTCACAACAACATTCACATTTGGAAGTGGTTCACCGGATGTTTTTTCTACGACAGTACCCTTGATGGTTCCTTTTGATTGCGGGTAAGCCGGTTGAACGAAGGCAAGCAATATTATAATGGAAATATAAACTCTCATAAATCTATTCCGATGCGATATCAATTTTTTCATTATCCGCCGAATTCATCGATGAAAACACGTTTGAGAAAAGCAGGAACACCAAGTCCATCTCCCGGCGGTTTTGAGGGCCACTTTCTTACATAACCGTTCATGATGTGAAGAGGCATGCTCAGGAAGACAAATTGTCTATTCACATCGATAACTCCTATGTTTATTCTTTTACGCCATTTAAGAGTTGTGCCGGGCATTGTGATGGTTGTATCGGGAGGTATTGAATAGATATAATCGGCTCCGGCTTCCTTCACAAAATCTCTGACAAAAATCGTATATGCTCCGCCTGAGTTTAACGTCGGTGTGAATCGCAGCCGGGGGAAGGAATCGGCATCCGTAAAAGACGGATCGATGGGCCAATCATTCGGAACACGTGTGGAATAAAGTGTATCTATGATTCTATCGACTGGGGCAAAATCGACTAATGAACCTCGCGGATCACCGAGGTAATATCCGAAGCGTGTCGAATATAGAACTTTACCTCCAGCGCCTGTGTAAAGATATAAAGGATATTGTGCTATCGAATGTACATGGGTCCAATTATCGGGTATATAATCTGTGAACCAAAAAATGTATTTATACAGCATGAGCGTTCTCACAAATGCCGGATTGAGATTTGGCGGCACTAACTCACCTACAATTTTATCAGTTGTACCCCTGCGAATATTCAGTACATCAAAATTTCCAAGATTTCTTGGGTAGGATACACCAGAGATTGTATCTATTGCTGCAAATGCAGATCGATAAAAAGGAATTATTGCTGTGTCCGGTACCGGCAGGTCATAGTTTACAATTGTAAGCAAACTGCTATTTGGTTTACGAACATACCAGGTATTATTTCCATCCGGCAAAGAAACCATAGGACTGTATTCACCAGCCAAATCTTTCGCCTGAAGGTAAATTTTGTTCGTATCATCGAGATGCAACCCCTGTACGGTTCCGAGTTTTTTCATTATCGGGAAAGACCCTGAGTAAACATCCGCATCGACTACTCCTGTAGCGCCGTCCGATCTTGATCGAGGGACCTCTAATGTTACCATCGTGTGCGAAGATGAGAACTCGAACCAAGAAGCTGAATCACCCGGATTGTTAAGATTTATCCTGTATGCCTTGAGAGTATTAATACCATCTATGTCGTCTCCTACCCAAGTAAATGTTGCAACTGTATACGTCGTATCCGGCTGTTGAATGGTTTTTGTGGGATCAAAAGGATCTTTGGAAAATGTAACCGTCGGCGGTGAATTTTTTATGGAGAAAATCTGCGTCGCACCGGTTGGGTCGATAGCGTACTTCAAGTTGGGTAACCGTAAATCGTCACCGTCATAAATATTGTTGCGGTTTTTGTCCCAGTACGGCTGTGGATTCAATCTTACAATTCCACCGACATCGATTTTTTCTTTTAATGTATTATCCACAGCCCGGACGATCACAGTGAAACGCTCTTTCGCCGATAGCAAAGGAAACGCAACAAGACTATCATTCGCCGTCACCCATGTGTAGCCCAAAGTATCGGGGATTTGATTGCCGGGTACACTATCGGTTTTGTAGAAAGCGAACAGATAGCCCTGCACCAATCCATCAGGGTCTTCGCCCCACCATCTTACCGACTGTCTGCTGATAACCGGAGCGAGTTGTTTCGATGTATCAATTTGAATCCACAAGAAAGTTTTAGGTGGAACGTTCTGTTTTGGATTCACCGGGCTATCTTTCTGACAGCTCAGAAATATGAGAGCCGTCAGAAAGATAAATATTACGGATACGAATATTCTCGACATTTACTTCACTAACATCATTTTTTTAACTTGATTGAAATTACTTGTTTGTAAACGATAGAAATAAATACCAGAAGATAGTTTCGAGCCGTCGAATGTAACATGATAACGACCAGCTTTCTGTGCTTCGTTTTTCAAAGTAGCGACTTCCTGTCCTAAAATATTGTAAACTTTAAGAGTTACAAAATCCGCCCTGGGAAGTCCATACTCAATAACGGTCTTCGGATTGAACGGGTTCGGATAATTATTCGATAGTTCGTAAGCAACCGGCAGAGGTTTAAAAGTTTCTTCACCAACGCCCAATGGCAGATATGTGCCATAGTCTGCGTTTGTTCTTGGCGCAATCTTGTACCGGTTATAGCTGTAGTGCAGAATACCTTTTAATCCAACAAACTTATCACCCACCTTGAGGATTGTAGTTGTTGGATCAATTAATGTGTCCCCAGCAAAAGAGGAATAAGTGTTTTTGCCATCTCTTAAAACAGTTATTTCACCAGTGCCATCATCAACCAGATATTCAGTAAATACATTAAATGTTGGATTCAGATTAGTGACCTCAACAGTATCGAATTCAACCAACATACCTTCCCACGGCTCGGCATTAAAATCTCCGTTACTCACCAAAGGACCGAATGTTCCAGTCGTAAATTTAACGGGATCAGGAATCGGATTTCCGACAGATAATATTTCAACTGCTGAGATATTATCGAGGCATGTAACATCACTCGTGTAATTATGATATTCTGTTATTGTTCCAGTTATAGCAACACTGTCGCCTTTTTGCAGGGTTGACAATGTATCCATAATTCCATTGAACCACAGACCGCTAAACGGTCCATTTCCGGATTGCATATGCCATACAGTTACACCACGGTTATTTTTTGGCGCAAGACCATAGTCGCTCGTATCAGAAGTAACAACGCCGCGTATTGTAGTTACTGCGCCAACATATGGACTCCTGCCATTCGTATAGGGTGTATACTGAACGTCACGAATAGTCAGAACACCATCAGTAACTTTGTAGAAATAAAATCCCTTAGATGTATCTGAACCGATAGATCCACCTGCGCTGTTCGCCGAAATAGAATAATAACCTAGATTATCAGCCACTTTTATGAAATATTTAACATTCGTTCCGATTACTTGTGCTGGGATTGTTGCACTGTAAAGAGTATCGCTACTGATTGGTCTTAAAGTATCGATGTTAAATGGTCCATCATTAATACTATAAAATAATAAACGGCTTTCGATTGGCGCCCCTAAGGGTAACTTTCTAATTATTGCCTCTATCCTTGGCGAGCTATCAGGCAGGACTATCACAGGATATCGGTACACTCTTGAAATTGCCGGACGGCTTACCCCAAGAACCATATCTCCCGGATATACTGGAGCAATGCGATAGCCGTAATTATTTTCTTGGCCTGAAACGGGCGTTATCCAACCACGCAAAGTATCAATTCGTGAATATTGCGGCGGATGAGTATATGTTGATGATGGATCTTTATGAGGTCTTGTTGTGAACCATTTCGATGCATCATACGTTGCAACGTTGTTTCCATAATCATCAACAAGCATAACACCATAGTTCGTACTTAATATAGATGCAACAGTTAAATTTGTTAATTCGACATATTTGGCTTCGAATTGTTCGCCGGTCGAATACCTGACGCCATTAGGGTAAGTGCTTGGAATAAGACCAAGGTAAAAATCACTAACAGATGTTTTAGTTATCGGCGGCAGCTCCTGCTGACCAATAATATCATAGTATAAACTTCTGATGGGTACTATCTGAGACATACTATTCATGGAGATTGAAGGGAATTCAGTAATTGGACCTGTAATCTCAACAATGTCTCCAGGTTGGATTCCAAGCATATTAGCATAATAAACGGAATCAGATGGATTGGTTGTAGAACTTAGATTAGGTCTTACAAATATATGACTAAAAGCACCGTTGTATCCTGTATCGGCAAGTACCAAATTATAACCGATAGATGTGTAAGTAAAAACTTTAGCAGGTATCACACACACACCGACAATTTTAACGGTATCTCCAAAATAATTTGCACCTTGCAAAGTCCACCTTGAGCCGACATTTTGAAGCTGGTCGGCAACTAACAATGAATCATTTGGTCGATACTGAATATCACGTATGTTGCGGTAAGGATACTGTGCGTCGGCGATAGTCGCCAAGACAAATATCATTAATAGAACTCTTAACAAAACCTTCATTGTAAATCTCCTTTTTTATATGATAAAATTAAAAATAATATTTCATCGTGATTATAGATTATTTAACTACCAAAAATTTTCCTATTCGAACATCGCCCGTTTCATTATCTTTTACCGAAACGAGATACAAGCCGGTTGCAATGGCTTGATCGTACCGTGATATCAAATCCCACGCATGTTCACCGCCCGAAAACTGAGGAGGAGCGAGTAACGTTTCAAATTTAGTGAACCAGTCTATATCCGATCCATCGTATGTCGATGCATCATGGTCGATCGTTGCAACAATATCTCCAGCCAATGTATAAATACGTATTTCACAACGCGCCGGTAGATTAAAAAATATAATTTTTCTATTTCTCTCGCCACCGGTACTGCCATCCCAATATGCTTTGGCATAATAAGGATTCGGATAAATACCTATATCGGTCGATTTATTTGAATTAGGCGTAGTACCAGGGATAACCCTTACAATAGATTTAGGACTTTCATTGTCCGGCGGCGCTCCTGTATCAAAAGCCGCGACTCCATACATATACTGCCAGCCATTTAGGTGAGTCAGATTCATATCAACCGGCGGGAATCTATACCAATACTTATTAGTATCCCCGGCAAAAGTTTTAGGTTCAGCTAATTTAACTCTGGAAAAACCTGTATTATACCCGATATTATTTGTATCGATATCGTACTCAGCTACAAGAGCCATGTCGCTAAGGAAATTTTCCGGTGTTGTAATATCCACCCCGGCATTACTGCGATATACTCTGTACCCTTCGAAATCCTTGGCTTGTGTGACCGGATCTACGGACTCTTCAGATGTAATTTTATCCCAATAAATTATCACGCTATTATCTGCAACTTCAGCGCGCACCTTCGGACGTCGTGGAGGTTGGGATACGCTGTAGCGAGTTAATTTTCCATCTCCGTTAAAATCTTCGCCTTCGTCAAGACTATCATTACCGTTTAGGTCTTCGCCGTTATAAGTTTTCTGCGCCCATCCAAGATTACTAAACAATGTAGCTCTCTGTTCCGGATAATCGTATCTTGCGTGATCCTGGCCATATTTTTTCGCAGTAGCAATGGCGAATATAACTTTCAGAGAATCGTGAGGATACATTGTTGTGAAAGGTCCGGCAGAGAGTAATAATGTCGCATTGCTTGGCGCGGTTCTAAGCGTTGCAATTTTAGCAGCCGACATGGTAGTTGTCATTCTTGCATATCGATTCATCCATCGATTTATATCTTCATCGTCAAGAGCCGGAGAAAAGAATTCTTGGTCTCCTACGGAAGTTCTAAATTTCCAGGCGTTAAAATATGTTTTAGTCGACAAATCACGAAGTGAATCGATTGTTTTTGGGAAAGGACTCACGCCAAGTAGACTCATAGCGATATAACTGCTCGCCGGAGGACCTTGATTGTTTCCATCAAAATCGAATGCATACGCCATCCTTCTTACTGAATCGTATCCTGCGGCTACATTGAAATATCCCGAACTGCCCGGGCGGACAAAGTTAGTATTCCTAACGACAAAATTGTTCCACAATCCGACATAAACTGAATCCAGAGTATCTATGACAACTTTTTGTGAATAAGGATCTTTATATCCCTCGTTATAGAAAGTATAACTTAGTATTACAAAAAAATCGGCTGTGGGTAAATTCCATGCATAACTTTCTTGTTTTACAGTCAAACCTAAAGGTAAGTGATATGGTATAGTATCGCCCGTAACCGGATCTCTCACATATTTGTCAGTGTATTCACAAACGAAATCCAGCTCACTCACAGCGCCATCGGTTGGTAAACCTGAGAATGGATCGATTGACCTTTTGATAATCCCGGACCCTTCCTCCGAAGTAAACTCATAATGCCTTCCGCTAACTCCGCTGAGACACCAGTCTGTTGCACCGGTAGAAACAGCGGCGCGTCCCCTAAGGCGAGAATAAGCGCCGAACCATACACCACCCTGGTAGAGATGTTCAATCCCCGATCCGCGGGGATATTCTGCTGAATATTGTTCGGGCCAGTAGGCATTTCTTGCACCGATTGTTCCGTAATTGGTTACTGTGAGTTGCAAACTACCAACATTTACAACCTTGCGTTGATCTTTGTCATTTATCTTTGATAACGACCCAATTGATTCATCATCTTGCTGACTAAAAACAGTAATGGAATAAATGAAGAAATAAAACAGAATAAATTTATGTTTCATTAAGATACTCAATAATTCCTTAGGAGATTTGTTGGATGGATATGATAAATGTGCAAAATCTAATTTCACGACCGTTATAAAAATACATATTCTGAGAATTTTGGAAATTTGTTGTCTTTGAACGAGAACTCAATGTTTTATCCCCAAATCAGGAGATAACAATTTCAAGTCTTAACGAATAAGGTATAATTCGATTGGACTGGATTAATGATTATTGCAAATATAAATCATTTTTTGAAGAAATCAAAACTATTAGATTAGAAAAATTATGAATATATCGCCATTGATAATTAGTTAGAACACTATTAATTTAATTATTAGATAAATTTAATAAAAGCAATCTTGACAGTTCAGCAGTAAATTTGTAACATAATTTCAATGAATTTCTTTTCACTCTATCGGTGCCGTTTTTATTTGCCGGTAGAAAACAAACCAAACGCTCAAGTAAGCCCCCGACCTGAGCGTTTTGCTTTTTAAAGAAATTCCCCTATATTTGTTTCACAACAGTGAACGGAAAGGTGCAAGAGCGGTTGAATTGGCACGCCTGGAAAGTGTGTGACCGTCTAAAGCGGTCCGTGGGTTCGAATCCCACCCTTTCCGCATGTATCATGTTTACGTTTTATGGAGCAACAAGCTTAATAAGCGTTATATTGGTTTTACCGAAAATATAGATAAACGTCTCAAAGAACATAATACAGGTAAAACACATTTTACTAAATCAGGTACTCCCTGGACAATTATTTATCGTGAGACATACGCGGATAAATATTCTGCAAGGAAAAGAGAAATCTTTTTAAAATCCGGGCAAGGAAGAAAATATCTTGATGAGTATTGTAAAAAGCGGAACATGGGTTCTCAGCCGAAGGCTGATCCGCCTCTGGCGGAGAATCCCACCCTTTCCGCTGTTTAGTGTAATTATGCTTTTTATTAAATTGTACTTAAATGCAGTATCCGGTTTCTCAACAAAACACTCGTTACGTGTACAATGAAACCGAAATATTATTACATACCTTTTACTGAGATCGAATAAAGCTATTATTTTTATGCTCTTCTTCTCAAAACAAATTCGAAAATATTTTCACCTCCGGGTTATTCTTTTTCTTTTCCTCGCTCCATCTAATATCAACGCACAGAGTAACATCGTTTACGTTATTTCAATTGATGGCGCTATAAACCCGGCTTCATCGGATTTCATCCATGAAAGCATTAAAAAAGCTGAGGAAGCAAACGCACAATGTCTTGTCGTTTCACTTAATACACCGGGCGGATTATTGAAATCAACTCGTGTAATCGTTTCGGAATTTTTGAATTCTCCCATACCGATTATTGTCTATGTCTCACCCGCTGGTTCGCAAGCAGCATCGGCTGGAGTTTTTATCACACTTGCGGCTCATATAGCAGTGATGTCACCCGGGACAAATATCGGCGCCGCTCATCCAGTTACAATCGGCGAACAAAAAGATTCTATCATGCTGGAAAAAGCGACCAATGACGCCGCCGCTTTCATACGTACAATCAGCGAGAAGCGTCATCGTAACATCCGGTGGGCTGAAGATGCAGTCCGCAAAAGTATATCCATCACCGAAACTGAAGCGCTCAAAGAAAATGTTATAGATACAATTGCAACTAACTTAAAATCTTTGCTTGAGATAATAGACAATCGAGAAATCGAAACAGCTTCAGGGAAACGAATTCTTCATACTAAAGATGCGAATATTACAAACATAGAAAAAACATTCCAGCAAAAAATTCTCGGTATCCTTAGTGATCCAAATATTGCATATATCCTAATGATGCTTGGTATTTATGGATTGATGTTCGAACTATATAATCCCGGAGCTATTCTTCCCGGTATTGTCGGATTTATCTGTCTCGTACTTGCATTTTATTCAATGCATACCCTACCGATTAACTATGCCGGCTTGGCTTTGATTCTATTTGCAATTGTTCTCTTTCTTTTGGAAATTAAAATCGTAAGCCATGGACTTTTAACCATAGGCGGTGTTATTTCCTTAGCTTTGGGGTCGATTATGCTAATTCAAACTGATTCGATGTTAGAGTTTGTTTTCATATCATGGGAAGTTATCGCAATAACTATATTGATAACAGTTGCATTCTTCGCATTTGCTATCGGTATGGGAATTAAAGCGCAAAAACGCAAGCCGACAACAGGTGTGCAAGGAATCATCGGTGAAATCGGTGAGGTTAGTCAAGACCTCCGCCCAGAGGGAACAGTAAAAGTACATGGAGAGACCTGGAATGCGACAAGTCTTGATGGAAACCTAAAGAAAGGCGTAAAAGTTAAAGTTGAATCGATTGTTAATCTTAAATTAAAAGTCAGAAAATCAGAATCATAAACCAATTTGGAGGAATCCATGGAAACTGTATCGATATTTTTTACAATGGTAATAATATTTGGTATCATCATTCTCTCAAACGCAATCCGAGTTTTGCGTGAATATGAACGCGGAGTGATATTTCGATTAGGCAGACTTATTGCTACTAAAGGTCCGGGTATCATCTTCCTTATCCCGCTTGTCGATCGTATGGTGAAAGTAAGTTTGCGGACTGTTGTTTTAGATGTTCCACCACAAGACGTTATTACTAAAGATAACGTTTCAATAAAGGTTAATGCGGTTTTGTATTTCCGCGTCGTGCAACCGGAAAAAGCCATAGTGGAAGTCGAGAACTTCCTGTTTGCTACCTCGCAGCTTTCACAAACGACCCTCAGGAGCATTTTAGGACAATCAGAGCTTGATGAGCTTCTCGCACAGCGTGATAAAATAAATCGTATGCTTCAACAAATTATCGATGAACACACCGAACCGTGGGGTATTAAAGTATCCAATGTTGAAGTCAAGCAAATAGATCTTCCGATTGAAATGCAGCGCGCAATGGCAAAGCAGGCAGAAGCCGAGCGTGAACGCAGGGCAAAAGTTGTTCATGCTGAAGGCGAATTTCAAGCAAGCCAAAAACTTTCAGATGCTGCGAGGATCATCAGTGAAACACCTATTGCATTACAATTAAGATATTTGCAGACTCTCACTGAAATCGGCGCTGATAAAAATTCTACGATCATATTCCCCTTGCCTATGGACATTATTGAGCCGTTCCTAGAGCGTGCAAGAAAAAAGTGATATTACAATGTGATGAACCAACTAATATACGGTGCTAATCAAGAAGAAAAAATTGTAGCCGTACATCCAGCGAGCGAACGCACGGTAAAAATGTTCATCAGAAATCCAGAGGGAATTATCTCTAATGAAATAGAGTTTTTCCCTTTTTTCTTTCTATCGAATCAGAAGTACATAAGCGATTACCCAAAGAAGCATTGGATTAAGGAACTCACAGGAGAGAACTACTACCGTTATCTATGCGTATTTAACGGTTGGTTGGATATGTGGGATGCAATCCGTCATTGTTTGGAGCGTTATAATGAAAACGCGCCGCAGAAAATAGATTCATATACCGAGATGCCGGTTCTTCGTGTCCGCACCGATCCGGTTGCCCAGTTCTTGAAGCAAAGCGGCCGTACACTTTTCAAAGGAATGAAGTTCGACGAACTGCACCGAATTCAGCTTAGCATTAAAACCTATGTAAAGCACGGTTTCAAAATCAGCAATCCAAACCGCGAGGAAGATCGCATCGTTGCAATTGCATTGTCCGATAATCATGGATGGGAATATCAGATTACTGGAAAGAGAAAATCAGAGAAAGAAATGCTTCTCGATCTGATTAAAGTATTGCAGGAAAAAGATGCGGACGTTATTGAAGGACATAATAGCATCGATAAACATATTCACTATTTGATGACAAGATGTGACAATTACGGCTTGGAATTCAATATTGGTAGAGACGGCGTAATTCCTCGTCACTCTGAGGCGCGTCCCGTATATGGAGAACGAGCGGCAGATTACGTTCCATATGAGATCGTTGGCAGACACGTTATCGATACTGCCACATTATTACAATCGTACGATTCAACGAAACACGAATTAGACAATTATAATCTAGAACATGCAGCAAAACATTTCGGTATTTCAAAAGTCGATCGCTTATATATCTCACCGGATCGTGTAAGCTGGTACTGGGACAACGAACCCGATAATCTTGTCCAATCTTGTATCGATGATGTACGCGAGATCCGCATACTCAGTGATTATCTATCACCGGCTTATTTCCACCAAACTCAAATGTTGCCGTTTAATTATGCGACCGTTACACGTCTGAATTCTTACACAAAAATAGAATCTTTATTACTCCGTGAATATATCCGGCAAAAGCATTCTATTCCCCGTCCGGAAATCGGATCTCAACCTCAGATTGGGGGTTCAGAAATATTTTACAGAGGTCTACTTGGACCGATAATCGATCTCGATATAGAATCAATCTACCCATCAATCATATTAGCACATAATATTGTACTGAAGAATGACACACTCGGTGCATTCCCGAAAATATTGAACGGTTTAACGGATCATCTAAGTGATCTAAAAAGAGAAGTAACAACATCAAGCAACGCGTATTCTAATTCCTCTCGTGAAGCAACTGAAATAGGGCTTAAGGTCTTGATAAATTCATTCTATGCATATATTGGGAACAGCCGTGCACTTTTTAACGATTACAAAGCCGCACGGACTATTGGAGAGGCAAGGCAAGATATGCTTCGTCAACTTATGTCTGCAATAACCTCTTTGAATGGCAAAGTGATCGAGATTGATTCCAACAGTATATGTTTTGTCCCTCCTGTAGCTGTCAATAGTGAAACAAAGGAAAAGGAATTGTTAAAGAATATTTCCAGATGTCTTCCTTCGGGAATAATTTTGCAGATGAATGATAGATATAAAAGAATGCTGAGTTATAAAAAGAATAACTACGTGCTTTTAGGATATGACGGTAAGGTGACAATAAAAGGGTCATCCCTTATACCGAGAAATATCGAGAGATTCGGCCGCGAAATCATTACGCAGTGCATTTCAGCCATAATGAATCTAAATTTTACCGCTGTCCACGATAATTACATCGACTGCAGGAAAGCAATTGTCGAGCGCAAACTGAGCATCCAGGATTTTGCCCGCACAGAAATTCTCCGAGATACCTACGATGATTACACACAATCCGTTAATCGGGGTGATCGGTATCGCGCGGTAAGCTATGAAGTAGCAATCAACTCGGGGATGAATTGGAAACAAGGAGACAAATTATCGTATTACATTACAGGTGATGATACAAACATCAAAGGATTTGATAACTATAAACCCGCCATTGACTGGGATAAAAATTTCCGGGATGAGAATGTCGGCTATTACCTGAAACGATTAGAAGAATTTGCTAAAAGATTTGCATTACTATTTTCTGAACAAGATTATCACGCATTGTTTTCTATTGATGACCTTTTCGGATTCTCACCTGAAGGCATACAAATCCAAACAACTCAGATAGAAGAAGAACCAAAAGACATCGACGAAGAAACAGAACAAATACAAGTCGAGCCGAAAATCTGGCTTGATGAGGAGAGTTAAGTTATAAATTTTAATCCCGAATATTCATTGTCACCCAATTCTTTACGTATGCAACGATGTCTATTGTCGATGCGCCAGGTGTGAATAATTCTCCGACTCCTTTTTTCTTTAATACTTGGATATCCTGATCCGGTATTATTCCACCTCCGAAGAGTAATACATCTTTAAGTCCCTTATCTTTCATTAAATCGAGTATGCGAGGGAATATCGTCATATGTGCGCCGCTTAATATGCTGACACCTATTGCATTGACATCCTCTTGAAGAGCCGCTTCAACAACCATCTCCGGTGTCTTCCGGAGACCTGTATAAATTACTTCCATACCAGAATCCCTAAGGGCGGCGGCAATGACTTTTGCACCACGATCGTGACCGTCAAGTCCGACTTTTGCAACTAATACTCTGATTTTTCTGTCCATAGCAGTTCCTTACATAACTCTTAATGATTCTTGAAATTGTTGCATAGCAAGATAAAACTTTGCCAATGGAAATCCAACTACATTATAAAAACATCCATCGATTTTTTCAACAAAGACTGCCCCGTAATCATCTTGTATTCCATAAGCGCCGGCTTTATCCATGGGTGATCCCGATAGGACGTATTCTTCAATTTCGTCGTTAGTCAATCGTCGAAACGTAACATCTGTAACTGCATAATCTGTCAATGCCGCGTTCGATGGTCTATCCAGTATCGTAAACCCGGTAAATACCTTGTGTGTTCTTCCGCTTAGTGTATGAAGCATGGTAATGGCGTCTTTTTCGTCGGCTGGTTTTCCCAATATCTTTCCATCAAGCACGACAATCGTATCTGCGCCGATAACAAAACCATTCCCAATATTTTTCCCGACTTCAACAGCTTTTCGGTGAGAAAGTATCTTCACATGATCGAGCGGAGCCTGGATGTGCTCGAAATCCTCATCGACTCCACTCTCCTGAACAATAAATTCCAAACCGATTTGCCGCAGCAGAATTTGCCTGCGCGGGGAACGGGAAGCGAGGATTATTTTTTTCTTAACAATCATTGTTTAGTAATTGAGTAAATAAAAAAAGAGCGATTGAATTTTTCGCTCTTCAGATGAAATAATATTCATGAAAAATATTTTTACCGAAACATCGCCTTGATGCTTCCCCATGTACGACGAACACCGGATACATTATGATAAACTGTAATAGGCGCTTCATTCAATGCCGGGAAGTAGCTTTCGCTATCAGCAAATTTTACTTTAATCCGGTAATAATAAACAGTCGTCGTTCGTCTGAATGCCCACGTATCGACAAACTCATAAGTTGATGAACCTTTCGGAGTAATCAAATCAGAAATCGCAACAAATCCGCCTGTGTAACTTGTGCTTCTAAGAACTTCAAAACCGATAACATTCGCCTCGTTCTCAGTTACCCACGTGATGGTAACATTATTACCATCGCTCGATGCCTGTATCAATCCGGATTTAATGACATCGGCGAGAAGAATCCCTGATAAAATTAGAACAAAAAATATGTAAAGTAATGTCCTCTTAGTCATAATTACTAATTGAAGATATGCAAGAAGAAGGAGAAAGTCAAGTATTTTTTGATATTTGCAGTGCGCGAGGCGAGACTTGAACTCGCATGCCCTTCCGGGCGCCACCCCCTCAAGATGGTGTGTCTGCCAGTTCCACCACTCGCGCAGGACATTGCAATAATCAAATTATTTATGAAAAATGAAGCGATTATCGTGAACCCGGTTGGATTCGAACCAACGGCCCTCGCCTTAAAAGGGCGATGCTCTACCAGCTGAGCTACGGGTTCCTAACCAAATAATAGCATTTAGCTTTATTTGGGCTTAAAAATATAAGAAAAATATTTGGGAGTAGCAAGAGGAATATCTATCCTTTCTATCAATTTAAGATGAAATGCTACGAGATTAACGCTAATAGTCTGCTCACTGAGACAAAAATCGATGTTGTATCACAGCTCGGGTCTATTTGTAACTCACTTTCAAAGTCAAACCACACCTGAAAGTAGGTCGTACATAGTTATTCTGCCGGCTCAATACATGCCGGTGTATCATCCCTACTGTTATTTACAGCATACGATACAATGTACGCGTCCATCTCATTTCCCGGGTATGGATCCAACAAATCATAGAGTGTTTCGAAATCTTTGACACCAGTTTCAAGCCAGAGCTTTAAATCGTTATCATTTAATATCACCGGCATCCTATTATGAATTGGTTTCATTAATTCGCTCGGACTTGTGGTGATGATACCCGCAGTTACAATCTTTTTCTCCTCTACTTCAATCGAACGCCATAAACCGGCAAGCGCAAATGGTTGTTTATTTTTCATGGTGATTCGATAAGGTATTTTCTTAACGCCTTTTGGTAATTTCTCGCCCCTTACAAGACTCTCGTAACCCTTTGGTTTCTTCCACTCATAAAATCCATCTGCGACGAAGATGCATCTGTTGGTTAGCAATCTTTCCCTGAAGAATCTATTTCTCTCGATTGTATCATCTCTTATGTTTGCCTGAGAAGTGTTTGAACTGTCATCTTTTTCTCCCCATGGTGTAATGAATCCCCAAAACATATTCGTAAGATAGCGCTTGCCATCTTTCGATACGATAACCGGAACCGATTGTCCCGGCGCGGCATTGTAACGGGGTTTATACCCATCAAAACCGGGCGCTACTTCAGCTTTGAATCGTTCAAGGACAAGTTCTACTCTGTCCGTTGTTATAGTAAATCTGCCGCACATTTATTTTATAGTAATGGATTAATGGAATGTTGGAGGTAATGCAGTGTTGGAATCTATCATATTAGAAGAACACTAACTTGTCCGGGGAACATTTTACCGATGAGGACATTATGTTCAATTGTGAATGCTTTTCCTGAGAGCAAATCTTCCAATACTTTCTTATTTGTATCTACCTTCAAAGCCAAATCTACTTTCTCAAGCATATTCGAATTTGCTATCACCAGTAGCTGATGCTTCTCACTCTCCGATTTCCTTTTGAAAGCTATCGTATCCTTTGAGTTCGTTTCAATCCATACAAACGACTCAATGGAAGAATAAATAATCAATGAATGATACTTTTTTCTAACGACTGAAACATTTTGAATCCAATCGATGATCTGGTTTTTATTCTGCCAATCGTACGCATACTCACTGAACAGAGGAAGCTTCTCGGACGGTAAACTAATCAGTTCCTCTTTTTTGAAATCAAGTCCGGTATTGATAGGATACTCCTCACCAAGCTCAAATCCAGAATGAATAAAAGGAACAGCAGGAATGAAATTACTCAACGCCCATGCGTACTTCGAATACAAAACTCCACCCTCTCGCGCCGCCGCTCTCGGAGTGTTATGACTCTCGGCTGTCGCGAAGAACGGAAGCGCAAATCCTTCCGTTGTGAAACGCTTAAGCATATTTTTGAATTTATCCGGATGATGCTGATCGCTCCATTGATAGCCGACGACGGCATTGTATCCTTCCTTAACGCTTTTTTCGGTTACTGAAAAATTCTCATCCCAAAATGCAAAGTCAGGATCAATATTACGTGCTCGTTTTATCATATCGTGTTTTAGATCCATCGGTAGTGCATGTCCCATATCTATCATTACTCCATCAATTCCAAAAGTATGCTGGTAATGAGGTATAATCTCGGCAATCTTTTCCCATAGTTCTCTGTTAATATTTTCAGGACGTGCAAGTCTGCCATCATACATACGGAGTGTATTATATGCAATGTAGTTGAAATCCGGGTGATCGTACATTTTCAAATATGTCACATCTCCCCAGGGCGGCTGAGTATCATGGGGGGGCCAATCGGCGAAAGCGCCTGGGATGCGAACTTTCGTACCATCATCTAATGTACCGACATATCTCCCCTTCAGGATTTTAATATTTTCTGGTTTCGGAGGTAATGTAAACATGTCGCGATAAATATCATGAGGAGGTATAAGATTATCATGCTTGCCGTTATCAACATCCGCTATGATTTTCTTTAATTCACCCTGCGAGAAAATCGGATTACCATACTCGGTCTCGTCGTGATGATGCGGTTTTCTGTCTTTGATGTTTTCGCGAATCCAATAATACCAATCGGGATGTTCTTTCACCCAATCACCGTCCTTGGATGAAGTACGAAATACGAATTCAACAACTACACGCATACCAAGATGATGCGCTGAGTGCACAAAGAATTTGAATTCTTCTTGAACACCGAGTCCAGCGTTCGGTTCATGCAGATTCGGATCAAGCTCATAAGGGTTTTTGATCGCATACGGCGATCCGAGCGTCCCTTTATTTCCATCCGAACCGATTGAGGTGATGGGAAGAAGGTGAATAGTATTAGCGCCTAAAGATTTTATGTAAGGCAACATGGCAGTCGCTTTTAGGAATGTGCCTGTTTCTCTCCACCCTTCAGGGTTAACGGGTAAATCCAACCTGCCGTTTTCATTATGATCGTATGCGCAGGTTGTTCTGACAAACATATTGTAGATAATTGCATTGCGTGTCCACTTCCCGCCGTGATCTTTTGGAATAGGGACTTGCTTCTGATTTATGATATAATCAAATGCATTAAGATAAAAACTTGGCGGATTAATCTTAATGAGTTGAACTTTCGCATTATTCTGTTTCTCAGCAATCCAGATGTTGGGGACAGAATACCGACTTCTTTTACCTTTGTGCTGTAAAAGGTTTTCAGTTAATTTCTGACGAATCTCTATCAAATATTTTTTCATTTCCATTTTCTTTATCCTTTTACACTTCCCAAAGTCAACCCTGAAACCAACCACTTGCTCAGAATAATGAACAATACTACCACCGGAATCATTACAATAAGCGATGCTGCTCCATACAAACCCCACTCTGTAGACATGTTTGCTTCAAAAGATTTAAGTCCCAACGGTAATGTCCATAGTTGTGTGTCTTGAAGAATTTGCGCCGCAACGATATACTCTGACCATGCAGTCATGAATGAAAATAATCCTGTAATAACCAGAGCCGGCGACGCCAACGGTAATATCACTTTGTAAAATGCCTGGAATTGATTGCATCCATCGATTCGCGCAGCTTCTTCAAGACTGATAGGAATTGTATCGTAGTATCCCTTCATAGTCCAGATGCAAAACGGTAACGCGGTCGCGGAGTAAGTTATGATAATGCCTAAATAAGAATTTATTAATCCGAGATATATCAACATAAGATAAAGCGGTAACAATAACATAGTTGCAGGAAACATTTGAGTAACAAGCAAGCCAAGCAACCCGATTTTCTTACCGATAAAATTAAACCGCGAGAAGGCATAGCCGGACATAGCTGCGAGCGCTACACCAGTCAGCGTAACTGTTAACGAAATAAGTGCGCTGTTTCGAACCCACACCAAGAAAGGTTGATCTGTGAATAATGATACATAAGATTTCAACGTTGCATTTTGTGGAATTATTTCAAGCGATGTCGATAGCAGTTTGTCTGATGGTCGAAGTGAGATTGTGACAACTTGAAGTACGGGATAAATTGCTATCAATGTAAAGATCACCAACACTAAGTGAGTTAGAATCCGAAGAATTATTTTTTTATTTTTTGAGGATGTCATTTGTAAATTGTCATTAGTTATTTGTCATTTGTTCCTTGTTTTACCCTATGCTCATATCCCATATCTCAAATCTCAAATCGTATATCTCAATACGCCGCCTCCGTTGCTTTTGTTTTTTTCATGAACGACAAACTGAATATTAAAAGAATAAAGAAAATAACAATTGATAACGCCGCCGCATATCCGTAGCGATACAAGTTAAAAGCCGCTTTATAAACGAATGAAACAAGTATATGCGTGTTATCCGATGGCTCGCCGCCGTTGCTCACCAACCATACGATGTTCAGACTGTTGAATGTCCAAACAATTCCGAGAGTAATCGCT
Source organism: uncultured Chlorobiaceae bacterium (assembly GCA_964520905.1). GTDB lineage: Bacteria > Bacteroidota > Ignavibacteria > UBA10030 > SZUA-254 > JAGVIE01. Next base: position 35,025 of record CAZFQL010000016.1, on the reverse strand, counting down.
GGTATCATTACCGGTTTGATAAGTGGAAGAGTGATGTTCTTCAGTTTATGATACCATGATGCTCCATCAATATCCGCCGCTTCGTATAATTCGTGAGGAATACTCTGTAGCGCTCCTAATGCAACCACCATCATAAACGGAAAGCCAAGCCAGATATTGGTGAGGATGCAAGCGAGAAACGCCTCAGTAGGATTCTTAAGCCATTCGACTGCCGGTAGGTGGAGATATTTTGTTAGAACAATATTTATTGAACCATACTCGTAATTAAACATGCCGCGCCAAGTTAGCGCGACTATGTATTGCGGAATTGCCCACGGAAGAATAAGGAGAGTTCGGTATACTCCTTTACCTTTTATTTTTTGATTCAAGAGAAGCGCAAGGAAAACCCCGAGGACTACATGAAAGAATACATTTACAAACGTCCAGATAATTGTCTTGAGAAAGATAACGTAAAAATTCGGTTCGGTTGGCTCTGTGAATACTTTTACATATTGTATCGGTCCAACCAACTGCCAATCCTGAATATGACGGAGGTTCATGTTCGAAAATGAAATCACCACATTGTAGATAAAAGGATAGAACACAACGCCGATGAGCACGAGAAACGCCGGCGCGACGAATATGAAGATGAAAATATTTTTATAATAGCGATTCACTATTTAGGTTTCAAGATTCTCGGAAGGAGTCCTTCGGACAAGTTGCATGTTTCATGATTCACCATGAACGAATTATGATGATAATTCATTTTTTGAATTTTGCCTTTTTCATTTTGCATTGTTTCATTCATTCATCTCCGCAATTTTTCTTATCGCTAAACTCTGCATATCCTTCGCCGCTTGTTCAGGAGTTTTTACTCCACCAAGAACCGCCTGATAACTCGGTCTCATTGCATCCCATATGGCTCTTAGTTCAGGAACAACTGGCATTGGTCTTCCGCGATCTATTTGTATCTGCGAATTTTTTAATATCTCATCATTTATAATAAACGGATCGTCGTATAGCGCTTTCCATGTCGGCATTGTGTTCAATTGTTTAGCCGTTTCGAGTTGATTCTCAGGTTGAAGCAGATATTTTAAAACGTCAACGACTATCTTTTCTTTTTCTGAAGTAACATTCACATTGATCGAATATCCTTTTGGAGAAACCATCGGCGAACACCATAAACCCGTCTTCACTATTTTGGGTAGTGGCGCTATTCCGATATCAATTCCCGCTTTTTTGTATCCAGCCCATGACCAATCGCCGTTGATTATCATTGCGGCTTTCCCATCCTTGAAAAGAGCATCTGCAATGTTATAATCAGATTCCTTTGGAATAATCTTATATCTATCGCGTAAATCTTTTATGAAATTCAATCCATCTATCACACCTTGATTATCAAGTGTTGGTTTACCATCATCATCCATCACCCAGCCGCCAAAACCTGTCATGAATGGAATAAAGAAAAACGGCTCTGTGTAATTCCAAACTAACCCGTATTGTTCGAATCTTCCATCACCGTTTGAATCGACGGTTAAATTCTTTCCGATGGTTACCAGTTCCTCATCGGTTTGAGGCGGTTTCATAATTAGCTTTTTGTTATAGACAAGTGTGAGGTGATTGCCAAGTTTATCAGCAATCTGGTATAAATGTCCTTTATACCATGTAATTCCTTTGGGATTAAAAGAGTCAAGCCAGTCTTTTGTAAATAAACTTTCCATCGGCTTAATGATATTCATTACCTGAAAAGGTCCAACTTGATCCGATGGTCCATATACAAGATCAGGTCCTTGTCCGGCGATTGCAGCAATAATAAACCCTGAACGTAACTCTTCTGTTTCCTTGTATATTGCTTCGAGCTTGACATTAGGATTCAGTAGCATGTATCTCTTCAACTGTCCTTCAAGTATAACCCGCTCATCGACTCGCATCTGATGCCAGATGACAATGCGATTTAGATCAATCCTCCTTGAGCAAGAAAGAAATAGTACAAGAGAGAGTAATATTATACTCCAAAGATGGATTCTGGATGATTGATGATTGATGATTTTCATTTAAAAATTATCATTGCATAATCAGAACTTCGGCTTCCATCCAAGTACAATCTGAGCCGGAAGTCGGAATTCTCGTTAAGTTATCTCAGTAATAACATTTTCTTGACAGCGCTAAAATATCCCGATTGCAGCCGGTAAAAATATACGCCGCTTGGCAAACCATCTGCGAACCACGTAGCTTCATAACTTCCAACTTTCTGAACTTCATTCGCCAGAGTTTTAATTTCTCTTCCCAAGATATCATATATCTTCAAAGTAACAACTCCTTCATTTGGAATATCATATCTAATTCTCGTCGCCGGATTAAAGGGATTAGGATAATTTTGTAGCAAAGCGAAATCCTTCGTGATATTCATATCCTGAAGTACTTCCAATATCGGGTTATCTATTACAACCGTATCGCGCGTTAGTGAAACTGTGTAAAGAGCAGTTCCATACGCAGGCAGTGTAACTGACACTGAATTAAACGTGGATCCTAATATTTGCTCAGAAGTATTTGTATAGAGATTGTTGAGATAGTAATTTGTAGCCGGTTGTATTCCATCGGAGAATTTCAATCCGTAGTTTGTGGTTAAATCGAGTGCCGCGGATTGTTCGCTCCCTGAGAAATTAACAACTGTCAAACCGTTCTGATCTCTATATGGTCGAGAGAATGCATAGATAATATTGTTACTCGATGTAATTCTTATGAAGTCAGACGTATCGGATGAGTTGACTTGAAAATCATGATTCGTATCGCGTTTGTGTTGTGTGAATGCCGGAAATTGGCTACGAATGTTTGCCAACTTTTGGTAATGCGGAATCAAGAGATTTTTACCCTGAAAATCCCAATTGATAACGCTTCGACTTCGGGCGATTTTATCACCGGCTATACCGTATCCCCAACCGATTTCCTGTCCGTTCCATAACATTGGAAATCCCGGCGCCGTGAATATCACGCTTGCCATCGGCATAGTCTTCTTAAATGCAGTGGTGGGATTGGTATCGTAGTATGATGTTGCATAAGGATCACTATAAAATATCCGATCTTCATCCTGGGTTTCCATAAAGCGCATATAGAGGGAATTCTCACCCGGATAGTACCCTACGTTATCGATCTCTGCATGCAAGTTTGTTATTGCTGTTGAACTAAAACCAAAATTAACAATACTATTTCTGTACAATTTAAAATCATAAGATGCATCAACTCCGCCTCGTACATCTATGCTTGAATAATCCGCATATATTGTTTCAGTGCCTGACCCGGTACCATCATCTTCAGCCAGCAAAAGGATATCTGGTTTTATATGTTTAAGCGCCTGTCTCACCGGTTGTCCCATATATCTTTCTCCGTAGCGCCGATGAGGTCCCCAATAAACATCAAAGCGGTATCCATCGACGTCGAATTCTCTAATCCAGTATTTATATACGTTGATCATTTCCGTACGGAAATCTATATCCAACCAGTTGAGGTTCAGTAACTGATCCCACCCATCATAATACCAGAAATTGTCTGCATCAAACGAGACACCGAGACCGTTTGTATTATGGGGAATATCCTGATGCTGGTACCAATTCCAGTAGAATGAATTGGTTTTGAAAGTGTGTGCATCAGCCGACCACGGATGAAATCTGCTTGAATGGTTGGGGGTGATATCGAGTATTACTTTGATTCCTTTTATATGTGCCTGTGAAATAAAATTTTTCAAATCCTGATTAGTGCCGTACTCTGGAGCAACATTATAAAAATCGGTGATATTATACCCTGGACCGATACCATTATCTATAGGGTAAGCGTTTTTCATCACGGGCATTAACCATATAACGTTGAAACCAAGGTCTTTTATATACTGAAGTTTCTGCCCGGCTGCGCTAATAGTCCCGGAAGCCGTAAAAGCTTTTGGAAAGAGAAAATAGACGCGCGCTTTCTGCGCCCATAATGGATTGCTGGCAATCGTCGGTATTATCAGACTTCCATTATTGATTGTGAAGTAATTTCGTGTTGTATCTTTATTTCCATTCACATCGGTTACAATAAGTCGGAAATAATACTCCCCGTTTGCCGTAGGACGCGTAGCATAAATTGTTTTCGAGGAGGAGCCGTTAATCCCCGAAATAACTTGAGGATTTGTAGAATCGGCGGACCAGCTATATACCAATGAGGTTGTTTGACCTGCGTCCGGATCGGAGCTTTGGCTAGCATCTATAATAACTATGCCCCCCGGTATTGAAAATGAGATAACTGCATTCGGTGAATGGTTCACTTTTCGGTACATGACGACCGGAGAGGATATTTTCAAAAACTCCGACGATTCTGCAACCGCAGTAAATGAATTTGTACCCTCTATTAGTGGTGCATCATATGTAAATGCATTATTCGAAACCGAAACGGTAAACGTATCGGTGGTATTTCGAATAATTCTTGCTGAACTAACCGAACTATCGCCTACTACTCCATTAAGTGTCCACGAACTCTTCAATGTCGTATATGGAAATTGATTTAATAATTGGACAAAACCTCCTCGGGTGGTAAAATTCACTGTATCGGCATTCGCACCTGCTGTCAAGATCACGATGTGGTTACCATTTGACAGCGGTGACGATGGTGTAAATTTAAATTGATTCGTGATGAAATTATAATAATTCCCGATTCCAGAAAAATCAATCCCATCAATCTGTAATCTTAATGTCGATGTATCGAGTACTGTTCCCGATTTAGGAAATATGTACGATGAAATAGTCGGGAATGATGTATAAACGATAGGATCACGCTGATTAGGTAAAAGATGATAGATAGTCGGATCTTTTACATACAGTATAGAGTTTTGATACGCATCGGAATTAACGTGATGATTTAACGGATCGTTGGGCCATGAACTAACGCCAGCGTAATAAAATTTATATAGATGAGTGCCGACGGCAATACGCGCGTTTCTTGTCCAAAGATCACCGCTAACCTTGGTCATGGGCCAGACCGAATTGTTCCAGCCGTTGAAGGTTCCTGCGACGTAAGGCGTTGCAGTGCCGCCATAATTATATCTGAAGACGACATCAACGCTATCGGCGGCCAGTGAAACAGTGATCGAGAGAAAAAAGATTAAGAATAATTTTAGTTTCATCTATTTACTTTCGTTTGAAATTAGAATAATACCTGACCGAGCATATATCATTAGCTGTTTATTTTCATCAACTTCAGTGGTAATTCTAGTATTGTTCAAAAGATCAACCCAATCTCTATCGTAACCTAAGAGCTTTGGGGTTGAAATATTCTGAGCAACATCATTCATATTCAATATAACAACAGCTTTCGAATTTTCATATTCCCGTTCGAATCCGAATAATTTGTTTTCGGCATCGGATATCAGGGATTTAACAGAACCGCGCTTGAAAACCTTATAATCGTTTCTGATCTTTACTAACTTACGCAGCCAGTTCTTAATATCGGTATTCCATTTTGTTGAGTCCCACACCATAGTTTTACGGCAATCGGGATCTTTTAAGCCGGTGATCCCGATTTCATCGCCGTAATAAACCATTGGAGCGCCCGTATATGTCATCTGTATCAACATGGCTAATTTCATTTTGCTTATGTCGTTGCTACAGAGCGTTAAAAAGCGTTCAGTATCGTGACTACCGATCAGGTTTTGCAGTGCATCGGCTACTTCAGCAGGGTAATCATTACGGGTTGCCGCCAAAATAGAATCGAACTGAAAGGCATTTCTATTTTCAAGTGCTATAAATCCAACACAGGCGCCTCGGAATCTATAATTCATCACTGCATCGAATTCATCTCCCTTAAGCCAAGCCGATGCATCGTCCCATATTTCTCCTATGATCAATGCGTCAGGATTCTCTTGTTTGACTAATTTTCTCCACTGGATCCAAAAATCGTGCGACATTTCGTTCGGCACATCAAGCCGCCAGCCATCAAGCCCTAACTTCATCCAATGTCTGGTTGCATCAAAGAGGTATTTACGTACATCAGGATTATCTGCCATAAGTTTCGGTAATTCACCTATCCCCCACCATGCTTCATAATTCGGTTTCGAAGGCGGAAGGTTTACAGGGAAACTATGAACATCATACCATTTCAAATAATTCGAATTCTTTTCGTTCTTCACTATATCTTTGAATGCGAAAAATTCGGTACCGGTGTGATTAAAGACAGCGTCGATGACAACGCGAATATTCCGTTTATGACTTTCATCGATAAGCTGTTTAAATATATCATCGTCACCAAAATGAGGATCAATCTTGAAATAATCGATCGTATGATATTTATGATTGGTGTTCGATTCGAAGATCGGATTCAGGTAGATGGCATTAAATCCGAGGTCCCGAATATAATCGAGATGGTCGATAATTCCTTTCAGATCGCCGCCGAAATAATTATTTATTTTAGGTTCTCCATCCCACATCTCGACATTGGGAGGATCGTTTGTTGAATCTCCATTGCTGAAACGCTCCGGGAAGATTTGATAGTATATCGCATCCTTCGCCCATTCAGGAACGAAATGCGTTCCCTTATTGATTTGTGAATAACAGAATTGTACTGTAAGAAACGTAATTAGGAAGAGTATATATTTCTTCATATGTCGCTTTCAATAAAAAAAGGCGCCGCCGTACGAACAGATGACGGCAAGCGCCTGTGCTGATATTTAGGTGTTACTTAACGAACATCATCTTTTTCATGTCGACAAAATCACCGGCAATTATCTTGTAGAAGTACATTCCGGTTGGTAATCTCGATGCGTCAAAAGAAACAGTATACATTCCTGCATACTGAGTTTCATTGATCAGCGAGACTATTTCCTGTCCGAGCATGTTGTATACCTTCAACGTCACGAACGATTCTTTCGGTATCCCGTACTCAATCATAGTCGTGGGATTGAACGGATTGGGATAGTTCTGACGAAGTTGGTATGTGGTTGGCATCGGAGTTTTTTCTTTTACCCCGACCGGATCCTGCAAAGTCGATACACGCATAACGCCAAATGTATCTACAACAGTAGCAGATGATAGATATTTCGTCATCTGGAGTGTATGGTTTGTAGCAAACCCGGCTTCGTTATCATTTCCACCGCCGTTGTTCGCTATGTCGCCCCAATTGATTCCGTATTTATACAATACATTCAACGGAGTGTATGGCGCAAACGTTACAACTCCTGAGAATATTTTATCGCCTGAAGTTGCATCGCCGTGTGTTCCGTCATCATACAATTTTATTACACGTGTACTGTCTCCATCGGGCCAACCGCCGCCGGGCCATTGCAACGGCAATGCACTGCCTGCTACATGAACTGTGTTGACTACAGGGAATGGACTTCCGCTGATTGCAGACCTGGCGCCATCAGTGTAAACTGTAAGCTTGATGTTACAAGGTTGATTGATCACATTATCTAGTGTTCCATTGTTATATGCCACGCTGAATGATGCCGCCAATGCATTAATGTCATCCTGTGTGAATATATGAACTCTGTTATCAACACTTTCCCAGTTATTGGCTTCGTACCAGAATTTAAATTCAATATTTTCACCAACACCCCGGCGGATCGTTGTCGTTCCTTCATATATATCGGGATTCAACGGGTTCGGTGTTAATATCGTAGTCTTCGATGCCCATCCGTTAAAGCTTCCATTAACCGAAACAGTATCTTCTGCGGGATTAAATCTTCCGGATAACCTCTCCAATTCCATATTACATGAGAATGTAAAAGCTATATCATATTGCTGTACGAAAATGCTGTCGTTGTTGAACCAAGCATAATACGAACTCAATCCTTCAGGCAGTATGTACTGTCGGTTCGGATCACCTTCCCATGTTTCCACTCCGCTATGCATAAAGTTGTATTTGAATTCGATGGTTGAACCAACGGTGCCGGGTATTAACGTAATGGTATATATCGAATCATTGTTCGGATCCGTCATGATATCCGTCGGACCCCAACCATTGAATCCCCCGCTCACCATGAGTGTGTCTTGCGATGGATCAAATAATCCTTTCTTAATCTGTACACCCATATTGCATTGGAATTCGACAGACGGAGGTACATATTGAACATCTGTAAGAGTGGAAACGTGCATCGTTCCAAATGTATCGATCGTCGTTGCTCCAGTCATTAATTTTGTCATTTGCAGTGTATGGTTATTTCCAAATCCGGCTTCATTATCATTACCGCCGCCGTTGTTCGCTATGTCGCCCCAATTGATTCCGTATTTATACAATACATTCAACGGAGTGTATGGCGCAAACGTTACAACTCCTGAGAATATTTTATCGCCTGAAGTTGCATCGCCGTGTGTTCCGTCATCATACAATTTTATTACACGTGTACTGTCTCCATCGGGCCAACCGCCGCCGGGCCATTGCAACGGCAATGCACTGCCTGCTACATGAACTGTGTTGACTACAGGGAATGGACTTCCGCTGATTGCAGACCTGGCGCCATCAGTGTAAACTGTAAGCTTGATGTTACAAGGTTGATTGATCACATTATCTAGTGTTCCATTGTTATATGCCACGCTGAATGATGCCGCCAATGCATTAATGTCATCCTGTGTGAATATATGAACTCTGTTATCAACACTTTCCCAGTTATTGGCTTCGTACCAGAATTTAAATTCAATATTTTCACCAACACCCCGGCGGATCGTTGTCGTTCCTTCATATATATCGGGATTCAACGGGTTCGGTGTTAATATCGTAGTCTTCGATGCCCATCCGTTAAAGCTTCCATTAACCGAAACAGTATCTTCTGCGGGATTAAATCTTCCGGATAACCTCTCCAATTCCATATTACATGAGAATGTAAAAGCTATATCATATTGCTGTACGAAAATGCTGTCGTTGTTGAACCAAGCATAATACGAACTCAATCCTTCAGGCAGTATGTACTGTCGGTTCGGATCACCTTCCCATGTTTCCACTCCGCTATGCATAAAGTTGTATTTGAATTCGATGGTTGAACCAACGGTGCCGGGTATTAACGTAATGGTATATATCGAATCATTGTTCGGATCCGTCATGATATCCGTCGGACCCCAACCATTGAACCCTCCACTCACCATGAGTGTATCTTGCGATGGATCGAATAATCCTTTCTTAATCTGTACACTCATATTGCATTGGAATTCCACGGTAGCCATAGTATCTTGAAATACACTTACCTGGAATAAGTCGCCCACCTGAACTACCGGACTCGCGTATCCGACAGTCACGAGAAGCAATATGAGAAAAAAAGCGTAATGAAGTTTCATAATATATCCCCTTAAATTATTTAGTAACAGTTAATTAATTATAAATTAAAATTTAACTCCTATACCAAAATGTTGTGTATAACTTAAATTGCCAAATTCTTGATAAGCATAGTCGAGACTTGTGGAAATGCCGTGCGATACTTCATACTTCAAACCGAATCCGAGGCATAAACCTTCTTCGGTATTATTCATGAATGCCGATTTATATCCGGCTCGTAAGAACAGATTTTCATTGAAGGAATATTCACCTCCGACATTAAGCGCTTCAGAATTATCATTCGGGTGTATTGCATCGACCCCGAGCGTAATTCGATGGCGGTCAGTGATTGAGATATCTTTTGCAAGTCCTACTCTGAATAATAACGGTAAAGGGTAAGAATCTGTTTTCAATTTGGCGAGAATCTGGTTATTGTTCCCGTTAATGTCCGTATTGACGTCATATAAAACATAAAGGTCTTTGCCATCGAGTTGCATGTCTGTCCCGAAGTTCGATATTGTAGCTCCTATGCGTAAACCATAGAAATCTGAGATAAACAACGTTCCGATATCAACCGCAAATGCGTCTGCGGTCGTATGCCAAATTCTTTGATTTATATATTTCACGCTCATACCAAGTGAAAAACGGTCAGTAAGATTATACGAATAAGTTAGGGCAAGTGCAATATCTTTCGCTGTGAAATATTCCCCTGTTCCGTCTTGTTCTTCAAGGGTTGTTACTTCCATATCCCCGTAATCGAGATAGGTAACGCTGAGTCCCGCGGCGCCATAAGAACCGAGATTAATGATAGCGCCAGCCCAGTTAAATGTGATATCGGCAAACCAGCGGGTATGTGCAAAAGAAACACCATTTGATTCTATTCTTGATGCGCCGGCAGGATTCCAATACAGCGCAGAAACGTCATTCGCAGTTGAAATAAAAGCGCCACCCATAGATACCGCTTTGGGTCCTATACCGATATTAAGAAAAGGCGCGGCAGTAGAGCCAACTTTGGTCTGACTGTATAATGCTGAAAAAGAAAGAATGAACAATATTATAATTTTTTTCATAATTAACTTTGCCTACTTGATGAGTGCAAATTTACCGGTCTTAGTTCCTATTTGAGGAGCGTCGAGCACATAAATATAAATACCGAATGCGGCATCTAAATTTTCCTCCGTTCTGAGGTTCCACACAACATCCCCCACATAGATATCATCGTGATGCAGAGTTTTTACTAATTCTCCGCGAACAGTATAAATCGATATCGTTGATCCGGGAGGGATATAAGTAAATCTGATACTGCGTTCACCACGTCCGCTTGTTTGCGTGCTTAACAGTTTCGGTTCAGCTTGATGAGTTACGACATACGGATTGGGAACAACTTTAATTTTGTCAAGTTCCGATTTCGCTTGTCCGATGTTTATATATGCTCCATGTGTCGTAAATTCCATTGTATCTGTGCGGCTGAATGGTTTTAAAGTTGCAATCCGCAATATTCCCGATTGCTCAAGCGGCGCATTTGCAGTGTTGTAGTAAATATTGACTCTCCATGTTCGAGTTAATTTATCCTCTATCATTTCTTTGAAATAAATACTATGCGTTGTACCTACAGTACCGGTTTTAAAGTATACAAAACTGATATATTCGTTTTTAGATAAATTTTTGATTTTAAAATTAACCGGTTTACTTATTATTGTATTCGTCGGTATTCGTGGATATAATGTATCAGCAACTGACCAGGGAATACCAGTCGTGTCATTATAAAATTCTATCTGATAATCATATGGCATTTTGATGCCGTTATATATTGTACCTATACCGGAGCTTGCCCAAAAGAAAGGCGCAAATACATAAGTCGGCGATGTCGGTGAGGTTATCCCCTGAAAATATGAATTGAGAGTATCCCGAATAATTGTATTATCGTTCAACATCTGCACCCTGAATCCATGTTGAATCGGAGTATTGCCGTAGAATGTGGTAAAATTTTGGACCAGCGTGTCATAAGTTCCGGTGTATATGTTCGTGTCACTGATAAATGATTTACCGTTTAAAATGATCTCGACGCCTTTGGGTATCGAAATGGTTTCCCCCGGCTTGACAATCTTAGTTTCGTTTGTGGATGAGATGATCAGTGTATCTGGAGTTGTTTTATCTACCAATGACCAATCTTTAGTATATCCTTGAATAGCGCTGTCGGAAAATACGATCTGATACTTGTTATTATCTCTTACCATTTTATCGTCGATAACTTCAACCCATGCCTCACCGGTTCCTCTGAACGGTTCTATCATCGCTACATCCGATGGTTTAGCATTCGTATACCCTATCGGTCTCTTACCCGGCGTTATATAAGCCGTGTTATCATCGGTAATTATCTGCCCCGTGTTGGTTATGAAAACATATTTTGAATTTTCAGACGGAAATATATTTAACGATTCAGCGCCAGCATCGTATGAACATACGGCGTAATAATATCTTTGGCCCGGGATAACTGTTGTGTCAACAAATTTAGTAACAATCCCGCTGTCATTTCCTAAGTAGAATGTGGTTCCTCCTACTTTTTCCAGCAAATCTCCAGAAGGATGGAAAAATCCCTTGACATTATTTGTTAGGTCGAATTGCGCTATCGGTTTATCAAATGCAAGAACCCCCATTGCGTCTGTGATTTCACGCGCATCCTGGAAACCTGCGTCGGTAGCGCGGTAAATTTTATAGCCTTCGAAATCTTTTTTCTTTGTGATAAAATCACGGGAATTTTCTGTCAGCGCACCATTCCAATATATCACTACATTTCCGTTATCTTCGGTGATATTAATTTTCGGCTTCCTTGGCGGTTGAGGAAATTTGTACCCGGCATTATAAATTTGCTGGACAATCTTTTTATTCCTGACGACATCTGCATATGTCTCTCCGAACAAAAGTGCGACTGAGAATCTCTCTATTTGTTCAGGTCTCATTGGAAAATATCCCGATGAATAAATGAAATCGCCGTCCTGCGGCTGCGCCGGTACTATATCAAACCTGCCGGGTGTCATTCTTGACCACAAGAGCGCATCGTCGCTCATATCGGGTGAGGCACTAATATTGAAAAAATTAAAACTCGTCAGACCTATCTGGTCGGATTCGTCAGGATCTGTTTTACCGAAATTGGGTTCACCCTGATCAGGATTCCCATTTCCTTCCGTACCATCAACATCAGGAGAAATATATACGTCATCGTTGGAACCGACACCATCAGAACCTACATCGTCATATGTCGCATCCCAATCACCATCCTCATCACCTGACCAGTGCATCAGATATACTACGGTACCCTCGGGTTTTTTTACCCAGCTCGAGATCATTGTTCCGGCTTCATTATCTCTCTTCTCATCAATCAAAGGATCGTTCACGCCGGCGCCTGTTACAAAATTTTTATATTTGAGTATCGGAAAGCCTCTTCGCTGTCTTGTTTCATAATGAACTGCCTGGTTTTCATCGATTAAACCATCAAGGTCATTATCTATACCGTCATATGCTGAAGCATGTGGAAGAGATACTCCGTTAACAATCTGAGCGATATGACCTTCTCGAAATTTAGTGACTCCTGCCACGATGATGAATCGAACGCCCAATGAATACACCGTATCGATAGGTCCATGTGTAGTATATATCGATCGATCGTATGTTACAGGATCTATCAAAACAATTTTTTTGCCAATTGGATAAGAAACGGAATCAAAATCGGCTGAAGTAAAAACAGGTGAATTCGGATCAGGCGAGTCTCCATCGTTATCGATTCCATCATAAGGATTTCCCGGAGATTCAAGAAATGCATAAGCTACATATCCAACCTTCTGACCTTTATTGCCTTTATTGTCGCTATCCCAGGAATAAGTTATGTTATCGTTTATATCGAAAAATCCAAGATCATCCCCGCTATCTCCATCACCGCCTGCCAATGTTCCGACAACTGTTCCAAAAACAGATTTCCGATACGTAGTTCTCCCCTCGTTCTTTATATCATATAACCAGAAGATGGCATCTTCAGCAAGGAAGCTTGACCACTGTAAACCTCGTGCAGTCAGTGTTAAGCCCATACCGTGACGTGTGCTATCGGAGCTATCCGGTTTGAAATATCCATTGAACTCATCGTCCCATTGATCATCGGCAACGAAATAACTTTCTTGATCTGCGTTGACGATTCCTCTTCCAAAATAACCATTCCACTGAGTATAGCCATCTTGATCAACCCAACTAGGATGATCAGCCCAGCCATTGATGGGCCATGATGAAGGTAAATGACTCATCGCAACCGAAGAATAACTCGGATTGCGGTATCCGGGTCGCGGATTCCAACCCCAAAAATATCCTGCAGAAGGATGATGCTCGTTCGCTTGTCCGTTTCTTGGACCACGAGATATACAAACAGAGTGCCCGGTATCATTCCGGGAATTAATGAATTCGACACCGATCATCGGAATCAAATCACCGATATAATTATAACCGGAACCCAGGGGCCATTCTCCACGAATATCGGTGCCGACATTGAATCCTGCTACCTGACCGTCGTCATAAAATGAAATACCGACTCTATTTCCTGTATGGAAACCGATTGTTCGTGGATAGCGTATTGGATCGGAACGTTGTCCCCATGTATCTGTACCGGCAATGAGGAATCCAAGAGCGAAGAAAATAATTGTTAACCTTTTCATTTCATTATTTCTGATAATTAAAAACTAATTGATGTCCCCAACTCAATCCTTCTCGGTTCGGAAAAGAAACCGGGATTGATATATAGATCATCGAGCGTATTGTAATATAATGTTGGATTGATTTTTTCTGCATCCAATTTGTCGAATGTAAATTTCGAGTCGCCAGAATTTGCATAAACAGTTCTCGGATTCTCTAGATCGAGTAGATTAAATACTCTTACGAACAATGAAAGAGTTACGTTTCCGATCGTAATATCTTTATTTGCCTTCATATCGATGTTGAAAATTGAGGGACGGAAGGCGCTGTTTCGCGGATATGAATTTTGTTTAACAGCGCTATTCTTATTGACAGCGGGTGTATACGGTTGACCCGAATAATAATTGGCTATCATCGAACAGCCATAATCTTTCGATTTTGTATATGCGAGTACAAGATTGATGGAGTGCCGCTGGTCCCAGTCAAGTGGCGCTATGTATGTTTCAGGCGTCGCGCCTCCGAGTACTGCATTGCGGGCATCAGTAGGGTTGGAGGCATTTCCTTGAGTAATCGAGTATGTATAATCCAGGCTTGCCGCCAAGCCGCCGGAAAAACGTTTATCTATCTTTAATACTATTCCTTTCGAAGAACCGAAATCGGAATTTGCATATTGACTGTAACTCTTTGATTTTGTAAAAACAAGTATATCCTGCGTCTGTGTTCCTGTTAGGTCTCTGAAATCTTCAAAGAACATAGTCACATCGGCTCCAATATCATCGCTAATCTGCTGCTTTAAACCGATTTCGCCTTTGACAGTCTTCTGAGGCTGTAAGTCGGCGTTACCTACAAGACCTTGATTGCCGGAGCCGTCTCCCAACTTGAAGTTGGGATTCGTGTACAACAATTCGTAACTCGGTAGTTGGAAGAAATGTCCATATGAAAAATGAATAACGCCGGTAGTACTGATTGGGAATGCCAACCCTACCCTTGGACTTAACTTACTTTTTATTGAGGCCTTTTTATACCAATATGTTTGCCGTACCTCAAGTGTATCCTGATGGAGCGGATTTAAAGGAGTGCGAATGTCAGGATCGCTCGGATCGCTGAGAATTCTTCCGTCCGGATTGAATATATCATATCTCAAACCAAAATTGAATATGATATAATCCGATTCAAATTTCGATTGCCAGTAAACAGACGCTTCGTATGGCTTCCTCAGATATTGATCGTTATCTTGTGATGATAAAGGCGGAATATCAACGTCATATGGACTAACTTTGCCGCCTTGGGCATCCAGTTTCGGAATCAGATTAATATTATGATAAAATACACTATGCTGTTTGAATTCACCGCCGCTTTGAAATGATAATCTTTCAGAAAGCTGTGACGTCCAATCTAATTTTGCCGCATAGGTTCCTGTACTCCGCGAGAAAATACTCGTATTGGTTCCACCTATAGCAAAACTATACGGTGGATTTTGTGCAAGTGAGTTATCTACATAAAATGTCGGCTGTGCCGGATCGCCGGTATAAATATTCTCAAAGAGATAATGATGGTACTCTTTAAAGAGATATGAAAAGCTCAGATTATAAAAACTATGAGATGAAACAGCATGATTGATACTTAAAATGTTAGAATGTGTTCTTCGGAATCTATGAAGATTGTTATCGGGAGTTAATCGCTGACCATGATCATAATCCTGATATTTTTGATCGTCTAAGATGTAATTATAAGCAATCTTCAGGTTAGATAATAGGCGATAGCTCAGTTTACCCTGGGTGAATATCCTTTCGTTTGAATTCATCGGAACAAATCCACTGTCACCGTTCTGAGTGATTATATAATTTGCTCCTCCTGAACTTGTTTCCTGCCTCGATAAATCAGAAGTTAAAAATACATGTCGCCCATAGAGATGACCGGTATTGTAAAAATATCTACCGTTTGCGAAAAACGACAATTTATCCTGAATTATTGGTCCGCTTAAACTTCCCTCAAAACTTCTAATTGCGAATGGCTTTATTTTTGAGAGGTTCCAGAAAATATTATCTCTGTTGGCAACATAACTTCCTGAATATGTTGTAAAGTTTCCCGATATCGCATTACCTCCATCTCGCGTAACAATGTTGACCAGACCCGACATAGCCTGCCCATATTCAGCATTGAACGCGCCGCTTACAACTTGCAATTCCTGAATAACATTAGCGCCAACATCTACCGTATTGCTGTTGTCATACGCATCAGTAACGGAAACTCCATCAATCTGATATGCTATCTGCCCCGCGCGGCCGCCTCTTAAGTGCAATTGACCATCTGATGATACTGCTATTCCGGCTTGCAATCTTATCAGATCGCGAACTTCAGTCACAGCAAGCTCCGAAATTAATTCATTACCAACAATAGCGGTCGATGCCGTCAGGTCCCTTTGAATCAGAGGTCTTTCAGCGGTGATCACAACCTCCTTTTGTTCTACCATTGTTTCTGTTAATTCAAAGCCCTGTCGGGCTGTTAAATCGATTGATACTCTTATCCCATCTACAACGATGGGATTATATCCGAGTAATGATGCTCTTATTATGTAGTTACCCGGTGATAAATTCAGGATTGAATATTCACCATCAAGATTTGTTGCCGCTCCTAATGTCGTCCCAGGGATGGTAATGTTAACGCCAACTAATGGCTCCTTCGTTCTGGCATCAATAACTTTACCTGCAATTTTACCAGTATTACCCGCGTAAATTGTTGTTAGGAAGAAAAGAGAAAGAAGAAAGAAAATTAGTATCCGTTTATTCATACCTCACACACCATAATATTATCGTGAGAATAAGCCGTTACACCCATAAGTGCCTTCCGTAAATAGTCTTTGGATTTTGAATATTATTCAATTACAATCGCTCTATTTATTAAAAACTCCGATAAATGATAATATCGCTTATACTTTGCTGGTTTTTATGCTAAATAGTAGCCATTTTTTTAAGAAAAGTCAAGAAATTAAAAGTAAATATTAGAGACTTCTAAATTATTCCTTTTTGTCATGTTGAGCGATTATAGAGGATTTGTGACCCTTCACGGAGTTTACACTGAACGGAGTGAATGTGTTCATGGTGACCATCGGAGAGATTTTTCAGAAGTCACTATTATTATTTGTTTGATGATCAGAATATTTATCTGACGTTAATTGAATATTCTTCATAACTTGAGTTTAGTAATTTGAGTGATTATATTTAGCACACAATCTTCAATATCAATTTAGAATAGTGAAAAACAATGGGCAGTGTCCGATTAGAACATGTATTTAAAAAATACGATAGCAATATCGTTGTTAATGATGTGAACCTGAATATCGATGATAAGGAGTTCGTAGTGCTTGTCGGTCCATCTGGCTGTGGAAAATCGACCACTCTCCGTATGATTGCCGGGCTGGAAGATATCTCACAAGGAACGATCTTCATCGATGATTCAGCGGTTAATGACGTCCCTCCGAAGGATAGAGATATTGCGATGGTGTTTCAAAACTATGCTCTATACCCGCACATGTCTGTATATGAGAATCTTGCGTTCGGATTGAAGATGAGAAAATATTCGAAAAGCGAAATTCAGGAACGCGTCCATCAAGCATCTGCAATATTAGGGATAAAGGAAATGCTTGAGCGAAAACCTAAAGCATTATCCGGGGGTCAGCGGCAGCGTGTGGCATTAGGCAGAGCTATTGTCCGCAAGCCGAAAGTTTTCTTATTCGATGAACCTTTAAGCAATCTCGATGCAAACCTTCGAGTTCAGATGAGGACGGAAATATCGCGCCTTCATAAACAAATCGAAACTACTATGATATATGTTACTCATGATCAGATCGAAGCTATGTCGATGGGTGATCGCATTGTTGTTATGCACAAAGGTATCGTTCAGCAGGTCGATACTCCTCTGACAATCTACAATAATCCCGTGAACAAGTTTGTGGCAGGTTTTATCGGCAGTCCAACGATGAATTTCTTCGATGGCAAATTACTTCTGCAAGATAGTTTGGTGTTTGAGGCATCCACGAAATATTTTTCGCTTCCTATTCGATCTGAAATTGTACAGCGCCTTATGCCAATAGTAAATTCTGAAGTCTCTCTTGGAATCAGACCCGAGCATATTAGCGCTAAACCTCAAAATTCACACTCACAAATAGTTAATGTTAATGTCGTAGTAACAGAACCGGTCGGAAATGAAATCTTTATCTACTTCACGATTGGACAAGCAGTTGAGCAATATGTCTGCCGCATACCCTCTGACATTCAGCCGCAGACGGGTAAAGCATTCGATTTATATTTTGATGTATCAAAACTACATTTCTTTGATAAGACAACCGGTGCTGCATTGTAATTCTCGATAATTTCATCATCCGGGATATATATGAAAACGAAACCATTTCTTTCCTTTGCTTTCTTATCATTAATTTTATTTGATGCCTCGTTTGCACAATGGAGTTCTATAGGCAATATAGAAGGTTTTAAACATGACAAACACGGCATCACTTTATCGGTGAAACCTGCAATTGTTGAGATAAGCATACTTGCCCCCGATGTTTTCCGAATACGGATGTCTAAAGACGGTTTCTTCCTCCCCGATTCTTCCTGGGCGGTTATTGAGAAAACATTAGGCGATCAAACTTTCAAGATGCATGAATCCGACGATGCGATTTTCCTCGTTACAGCAAAATTGACACTGAAAATAAAACGCGCTCCTTGCCGTTTTGAGTTTTACGATAACCAAGGAAATCTCATCAACCAAGATGAACCCTCAAAAGGAATGGCATGGTCCGGAAAAGAAATCTGTGTTTGGAAAACTATGCCTGCGGATGAATATTATTTCGGCTTCGGCGAGAAAGCAGGTGCGCTTCAAAAAAAAGGTAAATCGTACTCTATGTGGAATACCGATATACCTGCGTACAAAGCCGATACCGATCCGCTCTATCAAACAATACCGTTCTTTTACGGAATTAATAAAGGAAGAACATACGGAATCTTCTTCGATAATACTTACTACTCTTATTTCAACATGGGAAAAGAAAACCCAGGACAATATTCTTTCGGCGCAATCGATGGTGAATTAAATTATTATTTCATCTATGGACCAAAGCCGAACGAGGTACAGGAGAAATTCTCGAAACTTATCGGAACTATGCCGCTCCCTCCAAAATGGGCAATCGGTTATCAGCAATGCCGGTGGAGTTATTATCCGGAATCGAAGGTACGGGAGATCGCAACTAATTTTCGCGCCAAACAAATTCCCTGTGATGCGATCTATCTTGATATTCATTACATGGATGGATATCGCTGCTTCACCTGGGACAAAGAAAGATTTCCAGATCCAAAAAGAATGGTGAGCGATTTAGCTGAAGATGGATTCAAGATGGTTGTAATCATCGATCCAGGCATAAAGAATGATTCAACCTACCGTGTTTATCGTGATGGGATCGATGGCAATCATTTCGTCAAATATCCTGATGGAAAATATTTTACAGGCACCGTTTGGCCCGGAGAATGTGTTTTCCCTGATTTCACGGGCAAGTCAACGCGCGAATGGTGGGGATCGCTTTACAAAGACTTAATCGATATTGGAGTTAAGGGATTTTGGAATGATATGAATGAGCCTTCGGTGTTTAACGGTCCGAACAAAACTTTCATGTTAGATGTTATTCATGACGATAATGGGTTGCGTACAGACCATCGAAAGAATCATAACATCTATGGAATGCAGATGGCAAGAGGAACGTATGAAGGACTGCATAAACTTCAACCGAATGAACGTCCTTTTGTATTAACACGCGTTAATTATGCCGGCGGTAACCGTTACGCCGCCGCATGGACCGGCGATAACATCAGTTCTTGGGAACATTTAGAAATGGCTGTTCCAATGTGTTTGAATCTGAGTATATCAGGTCAGCCGTTTGTTGGAACAGACATAGGGGGTTTTGTAGGCAGCCCAAGCGGTGAATTATACACACGCTGGTTGCAATTCGGTATATTCTCACCACTAATGCGAACTCACACAGAAATCAACAGCAATAATCAGGAACCGTGGTCGTTCGGTGTAGAATACGAAGCAATCAACAAAAAATCTATCGAACTTCGTTACAAGCTTCTGCCCTATATTTACACGCAATTTTATCAATCATCGAAATCAGGAAGCCCTATTATGCGTCCGATATTTTTCGATTACCCAAACGATCAAGAGACTTATTGGAATGAGAAGGAATTTCTTTTCGGCGACGCTTTCCTCGTAGCGCCGGTTCTTTGGGAAGGTCAGACAAAAAGGGACATCCGATTCCCTGCAGGCGACTGGTACGATTACTGGACAGGTGATAAATTTACCGGACCTAATTATCTTCGTTTCGATGCCCCTATCGATCGGATCCCTCTGTTTGTTAAAGCAGGCTCGATCATTACTACTCAACAAGTTGTGCAATACACCGATATGGCACCGATAGATCCACTAACTCTTGATATCTATCCTTCGGCAGATACTAATGCTTCAACTATTTTATATGAGGATGATGGAAAATCTTTTGAGTATCTGAATGGAAACTATTTTTTACGATCAATCAAACTGATGAATACTTCCGATGGATATAAGATTGTTTTAGAAAAACCGGAAGGCAACTACCTTCCACCCAACCGGTCTGTGATGATCAAGTTGCATGATATAACAACTCAACCGTCTTATGTACGAATCGGCAGGCTGAATGTAAACAATGATGATACAGAATGGATTTATGATAAAATGAACAAAATCCTTACTGTAAGATTAGATGATAAATTCAGAGAACAAATTGTAATCGTTGTGAAATAATACTTAGCGGCGATTTGATCCAATTCTAAATCGCAGCGCCTCCCGATAATATTATTTCTTTGCGTAATAATATTTCGTTGTATATTCTTCAACCATCCTGTGCGTGTTATAAACGGGAATAATGGATCGCATGGCGTTTCTCATTTTCTCAATCCACTTATGGGGTATTCCATTCTTATCGCGCTGATAAAATAATGGAATTACATCGTTGCTCAGCACCTGATAGAGTGATTCAGCATCCCTTCTATCTATTTCCTCGGGAGTCATAGAATCTTTCACCTTTTCACCGATAGCCCATCCGTTCTTGCCATTATACGCTTCATTCCACCATCCGTCAAGAATGCTGAGGTGCAAACCGCCATTTATGGAAATTTTTTGTCCGCTTGTTCCGCTTGCTTCCAAAGGACGGCGCGGCGTATTCAGCCATACATCGCAACCGGCAATCAAGTGGCGCGCAACATTCATATCATAGTTCTCGATAAAAACAACTTTACCGATGAAAGGATGTTGCCGTGTCATATTGATGACCTGTTTAAGATAATCCTTCCCTTCATTATCGCGCGGATGGGATTTCCCGGCGTATACAATTTGGATCGGTCTATGGGGATCGTCGAATAATTCTTGTGCTCTTACAATATCGTTGAATAAAAGAAGAGCACGTTTATAAGGCGCGAACCGACGTGCGAACCCTATCGTTAGTGAATCGAATGAGAGCAATCGGTAAAGTGCATCTTCACCGACCGGACCACCGAAAGTGTGCTGCTGCTGGGCACGTGAACGTAGGAATTCGATTAGTTCCCGTCTCAGTTCATACCGAAGCGCCCAAAGTTCTTCATCCGATACTATTTTGGGGTTCGTGACATGCTGCCAGAATTTCGGATCGCATAGATGAGATTTCCATCTATGAGAATTGTGCCTTTCCCAGAATTCCCATGACCGTTGCAGTGTCCAGCTTGGAATATGTACGCCATTAGTAACATGCCCGATCGGTACCTTTTTCGATTTTAATCCCGGAAACAAATCTATCCACATCAAACGTGATATGTCCGAATGTTTTTCGCTTACTGCATTTGCTGCTCTTGACAGTTTTAAACCGAGAACCGTCATAATAAATTCAGCGGAATCTTCTGTACTTATCGTTTGACCGAATCGCATGAGTTCCTTGATCGATATCTTCATCCAATCGGCGAAGGGCTTCAGCGTAAATTCGATCAGATCGCTCGGGAATCTATCATGTCCTGCAGGAACAGGAGTGTGGGTAGTAAAGATACATTGATCGCGCACTGCTTGCTTTGCTTTTGTTTTCGGTATTCCTTTTGAAATATGTTCCCTAAGAAGTTCTAACGTCAGGAAAGCTGCGTGTCCTTCGTTCATATGGAATACTGCCGGGTGAATTCCGAGAGCACGTAAAAACCTGACGCCCCCGATTCCGAGAACGATCTCCTGACGAATACGGGTATTAATATCGCCGCCGTATGCACCTGCAGTCAAACCACGGTAATGCTCTTCGTTTTCAGGAACATCGGTATCGAGTAAATAAATCTGACACCGTCCGACATTGATTCTCCATCCTTGAAAGTGTACGGTACTGTTCCCGATCGTTACCGTACAGATCAATGTTTTTCCCGAGTCATCCGCAACAATTTCTACAGGTATATTGGATGGATCGGTTGTCGGGTAACTTTCTTGTTGATGACCATTAGGGTCAATGTGTTGTTGGAAATATCCATGCCTGTAAAACAGACCAACCCCGACTAAAGGAAGTCCAAGATCACTTGCCGATTTTACGTGATCACCTGCAAGCACGCCAAGACCGCCTGAATAAAACGGCAGACATTCATGAATTCCGAATTCCGCACAGAAGTATGCTATAGGATCGTGTATTCTTTTTCCGCCTTTTTTATTGGGAAAGCGCGGCTTGTAATCCATGTATGCTTCGAAAGAGTCGAGTACGCTCATTAGACGAGCAAGAAAATCTTCATCACCGAGGCGCGCTCGAAGCTCAGTCTCAGAAAACTGTTTACGCACAGCTATCGGATTATGGTTAGTCGCTTCCCACGTCAAAGGTGAAAATTCCTCGAAGATCGCCTGTGCTCGCGGATTCCAGCTCCACCACAAATTATAAGCCATCGCATCAAAGCGTTTTAAAATTGCTTTTACATCGCGTTCTGTTTTCTTCAATCTTATTCCTTTCTAACCATAAAAGACAAAATAAATTTAAAATATTTCCGATTTAAAATAAACTAAATAAAATACCCCGGCATGAATTGCCAGGGTATCGTCATATAGAATGGCTGTCTATTTCACTAAGATCATTTTCTCCGAATGTGTGAAGCTCCGATCGGTATCGCAAATCCCGGCAGCCCTGATTGTGTAGAAATAAATTCCGCTTGCTACAGGCATATTATTATGATCCAACGAATTCCACTCGATCGTTTTATATCCTGCTGTTTGAACTTCGTTCAGAAGCGTTATGACTTCCCGTCCTAATTCATCATAGATTTTTAGAGATATAAGCGCATCAACAGGTAAGGCGTATTTAATCGATGTAGTCGGATTGAATGGATTCGGATAATTAGGTTCGATGGAAAATTGTTTCGGTAATTCGATTGCGGCTATATTCTTAATCGAAATCTTCGTATCCGAACCTGTAACTTTAATTGCTCCTGAAGCGGTCATCGGAATGTCTTTACCGGAGACCGTAATTACTAACGGAGATGAAGATGAATTTATCTTCCATTCAATCGTCAGGGGATAGCATTCTGCTTTGATATCAATAGGAATTTCTTTTTGTTGATTTGATTCTATCAACTCCATAGATCGATTAGTTCTGAAGCGAACGTCGAAAGCGCCGGCAGGCGGAATAGGCGGTAATTCATATTTAGCGATAAGAATATTATCGCTCTTCTGTGCAAGTAATAATTTTTGACTTGTTCCGCGTGCATCTTTAATAATGATCTGATTCAGATTTTCCGACCTTTGCTCTCTTGCCGGCATTTTTTGTACTACAACCGGTTTTTGGAGTACTATCTTGCCCACTCCCGATTTGATCCAGTAAGCTTTACCCGGTTCAAGTGTATCGGCTGACTGGTAAGAACCTGAATAACCGAAGAAATCACTCTTTAGTATATCAAGTGGATCGGTCGTAATTGTTGATACAGGTACCCTGTCGGTAATGGAGCCGATGAGGTTCCAGCCGTCGTTTGGTATATTGATACTATCGAGAAGAATATCACGACCAATGATAGAGAATGTAGTATCCTTTTGAAATTTTAACCAGTAGCCTAAGCTATTTTCCAATTTAGTCACGCTTATATACTGGGTTGTAAACTTGAAAGCATCAGATATTGCAGTCGGGAATAACGTTGTCACTGCGGAATCGTTTACGATTCTTGGTAACGAGATCATATTCCATGTTCCTGTGACAGATACATCTGTTTTATAACTTCCATCGTTGCTGAAATAAACCGGGTCGATAACGAGATCGCTCATTGTTAAATCCGAAGTCCGATTCGTCAAAATGTATTCATAACCTTTATCGTTATCGATATCTGTCTTCCAATATTTATAATCTATGCTTTGGCCACCCTGGATAGAAATAGTCTTGGAGTATATTTCATCATGATTCGGGTCTATGAGTGAGTCCGGCGTTCCCCACCCATTGAATGAACCCCGCACCAATACAGCATCAGCCGATGGATTAAACAATCCTTTAATAATCTGAATGCTCATATCAACCTGGAACGTTACATTAACTGAAAGCATCTCATTATTAAAGAAATAAATTGGGAGAGTCATGTCGCTTCCACCTAAATCATATAAACGTTGTGATGAACTTTCCCAATCCATACTCGCACGCAACGTCTTCCAGAACTTGAATTCATGACTTCGGTTTGATTCAACCGCGAATGTTTTAGTATAGATACTATCATTATCAGGATCCGACAAAGTTGTGCCTGTTTGCCAGCCATTGTGAGTTCCGGGCACGCTTACAACATCTCCTAACTCCGGTAGGAAATTACTTTTTCGCATCTGCACACGCATATCAACACTAAACGTTACATTCACATCAGCCTTATTAAAGAATGTTACTGCAAATGTTGAATCAGTCGTACCGATTAAGCCTGAACGATCTGGAGAACTCTCATAATCCAATCCACTGCGATATGTCTTCCAGAATTTATATTGATAGGATTTATTTTCTTTGATAGAAATCGTTTTTGTATATATGCTGTCATTATTCAGATCATCCAACGTATCGGGTTTGCCCGGCGCATTTCCCCAATTATTAAATTCGCCTCTGACAGCAACTTGGTCTCCCGAACTATTGATAAAATCACTATTGCGCATCATCATCTTCATATTAACCTGAAACGTAAGATTCACATTTTTTGTGAACACTGCTCGTATGCTGTGATTCATTATTACATTTAAGAAGGTATAACTTGAAGCAGTATCTACCGAAATATCGTCGACGATTAGACTGTCAATATAATATCCGGGATCTGGAGTTATTGTAAATGTTGTATCGTCTCCATCAGCGATGATCACCGAGCCGGGCGGATCGATGGTGCCATTGATGCCTGCGCTCGTAGTAATTGTATATGTCGGTGATGAAACGATGTATGAATAGCTCAAACCTGAATTATTATCATGACTGATGGTGACCAAATCGAAATTTGATGTTGGATTTGATAAAGTTGTAGAGAATACATAATACTTCACTGAAGTTCCGCCTGTCTGTGCCGGGATTGTTGCAGTTCCAGTCGCACCGATGAAGCTGACCGTTGCTAATGTTGAGCTCGTCCAATTGTCTGTTGTATAGCGTACGTAAACGTTTTCTTCTGCAGATTTAGATGTATTTAGGGTAACAGTCACAGTCACCGATGTTGATGATGTTACAGAACCTGGCAGTGGTGATTGAGTTACGGAAGATATCGTTACAGGTTGCGCCGAGGTTTCCATCCAAATCGCATCTGTGTTTGCATAACCATTATCTTTGAAATTTACGGTGTAATATTTGCCATTCGATAGTGTGATAGTATTATTTGTTGGATTTTCCTTAATATAAGTTTGAACGGTGTTCATTACTACTGTTACACCGGACCATTTATTATTATAATATCCTCCGACTGGACCACTTGTGAAAAGCCATTGATATGTACCCGCAGATGTATCCGCGCCGGATGCATCAATGTGGATATTGGTTCTATATCGGCGCGTAGCTAAGGAAGTATCAACTAAAAATGTACCACCGGTCTTTAGAATACCTGCGAATGAATTAATGTAAGGAGGATTTGTCCAATTATTGAAAGCTCCAGGCATATTCATTCCCTCAGGGGTCCATACTTGACTAAAAGCCAATGGACTAAGCATCAAAAATAACACGACGCTTGATGAAATTATTAATAATCTATTCTTCATATGTACTCCATTAATTATTGGAAGATTGTGGATGACAAAATCAGTAACATTTTCACTTCATTAAAATCATTTTTCTTGATTCAGTGTAGGTTCCGCTTCGTAACCGGTAGAAATACATACCGTTCGGATATTTATTACCGTCCCATTCAGTATTATAAACACCTGGTTCTTTCAGCTCATCAACCAATGTCTCCAGTTCTCGCCCTATCAAGTCATAAATTTTAATAACAACATGATTGGAGAACGGTAATTCATATTTGATTGATGTTGTTGGGTTGAACGGATTTGGATAGTTTTGATATAAGGAAAATCTGGTCGGCAACTGGTCTCCATCCGAAATCGCAAGTATAATTGACGATGGCGGCGATGTCAATTCAAGACATCCAATAGAACCGATTGGAATCGTTCTGCCTTCAATTTTTATATTTACCTTCATTGACGGCGCACTTACTTGACATCGCAATCTCGCAGGGTATTCAACAGAAGATAATCTGATCTGAAAATCGCCCGTCTGCCCGTGTGATATTAGCTCTACGTTTCTCTCGGAAGCATACCGCACATCAAATATTCCAGAAGGAGGAATCGGTGGCAAACCAAACGAGTCATCGTTTGAATCTTCATTGTCTCTTTTACCGAAATATAACACTTGCCGGTGATGCGCTGCATCTTCAATTATCAACTTACTGTATTCCTCAATGGCGCAGTTTATGTTTTTGCTTGCTATCGTCTTACCGATGTTCGAATCTTTCATCACAATCTTGCCCGCGGTATCTGTTTTTACCCAGTAAGCTTTAGCGGGCTTTATTGTATCGGCGAATTGATAACCGCCTCGATAAGTATAAAATGGGGAAATAATATTTCCTTCAGGTATCTGGAGAATAGTAGTGGCAAGAATAACATCCGATATTGAACCGATCATATTCCAGCCGGCTTTTACTTCGATTGTTTCAACCTCCGTAATAAATCCTGTAAATGGAATATCTTCTCCCAACGCAAACTTCAACCAATAACCAACTCCAACCTTCAGCGATTCTTCTGAGACATAACCAAAATCCTGTGAATATGAAAATGCGCTTGAAATAGATGTAGGAAATAGATGCTCCTTCGTATTATCGTACAACCTCATCGGTAAGGAAATCATATTCCAGGCAGGATCAAAACGATACGCGCTTGTAGTTTGTGTTACAGTAAATGACCATGCCGCTGAATAAGCGCTTATACCTGCAATATTTTTTGAACGCACTCTCCAAAAATATTTTGTATTGTTAGAGAGAGGTCCAACCTGTTTTGAAGATGTTACTATTGATGAATCATCGAAAAACGTTGAGTTAAAAGAAGAATCCTCGGATACCTGAAGACGATAGGTTTGCGCATTAGATACCGCGCTCCAACTCAAAATCGGTGTGCTCGGCTGATGTTCATTGCTATCCGTCGGCGCAGAGAGAGTCGGCGTTAAAGGTGGTCCATAAATTCTCATATAACCGGATGTGTTATGAACGCTATCCCAAATCCCGCCGCCATTGGTACTATACCCGCCAAATACATACTCACCACCGGAAAATTGGAATCTGCTCGTGAAATAATAAATCCCGTCGGGCAAGCTTGCGCCAAGATCTAATTTGTATTCGTCGTATCCGTTGATGTCAAGATTATAGGTTGCCGGAATCCACGATGCCCAAGTTGATGGATTGGTATTTAAAGTATTGTATCCGAACCATGCCAGTAAACCCGAACCCTTTCCGGCTGAATCGGTTATTCCCATACCATATGCTCGTGCATATGCTGTAATAAAGTTGCCTATCGTGATCTGCGCGCTTTGAGGATATTGTAAATTACAGTTTGTAATTTGCTTCTGACCGTAATAGGCATAATAATTCAATCGCGTAGTAACGCCGCTCCAGGCAGTTGTATTCTGATCATTTGGACAAGCATCAAAGGTCGCTTGTGAATTTTGATTTCCCGTAACATACATTTGAATTCCGAGTAGTGATGCTGAACCCATTGCTGATTTTAATACTCTGCCTTCGACCCAGCCATCTGAAGAGATATCGCTATTAATATTTTCAGCATATTCGGTTGAATTTAAACTCGTTCCAACACCGCTCCATGAAGAGCCATTCCATGTATGGAATTGGGCACTGCCTGAGAATGAGCCGCGAAATACATAATCCGGTTTGTTAGTATGATTATACAGAATACTTCTGCCCCAGCTATCAGTCGATCCGCCTCCCAGCTTTGTATTTATAGCGAAAGCCCAATTCATCCACTGTCGTGTCTTGACCTTAGCGCCGAGGTAGAAATAATTTTGATCCTGAGTAACGTAAATCTCTTTCACCGAAGTACTATCCCAACCGGCAAGTGTATCAGCAACAAGGAGCGCTTGCCCCCAGATTCCGGTTCCCTCAAATGTGCCATCTATAAGCGGATGGTTTAATACGTTCAACATAAAAGTTGTTGAAGCGGTATCACCATGCGGATCGATAACATTCAGGGTTACTGTGAAAGTAGCAACATCAGATTCTGCCGATGTTCCAATTAATTTTCCAGAAGTCGATACCGATAACCAAGAAGGATTTCCCGACAATGAAAATGCCAACGAATCATTATTTGGATCGCCATAGTCAGTTTGGTATTCGAACAGTGTATTGATAAAAGCAATTTGATCTGAAATATCGACTATATAAGGTGGATGATTGATATGCAGTGTTGTATCAGGGACGTAAATAACATATCCTCTTGGCGGCGCCCATAGCTCTACCCTTCCATCAATAGCAGATTGTTTATCTATAGCAACACCTGTAAAATCTCTGAACACCTGATTCGGGTAATCTGTGTAAACCCATACACCTCTCCACCCTGACGAATTATCATTTATTACCAGATATGCCGCCGGACGTCCATCCCCGCCGTTTCTGCGGGCGACATAAATATCTGTCGCTTGTTCATCTTGAGTTCCAGATCCACCAACATACCATGGATTCAGTCCACTGCGTTTTGTAGTTCCACCCCATAGAAAATTCTGTCGTATCCACAACAAAGTATCAATCTTTCCGTGCAATCCGTAAATGTAATAATCTCTGAACCAAACACAGGGCCTTCCTTCCGAAAACAATGTATACGCATACGCCATGTCTTTATTGTAAATTATCGGATTGTGCGCCGCAGGATTATCGATAGAGCCATCGTATCCGGCGCGATCGACATCATGATTTTCAACAAATGTAACGACATCATATCCAGACGTGCCGTTGTTAATTAAACCTGCGCCATCCAGCCATGTCATGTTATATCCGCCGGAAGTGTTGTTGCACATCTCCTTAAGGTCAAATCTCAAGGGAAAATCGAACATCGAAACAGTTCCGCCAAAATATTTACACCAGTAGAGCCAGTCCTGAATTCCGCTGAGTCCATCATAATCCTCAGCGACGGCAAAGCCACCGGCATTTGCTTCCTGAAGCCATGGTCCGACAAAGATCGGATCAATGGATTTTACTTCGTCGATTCGAAAACCATCAAACCCTAAAACTTGTCTGAGATATTTTCCCCATACGATTAAACTATCTTTAACTTTACTTTGAGCGTGGGCAAGAATTTCACCAAATTTATATATCGGGTCGGTTGGACCATGATAAGGCGGATTGACATCGCATGTTTGCTGGTTCGGATAGAAGAACGTCGCGTCTTTCAGAAATCTGCCGGAACCATACTGGTAATTAAAAACCAACCATCCAGAATCTGGGTATGTGGGATATGGTTTGCAATCGTAAGGTACTTTCTGATCAGCGCCATTCATATGTCCCATGACCGCGTCGGCGAAAACCTGCATTCCATTGTTGTGGAAAGTATTGATCATATGAGTCAATTCCTGACGGCTTCCGAAACGCGTTTCAATTGATCCTTTCTGGTCGAATTCACCGAAGTCATAATGATCGTAAATATCGTACCCCATCGAGTATGTACCGGCAGCGCCTTTCGTTGGCGCCGGTACCCATACTGCACTAAAGCCCGAAGATGCCAATGCAGGCGATAGTTTTGCAAGAGAATCCCACCAGATACCACCGGGCGTAGAGTTCCAATAAAATCCCTGCAAGAAGGCGTCTGACTTTGGCGTGCTCTGAACTCTAACCGGATCGGTAGGTGTTTGGCTAAGAAGCCGGCATGTAAACAAAAAGAAAACCAAAAATATATAAACTTTCTTATTCATCTCGAGCCTTGCTGTGGATTCATTTTTTAATATCAGAGTCGATTCGTATTACAGCAATGAAGTGACTGGAATATTATCGGTGGAAACATTCTAAAAAAATATAAATCAATTCTATCGGATAATCAATGCATTTTTAATAATATGCTAAAATTGACGCTATTTTCTACTATAAATTGAAATATAACTTGAATTCAAAGGGATGAGGCATCGTTCCAATTGATTTAATTTCCTGCTGTTTAATGGTTACCCATTGATCTAATAATTCATCGGTAAAGAGATTGCCGCGTTTTAAGAATTGTCGATCCAAAGATAAACTGTCCAATGCCTCGGCTAAGTTTCTTGGCAGGAAATGCATCTGGTCTTTGAGCGAATCGTCATTGATGTTTTTATCGGAGGGACCGAAACCTTCTTTCACCGGGTCGATTTTATTTACTATACCATCGATTCCTGCCAACAGCATGGCAGTTAAACAAAGATATGGATTTGCAGTTGCATCTGGGGGCCTATACTCGAATCGAGTTTCTGCAGGATTGTTGACGTATTTAGGAATTCGAATAGCGGACGCTCTGTTACCACGACCATAAGTCAACACAACAGGTGCTTCGAAACCGGGAACAAGTCGTTTGTATGAATTTGTACTCGGATTTGTAAATGCAGAGAGTGCAGGTCCATGTTTCAATAAGCCGCCGATAAAATATCTTCCTGTTTCGTTGATGTTTCCATACTCCCCTTTTTTATAGAATGCATTCTTTCCATTCTTAGTTAGGAATAAATGTAGATGGAGTCCATTACCGGGTTGTTGATACATCGGCTTAGGCATAAACGTAACGAAGAGATCACGCTGGCGTGCGAAATTGAAGAGAGCATATTTTGTAGTTATCACGTTATCTGCGGTTGTCAGCAGATCATAAAAATATGTTTCAATTTCCTGCTGACCTCTCTCACCTGTTTCGTGATGGTGGTATTTGACATCGATGCCGAACCGTTTCAACAATTTCGATGCGTCGTCTCGAAAATCATCATATACATCGAAAGGATTTGCCGCATGGTAAGCATTTCTAAAGAACTCTTCACCATGCTCAATCTCATAAAATGAAGATGCTGT
This sequence comes from uncultured Chlorobiaceae bacterium, assembly GCA_964520905.1. GTDB lineage: Bacteria > Bacteroidota > Ignavibacteria > UBA10030 > SZUA-254 > JAGVIE01. Next base: position 3,541 of record CAZFQL010000016.1, on the reverse strand, counting down.
TTTGGTATCGAACCGTACTTTCGAGAAAATATAGAATTCGAATTCCGGTCCCCACATCGATTTATCTATTCCTGTGACTTTCTTCAAAATTGTTTCCGCTTGTCTTGCAAGATGACGGCTATCCTGAGAAAATGGCGTCCGCTTTTCATCCGTTAGAAAAATATTTGCATAGAAACTTAATGTCGGGACAGAACGAAACGGGTCTATTACGGCAGTGTTAATATCGGGTATCAAGATCATGTCGCTGTTTTCGACTTTTCGAAAACCGAAGCTTGAGCCGTCGAACCCGACACCTTCATCTAAAAGTTTAGATAGAATATTCGGAAACACAGGCAGTGTAATATGATGAAGATAGCCTGTAAGATCAATACATTTCAGATCGATCATTTCAATTTTATGCTTAGCGATAAAATCGCTGCAGGATTTTAGATTGTTAATTTTCATAAGATGCCATAGTAATTTGAATAATATATTTTATATAAAAAAAGTGTTAGCAGTTGTTTTCTACTAACACTTTCCAGTGGACAGGGGCGGAATTGAACCGCCGACACACGGCTTTTCAGATTTGCGTGGTACTATTATTCTTTAATAATCAAGAAGAATCCCTGCATTTATCTCACCAAAACTCTAAATAGTGTTAGCTAACTGTTAGCAGATTGGTTGTGAAAAATATAAAGATATTTTTCCGTTATGTCAAATGTTCTGACAAGCTTGTTACCTGAATAAGTAAGGCGATAATCACAATCCAGTGAGTGTAATATTTAGTGATCGTTGGATTTGAGGTATATATCTATGAACATAGTTTACTCTAGATTACCGTGGTATTACTCTTACACAGCAGGCAATGCATTTTATCCTGTTTAGATAGCCAACTGATGCAGGTAATACTAACTTCACATTGTAACAACAGTCGTGTGTCCGCCATCCTGTTTCTTGTGTACGGTCAATAAAAGTAAAAACCCCAACCATAACGATTGAGGTTTAAATTCAGCGCGGCTAAAACAGAAGATTATTTCAGAAGCATCATCTTCTTTACAGTTTGGAATGTACCTGCTGTTGCGCCGTCTTCATCCAATCCTTCGGCAACAATGCGATAGAAGTATACACCCGAGGAGAATTCATTCGCATTGAACTGCACCTCTTGCGTTCCTTCATTCATATCCTGCCGATCCAGTATAGTTGCCACCTCTTGACCCAGTATATTGTATATCTTTAACGTTACGAGTGCTTCTGACGGCAAATCAAACTGTATAGTTGTTGTTGGGTTGAACGGGTTCGGATAGTTTTGATATAACACGAATCCTTCCGGTTCCTGTGATGTGTAAATATTCTCCAAATGTAACCTCCTTGAAGATATTCCACTTAGATTAGCTCTTAAGAACGGTACATCTACCAGCTTCCGGTATCCTTTGAACCTAAGCGAATCTACGAAATGCAACGTGTCGAGCGGTCCCTCAAATGCATTGTTTATCTTTGCAATAACACTATCAAGCGCTGTAAACACACTATCATGAACAAACTTATGCAATTTCACAGTGATCGGTCTGTCCCACCTGGCATATGTTGAATCTACCAGCCAACCCATCATTAGACTGTCACCAAGCTGGGCAATTTCATCTATCGTTTTGCCATCAAACTGAGTACCCGGATTTACGAAGACCAAATCGCCAAAGCCGGAAGGCGTATAGTTCCAATCACTCGCTACGATGTTCAATTTCAATGCTATCATATCTGCTAATAGCTTGTTGTTGAACTTTGTGGGTGAAAGTTTTTTCTGTTTGTTCAATATTGCTTTAGTACCACCATCAAATACACCAAAGCCTCGGGATCCACGGGTATGCATCTGGCCTGTTGCCGATACTATGAGTGTCTTCAACACATCATCGTATTGCAGTGTCTGGAACCATCCATAAAACTTTACGTAGAATGTTGCATCCTCATTAGGGATTTTTCCTACAATCATTCCGTTGGCTCCGTAACGTGTCTTGTAGAATGTCTCGTACATTGCGTTCACGCGGTTCGGCATCGGTAAACACAAAATATTCTTGACGAATAGCGGGTCTTTCTTCGCTTTCGTTGTAAACATTGTTGCACCACGTCCCCAATAATACTTTGTAACATTTTGTACTTTTCCTTGATTACCAAAGCCATGCACTTCCACCGAATCTCCCAGATTAAGTGCCGTTGGAAAAAACAAATTCCATCTCGCGAACCTTGTATTGCTAGGTGTCGCTGTTATCGTCGATGGCGGTACAGTATAAAATGGGAAAGTCTTTTCTATTCCTGAACCAAATTCTATATATAAACTGTTTACATTCATCGAGTCTACACCAAGCTTTGCTGTGAAGTCTGACCTGACTGGCTTTGATGGATTTACATATTTATTGATCTTACCTTTGTTATCTTTATCCATTGCAAGACTCTCTGCCCGGAAACTCCGGTACATTACTTGATAGGCAAGTTCATCTACAAATGTTGCATTGATAGTCTTATCGCTATTCATCGTTACCGTGATTGAATCATCTGTTCCTCTTGCATCTCCACCCCACAGAGAAAATACCCAATTAAGTAAGGACGGTTTTGCTTTCAATTCTACCTGTGTGCCATATGGGTAGGTTGGTTGTTCCGGATATTTCGTTACACTGCCGTTTCCTCGGATATCTATGGTTAGGGTATAGTTATTGATAACGAAGTTCGCTCTAACCGTTGCATTCCCGCTTGTTAAAGTGGCTGTTGTGCTCAGTGCCGACAAATTTGCGATTGAAGCAGTACCACTCAGTATAGTCCATCCGGTAAAAGTATATCCTACCGAAGCATTAACTGTAATCACCGTCGCAACACCATGATTCACTGTAGCGGGTGACGTTGACGGAGCAGTAATAGCTCCTCCTGCCGTTGATGTCACTGTCAGTTGGTATGTGTTCAGTATAAAGTTTGCTCTTACTACAGCATTACCGCTTGTCAGTGTAACTGTCGTACTCAACACTGATGGATTTGCGATTGATACTCCACTTCCACTCACCACTGTCCATCCGGTAAATGTGTATCCGCTTGTCACAACTGCCGTAATCGTTGTTGCAACTCCATGACCAACTACGATCGGTGATGAGGCAGGAACTGTGATCGTCCCTCCTGTCGTTGATGTCACAGTCAAATTGTATGTATTTAATGCGAAGTTCGCCTGAACTGTTGCATTACCGTTTGTCAACGTAGCTGTCGTACTCAACGCTGATGGACTTGCGATTGATACTCCACTTCCACTCACCACTGTCCATCCGGTAAATGTGTATCC
>CAZFQL010000016.1:0-149 GCA_964520905.1 uncultured Chlorobiaceae bacterium | reverse complement strand
CCCTCCTGTCGTTGATGTCACAGTCAAATTGTATGTATTTAATGCGAAGTTCGCCGTCACAGATATATTTCCTGTTACATTAATATCCGTTCTTGGATTAGCTGTTGAAGCATCGCTCCAATTTACAAAGTGATAGTTCGGATCCGCCA
>CAZFQL010000015.1:0-101863 GCA_964520905.1 uncultured Chlorobiaceae bacterium | reverse complement strand
GAGCGTAGGTCCTTTCCTATCGCTCGACTTTAATATCTCGTACAACTTGATGAATATCTCCGGCAAAGAATGGGACGACGTCAATCCGGTAATAAACCAACGCATTGATTCCTATCTCTCTTTGAATGATGATCGCGATCCACTGTACGCTGCGGAGGACGATAAACATTTCATTTCAAACGCGCGGAGTATTCATTCGATTTTGTTCACGGTAAGCATCTTGTTCGGTTTGTAGTACAATGAAGCTAAATATATCAAACAACCTTAAGGAGTATCTATATGAAACATCTTTATCTCACAGTTATCGCACTTTGTTTTTTTCTCGCCGTTCAGGGGTCCGTCGCTCAAGATCGTGGTTTTGGACTTGGCGTGATCATCGGCGAGCCTACAGGAATCAGCGCGAAGTTATGGACTTCACCTGTAAACGCGTTTGATTTTGGTCTCGGCTGGTCGATCGGAGGGGATCGAATCGGCAAGTATGACGGCTATTATGATGGTGGAAGCCGTGTTCATTTTCACATGGATTACCTGTGGCATTCGTTTGAAGCCATCCGCTCGTCTGAACGATTTCCATTGTACTATGGCATTGGTGGACGTATTAACAGTGGTGCTGGTTATGATGCCTCTGTAGCAATTCGAGGTGTGTTCGGTATTGCATGGCTGCCACATAATACACCAATTGACGTATTTATCGAGCTTGTTCCGTCACTCCAGCTTACATCGTCAACTGGCTTTGCGATTGATGCAGGTCTCGGGGTACGGTATTTCTTTCAATAACTGATGTTACGCACAGACAAGAATACATTGCCACGACCTTCAGGTCGTGGACCAAAGAATCAAACAACATTCGGCTTTAGCCTCAATTCTACGCTCGTTTGGGCTGAATCTCGTACCAATTTCGGATTATCAATCCCCGACATAAATGTCGGGGCTATGCAAATGCTCGTTTTGCGTAACATCAGTCAATAATATTGTCATCATCTCTCGCTATGGTTTTATTTTTCATTAAAGTGATTTTATGAAAAAAATCAAATTGAAAAAGATCAGATTGCTACTTATTGAGGATAACTGCCTTCTCCGAGAGGGCATCAATGCTATGCTCAAATCTCAGCGGGATATTAAAATCATTGCAGCATCCGGAAGCAGTGAGGATACTATCTCCAAAATTAGTCAACTTAAACCGAATGTTATTCTTTTGGATATTGGTTTACGGAGTCAAAATAGCTTACGCATAGTGGAAATTGTGAAGAAGGAATTTCCCAAAGCCAAAGTGATCGTATGGATCTGGCTCCTGTACAAGGAGATATTATACAATACGTCAATGCAGGAGCGTCCGGCTTTATACTGAAAGACGTTACACCTAAAGATTTTCTCATCACAATCCGGTCGGTTACAAAAGGAACAAAAATCCTTCCACCTCACCTAACAGGAACACTCTTCTCCCAGATTATCGAACATGCGATTAAACAAGGAAAAACAAAGCTAAAAGAAGCTGTGCGAATGACCAAGCGCGAACGTGAAGTTATCACGCTAATTAGTGAAGGTTTGAGTAATAAGGAAATATGCCTCCGGCTTCATATTTCGAATAATACTATTAAAAGTCATGTCCATAACATTATGGAAAAACTTGTATTGCACACACGTTTGGAGGTTGCCAACTATGCAAACACCAATGAAACTCTCAAGACGATTACTAAGAGTATATCCCTCACATCCCGGTAAGGACACTATCGAAGGCAGCACTTGCTCCTCCTTTTGATAATTGCCTAGATGTAAACGGAATAAAGAAAGTAGATATCGACATTATTCGTAAACTTCACATAGGAATCGAGCACTATGAGTTCGTGTCATGAATGCTAATTTCGCTAGTATAATGCCATAAGCTGTCACTCATCGGTGTGAAGAACAAGTACACGATGTTACCTTGGTTTGCTATACCGGTTTTGAGAATTTAGTTGATATGTTACCGGAAAATGTCGATATGGTTTTCATCAGTGCTTTCACGGAGGTAGCCCAAACCTCATATGCATTGAGCCACCCTTATAGGTCCTGCGGCGCTGTCACAGTTCTCGATGGCCGTCAATCCAGTAACCCCAGAGCACAATAAGGCATCCGATCAATAAGAGCCGTGGAAAAGAATCCGTCATTCAGTTCCGCTCTTTTTGCAAAGTCGAAAATAAATTTTTACCAACCTTGTTATGATAGTGAAATGAATTCAACATACAATTAAACAAGAAGGGCAAGCCCTTTCGCTTGCCCTTTAAAATATTAGGATTGAAACGACAACTCTATTATATTTCAACCGTCCAGCCAAACTCATCTTTTAATCTTCCGTACTGGATGCCGGTTAGTGTATCATAAAGTTTATGGGCAACCTCACCGGTTTTATTGTTGTTGATTACCATCCCGTGCTCGTTCCAATTCAACTCGCCGATGGGAGATATAACAGCGGCAGTCCCGGTGCCGAAAGCTTCTTCTAATTCTCCTTTTTGATACGCTTCAAAGAGTTCGTGAATCGAGATTTTTCTTTCACTCACTTTCATTCCCCAATGTTTGAGTAGGAATATTACGGATTCGCGTGTAACACCCGGAAGAATACTTCCGCTGAGATCCGGTGTGATCACTTCTCCTTTAATTTTGAAGAAGACATTCATCGCCCCTACTTCTTCGATATATTTTCTCTCTATCCCATCAAGCCAAAGAACTTGAACGTAACCTTTCTTTGCGGCTATTGTTTGAGCTTTCATACCACCCGCATAATTACCAGCAGCTTTCGCAAACCCGGTGCCACCGCGAACCGCGCGAACATATTCCGGCTCGACGTAAATATTTACAGGGGCGATCCCCTGCGGGTAATACGCTCCGACAGGTGAGAGAATTATTATAAACTTATATGTATTCGAGGCGCGTACTCCGAGGAATGGATCGGTCGAGATAACAAAAGGGCGGATGTAAAGCGATGTGCCGTCAACAGTCGGTATCCAGTCCTTATCCAGCTTAACGAGCGTTTTAATTGCCTCGACACCGAAGTCGACATCGATCGTAGGCATACACATGCGGTCATCGCTGCGATTGATTCTTTCCATATTCCGGCGCGGACGGAACAGTAGCATCCTCCCATCGGTTGAAGGGTACGCTTTCATTCCCTCGAATATCGCCTGACCGTAATGCAGAACGGACGTCGCGGGATCGAGCGCCAGAGGTTGATAAGGAATGATCCGCGGTTCGTGCCAGCCATTTCCTTCTGCATAATCCATGATAAACATATGGTCGGTAAAATATTTACCGAAGCCAAGATTTTTCTGATCCGGTTTTGATTTGGGGTATTTTGTCGTTTCAATTTTAATTTGAGTAGACATTTATTAAACTCCATTAATTGGGGAATAGATAAAAGAATGTCTTACAATTAGGATTTGCAATCATTTAATTATACCATTTTTTTTATGAGATTACAAATATAATCGGATGATCGATGACGCTTGAATGAACGTTACTCTGGCTGAATTAATTAAATATTCTATATATCATTTTGCGTATGATGTAGATGCAAATAAATTAAAAAGGGCAAGCTTATGCGCTTGCCCTTCATGAAACCTTCATCTGTGGTTATTGAATTGTCGGGATCAGCTAAAATTCATATCCTACGCCAAGACTCCATGCGGCAATGTCCATGCCGTGTGTCCCGGGCATTCTTTTGTAGATCGCCGGTGATAGGTCCTTAACTTCCCTATCCATGCCAAATAAGTATTCTATACCAAGGTCGATAACAAAACTATCAATCTTGTAACCAGCGCCTAACGTTATGCCGGTGTAGTCAATGCTGGGGAATAGTATGTTGTAGGTTTCAATTGGAGCAGGGGCGGGGTCGGTGTAAATGCCGGCACGCAAATCTAAATTATCATTGACTGTATAGCAAGCGCCCAGCCGAACCTGTGTAGCATCTTTCCAGCGCAAGATGAACTTGTTGTTATCCCCCGGGGTCAGGGCAGCCATCCAGCGCGTGTTATCGAACTTGGTAGTGAATTCATTTTCGCTCTGTGACCACTGACTGAATTGCACGTCAAAAGTTACTACCAAATTATCCATTGGTCTATAAGCTACGCCGCCGGCGATCCAAAGGGGCCAGGAAACATCTCTGTCGAAATCACTTTCAGTCGCGCCCGTTCCAGCCATTGCGGGGTTCTTCGCGGTACCGCTCATCGTTACGTCTATTTTTGTTCGAACCGATAGACCGATGCTGAATGTGTTGTTCGGTTTAAATAACGTACCCATAGTTACTCCGTATCCCAATCCGGTAGAACTTTCATCATACTGCATACCGCCTCCGCCGGGACGTTTCATATCGAACATGCCGTAAAATATATTTAACGCTATTCCCATCGAAAATTGATCTGAGAATTTATATGCTACGGCGGGGGAGATATTGATGACACCGATTTTACTCATCCATTCAACATTCTGACTGCCGCTGAGCGCAGCAAGATCTGTTCCATCCCACTCAGCACCTATACCTGCGGGAATGTAAACACCTAAACCGAAAGTTAAGTTTTCTGAAAACTGAAAATGATAAAATCCCATCAGGTTCGGAGCGATGTAATGATTGGTTTTTGTCTTTGTATCAATATCAATAGTTGGATATGGAGATGGTAATTGCTTATAAAATTTATATGTTCCCATTGGGATAACATCTGTAACAAAAATGCCGACGAAATTTTTCTGCATCTGAGTTAATCCTGCCGGATTCCAGTATAATGCAGAATAATCATTTGCTAAACCTACGAAGGCACCACCCATCCCAAAACCTTTTGGACCAATACTATTCAAGCTCAAGCCATTCGGAAGGACCGTCCCGGATGACAATAATAGTATTGCAACAACACAGTAGATTTTGAATTTCATAGAGGTTCTCCAATATTAATTTATATTGTGTGAATTACGCATTTAATTCTATTTTAAAGACACTCTTCTTTGCACTCAGAGGTCGATTGAATCTTTCTTCGCGCCTATTACGATAATTATATCTGAAAGGCTGAAATCAGATTAAAATACATAAAGAAATATTTGAAAGCAAACTGAAAATATAATTTATATTTTAGCCGGGTTGATTATATGTAGTGTTGATTTCCAATCAAAAAAGAGCAAAATATATATGGTTCGGGTAAGCCGCTGCTGTATATACCGTATAAATGTACAGTGTGGTATCCAAATCCATTAATAACTCAAAATCAGTATCGGAGAGATATTTATCACAGGAGCGTTGTAAAATCAAGGATGTTTTCTATTTTATAAACAAACATCATTATACCTTAACATTCATCAAGTGTGAAAGGATCGTTCTTATGAATTCCAACTCTATTTTGAGGAAGATGCTTCTTCTTTTCAGTATTATTGCAATGATTTCACAGCCGGCATCTTTACTGAGTTATCCAAATGGTATTACTGGCAGGACATTAAAAACAACTCTATCGGGTTGCGGAAATTGTCACGATTCCTCGGTTACATCGGGACTCATCGTTAGTATTACCGGTCCAGATACAGTTATAATTGGACAGACATATAGTTTTACGGTAACTGTTACCGGCAGCAGTGGATCCGCAGGCGGGGTTGATATTGCTACTTTAGGTGGTACATTGATTGCTGTTTCATCAAATCTCAAATTAAGCAATTCAGAGTTAACTCATAGCGCAAAAACATCAGTACCTGCCACCTATCAATTCAATTATACTGCCCCTGCGGCAGCCGGCAACGATACTCTATGGGCAACAGGAAAGGGTGGAGGATTCTCCGAATGGAATTGGGCTCCTAATAAATATCTCCGCGTTATACTCGCGACAGAAGTCGCTGAACAAAAGTATCTGCCCTTCAAGTTTGTATTGGACCAGAATTATCCAAACCCTTTCAATCCCGTCACATCCATTCATTATTCGATACCGCTCGCAGCAACGGTAACTTTAAAAATTTATGATACAAATGGAAAAGAAATTTCCTCATTAGTGAATGAAACACAACAGTCCGGGGATCATTCGGTAGAATGGAACGGTGATGGCATAACATCGGGCGTATATATGTACAGAATTACAGCCGGGAATTATACGGAAACAAAGAAGATGGTTTTACTAAAATAATATTGGTGGATAGAATATGAAAGTCCGGCCAAAACAGTCGGGCTTTTCTTTGCAATCTCTTTTATCTATTCCGTTTCCCTGTACATGTTTTTGCGCGGCGGTTCAAAATAAATTATTGCTCGATGGTCACCCCAAAAAAGCGAATACTCAATAACGGAGCATTCAGGTGATTAGTCTTAAGATCGATGTTCCCATTTATTGTACCAAGAGATTTCGGAATAAATGAAACGGTAAGTGTGATCTCTTCGTCCGGTTGGATAATGTCTTTCGAGAGAGTTGGTTTAACCAGGTCTAACGATGAAACGACGGAGGATATCTTTATCTTTTCCGTTCCTACATTTTTTATTTTTAGACTTTGCGTAACCGATGAATTTTTAGCAGCACGGACATAGAAATATTCCGGATTTACATCAAATATCTTGATAACGTTAGCGGTGAACCGTATTTCAACGCTCCGGTTCGAATCATCGTTCGTAACCATTGATACCATTTTCTCAACCTGTCCGACAAATCGTTTTGCATCGAAAGTAATATGCAGTAGTGCGCTGTCCTTGGGCGCGAGATGATCGTTCGATAAAAGCGTCGCGGTACAGCCGCAGCTCGCGCCAACTTCGGATAATATGAGGGTATCCGTTCCAATATTCTTAATGACAAGAGTACGCTTGGTCGGGGTAAAGTTCGGTACATCGCCGAAATCGATTTGTTTTCCGTCGGCAATATATAGTTTTGGCTGGCTAATCAACAAACAGTCGAAAAGCCACCAAAGAACAATTAGATACGAAATTATTTTTGAGAGATTCATTCTTTTCATCTATTTTCTGTTGATCCATGCAACAACGTTAAGATCGAATGTTTTTTGCAGAGCATGATCGGTTGTAAGTTGAATTGTGCCTTGCAGCGAGCCTGGCTTCGTTGCATGGTATACAGCCTGAAGTTGTGTCTCCTCGCCTGGCAGTAGAGTGTTTTTCATTAACGTCACTTTTAAATTGTCGAATTTTGTTGCGACCGATAAAATTTTGATTCCCTTCTCTTTGGATGGATTGGAAATGATCATGGTTTTCGAATATGTCGAATCAACGATAGCACGATCGAACAGGATGCTTCGCGGAGAGAATGTCAGAACTTCTATAACGTTTGCAGTAAATTGAATGGTAACTTTTGGTTCTGTAGTATCGTTGGAAGATATATAGACTTGTTTCGTAACTTTGCCGCCTTGACTCTGAGTATCGAAGCTGATGGACAACTGGGTTGAATCTGAAGGTCCTACCGCTCTTTCTTTCAATAAAGTTGCAGTACAGCCGCATTGAGCTTTGACCTGATTGATCCATAAAGTGTCGGTTCCAACATTTTTAACCATTACTATGCGTTCGCCTTTTTGTCCTTTATACAGATCGCCGAGATCGAATGCAGTACTCGGAATGATCTTAATTCTTGGCTGGGTAAACGTTATCGATGTTAATAAAAATAATAATCCGATGATTAAAGAAATATTCTTGTTCATTGTAATAACTCCTGAATGGTAAAAATTTAGTTATTAAAAATATATCAAAGTCCCCGTTGAAATTCAAGTACTATCCGGACGCGTGAATGCCATTAAAATCATTTAATTATTTCTTCTTTTGAATGATTTTGAATATTCGATTCTCCTTGTCAATTTCAACAGTGTCGGGCTGATCGTTAACCGGAAATTTGAATGTTTGCACAGCAACACTATCTACAACATTATAATTATTGATTGAGTTCATTGTCGTTAAACTGATGGTGAGCGGCAGGCGGTATAAAATTTTGCCGGCGGTTTTCTGTTCGATTGAAACTGTAATTTCCTTCTGTGAAGTTGCTCTGGAAGTACTCCATTCGTATTCAAGCACCGGACGATCGGTAGAATCGGCTGAGGCATACACCCACTGGTTGAAAAACCAGCGTAGATTTTGACCGCTTGTCTTTTCACAGACATAGATGAAATCCTCGGTTGTAACATTGCGATAACGGAGGTGAGGGCTCATAACGTAATTATTCAAACAAGAAAAGAAGGTACTATCGCCGAGCATTTTTCTTAACATGTGCAGAACGATTGCGCCCTTGTAAGATTGCGCAGGAGAAAAAGAATCCCAGAATGCAGTATCGCTCTTGCCGATGACCGAACCGGCATATGTACCGTTGTCCATTGCCATCATACTGTTGATGTACTGTTGATAAACTTCGGGACCTCTTCTATGTTCAAGGTATAGAGCTTCAGCATAAGTCGCGAAACCTTCGTTTAGCCAGGTGTGATGCCAGTCTTGTGGAGTAAGCATATTGCCGAACCAGTGATGAGCGATCTCATGTGCATAAGTCAATTCGTGTTTCCTATCTCCCGTAAAGTAGTTCTTTTGTATGCTGCAGATAGTTTGGTTTTCCATCGTCATATCACCCTCAATTTCTGCAAACCCCAACTTTTCATTCACGAAAGGATATTCGCCAAAAGTTTGTCTGAAATACTCCATGATCTTCCCAATATTCTGAAAATCGATTTTTGCTTTCCCTGTATCTTCCGGAAAAACATAATAATATATTTTCATCGTTTTACCGCCCAAACCTGTGTATTCCTCGGATGATTCATTGTATCTTGCAACAGCGAAAGAAAGGAGGTAGGTTGACATCGGATATTCTGTCGACCAGTGAAAAGTTGCTTTGCCGTTGTGACGCTCAATATTTTTTAGCAGACCGTTCGATACTGCTGTCAAACTATCGGGTACAGTAATAGAAATGGTTGCTGTTGCCTTGTCTGACGGAACATCTTTACATGGCCACCAATTACGAGCAAAACTGGGTTCGCTTATAGTCGCCGCTCTCTCGGGTGAAGCAAAATATATTCCGCCGCCATCGTAATTTCCGGTGAAATTGGAAATACCGTGATAGAATATCTTCAACTTCATTGAGGATGGTCGATGACTCGACTCGTCGAGAGGATTGAAGATAGAAGATAATTGAATTGTCAGGAGATCGGAATTATGTTGAAAAACGAGTTTGTTATCTGAAAATAATACTGAATCGATAGTAAGTGTAACGTTAGATGCGTGAAGTGTAAATTCATTTGTGGGCTGGAGAAAATCGGCAGTTACTTCGACATTGCCATAGAACGATTTCTTTGCGAGATCCAATCCGATTGATAAATTGTAATGTGTAACGTTAATATTGGCAAAGGAAGAATCTGTTTGACTTATCATGCTGGCTTTACCGAGGATGAAAAGGAGGTAAAAAATAATAATTGAGATGTTATTTATCATACTTGAATCAATTCAAAAGTAAAACTCATCACTAATAACTCATAATTCATAACTCAAAAGATTCCTTTTGCCATCCCGCCATCCACCAACAGATTCACTCCATTGATATAGCTTGCTCTTTCAGAAGCGAGGAATGCGATGACATCGCCGATCTCCTCGGGTTTGCCTACCCGACCGGCGGGAATATCTTTAGTAACTTCCGCTAAGTATTTTGCGATAGATATTTTGCGTTTGGCAGAGCGTGCTATCATAAGTTCTTTTTGGCGATTCGTGAGTGTGTTCCCGGGACAAACTGTATTTATGGTGATGTTCTCTTTTGCAAATTTATTCGAGAGAACTTTTGTAAGTCCGTGAATTCCAGGTCGCAGCGTGGATGAGATGATGAGATCGTTGATGGGTTGTTTGCCGGAGATAGAGGTGATTGTGATGATACGACCCCAGCGCTGCTTAATCATAAACGGAAGAACTTCACGAGTCAGCCGAACCATGCTGAGCAATGTAAGCTCGACACCTTTTTTCCAGTCAGCTTCCGACATGGATAAGATTTCACCGGTGGGTGGTCCTCCTGCGTTATTAACCAGGACGTGTATTGTGCCGAATTGTTTTTTAACTGCGGCAACAAGTCGTTTGATGTCCTGCAGTTTTGAAACATCGGCAACGATTGGGATTACATCGGCATCTGTGAGTTTATGAATTTCTTTTGCAGTCTGCTCGATAGCTTTTTTGTTGCGCGAGCAGATTACAACGATTGCACCTTCCTGTGCAAGCGATGTTGCCGCCGCTTTGCCAAGTCCTTGACTTGCAGCAGTAACGAGTGCGATTTTTGATTTGAGACATAAGTCCATCTATGTTTCTCCAATTTATTATTATTAACTTGACTTTTATCTATGAGTTCTCGATATTGGTAGTGGAGTTCGGGGTTCCGGATTCCGAAAATTCTTGGATCGGGGTGTCCCCGGTCGGCACTCAAGCCCGCTTCGGTGGGCTTGTTGCTTTTATGGAAATACCTTTAACCCGTACCGTTGTCCTTTCTTAGCATAAATCTTTGATTCAAGTACGTCGAACGCTGGATTTGCTCGTTTTGAATCGAGTACATACCTCGCAATTGGATAAGCAATGAGATCGGCAAGTTGAAGCCCATTTACATCGGCAGTCTTCGACTTGAATGCAATGCTCTGACAATACGTTTGAATTCTCTCAGGGCTAACATAGCCCGTTCCCCTTGAGCAAAGTTTTTGAAAATGCTCATGCAATCTTGCGTCTTCGCGTTTCCCACGTTGTTCAATGACAACATCGAGTAGGTGAGGTTTGTTAGGAAGATCATCGAGAAAAAAGATGGATCGTTCAACGATAAATGAGAGTGCAATCTCATAAACGTCGCTTGCCAATTTTCCATATTGTTTGATGTGATTGGCTTTGTTGATCGCAGAAGCTATTATTGTGTAATTAGATGAAGCCACGAGATCATTGATTGCCGAGTAAAATTCTTTTTTGATTCCCTGATCGAAGAGAATTTGAAATTCTTTCTCGCACTTACGGATATCGCGTGAATGGAATATGACCTTTTTTTCACCCCAGAACTTTTTCTTGATCTTTTCCATCGTTTGCCCGATACTTAAATAGCTTTGTTCCGAGATGATAACACCGCAAAGGACAAATACTGGAAAGTCAGGGTCAACGCTGACCAATCCATGATCTCCGCTTTCATCGAGGAAAAGATAGTGCTTCATTTTGCCACTTGATCGATTTTCTGATACTATGAAAGAATGTTTTTAATTATGTCTTCAAAAAAAGTAAAATCAGCTTTCTTTTTATTTGCAAGGTCATAAACCTTTCGCATCACAATGGGGTTTTTCTTCGCCACATCACGGTTAAATCCATAATCTTTCTTAAGTTCATCAAGGCAATCATTCCAGATTTCCGTGCTAATTCTTCTTTCAATTTCTTTTTCCATATTATCCGCAAAACAAGTGAATTTTTTTCCAATAAATGTAGTCGGGAATTTTTCAGGCTTCTCACCGCCAATTTTCATAAGCATCTTATTAGTTTTGGCTGTGTTTTCGGCATCTTCCATATCCTTCTTACTTCCATCAGCGTCGAACATGAAGTATGTTTTGAGCCCAATCTCTTCAAATACAACGATGGGTTTTGCTAAGTTGTTTCTCCCAAACACTGGTATAACCGCAATACCTCGTTTATCAAAATCAGAACGCTTATTTATTTTGTCAACCAGCCAATCTATGAAAACACAATCGGAAAACCCTTCAACAAGAACTAACTCTTTTGCAAAGAATCCCTCGTTTACAATTGAATTCATAGTATTATATAATCTTGCATCCAATCCCGGAATAGTATAAGGCTTAGGATCTTCTCCAGAAGCCTCGACTAATCTTTTTATAACATTGTCTTTCACAATGAAACCAACACTTGTTTTTTTGTTTGATTTAGTAACGAGTCGCAAGTTCTCGAAGTCTTCCACATCTACAAAATTAGATGAATGAGTAGAGTACAACATTTGAATTGATCTTTTACCTCCAGAATCCTGACACATTTCTCGGAAGATTTTATACAGCTTCCTCTGCTGAATCGGATGTTGATACAATTCAGGTTCTTCGATTCCGATAATAAGATCTGGTTGGAGAGCAGATACCTCACCGCCAGTATTTTCTGCTTGATTTATTATTTGTTCTTTTCTTAGCTCATTAACTACTTTCAGGATGCTAAGAATATACATGCGCTGAACACCGTGCCCTTGTTGTTGCAATGGTAGGGGAAATTCTTCCATGCCTTTCTCGATAAGCCTTGCATTCATTTTGCTTAATTGTGCTTTTACTTCTGGCGTACCCCAGTCAACTTCAACACCAAAATCAGGAAGGAATTTCCCTATCTCCTCAGATAGTATTTTGTTAACATTAATTAATTCAACGGACGATTCATCCCTTAAGGTAGTTTCATAATTCGCTCTGAAGGTATCTTCTATATTTTTAAGTGCTGGACTTGATTTTATTTTTGTTTTAATTATTTCTGAAATTTCCGAAAGTAAACTACCTGCGCCTTCTACAGCATCGTCCGATGCATCTTTGACGGCTGGTAAATATAAAAAACGCGTATATGTCTTAAGGTAGCCGTTTGTCACCTCCTTAAATCCGAAGAATTTTCCTTCATCTTCCATATCTACACATTTATTTGGATGATTTTCTTCCCAGGCTGACAATGCATCATCTGCGGCGTCTTTGTTTGTCCAATTAGGTATATCTGTAAGTTTTGCTTTTAATTTGTTGTATGCTTCCTTTTTCAGTGCGGTATTATCGAATTTCGTGTTCCTGAAAATGTGAATATCGGAATGCTGGAGGTACTTTCCATAATAGCCAATTGTAACTTTTTCTTCTACTTTATCGAGAATAGCCCGAAGCGTTATCTTTAGCGTTTCATTTTTAACGTACTTTGCTAACCGCTCTTTTTCTTCTTTATGTAAATCCACAAACTCCACTGTTATTTCTACGGGATCTTTAGTTTCACCAAGAAACCATTTTTCCGAAGACAATGATTTTGCATCCGTGAGACTGTAAAAGACACTTAGGGCACGTAAGAAATTTGACTTTCCAGCACCATTTGTACCAACTAGAGTTGTTAAATTGTTACAGTCAAGCTTGGCGGCTTTTAGCGATAATAAATTGTTGACCTCAATAGATTTGATTGTCATGCTTCCTCCGTTCACAATATACTGCGCAATTTAAAATTTGATATTTATCATTGGCAGTTTGAGATGTTTTACCTTGAATTCTCATTTACCGTTTTTCATTTTGAATTGATTGCTTCAACTCCGCCAGTTTTTGCATCGCTTCAAGCGGTGTCATCTTTTCAAGATCGAGCTTCTTTATCTCTTCGCGGAGTTTATCGTCTTTCATTTCAAACAATGTCATTTGTATTTCAGCAGGAGCAATACGACCGACGGCTCTATGCTCTCCGCTCTTAGCTTTTAGCTGTTGGTTCTTTGTATCTTCGTGAAGCGTTAGCTCCGAACCCTCTAAATTTTTTAAAATCTTCTTCGCTCTCTCAGTTACTTCATCGGGTAGACCTGCCATCTGCGCAACCTGTATACCGTAAGAGTGGTCTGCAAAACCGGGTGTAACTTTATGCAGGAAAATTACTTTGTCACCGTACTCGCGAACTTCTACTTTCAGGTTCTTAATGCGGGGGAAGAGATCGGCAAGCTCGTTCAGCTCGTGATAGTGTGTGGCAAACAAAGTCTTTGCACCGATGCGGTTGTGTATGTATTCGGTCAGTGCCCATGCGATGCTGATGCCGTCGAATGTGCTTGTGCCGCGCCCAACTTCATCTAAAAGAATTAGACTCCTCGGTGTTGCTGTGTTCACTATGTTCGCCGCTTCGTGCATCTCAACAAGGAACGTGCTTTCACCCGACGCAATGTTATCGCTTGCACCAACGCGCGTGTAGATTCTATCAACAATGCCGATTGAAGCTTTCTTTGCAGGGACGAAACTTCCGATCTGAGCCAGCAGCACAATCAATCCGGCTTGCCGCAGGTAACTCGACTTGCCGCTCATGTTCGGTCCGGTGATGATCATTACCTGATTGTTCTCGTTATCTATGAAAGTATCATTCGGGGTGTATTGCTCACCGGGCGGGAGAAGCCGCTCGATGACCGGATGGCGACCTTCGACAATCTCAATCTTTGTTCCATCATTTATTTCCGGTCTGACATAGTTGTACTCAACTGCTGCATCTGCCAATGATGTGAAGCAATCGAGCATTGCAATGAGCCGGGCATTCTGCTGAATCGCTTCCGCGTGCTCGGCAATCGTCATACGAAGCTCGTTGAAGAGTTTTGTTTCAAGTGCGAGCATCTTCTCTTCGGCATTTAAAATTTTCTCTTCGTATTCTTTCAACTCAGGCGTAATGAACCGCTCTGCGTTTGCTAATGTTTGCTTTCGGATGTAATTGTCAGGCACTTTTTCTTTGTGAGTGTGCGTGATTTCGATGTAGTAGCCGAAAACATTGTTGAAACCAACCTTCAGCGAAGAGATGCCGGTTCGCTCGCGCTCGGTTTTCTGAAGATTTGCAATCCAGGATTTGCCGCTGAACGTAAGCTCCCTGATCTCATCTAGCTCTTTATTGTATCCTTTCTTGATAACACCGCCATCGGCGAGGGAGAGAGGAGGATCATCGGATAGGGCAGATGAAATTTGGCTAATAACATTAGGTAGCGGTTGTAAGCCATCACGAAGTTTGGATAGCGTAGAGGATTTAACAAGCTGGATGTTAGATATTAGATGTTCGATGTTCGTTAGCATGGTTTTGAGCGAAACGACTTCACGCGGGTTGGCGCGGCTGGTGCAGATTTTTGAGGTGAGCCGCTCAAGATCACCAATTTCGGAAAGTGTCTTCATCGTTTTTTTTCGGACGTCCTGTTTCTCAAACAATTCTGCAACTGCTTCCAATCGTGCGTTGATTGGCTCAATTTTTCGGAGAGGGAAGTTAATCCACTTTTTCAAAAGTCGTCCACCCATCGGTGTCAGCGTGCGGTCGAATACCCAGAAAAGTGTTCCCTCAGTATGTCCTTCAATCGATGTGGTTATCTCAAGATTCCGTTTTGTCGATTGATCGAGATTTATATATTCGCTGATGTTGTATGGCGCGATTTTTTTCAGATGAGTGAGATTTGTTTTTTGTGTTTCCTGTAGGTAGTTCATTATTGCGCCCGCCGCAATAATCCCAAATCTCATATCCTCTATCCCATATCCCTTTAGAGTTTGCGTCTTGAAATGATTGATCAACAATTCGTAGGCGTAATCGTAATTGTAAATCCAATCATCTAACTTAGAGTAAAGTCCGGTATATCTGTCTTTCAAAATTTGCTGGATCGCTTCCCGGTCTCTCTTCTGCACAAGAATTTCCGATGGCTGAAGCGAAGCAATCTGTTCCGGCAATTGTCTTAGAGGAAACTCGCTCACGCTGAACTCCGCTGTTGTTACATCCGCGAATGCGATCCCGATGATCTCGTCTCCGGTTGCAATCGGAGAGGGGAGTACGATAGAGAGAAGATAGTTATTCTGTTTTTGTTCCAGAACTTTATCCGAGAAGGCGACACCGGGAGTAACGACCTCGATGACATCACGCTTAACGATTCCCTTTGCAAATTTCGGATCTTCAAGCTGTTCGCATATCGCAACACGATAGCCGGCTTTCAACAGCTTTGGCATGTACGACTCAAGCGCATGATGGGGGAAGCCGGCAAGCGGTGTTTCCCCTGCGGCGCCGCTGGAACGTTTCGTTAAAACAATCCCCAAAACTTTTGAAGTGATTTTTGCGTCCTCATCGAACGTCTCATAGAAATCGCCCATACGGAAGAGGAGTATCGTATCGGGATACTTCGCCTTCACCTGGGCGTATTGTTTCATCAGCGGGGTGGACAAATTGAGTACTTGAGTATGTTAGTATATGAGTAGTTGAGTATGTTAGTATATGAGTAGTTGAGAAATCAAATGAAATATGAGGAAAAATGGAATGAAAATCAATAACCCCCAAAGCCGGTCTCTTTCCAAAATCGGCTTTCTTTGAAATAGAAGTAGAAGATTTACTTTATCAGCATCATCTTCTTGGTATCTATAAATTTTCCTGTCGATAGTTTGTAAAAATAGATACCGCTGGGGAAATTACTTGCATCCCATTGCACATAGTACTCACCTGGTTGTTTAACTTCATTGAGCAACGTTGCCACCACCTGTCCAAGCACATCGTACACTTTTAAGGAAGCAAATCCGAAATCTGCAATCCGAAACCCGAAATTCGTTGTCGGGTTAAACGGGTTCGGATAGTTCTGAAGTAATGCAAATGTAACTGGGTTGCTTGATACTCGCTTATCATCAACATTTGTAATAATCTCCGTCAGTGGACGTTTCCATATTCCACAGCCAAAAGTACCTACATAAAGATCTGCTGAATCTTGAGCGATTGATAATATATACGATTTGGGAAGACCATCGGAGATATCCTTCCAAGATTGACCGACATGTTCCGATATAAAAACTTTTCCCTCATATGTTCCTGCAAGGAAAATACTTCCCGTACTCACCAAGGAACTTAGAGAAGACATTGGTTTAATAGAGGAAGTGTCACGATTCCATGATCCTCCCTCATCTGTTGAGTAAACAAGACCATGGTTACTGGAGGCATATAAACAAGTATTGCTTGCAGCTATTCTGTAGAAATATATCGGTGGGAATTCGTAGTTGCCATTAATTCTTGTCCACGAGGTAATGCTATCCAAGTATACAAAGAGACTCCCAGACGATGAGCGCATGAACAGATGATTTGAGTTAAATAGTAATTGTTCTACATGAAGACTTGAGGGGCTTGAAGGATCGCTTGCTGTTCGAGTCCATTGGTCTCCGCGATTCATTGTGTAAAACACGCCACTGTCTAGTGTGCCTGCAAAAATATATTCTCCTCGATTAATAATGCTGGTAATGTACATCGTTGACAAACCATTATTGATCGATACCCAATGATATCCTTTATCTGTTGAACGGTAGATTCCGCTATCGGATGTCGTGATGAAAATAGATGAATCGCAAAGTAAGATATCTGTTAGGTTTCTGCTAATGAATGGAGTATTAACCACCTCCCATAAAAGTCCTTTGTCGGTTGAACGAACAAGTTTAACATTATCAGCGATTGAATAGAGTATTCCTTCGGATTCTTGCATACGATTGATTCTTGTTCCGACTATACCTGAATTACTCTCGGTCCACACCGATCCTCCATTTGATGAAATAAGAAAGCCGTGGCGTGTACCGGCTAACAACGAATTCGAAATCGAAGCCATTGAAGAGATTTGGTACTGAAAAGGTTCCTGTGACAATATACTCCATGATCTTCCCGAATCGGCTGATGATAATACGGTTTTACCGCCGGCATAAATTGTTGACCCGATTGGATGAAATGCGCAAACAATAGATACGGTCTCAGGAACTGATGCACGATACCAACTGCTACCATGGTTCGACGAGACGAAGATACCGCTGTCGGTACCGGCAAGAAAATTTCCCATCACTGATGCGACGGAATAAACAATTGAGGATGGAAGGCCAGAGTCGGATGGCATCCAAGATATTCCGTTGTCAGTTGACCGGAAGAGACCTGAGTAAACCGTTGACGCAATTATGCTTTGCGAATCAGCAACGAGATCATATATAGATTTACTCAGTAAGCCAGCTTGGTTCCAACTGTTGCCTTGATCTGTTGATAGATATAATACACCACTTTGAGATCCAGCGAAGATATTCGTATCTCGCCGGAGGAGAGTGTAGATACTGCTTGCAGGCAAGCCAGAGCTTCTTGCTGACCATGTGTATCCTCTGTCTGTGGAAATGTATACACCGCCAAACTCAGAGGCATAAATATTAGAATCACAAGCCAATAGACTAAAGATGTAATGATCTGTTAAACCAGTGTTGGAAGGGAACCAACTTGCACAACTGTCGAGTGACTGATAAATTCCTCCACCAACGATTCCGACAAGTACTCGGTCTCCCATCGTTAGAATCGTTCTTATATCACCACCCGGTGGGCCATTAGTAGCTTTCCATTGTGTGTAGCCCATCGTATACGTTATGAAGAGAATGAGGCAAGCTCTCAAGGACAGAATACAATAATTCATCATTGGTGTCTTTCCAAATAATATTGGGTAGTAGAACAGTTGCCTATTGTACTATCGCCATTCATTTATTTTCTTAAATGTTTGATCTTTTTATTAAGCTGACGTTAAGCGTGCTTTGCACTATCTCATAAAATCCCATCGTTCGTTTCTTCATCAGATTCATCCATCGTCCCTTATTCATTACTCAAAATGAATATTGCAGATGGAGTCCACCTTAGAGGTGTGGCTCCACCTCGAAAGCATTAATACAAAAACATCGGTTTCCCAAGAAGATGTGCAACCTTCGGTCGATATTGGTCTATATCATACAGCTCGTCAACATCGACACGTTTCCTTCCCTCAGTGATTAAATTAGCCGAGACCGTTGTGTATTTCCCGTCGCGTAATGCCACCATTCTTCCCGATTGTTTTTTCAGCAGCAAATCGGTTGCTAAATATCCGTAACTTGTAGAGACCATAAGATCAAGTGCGTCGGGCGCGCCGCTGCGCATCAGGTATGCAAGCTGTTGATATACAGTCCTTACACCGGAACGTTTTTCAATTTCACGCGCAACGTAGTCACCTATGCCGCCAAGTTTTTTATGACCATATGCATCTGCTTCACCGCTCATAAACATTTCCCCGCCGATTGGTTTAGCGCCTTCGGATATTGTCATGATGCCGTATTTACTTGGATTATTATTCCGGTCGTCAACTAAATATTTGACTAACTTATCGATATCGAAATCAATTTCCGAAATAATCGCACGATCAACACCGGCTAAGTAAGCAGAAATGAGAGAAGTCTCGCCGGAATATCTTCCGAAAAGTTCTACTACTGCGATACGTTCGTGTGAACCGGTTGGGGTTCGGAGCGCATGTATAAACTCGACGCTCCGTGTTACTGCCGTAGAGAAACCTATGCAGTAATCTGTACCGTGTACATCGTTATCCATTGTCTTGGGTATGCATACGACCGGGAATCCTTCCTTATGGAGACGAACTGCATAACTCAGAGTATCATCGCCGCCTATGGCAATTAATCCATCTATCTTGAGATGCTGCAAGACACGGAGTGAGTGTTTTGTGCAGTCAATTGTCTTTCCGTTTTCGGTTTGCGGTAAAGATGATTTTAAAAATTCAGGCACTTCGTCCGGTTTTACTTTTGCGGGATTCGTTCTGGATGTGTGTAAATATGTTCCGCCTGTGCGATCGATAGTTCTCGTATTCGATTTCGTAAGGGGTATAATGTTGTCTTCATGTGTACTTGGATCATCAGGGTTGAAATAAAGAAGCCCTGCCCAGCCGCGGCGCAGTCCGACCATTTCACAACCTTCATCTGTTGCACGGGTTACTGCCGCTTTTATGCATGGATTTAATCCGGGGACGTCACCGCCGCCTGTAAGAATACCAATTTTCATATATGTACTTTCAAAATATTTAGATGAAATACTAACGAACAATGTTAATTTACTGAAAATCTGAACCTAAATCAATTGCGTGGCTTGCATTTTGCGGAAAGTCTCTGTAATTTTCCACAGTCATAATTGATTTATAAATCAGGATCATAGGTAATGAATCTAAATAATGAGTTAGCACCCCCGGCTGAATCATCCGGTCGTAACGAAGAAGATATCGTCTTATTAAAACGTATCGGTGATAGAGACGAGCTTGCCTTAACATCTCTTTATGATAAGTATTCACAAATACTCTACAGCCTGACGATGCGGATACTTAAATCGGTCGATGATGCCGAAGGTATTATACATGATATATTTCTGGAAGTATGGAACAAACCCAATGATTATCAATCTAACAAAGGCAGTTTTTTTTCGTGGCTGATGAACTTGACACGTAACCGTGCGCTTACGAGGAAGCGTTCAAGAAGTATACATAAGCAATCTCATACGGTTGAACTGAATTCATTTTCGCTTCATACCGAAACACATCACGCGGGAGCTTCTTCAAGTCCTCTTATCGATGAGTACCGGGATACTGTTCTTGGCGCAATCAACAAATTGAATGGAGAAGAACAGCAAGTTTTGATATTAGCTTATTACGAAGGATACAGCCAATCGGAAATTGGGAGAATTGTAAATCTGACTGTCGATGTTATAAAATTTCGAATAGATGATGCGCTGAGAACAATTAGTTCGCAATTGCAGAGGAGGTCGTGAACGATGAGCAGTCACGATGAAAAATATTCAGGGTCTTGCGCCGGGTATGCAATCGGCACACTGGATGGGAAGGATTTACAGGAGTTCGAATCTCATCTGAAGGAAGGTTGCGCATCCTGCGGTTCGGAATTATCGATCCTTAAAGAAGCCTCTGCATTATTGCCGGTTACTATACCTCAACTTAACCCTTCGCCTGAATTAAAAGAGCGCATTGAATTTTCTGCGCGGCTCTCACAGATCGTGAGAAAGGATATTGACAAAACTGAAGAAGAGCAGGTTGAACAACCGGACGAGCATCCAGATATCAAACCTGCTGTGAAAGCGAAACATAGCGCGATAGTAATGGGGATGCTAATCGCGATGATTGTTATGCTCATCGGCTTTAGTGTTTATATTTACTCTTTGTTCCGAACGCTGGAGGATCAGAAAAATGCAGGTGTTGGAAAACAATCCTTGTTGGTAAAAGCAGTCGAAGAGCTTGAGAGGAAAAATATATTTTTGGATGTTTTCAATTCGCGTGATCTTAAATTAATTCAATTACATGGAACAGAAATCAATCCCGACGGTTATGGACAACTTATTTGGGATCCAGCCGCTCAGACAGCAGTGCTACATGCCGATAATTTGCCACAGGCGGCAGACGATAAGGTGTACATACTCTGGGTGTCGGTCAATCGTCAATATCTTTTCGCTCAGCAATGTTCACTGATTACTGAATGGGGGACGCAGAAATATTTTAAGATAAAGTTCGCGGAGAATATCGATAAGAATGATTTCGAAGAAATATTTGCAACTCAGGAGTCTAATGGTGGAGTAAGCTATCCATCGGAGCAAAGATATCTATTCTACAAAAAAGTTAAATCGCATTAAACAAAAAGAGGTAACCGATCACTGTCACCTCTTCCATTAATCAAAAATAAATTACGTTGTGTTTTACTTGCGGGTATTTTCCTCAATCTTCAGCAATAAATTAATCACTCCGCCAGACGCATAGAGCAGAAGAATCGGTATTATGGCTGCGATGATACCACCGCCGTACCCTTCAACGAACATCCTGAAATTGGGCCACTGCATTCCCGCAGAAAAATATTGAACGAAAAATAATACTACGTTAATGACCCACAGAACACCTCCAAAAAGCGCGAGCTTCTGGCAAACATAAGCTGCGTTTCGTAAACCTTTGTGTTGTTCCATGATTCCACCTCAATTTGTTAGGAAATTAGTGAATTATGCTATTGTCGGGAACAAAGTAATAGTTTGGAAGGAGAATGTCAAGTCTCAAAGGAAAATCAGCCGGACCACTCATTCATCAGAGAAAATAATTAATCATCTTGGAAACTAATTTCGCCGCTGTAAGATTAGGGTGATGCAAACCTTGAAGCGGAGCGAGTTCAACAACATCACATCCCACTACATGTTTTCGCTGACCGAGTTGATATAATAACTTCGTTGTCTCGTGCCAAAGAAGTCCGTTTGGCTCCGGAGTACCGGTCGCGGGCATTATTGAAGGATCGAATCCATCCACATCAAATGTAACATACACTGTATCCGTCAACCGGTCAATAGCAAAGTCATTCCAGTTTTTTAGAAGTTTCGTGTACTTACCTGACTGGATTTCATGAGCATAAAGCGTGGTGATTCCGTTCTCCTGAATGAACTCAGCTTCTTCAATGCACTGCGCGCGGATGCCGATTTGTACAATACGGCGCGGATCGACAAACTCGCAAACCCTTGCCATAACAGAAGCGTGGCTGTACTTCGATCCAAGATAATCTGAACGCAAGTCTGAGTGGGCGTCGAAATGAAGCACCGAAAGATTGCGGTACTTTTCCGCGTAGGCGGCAATAGATGCCTGCGAAATGGTGTGCTCGCCTCCGAGCATGACCATGAATTTTTTTTCATTGAGCAATGCCGTGACCGTTGTATAAATTTGTTCGAGCGATTCTTCATCCGTCCGGTCGGTGAACGATAACGGCTGGAGAGTTGCAACGCCTAACTCCCTGTGAATCTCCCTGCGGGTTTCTTCGTCATAGAACTCCACATAATGAGATGCATTAAGGATCGCATCAGGACCATCCTTGGTGCCTCCGCCATAGCTTACCGTACGCTCGTAGGGAACGGGAAGTATAACGGCTTTAGAATTTTCGAAAGTTGAAAACTCGTCTTCTATCCCGAGAAAATTATCTTCAATGCTAAGTGTTTTGAACATAATAACGGTTCCTGATTTTATTCTTTGACCATTCGAATATAATCCAATGCGAAATGAAAATCAATTTCTTGCTTCTCATTTATTTTTCTCATAACTTTCCTCAACTTTAATATACGATATGAAGAAATCGCTTCCTTATTATATCATACTCGCCGCCGCCGCCCTTTGGTGTCTGATGCTGTTTCTCCCGCCGCTAACCGCCGCTATCGAAGCTCCATCAAGCTCGATATCGAAACCCATGTATAGCTTTTATACAACTATTTGTCATCAGTATGAAACAAGATCGCTGCACATTTTCGGATTCAAGATCGCGGTATGTGCCCGGTGTTTCGGCATCTATACCGGATTTTTCGTCGGATGTTTATTGTATCCGCTTATATTCAAAAGAGAGAAGTTCCATGGGCTATTCGGTTGGTGTCTTATCGCTCTGCCGATGGCTGTGGATGTTTTTTTCGATATTACCGGCATTCATGCGAGTACGATCGCGACCCGGCTGGCTACGGGATTATTCTTCGGTTACGGTGCGGCAGCGATTCTCATGCCATTTATTATCTCAGGATTATTAGAAATCATATCCAAAAAAAATATTCTTAAAGGAGTAACAAATGAACTCAAAACCTGACAAACTTATTCCGGCGCTCTACGGCGGTGTTATCATGGCGCTTATTTCATCGATCCCTTTTCTCGGTATGCTCAATTGTCTCTGCTGTGCCGGGGTTATGCTTGGCGGATTTCTCGGAGTATTCTTTTATAAAAACAATTTTACACCCGATACCCCGCCGTTCACTTCCGGTGATTGTATCGCTGTGGGCGCACTCTCCGGAGTATTCGGCGCTATCATAGGTACATTACTATCGTTAGTATTTTTGTCGCTCTTTGGAAATGTTATGGGAGAGATGATTTTCAATATGATGCGCAATATGAATATCGACCTCCCAACCGAAGCATGGGATGCAATGCAGGAATCGCTGAATTCACCATTGACATTCTTGACAATGTTCATACAACTCTTTGCAAGTCTTGCAATAGATACTCTCTTCGGTCTGTTAGGAGGATTAATAGCATACAGTGTCTATAAACCGAAACATCAGGTTATGCCGCCGATGCCTATGCCGCCGTCTGCGTAACGGGATCGCTGGATGAATTTTCTGCAATCTAAAATCTTGAAGAGGTGGTTCATTTTGTGGACTGCCTCTTTCTGCTTACTCACCTGCGGATTCGCAGAAGAGAAAACTGGATATGAAATCGTATCGCACAACGCATCACTGCGTATCTATCCGTCTTCAAACTCGATCTCATGTATCGATACACTTGTGCTGAAGTTGAGCGAACCTCGCCCGCAGGAAATCAACGTTAGATTATTTCCATGGTATTCAATTGATAATATTTCTGTTGATGGGCGGCAGGCAGATTACTCAAGGGATAAAGAGATTCTTAAAATAAAAGATATAGACGGCGATTCGCTCGCTTCGGTTGTAATGTCTTATTCGGGATCGTTACGCTATCAGTCGGAATTCAGTAAAATCACACCCGAACGTGCAGTTCTCCGTGCTGAAGAAATTTTTCCATACGCAAAGAGCGCTCTGCAATCTGTTCAACTGACACTCATCGTTCCGGGCGATTGGGAGACTATCGCGTTGGGCGAACTTCTTCTAAGAAATACGACTCAAGATTCTTCTGTGTTTGTTTGGAGGTTCGATGCACCGGTTGCAACCATGGGCTGGATTTGTGCCGGAAAGTTTAAGAGCAACGGCATCAAGAGTGAAAATGGGAACATTTCGGTTCATCTGTTCGAGGAGGATTCAAGCTCGGCGCCGGATGTAATTCTATACACCGCCGATGTCTTAAAATTTTACAGCGAAAAGTTTTCGCCTTACCGGTTTCCAAAATTAGATATCGTTGAGGTGGAAGATTGGGTTGCCGGAAGAAATGTTCTTGCAATTGCGGCGCCTTCGTTTATCATGGTGAAAAAGCAGGCGTTCACCACGGACGATAAATTCAATCAGGTGCAGTCTATTCTTGCGCACGAGATCGCACACCAGTGGTGGTCGCACACGGTTTTTGTGAATGATTCGGATGCGGCATTTCTTTCCGAAGGGATGTGCGAATATTCCGCGCACCTTTACAATGAATCGCACGGCACTATGACCATGCGCGATTCGCTTAACCGTCATCCTTTGTTGCGACCTTTGCTCATGCGAATCCAGCAGGGGAAGGATGTTCCCCTCAGACAGAAAACAGACTTGCGCTCGCTTCTCACGCATTGCCTAAAGGCGGCTTATGTTCATCACATGCTTAGAAATACTATCGGTGACACTGTTTTTCTGGAGCTATACCGTGAGTATGCCCGCAGATTCTCTTTGAAGTATGTTGATATGAACGACTTCCAAGAACTTACCGAAGAGCTGTCTCATAAAAAGCTTGATTGGTTTTTTGATGAGTGGGTGATAAACCCCGGTGTTCCCCGGTTGAAAATTTATAATGTGAAATCATCTGAGCGAGAGCACGAGTGGATAACGCGGGGGAGAGTAAGAATTGTGGGTTATGATAAGTTTACGATTGCAGGTTTTGTCGGAGTGAAAACGCCAGGCGGACTTGAGAGAAAATATTTCCATCTTGGCGCTGACAGCGCCGGCATTTATCGTAATGACGTCCCGTTTGAAATTGCAACTAAAGAAAAGCCGCTGAGAGTTATGCTCGATCCTGATGGTGATATTCTAAAAATCCAAAAGATTCCTCCGAAGATGAGCGATCTTCGTGATCCTTCGGTTGGTTTGATGATTATAGGCACGGTCAAGAACCGTGAACATCTGCTCGAGCTTGCGAAGAGCGATTCGGTTCAGATGGACAACGGCGGCTGGTCGATAAATATGAAATTCGATACAAGCGTTACGCTTGCCGATCTTCAGCAAGAGCGGGTTTTCATTTACGGCAAGCCGGAAGAAAACCGCGTTGCTGCTGATTTAGAAAAGAAATTTCCCTACAATTTCCGTGGAGATTCTGTCGAGATAAACAGAGAAATTATCTCTGACAGCACGCTGACACTGATACAGGTAATAGATAATCCTTTTTATGCCAACGGAACCATGACATGGATTGCACCCTTCAGCGAGAAATCTGCACCGGAGTTACTGCCGTACGATGCATCGTGGATATTGTTGAAAGGAAAAGAAGAGATTTCTTCCGGCACATGGGATGTGAAGGATGAAGATTTAGTTGTGGAGATAAAGTGAGGAAAAAAATAAATAACCGAGCCACCTGTAATAACTTGAGGTGCTTTACAGTATACCTATCACGGATGTGGAATTGTTTTTGTTGAAACTTAAAAAGAATTTGCTATATTATTGGGCAAATTTGATTACACCCTCAGGGTCAAAATAAGTGTAAAATTCTTCATTACGACTTAAATGTTGGTAGGTTGAAAAAATATGAACATACTTGATACTATTCTCAAAGACACACAATATAATTTATCGATCTTTTCGAAGAACTATATTGCGAATCTCGAAAAGAAAATTGTAACTAAACAGAAAAAGAATTTTATCCAGTGCTTAATCCGTGACAAAGAGATTCAATTAAAACCGGAGGAAGTAGTCAGGCAACTTTATGCGGAGAAACTTATCAATGAATACGGTTATCCCAAAAAACGAATACGCTTCGAGCATCCTGTGCAATTCGGGAGAGAAACAAAATCCGCAGACATTGTAGTCTTTGATAAAGACAGGCCTACTGTTGAATATATAATCATAGAGGTTAAAAAGCCGAAGCTTAAGGATGGCAAGGAACAACTCCGCTCTTACTGCAATGCTACCGGTGCACCGATAGGTGTGTGGACAAACGGCGGGCAGATTTCACATTACAACCGCAAAGATCCGAATTTCTTTGAGGATATCACTGATATACCGAAAGAAGACCAGACACTCGAAGATATTCTAAAAGAACGATTCACTTGGCGTGATCTTATCATTAAAGATAAAATTCCAAATGAGGGGAAATCTTTAAAAACGATCATTACAGAAATGGAAGATGAAGTACTTGCTAATGCAGGCGTTGATGTTTTTGAAGAAGTGTTTAAGCTAATATTCACGAAGCTCTACGATGAACAGAAAAGTCAAAAAGATAGAGACGTTGTCAATTATTTCTTAAAGAAGAAAAATCTTCCAATGGTAGCAGAACGAAAAGCGACCTATGGTAAAAAAGATGAAGGTTCAACTTTCGATGAAGTTAGAAAAGTTGTAAAAGACATTGATGATACGTCGTTCCGGATTTTGGAATTTCGAAACACAGGCCAGTCAGAAGGTGATCTTAAGAAAAAAATTCAGAAACTATTTGATGAAGCAAAGAAAAAATGGCCCGGCGTTTTTCCCGATGAAAGCAAGATCGATCTATCCCCTTCTCATCTTTCTGTCTGCATTTCAAGTCTTCAGGATGTTAAGCTTTTCAATTCCAACCTGCAGGTTATCGACGAAGCATTTGAATATTTAGTCAGCAAATCATCTAAAGGAGAAAAAGGACAGTATTTTACACCCCGTCATGTAATTGATATGTGCGTGAAGATGCTCAATCCCAAACAGGGCGAATATATGATTGACACTGCTTCGGGTTCTTGCGGATTTACCGTGCATACAATTTTTCATCTCACCGGACATTTGTTTGAGAATACAGAGATTTCACAAGAAGAAAAAGACGATGTACTAAGGGTGTTTGGAATTGACTTCGATGAAAAGGTAGTACGCGTGGCTCGCACACTAAATCTTATTGCGGGCGACGGCGAGACAAACGTTCTGCATCTCAACACGCTTGATTATGACCGATGGCATGAGACAACAAAGAATCCCGACTGGCTAATGACCTACGGCAGCGGCTTTAAACGTCTTGAAGCGCTAAAAAAGGAAACCGGCGCTTATAAGGAATTTCATTTCGATATCCTAATGGCAAATCCACCGTTCGCTGGTGACATCAAAGAATCTCGCATCATACATAAATATGAGCTTGGGTATAATGAAAAGAACAAGCCCAAATCAAAAGTCGGGAGAGATATTCTTTTCATTGAACGCAATCTTGATTTTATAAAACCGGGCGGACGATTGGCAATCGTGCTGCCACAAGGAAGGTTCAATAATACATCTGATAAAGACATCAGGGAATTTATAGCTGATAAAGCTCGCATACTTGCAGTTGTTGGATTACAAGTGAATACGTTCAAGCCGCATACAGGCACAAAGACAAGCGTTTTATTCTTGCAAAAATGGGACGGTAAGCTCTGCCCGAAAAAGGACGACTATCCTATTTTCTTTGGTGTGTCGGAGAAGTCAGGCAAGGATAATTCCGGTGAGTATATTTACCTCAAAAACGGTGATGGTAAAACAAAGTTAGATAAGTATGGTCACTTCATTGTTGATCACGATCTTCACAATCACGGCGGTGAATTGCCCGACGGTATTGCTGAGGCGTTTATTGGCTGGGCGAAAAAAACAAAGTTAAGTTTTTGGAAATAAAAAATGCAGACTTCGGTTATAAATTATAAAGACTTAAACTTTGAATTTCGTATTGATGCCGAGTATTACAGAGCAGAAATCTTAAAGAATATAATATTGCTTGATAAAAAAGACAATACGGCGCTAAGCAATCTCGTATCTTTCGTAATGGGTCCTTTTGGTTCGACTGTAACTGTAGATCAGTATGTTCTTAAGTCCGATTATAGGTATGTGAGAAACAAGGACATAAATAACTTTCAAATATGTGATGACGATCCTGCCTATATCCCAGAGCAAGTTTACAGAACATTGCCTCAGTTCCACATTAGAGAAGATGATTTATTAATAACGGTCGTTGGCACTTTGGGTAAGGTAGCAATCGCGACAAAGAAAGACGTTTCATCAATATTCAGTTGTAAAAGCACGATCATTCGAGCTAATAAGATTGATCCATTTTATCTACTCGCATATTTAAATTCAAATGTAGGACAGTTATTTGCTTTGCGTGGAGTTAGAGGTGCCATTCAGCAAGGTTTAAATCTTTCGGATTTGAAAGAAATTAAAGTCTTCCTTCCGTCGGAAAATTTCCAAAAGACTATTCGATCAATTGTTTCAAATGCGTTTATTTTCACCGCAGAGTCAGGAAATCTGTATACTCAAGCTGAGCAAATACTTCTCTCCGAGCTTGGGCTTTTGGATTGGAAGCCAAAACATCGCCTTACATTCACAAAGAATTTCTCCGACACGCAGGACGGTGGGCGCATTGATGCCGAATACTACCAACCGATGTATGAAGAGATAATTGACAAGTTTCGGAATAATTCTAAATCAGATATTTTAGAAAATATAACAAAGTTGGTTGGTCACCCATCGAATCCACCATATGCGAGCGAAGATTCAAAAAACAAAACGTTTATTATCACACAGAAACATTTAGGTAATTACTGTCCCAGTGATAATTTCTGGGAGGATGAAGAGGCACTTTATACAACTAATGATTTCATTAAAAAGAATAAGCAATATCTATTGCAGAAAAATGACATTATTCTTTATTCCGTAGGTGCCTATATCGGGAAAGCTAATATTTACAATTCGGATATTAAAGCTACAATTGGGAGCTTTTTAACGCTGATTAGACCGGATCAAGAAAAAGTAAACCCATATTATTTGCTTGTATTTCTAAATAGCGAAGTTGGAAAGCAAATTACACGCCGTTGTTCCCGTGGGATGGCTCAACAATATATTTATCCCTTTGATATAAGAAAGTTTGTAGTTCCGCTTATTTCTAAAGCCAAACAAGCAGAGATTGAAAAGAAAATGTTAGAAGCTTTAGACACAAAAACGTTATCAAAGTGTCTTCTTGACATTGCTAAACGTGGCGTTGAAATGGCGATTGAAAAAAGTGAGAAGGAAGCACAAGTGTTGATCGAGACTGAGTTGAAAAAGCATGACATCAAGCTCGATCAAATACAACAGCGAATGGAAGCTGTACGGTGAAGAAGGCACGGGACCGTTTGAGGAGTTTTGAGAATGCACCTTTGTTTAATAGTTTGATACAAAGAGCTTTTTGTGAGGAGTTGTAATTATAACTACCGTTTTGTATATAGGTTTGTCGATGATATTCTTATGTAACAGTACAGTAACTTTGAGGGTAAAACACCTAAAAACAAGCAATAAATGACATTTTTTATGTAATGGTTAAGTAATAGCTTTTTATGAGAATGTGGATAACTCAAGTTAAGGAACTGCTAATAAAAACATTAGAGCCGGTTCGTCAAGAATTGAACGAACTCGATTGGAAGATAGACCTATCAAGCAAAGAGGAACGCATCCATCATCATCTGTCAGCTTTTGCTAATTATCCCGGAGGAGGTTTCTTGGTTTTTGGAATTCAGAAAGATGGTGGTGGAGAAATCCTTTAACTGAAAATGGTGTTTTGTAGAACTTGCAGTATTTTATTATCTTTAAATAGATCATTTTAAATCATATCGTTTACATGCATACGGAGAAAAAAACAGACAACATTAAGTACACGGTAGCCCTGAAAGGTCTTCAAACACCCAAAGGTACAATCACATTTAGTGCATTGAAAGAAGTGATCGAGATTCTTTCTACGGGTTCTGAGCGAGCTTTACGCCTATCTCTGGAAGGAACAAGCGTAAAACGTGGGAATCCTCCTGCATGGTTATTGCAATCGACAGACTTTATATTGAAAGGGTTAAAGAAGGGGTCGACTATTTTAGAGTTCGAGGCACCTACTCTCGGATCTGTCGCTTTTGAACAGATAAAGCAAACTGATCTGTGGGATAATGTACCATCACCGGAAGAAACAGCAATCACAATCCTTGCAAAGTCTATCAACGATGCTGAACAAGAAAATCTTGATAGTGATAAATATGATCGCGGTGTACTCGAAACATTGATGGGATTCAAACGCTTGCTAGATGGGACAGAATTAAAAGTTGAACTACATTCTGTGGAACGAAGAGCCGATAGATTCTCGCTTGATACCAACTCATACCAAAAGTTCGATAAAATAAGAAGTGAAACACCCGAGCCGCAGGCAGTTCTTCTAACCGGTTTCTTGAATATGATCCAGCATAATCAAAGAAGGTTTGAACTTACGCTTGAGAGCGGACCGACTGTTCGCGGAAGAATAAATGAATCATTCATTAATCTTGAACAGATAAGAAATCTCTGGGGCAAGAAAGTAACCGTCAAAGGAATGATGCAATACACTCCCTCCAAGAAGCCACGGCTGTTAGTCGCAGAGTTAATATCTCCAAAGCATTCCGGTGATGAAGTATTTAGTACAATACCCATCGCATACCAAGTTCATGATGTGCTTGCACAGGCGCAAAAAAATATTTCTTCTCATAATATCGTTACTGATATATGGGGTAAGTGGCCCGGCGAAGAAAGTATCGATGAATTATTGAATGATCTTAAAGCCACCGATAAAGAAAAATAATGGCGCGTTACATTCTTGATACAAATATCATTCTGGGTTATTTACGAAAAGCTACGTATGCTGAAGTTGTTGAGAGAGATTATGCGCCTTTTACTTCCCCCAATATTGCTGCGATGTCAATTGTATCTCGTGGAGAATTAATATCATTAGGGTATCGTAATAAATGGGGAGATACACGCCGGACAAAGCTAGAAGAATTACTACGAAGAATTCCGCAGGTTGATATCAACAATGATACCGTGATGCAGATGTATGGTGAGATTGATGCATTTAGTCAAGGTCATCATCCCACAAAGAAATTAACTATGACTCCAAGAAATATGGGTAAGAATGATTTATGGATTGCAGCGACCACAGCCGCAACAAATACTGTTCTTCTAACTGCCGACTCAGATTTTGATCATCTTGACAAAGTATTCTTTTCTGTTATCAAGATAGATCCCCAAATCAAAAAATAATTGCCACATTTATGTAGGACAACTCAGCTAAAACTACTTCACCAACTTTATTCTAAACGTCGTCCCCTTTCCAAGCTTGCTTTCTTTAACGAACAGTTTCCCCTTGTGGTAACTTTCTATGATGCGCTTCGATAAGCTCAAGCCGAGTCCCCAGCCGCGCCGTTTCGTGCTGTAGCCGGGCCGGAAGATATCCTTCCTGTACTTCATATCGATGCCTTTGCCTGTATCCTTCACATCGATGAAGATTGCGTTTCCTTTTGTCGTCATTGTAAATGAAATCTTGCCGATGTTATCTTCCATGGCATCGAGCGCATTCTTAATTAAATTCTCGATAACCCACTCAAACAACTCACGGTTGATGCCTGCATTGATTTGCTCTGTAGTTTCAATTTCAATATCGATCTGTTTACCCTGAGCGAACCGGGAGGGAAGACGCTGTTTGAAATAATTGATGACTGAATCGATTACTTCGTTCAGATTTTCCTCCTTCAAGTTCGGTTTCGATCCGATTTTAGAAAATCTATCGGTTACTTTTTCTAATCGGTGTAAATCGTGTTCCATCTCGGAGATAGTTGTGAGCTGTTTTGGGTTCTCGACGGCGAAATCTTTCATCATCTCGATCCATCCCATCAAGCTGGAAAGAGGCGTGCCGAGCTGGTGCGCGGTTTCCTTCGCCATCCCGACCCAGATATTACTTTGCTCACTGCGTTTGATGTAGCTGAATCCGATGTAACCGATAAGTATGAACATTCCAGCCACGATGATTTCAATGTAAGGGAGCCACCGCAGTTTGGTTATTAAATTCGATTCGCCGTAGTGGAGATATTGCAGAATTGAATCCTGTGGTGTCATCTTCAGAACGATTTTAATGGGTGTATTTTCCTTATCGAGTTCGGTGATGACTTTCTGCAAATATATCTTTTGCTGATCGGTGGTTAAGGTTGTATCGAAATCTATATTTTGTGAGTTAAGCCGGTAATCCGGTATCGGCTGGTTGTCTCCGTCGGATAAAATCATCGGGAAGTCTATCGATCTGATGATTTCATCGAAGATAAAACTGTAATCCGATTGTTCAGTCGAGCGGCTGACGATAAATTCAAGCGAGTTTGCATACAGGTCGGCAACTTTCCGTTCTTTCTCTAGTAGTTGTTGAACAATCATCCGGGTGTAGAAGAGAGTTGCAATCACTATCACGACTGCAATGGCTAAAAGCAATATTTTAATATTTGCCGAGCGGGGAGAGGACATACAACAATCAGGTAATGAAAATGGTTTGATCGCGCCGCGGTCCAACGGACACGATTTGTAGTTTTGTGCCCGTAAACGATGCGAGTGCTTTAAGATAATTTCTCGCCATAGCGGGTAGATCGTTGAAAGATCGTATTGACGATGTGGGACTTTTCCAGCCCTCGAAAGTTTCGTAAATCGGGGTTAGTGTTTCTAATGAGCGAACGTCTGTCGGGAAAGATTTCAGCATCTTTCCATCTAACATGTAGCCCGTGCATACTTTGAGATGATCGAACTCGTCGAGGACATCGAGTTTTGTTACAGCAATCTGAGTTATCCCGTTAATCATTGCAGAATAACGTAATGCTACAGCGTCGAACCAGCCGCACCGGCGCGGGCGACCTGTTGTTGCGCCGTACTCGCCACCGGTTTTTCTGATTGTCTCGCCGATTTCATTCGACTGTTCGGTGGGAAACGGACCATTGCCAACGCGTGTCGTGTATGCTTTCACAACTCCTAAAATGGAAGTCACCGATGTGGGTGGAATGCCGAGTCCCGTACAGGCGCCGCCGCTTGTTGGATTTGATGAAGTGACGAATGGGTAAGTCCCGTGATCGACATCGAGCAAAGCGCCCTGCGCGCCCTCAGCTAAAATCTGTTTACCTTCTCTTAATGCCTTATTAAGAAACAGCGCAGTATCCGTTATATATTCATCGATCAGTTTGTCGAATTCTTCATATTCAGTTACAATCTTATCTACATCAAGCTCGGGATTGCCGTAAATCTTTTTAAGGATTTGGTTTTTCTCTTCGATGTTGCGTTTGAGCTTTGCTACGAAGACATCGCGATCTAAAAGGTCGTCGATCCGAATTCCCACCCGCATAAATTTATCGATGTATGCAGGACCTATTCCACGTCCGGTTGTTCCGATCTTTTCAGCCGATTGTTCCCGTATCGTATCCAGCAATTTATGGTAAGGCATGATGAGGTGCGCATTGTGACTGATCAATAACCTTCCACTAATTTCTATGTTCAGTTGTTGAAGTTGTCTGATTTCATCCATCAAAGCGATGGGATCGATAACGACTCCATTGCCGATTACGCAAGTAACCTGAGGATGAAAGATTCCGGAAGGAATAAGATGAAGGACGTATTGCTGATCGCCGATGACTACTGTGTGTCCTGCGTTTGCGCCGCCCTGATAGCGTGCAACGATATCGATCTTCTCGCTGAGATGGTCGACAATCTTACCTTTTCCTTCATCGCCCCATTGGGCGCCGACTATTATTTTAACTGGCATACGCGATACTAATAAATGATGTTTCGCACCTGGTGTTCCATTACCATTTGACTGCTGGAAATACTACCTCTATTGAACTCAACCCCCGCCCAAACCCTCCCCCTTCTCTAATTTTAGAGAAGGGAGAGGGCAGGGAGAGGGATGAGTATTTCTGTGTAACATCTGTTAATAAATAAAAAACTCCGATGGAAAACAACTACATCGGAGTTTAATGAATAGCCCGGACACTTGGATGATTAACTGAAACTGCTGACAGCCTTTTTTACGGTTGGAAATAATTCAAACACAGTCGTCAATTTCGTAATAACCAGCAAACTTTCGATTTTCTTCGATGCAGCGGCAATTTTCAAATCCCCGCCGGCATTTCTCATAGCCGTCAGTCCGTTGATTAACATGCTCAAGCCGGAGCTGTTCATCGTCTGCACACCGGACAAATCCACTACAACTTTCTTCTTTTTCTTCTCGATGAATTTGTGCAGTGCATCGTTTAACGCTGTTGCATCGGGACCGCCGAGGACGTTTCCATCAAGCTCGACGATCGTTATGCCATCGATTTCTTTAGTGGAGAGTTTCATAGCTTGGCTTTTCTGCTGCTGCTGGTTTTAATTTTCTGTGTTGTCTATAGTTTGTATAATCAAGCACAACCGCGCTGGCAATATATATTGATGAATATGTACCTGTGATGATGCCGAACGTCAAGGCAAAAGCAAAACCTCGGTTCACTTCTCCGCCAAACAAGAATAAC
The DNA here is from genome assembly GCA_964520905.1 of uncultured Chlorobiaceae bacterium. Classification (GTDB taxonomy): domain Bacteria; phylum Bacteroidota; class Ignavibacteria; order UBA10030; family SZUA-254; genus JAGVIE01. The sequence continues at coordinate 67,246 of CAZFQL010000015.1, read as the reverse complement.
ACTACCGTGACGATGAAGATCGTGCCGGAAGTGATGATCGTTCTGCTGAGAGTTTCATTCAAGCTCTTGTTCATCAACTCCATCAAACCCATAGAGCGGTAAATTTTTTGATTTTCTCTCATGCGGTCGAAGATAACGACTGTATCGTTGACAGATAGACCGACGAGAGTGAGGAACGCCGCTATCATGTTCTGATCGATTTCAAAATTCGTGAACGGCGTCAACCCGTCCACGATGGAAATAACTCCCAGCGTCATCAGAACATCATGGAACAATGCGGTAACTGCGCCGACGCCATAGATAAATTTGAAACGGAAGCCGACATATATCAACATCGCGATGAGTGAAAAAATGATAGCGAGGTATGCATCTTTGCGTAATTCCGCTCCGACTTTTGCCCCGATCTTTTGCTCTTCAATAACAAGAGGATTCAGTGTCGGGAATGTTTGTGTCAGCGCGGTACGGATTTTATCGCCTACAACGGTACCTTCACCCAATGCCTGTGTACGAATTAGAATTTTATTTGGATCGCCGAATGTCTTAAGTTCAGATTTCGGGAAGCCGGCTTTGTCCATCATTGTACGAACATCACCGATGTCGGGCGCCGTTTGAAACTGCACGATGATCTCGGTACCACCCGTAAAATCGAGACCGTAATCGAGACCGCCTTTTATCGGTATAGAAATCATGCCGATTATTATACAGGTGAGAGAAACAGTGTACCAAGTTTTACGTTTCCCCATGAAATCAATATTTGTTTTGCCAAAGAATCGCATTAAAAAACTCCGTTTATCTTGAATTATCCAAAATGAATTACTTTGCCGCGCTCGGTCATGATGTCGAAGATAACGCGGGTTATAACGATTGCACTGAACATGCTTGCTACGATACCGATCATCAGTGTGAGGGCGAATCCTTGAATAGGACCTGCTCCGAACTGGTAAAGAATCACACCCGTGATGAATGTTGTAAGATTCGAGTCGAAAATTGCAGTGAATGCTTTGCTATACCCGGCATCGATAGCGGCAGATAGCGTTTTTCCCGTTACGGATTCTTCACGAATACGCTCGAATATAAGAACGTTTGAATCAACCGCTACCGCCATTGTGAGAATTATTCCCGCTATGCCGGGTAACGTTAGTGTTCCCTTGAAACCTGCCAGCACCGCGAGGACGAAGAGAAGATTCAACAGTAATGCTAAATCTGCCATTGTTCCGCCAGTACGGTAATAGATGATCATGAAGAATATCGTCAACCCGAATGCAAGCATTGAAGAAAAGATACCCTGGCGGATAGAGTCTTCTCCAAGCGAAGGTCCAACGCTGGTTTGCTGAATGATATCGACAGGCGCCGGTAGTGCGCCGGCTTTCAAAACGATCTCGAGAAGCTTGGCTTCCTCGATGTTTTCCATTCCTTCGATTTGTGAATTACCGCCGGTAATCTTCGAGCGAACGACAGGAGCGGAGAAACATCCGTTATCCATAATGATGGCGATGCGCTTGTTCACATTAGCGCCGGTGATGCGCGCCCAATCGCGCGATCCTTCATTATTCATCTCCATTGTTACTATGGGCTGGTTATATGTCGGATCGATTGTTGCGCGTGCATTGACGATTACGCCGCCTGTCAATTCGGCTGTCTTCTTTACAGCGTATAGCGTGTAGAATTTTTTCCCTTCAGAAATAAATTTGTGCTTACCGCTCCAAACGAATACCATATCGGAAGGGATCAATCGTTTAATATCAGGCTTGTTGAGAATCCTCATTACCTTCGCGCGGTTCTCTTCGGCAGTGTAAAGCTCGCCGTTCCAAACGCTGCCTTCCTCCTGGATTCTCTGTGCAAGTGCAAAGAATGGGTGCTCTTTCTCGGCTTGCTCTCGCGCTTTCATCTGATCTTCAGGAAGTTCGGCAAGCGCAGTATCGATTGCGCTTAAAGAAGTGTCGGTCTTTGCTACATCTTTTTTAACTGCGGCTTTCTTAGATGTGTCAGCCGCGGTTGAATCTACAATGGGATTGCCGGCTAATGTTTTATCGATGGATTGATATACTTTCAGTGCGATCTCGGGATCGATTAGTAGTTTGAACTCGAGCAATGCTGTCCCTTGAAGCAGTTGGCGAACTTCAGCCTCTTTACTAACACCCGGCAATTCAACGATGATGCGATTTCCGCCGGACTTCTGTATGGATGGTTCGGATACGCCGTACTGGTCGACACGGTTGCGGACGATTTCCATCGCACGGTCTATTGCATTTATAGATTCATCAGATAATTTATTTATGATGTCATCATCGCTATCGCGAATGCTTCCGTAATAACGGCTTATGCGGACTTCTTTTGCTTTGAACTTCGTCTTGACTAAAGTCATAAGGTCTTGATCGGTACTCAAAGCTTCAGCCCTCACTTCATTCATGATTGATTCGAACAGAGAATCTTTATTCTTTGCAACGTCTTCAAGTAATTTGAGAACGTTCACTTCAAGGACAACCCGCATACCGCCCTGCAGGTCCAGACCGAGTTTTACACGTTTCATTCGCGCGTCACGGATATCCGTCTCATTCTGCTCCAGGTACTTCAAGCTGTCTTCACCGACCAAACTGCGAAGTTCTTTTGTGAACTTGTAGTCTTTGTAGGTTGGATACAGAAAATAGAAGGAGAGGAGTACCGTAATACCAATGAGGATTAATTTACCACGATTTTTTTTCACTTACTCTTATTAACTCCTAAATCGAGAATTTGAAATAAAAAGGACAGTTTTATGGATTCTGAATTGAAAATATAACGTAAATTTGGATGAAAGTCAATCTAATGAAACCATTTTTTGCTTGATTCTCACGCCATCTCATTCTATATTATTACCTGATTCCAAATTAACTTCACTAAAGGTTCTCAGATTTTGTTCCGTTTATTCAATAGTTTCATAGCTGCGGCGTTAATAGCGACATCGGCAACATCGCAGGTCAGTAATTCAACCGTCCCGATTCCGAAGCGGGAAGTGCGTGCTGTCTGGATTGCAACCGTTATGGGATTGGATTGGCCCAAATCATTCGACCCGGCAGAACAACAACGCTCACTCCGCGAAATTGTTGCTAAACTTAAATCAGCTAATTTCAACACAATCTATTTTCAGGTACGCGGCAGAGCCGACGCTATGTACCGATCACACTTTGAGCCTTGGTCTCAACAGTTAACCGGAACGCTCGGTGAAGATCCGGGGTGGGATCCGCTTTCATTCATTGTCGAGGAAGCACATGCGCAAGGGATGGAGATACATGCATGGTTCAACACGTTCCTTGTTAAGAGCGGCGGTCCGAAACCGCCGGAATCAAATCCCCGTCATGTCATCCTCTCACATCCTGAATGGATGCAACAGGTTAACGGTGAGTGGTGGTTCGACCCCGGAGAGCCGGAAGTGCGCGATTACAATCTGAAAGTTGCTATGGATGTTATTCGGAATTATAATGTCGATGGTATTCAATTCGATTTTATCCGCTATCCCGGCAAACCCTTCCCCGATGATGCAACATATAGAAAGTACGGGCAAAATCTTTCAAAGAGTGATTGGCGCAGAGAAAATATAAACATGTTCGTTCGTTCTTTTTATGCTTCAGCGATAGCCGTTAAACCGATGCTAAAAATCGGAGCGACTCCAATTGGAATTTATACAAATTTCAACGGAGCGAGAGGTCAGCAGAGTTATACTGAACTTTATCAGGATTCACGGCGTTGGTTGCGAGAGGGAATAATCGATTATATCGTGCCTCAGGTATATTGGACGCTCGGAAGTACACCGGGGGATCCCGATTTTGCAATAATCGTGAGAGATTGGTCGAACTACATTGATAACAGACAGATTTATATCGGTATAGGCGCATACAAATCCAACGTACTCGGTGAGATTCCACAACTGATTGATACAATCCGTACGGCAGGATTGGGAGGAGTATCTTTTTTCCGATATGAAAATATTAGCAAAGCTCTCGATGTAGGAGGGCAGTTTCGCTATTCAGCGATGATACCGCCGATGAAGTGGAAGGATCCGCTTCCGCCTAATTCTCCGATGAATGTGCAAGTGCAAAATATAACTGACGGGATATTCACTATCAGTTGGGCACAGCCGGTTATTGCCCCTGATGGTGATGGCGCGAAGTGTTTCAATATTTATCGTTCACCTATAAAACCGATTGACATTGATGAATCAACTTATCTTATCGGCAAAGTTTCTAATCAGACGACCAACTTTGTCGATACAATCAATCGTGTCACTTCTTCAAAATATTATTATGCCGTAACAGCGATTGATAAAGGAAATAACGAAAGCGTTCCGGCGGTAGAAAGCGTTGTCATACCGGAAATTGTTGAGCTTGCAAAACGGTTTTCGTTAGAATTCAAGCTCGCACAAAACTTTCCGTCGCCCGCTTCGTCAATTGTTTACATACCTTACGAGATAAAAGAGAGAACTCCTGTATTTTTAAAAATCCTGGATGAGAGAAACAAGGAATTAATTAACGTTGTAGATGCGGTTCGGGAGCCGGGGCGGTACATCGCCGCGGCGAACATAGAAAAATTAAAGGACGGAATGTACAGCTATATGTTAATAGCGGGAAGTTTTTCGGAGAAGAAAATATTCAGGGTGGATAATTGATCCCGGTTTAATAAAGCTGTTCTTTATTCCTTTGCCACGAATACTTTTTGCTGTCCCAGTATATATAACCGTTGGTCGAATCCCGTTTTCCAATAGAGATTACATCTCCATCAAACGAGGGGAGCGATTTTTTGTCGAACACCTGCTTCCGTTTGATCACATTCCAGAAGTTCACCCACTTAAAATCGTCACCGATACCGGTAAGTGAAATGCCTGCGCCGATAATTGAAATCGGAATTGTCAGCGCCTGCGTTTTTTTAGCATGGAAGATTGCAAAACCCGTTTTACCGCTTTTTGTTTCCACTATTTGAATAGCGACATCGCGGCGGCTGTCGCCGTTAAAATCGGCACGAAGATAGTACGGATATAGCTGATAATTCACGGTGTAATTATTATCGAGATGCCGTGCCGCGAATTCCGTACGCACCCATCGGGGAATATTTCTTATCGGATTCGGTATCAGGCGGCCCTCCTGCGCGAAAAGGTTTGATGTAATGATGAGGACGAGTATGAAAATCTTTTTCATTTGGTTTCCTTCAAATATCATACGGAATATTTGATCATTTAACTCCGAAGAAATCTACCATGAACAGACTAAGCTCGGGAATGTAGGTAATTAAAATCAGGGCTATCAGCAGCACACCTATGTAAGGCAGTACGGCGCGGACGACCTGGGAGACCGGCTTTTCAAACCTGAAGCTGGATATGAACAAGTTCAATCCCACCGGTGGAGTCAGGTAGCCGATTTCGAGGTTCGTTAAAAAAATAATTCCAAGATGAACCGGATTAATTTCATATGCCGTTGCGATCGGAATGATTAACGGTACTACAACTATTATAGCTGAAAAGATATCCATCATCATCCCGACAATAAGTAGAAAAATATTCAGCAGGATGAGGAATACTACCCGGCTCGAAATGAATTGCTGGATCAATGCGAATAATTTCATTGGCACTTCTTCGTCGATGAGATAATTTGTCAATCCCATCGCACAGCCAAGGATGACGAGAATTGCCCCGACCAAAACCATACTTTCCTGCATGATGCGCGGTATATCTGAAAAAAGTTTAAGATCTTTGTATATGAATACCTCGACTATAAGCACGTAGAAAGCAGTCACAGCGGCAGCTTCGGTTGCGGTGAAAAACCCGCCATAAATCCCGCCGATAATCAGGAAGGGGAGCGGTATTTCCCATGCGGCATCTTTTACTGCGCTCTTTACCCTTTGCCAATTGAATGGAATTGTTTGCACCTTCGCTCTTTTTCCCTGACTGATGCTGTAGATTGCGAGAATTGTCACCAGCAAAATGCCCGGTACGATTCCGGCAACAAACAATTTGTCGATAGTAACGTCGGGGGCCATCCCGCCGATCGTTCGTGAGTTTGATGCTACCATCGAATATAAAATTAACGGCAGACTTGGCGGAAATAAAAGTCCGAGACTTCCGGAAGTCGTTAACAACCCCAAACTGAATTTTTCATTATATCCTTCTTTAAGAAGGATCGGATAGAGTAATCCACCCAATGCAATAATCGTAACCCCTGATGCGCCTGTGAACGCAGTAAAGATTGCACAAGAGACAAGAGCCACTATCGCAAGACCTCCTTGAATCCAGCCGAAAAATGCCTGCGATAATGCTACAAGTCGTTTCGGTGTGTTGCTTTCGGCGAGGATATATCCGGCAAATGTGAATAGAGGAATCGCAATGAGTGTCGGTTGACTAGCAAGTCGGTACATTTCCACAATGATGGCAGATGTATCTATATCTATCGCAGTAAACGCAAGTAAAGCAATCGCGCCGATGATTGAAAATAGCGGTGAGCCGAGAAATGCCAGAACGATAAGAAGTAATCCGAAAAGTATAGTACTCATCGTCGTTCTATTGTTGGAATATTTGTGGGATGATCAGCCTCTAGTGTCGGATGGACCGCGTTGAGAGTGTGTTCGATTGATCGAATAATAAATCGGAATGTCATCAATCCAAAACCAATCGGAATGATAAGTTGAAACCACCATGCCGGAAAATTCACCGAGCCGATTGTAATCAGGGTTTCAGCTGTTTCAATTTCATTCTGCAGGAAAGTTAATCCTGCTTTGGCAAGCATGAACGTAACGGTTGCCGCAAATAGATTTGTTGCAATGCGAATTAAATGTTTGTGCCGCGAGCTTACAAAACGGGTAACGACATCGAGATTGATATGTTTCTCCTGCTGGGTAGCGAGCGATCCGCCAAGAAAACCGATCCATAAAACAATATGTCTTAGAAACGGATCAGCCCAGAGGAAGCCGGAAGAAAAAAAATTTCTCAGGATTACCTGAGTGAACGCCAATACGATCATCCCTGCGAGCAAACTAACGACGGTAATACGCTCGATGTATGAAAGTGCATTGCTAATCGTATTGAGAAACTTCATTTCGATCCTGCGCGATGATTGGCTCGGTAATCATCCAATGTTTTTTCAACCCTGTTCAAAAGATCTTCAGGGAACAATTTCCCGGCAAGAAACCGGCGGGCTTTTTTCCCTATCTCTTCATACGAAGCATTAACTTTATCCGATGGAGGTTCCACGATCGTTACGCCGTTCTTCTTTAATGTCTCAATAGATTTTTCGTTATCCCGACGGCTAAGAGTTGTTAGCTTCTCCATGTATTTTCTTCCGTTGCGCTTAAGAATCTCCTGAAGGTCGGATGGGAGGTCGTCGTATTTTTTCTTCGAAATGATAACAGCGCCCATAGAGTTCGCAAGCGAGGTCTTCAGCATATACTTAACCCGGGAAAACCACTGTAGCGCTATTGAAGCGAGCGGCGGAGAGTAAACTCCGTCGATAAGTCCTGTTTGAAGTGATGTCAATACATCGTTTATAGTGAGCGGGATCGGTTTGATATTCATGGCAGTGAAAGCTGCTTCGGCAATCGGGTCGCCTTCCCACATCCACATTTTAACTTTTTTCAGATCGTCGGGTGACTTGACTTGAGTATTCGTGAAGACATAAACGAATCCAACTTCAGCCCAGCCCAGATTAACAAACCCGCCGTCCTCAATCGCTTTATTGAATTCATCGCCGAATGTTTTATAAATAAGGTCAACTTCGTCGTAGTTTCTAAAGAGGAAGGGCGAATCGAGTATTCTGACTTTAGATGCGATGTTCGTCATTCCGACGCCGGTGATTCCGGCGCTGTGCAGTTGGCCAAGTTTTATTTTTCTTAAAACATCTTTTTCGTCTCCCTGAACCATTCCGCCGTAAATTTTAAAACCGAGCCTTCCGCCGCTTTCTTTCCGGATTGCCTGATCGTATTCTCTCATAACATTCATCCATGTACTACCATCGGGTGCAACGGTGGCAAATTTGATGATGTACTGCTGGGAGTGTAATGAGGATGGCGAGCAAAGTATAATAAGTATGACAAATAATAAAGCGTACAGTTTCAATTTGGACTCCGTAATAATTTAGAACAACTCATCTATTTTCTCTCGCAGCAATTTAGATTTTTTCTTCGCTATTGCATTAGAGAGACGGGCTCTGGGTAATATATCGATTGATGTTGTATCGACTCTATTTAAACATTCTTCAAACAACTCCCGGTTTTGTGTTTGAACGGCATACGAGCGAGCGTAATAAACGTATGTGAGAAGGAATTTACGTGAATTGATTTTAAGGCATGTCTCAAAATATTCTTTGGATGAATCGGAATTTCCGCCAAGTAACGTCGGTCTGCTGCCGTATAAAGTTCCTAAAAAGAAATAAGCCCCGCCATAAAAGTAAAGCGGATCTTTCCGGATTACCCATTTCATCATCGCTTCCACTTTCGGAAGATCGGCAATTGCCGACGGGTCTGTTAGATTTAAACTGATGTAACTGCCCCAGCCTGTTGCTGTCCAGAAAACAGCCGGGACATCTTCTTTGGAAAAAGAATCGAGCGCCCGATTAAATTCTTCTATTCCCTTCTCTTGTGCGTCGGCAAATTCTCTATTACTATTGAGTATTTTCATGCCGTACTCTTTGCTCCGATGGTAGAAAAAGCTTGCGCGTTCGGTACTGTCGTCTTCCACGAAACCGAGCGCATAGCTCGCGTATCCCAGCGATGCGAGCAAGAGATAATGCTGATTATCGGGATCGCTTTTTAAAATTGTTTCCAGGAGTTTTAGATTTGAAGCGACACTGATTTCGGCGATGCCGAGGTCTTGCTCCTCGTTCAGCACCTCGAAGCCGCTATCCATTATGCTTCCAAGTGATTTAACGGCAATTGTTTGGAAGCATCCCGAGAAAACAACGGAAGAAAAAAGAATCAATATATTTAATATTTTCATAGTCGATTATGCTGTAAATATACGAAAAGTTGTTCAGAAGTGAAAGCGGTAATATTGAATGTTGGCTTAAAATGTTTTAATTTGTTGTTAGCTTGACTGAATCGGGTTTTCCAATTAATTAAGCATAAAGGAAATCGACAGATGAGAATATTGATTATTGAAGATGAGAAGAAAGTAGCTAAATTACTCCAACAAGGATTGGAGGAAGAGCGGTACACTGTGGATGTTGCATACGATGGAGAATCCGGATCTCAGTTAATTCTATCAGAAACATTCGACCTAATTATCCTCGACATTCTTATTCCTAAGAAAGATGGAATAACAGTGTTGAAAGAAATCAGGTCGAAGAAAATTAATACGCCGGTACTAATGTTGACAGCCAAGAGTTCAATCGACGATAAGGTAGAAGGTTTAGACGCCGGAGCTGATGACTATTTAACGAAGCCGTTCTCATTCGCGGAACTGCTGGCGCGCGTTCGCTCGCTGCTAAGACGGGGAACAGCGGAAAAGTTGACGACGCTAAAGGTTGTCGATCTGCACCTAGATACGGTTGCGCACAAAGCCAAGCGCGGCGAAAAAATTATTGAATTAACCGGGAAAGAATATGCGCTCCTCGAATATTTCATGAGAAATGTTAACCGCGTTCTAACCCGCGCGTTGATCTCGGAACATATCTGGAATTATAACTTCGATACCGGCACAAATGTGATCGATGTTTATATCAACCATCTACGGAGTAAAATAGATGACGGTTTTGAAAAAAAACTACTGCATACTGTTCGCGGTGTCGGTTATGTTTTGAAGGATGAATAAGATGTTCATGGCATTAAAGTCTATTCGGACGAAACTCACACTCTGGTATTCCTTCGTTCTTCTGATAACTCTTATCGCATTCGGATTGATCGCTTACACTTATTCCACCCGGCAGCTTACGGATAATCTCGATCTATCGCTCACGAATGAGGTAAAGTGGGTTAAGAATTTCATCGAACCGAAAGCGGCGAAGGTAAAACCGAGCAAAAAGTTTACTTCAAAGAAAAAAAAGCAACAGATGTTTGTCGAGGTGATGCCGCCCGCTCCCGACAGCTCCGGGATGAGTGAAGCCGACGACGAGATATGGAATCAAATTTACGAGCACGCGTTGGTCAACCCTAAAAAAACGATGATAGAGGTTACCGATAAAAAAGGCGCCATTGTGTTTCGTTCATTCACCGTGGGCGAAGAGAGTTTGATGATCGGGCATGCGCCGCTCGATACTATTATGATGAGTACTGTCAAGAACGAACGCGGCGAAGATATGCGTGTTGCATCAACCTCCACGAAAAACATTCATATCTACGTCGCATATCCGCTGGCAGAACTTCGCGATGTGCTTGATAATCTTTTTTCCATTTTCATAATTCTCGTGCCGATAGCTCTGGCGTTATCGGTCGTAGGCGGGTGGTTCCTCGCGAACAAATCGTTGCATCCGGTCGATGAGATTACCAAAACAGCGCAACAAATAACCGCGCATAATTTAGATCGGCAAATACCGAGCCGCGGCGTAAACGATGAGATCGGCAGATTGATATCTACATTCAACGGTATGATATCGCGGCTTCAGCATTCATTTGAACAGGTTAAACAATTTTCAATCGATGCATCGCACGAACTTCGGACGCCACTAACCATCATGCGCGGTGAGGTCGAACTTGCATTACGCAATCCAAAAGAATGCGAAGAGTATCGGCGGGTACTCGTCAGCAATCTTGAAGAAATACTCCGGTTGTCAGCCATTATCGATAATCTTTTAATTTTATCAAAATCGGATGGCATCCAGCATGAAGCAGTTTATTCCGACGAGGTTTATCTTGAGAATCTTATCGAAGAGTTATTTGAGGATATGATTATTATAGCCGAGAAAAAGCAAATCGTAATAAATCTCCTGAGGAAAGAGAATATTGTCGTTCACGGCGATCGATTGAAATTACGCCAGCTCCTTCTCAACCTTGTCGATAATGCTATCAAGTACACACCGGAGCGGGGGAGCGTTTCCCTTTCTTTAGAACGGGATAATGGCTATGCAAAAATAATGGTTAAGGATTCTGGTATTGGAATTTCAAAAGATGAGCAGAGGAAAATATTCGACAGGTTCTATCGTGTCGATAAAGCGCGCACACGTGAGCTTGGCGGAAGCGGTCTCGGATTGTCGATAGCGAAATTGATTGCAGAGCAGCATCAAGGCAAAATTGAAGTCGAAAGCGAGTTGGGAAAGGGAAGTGCGTTCTCTGTTTACCTTCCCATATAAATTATATTAAAATAAATCAGATATCTGCGCCGAGTGAGAAATAATATTTCGGCGTAGAAAAACTTCTGAGATCGTATGACCATGCTATATCCATCTTCAGCAAAAAGCCGAGAAAAATCATTCTGATTCCGTATCCGGTTCCTGTTAGCAAGTCTCGCATGTAGGTTGTGTTGTTCGCGTCCTTTGCAAACGCTCTGAAATCTTTTCCCCAATACCAGGCGCCGCCCATATCCAAAAATAAAACACCGTTAAAACTTTGCAGGAAAACAGGAAGTGGTCCGGCGGCAAAATAGCCAAGCAGAGGAAACCGGAATTCGGTATTGAATAAACCATACTTCGTTCCCATACGTGCGCCGTAGTTATACCCTCGCAGCGGTAATCCCGAAGTCAAAAAAACGAAATCTTCTGCGTTCTCTACCGGTATGCGATTGTTTTCAAAACGGCGGTTGATCCAGTTATCCATTCCTCCGATAACGAACCTTTGCGGATTTTTTCCATAACTTCCGCCACCTGCTAAACGTAAAGCGAGAGTATAATTTTTCCATAATCTAAAATATCGCCGGTAATCGAAAGTGATTGTTGTGAACCCGAGTGATTGATCGTTAAATTTTGGACTTCCTAAAACATTAATACTATATCTTTCGCCATTTGCCGGCGCTATTAACCCCCACAAGCTTGTATCGTGAACGTAACTCAATGATGGCGTAATCAGATTGCGTCGTTGCGGTGGTTCCTCAACGTTCGTCAGGTTATCACGGGAAAGATTTATCCAGGCAAGATTTAAATCCAACCGATTGAATTTATTTATTGGATATGATGCCATTAAGCTTATTCCGTAATTTCTGAATCTGTAGTCGACAGAGTCTATATCGTTCCTGTCGTACATGCTGATGAAACGGACGCTGTGGAATCCTTGAATCCCATAGTCGGTTCGTTTTGGTAAATAAAAATACGCAAGTGCATAATCGCTGTTCTTCAGATCGAAGATCAAATCCAGAATCAAAATAATTTGATGATCGCCCAGCATATCGCTGAATGCCATTATAGTCGAACCCTGAATACCGTACAGAGTATTATAACCTGCATTTCCATAGATGATATCGGGAGAAAAGTTTAATTTATATTTATTCACCTTATAATTGCCGTGTTCATCGAGGTTGTTGGTGATTGCGGTAGAAGCGGCAGAATCGGATTTCGATACCGGTTTTTGTTTGAATTCATCACTAAAGATGTAATTTCTCAGGTCTACCCGCCCATCGTCGATTGAAACGTTTATCGAATCTTTATTCTCAAGTTTAATGACGACGTCGTGACTGATTGCGATCTCTTCGCTTTTGACTTCGCTCGTGTCTATACGAGTGGGTGGAGCTGTTAATCGTTTAAAGAATTCGGTAAGCTCCAGTTCGGTAATTTTTTTATCACGATCCATAGGGTTTCTCATCAAGAACATATCGAATCCTGCGTTATTCAGAGAGCTGAATGCCATCTTGTTGCCATCGCGGGAAATCGATAGTTGATAAACTCCGCTCAATGAGTTTGTTCTTGGGTACACGGTACCGCTATCGAGATCTTTGATATAGATATTATTGATTCCGTTCATGTCGGATATGAAATATAAATGTTTTCCATCCGGGGCGGCAGCCGCTGATGTTTCATCGCTGTTTGGCAGATCCGTAATACGCAGGATTTTTCGCGAACCGATATTTACTGAATAAAGGTCGCGCTGTCTATAATCGAATCGTTGGATTTTAAAATCTGCGGGAATGGTCGCCTGATCGGTAAAATTCTTCCGGTCGGATGAAAAATAAATTGCCTTACCGTCTGAAGACCAGGCAGGATCCGCGTCCGTGAAAATATCGTTCGTAAGATTCTCGAGTGTTTTGGAATCCAAATCGTAGATGTAAATGTCGGATTCATTCCCCTTGATTCCGACGAACGCTAATCTTCCGCGTTGATGCAAGGAATCGAGAAAGGACCATTGTACCGAAAAAATTCCATCCAAGCCGAATTTTAATATCTGTTCCTTACCGGAATTGACCTCAATGATAATAATAGCATCCTGATCTCCGCTTTTTGCGGCAAGCGCTAAAAATTTACCGTCCGGTGACCATGACATTCCGGGAGTGAGCAGGTGAAGCTCTTCAAAATCGGCGGTGCGCTGGCCCTTCACGAGTTTATCGATAATTGTTCCGTCAATAGCATCCATGATAAAGACATCGAAATAATCGTCACGGTTCGATATGAACGCTATGCGATCCCCCTGCGGTGAGATTGAAGGGCTTGTATTATAGAAACTTCCATCCTTGGTGTGATCGGTCAGCTTCTTTGCATAGTCGCTCGGCTCGCTTCGTTTTGCAATATCGGGCCAATAAAGAATTTTTTGTTCTTTCTGCCAGCGTTCCGAAAGTTCCTCGGACGTGAGACCGATTGCACTGCGGAGTCCTTGATCCACACTGCGTGTTCCTTTGATCCTGCTGAGTATCTCCGCGATTTTCTGATCGCCATATTTTGTTGCAATATAATTCCAGACCGATTGACCCCCGCGATATGCGAAGTAACCGTAAAGTTGATCGATCTTCGGAAGATACCCATGGATGGTTGCGTCCCGCAGAAACATATCGGAATCGGTATCCCATTTCAATGCTTCGTATTCGGCTAATCCTTCGTTAAACCAGAGCGGAAGTTGTAGCGTGATGTTGTTAGTAATAATCGATTGGATTGAACCGCCGTAAAACATATCGTTGATGACGCCGTGCACCAGCTCATGGTGGATGACATGCCGGAATTTTTTATAATCGCCTTCAAAAGGCACGACGACGCGATTCTTGAACAGCTCTGTTACGCCGCCGATGCCTTCTTCAAGATAATCGCTTACTACATTCGTCTGCTGAAATTCGTTGTGTGAGTTGTAAACGATTATCGGAATACGGTTTATGGTTTGGTACCGGAACGATTTGCTGATTGCGTAATAAGACGATTCGGCTACGTCCGCCGCAAAGTTGGCGACACTCTCTCCGCCCAGAGTATAGTAAACATCGAAGTGTGTCGTCTGGATGAAGTACCAGTCGAAGTTTTTGTATTGGACTTTATTCTTTCCGAATTGAATATCCTGCGCGTGAAGAAAAGAAATCCCCATTGTGAATTGAAATATGATAACAACAAAGAATATTTTGAATATTTTCATTGGACTGTCTTATCCGTCTCTGTATTTAAAATTACGAAACAACGAGAGTAAATGCAATGTTCATGAGGTCACTTCGCAGGTTTTTCGTGCTGCGGGAGGATTTCGTTCATCGAGCCGGTGCGATAACCCTGTAGGTCGAGTGTAATGTAAATGAAACCCAATTGCTTGAACCTGTCGACGATTTTGGTTCGAAGTTCATTGTCGAGCAGGCGTCCGATTTCTTCGGTTCCTACTTCTATTCGAGCGGTTTTTTCGTCATGATAACGCACTCTATAATACTTGAAGCCTGATTCCCGCAAAGTATTTTCAGCCGCGTCGATTTTATGAAGAGCTTCCTTTGTGATCGATGTACCGTAAGGAAATCGGGATGAGAGACAAGCGAATGAACCCTTATCCCAGGTAGGTAATCCCAAATGTTTTGAAAGCTCTCTTACATCGACCTTAGTAAAACCTGCTTCAAGCAAAGGTGAGCGGACGTTTTGTTCCTTCTCTGCTTTCATGCCGGGGCGGAAATCCGCAAGGTCATCTGTAATTGCACCATCGGCAATCCAGTTGAACCCTCTCTCTTTTTCGATTAAATGAAGCTTGGAAAATAATTCGGTTTTACAATGGTAGCATCTGTCGATAGGATTTTTTTTGAATTTTAAATTGTCGGTTTCTTCAGTCCGGATTTCCTCCCATCGCGCGCCAAGCGATTGGGCGATTCGGACTGCCTCCTCGTATTCGTGAAGAGGATAAGTTTCCGATTTTCCGATCACAGCGAGTGCATTATTATTCAGTACATCCACCGCTACTTTAAGTAGCAATGTGCTGTCTACGCCGCCGGAGTAACCGATGACTAAATTACCCATTTCGCGGAGAATAGATTGCAGCCGGATATATTTGGATTCAAGTTCAGGGGTCATAGAAAATATCAAGAAGCCCGATAACTGATCGGGTATATTCGTTCATCCATCCGATTGATTATTGCTCTAACAGACTTGTAAATTCTTTGATGCTTCGAACGCCGGGGAATTCTTTTTCAAAAGCTTTTTTCTTTCCCGGATCAAGTCGGAAAGATGTTTTCAACGATTCGATAGCTTCGAAAGTTTTCCGCATGAGGAGTAAAACCTTCGCTCTGCTATAATATGGCTCAGCCCATTTCGGCTGTAACTCGATGCATTTGTTGAAAGCTTTAAGCGCTTCTTTGAAGTAACCGTATTCAAGAAGGGTTTCACCGAGGTCTAACCACGCTTCAAGATTGAGCGGATCCATTCTGACGGTCATTTTATAACTGAACAATGCCTCGCGCCATTTCCCGAGGTTATATGCGGCGTCTCCCTTTGCATGCCAAAGTTCAGGATAATTTCTACACAGGGCTATTGCAGAATTATAATCGTCGTACGCTTTCGAGTATTGTTCGAGAGAATCGTAACAACTCCCGCGCCCGTAGAATGATTCGTAATGTTTTGGATCCAGCTTGATGGCTTGAGTAAAACATTTTATCCCGTCCCGGAAGTTACTCAATTCTTCATACGCATTACCCAGATTATGCCAGGATGGGACATCTTTTACATCGATCCGTATGGATTCTTTATAACACTCAATCGCATCGAATAACCTGCCCATGTTTGCGAACGCATTTCCTTTGTTATACCATGCTACAATGAAATCTTCCTTTATGGCAATAGCAATATCGTAACTCTCGATGGCGCGGCTGTATTCAGACATCCTGTTAAAAAGAATTCCTCTGTTATACCAGGCGTTGTAATTATACGGATCAAGAGATAAATGCTTATCGTAGCATTCAAGAGCATCTTTGAATTTATCGAGACAATCGTAGCAAAATCCTAATTCATATAAAGCTTCTTTATGATCGGGTTTCACATCGAGGATAAATTTGAAAATTCGCACCGCTTCCTCGTACCGATTCATTTTTTCAAGAGTGTTCGCTTTTGCAAAGAGCGAATCTTCATTCCCGGGATCGATCTCCAACGCTTTATCAAAACACCGGAGGGCTTCTTCATAATGCGCAAGATTATCCAGTGAAAAGCCGTAACCTGTAAGCAATTCCGCATCGACAGGATTTAATTTCAATGCTTCCTCAAAATATTCGAGGGCATCCTGATATCGCTGGAGGTGGTTGTAAATCATTCCCTTCTTAAGCCAGGCATCTGAACTGTAAGGACTTTGCTCAATCAGCAGATTTATGAACGGCAGGGCATCGGCAAATTTTTGATTTTCAAAAAAATAGTTTACAATTTCCTCAAGTGTATCAGAGCTGATCGAACCGTGGGAGCCTTCACGAATTCGTTCCGAAATTTTCTTTATCTCGTCTTCGAAATGCTCGCCGTTACCGGTCGGTTCTTCCTGCTCATCATCCATATTCTCAAAATAAAAACTATCCATTCCAACTTCTCAAAATGATTGTTAGTGAAATATAAAGAAAAAATTTGTCGGAAGTCAAGTAAGCGAATGATTCCCTTACATTGTTTTTTACATGAAAATCAGGTATATTTACTGTCTATAAGACCCGATGATCGCTGAAAATGTTAAAAATATACGCCAGCGAATAATAAACGCTTGCCGCCGAGTTCACCGAAATCCGGAAGAGATTACTCTGATTGCAGTTTCGAAAACTTTCGGCGCCGGTGAAGTCAAAAAAGTTGTCGAAGCTGGTCTTTATGACATTGGGGAAAATTATGTACAGGAGCTTCGGCAAAAGCGCGGGGAAGTTTCCGATGAGAGAATCAGGTGGCATTTTATCGGGCATCTTCAGTCGAATAAGATAAAATACATCGGAGATTGGATTCACATGATTCATGCAGTTGATTCATTATCCCTTGGTGAGCAGTTATCGAAATGGTCGGGGAAAGCGGGGCGCAAGATCGATGTACTGGTGGAAGTGAATACCGGTGACGAAGAGAGCAAATTCGGAGTTTCACCGGCTGATGCAGAAAAGTTTGTGAAGGATTTAAGTAAGCTCCCTAATATAAATCTGAAGGGATTAATGACAATCGGACCGTTTCTTCCGGATCCTGAAAATTCCCGTCCTGCGTACAGAGCGCTGGCTCGGTTGAAAAAATCTTTGGAAGATGAAGGATTAAAAATGCCGGTGCTATCGATGGGAATGTCGCACGATTTTGAAGTTGCCATAGAAGAGGGTGCAACGATGGTTCGGATCGGTACGGCAATATTCGGCAGCCGGATTAATTGAAGATGAGATTATGAAACTAACAACGCTCAATATGAAGAATAAAAAATTTGCAACAAAAATGCGCGGCTTCAATCCTGCTGAAGTCACAACTTATCTTGAGAGTGTGGCGGCTGAGTTTGAGGAATTAAACAAACTGAATTCTCAGTTAAGAGAGCGAGTCGTCGAACTCGAAACAAAACTTCAAGACTATACGTCTATGGAGAAAGCAATACAGCAAACTTTCATGCAGGCGCAAGAGACCGGCGGGAAGGCGGTTGAGAACGCCCGAAAGGAAGCGCAGCTAATCATCCATGAAGCTGAAGTGAAGGCGACACAAATTCTTGATAAGTCGCGAACAAATTTAACTGCGATAAAGGAACAGATTACAATTCTCAAAGCGAGAAAAGACTCTATCGTAGTAAGGTTAAAGATGCTGTTGAATTCGGAACTCGACTTAATCAAGACTCTTGAATTTGATGAAGCATTTCCATCTCAGAATGAGGACGAACTTAGCAGAGAGACATCCAAAGAAAAAACAGAGATCGAAGAAATAATAAAAAATTTAGAATAATCTTATGATATCGCTTCGCGAACAGATCGATGAATCACTTAAATACATCCGTAAGCACACAAAGATGATGCCCGAAATAGGCATCATTTTAGGAACGGGTCTCGGTGGCTTGGTGAAAGAAATCAGGAAGGAGATAGTTTTAGATTACGATGAAATTCCTCACTTCCCCATATCGACTGTAGAATCGCACCACGGCAAATTGATTTTCGGAACGCTTGCCGGAAAGAAAGTCGTTGCGATGCAGGGACGCTTCCACTATTATGAAGGATATTCATTACAGCAGGTGACGTTTCCTGTACGTGTGATGTCCCGAAGATTTGGTCTTGGCGTGAAGACACTGCTCATATCAAACGCGGCTGGCGGGATGAATCCGCAATTTCGTCGCGGTGATCTCATGCTGATAACCGATCATATCAATCTTCAAGGCACTAATCCGCTGATCGGTCCGAACGATGATGACTTTGGTCCTCGTTTCCCGGATATGTCTGAGCCGTATAGCAAAAATTTACTGAAGCTGGCGGAGAAGGTTGCCGCCGAAGCGAAGATCAAAGTACAGCGCGGAGTCTTTGTTGCTGTTCAGGGTCCGAATTTGGAAACCCGCGCCGAGTACCGCTTCCTGCGCAACATAGGAGCAGACGCCGTTGGTATGTCGACAGTTCCTGAAGACATCGTTGCGGTGCATATGGGGATGAATGTTCTTGGCATATCAATAATTACAGATGAATGTTTCCCGGATACGCTTAAGCCGGTTTCGGTCGATGAAATAATCGCAGTTGCGAACAAAGCCGAACCTAAACTGACGAAAATAATGAAAGAGTTAGTAAAGCAACTATAAACCGAACTAAAACCCATAATTAAAATTAATGATACCTGTTCGATTATGCAGACCATCGGAAAATTGTTGATTGTGTTCGGTTTGGTTATAACCGGTGCGGGTATAGTGCTGATGTTTTTTGATAAAATTCCTCTGCTTGGCAAACTGCCGGGGGATATAAACATAAAGAAAGATAATTTTCAGTTTTATTTTCCAATTACATCGAGCATAATTCTAAGTTTTCTGCTAAGTATAGTTTTCTGGTTGATATCGTTTCTAAATAGAAAGTGAATAATAATATAGTGTTCAAAGAACTCACAGATAAAATAAATTACTCTCAGCTCGAGTTGGAAATTCTAAAGTTCTGGAAAGAGAACAAAATTTTCGAGAAAAGTATTTCCCTCCGCGCCGGTAAACCGGGCTTTACATTCTACGAAGGTCCGCCGACCGCAAACGGACGTCCGGGGATCCATCACGTTATGAGCCGCACGTTGAAAGATTTAGTCTGCCGGTATAAAACGATGAGAGGATTTCAGGTACATCGTAAAGCAGGATGGGATACACACGGCTTGCCGGTCGAGATTGAAGTCGAAAAAATGCTCGGCTTCAAGCACAAAGAAGATATCGTTCGTTACGGTGTTTCGAAGTTCAATGACGAATGCAAGAAGTCGGTCTGGAAGTATAAGACCGATTGGGAAAGAATGACAGAGCGTATGGGTTACTGGGTCAATCTCGATGATCCGTATATTACATTCACGAATGATTATATCGAGTCAATCTGGTGGGCGTTGAAGCAGTACTTCGATAAGGGTTTGATTTATAAAGGATACAAGATTCAACCGTATTGTCCCAGATGTGAAACTCCATTGTCATCGCACGAAGTTTCCCTCGGGTATGAAGAAATATTGGGTCCAAGTGTGTATGTAAAATTCAAATTAAAAAAAGGCCAAAAAATAAGAGACTATGTTGTTGGAGACAGAAATTATTTTCTGGTCTGGACAACTACACCCTGGACATTAATTTCTAATGTGGCCCTAGCAGTTAACCCTTCTACTGAATATGTGATTAGTGTGATTGGAGATGAATCATACATTCTTGCAAAAGATGCTCTTAAAGATCCGGATTTATACGATGAATTTATTAAAGGTGAAATAATCACAACAGATAGTATAAGCCCCGGTAATGAGCTTCTTGGGGAAAACCTTTTTGGATTGGAGTACGAACGTCTCTTCAATTATGTCGGGGTAAAAGAAAAAGCCTTTTATGATCAAGGAGGTAAGGCATTTTATATCGTCGGAGCAAACTTTGTAACTACCGAAGAAGGCTCCGGCATTGTGCATATGGCACCAGCTTATGGGGAAGATGATTATCAAACTTCACTGAAATATAAGCTTCCAACAATACATCCTGTCAATAAGCGTGGAGAATTTGAACCAGAGATAACAGACTTTGCTGGGCAAAATATTTGGGAAGCGGGACGGAATATTCTAACAAACTTAGATGAAAGAAAATTGCTTTTTCACCAGCGAAATAAAAAAATTGGGGAAATTCTCAAAGAGCACAAGCATACATATCCGCATTGCTGGCGATGTAAAACACCGTTGTTGTATTATGCTCGTGAATCCTGGTATATCGCCACAACGAAGTATGCACAGCGGATGGTTGAACTGAATAAAACTATTAATTGGTTTCCACCCGAAGTCGGTGAGGGTCGTTTTGGAAATTGGTTAGAAGAGAATAAAGACTGGTCGCTTTCTCGCGACCGTTTCTGGGGCACGCCGCTCCCGATCTGGGTTTGTGAAAAATGCGGCAAACTAAAATGTATCGGAAGTGTTGCAGAGTATAAACAAGGGAAAGGAATTCAGGAGCCGCTCGATCTTCACAAACCGCATGTTGATACTGTAACATTCGATTGCTCATGCGGCGGCGAGATGAAACGCACGCCTGAGCTCATCGATGTTTGGTTCGATTCGGGTGCGATGCCGTTCGCTCAATGGCATTATCCATTCGAGCATAAAGATTTGATAGATTCGGGTGAACAACATCCGGCAGATTTCATTTGTGAAGGCGTCGATCAGACGCGCGGATGGTTTTACTCGCTGCATGCGATCAGTACTTTTTTGTTTGACCGGCCTGCGTACAAGAATATCCTTGTCAATGATCTTATCCTCGATAAGGACGGACAGAAAATGTCGAAGTCGAAGGGAAACACCGTAGATCCGTTCGGCATCATCGAGAAGTACGGCGCAGATACCTCCAGATGGTATTTAGTGGCAACGAGTCCGCCGTGGCGACCGACACTCTTCGATGAAGAAGGGCTTGTTGAAGTTCAACGGAAATTTCTCGGAACGCTGTTGAACACTTATGCCTTCTTCAGCTTGTATGCGAATATCGATAAATTTGTTTACAGCGAAGCACATGTACCGATTGACAAAAGACCCGAGATAGATCGCTGGATTATATCGGGATTAAATTCTTTGATCAAGACCTATGAAGCGGCGATGGATAATTATAATGTAACCGAAGCCGCGCGTGCAATCAGCAATTTTACCATTGATCAGTTGTCGAATTGGTACGTAAGAAGAAACAGGCGCCGGTTCTGGAAAAATGAAACAGGCGCCGATAAGATTGCCGCCTATCAAACATTGTACGAGTGCTTAATCGTCATATCAAAATTGATGGCGCCGTTCGCGCCGTTCCTTGCAGAATCTATTTATTCGAATCTCAATTCAGTCGCGAAGCGGGAAGCTGACGAATCCGTACATCTGGCAATGATACCCGAAGCCGATGAAAAAGCAATAGATCATGCGCTTGAATCGAGGATGGAGAAAGCGCAACGCATCGTTTCACTCGTTCGTGCGATAAGGAACAAATCTAATCTTAAAGTACGTCAGCCGTTGAAACGAGTTATAGTTCCGGTTTTCAATGAACGCGACCGTGAAGAGATTGCACGAATGGAAGATGTCATCCTCGATGAAATCAACGTGAAAAAACTTGAATATGTCGATGACGATTCGGGCATCGTTCATAAAACGGTAAAACCTAATTTTAAATCACTCGGTCCAAAGTACGGTAAGTCAGTTCAGCCAGTTGCCGCCGCGATCAGGAATTTTACATCAAAAGAAATCAAAGAGATCGAGACGAAAGGAAGTCTGACTATCCAGTTAAACGGCTCAGGAACTGTTATCCTGCGCGAGGATGTTGAAATACTGCATGAGGAGTTAAAAGGATGGATAGTCGAATCGGATAACACGGTCACAGTCGCACTCGATACTGAACTGTCCCAGGAATTGATTGACGAAGGATTTGCGCGTGAATTTGTGAGCCGCATTCAGAATATGAGGAAGGATGCCGGTTTTGATGTTACGGATAGAATTCGTATCTCATATAATGCAAAGGAAAAATTGTCGAGAGCGTTGAGTTCACTTGGCGAATATGTGAAGAACGAAACGCTGGCAATCGGCATGATCGAAAATCTTGTCGCAGAGGGGTACACTGCCGAATGGGACATTAATGGTGAACAATGTTCGATCAGTATTGAGCGTATAACGAAAGAAAATTAAACAACGAAAGGGAATAGCACTATGGCAAAATCAAAGAAGAATTCGGCAATAGCAGATAAAACAATCAATCTTCTTAAAGAAAAAGCGAAAGGGCGGAAACTCGCGCCAAAGAAAAAGAGACTGCCGGTTAAACCGAAAATAGCAAAACCGGTAAAGCCTGAAATTATGAAAGCTCCGAATGGAAAAATCCGTTATGCCAAGGAGGAATTAGCTTATTTTAAAACTATTATCCTCGAGAAGAAAAAAGAAATCCTCGAAGAACTGGAAACACTGCGAGATACGATGATGGACTCGACGACCGGAGAGTATGCCACAGAAAACTCTACGTATTCGACGCATATGGAACAGGGAACGGATGCTATGGAGCGAGAGAAGACATTTTTATTTGCATCGCGGGAAGGGAAATTCTTAAATCATCTTGAAGATGCTCTCGCACGGATTGAGAAAGGCGATTACGGAAAATGTTCGATATGCGGCAAGCTGATCGAAAAAGAACGGCTCGAAGCTGTACCGCATGCCCAACAATGTTTGCAGTGTAAATTACATTCTCATAAATAATGATTAAACGGTGTAATCTATCGTGCGTATTTTAAATCTCAGTCTTGCTGTCGTAATATCTGATCAGCTTACCAAACTATTCGTCAAAGGATTTGCGATACCTGCATTAGGTATCAATGTCCCCGGATTCCAGCTTGGAAGCAGTTTCTCTATCATCGGCGATGCTCTTCGGCTCACCTACATCGAGAACCCGGGAATGGCTTTCGGTATCGATCTGGGCGGGAAATTATTCTTTTCAATTTTCTCTATCCTGGCGAGTATAGGTATTTTACTGTACTTATACAAGGCGCGCAATGAGAGTGTTGCTTTTAGAATTTCGTTGGCATTAATCCTCGGCGGAGCGGTCGGTAACTTGATCGATCGTGTGTTTTACGGAGTCCTGTTCAATGAAGGTCCGTTGTTTTACGGTAAGGTCGTGGATTTTATCGATGCCGATTTCTTCAATATTAATCTCTTCGGGTATCACCTTAACCGCTGGCCCGTTTTTAATATTGCCGATGCCTCTGTTACATGCGGAGTTGTTTTATTGATGTTTACTCACCGTGCGCACAAAAAGGAAGAACCGGCGATCCACCCGACTGGAAGCGCGGATACGAGCGTTATTAATATGCCGGAAATAACTCCAGAGGTGAATAATCCATCTATTCAAAGTGAACAATCTAAATCGTGACGACTATGTCGTCTCGTGAATTTACAATCTCAGTCCCTGCCGGAAAAATCCGTGAAAGATTGGATGTCTTTCTAACTCATCATGTGGAAAATACAACCCGCTCCAAAGTTCAGCATGCTATCAACGAAGGATTCGTTACAGTAGATGGAAAAATTGTTAAACCGAGTCATAAAATTTCTCCCGGTGAAGTAATTTCCGTCACTATTCCCAAGCCGCCTTCCCCCGATGTTGTCCCGGAAAATATTCCGCTGGAAATTTTATTCGAAGATAATTATCTGCTTGTAGTGAATAAACCTGCGGGAATGGTTACGCATCCTGCTTACGGGAATTATTCAGGCACGCTGGTTAACGCTCTACTCTACCATTGCAACGATCGGCTGTCAACCGTCAACGACTTGACCAGACCCGGAATTGTTCACAGGCTCGATAAAGATACATCGGGCTTGATGGTTGTTGCAAAGAATGATGCTACACATGCACATCTGGCAAAACAATTTTCACGCAGAACGACCGAGCGTGAGTATTGGGCTTTTGTGTGGGGACGATTCGAGAAGAAAGACAGAGAGGGAATCATCGAAGCAACGCTCGGCAGAAGTAAATCCGACCGAAAGAAATTCGCGGTCAGCGCCATCGGCAAGTCTGCAATCACCGAATATAAAGTGCTTGAAGAATTCGAGTATCTTTCTCTTGTAAGATTAAAACTGCGGACAGGACGTACTCATCAGATTCGTGTCCATCTTCATCATATAGGTCATCCGGTATTTGGCGATCCGACATACGGCGGCAGGCGAATTGCATGGGGCGGTACTGATAAAAAGAAGAAAGAAGAAGTCCAAAATCTTTTAAAGATTATAACACGGCAAGCCCTGCACGCTAAAACTATTGGATTCATGCATCCGGCAACCAAGGAATTCGTTAGGTTTGATTCCGATCTGCCGCAGGACATGATGTCGATGCGGGAATTGCTAAAAGATTCAATTATCAATGCGGTCTCATAAGTGATCAAATTATTGAAGGGAATTAACGAATGAAAAAATTCTTGTTCTCATTTGTGCTGATTGTATTTCTTGTCTTTAGTGGGTTATGTATGTACTCTTTCATGCAACCGCCGATTGAAGGAAAAAATTCCGACGAAAATAGAGCTATTGGTGTGGCGCTTCAAAATATCGGCGTTGATGTTCCCAACTGGCAAACTATCATCGTTTGTTCTTCGCGTGAGATAAATCTGCCGCGTCAGACCGTATGGGAAGCATGGTCACGGTTGGAAGACTGGCAAAGGTGGTCTCCGCAACTTATTAAATCGGCGGAATGGGTCGGATCACCAGGGTGGAAAAGAGCTGCACAGTTTCGCTTGGTTACCGATTTGGGTTTTCCGATCGGACAAATTGAATCGGTCGAAACAGTGACTACTGTGTTGCAGGGTTTGATGGTAGGGTGGCTAAGTAAAACGGAAAGCAATAACGAAGGTCAGGTTTGGCTGTTCGAAGATGTACCCGAAGGCAAAACGAGGGTCATTCATGTCGGTATTCTTCAAGGATCGGTAAGCTGGTTCATCAAGCCTCTCTTCATCGGCAGGTGGCAGGCTAAATTCGATTCGGGATTAGAAGGATTGATGTTGAAAGCGTTGCGAGCCGGCAGACTGTAATAAAATATTCTCTGCAGATGACTATGAACGGAATTAATAATCTAAACATACTTAAAGCTGAATCGGTCAGCGATATAAAACTTGTAAAGGAATTATTTCTCGAGTATGCAAAATCACTCGATTTTCATTTATGCTTTCAAGATTTCGAACGGGAACTCGCTGAGTTGCCGGGCGAGTATGCGCCGCCATCAGGTTTGTTGCTGCTATTAATGTCGGAAGGTAAAGCCGCGGGCTGTGTTGCGCTTCGTAAGATTGAAGATGTTATCTGCGAGATGAAGCGATTATATGTGCGACCGGAGTTCCGCGGATCGGGATATGGCAAACGACTCGCCGTTGCTGTAATAGATGAAGCGCGCAAACTTGGGTATTCATCTATGCGCTTAGATACGGTGCCTTCGATGACAGAAGCGATTCAGTTATATCGGTTGTTAGGTTTCAAGGAGATAAAACCATATCGTTCAAATCCGGTTGAGGGCGCGATTTTTATGGAATTGGATTTAAAGTACATCCCAAAATGATTATGAATTTTCATCAGTGTCTCAAGGAATCCCCTATTGTTATTACCGAAGGTTCGGTTGTTGAACGGTTAAGGAGAGATAGTTTATTCCCTCTCGATCCACACATTGTAAACGCCGGCTTCATTTACAAGCCGGAGCAAAAAGCTGCACTAAAAAAAATCTATACTGAATATATCGAGATCGGTCGGGCAAAAAATCTGCCGATAATTCTCTTCACACCCACATGGCGTGCAAACCCGGAACGTTTGAAGTTAGCCGGACTTGATAAGAAAGACGTAAACGGCGATTGTTATCGTTTCCTCAATGAGATCAGGAAAGAATATGGACCGTATGCGAGCCGGATATTTATAGGCGGACTTATGGGTTGCAAGGGTGATGCGTACAAACCGGGCGAGGCATTGGGCATTGATGAAGCGGCTATCTTCCATCAAACACAAAGCCATGCGCTTGCACAAGCAGGAGTTGATTTTCTTTTTGCGGCAACGCTTCCTGCATTCTCGGAGGCGCTCGGTATGGCTAAGGCGATGTCAGAAACCGGTATTCCATATATTCTCAGTTTCGTAGTGCGAGCCGAAGGAACGCTTCTTGATGATACATCTCTTCTTGAGGCAATCCAGGAAATAGATTCTTCTATCTCTCCCAAGCCGTTAGGATTTATGGTGAATTGTGTTCATCCTTCTGTTTTTCAGCAGGCAATTTCCAGCGAAGTGAATTCTTCCGAGCTTGTTAGAGACCGTATTCTTGGTTTGCAGGCAAACACTTCTAAGAAACGACCCGAAGAATTGGACGGCAGTGCCGCTCTCGATACTGAAGACCCGGAGGTTTTTGGTGAGCTGATGAATGGTTTGAACAAAAAATTCGGTATGAAAATATTAGGCGGCTGCTGTGGGACGAATGGGAAACATATTGAAGCGATTGCTGGGCGCATCTAAAGGGGAAACATATCAGCCGGAAGCTATAATTGTTCTGCAATTGTCTTAACTGGAAGAACTTCGACTTTTAACTATGATTAAGTTTGGTAAAAAGTTGGAGTTTGATCATGTAGATTTATTGATAATGAAAAAGAATTTGCTATATTATTGCAATTTAACCCACGATTATGAAATAGCTGATGATTGAAACTTATCTAAAGGAAATAGCATCTATTACAAAAAGAGGGGATGCAAGGGAAGAATCGTATTATTCCACTCTAAAATCATTGCTTGAAGAATTTTCACGGGTAAAACGCAAGAAGGCAGTACAGGTTACTGTATTACCCAAACCAACACAGGGTGGTAATCCAGATTTACGAGTGTGGGATGGCAAGCACTCACAAGTTGGATACGTTGAAGCAAAACCTCCAAAGTCAAATCTTGATGATGTTGAAGATACTGAACAGTTGCAACGCTATATAGAAACTTTTCCAAATCTCATTCTCACTAACTTCTATGAATTCCGTCTTTATCGTCATGGGAAGATAGTTACATCAGTATTACTTGCGCGGCCATTCATAGCAGATAAACTAAAAACAGTGCCTCCCGCCGAGCATACGGAAGAATTCTTTGCCCTGCTTGAAAAGTTTTTTCAATTTTCACTTCCACAAGAATTCACTGCTGAAACCCTTGCACGGGAGCTTGCCACCCGTACACGTTTTCTCCGCGATCAGGTAATAACAGCAGAACTTCGTGAGGCATCGACACCCGGAGCTAAGAAGATTCTCGGATTTTACGAGGCGTTTCAAAAACATCTTATTGCAAATCTCAAACCGGAACAATTTGCAGACCTTTATGCGCAAACGATTACGTATGGATTGTTTGCTGCACGAACAAGAGCCGACGGTTCTTTCAATAGAAAGATTGCATACGACTTGATTCCCAAAACTATAGGAATCCTGCGTGAGATTTTCCATTTCATTTCCTTCGATCCACCAGAGCAATTGCAAGCCACAGTCGATGATATCGCTGAAGTTCTTGCTGCTGCTGATGTGAAAAAGATTCTACACCAGTATTTCGATGAAGGTAAAGGAAGCGATCCGATCTTCCATTTCTACGAGACGTTCCTTGCTGAGTACAATCCGCAAGAACGTGAGCGGAGAGGAGTTTACTATACTCCTGAGCCGGTTGTTTCGTACATCGTCCGTTCGCTCAATATCATTCTTAAAGAAAAGTTCGGACGTGAGGATGGATTTGCTACTCCAAGCGTAACGGTACTCGACCCTGCCGGCGGAACATTGACATTCCTTGCCGAAGCGGCTAAGCTTGCGGTGGAGGAGTTTGTTTCGAAGTACGGCGATGGCTCACGACGGCAGTTTATTGAAGACCACATCCTGAAACATTTTTATGCGTTCGAGCTGATGATGGCTCCATATGCTGCCGGGCATTTAAAGATGGGTTACTTGTTGGAAGAATTAGGGCACAAGCTTACAGGTGACGAACGATTTCAATTTTATTTGACAAATACGTTAGAGATGGAAGAACTTGCGCAAACATCGCTGCCTGGGATGTCGTCGCTCTCGGAAGAATCTCATCTTGCAGGTAAGATAAAAAGAGAAAAACCGATTCTTGTTATACTAGGGAATCCTCCATATTCTGTAAGTTCTACTAACAAATCTGAGTTTATAGAAAAAGAGATGTTGCTTTACAAGAAAGCTGTTCGGAATGAGCGAAACATCCAACCTCTATCTGATGATTACATAAAATTTATAAGATTTGCTCATTGGAAGATTGAGAAGGCTGGCGTCGGTGCAATAGGATTCATAACAAACAATTCATATCTGTCCGGTCTTATTCATCGAGGAATGAGGGAAGAATTGCTTCGAGCATTTAACGCAATTTATATATTGAACTTACATGGAAATGCGCGGTTACGTGAAAAAACTCCAAAGGGTAAATCCGACGAGAATGTGTTTGATATTATGCAAGGTGTCTCGATAGTATTATTTATAAAGAATAGTTCTAACAGTAAAGAAGGGATCCTATATGAAGATATATATGGAACTCGAGATGCCAAATACAAATACCTAGTTTCGCATGATGTTCAGACTACGAAGTGGAAACAACTTAGTCCAGCATCTCCTTCTTTCTTTTTTATCCCATTTAATAGAAAATCTTTGCGTTCATATCAGAGTTATGCAAGTATAATAGATATATTTGGAAAGTTCTCTGAAGGTATTAAAACTCATCGTGATGAATTCGTAGTTGGGTTCACTAGGGCTGAGGTTGAACAACGTGTTCGAGTATTTGCCGAAAGTGCAAATTATGAAATTGCGGCAAAGACGTTCAAGCTATCCGATACGCGGGACTGGAAAGTAGAGGATGCATGGAAAAAGATCAGAAAAGAAAAATGGAACAGTGAGATTTTCCAATATGATTACAGACCTTTTGATAAACGCTTAATAATCTACACACCGACTCTGGTAGAGCTTGAACGACGCGAAGTTATGCAACATTTATTGAAAAATACAAATCTTGCTTTAAATATAACAAGGCGTTTACGTGATAACGAATGGAGACATGCGATTGTTAGTACTATGATTTCTGATAAGACACTTCTTTCATCCAAGGACAATTGCTATACATTACCTCTATTTCTTTACCCCGAAAAAGAGAAACCAAAGCGACGTATTGGCGTTACAATGATGCTTTTTGAACCTGAAGCTACATACGATTCGAAACAGAAAATTCCTAATCTTGCTCCTGTGCTTATTGAGTCACTAGAAACTGTATACAAACGGCAGCCAAGTCCGGAAGATATTTTCTATTACATCTACGGCGTGTTGTACTCGAATGCTTACCGCAAGAAGTACGCAGAGTTTTTGAAGACGGATTTCCCGAGAGTACCGTTTACATCGAGCTACAAAGTGTTTAAGTCATTGGCAGAAAAGGGAGAAGCACTCGTTGCGCTTCATCTTCTAAAACCAAAGAAGCTCAGCAAACCAATTGCTCACTGTGAAGGTGAAGGAGAGAACAGAGTTGAGAAAGTAACATACGATGAAAAGAAGAAGCGAGTGTATTTTAATCCATCGCAATACTTCACCGGTGTTGCAAAAGAGGTATGGGAGTATCACATCGGCGGATATCAGGTTGCGGAGAAGTGGCTGAAGGACAGGAAAGGAAGAATTCTTTCGTCTGAAGAGGTGAGTCATTATTGCAAAGTTATTACTGCGCTGGCTGAGACGATCAAAGTGCAGAATAGTTTGGACGAGTTATTTGAGGAAGTGGAGAAAAATATTTTGGAAGTAAAATTTAGCAATACCCCGCAGTGAAGGCATTGCGCTCCCGAAAGAAAAAAAACTGAAAGATCATGCGGGCCGGACGTTTAACTCCCTTTTAGCTGGTGGTTTTAATAGGAATAATATTTTGATGAACAATTAAATACAAAGCCCACTTCTTTGACTGGAAGTGGGCTTTTTTGTTAATCCATTATTCT
Organism: uncultured Chlorobiaceae bacterium; assembly: GCA_964520905.1. Taxonomy (GTDB): domain Bacteria; phylum Bacteroidota; class Ignavibacteria; order UBA10030; family SZUA-254; genus JAGVIE01. The sequence continues at coordinate 36,901 of CAZFQL010000015.1, read as the reverse complement.
GGTTTCCTACGCTTTCATCCTCATTCCTTTTTCTTCGTAGCTGAAAATCCAGCCGGCAAGCTTTCCGGGAACGATTTCTTTGAAATCGTTCCAATACTTACTGTTGTTAAGGAAACGCGAGCTTGTATCGCTAACAGGAATATCTTCCGCCATCTTAAAGATTTGCTGGAGGCGCGATTTCCAGAGCTTCATGTTTGAAACACGGAGATCGACCCAGCCGTCGTGTGCCCAGAGATTTATGTTCTTTTGCGTGATCGGGATTTCATTCTCGCCTTGATATGCAGGAATCTTGATGTCATTCCCCCGGAGAAGCGTTTTGCCGTCGGGCATGAGAACCGGAATACCGATTGATATAATTTTAGAACGGAGGTCGCCATCTGCTTCAATTTTCTTCCTGAGCTTCTGCGAAAGAACGGTCGGACTGGTTTTCATAACATCAATCATATCTTTACAGCAGAGCTTCAAGAGGTAGCCCTCGTAGAGTAACTTGGAGAGGCGTGGTGGTCCAAGCATCTCGAATGCCACGCTGTCGGTTTTATATTTCTTTTCGAGTTCTGCAATTTGATTCTTTGCGTTGTGGAAAAGATATCCCGCTCGATATGTCGGTCCAAGTGTGGCATTGTCGAGTGCATTAATGATATCGTGACCGGTATTTCCGCCTTTGATTTCGTAAATAGTATCTTCGGCGATCTCTTCGGGTGTAACAAACTCCATCTGTCCGGGTGTTGTGATCGTTTCGAACTCACCTCGTGAGAAGAGTCCGTTCTCACCGGTATCTATGAATACAGATTTCAATGTCTTGTTGGTAGGTTTAGCGAAATCGGGCATCTTTATTTCTAATGTGCTGTTCAATTTAATACCCTGCGATAATGGACAGTCGAACAATTCGATAGCTTTTCCCCGTTTTTTAATTTCGCCGTATGCAACTCGTTTCCATGCAATTGCGGCGGTGGGTTTTATCTCTTTCGTAATTGGAGCGTCGGGCGTTCTTCCCATCAGGAATAACAACATGGTGTGCGCGCCGGCTACAGAAGATTTACTCAACAGAACGCTGGATGGGCGCTCCTCGCTGTGGGTGTATGGAATGTTCAAACCCATACCGCCTGTTCCGCTGGTTCCGATTTTTAAATAGAAGCTTGTTCCGGATTTATGCATCGACCGGTAAAGCAATTGAACATGCCGGATTAGTTGAGGGATGTAAAGCGCACAAAGGAGTCGTTCAGTCGATTCTATCAATGCATCGTTAGATTGCTGGGATTTTTTAATTTCCTGACGAACTATACGTGCGCTATTGAAAATATCCTGATAAGCGATTGCCGTAGCCGAGTTGATGCAATCTATGAGTATATCGGGTTTAAATTTATTTACAACCTGAAAAATCGTCGAGCGCCGGATCGCTTCTTCCGTAAGTTTGCCTAAGATATCATCGATGAGTTGCCCGCGCATCTTCTCATCATCGATTATACTTTCTCTCTTTAAATCTTTGAATGTATGACGGACGAATATATTCCCCCACCAGGGTACAAAGAATTTCTTTCTTGCTTTAGGAAATTCAAGCTGAAGTGTTTTCACTGCTTCCTCAGCTTCGGTGCGGAGCAGGGATGTAACGATAATCTGTTTTGGTTTTTCCTCGACAAGTTTCCGGCAAATTGCCATTCCGACCAATCCGCCGCCCCCGAGTACCAATACTTTTCGATTTTTAATATCCATTGAGTTTTCTCTTAATTTAATTAAATTGATTTACTCGTTAAGCTTTTTCTACGACAAGAGCGGTTCCATATGCCAGAACTTCCGTTACTCCGGCGGCAACATCATTGGCATCGTACCTCATGCCTATAATTGCATTCGCGCCGATCTGTTCGGCATGCATTATCATGATCTCGTATGCTTCCTGACGGGCTTTCTCGCAAAGCTCCTGGTACAAAGAAATATTGCCGCCGAAAAGCGTTTGAATCCCCGCACCGATATTTCCGATGAGCGAGCGCGATCGGACAGTTATTCCGCGAACGATCCCTAACTGCTTCACGACTTTGTATCCATTGAGATCGAATGCAGTTGTGATCAATGATTGGTTCATGATATTTTCCTTATTTAATTTTGATTGTCTTAACCATGTTTTCAAATACCGGGAAATAAATATCTTTTTGTCCCGCAAAATAATTGATTGTTATCCGGACGACTTTATCGTTCTTCACTACGAAGTACACGCGGCTGCCGATATCCTTTCGCGGAGAATAATCAGCCCAGAAGGCAGACTGTCCGTCAACGGTCGATTGACCTGATGATTTTGCATTGTATCTTCCTTTATTCTGTGCCCATACTTTTTCAACCGGAAGCTTCTGAGCGCCGAAGACATCGATGTGAATGCTGCAGTCGAGTCTGTCGGCTCTCATTTCCATAGCAAGATCATCCTTAGCCGCTTTCTTCACGCTTACGAATTCAAGATTATCAGGATAGAGCATTGTGAAGAAGTTCGAATTATATGTTTCCATATTTGCCGAAACCGCCCATTGGTCGGATTTCTTTGCAACCACTACCGGTATTTCAAACGATTTTACCATTGCATCGAAAACCGGTACATGCGCGGCATACTGATCGCCGTATCCTTCAAAATCCAATTTATACATTACAGTATCGCCGGCAACAAAATCGATATGCCCGAAGATACTTGTCTTCGTTGTTGCCTGAATGCGATATGGAATTTGCGTCATCGGTTTTCCTGCTAATGTACCCTGAGCGTCCGGACTTACATCTGCGTTCATTTGTTTCAACTCGTCTTTAGTCATTTGAATGATTTCTTCCGCAGTCCTGCCGGAATACCGTATCACCTCTACGGTTACGAGAGCGCCTTCGGCGCCGCTCTTCGGATCCATAAATTTATTGATGACTTCCTGTGATAATGTGAGTACCGCTTTACCTGCTTGCCCGAGGTTCTTCCATTCTTTTGGATATTTAATTTTAAAACCGTAAGCAGGATCTTTGTATTCGTTCATTTCTCCGACTACAACCGGCTCGATCTTTTTCGAACAGCCGATAAGGAGGAATAGAACTGCGATGCTGATGCTAAGAAAAGATTTCATAAGATTTACTCCGTATTAAAATTGAAAATTTTAACATTATTGGGTTCTTTTCAGGGTTCATGCGCTTTTCAACCCGGGGTTCTTTATGTGGATTAAGATACAAAAAGTTTCTGAGAGTCTCAACAAACCAATCATCAAAATTAGGAATGTATTATTTTTGATTATGATCGATATCTCTACAACCTGTTTGATAATGGCACCCTCTTTTCCTATATTTCCAAGGTTATGAATATAAAGAATTTACAAGCCAAGCCCATTGGAGTGTTCGATTCCGGTATAGGAGGATTGACCGTAGTACGCGCGCTAATGAAACAGCTTCCGCATGAAAATATCGTCTACTTTGGCGATACGGCACGCGTTCCATATGGACCGAAATCGCCGCAGGTTATTCGGGAGTACGCGGCGCAGGACACCGATTTTCTAATGAAACACAACGTTAAGATGATTGTCGTTGCCTGCAATACCGTTTCAGCGGTTGCGCTTGAAGTTGTGCAGAAGCATTCGAATGTTCCGGTCGTTGGTGTGATTGTCCCGGGGGCTAAAGCGGCGGTAGAATCAACAAAGAAGAAAAGGATCGGTGTCATCGGAACGGTCGGCACGATAAATAGTAACGCTTATACGAACGCGATTCGTCAGTTCGATGAAACCGCCACAGTGATAAGTCAATCATGTCCGTTGTTTGTTCCGCTCGCCGAAGAAGGACTTATCGATCATAAAGCAACCGAGATAATCGCTCGTGAATATCTCTTTCCATTGAAATTAAAAAAAATCGATACGCTCGTTCTTGGCTGTACTCATTATCCTATTCTGGAAAAAACAATCCGCTCCGTTTTCGAGAGCGGTATCATATTGATCGATTCCGGTGAGGCAACAGCAGAAGAAGTCGAACGCGTCCTGATTGCGAACGACTTGCGCAATTCTAGCTCGCTTAAAGCCAACATCCAATTTTTTGTGAGCGATGTTCCCTATAGATTTACCGAAATCGGTGAGCGGTTCCTCGGTCAGAAATTAGGAAGGGTCAGGAGGGCTGAAGGATTTTTTTAACTTTGGATTCATTTGCGGGCAGAACATGGCTGTGAAGGAAATATTGCTTCTCGGGAATCCAATTCTCCGCGCTAAGCGCGGAAAAGTCGAACAAATTACTGAACATATAATTTTATAGAGCGAATGGAAAAAATTCGTTCATACTGCCATGAATACATTTTAACTTCATAAAGGATTTTCACCGATGACAAAAGAAGAAATCCTCGAGATATTCAAACGAACAAAAGCGTTGCTGAACGGACATTTTCAACTCACATCCGGTTTGCACAGCCCGCAGTACTTTCAGTGTGCGAAAGTATTGCAATATCCTGAGCACGCCGAACTTTTATGCGGTATGATTGCAGCTCATTTCCGTATCGATAAACCCGATGTCGTCATATCGCCTGCTCTCGGAGGTGTTGCGGTCGGACAGGAAGTTGGCAGACAGCTCAACCTCCGCACTCTATTTGCCGAAAGGAAGGAAGGCAAGCTCCAACTCCGCCGCGGATTCGAAATTAATCGGGATGAAAAAGTGCTCGTTTGTGAAGACGTCACTACTACAGGCGGCTCGGCTCAAGAGGTGATCGACATCGTGAAGGATAACGGCGGTATTGTTATCGGCGTAGGAACGATTGTAGACCGGAGTGGCGGCAGGGCACGATTTCCGAAATTCTTCGCCACAATTGCGATGGATGTGTTAACGTACAAACCTGAAGATTGTCAGTTGTGCAAACAAGGTATTCCTATCGATAAACCGGGAAGCCGGAGTAATAAATAGAATTACTTAAAGATTTTTTTTATACTGAGGTAGTAAGATGTTCGACAGCCATATTATCAAAGCAATCATCATTGCGGTTATTATTATTATTGCATCGGCGCTCACCGGTGAGATGTTAAAGTATCTTTTAAACACGATCTTTAAAAGATTGTTTGCATACACGAAAACCACCCTGGACGATAGAATTCTCGCCGTCGTTAGATCGAAAGTTGTCACACTTAGCGTGATCGCGGGTTTCTTCATCGGTATAAAAGTTGTCCGGCAAAGTCTGAGTGCGGAAGATATTCTCTATCAGAACGTACTCGATTATCTTTCGGTTGCATTCTATATCATCCTCGCAATTGTAGTTACGCGGCTGATCAGCCGGATAATCGAATCGATGTTCGAGTGGTACATGGATGAAGTTTCTGCAAAGACGCAGAGCAATATAACCGCGACCGTTGCCCCTCTGACGAAAAAAATCATCGATATATTATTATTCCTAATCGCGGGCATGATCGTCCTGGACCATTTTGGAATCAATATCGGGAGTTTGCTCGTCTCACTCGGTGTCGCTTCTCTTGCTGTTGCCCTTGCCGCCCAGGAAACAGTGGCGAACATGATCGCAGGATTCATCATTCTCATCGACCAACCATTCCGTGTTGGTGACCGGATAAAATTGCCATCGGGTGAGGAAGGCGACGTTTATAAAATCGGCTTAAGATCAACTCACATATTAAATTTCGATAATAACCTTGTTGTTATACCGAACAGCGAGCTTGTCAAAAATAGATTGATAAATTATTCTTTCCCCGGAAACGATATCCGTATTTTAGTTGAGGTTAGGGTCGCCTACGGAACAGATATTGAAAAAGCCCGAAGCATCCTTTTGAAATTAGCGGAAAATCATTCTGATATTCTTAAAGCTCCGGAACCGTCTATTTTTTTTATGGATTTTGGAGAATCGGGAATTCAACTGAGATTATCTGCGCGGGCGCCGCACTTTGACAAAAAATTCGATATCGAAACTGCGCTGCGCGAACAGGTCTATAAAGCTTTTACCGCATCACAAATCGAAATACCTCTGCCCCAACGCGTCATCTCATCGGCTAATAAGAATGAAGCTTAAACTGATAAAAAGAAATAAAGTATATAAGGGGAGAGTCTTCACGACTATAGTCGATGAAGTGGAATACCTATCGGGTAACCGTACGATTAGGGAAGTTGCCGAACATCCGGGCGGCGCGGTTGTGCTGGCAGCTTTTCCCGATGAAAAAGTCATACTGATTAACCAGCATCGTTATCCGTTCGATAAATTTATCTGGGAATTACCTGCTGGTAAATTGGAAGATGGAGAGCTACCCTTAGCATGTGCCCGAAGAGAATTAGAGGAAGAGACCGGCTACCGTGCAAAGCGTTGGAAGAAACTGACATCAATCTATACATCGCCGGGATTTTGCAGTGAGGTCCTCCACATATTCATGGCGGAAAACTTGTATGGAGCGCCGAATGGCAGACAGCTTGAAGAAGGTGAGGAAACGATGGCGGTGAAAATTTTACCGTTAGCCAAAACCATCCGAATGATCGAACGCCAGGAGATAATAGATGCTAAAACAATTTGCGGCATAATGCTCGGCTCAAGAATTCTAAAACACCGATAACTAATGTACGTGCTCTTATCAAATAACAGACATCTTATTTCAATTTATGAATCCTACTGAAATCATACGAAAGAAACGAAGCGGCGATAAACTGAATCGCGCCGAGATTGAATTTTTTATCCATGGTTATATAAACGGTAAAGTCGCCGATTACCAGATGTCGGCTTTTTTGATGGCTGTCTATTTTCAAAAAATGGACTTTGAAGAGACAACAATCCTAACCGACATCATGCTTCATTCAGGTATAGTAATCGATCTATCTAAAATTCCCGGGATCAAAGTGGATAAACACTCCACAGGCGGTGTTGGCGATAAGGTCTCACTGATACTTGCGCCTATGGTTGCAGCGTGCGGCGTACCTGTTCCGATGATCTCCGGTCGGGGTCTCGGTCATACGGGCGGAACGCTCGATAAGCTGGAATCGATACCCGGTTTTAGAACCGATCTTTCACTCGATGAATATAAAAAAGTTATCGCTGAAATTGGTTTAGTGATGATCGGACAAACCGCCGAGATCGCGCCTGCAGATAAAAAAATGTACGCGCTACGCGATGTAACGGGAACGGTGGAGAGTATTCCGCTTATTTCGGGAAGCATAATGAGCAAGAAACTTGCTGAAGGAATCGATGCTCTTGTGCTCGATATAAAAACCGGGCGTGGTGCGTTTATGCAATCGGAAGCGGATGCTATTGAACTGGCAAAAACACTTATCGCGGTTGGGAATAAATTTGGTAAAAAGACAATCGGCTTTCTCACTGATATGAGCCAGCCGCTCGGCTACGCGGTTGGAAATTGGCTTGAGGTTGTCGAGTGCATCGAATGTATGCAGGGGAAAAATGTCCCCGACCTCATGGAAGTAACCTACGTGCTGAGCGGAGCTATGGTGATGTTAGGCGGTAAAGCGGGAAGCATCGAAGAAGGAATATCCAAGTGCAAGAATGTTCTTCAAGCAGGGAAGGCGATGGATAAATTCAAAGAGTTAGTGTGCAGGCAGGGGGGCGATATTTCATTCATTACAAATCCGGAAAAATATCCAACGAGTAAATATACTATTGAAGTGAAGAGCAGTTCGAAGGGTTATATACATTATATCGATGCACTGGAAGTTGGTTTCATCGGAATCATGCTTGGAGCCGGCAGGATGAAAGTGGATGACATCATCGACCCTAAAGCGGGAATAAGATTGATGAAGAAGGTGGGTGACAGCGTGAAAGCGGGCGATACATTGGCAATCATACAGACTGACAAGAAAGAAATCCTTGAAACTGCCGCTAATCGTTTGGAAAAGGCGATTTGCGTGGCAACGGAGCCATGTGCTTCATCCCCTCTTATTCGTGCAATGATAAATGAAAAAGGTGTATTTCCCTGGCGCGGTTAATTTGATTTACGTTTTTATTTTCTTATTTTCAAATAAATTAACTGTACTGATTCGGAGTAAATAAAAGTAACAGTTATTCAACATTCACAACATAGAATGGAGGAGTTATGGCGTTACCACAAAAAAACAACCAGATAATCTCGCTTGATGAAGCGAGCAAGTTAACCAATAAATACAGAGTTCAAGCAGGAAAAGATGCTATCAAAGGCGGGCTGTTCTGGAAGGATTACGTCCAGAAACTTCTCGACCAGCCAGGCTGTGTTGCCCTGCGATATTACCATGCACAGGACGATAAAGGAAACCCGGTAATTGTTTTGGTCGGTGTTGATGGGGATGGAAATGATATGATGGGTGGTGTGCTTTTAGAATTGGGGTTTTTATGTCCTCCTATATGTGGGATTGCAAATCAACTTAATAGTTAGGAGAAATTATTAAAAACCTTGATCAAATTTTATATTTATTCTCTTATTTAGTTCCGCTCTTTTGCGGAGTGTATTATTATCGCTACATGACAAAGGAGATTAAAATTCTTGTATTTTATTTTGCCTTAGCATTAGTAGTAGATATTTTTGCATTATATTTTTCAATAAAAAATATCAACAACCTCTGGATAGGGCATTTTTATATACTGATCGAGTATGCAATATTATTGATTGTTTTTTCCTTATGGCAGAAGGAAAAATACGCCCGAAATATGCTTCTCACAAGTATACCGTTATTTATTGTGCTTTCCTTAACGAATAGTTTACTATTCGAAGGATTATCAAAATTTCCTTCCATTGCTCGGACAATAGAAGCATTCGTGCTTATTGGTCTATCTGCCTATTCAATATTTGAAATAAGTAAAGATGAATCGATCTCAATCATTGATGAACCGAGATTTTGGATAGTTGGTGCTATATTTTTACACACTATATTTACTTTAATACTGTTTGCTATGGCAAATCAATTGCAAGCGAGTTCTCCCCAAGCTGTTATTTTGTGGAAAATGTTTAATTTGACTATAAATATAATTGCCAATTTTATGTATGCGAGAGGTATTCTGTGTCAGGTGCAGGCTCAGAAATCTGGTCAGTAATTATTATCGGCACTGGTGCCATAGCAATTATCGGCGGTATTTTTATTGCCAGCATACTATACAGCCAGCGGCGGTTTATAAGCTCCCAGCGCGAAAAGGTAAGAATACTCGAGGAAGGCGAGCGTCAGCTAAAAGAATCTTATGATAAAGTCCGCCAGCTTGCCGCACATATCCAATCCGTGCGTGAAGAAGAGCGTACGAGCATCGCACGTGAAATCCACGACGAATTGGGTCAGTTGCTAACAGTATTGAAGATGGACCTTGCGTTCTTCCAGAAGAAGGTCGTGCAATTTTCTCTCCAAAATACATACAAGGAAGCAATTCAAGATATCCAGTCGATGTCTAATCTTATAGATACGACAATCAATACGGTGAGAAAGATAGCTACCGAATTACGCCCTGAAATACTCGATGATCTTGGTTTGCGGGAAGCAATCGAATGGGAAATCCAGATGTTTCAGAACCGGTCGGGAATAAAATGCACATTCAACACAAACGTTGATCATCTCGATCTTGACAGGGAGCGTTCGACAGCATTATTTCGCATTCTGCAAGAAACACTTACCAACGTTGCCCGTCATTCGGGTGCTGTGGCAGTCGGCATAACGCTTGAGCATCAAAACCATTATTTGATATTACAAGTAGCCGATAATGGCAAAGGTATAGCAGATCAAAAATCTTCACAAGAAAGATCGTTTGGAATCCTGGGTATGCGTGAACGAGCATTGCTGATCGGAGGAGAATTCACAATTAACGGTGAGAACGGAAAAGGTACAACTGTAACAGTTAAAGTACCGCTAAATCCCGAGTCAACAGTAACCTCGCACCCCAATAGCAACATCCTGTGAAATCTTAATAGGAAGAGATCGGTATGATAAAAATCCTTATAGCAGACGACCACCCATTGATTCGTGAAGGATTAAAGAAAATCCTGCGCGATGAAATTGATTTTAGGGTTGTAGGAGAAGCTAAAAACGGCCGCGAAGTTCTTAGCTTCGTTGCCGAAAATGAGCTGAGCATCGTGCTGATGGATCTATCGATGCCAGAGCTTAGCGGGCTTGACGTTCTGAAAGAGCTTAGGAAGCATCATCCCAAGCTTCCCGTGCTTATCCTCAGCATGCATCAGGAAGATCGATTCGGAGTACGTGCATTGAGAGCCGGCGCTTTAGGTTATCTGACCAAAGAAAGCGCACCGCTGGAATTGGTAAATGCTATCCGTAGAATTATTAACGGAGGGAAGTATATTACTCAATCTCTCGCAGAGAAACTCGCCGATGAAATAGTAATTGATTCAAATCAACCGCCGCATAAAACATTATCCGACCGTGAGTATCAAATCTTATGCATGATTGCGGAAGGAAAGTCGATGAAGGATATTTCCGAATGTTTATCCTTAAGCCTTAATACAATCAATTCGTATCGTATACGCGTCTTGGAAAAGTTGAATATGAAAACGAACATTGATCTTACCCATTACGCCATCATCAATGGATTGGTAGACCCTGCTCATCCCTCGAATTAGTCGAAAATTTCTCATATAGGGCGAATTTCATTTCTTTGTAGCATAAAATGCGGCAAAATAAATATAAGATATGCTGCAAAAAAATCATATAAAATGCTCTACCTGAAGTCATAATAATTATCTATTATTTAGACGCATAAGCATTATCACCGGGCTTGGGTAGCATTTTATGTGGATTAGGGCTGCTATCCGAGCCCATAAAATATTGAAACGGGAATAAATATATGAAAATTGTAATAGCGGATCGTTCGGCTTTAATCTGTGAACGTCTCGAAACGATGTTCAACAACATCGATGATGTCCAGGTTGTAGATACTATCTCTGATGTGAAAATGATATTCGAATCTATCAAGAAAAACGTCCCCGACGTTCTTATTCTTGATAGCGAGTTGCTTGGTATAAACGGAATCGATTTAATAAAAAATTTGAAGCGTGTTAGTTTTATACCACTTTTAATTATGCTAACCAATCACTCGTTACCCCAATACCGGAGAAGATATTTAGATGCAGGCGCAGATTTTCATTTTGATAAAGCATACGAGTTTAATAAAATTCCGGAAGCTATGAATTGTCTGAAAATGAGACAAGCCGGATAAATTATTTTTAGAGGCGAAGAGAAAAAAGAAACCATAACGGATGGGAGCTTAGGATTAGGAGGACCATAGTTGCGAGCGGGACCGGGAAGTCCCTCTTTGCACTTAAAGTGATCTGATCTCTTGCTATTTGATTCTCGTTGAATGCAACACTTCCAACATTTCTTTCTGAATTTTCCCGTTGCTGGCTACAATCTGTTTCCGGTACACACTTAGCGGGTTACCGAAAAAATCTGTGAGCGCACCGCCGGCTTCTTCTATCAGCAAGGCGCCTGCCGCCATGTCCCAGGGATTAAGAGCGACTTCCCAGAAACCGTCATATCTTCCCGCCGCGACGTACGCCATATCTATTGCCGCGGAACCCATCCGCCTGACTGCCTGTGCTCTCATAAGAAAATTATAAAAATGTTCTACCGCATGATCCGGATTCTCGGTGATGTTATAAGGAAAGCCGGTGACAAGCAGGCTTGCATTCAGTGATTCTGTTCGGGATACCTTCATGCGTTTGCCGTTAAGAAGCGCGCCGTTTCCTTTTTCTGCCGTGAAAAGTTCATCGAAATTCGGATCATAGATCACTCCAGCAATAATCTCTCCCTTACGTTCTACACCGATAGAAACGCAGAATATAGGGAGTGAATGTGTGAAGTTTGTCGTTCCATCAAGCGGATCGATGATCCACCTGTACTCAGAAGCAGCGCTGCTTTTCAGTCCGCTCTCTTCGGCAAGAATATCATGCGCCGGGTAATGCTGTTTGATGATGCCGATGATTATTTCCTCGGAGCGCTTGTCGATTTCGGTGACAAGATTCTTTTCCTGTCCGTCCTTCCTTTGAATGTCTCTTACTTTGCCGATGTTTTGTATAAGAAACCTTCCTGCTTCCTTCGCTGCTTCTATTGCCGTCTTTATCATGATTAATCTGATGTTGCTTTGAATAATTTTCCGTTATTGTTTTATCTATCTTGTTGCCAATAATTTTTTCAATCGGTCTGAATTCTTTTGATTGATCTTAAATTTAATATTGATCGAATTATCTTCATATTGCTGGGAAATAATTTCGGCAATTTCGTGAAGCTTAGCAATAGTCCGATATTCCGATTGTTTGATGGTCAAATTGTATTCACGAGTTCCTACATCGATCATCTCGAGTAATTTGTTCTCAAGGCTGGAAATATTTATTCCTCGTTCAGCGGAGATAAATACCGACACTGGATATTCGGAAGTGAGTTCTTGTATTATTGATCTGTCTTTGAGTTTATCGATTTTATTAAAAACATAAATCATCGGCTTTCCGGTTGTATTAAGTTCTTCGAGCGTATCATTGACAACAGCAATCTGCTCATGGAATTTTGGGTGACTAATATCTACAACATGCAGGAGAATATCAGCCTCAGTTGCTTCTGCAAGCGTGCTCCTGAAAGAAGCGATCAGATGAGACGGAAGTTTTCTGATGAACCCGACCGTGTCTGAAAGAAGTACCTTTTGTGATGCCGAAAGTGGAACCATGCGTACTGTCGTATCGAGTGTGGCAAAGAGCCGATCTTCAATTAATACATCCGCGCCCGACAGCGATTTTAAGAGTGTTGATTTTCCTGCGTTTGTGTATCCGACCATAGCCACGCGTGTATGTTCTTTCCGTCCCTTCCGTTGGATTTCACGTTCTTTATCGATCCGCTCAAGTTTTTTCTTCAGATGGCTGATGCGTGAGCGGATAGCACGCCGGTCGGATTCAATTTGTTGCTCGCCCGGACCTTTTGTTCCGACACCCCCGTATTGTTTGGATAAGTGAGTCCATTGGCGCGTTAATCGCGGGAGAAGATATTGAAGCTGGGCAAGCTCAACCTGCGTCATCGCTTCCTTTGTTTTGGCGCGTGATGCAAAAATATCAAGGATCAATCCGCTCCGGTCAAGAATCTTACACTTGATGTTCTTCTCAAGATTGCGCACTTGAACCGGAGAAAGATCATCATCAAATATCACGAGACTAATTTTATCTCTCTCGGCAAGCTCACCGATTTCTTTTGCTTTACCGCTTCCAATAAACGTTGCCGAATTGATCCGGTCACGTTCCTGTGTTACTTTATGAAGTGTTTCAGCGCCGGCGGTGTCGGTTAGGAGGACGAGTTCGTTGAGATACTCAGCCACTTGGTTACGTTGCGCGTGCTTATTAATGATGCCTACAACGATTGCGGTTTCACGTTGATCCGTCGAGATGGTTTTCATATTATAAACTATCCTTAGTAGCTTTTCGGCTGTCGCGTGCGATCAGCATTTCTATTATTGCAAGCATAAGTGCGAGACCTATGCAGTATTGCCATAATTCGACGCCGAACCGTGATTGTAATATTTCGGATTGCAATGATTCTCCCGGTTTGCTGAAGTGAATCTTCCCGGCACTTATACCATACCGTTTCATTTCGTTCAGCAAATCAGTTTGTGAAATATTCCGTGTGTCCGACTCAAGTCGGTCGGTGTTTACTCCTATAATTGAAATCATACTGCTGCCCTGCTTGACTTCATAGAAACCGGAATTTGTGAACCGACTCGGTGTGAAGATCATCGGTTTTGTAGTAGCGCGTTCGTTTACGATTGAGTTCGCTGGATGAATCAACTCTTCGATCCCTTCCGGCGAGGTAATCGAAAATTGTCTGTTCGTGTTGCCGGCTAAACTCTTTCGCAGGGTAATCGCCGGTGACTCACCGGTAATATATGAATTATTTTTTTCTTCCGTTGATGATACGAATATCATGGATCTGTAAATTAGCGGAGCGAAAATGCCCTTTAACGGGAAATCCGACCATGAAAGTAATGGCGCAGATGAGAAGAAAAGAAATTTTCCTTCTCCAATGTTATATTCCGAGAGGAACGGAGTGCCGTCGCTTAACGATATGATCACGCGAGATTGCTTGCCCGCATGTCGTTTTATGCTTTTAATAATATTAGGTGATTCGATTCCTGTTTGTTCTTTAGCTGAGCGATCTTGCTCAAATACAGTTGAAAATAGAGGATGGGCAAGATCGATTTTTTGGAAAGAGAGATTATCCGCTTGTACCGATGCAGTCGGTGAAAAGTCGATGGGCGGAATTTTAAGTGCCGGGAGTAAGTTCGAGTTATAATTTTCTATAGCGATATTGTCGCCGGGGAATAGAACAAGCCCGCCGCCCTCTTCGATGAAATTTTTTATTCGGTTTGCATCGGTAGAAGAAAAAGACGGTATGTTGGATAATACCAGTACATCTGTCTTATTCAGATCGATGAATGGAAATTTCTGCGAGGTGTATTGTTGGATATTGAGTAATGATTGCCCCGATTTTGTATCCCCTGACCGGAGAGCGAGAAGGAGGAGGCGTTTATCCATCTCGGCGTTTGCGATCACCGCGATGTTGATTTGCTCCGGGATATAAAATGTAAAATATCGGCGGTTATCCAATTCAATTGCGTCATTTTCCAATTCAAGATAACCCCTGATGAAACCGGTTCGTTTAGATGAAATGCTGAATTCAGTTTTTGCATAACCCCATGGCTCAATGGCTAAATTTTTCTGAGCCATCTTGATGCCGTCGATGTATGTGCTGATGATATAATTATTAAGAGGAGTAGTTCCGAAGTTCCAGATCGACGCGATGACGGAAATAGGTTTATCTTTTTCTAAGATTGTCGTTGTAATATCGATCGAATCGATAGATACATTTGCAATTTCTTTCATACCGATGGGAACGAAGAAAAAATGGGAGTGGTCGTCAAAAAGCGACGGGTTATTCTCCGGTATGCCAACAGACCGTTGTGATAATAATGTCCGCTGCAAATCGCTGATGATATAAACTTCTTTGTTTGCATTCTTAGATTGTTGAAGTAATTTTGCCGATAAACCGATCGCATCGTCCAGAGGGCGGCGGATGGCAGATATCTGAGATTCATGGACGATAGTACGCAAGGCGGCAAAATCGTGAGTTGCAGGATCTATCGTTGCCTGCGGCACGTCGGATAATTTGATCAGAAATGCTTCATCACCTTCTTTGAGAAGGTCGATAAGTTTGTCTGCGGTTTCTTTCGCCTGTTTAAAATATTCGCCGTGCTCATCATTTCCCGTCATGCTGAAGGAGTCATCGAGAATGAAAACAATCGTAGAGTGCGCTTGTGAGCCGAGGCTTCCTAAAATTGTTCCTCGCAGTGCCGGTCGTGAAAATGCGAGTACGATGAAAATGACGAGTAATGTTCTGATAATGAGAAGGAGTATCTGACGAAGTTTAAGGCGACGGATTTTTGTTTGCTGAAGTTCTTTCAAAAACGTCAGAGTGCTGAATTCAATTGTCCGCAGTTTGCGAAGGTTCAGAAGGTGGAGTATAACAGGAATTGCCGCCGTAATTAAACCGAACAGCACTAATGGGTTGAGAAATGTCATGCTATGATAAAAGAAGCCCTCGAGTATAGTTTAATATGATACAACTTAATGAGAGCAAAATTCTTGAAAAAAGCAAGATTGCAAATCTGAGTTAACTTTCATATATTGAAATGTTTCAATTTGCCGAAGATCATTCATTTGTGTCGATCAGATAAGATAAATTCTAATTTTCCTGATAGGATTCTGCCGGCGTTCTTCGACTCATAGAGTTATCAATCGGGATGTAGCGCAGCTCGGCTAGCGCGCCTGCCTTGGGCGCAGGAGGTCCCGGGTTCAAATCCCGGCATCCCGACTTCTATCGTAATATCGTACGATTTTCTCTCTATTACTGTTTTATTTGGGTTGTCACATTTCTGAGGTAAATTTCTCGATTGTATTGCTTTTTTTATTCTATTTCGTTAACTTGCTTCTCGTCAAAGGACGAAATAGTAATCTCATAAATCAATTAGAAAAAGGAATTCGCTAATGGCTGATCCAAGTAATATCCTTGTTGTTGATGATGAAGAAGCCCTTCGAACGGTTTTAAGCGGTGAATTGGTCAATGCAGGCTATCAGGTTGATACTGCGGCTGATGGGGATGAGGCAATTTCAACAATACAAAACAAGAAATTCGATCTCGTTCTGCTCGATATTAAGATGCCTAAAGTTGATGGGTTTGAGGTTTTGAAATTCATCAAGAAAAATATGCCCAAAGTTAAAGTAATCATGCTCACCGGTTTTGCCGATTTAAAAAATGCTATCGAATCAAAGAAGCATGGAGCCGAGGATTTTGTGAGCAAGCCATACGACCTTGTGGATCTCCTCACGACTATCGAGCGTGTACTGAGTGAATAATTTCTACAGGTCTGTTTCAACGATTGTGTAATGCCGCAACGTTACCAAATCCTTATTGTCGATGACGAAGTAGCATTGACTACACTGCTCAAAGAAGAACTTCAGGAAGCCGGAGGCTATGAAGTTGATCTTGCCTTTGATGGTGCGGAAGCAATCAATCTTATCCAAAAAGCTCTCTATGATGTCGTTCTACTCGACATGAAAATGCCGCGTGTGGATGGCAGGGAAGTTCTGAAATTCATTCACGAGCACTCGCCCTCTTCTCAGGTTATTATCCTATCGCAGTACGCCGATCTTAAGATGGCTGTCGAGACTACCAAGCTTGGTGCATACGAAGTTCTTGGCAAACCGTACGACATCGATCAAGTTGAACAAACCATTCATCGTGCGATAGAGCGTAAAAAACTCTCCATTGATAATAAATTGCTGCAAACTGAACTTTCTCGTAAAGCCGGCACGTTTGATATTGTCGGAGAGAGCACGACCATCAAGCAAGTTGTTGAAAGCGCCAAACGTGTGGCTCAAAGTGATTCAATAATTCTTATTACCGGACCGAGCGGAACAGGAAAGGAATTGATTGCCAATCTTATTCATCGGTCAAGCCCGCGGAAAGACAGACCTTTCGTTCCGATGAATTGTTCATCGATACCCGATACGCTTTTGGAAAGTGAATTGTTCGGTCATGAAAAGGGGGCGTTCACAAATGCATACACTGCTAAGCCGGGTCTGGTTGAAGTTGCAAATGGAGGCACTCTTTTTCTTGACGAGGTAGGCGACATAAGCCCAATAATCCAGCCGAAGCTTTTAAGATTTTTAGAGACCGGAGATTTCAGACGCGTTGGCGGTACAAATGAGCTGAAAGTAGACGTTCGCGTTGTCTCAGCAACAAATAAAAACTTGCAGGAGGAATGCCGTGCCGGAAGGTTTAGGGAAGATTTATTATACCGGCTGAATGTTATTACCATCAGAGTACCGGCATTGAAAGATCATCGTGAGGATATTCCTGATCTTGTTGAGCATTTCCTCCAGAAAAAATCCAAATCGAAAGAACCGAAACACCTGAGCGATGAAGCCAGGAAAGTATTGATGACGTATGATTGGCCCGGCAATGTGCGCGAGCTTGAACACGTCATCGAAGGCGCAGTGATTCTTTCGCCGAATCAAACTATCGAAGTCGACGATTTGCATTTACCCGAACGTCCGCTGGAGGCAACATCTCAGGCTATTGCAATTCAGGATGTTGAAAAACTGCACATCGAGAAAGTTTTAAAGATGTTCAACGGCAACCGGAAGAAAACCTCCGAAGCGTTGGGCATCAGCGAAAAAGGTTTGTACCTCAAAATAAAAGAGTACGGGATTAAAGCGGATTAGATTTTCATTTCAGCCGCAAGGTTTGATTTTCCTTTATTATTTTCGTAATTTTGTTCCAAGAATATGTGAATAATACGCCCCGGCAAGGCGTTTCTTGTAACCAAAGAAAGTTCCTCCCATGATGAAGTTTAAAGGTCTTGATTATTACGATGTAGCAGGTTTGCTTAGCGAAGAAGAAATTCTCGTTAGAGATACAGTACGGGAGTTTGTAGGGGATAATATACTTCCTATCATCGAAAAACATTACAGTGCCGGTACATTTCCGATGGAACTTGTAGCAAAGATGGCAGACCTCGGAATGTTCGGTTCAACACTGCCTGCAAAATATGGCTGTGCCGAGATGAATAATGTCGCTTACGGTTTGGTGATGCAGGAACTCGAGCGCGGCGACAGTGGTATACGCAGTTTTGCCTCGGTACAAAGTGCGCTCGTGATGTATCCGATCTATACCTTTGGCTCCGAGCAACAGAAAGATTTTTGGCTTCCCAAATTGGCAAACGGCGAAAAAATCGGATGCTTCGGTTTAACCGAGCCAGACTACGGCTCCAATCCCGGCGGCATGATCACGCGAGCAGAGGATAAAGGGGATCACTATCTCATCAATGGTGCTAAGATGTGGATCACTAACGGAACCATTGCCGATGTTGCGGTTGTGTGGGCAAAGTTGAATGGTGTTATCAACGGATTTTTAGTGGAAAAGGGGACGAAAGGATTCACTGCACCCGAGATGAAAGGCAAGCACTCATTGCGGGCATCGGTAACATCTGAATTAATTTTTCAGGATTGTAAAATTCCCAAAGAAAACATATTTCCAAAGACAGACGGATTAAAATCACCCCTCATGTGTTTGAATCAAGCGCGTTACGGAATTGCATGGGGAGCGATTGGTTCGGCAATGACATGTTATGATACTGCATTGAATTATGCCAAATCGCGCATTCAATTCGGTAAACCGATTGCTTCTTTCCAGATAACTCAAGAAAAATTAGTGCACATGGTAACAGAAATAACAAAAGCACAACTGCTTTGCCTCCAGCTCGGTCGACTGAAGGATCAGAAAAAGTTGAGATTCCAGCAAGTATCATTAGCGAAACGAAATAATGTGAATATGGCATTGGCGATTGCGCGAGTTGCAAGAGAAATACTTGGAGCTAACGGGATTCTCGATGAATACCCGGTCATGCGGCATATGGCGAATCTAGAGTCGGTCAAGACATACGAAGGAACACACGAGATGCATACTTTAATTGTCGGAGAAGACATAACGGGTATTCCAGCATACGTATGACAAAAGTAGTTGAGTAGTTAAGTATTTGAGTATGTTAGTATGAAGATTCAAAGAACTAAATACCAAGAACAAGGAACTAACAACAAGTGACTATTGACGAATGACAAATGACATAAATCCAAAACTCAAATTCAATGGATTTTACTTATGACAAAGAATAAATTCATCGGTGAAGCGATAACTTTTGACGACGTTCTTCTTGTTCCTCAAAAGTCAAATGTATTACCTCGAGATGTAGATGTTTCAACGAAACTTTCACGGAACATCACATTGAATATTCCATTGGTCTCGGCGGCAATGGATACCGTTACTGAAGCGACGATGGCGATTGCACTTGCTCGCGAAGGGGGAATCGGCATTCTCCACAAAAATATGAGTATTTCCGACCAAGCTGCACAAGTTGATCTTGTGAAACGTTCTGAGAGTGGTATGATTCTCCATCCTGTGACGATGAAAGTCAATCAAACCGTTGGCGATGCGTTGGATTTGATGAGCCGTTATCAGATATCGGGCATTCCGATTATAGATGATGCAGGAAAACTCATAGGTATAGTCACAAACCGCGATCTGCGATTTGAGCCGAACCGTCTTTTGAGAATATCGAAGATCATGACGTGCGAGAATCTTGTCATTGCACCAATAGGTACTACATTAGAACGAGCAGAGCACATCCTGCAGAAACATCGTATAGAAAAACTTCCCGTTGTGGATAAAACCGGTAAACTTCGCGGGCTTATAACATTTAAAGATATTCAGAAGAAAAAACATCACCCGTTTGCAAGCAAAGATAAGCACGGCAGACTGCGTGCGGGCGCCGCAGTAGGTGTTACCGATGATACGCTTGATAGGGTTGAGGCGCTCGTTAAGGCAGGAGTCGATGTTGTAATTGTGGATACCGCCCACGGACACTCTCACGGTGTGCTCGAAATGGTCAAACGTGTTAAAAGAGAATATCCTGAATGCGAATTAATCGCCGGTAATGTTGGGACGGCGGAAGCCGCACGGGATCTGATTCGTACCGGTGTCGATGGTATCAAAATCGGGATTGGACCCGGTTCAATTTGCACAACGAGAATTATTGCAGGTGTCGGTGTGCCGCAGGTGACTGCCATCTACGAGTGCGCTAAGATCGCATCGCGTTCAAAAATCCCGCTTATCGCTGACGGCGGCATCAAACAAACGGGCGATATCGCTAAAGCAATCGCCGCAGGCGCCGACTCGGTCATGATCGGCGGATTATTTGCCGGAGTGGAAGAAAGCCCCGGTGAAAAAGTTTTGTATGAAGGACGAAGCTACAAGGTGTACCGCGGAATGGGATCGCTTGAAGCGATGAAAAAAGGAAGCAGTGACCGTTATTTTCAGGATATGGAAGAAGGATTGCCCAAACTTGTACCTGAAGGCATCGAAGGTCGTGTTCCGTATAAAGGACCGCTCTCCGACACAGTGTTCCAGATGATCGGTGGATTGCGTTCGGCAATGGGTTACTGCGGTGCCTCCAACATACTGGAGATGAAAACAAAAACGAAATTTCTCAAAATGTCGGAAGCGGGTTTGCGCGAGAGTCACCCGCACGATATTTCTATAACTAAAGAAGCACCGAATTATCATTTTTAATTTTAATATCTAATAGTAAATCGAACCGTCTATAATCATGAATCCTGAATCTGTTTTTTTTCAATCTCGTCTTCAAAAACTTCGTTCACAGTTCGATGCCCTGAGAATCGATGCGTTCCTCATTACTTTTCAGCCGCATCTCAGATATATGAGCGGTTTCTCAGGTTCTGCCGGTGTAGGAATCGTGACGCGAGATAAAACTTTTCTGATCACAGATGGCCGGTATGCAACTCAAGTCAGACAGGAAACAAACGGCTGGAAAATTTTTATCACGCAGGTAGAACTTTTTAGCGAATTGAAGAGGCGGCAGTTATTGTATTCAGGCGACAGGGTTGGATTCGACGGCAACTCATTGATGTTTGGACAATTCCAGCAGTTAAAGGAGCTTTTTCCGAAGATAAAATTCCTCCCCAAAGTCGATTGTATCGAAAAGATCGCAGCGGTAAAAGATTTGTCCGAAATCCAAAAGATAAAGAAAGCGGTTGAAATTACCGATAAAGTCTTCACCGAAATTCTTTCATTCTTCAAACCCGGTGTTCGAGAAATCGATATTGCGGCTGAAATTTCTTACAGACATCTGAAACATGGTGCCTCCGGAGACGGATTCTCTGCAATTGTTGTAAGCGGCGATAGAAGCGCTATTCCTCACGGCAAGCCCTCCGACAAGAAATTCAAAAATGGCGAGCTGATTACCATCGATATGGGATGCGTATATCAAGGTTACCATAGTGACATGACCCGGACAATCGCTCTCGGTCGGCCGAAATCCGAAGCAAAGAAAATTTACCAAATAGTGCTTAGCGCACAACTGCGCGCGATTGAAGCCGCAAGAAACGGAATAAAGACTAAGGAAATCGACGCTACCGCCCGCAACTATATCAAAGAGAAAGGATACGAAAAATATTTCCGCCATTCTTTGGGTCACGGCATAGGTTTGCAGATTCACGAACAACCGCGGTTATCTGTTTTAAGCAAAGCAACTTTAGAAACGGGAAACGTTGTTACCATTGAGCCCGGTATTTATATTCCAAACTTCGGCGGCGTACGTATTGAAGATGATATTGTCGTCACCGATGGTCATTGCGAGATACTCAACACATCGCCAAAAGAACTTCTAATTCTCTGATCAGATGTACAAATTGAATTGACATGAATCCCTCATCGCTCCGAAATGTTCTTATCATCGCATATTATTTTCCTCCAATGGGACTCAGCGGCGTTCAGCGTACACTGAAGTTTGTGAAGTATCTGCCCCAGTTCGGCTGGCAGCCGACCGTTCTCACGGTCACGCCAACCGGTTACTTTGCTCAGGATTATACACTTCTGGAAGAACTTCATCCACATCATGTTGAAATAGAGCGCGTCGGGTCGCTCGATCCGAATCGGTTATTCAGACGAAAGGGCGTTGTGAAGATGCCTTCGGAGAGATGGCGTAAAATATTCACGTTCATAAGTGATACTTTTTTCGTGCCCGATAACAAGATTGGATGGAAGAGGAAAGCGGTCAGGGCGGCAGAAGAATTGTTTAAGAAGAAAAATTTCGATGTCATTTATGCAACGGCACCGCCATTTACAGATTTTCTGATTGGGATGGAACTACATAAAAAATTCCACAAACCGCTTGTCATCGATTACAGAGATCCCTGGCACGACTATCCGTATAAATATTATCCTACACCACTGCACAAGCTTCGGAATTATAAACTAGAGAAGAAAGTTCTCAAAGCGAGTTCCAGAATTCTTGTAACGGGTCGGCGTACGAAAGAACTGATCCTGAAACGATTCAAGTTTCTCGAGTATCACGATGTTACTATTCTCTCTCACGGTTATGATCCCGCTGATTTTACAGACGATCCAAAAATTCATGTCGACAAATCAAAACGGCTGCGAATAGCGCATGCAGGTGTTTTTTACGGAGATCGCACGCCAAAACATTTCTTACTCGCGTTGAAGAATGCAATTGTCGCTCAACCGCATCTGAAAGATCAAATAGAACTCGTCCTCATCGGTAATCTTCAGGATGAGCAAGAGAAGCTCATCAAATCTCTTGGATTGGAAGGGAATGTCACCATCACCGGATATCTCGACCATAAACATTGCATCGAATATTTGAAATCATCCGACATATTGTGGATGACTCTGAATAACGACAAACAATCGCCCGGTAAATTGTATGAATACCTCGGTCTTCGCAAACCGATACTTGCTTGTGTGCCGGAAGGATTTATCAAGCAAACCCTCGAAGAAGCCGAAGGCAACATCATTGTTGATCCAACGGATGTGAAAGGAATTACATCGGCAATTTATCAGCTATACGAATTACATAAAAAGAACCGGCTTCCCATACCAAAGGAAGAGATTGTGCAAAAATATAACCGCATTGAATTAACCAATGAACTCTCTAAGATATTCGGATTTATGGTAATCGAATGAAAATATTAATCATCGGTTCAGGAGGACGTGAACACGCACTGGTGTGGAAGATTAAGCAAAGCCCGCTTGTTCGTGAGATTTATTGCGCTCCCGGCAATGCCGGCATTGCCGCGTTGGCTGAAATAGTTCCTATCAATGCAAATGATCATGATGGAATCCTGAAGTTTGCTAAAGAAAAATCCATCGATCTTACAGTGGTTGGACCTGAACAACCTCTAACCGATGGAATTGTCGATCTCTTTGAAGCACATGGTCTAAAGATTTTTGGTCCATCAAAACTTGCCGCCGAATTGGAGGGGAGCAAAGTTTTCGCCAAGCAGTTCATGCGGAAGCATCACATTCCTACGGCAGAGTTCAGAGCTTTCAGCGCGGCTGAGCGGTTTGATGCGGAAAGATACGTGAATGAAATCCCGGTCCCGATTGTGATAAAAGCCGACGGATTGGCGGCAGGTAAAGGCGTTTCAATCTGTGATACTAAAGAGCAGGCTCTCGAAGCTCTCGATCAGATGTTTGCAAAGAAAATATTCGGCGATGCCGGAACAAACATTGTAATAGAAGAATTTCTGGCAGGCGAGGAGGCGTCTGTATTTGCGCTGACCGACGGAAAAGAATTTGTTGTTTTATCTTCTGCACAAGACCATAAAAGAATTCTCGACGGCGACAAGGGAAAAAATACAGGCGGCATGGGTGCATACGCGCCAGCGCCGATAGTTTCTGAAGAAATTCTTCAGAAAGTGAAGCGGGATATTATCAGGCAAACGCTTCTTGGAATGGCAAAAGACGGACGACAATATAAAGGTTGTTTGTATGTCGGTTTGATGATCACGGAAACAGGTCCGAAAGTTATCGAATTTAATTGCCGTTTTGGAGATCCGGAGACTCAGGTGGTTTTACCGCTTCTTGATGAGGATCTCGTTCGAATAATGTTGGAGGTTGCAAGCGGTAAACTCAGCGCAACGAAAGCAATATTAAAGGACGCGTCATCTGTCTGTGTCGTGATTGCATCCGGAGGGTATCCGGGCAATTATGAAACGGATAAACAGATTTTCGGTTTGGAAGCGGCTGCATCAGAAAAAGATGTTGTTGTTTTTCATGCTGGAACGAAGTATAATAAAGATATTATTGTTACATCCGGTGGTCGCGTGTTAGGTGTAACTGCGGTTGGCGAACAACTTAACCTCGAAAGAACAATTGATAAAGCATATCGGGCAGTTGAGAAGATAACCTTCGATGGTGCGTACTATCGAAGTGATATTGGTAAAAAGGGTGTTGATAGATAAAACAATGAAATATTATATCACCGCAGAGACGCAGAGTTGTTACCTCGGCAATCTACGCGCTTTTTCAGTAAACAAATATAAGGGGTAAATTTGAAAATACTAATTACAGGCGGCGCCGGATTCATCGGCTCACACGTCGCGGATGCGTGTATCGGGGCTGGCAATGAAGTCGTCATCATAGACGATCTAACGACTGGAAAAATTGAAAATGTGAATCCCAAAGCGAAATTCATTAATATGGATATACGGGATGAAAAAGTTCGTGAAGTATTCCGGCAAGAAAACATTGATGTAGTAATCCATCATGCGGCACAAATGGATGTACGGAAATCTGTCGACGATCCGATATTCGATGCCTCGGTTAATATAGTCGGGTCAATCAACTTACTTGAGAATTGTGTCAAGTTCGGTGTGAAAAAATTCATCTTTGCTTCTACCGGCGGTGCTATCTATGGCGAGCAAGATTATTTTCCGGCAGATGAAGCACATCCTGTGCGCCCGCTGTCTCCTTATGGTATTGCCAAGCTATCAATCGAAAAATATTTATTTTTTTATCAGGCGGTGTATGGTTTGCAGTATATCTGCCTGAGATATGCGAACGTATATGGACCCCGTCAGAACCCGCACGGTGAAGCCGGTGTAATTGCTATTTTTGCGAGTAAGATGCTTGCCGGTCAACAGCCGATAATCAATGGCGACGGCAAACAAACCCGGGATTATACATTCGTTGGGGATGTGGTTCGTGCAAATATGTTTGCATTGAATCATCCCGAATCCGATATTTTCAATGTTGGAACAGGCATCGAATCGGATGTCAATGAACTTTTTACATCGATCAAGCAGTCTTCGAAATCAGACTGCTCTGAGATTCACGGACCTGCCAAAAAAGGCGAGCAACAGCGAAGCGTTCTTGACAATTCTTATATCAAGAAAGTTTTTGGCTGGCAGCCGAGAGTGAATTTAAAAGAAGGTCTCGAAATGACTGTGAAATATTTTCAGGAAAAGATGAATAAATAATCATGGCTACCGGCAATGAGTTAATAGACCGTGTGCTTAGCGGCGATCGTTCTGCGGTAGCGCGGGCAATCACCCTAATCGAGAATGAACATCCCGAAGCGATATCGCTTCTGCGTTCACTATTCCTTCATACCGGTAAAGCATATCGTGTCGGAATAACTGGACCGCCGGGTGCAGGCAAAAGCACCATCACTAACAAGCTCGCTAAATTATTTCGTGCAGAGAATAAACGGATCGGTATAATTGCCGTTGATCCGACAAGTCCGTTTACAGGCGGCGCGCTACTGGGAGATCGCGTTCGGATGACCGATGTCGAATTGGATGGCGGTGTATTCATCCGGAGTATGGCTTCGCGCGGAAGTTTAGGCGGCTTGAGTAAGAAAGCGAAAGAAGCCGCCGATGTTCTCGATGCCTCCGGCTGCGATATCATACTGATGGAAACTGTCGGTGTGGGTCAATCTGAATTAGATATCGCCCGTGCGGCAGACACGACTATTGTTGTACTCGTCCCGGAATCCGGCGATTCCATACAGGCTATGAAAGCAGGATTGATGGAGATTGCAGATTTCTTCGTCGTCAACAAATCCGACCGGGCAGGCGCTGAACAGGCGGTCATGTCGATCAAGATGGTGCTAAACTTTAAACCGCATAAGGACGGGTGGCGTCCGGATGTTATCCAGGCAATAGCGAGTGACGGCAAAGGAATCGACCAGATCAGAGATATGATCATCAAGAATAGGAATTATCTCGAAAGTAATAATATCTTGCAAAAAAAACGAGAAGAACGTATTGCCGGACGGATCCGTGAACTTATCGTTGAGCGGCTTCATGTAGAATTCTGGAATGAAGAGCGTGATCAAATGCTCGCACAGAGCCTATCTAAGATCATTAAATCCGAATTGACGCCATATGATTTAGTAGAAGAACTATTACAGAATTTCAAACAACAATCCATTGCAATTCTTATTAAATCCTCCTAAATTACACCCACACAATTTTAGGGAATACCATGTCAGCACAGAATATGACAGAATCGTTGTTGCCATCATTCGAGTTCACAGAGAGCATGAAGATGGTTCAAGAGGTCGCACATAACTTCGCAGTGAAGGAAATCAAACCGGTCATTATGAAGTATGACGAGTCTCAGGAATTTCATTATGAGATAGCAAAAAAATTAGGCGAGCTGGGGTTCATGGGCGTCATCTTTCCGGAATCCCTTGGCGGCGCCGGCTTCGGTTATCTTGAATACATCACCGTTATAGAAGAAATATCGAAGATCGATCCATCTGTTGGGCTGACAATCGCCGCACATAACAGTCTCTGCACTAATCATATCTACTCTTTTGGAAACGATGAACAAAAAAAGAAATACATCCCCGATCTTGCAGGCGGAAAAAAAATCGGCGCCTGGGCGCTAACTGAGCCGACATCCGGAAGCGACGCCGGTGGAATGCTTTCGACTGCCGTTCGTGAAGGCAACGACTATGTCTTGAACGGAAGTAAAAATTTTATCACAAATGGAAGTGTTGGTGATGTAACGGTAGTTATTGCAATTACCGATAAAAGCAAAGGTAAGAAGGGTATCTCTGCATTTATAGTCGATAATAAAACGCCGGGTTTTATCGTTACGAAGAAAGAGAACAAAATGGGAATGCGCAGTTCCGACACTGCTGCGCTTGCGTTCGATAATTGTCGTATCCCGAAAGAGAATTTGTTGGGTAACGAAGGAACCGGTTTCCATCAAGCTTTGACAATTCTCGATGGCGGAAGAATCAGTATAGCCGCTCTCGCTCTCGGTATCGGTCAGGGTGCACTGAATGAAAGTTTGAAATATTCGAAAGAGCGAAAACAATTCGGCAAATTTATCGGAGATTTTCAAGCGATTCAGTGGAAATTAGCCGATCTTGCCACTAAAATGGAAGGAGCACGACTTCTTACCTACCGAGCCGGTTATATGAAAGACCAGGGTAAAGAGGTAGTGATAGAATCGTCCATGGCAAAATATTATGCGAGCGAAGTTGCGGTTCAGGCAACAAATGAGGCAGTTCAAATTCACGGCGGCTATGGGTTCGTTAAGGATTTCCCTGTAGAAAAATTTTATCGCGATGTGAAATTAGTGACAATCGGTGAAGGCACATCCGAAATTCAGAAGTTAGTGTTGGCACGTAATATACTGGGAACATAATCCAAACATACGAAAGATATTTATGAAACCATCCGTGCTCAAATTTTTTATTGTAGTATTGTTCATTCTCTCAGGTATCTGCGGGCTGATCTACGAAGTCGCTTGGTCAAAATATCTTGCGCTCTTCATCGGCAGTACCGCCTATTCACATATGATTGTGCTCGCTACGTTCATGGGAGGACTCGCATTCGGGTCGTTTTATTGGGGTAGATATGCAGATAGAGCTGTGAATCAGCTTCGTCTCTACGGTATTCTTGAGATCGCTATTGGAATATATTGTTTTGCCTATCCGTTTTTTATAAGTGCGGCAGAAACGACTTTCATCGGTATGGCTGAAGCGTTGAACGCATCTGCGGGTCATGTAAGCCTTCTTGTGTTAAAATTTTTACTGAGCTTTATAACGCTCATACTGCCGACTTTCTTTATGGGCGGAACATTGCCCGTGCTCACGAAATATCTGACAAAAAATATTGCCGATGCCGGCAAGGATGTAGCTACGCTTTATTACATCAATAGTCTCGGCGCGATTATCGGCACTGCGCTTGCTGGATTCTTTCTTATACGATATTTATCATTGGACGGTACGGTGTGGAGCGCGGCTTCAATGAACCTGCTCATAGGCGGTGCGGCATTATTACTCGCTAAGTGGGTGAAGATCCCCGCTCAGGAAAAAATACACAACGATAATGCAAAACAGGAAACCACACAAAAATTTTCACACCGGATTGTTAAAGTAGCAATTGCCGTTGCGGCTTTTTCGGGATTTATCGCGATGCTTTATGAACTTACCTGGATCCGGTTACTCTCGAACATTCTCGGCTCATCGACATATTCATTCTCAGTGATGTTGATTGCATTTATCAGCGGAATTACGCTCGGCAGCTGGATCGTATCGCGGATCATTTCTAAAATAAAAAATCTCTTCGTGTTTTTGGGATTCTGTCAGTTTGCGACGGCAGTTTCGATGATTCTGACTCTCCCGCTTTATGAACGACTTCCTTACTATCTATTACAATTATCATTAACCATTTCCAATAAGCCCGGGAATTTTCCGATTTTCCTCGCTATTGAATTTCTTTTTTGTTTGATCATTATGATCATTCCGACAACGTTCTCAGGCATGTCGCTTCCGGTTGTTAGCCGCATAGCGAGCAACGATATCAGAATTTTGGGAAAAACTGTAGGCAGTGTTTTTTCCATTAACACGATTGGAACAGTTGTCGGAGCGTTGCTGACAGGTTTGGTTCTCATTCCGTTATTGGGCGTCAAGCAAACAATAGAGATCGGAGTCCTGTTCAACGGCTTGCTTGGCTTATCGATATTCTTTCTTGATAAAAAATTCTCTGTCCGGTGGAGGATTATCTTTGTCGCAATATTTATACTATTAGGAATCGGATACAAAATCCAATATCCGGAATGGAATAAACATATTGCCATCTCAGGTGTGTTCCGGGGACTTTTCGGGGATGTCCCGCCTACCTTCGAGGAATTTAAATCTCACGATGAAGCGAATAGAACAATCCTCTCATACAAGGAAGGTGTAAACGCTAATGTTGCGGTCATCGAGATTCCGACCCAAACTTCAACTCAAAGGACGCTGATCATAAACGGGAAAGCTGACGCGAGTACCGAGGGAGACCTTCAGACACAAATATTGCTCGCGCAAATTCCGCTGATGATGCTTCCCGATACGGGTGATGCTTTAGTAATTGGCCTCGGGAGCGGAGTCACATGCGGATCGGCATTGGTTCATCCGCTCCGCTCACTGGATTGCGTGGAGATTTCATCGGAAGTTGTTGAGGCGGTTAATTATTTTGGGAAATGGAACAATGATGTCATTAAAAATCCCCGATTAAATCTGCATCTCGATGATGCAATAACATATTTAAAAATCACGCCGAAGCAATACGATTTTATTATAAGCGAGCCGTCGAATCCCTGGATCGCGGGCATAGGAAATCTTTTCTCGTCCGAATTTTTTGAACTCAGCAAAAAAAGACTTCGCCCCGGCGGTATCCTGACACAATGGTTCCATACTTACGATCTTGACGACCGGACGTTTAAACTGATTATGAATACGATATGCCGTGCATTCCCGTATGTTTCTATCTGGCGCGCTTCCGATGCCGATGTCATTATCCTGGCGTCGGTTAAACCAATAACGGCGGATTTCGGGATGATGGAGCAAAAGATAAGAATAAAAGCGATAGAGGATGATTTAGCACGTATTCATATTTATGATATCCCGACTTTCCTTTCCACTCAGGTCGTATCTTCCAGAAATAACATCTTCGCGTTC
Organism: uncultured Chlorobiaceae bacterium; assembly: GCA_964520905.1. Classification (GTDB taxonomy): domain Bacteria; phylum Bacteroidota; class Ignavibacteria; order UBA10030; family SZUA-254; genus JAGVIE01. The sequence goes on along the minus strand of CAZFQL010000015.1, from coordinate 7,089 downwards.
ATGGGCGGTGAAATCAATTCGGAGAAGAAACCACTTCTCGAATTCATGGCGCCGATAGGATTGTTCACACACTCGGCAGTACAAATAGTCGACAGTCTCGATGAAAGAATGATTGTGCAGGATAAAAATCTCTGGATTTCCATGTACGAGAAGCAATACGGAATATCGCTGATGAATTATCTCAACATCGCTCGTTATCGTAACAACCCGAATATCGGGGATTTATGGTTTGCTTACTCGACACTGAAAAAGTGCCTGCAACTTAGCCCCCGGAGTGAAGATGCGTTAGGTATGATGGCAAGAATAACGCGCGACCTTGGATTGAAAGATGAGCGGTTGGATATCTTACGCAGGGTCGCAGAATTATTCCCCGATGATGTCGAAGTTGTCGGAGCATACGCGGAGGCGTTGCTCGATCATTATGCTCAGCATATTTCGGTCGTTAATAACCTTGAACTGCAGGATGTAATTGCTCTCTATAGACATTGCATAGCTTTGACCGGCGGCAAGGAAGAAAGATTTTTTATTATGTTAGGCGGATCGCTCCGGATATCAGGCAAGTGTGCCGAGGCGGCGGAGATATACAAAAATGTATTGCGGCTCCGTCAAGCAGACGCGAATAATACTAATCCCGAATCGGAAATGCTGCTGTTAATTGAAATAGCCGAGAATTATTTCAACGCAGGATATATTGATGAAGCACAGAATTATATCGATAGCGCTCAACAGCTCGGACTCCCAAATGAAAAAATGCAAATCTTATCTCATCGAATCGCATTAAGCAGAATAGGAATTAAATAATGTCTAATATCGGAATAGAAGTAAAAAAAGAAGCCGCCTATAATCGATATGAAGATAATTTGAAAAACATCCTGCGTGTATTAAACGCAAAAGCCGATGTCATTAAGTTAGGAGGCGGCAAAGAGGCAATAGAAAAACTTCACAAGCGTAATAAACTTCATGCAAGGGAACGGATTGCCAAACTTATCGATCCCGGAAGTGATTTTCTTGAGGTCGGACTTTTTTGTGCGTACGGTATGTACGAAGAATACGGAGGAGCGCCTTCTTCCGGAACAATCTTCGGCGTTGGGAAAATTCATAATCGCGACGTAGTTATCGTTGCGAACGATGCGACTGTAAAGGCGGGGGCATGGTTCCCGATAACGTGCAAGAAAAATCTCCGCGCACAGGAGATTTCGATGGAGAATCGCCTGCCGATCGTTTACCTCGTAGATTCAGCGGGTGTTTTCCTTCCGCTTCAAAGTGAAATTTTTCCGGATAAGGAACATTTCGGGCGTATTTTCAGAAACAATGCGGTCATGTCTTCGATGGGGATTCCCCAGATCGCCGCAATCATGGGACCATGTGTAGCCGGTGGTGCGTACCTGCCGATCATGAGTGATGAAGCACTGATTGTCGATAAAACCGGAAGTGTTTTTCTTGCCGGACCTTTTCTTGTTAAAGCGGCAATCGGTGAAGACGCCGATCTCGAAGAGCTTGGCGGCGCAGCCATGCACTGTGAAGTCAGCGGCGTTACAGATTATAAAATGCCCAATGATGAAGTTTGTCTGGAAACTATTAGAAGTCTCGTCGGCAAGTTTGGTAGAGTACCGAAAGCAGGGTTCGACCGGATCGCATCCAAGGCGCCGGCGTTCGATTCAAAAGAAATTTATGGCTTGATGCCTGATGATCGCACCAAACCTTACGATACGCATCAGGTTCTCGCGCGAATAGTTGACGCTGGAGAAATTGACGAGTATAAAGCCGGTTATGGTAAATCGCTGGTCACCGCTTATGCGCGTGTTGATGGTTGGGCAGTTGGTATAGTTGCAAATCAACGTGCCGTGACGAAGACTAAGAAGGGCGAGATGCAGGTTGGCGGAGTTATTTACAGCGACAGCGCCGATAAAGCAACACGCTTCATTTTAAACTGCAACCAGAAAAATATCCCTCTCGTTTTCCTTCAGGATGTTACAGGTTTTATGGTAGGAACACGTGCTGAGCAAGGAGGCATCATCAAAGACGGCGCAAAGATGGTGAATGCAGTTGCCAACAGTGTTGTTCCGAAGATTACATTTATAATTGGAAATAGTTACGGCGCAGGCAATTATGCTATGTGCGGCAAATCGTATGACCCGCGCTTCATTTTCACCTGGCCCACAGCGCAAATTGCTGTGATGGGCGGTAAGCAGGCGAGTGAAACTCTGCTTAGTATCAAGGTTCAGCAGATGTCGGCGAAGGGGATGAAAATTTCCAAAGAAGATCAGGAAAAAATGTTGAGCGAAATTGCCAACCGTTACTACAGCGAGCTTGACCCGCTGTATGCCGCCGCACGATTATGGATAGATGGAATAGTCGATCCGGCGGATACCCGGCAAATAATTTCACACTGCATAGAGATCGCAACGAATAACCCGAACATTCCCAAATTCAATCCGGGTGTCATTCAGGTGTAGCTTGAAAATGAATATGTAAATACATAGATTCATAAGTTCGGAAAACACATTTCTTGAATATGAGGAGTCATAAAAATGCCTAAAATTATTATATTTGTTTGTATTTCCTTGATTTTATTGTCTTATTTGTTTTCGGGATGTTATGGAATTTTTGCGCCAATTACGCCCGCGAGTAAATTTTTAGTACTAGAATTAGGTGATTCTAAAAAGATGGTTTTAAGTGAACTTGGAGAGCCGAAACGAACAGAAAAATATGCAATAGACGGAAAAGATTATGACATTTGGATTTATCAAACAAAAAGAAATTATCAAGATGGGAGAGAGCCGGATGATTTATTTACCCCAGTAGTCTTTGAAAACGGCAAATTGTCTGGCTGGGGAAGAAATTATTATGACACAACTATTAAAATCAAAATTATGCATGAAGTAAAATAAATACTTTCACAATGTATTTCTTGTATATTTTAGCATACTGAAGTCGGTGAGACCTTTCAGTTGTACAACCGGGGGTTGTTTCTTTTCAGTATGAAGTTTAAATATTTAATACACCTACACACAGATCTATGCTCCGGTGAATAAATAATCCGTGTATAATTAATAGTTATGTGCTTAAAAATATGAAACCAAAAATATTTGTTAGCTCAACCATTGTCGATTTTGAAGATTTACGTGGAGCATTAAAATACTATTTAGAGGAATATGGTTTTGATGTTCAGATGAGTGAATATCCAAATTTTACTGTAGATCCTAATTCCTCTGCTATTGAAACGTGTATTAAAAATCTGACTGATTGTCAATATTTTATTTTGCTAATTGGATATAGACGTGGAAGCTGGTTCAAAGAAAATGAATTATCAGTTACAAATTTAGAATACCGTGCAGCCAAAACTCTTATTGAAAGAGGGCATTCTATCAAGATAATTTCTTTTGTTAGAAAGCCAATCTGGCTATTAAAAAATGATCGTGATGGATTAATTAAACATTTCAAAGTTAAATCAGAAGAGTATTCTAAGATAATAAACGAAACTGGTTCTACTATAATTGATGACCCAGATTATATTTTTAATTTCCTTAATGAGATTTCAATTGGCATTAAATCCCCTGGAAGTGCGTATCCAGCTAATAATTGGATTTATGATTTTAGCCAATTTGAAGACATAATCCTTGCCTTAAAAAATGTTTTTCACATTAACGAATCGTTACACGAGAAAAAAATCAAAATCTTATTAAAAGATGAATTAGAAAACAACAAACATAAATTTATCACAACAGCAAGTGGAATAAATGCGAAAGATTTTCTTAACGTTGAATCGTTAGTAATTCCTCAAAATAATATTATTGAATATTTAGCTAAAACATTTTTCCCATTATTATTAGATAAAAGGGGAAAAGCACTGTTCCTTGAAAGAGGTATTGTGCTGGATAGAATTGAAGCTACACGCATTGTTCTTATTGGTCTAATTATTCTTCCAATGATGAGGCTTAATAATCTAGAGACTAGATTTCTGGAAAAAGTTATTAACGAAGGTTTATTTTTAGCATATGATGTTATTAAAGATGATTTTGATATAAATCTATTATCATTTTCCTTCGTTAAGTTATTGGAGGAGATAAATGATTTTAAAAATGTTTTCAACAAAGAATTCTATGATGTATTTAATAAAGAAATGGCAAAAATAGGTACAGATGGATCACTTCATCGTCCATCCATAAATATATCAATGCAAAGTTGTGCCGTTATTATGAGACTTGCACATGGAATTAGAATTTATGATTTGATCGAAACAATATTATTAGTTTTAAAAACTAAGGATTCTAAATCATTAGTGAATTTTGATTTTTCTTGGAATTATTATTTGAAATATGTGTGACGTACATAAAATATTTTAGGTTAAACATAACCTGTAATATCCTCATTGCGTTGTCTGTTCAGCATCATTTGTTATTTGCAGTGAATACACCTTCTCATCAAATGTAGGTTGTTGTAATTATTTTGAAATTGTTTTTTTGTATTATATTATATGTGCTTTGTAACTCTGGTGTAACTCTCTTGATTCAAGAATCCAGAATTTAACACTGCAATAGCGGCAAATTAACTCTTATGCGGTTCTTAATCAGGTGTAGTATGAAATTCATGCTGGTGTTGTTGTTTGTTGTGTACGGATTCCAGCGCGGCTCCGCTCAATCAACAGCTACTCAGCCCGATTCACTCAAAACGTATCTTTCATTTGAAGAACCGACCGGGTTTGGTTTTTTGTTGGAGTATTTCCCGCCGTTTTTTATTCAGCATGGAATGGAGTTGAAATCGTTCATCCGCAGTTATACTTTCGGCAATATCCGCAGGCAGTATGGTGACCTCAAAGCTTTGGATGCCGTTTTTATATATGCAATGAAATTGACTAACGATAATACCGCTGTCTCGCTGCTTCTTTCAACGTTCGCCTGTTTTGATCATCGGATTGTCGGCTTGAAAATCCCCGTCTTCGCTCTTGCGTTTCCTTTATCGGATGAATCGTCGGAGGAATTCAACAGCCGTGTGAAAAATCTTCCAAGGAAACTCTATCCCGATACTCCCCGCATTCCGACCGGAGACCGCGACAAGCTTCAGCATTTCTATGGTGCGGCATTCATCGCTTTTACATTCGAATCCGATCAGCCGGCGGAAAGATTTTCTGAATTCATCGAACAAGGTGAAGATGCGATCATCGTTGATGGCGTACTCGATGAGCGCGATAAACGGGCAAGCAGGAACGGTGAGAAATTCGGTCTCGCATTGTTGAAAAATAATCACCTGTTGCCATCGGAGTTTCTTGACCCGCATTTTGCCGCAGTGAACGATTTGAAATACGATTCTAAACGTGGTATTCCGACGCAAGCGGATACCGCCAAAACAATAGGAGATAAAAAATGAAAAACGTTCTCATCGTTGACGATGAAAAAAGTGTCCGCGATTCTATCAAGATGATACTCGATTACGAAAAGTATTCTGTTCTGTTTGCAGAGAATGGAGCGAAAGCCATCGCTTCATTCAAAGAAAACAATCCCGACGCGGTTTTTCTCGATATCAAGATGCCCGGCGGAATTGATGGAATCGATGTTCTTCGGGAGATGAAGCAGATGAATGCAGAAATTCCGGTAATAATGATTTCCGGTCACGGTACATTTGAGACTGCTGTTGAGGCGACAAAGTTAGGTGCATTCGATTATCTCCCCAAACCGCTCGACCGCGATAAATTATTAATCACTCTTCGCAACGCACTGGAACACAAAAAACTTTCCGATGAGATTGTAAAGATACGAGGGAAGGAAAAAATTCTCGGCGAGAGCCAGAAAATAAAAGAAATTTATGCAGTCATACACCGTGTTGGACCTACGGATGCGCGCGTGCTGATTTGCGGAGAAAGCGGCAGCGGTAAAGAATTGGTCGCGCGGGCAATCCACCGTACAAGTAAACGCGCAGCCATGCCGCTTGTAGAGGTGAACTGTGCGGCGATTCCTGCCGAGCTGATAGAGTCAGAGTTGTTCGGACATGAGAAAGGGTCATTCACAGGCGCCGCCAACCAGCGCATCGGTAAGCTTGAGCAGGCAGACGGTGGAACGATTTTCCTCGACGAAGTCGGTGACATGAGCCTGCAAGCACAGGCAAAAGTTTTACGCGCGCTTGAAGAAGGCAAGATTGAAAGAGTGGGCGGAAATAAAGTAATTCCTGTCGATGTTAGGGTTATTGCCGCCACAAATAAAAATCTTCCTGAGGAAATTAAAAAAGGAAATTTCCGGGAGGATTTGTACCACCGGCTTAATGTTATCCCAATAACGGTTCCTCCTCTTAGAGAGCGGCGGGATGATATTCCAATTTTGGTGAATGCCTTTATCGAAGAAACATGTGCGCGAAATGGAATCACAGGGAAAAAAATAACAGATCGGGCTATCGATATTCTGAAGAACATGGAGTGGCGCGGGAATGTACGGGAGCTTCGGAATGTCATCGAGCGGTTAGTGATTATGTCCGTTAGCAATGAAATAGATGCTTTTGATTTTGAGATGCTATCTTTCGCACCGAGGGACACAGTTGACCAGATTGTACAGTCGAACCAATCGTTCCAGGAATTTAAAGACAGGGCAGAGGCGGCATTCATCAAACACCAATTGGTTCAGCACAACTGGAACGTTTCGAAGACTGCGGAAGCTTTAGAGATGGAACGCAGTCACCTCTATACGAAAATCAAAAAGTACGGATTAGAACGCGAAGGTAAAGGTGAAGAAGATGCTTACTAATAAGGGGTTGTCTAAAAAGTCTGTAAAGTGTCATTCTGAGGGAGCGAAGCGACCGAAGAATCTTTCATTTCAATGTAGTTTCGAGATTCTTCTCCCGCCTTCGGCGGGATCAGAATGACAATCATTACTTTTTAGACAGCCCCATTAATGAAACCCAACTGATATTGGGACTTCAGTCCACAAATTATGGGGTTAAAACCCTCGTGGTTTGTTTATTATATTCCCCGAACTGAAGTTCGGGGCTATTAGTGTTCGGGGCTATTGAGACCCCAAAACAATGATATGCGTAACATGAGTTAGAATCTGATGTTACGCACCGTAGGTGCGAAATGTCTATAGGAGTTTCTGCCGAAGCATT
>CAZFQL010000014.1:0-104603 GCA_964520905.1 uncultured Chlorobiaceae bacterium | reverse complement strand
AAAAATTGTATCTTTTCTCTTAACTTATTGTCCAGAAAATCGGGGCAAGATCAACCTTTATATCTTCAACCTAAATATTACCTGCCAGTGGGGACTCTATCTCTTGGTATTATCATAATAGGCTGGATATATTTTATCAAGAAAAAAAGACAAGATACAGAACTAAAAAGATCAGAGGGCCGGTATAAAAATCTTTTCGATACGGCGAGCGATGCAATTATTATTTTCGAGCCGATAGGGAAGATTATCCTCGGAGTTAATAATAAAGCATGTGAGCTTTACGGTTTTACTAAGGCTGAATTTGTAGGGATGAATATAAAATTAATCTCCAAAAGTGTTGGCTATGAAGAGGAAATGATTCAGCACGCTCAACGGGACAGTCGCGGAAAAGTTTTCGATGCAGTCCATATTTCAAAATCCGGCGCAGAGATTTATCTGCACATTAATGCCTCTGTGATCGATTACGATGGAAAAGAAGCGATATTGAGTTTAAACCGGGATATCACCGGACAGAGACAAGCCGAAGCCCGGATTCGGCTCCTGGCACAAACGGTTGCGTCTGCACAGGATTATGTTTCGATTACCGACCTTAAAGATAATATACTTTTCGTCAACGATGCATTCGCTAAAGCTTATGGATACACTCCGGACGAATTATATGGAAAAAATATTTCAGTTGTACGTTCTTCACTCACACCGCAAGAGATTACCTCTCAGATATTGCAAGCAACTCTTAAGGAAGGCTGGAATGGAGAACTTTACAACAGGCGAAAGGACGAAACAGATTTTGCCATTGAGTTATGGTCTTCCGTCGTTAGAAATGAGCAGGATGAGCCGGTAGCTCTTGTCGGTGTTGCAAGAAATATAACGGAACGAAAACAATATGAAGAGGAACGCGATCATTTGATTGCCGAATTAAAGCAAGCCCTTGCCGATGTAAAATACCTAAGCGGACTTCTGCCGATCTGTTCTTCCTGTAAAAAAATTCGTGACGATAAAGGATACTGGACTCAAGTGGAAACCTATTTTGAAAAACATTCGGATGCCACTTTTACACACGGTTTGTGCCCTGATTGCACAAAACAATATTTTCCGGAGATATATAATAAAGTAAAAGATAAAAATTTCTGAGAGCATTGCCTGAGTTGAAATTCAACGAAGCAAAAGCTCAACTGCAGAGCATGGACATTCAAATGTTTCTGCTAAAACCATTTACCTCGGAAATTTTGTCAAGAACTCTGCGCGATGTTCTTCATTCTGCATCAAAACAACAAAAGTAAATCTGGTGAAACTAATTTATGAAAACAAGAAAGCTTGGGGTATCGGGTCCCGATATCACTGAAATTGGATTTGGCAGTTGGGCTATTGGAGGTCCCTGGGAATACGGCTGGGGCGCCGTTGATGACGGGCAATCTATCAAAGCAATTCGTCGGGCGCTCGAACTCGGAATAAACTGGATAGATACCGCGGCGGTTTACGGCCTCGGTCATTCCGAGGAGATTGTCGCCCGCGCCATTCTCGGTAAACGGAAGGATGTTTTTCTCGCAACTAAGTGTGGAATGGTCTGGGATGAACGGCGAAGAGTGAAAATCCATGCTTCCCCTGAAAGTATACTGAAAGAAATCGATAATAGTTTAAGGCGACTTCAGACCGATTATATCGATCTGTACCAAATTCATTGGCACGACCCTGAAACGGCGGTTGAAGATTCGTGGGGAACTCTTGTGCGATTGAAGGAAGCAGGTAAAGTTCGCCATATCGGTGTATGCAATTACGATGTGCCGCTTCTTGAGAGGTGCCGCGTTATCGCACCGATTCAATCTCTTCAGCCGCCGTATAATATGCTAAGAAGAAAAATCGAGAAGGAAATCCTACCATACTGCTTGCAACATAAAATCGGTGTCGTGGCTTATAGTCCGATGCAAGCCGGTCTCTTGACCGGAAAATTCGATTTTAATAAACTCGCCCCTGATGATTGGCGCCGAAAGAATCCGTACTTTCAGGAACCGTTTCTTTCAAAAGCTATGACGTTCACCGATAACGTGAGGCCCATTGCAGATAAATACAAAAAAACTATCGGACAAATTGCTATAACTTGGGTTTTACAGAATCCCGCGATAACGTCTGCAATTGTTGGCGCAAGAACGGTTGAACAGGTAGAAGGGAATATGGGCGCAGCCGGGTTCACGCTCCGGGATGAAGATATTCAACTCATACAGAATGAACTTCAGTCGTTAGCGTAGGTACTCGAACTGCGAGGCTGATTTTTTTATTGGCTTTCGGATAGGAAAATCGTTATTTTTCCCAAATGGAAATCAACTATCAAATTAAAAACTAATTACAATCGTTGCGCGAATATGGATGACCGAAAAAATATCATTGATGGTAATTTTAACTGTCCGCTGCCTATCACCAATTATGACCGGGTAACAATGGCGCATGGCGGAGGCGGTAAATTGACCCAGCAGCTTATTCAGCAAATGTTTCTCGCACAATTTGGGAACGAGTATCTTAATGCTCAACACGATGGTGCGATGTTCACTCTGGAAGGAAAGCGGTTCGCGTTCAGCACTGATTCCTACGTTGTCAGCCCGATTTTCTTTCCCGGCGGGAATATCGGCGAGCTTGCAGTCAACGGTACGGTAAACGATCTTGCGATGTGTGGAGCCAAGCCAATGTACCTCTCGGTTGCGTTTATAATCGAGGAGGGATTATTGATGGAAGACCTGTGGAAGATAATTCTCTCCATGCAAGCCGCAGCAAAAAGCGCAGGGGTATTATTGATTACTGGAGATACAAAAGTGGTCGATAGGGGAAAGGGCGATAAAATTTTTATCAACACTTCCGGCGTAGGGATAATCGAACCGGGAATCGATATTCACCCAAAGCGCGCGATGATAGGCGATAAAATTATTATTAGCGGGTCGATTGCCGAACACGGGATTGCTATCATGTCGGTGCGGGAGGGGTTGGAGTTCGATTCACCCATAAAAAGCGATTGTGCCGCTCTAAATAATCTTGTCCAGACGATGTTAGATACAAGTAAAAACATTCACGTTCTTCGAGATCCTACGCGCGGTGGAGTGGCAAGCGTTCTTAATGAGATTGCCGGACAGGCAAAAGTCGGAATCATTATAGAAGAAACGTCGATACCGATAACTGAACCTGTTGAAGGTGCATGTGAAATTTTGGGACTTGACCCGCTTTATATCGCAAACGAAGGAAAATTGATCGCATTCGTCGCACCGGCAGATGCCGAAAAAGTTTTGATGAGTATGAAATCACACCCTCTCGGAAAAGACGCTGTTATCTTCGGTGAAGTAGTTGCTGAACATCCGGGTGTTGTTGTTATGGAAAGCAGTATTAAAGGCACGCGTGTTGTCGATATGATAACAGGTGAACAACTTCCGAGGATTTGCTGATATACCGATGATATCATGATAAATAATCCATGGCTTCACACAATAGATCTTTGCCGTTACTACCGTCGTGGGTCGCAGGAAGTGCGTGCGCTTGATGGCGTAACGCTCGCAGTAGAGCGCGGCGAATTTCTTGGAGTCGTAGGTTCATCCGGTTCAGGTAAATCTACGCTCTTAAATCTACTTGCGGGTTTGGATACACCGACTTCCGGTTCGGTAGAGATCCAGGGAGTTCCATTAGCCAGTATGTCGCGCCGCCAGCTTGCTGAGTACCGCGCACAGAAAGTTGGTATCGTGTTTCAATCGTTTAATCTGATCTCTCATTATTCTGCATTGCAAAATGTTGAGACCGCATTGTACTTCAATAACACAGCTCCGAAAGACCGGCGTCGGCTTGCCTCGGCTGTGCTGGAGCAAATGGGACTTGCCGACAGGATGATGCACAGACCGTCTGACCTTTCGGGTGGAGAACAACAACGTGTGGCGGTTGCACGAGCTTTGGTAAAAAAGCCCGAGGTTCTCTTTGCCGATGAACCTACCGGAAATCTCGATTACGAAAACTCCCGGCAGATTGCTTCGCTCTTGATGTCGTTGAATCACAGCGGTCTTACTATCATGATGGTGACGCACAATTTAGAAATAGCGCAGGAATGCGCTCATCGAACGATTAAAATGCAGTACGGCGCTATTATCGGAGATGGAAGCGCCAAACTTAGAGGGGGCTAACCATCATGACTCTTCGCGATCTTGTAGTTATCTCTACAGGCAATTTATGGCGGATGAAACTCCGTGCATTTCTGACCATATCAGGAATCGTTATTGCAATTGCCGCCTTCGTTTCGATGCTGTCTTTCGGCGCAGGAAATCAGGAGTACATCTCCAGGCAGTTCAATGACCTCGGCTTGTTTTCCACTATGCAGGTATTTCCTAAAAATAAATCAAACGGTTCCGATACGGCTTCGTCGCCAAAACTTGATAATGCCGCTCTTGAAAAAATATCGTCGGTTCCCGGCGTTAATCTGGTATATCCCTATGATGCATTTACCGTTAAGGTGAAATTAGGCGACTCATTAATTGATTCAAAAGCACAGGCGCTTCCAACTGCCGCTATACGTACCAAATTGTTTTCAAGAATGCGTTCCGGCAGAGCATTTTTTGGCGACAGTTCACGAGAGGTGATAGTTTCAGACGCTCTTTCAAAAAAGTTGGGATTTAATTTACCGGATTCCATTGTCGGAAAATCGCTTATTATATCGGTTCGGGTTTCAACAATCGATAGTGGACTCGTACACATTCTTGTTGATCGAGGTGAGACAGTATTGGATAGATTGAAACGAATTAAATTCGATTCTCTATTCAATAGCCGGTACAGATCGTATGTGATCAGGACGGAAATGAACGAGACAGTCAGACGGTTTCTGAGCGGATTCATAAATGCGCAACAAGTTGTAAGCGATACTCTAACCGTATGCGGAGTGCGCGAGTTATTACCTTCGGGTCAATTGCGAGTCGAGCCGATTATTATTCCGATAACGACTGCCGCACGGTTTAGTACAAGCGGCCTTGGAGGAAGTCCCGTGGAAATATTCACTGCCATGAGCAGTGGTAGTATATTTTTAGCGCCGGAAGATAAGAGCGGTAAAACTTTCTCACAGATTACTATAGATCTCGACCCTCATATTTTATACAAGTCTGTCAAGGATTCCATCGAGGCTTTGGGTTTCAGAACTTTCAGTTTTGCAGAACAATTCGAACAAATCCAGAAAGCGTTTTTCTATTTCGATTTGGCGCTTGGGGTCGTCGGTTTGATCGCACTTATTACCGCTTCGCTTGGAATAGTCAACACGATGGTTATGTCGATCACCGAACGTAAACGGGAAATTGGCGTTCTTAAATCGCTTGGAGCAGACGAAATCGAGATACGCGGACTCTTTCTTGTCGAATCGGGTGTAATCGGCTTCATCGGAACAATAGTCGGAATTTTATTCGGGTGGACGATAACGCGCATTGTTTCGGTGATTGCCCAGATTTATATGCGTAGGGAAGGAATTCCAGAAATGGAATTATTTGCACTGCCGATGTGGCTTATTCTGATTGCACTTGGAGTGGGAATTGGAGTAAGCGTTATAGCTGGATTTTATCCCGCGGCACGTGCGGCACGCGTGGATCCTGTTGAAGCTTTGCGTAATGATTGAGTCGATTATCAGTTGAGGGATTTGCGATTTTGCGAGACAGCTTGCCGGGCAAGCTTCAGTAATTCCCAATATGGAGGAACGTATCCGAATCTTTTTTGAAAAATTTCCGCATTGTTAAAAACTTCCGTTGTGATTTTCGCATGACAGATAGTTAAATTTCTGTTCTTAAGTGCGGTGGTCGCATTCATTCCCTCGGGTATCGGACCGATACCGCCGAATAAATTAGCCAGAACACTATACATTTTTAATATCCGGGCTATCGGAAGCATATACCAATCGTATCTTAATTGATCGCCGCGCTCGGCTCCCTCGAGCATCGCTTCAATCACCGCATTATCGACATGATCTTTGAATAATGCTTCACGGTCACGCCATTCAGCAACGACGCTTAACTGCGGGTCATACTCTAAGTCGGAAGGCTCCTGTGTTTCAAAGCGCTCTACTCCGAACGCCGCAAGCCATGAGGCAGTACCTGCGGATGAAATAGTGGAGATTCCCCTCCATAATGTCAGACCGTAATGTCTATATGCATATGATACTACTTCCGAACAAAACATTTTAGATGTATCGAGCAGATCCATCGAAAAGTCATAAGGGATATGACTGGATCGCGCATATTCAAGCATTCTTGAAGCCGCTTTATGAGGAAGCATCGGATCGTTTATCAAAGACGGCAAATTAGAATGCAGACGAAGAACCATAATGCGTAGTTTTTTGTCGCGAAGATAATCATCTATCGATGAAACGGTTACCCCTTTTTCAATATGCGATTCAATTATATTTATGATTCCGGAATCAACACAAGCAAGCGCAATGTGCGAAAAATTGCCCTGATAGTCGTTCCCTCTCGCGATTAAAGCTGAAGTAGGTGCGCCGCCTCGCGAAACAAGAATGTCGCCGCTGTGAATTCTTACGCCAAGAATATTCACAGAAGGAGTATGCGATGGTTCATCCCGGCATAAAACGGTTGAAGGAAAAGTATCCCGGTTTGCTTGCAGCATAACTTCTTCGATTGCAGCCCTGCCGCCGTACAACAAACGATATAACCTTATCCTCGTTGATACAGAATCGATATTCCAAGGCTGTGATTGATCCTTCACTGCATCACGCATCGATACAACCATCAGTACAAAATCCATCAGATGGTCAGGACAGGTGCCAACCATCGGACCGAGAGAAAAAATGTTTTCCTCTATTAAGTTGAATATGCTGTCCGAAATATCGTAATATCGGAGCGACAACATTTTGTTCAGTTGCCATCCTAATTTTAATCTGAATTGCAGTCTTTCTCTCAGACTATCGCAGCCGGAGTTTCGCGCTTCAGTAAACTGGGATTCAATCTCCTCCCATTTAGCGTCTTGATTCCATAGGAATGGCTTACCGATAAAACCATTCTGGAATTTCACCTCTGAGTCAGGGAAAAGGAGACAGATATAAATAACACTCAAAGCGGAAAAAGCGACAATGACGTATTTTCCCCACCGCGAATAATTAAATATTAAGAAATGCATTATCGATACTGAATTTGTTGGAATTTCACGTGGTATGTAGAAAAGGAGAAGTTCTCCCGTGATTCATAAGAACGAACGGCGGCAATATGGTAAATTTTATTGCTGGGATAAAACTTGCTTGATGGTTGTTAGCAAATCGTCGCGCATAAATGGTTTAGCGATAAAGTCGGCGGCGCCAAGTTGTTTCGCCTCGACAGCGAGCTTCATATCAGCGTATGCCGTCAGCATAATCGTTTTAGTGGAAGGTACATTCTCATGAATAAACTTCAATACACCGAAACCTGAAACATTCGGCATTATGATGTCAAGTAAAACAAGATCGAAATGTTGATCCTTTAGAAATTCTATTGCCTCGCCGCCATCGATCGCCTGGGTTATATCGGCATATCCTTCATCGGATAAAGTGTCAGCCAGGACTTTTCTGAAATTATCATCGTCATCGACAAGAAGAATCCGCAATGTTAGATGTGCATTTTCTGCTGCGGTGTCGATTATTTGTGGAACAGTTTTAGGAGGATTAGGAATATTTGCTGGTGAAGATGTAAAGGGTGCCAATCCGCCGCCCTGATCTTCTGGCGTCATCAAATGATTAATCAATGTTATCATTTCACTGAAGGGAGCGCCTTTTCTGATGAAACCGCCGTTCTTCATTATCTGCGCTTTCATCTTTGTGACCTCATCATCGTAGATGGAAACCAGCACGAAAGGAATTTCTTTTCCCCCTAAGATCCCGCGTGCTTGACTACAAAAATCGAAACCGTCCATAATTTTCATGGCATGATCGGCAATAACCAAATCAATTTTTTCTGTTCTAATAGACCGCATTCCTTCCCTGACATCCCGGGCAAGCGACACAGTAAAACCTTCATCAGAAAGATATTTTCTAACAAGTAAACGATAAGAAGAATCTTCAGTAACGAGAAGAATATTCATCAAAGACCTAGTATTGTGATTTATATAAGGTTCGGCTAAATTAACAACCCATGAAGTTAACCAGATAATAGGAAATTGTCAAGTTCATTTGCTCCGCTCAAACAATACTAGTCATAGGTTAATAATTCGAATATGAAGGGCATAATCTATAGTAAAAGTAAATATCCATTAGAAAATTTTGGCTAAGTCCCAATTGAAATAGTTTCTTTTACCGGCAGAATATTCACAGTCATCACCTCAACACGCTCCTGCCCCAGCGGCGGGGCGGGAATACTTTTTATCGTGACATTATTTGAGAAGCAAAACTTTTTTAACTTGTGTGAACACTTTACTTGGATCGGCAATGTCGATCGCCTCCAATTTGATAAAGTAAATACCGCTCGTTGAACCCGAGGCATTCCATGTAATTGATTTGAACCCGACTTCCTGGACTTCTTCGGCTAAAATATTAGCAACCTGTCCAAGCACGTTATACACTTTTAGAGAGACTCTACTATCAATCGGCAACTGGTAATTGATAACGGTTGAAGGATTGAATGGATTGGGGAATGCATCATCAAGACTGTATTTCGCCGGAATTTCCTTCGCATCGGTATTCATAAATGGAGGAGGAGGAGGAAACTCGGATGTTGATTTGATTTTTACCGGTGATGAAGCTGATCTTGCTGAATTCAACGAGAAAATAAGTGAGCCGGATTGGCTGACTTTTACCCAGTAACCCAAGCCCGGATGGATGGAATCGGCGATCCCATAGCTGGAAGAATATTTGAAAAATGCGCTTGTGATAATATCTGGAGGATTGCTCGTTATATTAGTTACTGGAATTGGCTCAGAGATTGAACCGATTAGATTCCACCCTTCAGCAACCCCGATTATTCCACTTAGGTTCGGTGTGCCCTTCCATTGCACTTCGGTAGGCGAATTAAATTTTAACCAATAGCCGACAAGCCTTCGAAGAGTATCTAATGGAATATAAGAACTCCCGGAATATGCATAAGCTGATGATATCGAGGTCGGGAAGATACTGTCTTTAACTACGCTCTCGGTATCAATTGGTATGGAAACTAAATTCCACTGATCATTGAGTGTTATTGACAGTGTTCTCTGTGTCGTATCTTTATAATTGACGAGGAATCGGATATCGTCGACATAAAATCCATCACGAGTAACATAGTCATCGCTTTTAAGACGGAATCTTATCTTAAAATTCGATGAAGCATATTGAGATACATCCATCTCGTCTTCTACCCATTCGCTTTTCACTCCATCATATCCAAACGTTCCCGCAACCTGCACGCCAATTCCACTGGCAGGTCTCGTATACCGGCCTGGTACAGTTGACCAACTTGCTCCGCCATCTGATGATGCTTCTACAGTCGCAAAATCCCATTCTGATTCAATATCCCATCGGCACCAAAACCTAAGAAATATTTTTTCAGTATTATGCATATCAAATGGAGTACTGAGTGTCATACTGTTATCTGTGATGTCTGTGTAATTTCTCCCCGGACTGTCGGTGAATGAATTTACAGGTGAATGTGAAATTGCAGATAAACCCCATCCAACGTTTGTTACCCAATTTCCAAATCCATTTTCACCACTATCGGAAAATGCCAAATTGAATTTCCCAACAAATATCTTAACAGTATCGTAGATGTACCGGTTTGGTTCTTCTTTGATTTTCAAATATAAGGAATAGAAATTACTTGGCGCCGCAGCGCTAACCGTGCAAGGAACGGAAATTTCAAAATTTGTAACCGGAGCGATCGTTCCAGGAGAATAAGGAATACTCGTTGTTTGAATAGCTGATGAGGAGGTGGATAATTCGAGAGTTAAATTACTTGTCGTATCTAAACCTTTATTTCGAACTGTAAGATAGCATGTGAAGGGTTCTCCTTTTTCTAAAAAACCATCTCCGCTTTGATCAACAATTAAAGATGATTGAATCCGAGGATAACTGCCTGCGACATTAGCCAGATATAAATTTGGATAAAGGTTCTCTTGAGCAATTGGAAGAATTCTCGATGAAGAGGGCCAAAAACCATCGCCACTACTTCCAACTTCGGGAAGGAATGAAAATATTTTATTTTTAGAATCCTGCTCGCCGTACATCCAATCGGTGGCGCCGCCATTTACCAGATATAAACTTTTACCGCTGGGACCTGTGAAATAATGATTGTACTTCGTCATGTCCTGTCCATACTCCGCAAAGAGTACAGAATCGGGCGATTCATTCAACGATGTATGATCCCATGGATATAGCAACAAATTACCGTATGAATGATAATTAAAGGCAACTTTAATATTTTGAGAAACACAAAATAATGCAACAGATAAAATTTCGGGTTCGCTAAAAGGTCCGGCTCCCCGGTAAGTTGCAGAAGTTGTATAAGGGCTTGACCCTGCATCATCCAACCCCCACTTGTAACCATAATTACGATTTAAATCGACGCCATACGAATCATTATCAGTGACCACGTTTCGCATATTCTTCCTTCTCATTCCTCCGCCCGAAGGAGAAATTCTCCGGTTCGCCTCATAACCGTCTGCATTGATGACGGGTACAAAATACAATTGACGATTATCCACTAAATATGTTGCCCCAGAATCACTCCCGTAATTTTGGAGAAGGTGCCACATGAAATAGATAAGATTCATCATTCCCTGAGGTTCCCGCGCATGAGTAAGCGCGGTGTATAATACTTCCGGCTTCGATGAGACAATATCCGGATATTTTGTCAATCGTACAGCCCATATGTTTCTCCCCTGTAGTGTATTCCCGATACTGAATTTTTCCGAGATCAACGTAGGATATAAATTGCGCATTGAATCAAGTTGTTGTACAACCTCATCAAAAGTATAATTCCCTCCCATACTGCCGTCTCCGAATCCTAAGGCATTATAAGGAATTTTTGTTAACCGCCCGGAAAAATATTTTGTCAGGTCTTCGACTAAAACCTGAGTTTGAAAACCGAGAAGGTTAACATTCTTCAATTCTTCATTCGATAAAGTTACTTCTACCCAGCCGCCTATCTTGCCGACCGCACCCTCCATATCAATACCGGTTGACAAGAATTTTCGATATGTCGCTTCGTCAGGCATGAAAACTTTAACCCTTTTGTACAAATCGGTTGATAACATATTGGTGATAATCACTATCAACATTATTAAAAGTATTAGCGCTTTTTTCATATTGATCTCTTTATGTTGGCTTCTTAGAAATACGATGGATTTTGAATCCAATGAATTTACCAAGAGATTCTATGAATGTCAAACTATACAAAAATCTTTGGATAAGCCCCAAAAAAATGTTAATATTAAGTAACATTGATTGATTTATCACCCTCATTCCTGATTTGATGGTGATTGGATTCGATAAACAGTTATCATCAAATAGTCTGTTTCTCTTTTAAAGAAAATTTAATAAAAAAATAATATCATTCACAAAGAGGTTTTTATGTCAATAGATTTGGAAAAAATCTTACGCCCGGTCGATATGGTACTGCCAGAATTCCCCGCAAAATACATGATACTTTCAAACGGTCAGGAAATGGTGGTACGGCAGGTCAACCGCGATGAGATTCCAGATATCCTCCCGCACGTTGAAAAGCTTATGCACGTTGAGCGGGATTATTATCACATCGTTGCGGCAAGAGTATATGCCGAATTGCTCGCTTACTATACTTACCGTGTGCAGGATGAATACGTTCTAGCTGCGCAAGTCGATGGTGAGATTGTTGCCGTTGTAAACGGTAGAATAGTTAATCCAGATATTGGTATGTCGTTTCATACTCTATCTATGCGGCGTGGACTGCGAGTCGGGGCACACGCATTTGCCGCTAAAATGGAATATCATATGGATATTCTTAAACAGAAAGAAGTTTTGATCGTTGCCGAATCACCCATCGGTTTTAGAAGATGGATGATTGAGTACAAACTTGAAAAAAGATTTCATATTCCTCACGAGTTGGGCGGCTGTCCCGCTTGGTCATTGACAAAAGAATTATTTGATAGAGCACGAAATACGTTAGTAGTTGGAAGGCGTCCCGTTCCTGAAAAATTACTCGCGAAGGCACATGCGGCAATACTTCCACCCACCGATCCTCCAAAACCTCCCGAAGATTTATTAGCCGCTACACGTTCAATGCTCGATAACACAGGCACTTCTCTTATAGATATGAGAAGAAAGTTAGGAGGAATTTAATATGAGAGAAGTTTATGTCGCGGGAATTGGAATAACAAGTTTCACGCGGCTCGAATACCCGCTCGTTGAAATTGCTGCTTATCCGGGATTGATGGCATTGCGTGATAGCGGACTTAAAAAAATCGATCAGCTTTACGTTGCCAATATGGGAAGCGGCAGAGTGAATGCACAAACCGGTTTGGCAAGTGCTGTTGTTGATCATTTGAGTCTTACACCCGCCGGCGCTGTTACGATTGAAAACGGTCCTGCATCTGGCGCATCTGCAATCAAAGAAGGATTCATGGCGGTTGCATCGGGGATGCACGATGTAGTAATGGTAATCGGCGCAGAACGAATGAGAGAAGTTAATCAGTTGGAAGCTACAGATTTTGTAGCAACGCTTACTCATCCTCTCGCAGAATATATTTATGGCGTAACTCTTCCATCTCTTGCTGGAATGTTCGCTCGCTTGTACATGGAAAAGTATGGTGTAACTTCGCGGCATCTTGCAATGGTTGCGGTTAAAAATCATCACAACGCAATGGATAATTTCTACGCTCATCTCCACGAAGAAATTACGCTCGAAGGTATTCTCGATTCGCCCGAAGCTTCTACTAATAATCCATTCGTCGCTGATCCGCTGAGATTCTACGACATGTGCCCCGTTTCCGATGGTGGCGCTTGTTTAATTCTTGCCAGCGCTGAGGTAATGAAGAAAATCAACAAACCGATGATTCGACTTGCAGGCATCGGACAAGCAACCGATACGCACGCAGTCCATGAGCGAAAGGATCCAACCGATCTTCTTGCAGTACGCGAAGCAGCACGGCAATCGTTCGAAATGGCAAAAGTAAAACCGCAAGATGTTGATGTCGCAGAACTACATGATGCTTTTACCATTCTTGAAATTGCGGAAAGCGAAGAAGTCGGTTTCTTCAAAAAAGGTGAAGGACATATCGCACTTGAAAAAGGGGAAACTAAAATCGGGGGTAAAATTCCAATCAATCCATCCGGCGGACTTAAAGCAAAAGGACATCCCGTTGGCGCCACAGGCGTCGGCCAAGCGCATGAGATTGTTCTTCAGTTGCGCGGTGAAGCTAAGAAGCGGCAAGTAAAGAATGCGAAGATCGGATTCACATGTAACTTCGGCGGCTTCGGGAATAATGTTGTCTGTCTTACTTTTATAAAGGAGAAATGAAAATGGAATTAAACATATATGCATACAAATGCAAGCGCTGCGGACAAATTCATTATCCTTACAAAACGATCTGCAAAAAATGCGGAGAGAACGATCATAACGAATTCGAGATCGTACCGTTACCCAAGAAAGGTAAACTACTAACTTACACTACTCTCTATAATCCTCCATCCGATTACGAGGTTCCGACCTTATCGCTCGGCATAGTTGAATTAGAAGGTGGACAACGAATCACCGGGCAATTGAATATCAAGAATCCCAAGATAGGAATGAATGTCGAAGGAAAAATAGAAGTAGTTCGCAAAGAAGCGTACAATAAACATTTAGGAATGGTTTTCTATCAGGCATGATAGAAATCATCAGTCACGGAAATCAAATCCGCCAGGGTAAATATTATTTACATTCGAAATTTACTTCGGCGGTGAATTTTTGTTCCGATGATTCTTTTGTTTTCGTTGTCAATAAAGAAGTCGGATCGGGACCGCTAAACATTGTTCTACAAGGAGTTACGGTGAATTCCATTAGCTCGCTTGAAGTTGGCAGTGATGGTTTCTATCTCAATGGAGATAAGTTTTGTTTTGATGAGTTGAAGATATACGATTCTAAATTGCAGATATCTGACTTCAGTGAGAAAAAGTTTAAGCGTAATCTAAGGTTCTTTGAATCAACTCTTATTGAATTCTCTCCCTCGAAAAGTTTAGCGTTCCTTCTTGATGAAAGTAGAAGAAATGAATTCACATCATCGTTCGAGATTGAATACATCAAGCGGTTTGAGAATGCCGTCAGAATATTTCATTCGGATAATATTCTTGATGGAATCAAGATGCTAAAGGGGTTGGGTCCCGGACTTACGCCAAGCGGTGATGATTTTATTTCGGGATTTCTTGTTGCATTAAATGTTTCTCAACAAATTCTTAAAACCGATTTCTCACAAATCATAGAAGTTATTCACCGAGAAGCAAAAGGCAGTAATCCATTCACAAATACTTTTATAGAATGCGCTGCCCAAGGTCTAATCTCCGAAAAATTTAAAAAACTGATTTATGCACTCTGCCATTCGGATAAAAATGAAATTATATTTTGCACCTGCCGGTTATTAACTGTCGGTGCCACATCCGGCGCCGATCAGGCGATTGGTTTTTTCATTGGTATTAAAAGGTTTATACAATGAACATTATTGGAATAATTAAAAAGGGCGAGTACCACGACTCGATTTCCATCATGTTGATCGCGAAACATATTTCAGAAATGGAAGGTGTTACCGATTCTGCTGTTGTGATGGGAACAAAAGAAAACAAATCCATACTCACTTCTTCCGGTTTGATGACACCCGATATCCAACCGGCTGGAGAGATGGATCTCATCGTAGCGCTCAAACTTAAAGAGGGCATCGATTCAAAGAATGTTCTTTCAAAGATCGATGAGATTTTCAAGGCGACAAAAAAATCGGATGAGAGCGAAACCATCTCACCGCAGAGCATTAAAAGCGCATTGAGTATTTTGCCGGATGCAAATCTTGCGATGATATCAGTTGCCGGACGATATGCAGGCGATGTTGCAATGAAATCGCTACAACATGGATTGCATGTGATGCTCTTTTCGGATAATGTGCCTATTGAAAAGGAAATCGAGTTGAAACAGTTTGCACGTGAGAAAAATCTGTTCGTCATGGGTCCCGATTGCGGAACGGCAATTATCAACGGTGTCCCGCTTGCGTTCGCGAATGTGATGAACCGCGGAGATATTGGAGTTGTTGCAGCTTCCGGGACGGGATTGCAAGAAGTAAGTTGCCTCATCTCAAATGCCGGATGCGGGATCTCTCAAGCAATCGGCACAGGCGGTCGCGATGTAAAAAAGGAAGTCGGCGGTATTATGTTCATCGAGGGGATAAAAGCTCTGGCAGCAGATGCAAACACGGAGGTTATTCTCCTCGTCTCGAAACCGCCGGCAACAGAAGTTGTGGAAAAAATCGTTTCTGTCGTGCGCGGAATTCAGAAACCCGTCGTCGGTGTTTTCCTCGGTGCTTCACCTGAGATTCTCAAGGGAAGCAATATTCATCAGGCGTTAACGCTTGAAGAAGCGGCTTTACTTTCGATTGCTTACTCGAAAAAAGAAAATGCTTCTGCCGTTACCGATGTGTTGAAAAAACGCGATGCTGAAATCATCAAGACGGCGAAGGAAGAAACAGAGAAACTATCTCCCACTCAAAAATATCTCCGCGCATTATACAGTGGCGGAACGTTCTGCGACGAGGCACAATTGCTTTGTCAAAATGTTTTGGGTGAAGTGTATTCCAATATTCCGTTCGGCAGCAGCAAGAAATTAAAAGACTCCTGGAAAAGCGAGAAGCATACGATTTTGGATTTGGGCGACGATGAATTCACCGTCGGGAAACCGCACCCGATGATCGACTACTCGACAAGAAACAAACGGATTCTCGCTGAAGTGGAAAATCCAGAAACCGCTGTCATCTTGTTAGATATTGTCCTCGGCTACGGTTCGAATATGAATCCGCTGGCGGAAATAATTCCGGTAATAAAAGAGGTGAAGAAAATAATCGCTCAGCAAAAACGATATGTTTCGATTGTTTGCTCTGTAACAGGCACCGACAAAGACCCGCAGAACCGAACCGCTGTTGTTACTGCACTCGAAGCGGAAGGTGTGAAAGTGATGGAATCGAACGCGGCGGCGAGCAGGTTGGCGGTTTCAATAATCAACCACTTATGATCTTTGCGAACCTTAGCGTTCTTAGCGGTTAAATAAAACCGCCAAGGACGCAAAGAAAAAATTAAGAAAACGGAAACCTTTTATGAAGAAATTATTCGAACAAGATCTCAAAGTCATCAACATCGGACTCAAGTCGTTCAAAGAAACGCTCGACAAACAAAATGTGAAATCGGTACACGTCGATTGGCGGCCGCCGCTCTTCACCGACGATAAAGCGATGTCGATAATCAAATCGAATGCCGATAAGATTGAAGCGGCAAATAAACAAGCGCTTCAAAAAATTCTCAACAGCAAACCGTTCATCATCGGAATGGGAAAAGCACTCGACGTAATTCCCGGCATGAAGATAAATCTCCTCCTCCACGCAGGTCCACCTGTTACATGGGACAAAATGTGCGGTCCGATGCGCGGCGCCGTCATCGGTGCGCTGATCTACGAAGACATTGCGGACACTTCCGAAAAAGCCGAGCAGGTCGCCGCCTCGGGTCAAATCGAATTCTCTCCGTGTCACGAGCATTCGGCAGTCGGACCAATGGCAGGAATTGTATCTCCGTCGATGCCGATGTTTATTTTACAAAACGAAGAATACGGCAACAAAGCGTACTGCACCATGAACGAAGGTCTCGGCAAGGTTCTCAGGTACGGCGCATTCAGCGGTGATGTTATTGAGAGATTAAAGTGGATGGAGCAGGTTCTTTATCCATCTCTCAATCGGGCGATAGAAAAAATCGGAAAGATCGATTTGAAAAATATCATCGCGCAAGCACTTCAGATGGGCGATGAAGTTCATAACAGGAACAGAGCGGCGACATCTCTCCTGTATCGAACGCTTGCCCCCGCCGTTATCCAAACGACGGACGATAAAGAAATTGCAGCCACCGTTTTAGAGTTCATCAACCGTAACGACCATTTCTTCCTCAATCTTTCGATGGGCGCTTCAAAAATTTCATTGGATGCTGCACGGAATATTAAATATTCGAGTATCGTCGTTGTAATGGCAAGAAATGGAACGGAATTTGGCATTCAACTTTCCGGAACGGGCGATCAGTGGTTTACAGGTCCATCACCGGTACCTGATGCACTATTCTTCACCGGCTTTACGAAAGACGACGCTAATCCAGACATCGGCGACAGCTCAATTACCGAAACGAATGGTTTGGGTGGATTTGCAATTGCCGCTTCACCCGCTATTGTACAATTTGTTGGTGGCTCGACGAAAGATGCGATAAATTACACACTCAAAATGTACGAGATTACAGAAGCGGAAAATAATATTTACAAAATTCCGTATCTCAATTTCCGTGGCACGCCAACAGGAATCGATGTTATAAAAGTTGTGGAAAAGAATATTCTTCCGTTTATTGATACTGGCGTTGCGCATAAGAAAGCCGGCATCGGACAAATTGGCGCGGGTGTTTTGAGCGCGCCATCGGAACCGTTTGTAAAAGCAATTGTAGGTTTGTCGGAATTCATCAATAAATCTGGGAAATGAACTGTTGTTGCAAAGCTTAAAAAAATTAAACGCAAAGCACGCGAAGAAGTCGCAGAGTTCGCAAAAGGTTTTATTGCTTCACGTTCTTAGCGTATCCTTAGCGAGCTTAGCGTTTAAAAATTATACCTGACAAAAACATCATTATTGAAAGAAGGATAAAAAATGAAGACTCAAGAATTTTTAAATTTCATGGATAGACTCAAAGTCTACGATCTCACTCAGCGACTTAGCATTCACACACCACCGTGGCCCAGCTATATGCCGTTCGGTATTCAATATTTCAAACGGATTGCCGGTGCACACATGGGGCAGGGCGCGAACGGACAAATCATCACAACGAGCAATCACGTCGGCACACACATGGACGGTGAGATTCACTTTCACGCATCCGGACGGTCGATTGGTAACGTACCGATGAACGAGTGGATTGGACAAGGTGTTGTAGTTGATATATCGAAAGAAGTCGGTGATTATGATTTGTACACACCAGAAATGTTGATGAAAAAAGTCGAGATAAAAAAAGGCGACATCCTCATCATCAACACCGGCTATAACCGTTACGCGTGGGATCAGAAAGGTTCTGATGAGATTCGATATTTCGTAAAACACCCCGGACCGGGACCCGGTTTCCACAAGTGGGCGCTCGATATGAAAATTAAATGGATTGGCGTCGATTGCGGAAGCGCAGATCATCCGATGAACACCATCATTCGTCAATGGCATCCCGCCCGATTTACAGAAGCTGAAGCGAAACTGAAGCGAAAGTACGGCGTGGGGTCGTGGGACGAAATGTTCCCGCAGGATGAATATTATCAGGTGATGCACCTGAAGCTGTTCCCCAAAAAATTGGTGCACGCTGAAAACCTTGGCGGCGATATTAACAAGCTCAGCAACAAACGCTGTTGGATAGGATGCTTCCCGTTGAGAGGCATCGAGTTAGAATCAGCGATGTGCCGTATTGTTGCATTTTTACCACCGGATGGAAAATAATTTTTTGGAGAATTCAAAGTGCCAATAATTCATAAATTCGATTACCTAAAACCCAAAAGCATAGGCGAGGCATTAACGATCCTTGCACAATCAAAGAACGCGGCAATACTTGCAGGCGGCACCGATCTCGTTGATATGATAAAAGAAAATGTTGTTCAGCCCGACGTGGTGGTAGATATCAAAGGGCTTGATGCGCTCAATCAGATTAAGTTTGGAAATGATACACTTTTCATCGGGGCAGGTGTCACGTTTTCAGATTTGATCGAATCGAAAATCATTAAAGAAAAATATCCCGTAATCTTTGAGATCGCCAGAACAGTTGCGTCAGTCGGAATTCGAAACAGAGCA
This sequence comes from uncultured Chlorobiaceae bacterium, assembly GCA_964520905.1. GTDB lineage: Bacteria > Bacteroidota > Ignavibacteria > UBA10030 > SZUA-254 > JAGVIE01. The sequence continues at coordinate 85,607 of CAZFQL010000014.1, read as the reverse complement.
ACGGTTGTCGGAAACATCTGCTCGGCAGTTCCGTGCATGGATAGTGGTCCGTTATTTATAGCATACGATGCAACTGTGCAAGTGGTAGGACAAAAAGGCGAAAGAAATATTTCCGTCGCCGAATGGTTCGTTGCTCCGCGCAAGACTGCTCTCCCAAAAGGCGAACTTGTCACTGGCGTTTCCCTCCCATATCCAAAAGTGAAACATGCCGGATGCTGGGTAAAGCTTGGTCGTTATACCGGTGAAGACCTTGCGCAGGTGAATTTACTTATTCTTGCGATGGCTGATGGAACGTTCAGGATTTCGTTCGGAGCGGTTGCACCTGTTCCTGTACGCGCGAAAACAATTGAGAAACTTTTAAATGGACAAACAATTACTCCTTCCTTGATTGAGAAAGCCAAGCAATTGATCGAGGAAGAGATCAAACCGATTACCGACGTACGCGCGACAAAAGAATACCGGATGCACATGGCAAAAGTGATGTTTGAAAGAGGATTGGAAGCCGCGATCAGTAGATTGAACGGCGGCGGTCCTGAATACGGAACAAGTGTAATTTAACCTCAGCGATCTCTGCGTCTCAGCGTTGAAATATTTTACCGCGGAGACGCAGAGAACACAGAGGATAACGGAGAATTTTCAATGAAAAAAGAAATTAAATTCAAATTAAACGGTGAAGCGATTGCGCTCGAAGTCAATCCCAACGAAGTATTGCTAGAAGTATTGCGGGATCGGCTCGGCGCGAAAAGTCCGAAATGCGGCTGCGACAAAGGCGATTGCGGCACATGCACGGTGATGATCAACGGAAAAACCGTTCGCAGTTGTCTTGTGCTTGCCATTGAAGTCGATGGACAGGAAGTCATTACACTTGAAGGACTTATGGACAGCGGTTTGACGTCATTGCAGAAATCGTTCATCGAGCATAATTCGTTTCAATGCGGATTTTGCGCACCGGGAATGGTTCTATCTGCAACGGAGCTTCTTGCAAAAAATCAGAAACCGAATAAGCACGAAATTCAGGAAGCGTTATCCGGCAATTTATGCAGGTGCACGGGATATACACCAATCATCGATGCTATCGTTGATCTCACAAAATAGATACCTTTGCGTTTCTTGGCGATCTTTGCGGTTGTATTTTTTTTAACCGCCAAGGTCGCAAAGGGACGCTAAGAGATCAAGGAATTATAAATTATGACAGAAAATAAATACATTGGCAAGTCAACAGTCAGGATAGACGGAAAAGCGAAAGTATCAGGGGCAGCAGAATTTATCGACGATCTCGATTTCGGTCCCGATCTTCTCTATGGTGCAATCGTCGAGAGCAAATTCGCGCACGCCATCATCAACAAGATTAACACCAGCGAAGCGGAGAAAGTGCCCGGCGTTGTAAAGATCGTTACAGGGAAAGATTTCCCGTTCCGGTTCGGACTTTACATGCACGATCGATTCATCTTTGCTCAAGATAGAGTAAGATTTGTTGGAGAACAGATCGGCGCGGTGATAGCGAGAGATGCAGCAACTGCATTGAAAGCGGCAAAGTTGGTGAAAGTGGATTACACTGAACTTCCGGCAATTCTCAACGTCGAGCAGGCGCTTGCAAAAGATGCAGACCTCATTCACCCTGAACTTCGACATTATAAACACGTTCCGTGGTTCTTCCCAAAAAGCGACACGAATATTGCCCATCTTAGAAAAGTCAGAAAAGGTGATGTTGTTAAAGCTTTCAAAGAAGCAGATTTTATTTTTGAAGATACATACACGGTTCCCCGTTACGCGCACTGCGCAATTGAAGTCCACGGCGCGGTTGGTTTGTATGATAATTCAGACCGATTGACAGTTTGGACGGCATCTCAATCTCCATATACACAAAGGAACCTGTTTGCAGAAGCGCTCGCACCTCTCGGATTGTCGCATAAAGATATTCGGGTTATAACGCCGTTCATCGGCGGCGGTTTCGGAGGGAAAGCCGGTGTCTCGATGGAAATATTAGGCGCCGCACTTGCAACAGCAGTCAAAGGTCGCCCCGTTAAAGTTCTCTGGTCGCGCGCTCAGGAATTTTATAATACCTATCAGCGCCAAGGTTTGACTGCCCGCATAAAAGTCGGTTTGAAAAAAGACGGTACCATCATCGCGATGGATAATATTTTAAACTGGGACGCAGGTGCGTATGTCGAGTATGGTGCCAATGTTGTTAATGCGGCAGGTCTTTCAGCTTCTGGTCCGTATAATATTCCAAACGTCAGCATAGATTCGGTTTGCATCTACACAAATCTTCCGCCTGGCGGACCATACCGCGGATTTGGTTATTCCGAATTTTTATTCGGACTCGAATCTCATCTAAATGAGATTGCAAAGAAAATGAAAATCGATCCGATACAACTTCGTCGCAAGAATGCCATCCGCGAAGGGGATATTCTAAACTATGGCGGAAAGATGAACGCGAACGGATTGCTTGAAGCAATCGACAAAGTTGCCAAAGAAATCGAATGGGGTAAGAAAGAAACATCGAGTGATCCAAACAAAGCAATAGGGAAAGGAATTGCATTATTCTGGAAAGCGCCCGCCATGCCGCCGAACGCTTCATCATCTGCATTCCTGAAATTCAATGAAGACGGAAGTATCAACATTCTCATCTCAGGAATGGAGATAGGTCAAGGACTATTGACAGTCATGGCACAAATCGCGGCTGAAGTTCTAACTGTTCCTCCGGAAAAAATACGGGTTGAAACACCGGACACCGATAGAAATCCTTATGAATGGCAAACGGTCGGCTCGCATGTTACGTGGGGATGCGGTCGAGCAGTTGAAAGCGCGGCTATAGATGCGCGTGAACAAATATTCGACATCGTCGAGCGGGCACTCGGCAAAGATAGAAATTCACTTTATCTTGAAGATGAATGTGTGAAATCAAAGTCAGATAAAATGTTTTCGTTGAAACTTCGTGATTTTATTATTGCCGGAATTCAGAAACCGGATGGATCGTACCGCGGCGGACCGATACTCGGTCGCGGTATGTTCATGCCCGAATTCACATCAGCATTGAGCGACCCTGAAACAAGTCAGGGTGGACATCCAAACGTTCATTATACAGTTGGCGCAAGCGCGATTAAGATTGAAGTCGATAGGCAAACAGGCAAAGTGAAAATTCCCAAAGTAGTTCTCGCTGTCGATGTTGGCAAAGCGCTGAACCCCGATTTAATCAACGGTCAAATCACAGGTGGGTTATTACAAGGAATTGCTACTGTCCTTTATGAAGATATGCGGTTCAACGACAAAGGCAGACTTATCAACGCTAACTTTACCGATTATAAAATTCCGACATCCATGGATGTTCCCGATGAGATAGTTCCGATTATCATAGAAGTGCCTCAACCTGATGGACCTTTCGGCGCACGCGGAGTTGGTGAGCACACGATGATACCGTGCGCTCCGATGATTGCAAACGCTGTTGATGATGCGCTTGGAATCAGAATTAAATCGATGCCTATTACCGCGGAGAAAATAGCGCTCAGCGTAAAACACTCATAAGAATTAGAAGTGATCACACAAGGCAATTGCTGATGTCAGAAGATAACCGTGCACGGATGATAAAGCTTGCAGAAGAATTTTTCAATATGAAAAATGATCCGGCACAGCTTTCTGTCGATGAGGATACTATGCGACGTCTTCTGGAAATTCATCCAGCCACACTCACAGAGAGAACCGATGAGAATGGACCAATCGCCTGGATGTTAATCATTCCAACAACAAAAGAAGTGATGGATGATTTCCTCTTAAGGAAAATCACTGAAAAGGAAATCTTAAGCCGTACACCACCCGGAGTAAAATACGATACAATCTATTTTGAATCAACATCCCATTCAATCTCTATTCGTGTGGTCTTTCAGCGTAGAAGGAAAAAGATTGTCTAATGCAGTTGCCAAAGAATTCAATCTGCCGTTATTCGAAAGATCATGATAATTTACTTCAACGCTCGAATCCGCACCTCAATATTCCGATTTTTTGCCAACAATGCTTTCAATTTCGTAACATCACTGTCGCCATAGTGATACGGGTATAAGATTTTCGGCTTAATCTTTTTCGAGGCATTTGCAACCTGTTCAGGAAGCATTGTATAGGGTTGGTTCATCGGCAGGAACGCAATGTCGATATTTTTTATTGATGCCATCTCAGGAATATTTTCTGTGTCGCCCGCTATGTATATTCTCTTCTTGCCAATTGTAAGGATGTACCCGTTGTCTCTGTCTTTTGGATGATATTTATCCCGTCCCTCAGTTGTATTGTATGCAGGCACAGCTTCGATTTCAACTTCATCAATAATCTTTTTGTCTCCATTTATCATCACGGTACCTTTCTTCAGCATATCAAAGGCAGCGCTTGTAAGAATAATTTGAGTACTGTCCTTTGAAAGCGACTCAATAGCATTAGTGTCAAGATGATCGGGATGATGATGTGTGATAAGTATGATGTCAGCTTTGGGCAGCTTAGTATAATCAGCCAACTTATTCCACGGATCGACATGAATGGTTTTACCTTGAATCTCGAACATCAATGAAGCATGTCCGATAAAAGTAATTGTTAATTGTCCCACGGGTGTTTTGAAAGTATCTCTTTCAAATTTGCTGAGTCCGGCGGATTGTAAGACTGTTGCAAGAACAGTGTAAAGAATGATGATTAGATTATTCACTGCGGAATTCTCCTGAAAATAATTCTTGTATGAATGAATTAACGAGATGATGGAAAATGATCAAGTCAAAATATTATTCAAAGTCTAAGCGAAATATAAAACCCCGGCTGACTTCTAACCGGGGTTATTCAAATCTAAACTTACCTAAGAAAGATGTTTAATTTAGTCCTTTTCTTTTCAAAAGTGCATCAACCTTAGGTTCCGCACCTCTGAATTTCTTATAGAGAACCATAACGTCTTCACTCCCGCCCCTTTCGAGAACGTTTTTTCTGAAAGAAGCCGCGGTCGCTTGATCGAACAATCCTTTTTCCTTAAACGCTTCAAATGCATCTGCATCGAGAACCTCCGCCCAAATATAGCTGTAATATCCGGCAGGGTATCCGCCGGAAAAAATATGGGCAAAATTCGTGCTTTGATACCGGGATTCGATTTGCGGAATCAGTCCGATGTTTGAGAGCGATTGTTTTTCAAATGAAGGTACATCTTTTTCGGTAGTGTCAGTCAGAGTGTGCCAATCCATATCTAGAACTGATGCGGCAAGATACTCGATTGTCGCAAAACCCTGATTGAAAAGCTGAGAGTTGCGTATCTTATCTATCAATTCCTGCGGCATCGGTTCGCCGGTTTTGTAATGTCTCGCGTACATGTTAAGAACTTCAGGTTCCAGCGCCCAGTTTTCCATGATTTGGGAAGGAAGTTCTACGAAATCTCTTGGCACCGATTGCGAACTTAAATAAACAGTGTTTGATAATAAACTGTGAAGCCCGTGACCAAGTTCGTGATAGAGAGTCGAAACTTCGTCCACGCTCATGAGTGAAGGTTTGTCAGCCGTTGGTTTGGAGAAATTTCCGACGTTAAATACCAGAGGGGCGATATATTTATCTTCCATGTTCGATTGATTCCTGAAATTGCCCGACCAAGCCCCGCTTCGTTTACTATCACGCGGATAATAGTCCGAATAAAATATACCGATATGTTTACCATCGGCTTCTTTCACTTCATATACTTTTACATCGGGATGGTAGACTTGTATATCGTTTCTTTCAATAAATTTTATTCCATACAGTTTAGACGCGACATCAAACGCGCCCTGGCGTACATTTTCCATCTTAAAATACGGGCGCAGCATTTCTTCATCGAGAGCGTATTTCTCTTTCTTAACTTTTTCAGCGTAGTACAACCAATCCCATGCTTCTAACTTAAAACTCGCCCCTTCCTTGTTAATGATGTTTTGCATATCATTAACTTCAATGTTTGCGCTTTTAATAGCCGGCTTCCACAAATCATTTATGAACTTGTATACGTTTTCCGGTTTCTTTGCCATGTTTCTTTCAAGAACAAAATCCGCAAAGGTCTTGTACCCTAATAAATTTGCCCGTTGAACTCGTAAGGCGGCAATCTTAGATAAAATTTTCTTATTGTTATTATCGTTGTCATTATTTCCGCGGTTGATATATGCTTTGAATACTTTCTCGCGCAATTCCCGTCTTTCTGAATATTGAAGGAATGGAATGAAACTCGGCTTCTGAAGTGTGAATACCCATTTACCCTCCTGCTTTTTTGATTTTGCCATCTCTGCCGCTGAATTTATTACGTCTTCCGGCAAACCTGCAAGATCATTTTTATTATCGACGACTAATCCTATTGCATTTGTTTCCTTCAGAAGGTTTTCTCCGAACTTCACGGTGATAACGCTCAGCTTTTCGTTAATCTTTCGGAATATTTCCTTCTGCTCTTCAGTTAAATTCGCGCCGCCTCGTACAAAACCCTTGTAATAATTTTCGAGAACTGTATTTTGCTCTACTGTCAGTTTGAGATTATCCCTATGATCGTACAATTCTTTCACCTTCGCAAAGAGCTTTGGATTGAGATTGATGTCGTCATTATGTTTTGAAAGCATCGGAGCGGTTGTGGTGGCAATCTTTTGCATTTCATCATTCGTATTTGCGTCAATAAGACTCGAAAATACGTAGTCTATTTTTGTTAATAGTTCGCCGCTTTTCTCTAACGCTTCGATTGTGTTTATGAATGTTGGCTTCTCGGTGTTGTTGATAATTGCGTCGATCTCTGCCTTATGTTGTTTCATGCCCTCTTCATATGCAGGTAAAAAATGTTCGACTTTAATATCATTGAAGGGCGGTGTCGCGAACGGGGTTTTCCATTCTGTAAAAAAAGGATTTCCCGTATCATTTTGATCAGAAAGATAATTTAATCCAAACGATAATGTTATTGGAAAAAGTAAAGTTAGAAGCATTAAATATTTCATTGATGTTTCCTTACGATGTTGTTTGAAATAATGGTTTTATTATTATTATTGGCATTGAGTGCTGTAAAAAAATATAGTAGAATATTAAGATTAAGAACGAAGATGAATGTATTGCCCTGCATGTATTAAGCGAGCCGTTGAAGTATAGACAGACTATAAATTAAATATCTGTAACGGACAATGATTTAGAAAAGTACAAAGGAATTACAAGATTATCAAATTAACTCAAGGTAGAAAAGAACAATAGTATATCTGCAAAAAATAGATGATTCAAATATATTGGTCAATCTTTGGATAACAGTGGAAAAATTCGTAAATTTCCAATGAAAAAGGCAAGCCCGGATGGCGGAATTGGCAGACGCGCTAGCTTCAGGAGCTAGTGGCCGCAAGGTCGTACAGGTTCAAGTCCTGCTCCGGGCACATGGAAATATTGTGATGTTAGTAATGTTTAGTTTGATGCTGGCGTAGCGCATGCGCGGATATAATTTTTTAATAGGTAACATTACTTTTCACCAACCAACTCATACCTCAGGTTGATAGTTATTTTATTCAGTAATAAAAAATAGATAAGACATGCAAATTGGAATTGTAGGGTTACCGTATTCGGGGAAATCGACTTTATTTCAGACAATAACTAAAACACATATCGATACATCGGCGTTAGGAAAGAACGAAACTCACCAGGCAGTTATCAAGGTCCCCGACCAGAAGTTAAATAAACTTATAGATATTTTTTCACCAAAGAAAACGAATTGCGCTACTATCGATCTCGTAGATGTTGTCGGATTGAAGAAGGGTGATTCGGGATCTACACAATTCACGAGCAATTTTCTTTCGACTGTAAAAACAAACGACGCTCTCGTTCAGGTAGTTCGTCTGTTTGCGGACGATGCCGTTCCGCACCCCGATGGTTCCGTCGATATGATAAGAGACATCGCGTCTTTTGAAACCGAATTTATCTTGTCCGATCTCTCGATTCTTGAGAGCCGTATCGAGCGAATAAAAAAAACATATCAGAAATCCGGCGGGGATCTTCTACTGCGTGAGCTGCCGATATTGGAAAAATCTTATGAAATACTCCACACTGAAAAACCGTTACGTGAAGCCGAACTTAGCGATAATGAACTATTCATATTGAAAACATACTCATTGCTCACGCTGAAACCGATGCTGATAGTATTGAATCTCGATGAGAGCCAGCGTAACGATACGGAAAAATATTTGGAATCCGCCCGCAAGTTGAAAGCAGGCAGGAACACAAAAATGATGTCGTTATTCGGAAAGATAGAATTAGAAATGTCGGAGCTTTCCGATGAGGATGCCGCGCTTTTCATGAGTGAGTACGGAATCAAAGAATCCGCTCTTCACATGCTTATACGCGAAGCATACGATCTTCTTGGATTGCAATCGTTCTATACTGTTGGTGAGGATGAGTGCCGTGCGTGGACTATCAAAAAAGGAATGACAGCGCAGGAAGCGGCAGGTGTTATTCACAGTGATTTTTTCAATAAGTTTATACGCGCGGAAGTAGTTGGTTACGATGATTTCATCAAAAATGGCGGCACGTTTGCAAAATCAAAAGAGCAGGGCGTTTGGCGGTTAGAGGGTAAAGAGTACGTAGTCAATGAGGGAGATATTATTTCGATCAGGCATAGCTGAAAGTATCCTAATCAAATTTGTCCGTCTCATCCAATGAGAGTCAATGGGCTTTTTGATACATTTATTTTTTAGAATAATCCGCGTCTATAACTTCATTCTTCCCATCAGTATAAAGCGAATACTGCAGTCCCTTCCCGTAACTGCATGCGCCAACCTCACCGACTTTGTTCAGTGCTATAAATCCGGCAAGGAAACCGTTATCGTTTTTGTACTTCGGATTTTTATGAATCAAGCGTTCGATGGCGAGCCGGCACGCTTCTTGCGGCGATTTGCCGTTCCGCATAAACTCTACAACTAAAAAACTCCCCGCAATTTTAATTACTGTTTCACCAACGCCCGTTGCTGCTGCTGCGCCGACTTCATTATCTACATATAATCCTGCGCCGATAAGCGGTGAGTCTCCAACCCTTCCGTGGATTTTCCATGCCATACCGCTGGTTGAACATCCACCGGCAATGTCTCCGTCTTTATTCATAACAAGAAGACCGATTGTGTCATGGTTCTTTTCGCCAATAGGCGGAATGTATTTGCTTTCTTGCAGCCAGTCCCTATATGCCTTTTTTGAATTTTCTGTCAGCAAATCTTCTTTTATGAATCCCTGCTCAACTGCAAATTGTAATGCACCGTCACCGGCTAATACGACATGCGGAGTTTTTTCCATAACCGCTCTTGCAACAGAAATCGGGTGCATTATGTTTTCAAGAAAAACAACAGACCCGGCATTTCCTTTTTCGTCCATTAAGCACGCGTCGAGTGTGAGGTGACCATCCCGATCGGGATAACCGCCGCGACCGACACTTGTGATCGAAGGGTCTGCCTCGACTAAATTGATTGCTTTCTCAACCGCATCAAGCACGCTTCCTCCGTCGTGGAGCGTTTGGATCGCAGTTTCATTCACAGGTAGCTTGAAATCCCACGTCGAAATGGCAATCGGTCTGGTGAGCGTGTTTGATTGTGAGATATTACTAAAAGCGATCGATGGTTTTGACAATAAAATTGCCGATGTCCCCGCTAACGCCGTCTGCTTGATAAATGTTCTCCGTTTCATAAAATGTCTCCTTCTTGTGTTGCGTTGAGTAATTCTCGAACCGTTGCCGTTGCAAGTCCACAACAGTATCGGTAGCGCTGAATGAAATTTTTATTTCACTGTCTGGCAAAGCCATTCCTTCGGGAGAATGACCTGCGGCAGAAATATACCGTACCGTCGTAGACGATCTCTGCCTTTTTGTATGATAGTAATTTTTGATACCCGCCATGTGAATCGATCACCTTGTCAATCTCACCCATGAGGCGCCCGCCTGCCGCTTGCCTGACGGCAGTCAGGGACGGGCAGGGATGGTTTCGTTGAGGGCAACGACGATGCGGTGAAAGTATCTGAACAATGATTTTCATGAATAGCATGATTTCCATTAACTGGTTTTTACGGATCACTGGGAAGTTCTCAAGTTACCTGAAAAGGTTGTACGTTGAGAATATTAAGAAATTCGTTAACCATCTCAAATGCACGCCTTATGACTAATGTACGTTGCTCACCGGATTCTATTCCTATAAAATCAGCAACTGCAACCGGTCCCATCGAGCCTATAGAACTGAATTTACTTCGCACCTTTGAAAGACCTTCTTGAACAAGCTTGTCATTAATAAGCGGACGGAACGATTCAGCAAGCCCTCTTACTCCACCGGGAAATTTCGTTAGGCAAAAATAAATGTCGTATGCATCTTTCTCTTTCAGACGATCGTAGAGCGCCATTCCTTTCATAACAATGAAAGGGACTATTCCGCTGACACGTAGCTCTACAGTATTTTCTGCACCATTCGGCATTTTTCCTGTGATACTGAGTCGCAATGGATGTTCAAATGCTAAATCAGAACCGCGCGCCTTTCGCACTTTAATATCCTGAATGAGTTGTGTCCGATGGTGCTTATCGGTTCCACCATACTCGGCTGCTAAAAAATCTACTTCAACTTTGATAGGTGCACCATCATCGACTTTTACTTCTCGGTAAAAAATAAATGGCTGGCTATCATCTGGCTTGTAATTGTGATGTTCGAGTATTTTACGAATTGTTTTGTAGACATCGTCAGATATTGTATTCTTATCGAGAGCAATATCAACATCCATACTTCCCACATGCTCACTACCAAAGTGTAGGTATGGAACCCATCCCCCGATGAGAATCATCTTATCCCGATACTCTCCTAATATCTGCATCAACTCGATAAGAACGCGATGTGCTGCTTCGATTTCCATTGATTCGTGTTTACTCATATTCCGAATTCGCGATCTAACCTTGCTTGTTTAAGAAATTCCGCCGCTTCTTCACCGCGACCTTTGTATCGCTTGAGATCAAGGTAAAGTTGGATGTTTGATACAATGATATCTTCACCAATCTTTTGCGTCTTATAAAAAACACTTTGGTCGTAAGGTTCTAACAGCATAACATTGGGACCTGTTGCTACAGGTTTTAAGTCCAATGTTTTGGCTAATTGATCAATACCTTTCTCAACATAAATGAATGCTTTGTCCATACGTACATGCGGAGCAACACGTGCAGCACCCGAAAATAATGACAACGCACATTTGATATTATTATTTAAACAATTCGATTGGACTGCCCATTCAATGGTTGCTACATTTGAATTCGAATAGAATTCATAGAGTCGATTTCTTTTGTATGAATATCCCTGACTCCACGCATCTAAAAGACGATCAGGAGCTATGAGCTTCAGCAGCCTGTTTTCTTCAATTAAAAACCCTTCTTCTTTTAGTTGATCTTTGATCTTTGATGCCAGTCCCAAACTTACATCAGCTTCTTTTGCTAATTCCTGCACCTGCCAGAGTTTCATTACATTCGATAGAAGTACTCGACTGATGCGACTCGACTTCGGTGAGAAGAGTGAGAACTTTGGCTTGTACGGAGATGGATTAGGATTCCCTTTAATCTCCAAATACACCGATCCAAAATTCAAATAACAATTACCGGCTAAATCAATACAACCCATACGCGCTTCACAACATAACTGCCGACCCACATCTGAGATAAAAGGAGCTGCAACAACACCGTAGAGTGTTTCACTCTTCCTATCGGGAATAATTTTACGTAAAGATTCTATCGCAGCTTTGATGCTGAGAGGCGTCCCTTTTCCAATAACTTCAACCATGAGATCATAGGGCTTTTTATCGATTTGTACAATTACATCAAAATCGATGACCTTATTACCGACTTCGAGCTTATCATTAATACCCGTAACCATAAGCCCTGATATATGACCTAATACTAACTTTATTAATTCTTGGTATTTTTGTTCATCCATGATATTTTAGCCATTTTTCACTATATAAACATTTTCATAATTTGGTGAAAGTTAATATATAATGAAAATACTTAAAAATCAAGACATGTTTCACTATATACAGATTTTCATAGTTTCGTGAAACTGTGTATTAAGTGAAATACCTTATATTTTTTGATAGTTAGCTATTTTGAAAGATATTTGCCCCCACCCCTTAGAAAGTTCGGGATCACGTCTGCGCATATCTTTTATATTTCCATCCGGTTGCACTGAATCAGTTAGGGCGGCTACAACATCAACAATGACAAACCACCATTCATTGTTATGAATCGTTCTTCTAATTTTTCTTCCTTTAAATAATGCAATTTTATTGTTTTCCATTTCTATCCTCCTTTGTTCCTATCTGTGAATTTATAATTCTCAAACTCTTCATTACTTAACTCAGGGTCTATCACTTTCACCTCCGCAAAAGTGAGATTGTAGAAAAGATAGACCATGACATCAAGTTTACTTTCCAAATCATCGGTGGTTTATGCTGCTTTAGATTTGCATAGTCTAATTATTGCTTGAACCATATATTCAATTATTCCACCTGGACTTACATAGGGTCCCTCAATCAATCTTTCGTCCCAGTTATGGTCAAGATAGTAATTGATGATGCGTTGCTTTAATGTATTGCGATATGCTTCTAAAAATAGTTTATTGTCAATGTTATTGATAATGAGCGTAACGATGCTATCATCTTTCATTACTTCTTCAATTACTTCATTTATCAGTAATGCTTCATCATCAGTTATTTGAAAAACTCTCCGCAAATCCTGCATTACTTCAGTAATACTGGCTCTTGGCGGCTCACCGCCATTCCCGCCTCTTGGTGCTTGTGGTTGTTCATTTACCGTTGGCTTTGTTATTACACCTCTATAACGGACAGTACTTTTTTCTACCAACAAGTTTTTCAAATTGTCTTTGAGTGATGATTCTGAACCTTTCTTGAATAGCTTGTCTGCAATCACTTCGGCAAATAAGGCAAAGCGAATGATCTTTGTCGGCAACTGAAAAAACAAAGTGATAAAGTAGAAGTCGCTTACAAATCGGTTTAAGAAGTTCACAATGTCCTTTTGTGCTTCTTTCTCTGTTACCAACTCTCTGAATTTTTGTCGGTAATCATTGGAAAGCGACATCAGGTCTGCATCTTTTGCAGGATTGGTTGTCGCTTCTTTTATCAGATCGGTGTATGCAATAATTTCACTCTCATTAAATATTTTCCGAGTTAAAAACTCGTTGTAACGTTTTTCTAAAATTTGGGGATTGGGTTCTTGGGGCTGAAAGCGGCTGCCTTTCCTGTATCGCCTGAAAGCATTAAAAATGTTTTTCACCGAATTGGTAAAGTCTACTACCATTGTAGTGTCTTTACCATAGCATTTTCTATTGAGTCGTGAAAGTGTCTGCACGGCATTTACATCTCTCACGGGTTTGTCTATAAACATTGCCACCAATTTCGGTTGATTGAAACCCGTTTGAAATTTATTCGCGACTACAATTATTCGGTAATCATCATTTTCATCAAACACATCTTCAATCTTTTTGCCTCCGTGTGTCGTGCTGAGTTCGTTAAGTGTTTCCTCTTTTATTTCATTACCTTTCTCGTCTGTAAAATCAGAAAAAGCAAATAATATTTTGTAAGACAGATTTCGTTTAGCGATTTTCTCTTTCAATGTTTCATAGTAAAGTAACCCGGCAGCTCTCGATGATGTCACCAGCATTACCTTGCCGGTTCCGTTCAAGGTGTCTTTTACTTTATCCTCAAAATATTTCAGTATCACTTCACTCTTATACTGTATCAATTCAGGATCACGGAATGCAACATCACGCAACGCTTTATGAACTAAACCTGCCGGATACAATTTATCATCAGGAATGATCGATTTACTTTTCAGATGATACAAGGTTTGGTAACTGATGATGTTGTTTGCCACATCTAAAATGTATCCTTCTTTAATAGCTTCGTCCTCAGTGTACTCGTCAAGCGGTTTCCCGAAATAGTCAACGGTAGATTGTATAGGCGTTGCTGTAAATGCAATCAACACCTGATTGGAAATATTTACCTTCTTAGCTTCATTTATAATTTCATCTTCATCGGTTGGCAATTCCTCATTGTCGGGTTGGTTTGGATCGGTAAAAATGGCTCTCACATTGCTGGCTAATTTCCCTTCCTGGCTACGATGTGCCTCGTCAATGATAAAAGCAATCCGTAATTGCTTCAATCCTTCATCTTCTTGTATGATTTCCTGAATGTAGCTGAACTTTTGAATAGTAGAAACCACAATGCTTTTACGCTGACATATAAAAGTTTTTAGTCTGTCGCTATCTTTGGCTAAACCGATTTTGGTTGAGAGATGGACAAAGTTTGCCAACTCGTCTTTGATGTTTTTATCCAAGCTTCTACGGTCGGTCAACACAATCACCATATCAAATATTTTCTGATTAGCGGCTGAATAAAGACTGTCTAAGCGGTCGGTAAGCCAACTGATTGTAAGTGTTTTGCCCGAACCTGCCGAATGGCTAATAAGATATTTTTTGCCTAATATCTTTTCCATTTCAAAATGCTCTGCAATGTTGTGAGCCAATTTATGATTGCTTCGCAACTGGTGATACCTTGGAAACATCGTTCTTTCAGGTTCTAACAGTTGTATACCTTCTTCAGTTATTTTTTGATTGGCAGGAATGTAGAGTAAAAAGAAATTCAAGTATTCCAACACCCAATCTTTGCTCAATACATTTTTGTACAAAAATTCAATCGGATATTCGCCCTGTGTCTCTTCTTTGTTGGTTAATCCTTCATTGAACGGAATAAAATTGCGCTCGGCAAACGGATTGGTTGCAATTTTCACTTCACTTGTGTCGGCTGCAATGTGTAAAAAAGGCAAAGAAAATATCAGGTTGTCCTGTGGACGGATATTGTATTGCTCTACGGCATCATATACATTTTGTCCCTCATCTTCGTGTTTTAGTTCAAGGGTAATGATAGGCAAACCGTTTAGGAACAGCACCATATCAATGCTTTGTTGAGCGTCGTTGCTGAAATGATATTGCTGCTTTACGGAAAAAATGTTTTTGGTATAATTCTCAAACGAAATTTGGCTGTTACTGCTTCGTGGTTTTGGATAATACAAGTCAAACGAAATGCCTCTAACCGATAAACTGTTGCGGATAATTACCCAAAGCGGTTTACGTTGCAATTCCGTTTTAAGTGCTTTAAAAATTTCACGGTCAGCATCGGTGCCGTAGTTTTCCTTTAGTATTTCGTAATTGGGTTGTTGGGTTTCTTTTATGAAAGTAAAAAGGTGTGCAGCGATAAAATGGAAATCAGTATCGATGCAATCCGTAGCCGATAGCGGCAAATAGCCGTGTTTCTCGGTAAGATAAGCCGCTATATGATTTTCAAATATTTTCTCTTTATCACTTTTCATCATCAGGAGTTTTATTGTCTAATTTATAACGTGCAATGATGATTGCCTCGTGTAATTTCTTTTGCAGCAAGTCCATCGATGGCAATGCTGTGTAATAGGTTGCCACCTTTATATTGCTGTCCTTGAGACCAAGTAATTCAATATGTTCACTTTTCAAATCAGAGCAAAGAATTAAACCCACAGGGCTGTTTTCGCCACCCATCATTTCGTGTTTTTCGAGCCAACGCAAGTACAATTCCATTTGCCCTTTATAAGAAGCTTTAAATTTGTCCAATTTCAAATCGATAGCTACCAAACATTTCAATTTTCGATGATAAAAAAGCAGGTCGATACTATAATCTTCATTATCGATAGTTATGCGTTTTTGTCTTGCCAGAAAAGCAAAATCGTTGCCCAGTTCGAGTATAAACCGTTGCAATTCGGCAACGATGGCCGTTTCTAAATCTTTTTCGGAATAGGTGTCTTTCAATCCCAGAAAGTCGAGAAAATAAGGGTCGCGGAATACCAGTTCGGGCGAAAGCTTTTGTTCGTTGCGTAAAAGCTGTAAATCGCGCCGGATGGTTTCTTCCGGCTTTTTAGAGATGGCGGTTCGTTCGAAAAGCATTGAACCAATTCGTTCCTCCAATTGACGTGAGCTCCATCTTTCGTTTTTGCACAATTCAATGTAAAATTCGCGTTTGAGCTCATTTTCAATATACATAATCGTTTTTATATGAGTCCATGTCAATTGCGCACGCAGTGCGTGCATAATTTGCTCATCGGGAAAAGTCTCCGCAATGCGTAGACAATTTTGCAACTGTCTTACACTCCATCCTTTACCAAATGTTTCGGTTAATTGCCGTGACAGTGTAACGACAATTTTTTGCCCATAATCTGCTCTTTTATTGTTTAGTATTTCGGTTTTGATGTGTTTACCAATATTCCAGTAAAGCATTGTCAACTCGGCATTTACCGTCACCGCTACCCGTTGCCGGCTCTCTTGTATGAGTATAGCAATATTGTCGAACAAAGGAGCAACATTGTTATTTGCCACAATGGACTTTTCTTTTTTGCCCGATACCGATTTGTCTTTTTTCATTGCCTATGCAGTTTGTTCGACAGTTTTATCTATTCCATACACCTGTTTTTTACCTGTTACCACTTCGTGGATTAAACTCTTTTTGTAAGTCAGCAGGGTTTCAATTTGTTTTTCAATTTTGGATTGAACTGTAAAACTACTTTCTTTTATTTTATCCAAATCATCACAAATCTTTTCTTGTTCAATTGAAGATGGAATTGGTAAAGAAAAATAAGCAAGTTGTGTTGTATAATCTACCCTTGGCATTTTTGCACCATAAGAAATAATAGTGCAGGTTTCGATAAAACCGTTTGAAGAAATACAATACTCAAAATATCGGTTAGCTATTTTAGTGCAGTTAAATGCTAAAATTTCTCCTGTGCATTTTCCATCTTCTTTAGCCAAATAATGTTTATTCAAATAAGGACGCAATTTGCCAAACAACACATCTCCTTTTTTGAAAATGGTAACTTTGCTTGTTACTTCGTCTGTGCTTCTAAAGCCTAAAATCCGTCCAGTTTCTTTTTCCAAATCTTCAAGTTCAAGATAATCCTCTGTTTCAGATTTTTCATCGGTCTTTTCATTTCTTAACTCAACTAAATCCTTTAGTCTGTCCAATTTCCAATGAATTGGCATCTTTCCAATCCATTCTTCATCGCTTTCTTTCATTTCAGTATTTTTATCGAGTCCTTTTGTAACGGTATGATGAATAATGCTTTTCAACTGCTGCTGCAAGTTGTCAATTTGATTGCGTTTAATTTCCACTACACGGTCAATATCGGCGCAAGCTTTATCTAAATAGTTGGCAATGGCGGTTTGTTCGGGTTTAGTTGGTGCGAAGAAGTATGTTTGTTTTATTAATGATTGACTAATATTAGGTTGTCCGCCTCCATAGGCATCTGAAATATATTTTTCTCTTATCGCAAGAAACAGATAGAACAGAAATTTTAATTCAATTCTTTTAGTTGGATAAATTGCACAACAAGCTTGATTTGTTGCAGCATCCATTGTTTGTATTCCTAATTTTCCAATCGTAGCACCATACATTGCAACCAATAAAGTTTCTTTTGGAAATAGTTTGGCTGATGAATTTTCCAAACCTTCTTTTGTAATTTTCTTTTCTGTGTCTGTTATATATCCATCATTCAAATCTCCGCTTTGTATCCAATAAATATCACCCTCATAATAATCTTCATTACTGCTTCTCGGTGTTCCACCAGAAGTAACAAATTCAGCAGCTCGGAAAATCTTTTCTTTTCTCCAATGCTTTGGAATTTTCCCAATCCAATCAATGCCGCTATTTTTATATTCGTATTTCATCATTGTCTGAATTAGGATTTATTGGATTTAGGGATTATTGGATTCTGAGTTTGTTTTATTGGTTGGGATGGTATTGGGCATTTTGTTTTTAGGATGCCTAAGGCGTTTAACTTCCAGGCTTTTCGCCCCAAAATTAATTAGCAAACCTTTATCTAATTTATAAGCAACCAAATAGTTTAATCCTTGTGCCAGGTTCACATCCTCAATTTTAACAAGCGCTTTTAACTCTACCATTATTTCGTTTTCAACCATAAAATCTACTCTTCTGGTCCCAATTTGCTGGTCATCATAAAATATTGGCATTTCTACTTCACGTTCAAATAACAAACCCGCCTTGTTCAATTCAATTGCCAAAGCCCGTTGATAAATTACTTCCTGAAAACCATTGCCTAATGTAGTATGCACTTTCATAGCGCTGCCAATTATCTTATAAGTTAACGGGTCATCAATTTTTTCTTTGTTATCCTGTTCCATAGTCTATCAATTTTTTAATCCATTAATCTTTTAATCTGGCAAATCCAAATTCTGACAGTATTTCTTCCGCTTCTTTTTCCAATTCCCAAAACTCCTGCAACAAAGCATTGCTTGGCGGTGGAGGGGTGTAAGTAAAGAAGTATTTGTTTGGCAATATTTCGTAACCCAAAATTTCTTTGTCGCCTTGTTTGGCAGCATATTCCCAACGGATAATGGGTTTATCTATTTCCCGTTTTATAAAAGTTTCAATGTCTTCTTCAAAAGGTATATACTCGGCATCTTCAATGTAATGGCGGTGGTGGTAGGTGGCAGAGAGTTCACAGTTTTTTAACCACGCAGTAAATTCCTTTGCAGTAAGGTTTTTCAAAGTTTTGTTAGTTTTTGCCAATTTCTTTTTTACAAGGGTTTCAAAAGTCTGTTTACCGTCAAACTTAAATTTCACGGTGTATTCTTTCCCTTTGTCTGCTTTTACTGTTACGGTCATTTCAAAATCGCCAAACAGGTAAAATTTCTTTTTTACGTTGCCGTTGCTCAGTTGCACGGAAAAAGGTTCAGTAATCCACATTGGCTTTTCGTTTTCATCGGTTTGCCAAAACAACACTTTCACTTTGTGGTAACTGAAATCTTCTTTGTTGAATACTTTGCAGAATTCATTTGGCTTCCATTTGTCGTATTGTTCAATAATCCATTTACGGTGTGTTTCTGTGATTCGGTTTCTTTTGTTTCCAAAACTCTTGGGTTCTTTTTCAAACTGATGCCTTGCATTAATGATAAGCACTTTGCCTTGTTTGTGTTTTTCCTTTTTGTTGCTAAGTACCCAGATATAAGTGTAAATTCCTGTTTGGTAAAACATTTGGTCTGGTATCATCACTATGCAATCCAACAAATCATTTTCCAAAATGTGTCTTCGTATTTCGCTTTCATCGCCTCCGCAATCGCCATTACTCAAAGGTGAGCCATTGAAGAGAATAGAAATTTTGCTGCCTCCGTCTTTAGCAGGTTTCATTTTTTCAATCATCGTAAGCAAAAACAGCAATGCACCATCATTGATGGGTGGTGTTCCTGCTTTATAACGGGTGTTGGAAAATTTTTCTGCATCGCTCTTGTATTCGCTCCAGTCAACTCCAAAAGGCGGATTGGATATCATATAATTAAACTCCCGTCCGTAGTGTTTGTCTCCGGGTTCTTTGCTGCTTTTAATATCGGGTATCAGCGAATTACCTTTGGTGATGTTGTCTTTGTTGCTGCCGTCAAGGTCGCCACGCAACAGTAAATCGGTTTTACACACCGCATAGTTTTGCCCCAAATACTCCTGCCCGAAAAGCAGCACCAAAGTTCTTACATTATTTTGCTCGGCTTCGGTTTTGGCTTTGTCCATCAGATGTTCTTTGGAAACGCTTAACATACCACCTGTTCCGCAGGCAGGGTCGTAAATACTGATGGAGTGTTTAGATGTCTTGGGATTAAAGTCAATTTCCATCAACTCCACCATAATGCGGATGATTTCACGGGGAGTAAAATGTTCACCTGTGTCTTTGGCATCGTCCTGTGTAAAACGTTGCAGTAATTCTTCATACACATAACCCATTTCAATATTGCTCAATCGCTGCGTACTGAAATTTTCATCGGCAACAAGCCTGATAATGCTGTCAAGACGATTTGCCTTAACCATCTTGCTGATCGTTTCACGGTAATTAAACTCGTCAATAATTTCGTTGATGATCGGTGAAAATTCTTTTAAGTATTCGCGGAAATGCGCCTCTACCTGTGTTGCATCGTCTTTCAGAATTTTGGTCAGTGTCCAGTCGCTTTTGTTGTAATAGGGAATGGTAAGAATTTCCCGATGCTTTACTTTCTTTTTTAGTTCAGCATCGGATATTTTCGGTTTAGCTTTCTTCAGATCTAAAGCAATTTCATTTCGCCTTTGAATGAGCATACACTCAATCCTACGTATCATAATCATTGGGAGGATTACCGCCTGATATTCATACGCCTTAAACTTCCCCCGAAGTTTAATTGCACCTTTCCAAAGTTCCCCTGCAAGATTGTTTAGTTTTTCTTTATTGAGCATTTATTACCGTTATCAAATTAAGTTGGTAAATGTAATTGTCTCCATATCCCAGAATCATTTATCATGACTCAAAACGTACAAAAAATTTGTCATTCTTACAAGAAGAGTTAAAAAATCCGTCTATATACGAAATGGACTCTACAATTTATTTCTCTTCTGCCACTCTCAGTAATACAACACCATGGTACGGCACGTCGGTTTCAAATTGATTCTCAAAAACACCAAGGTTTTTCTGCCGCCAGACGTCTCTCACTTTAAACTTACCGCTGATGCCGATGTCGGTTCCTTTTAATATAATCTTCGCCGATTTCTTTTCACCCCAACTGAAGTAACTTGCAGGTTCTTTTTTGTCACTTAGATCAGGGTAGAAAAGTCCGACGGCTTTCGATCCGTCTTCCATTTCCTTCATCCAGATTTGTTTGCCGCCTTCATTATAAATTCTTCGTGCTTGGACACCGAGGGGATCTTGATTGATCTCAATTACTTCATCGTTAGTTAGAAGATTCAACGTAAAATCATCAAGCCGACTCATATCCGCGCCAATGAGAAGCGGCGAGCAAAGAAGCGACCACAAGCTGATGTGTGTGTACTGTTCATCAGGCGTGAGATTCGATGGATGTAATTGAGGTCCCCAGCCGACGAGTCCGACAACAAGCATATCGGGATCATTCCAATGTCCGGGTCCTGAATACTTCTCGTGTCCCGATTGCTTGAAACCAATGCCGGACATGCTCGACCATGTATCGGTGATGTCACCGGTGGTTCGCCAACAGTTTCCGCCGATTTCTTCGCCCCACTCCCAAACATTTCCCATTCCATACTGGCATAAACTGTATACAATGTCACGAGGGACTTTGCTGAGAGCATCGCGCATAACCTGGTAGGGCTTCTTGAGTTCCGGCAAACTTCTGTCTTTTGCTATCTTGCTGTAAGAGCACCAATCGTATTTCAGATAATCGATTCCCCAATCAGCGTATCGCTGTGCATCTTGCAATTCATATTGATAACTTGCAGTGAAACCGGCGCATGTAAGCGGACCGGGACCCGAATAAATTCCAATTTTTAATCCTTTGCTGTGTACGTAATCAGCCAGCGCTTTCATGTCGGGGAATTTTTTATTTGTGTTGATCATACCGTCTTTATCGCGCTGTTCACCCTGCAATTCCGGTTCTTTCGCGTCGGGTTTGATTTCCCAGCAGTCGTCGATGTTGATGTATGCCCATCCATGATTGATAAGTCCGGAAGAAATCATTGCATCGGCAGATGCACGGACTTTTGCATCATCAACTGTGCATGCCCAGCAGTTCCAGCTATTCCAACCCATCGGTGGTGTAAGACAGATTTTATCTCCGACCTTGATACGAAGTTCCCGTTTCGCATCACCAACGTCGTTCTTTGCGCCGAGCGTAACTTTGTATTCACCTTCCTTAGTGATTTTTCCAGTTACAATTCCAGTCGCTTCATTGAGATTTAATCCTTCAGGAAGATTTTCTGCCGAGAAGGTCATCGGTCGTTTTCCTGTTGCGGCTATAGTATAGAGGAACGGATTCCCGGGTCGAACACCGAAAACTTTCGCTCCGTTTATTCTTGGCAAGTCAGATGGTTTCGGTGTGAGGATGTATGGTTCGATTTTCGTTTTTACAACAATGTCTGTCAACGAAATATATTCCATCAATTCAATTTTAGCATCGCACCAATCGGCATGATCGTAATCGATGTCGTCACCTGCATCGGTAACGAGCAAGCCCATAAGCATCACTCCGGCAAGATCGACATCAATTTTGGATGGAGTATCTCCTTTTTTCATGACGGGACTTTCCCACAAAATTTTCTTATCTCCAAGAACAAAAAATTTTATTGTACCTTTTCCTGTAACAACTTCATCATCAAGCCCAACGGATGCGGTGAAGCGTTTACCTTTGCCGTCCAGATTTAGTAGAAAAGTGCTGACGGAATGAGTTCCAACCCCTCTATCAAATTGTTGTCCGCCAACGCTGAGTGGATTTCCATCGATGGATTTCTTTGCCTCGGGCGTTCCCCACCCGCATTCCATCGCGGAGAGGTCAAGCTCGTCAAGATAGATTGTTTGAGCAAATAGGGGCGGGGTAGTTAAAAATAGAAGTATTGTAAAGATTTGTAGATATTTCGTCATGATATACCTCATAATTAATATGTTGTAAAATATTTCATTACTGCCTCTGCAAACAACAGGATTATTTTACACGCTATCTAAAAAAACGATTCGTAACAACAATGCATGTCAAAAATTATATTGCACTCGTAGTCCGATACCATTTTCTCTCATCAATTGGAGATGTATTCCAACATCACGACCTGTTCCTTTAGCTTCTTCATATCGATCTATGACATCCTCTTGCGAGATTATAAGCTTGGATATTGCTAATATTCCTAAGAGACTGCCGACTACATAATTATAGGGGCTGTCTTTTTTAAATGTTTTTATCGACCAGCCAATCTCTCTACTTTCATAAATTTTCAAAGGTTTCCCAACAAAAAAATAAGTTGACGAAAGCCCCCACCATACCAACGTAAATGTAGCACCATAATTTTTTTCAGATAGGAGTTGCATTTTATCACGCGCTAAATTATTTCTTTCTTTATTATCAGTGATTAAGACTACGCTGGCATATTCATCTTCAATATCACTTTGAGCTAACATCTGCCACACACCAATTCCACACATAGCAGCACCAGAACCATAAAGAAAACCCTTAAGTACATCTGCACCCTCACCAGAGAGATCTCGTGTAACAGGCTGTGCTGATATCAATAATGTTACACCCATAGAGGTATAAATAATACCTTCCGTAATACGCAGTTGTTTACTCTTTGATGCTAATTGTTCTAAATATATCTCTGCCAATGATGGAGTAATTGGTTTAATACTTTGTTTGAGGGGTGTAGGCGATTGCAGGGTTTGTTTCAGCGGTGCATATTTGTTAATATTTATTTGTAAGGATTCTGGTTTAGTTTGGGGAGCCGCTAACGGCAACTGCTTGTTCATGAAAATTGTTTTATTGTCCATTAGTATTTTTTCAATCTGAGAACGGTTAAAAGTATAAACACTTCCGCCTCCCGTTCTTATACTGACAAGAGAGTCCGGAATGTAGGATGTAATTTTACCTACAACAGAAGTACCGTTTTTTAAAAAGACAAAATCGGTTACTTCTCGTGTTTGAGCATGAACGGTTTGCACAAAAACTACCGCAACTATCAGGATAATGGAACTAAAGTATTTCATATTTACTCCATATTCACAAACATAACAATTAAAAATTAGGGAATTCTTTTTCTAAATATTCTTTTACTTGATTTATGTCGGACTGATGGGTCAAATCAATAACGTGTTCCGATATCGGAATGGTCATCATGCATTTCGGACATTTCTCGACCATTGTTTTCACTGCGAGCGGTAACTCTTTTTCATCTCGCATTGGGTGCAGGGGAATAGCATTGAGATAAGGGAATATCATATCGTAGGAGAGCCTGAAAATATTCATACTCACGCCGATTCGCCCGGCATCATCCTTTATCTGAGTAATATCGGCGGCAGTAGGTTTCTCGATAAGATCGACCAGGAATCCGTTTTCGTCCTTTTGAAGAACCGCAAATGCTTCGATGCGCGAGTGATCGAATTGCAGTCCCGACCTGTCATAATCGATCATTGAGTTTTTGTGTGCATCAAGAAGAAGTAATCTTAGAGCTTTAACCGAATAGAGATTATCACTATTGCATACCGTAAATGATTTCCCTCTCCAACCCGGCTTTGATAGCAGCACTGTGAGCAGTGCATCGGCGGTGCCGAGCGGTTTCGTTCTTCCATCGGGAATTATTTGTGTCACGTAATCGATATTTAATTCACTGAATTGTTTTGCCCCGCCATGCAGGTTGTAAAAATCTCTGATAGAAGTATCTTTATCTCCGACGACAATAACCACATTCTTGTATCCGGCTTCCCGTATGTTATAGAGGATGTAATCCATAAACGGACGAGTTCCTCTTCCAACGCCTAACATTGACTTAGATTTTTGTCGTGTTTCTTTAAGCAAGATCGGATCGAGTCCGGCAGATGCTGAAGGAATATTTCTCATGCGGGAAGAAACCCCGCCGGCGAGGATAACAATATTGGGATCATTCATGCGTTCTCTCCGCATGTTCTATTCGTGTACCGCCATCTATGTAAACGATGTGCGCTTTTCCACCGGCTCGATTTATGGCTTCAGCGACAGATTCCGAATTATCCGGTGAATAAGCAAACATGCAGCCGCCGCCGCCGGAGCCGTTGATTTTTCCACCGTAAGCGCCGGCATTCATCGCGGCATCGAGCATTCGGTTAATTTTCGGAGTAGATATTTTCAGAATATCGCGGAGTATAGATTGATGTTGGTTCAATAATTCGCCGAATTTATGATCGTCAAATTTAGGCTGTACAAACAACTTGATTGCCTCAAGTGTGATATCGCGATTATGGATTGTACCTACAAGTAAGTCGCGCTGTTCATTATCCAAGTTCCTGAGATACCAATCGATGTTAGCAAGAGAAATAGTATGCAGGGAAAATCCACGGTGATTGCGGCTGATCTGCTTGACGATATCCAGCACCCGATTCTTCACATGTGAAAGAACGAGTTTGGTATTTTTCTGTTCTAATGAATCTCCCAGCACGAACGATTTCAGTTGAGACGGAAGCCGCTGGATTGCATGCTTAGGATAGAATTCAACAAAAAGCGCTCCGCCTAAAGAAGTGGAATATTGATCCATCATTCCGCCCGGCTCGCCGAATTCCAATACTTCAGCCTGATGGGCGAGTCGGGCAATTTCTTCGGGTGATAATTCTGTCTTTTGATCACTCATTCTTGCGAGAAAATTTATCCAGCCGACAACAAGCGCCGAAGAACTTGAAGTTCCGGAATTGAGAGGAATCGTTCCTCGAATTATGCAATCGAATCCAAGTGAGAACGTGAATCCGGCGCGGCGCATAACATTCATTGCGCTTCTGAGATAATCACGTTCAGTACGATAGGCAAGTGAACCGTCAAGAGAAAATTCGTCGCTGGTGCCTATATCCGGTAATTCAATATGTACGATCGAATCTTTCCGGTGGCTGCCACTTACTGAGATTCGAAGCGAGATAGCGCATGAGATTACCGGGAGATTCAGATAATCCTGATGCTCTCCAAACAGACAAATTCTGCCCGGGGTAGAAATTTTTATTCCATTTATGATTGAGCTTTTCAACTTCGTATTAATCCGTTACAATCCATTCATGATGCCAAGCAAGATGACACTGGAAACAATCAATTACATCTGAACGAACTGCGTAAAAATTTATTGATGTTGTCTTGGTTCTAAATATAACTTATAATAATGAATCTCACCAATTATTTTTTCTATGAAACGACACTTCAAAATCATGCATAAAAGTCTGTTTTTCAGCTAAAACGGTATTTTTTGATCCATTTGTTGAAAGAGAAATTAATTATTCAGATATTATTCAGGCATTCAGAAAGAATACCCGCGAAGATTTTAGACGAAAGGAATTTATTGTGAGACCTACTATCCGATTTCTTGGAGATGAATTGATCGAGAAAATTATCTCCGAAGGAAGGCATATAATGTGCAAACTTGGCATTGAGATTCACAACAATACGATGCTTTCGCTGCTTGCAGATCATGGTGCAACGATCGATAAAAATACAAATCGCGTCTTCTTCACACAATCGATTATTGACAAAGCTCTCGCTTCCTCGCCGCACTCTTTTAAACTTTATGATGTTTTAGGAAATCAGGCTGTCGATCTATCGGGATTCAACGTAAACTATACGCCCGGCTCCACCGCAATATATATACTTGACGGTAAAACGAATAAGATCAGAAGACCATTGGCGAACGATTACACACAATATGTAAAGCTTATGTGTAAAATGAACAACTTCGCTTCACAATCCACCGCGATGGTACCAGCCGATGTACATGAAAAGATATCCGACAGTTATCGATTGTATGTCAGTCTTCTATTCTGCGAGAAACCTGTCGTGACCGGAGCTTTCACGATAGAAGCGTTCGAGGTGATGAAAGATTTACAAGTTGCCATTCGCGGTTCTATCGAAAACCTGGCTGCAAAACCGCTCACAATTTTCTCATGTTGTCCAACTTCGCCGCTTAAATGGAGTGATGTTACATCCCAAAACCTGATCGACTGTGCAAAATATTCAATACCTGTCGAATATATTTCAATGCCGCTTTCCGGTTTCATGTCGCCGGTGACTCTTGTAGGCACACTTATTCAGCATACGGCGGAAACACTCAGCGGCTTAGTGATGAGCCAGATAGTTAACCCCGGAACACCGATTCTATACGGCGGATCACCCGCTTTTTTTGATGTCCGTTATGAAACGACACCAATGGGTTCCATCTCGACCATGATGATTGATTGTGCATACAACGAAATTGGAAAATACCTCAGATTGCCCACTCAAGCCTACATCGGTCTAAGCGATGCTAAACACCTTGACGCACAGGCTGGTCTTGAATCATCGATGGGCGCAACACTCGCGGCGCTTGCCGGTATTAATAATATCTCCGGTCCTGGTATGCTCGACTTTGAAAGCTGTTTCAGTCTAGAAAAGTTGGTGGTGGACAATGAAATATGCGGCATGACCCTGCAAATGATTAAGGGAATAGAACCTAAAGAAGATTTTCCGTCGCAACCGATTTTCGAAGAGCTGTTAAAGGAAAAACACCTGCTGATATCCGACCACACTTTAAAATATCTCAAGGGCGAAGAATATTATCCGGGAAAAGTTCTAAGCAGGGCGAACAGATCCAGGTGGGAAGAGGAGGGAAGCACAACAATTAGTGAGCGGGCGGCTAATGAAATAGATAAGATGATTAAGCAATGGCACCCGACACTTCTTGGGGATGATATTAAAAAGGAATTAACCCAATTGATGGAAAAGGAAGCTCAGAAATACGGAATGTCGAAATTGCCTCAGATAAATTGATGCGAAAGATTTTCAATATTTCCGTTGATGAAGTTATCCCGCCGATCGGATCAGTTTTAGCGGCTCAGGGTATTCCACTGCATTTAAAACCGGATCAGCGAACATCTGATCTTGCACAGGAAGCGATCTTGCTCTTTCGACGACACGCACTACCGATCGGAATTATTATGGAAATTTCCAAGCACGATTTCGATGATGTTTATGTCGGGGATGGTAAAAATGCGACAGATTCTCCAGTCGAACCTATTTATAAATTATCCGATGATCTTGCCCTCTTTGCAATAACCATTGAAGAGAGTATTTGCGCCGAGATTTCTAAGCTGTTTGAGAGAAATGACCTCGCTCTCGGTTCCATGTTAGATGCGGCGGCATCGGAAGGCGCAGAGTTAACGGCTCAATGGGTTGAAAATTTCTATGAGAAGCATTTGGGAAAAATCGGCCGTTTTAATAATAAAAATGGTATTTTACGTTTCAGCCCGGGGTACTGTGGATGGCATATGAGCGCTCAAAAAAAAATATTTAAAACACTTCGCCCTGAAGATATCGATATTGAACTGAACTCGAGTTTTCTTATGAAACCTTTAAAATCTATCAGCGGTATTATCATCTCCGGCCAAAAAGGAATTTTTGAATTCAATGACACATTTTCATTCTGCAAAGATTGTACAACTCATACGTGTAGAGATAGAATTAAGGCGGTGATAGATGGATGATTAAAAATTCATGCAATATGAAACATAAAACGGTAAAGACTTTGGAGTCAATATGAATATTATACAAGAACTTTCTGAACAACTTCAGCAGGGCAACCCGAAGAATGTTGCCGAGCTTACTCGACAAGCAATCGATGAAAATATTGATATTAAAACGATACTCGATAATGGCCTCATTGCCGGCATGTCTGTTATCGGAGAAAAATTCAAGGCGCATGAAATTTTCCTGCCGGATGTCTTGCTTGCCGCAAAAGCGATGTATGCCGGAATGGATTTGCTGAAACCGCTACTTCTTAAAGAAGGAATCCCAACGATGGGAAAAGTTATTATTGGATCCGTCCAGGGCGATCTGCATGATATCGGAAAAAATCTTGTCGCTATTATGCTTAGAGGGGCGGGTTTTGAAGTAATAGATTTAGGAAGCGATGTGCCACCGCAAAAATTTATCGATACCGCAGAGAAAGAAAATGTCGATGTAATCGGGATGTCGGCGCTTCTTACAACAACAATGCCTGTGATGAAGAAAGTAGTAGAGCTTGCTCGCGAGCGCGGACTATACGGTAAAAAGAGATTCATTGTTGGAGGTGCGCCGCTTTCATCGGAGTATGCAAAAGAAATCGGTGCAGACGCATATTGTTTCGATGGCGTCAGTGCGGTAGAAACGGTTAAACGTTTTGTAGGAATATTCTGATGCAGTCTTTAACCGAACGTTTGACAAAACCCGGACTACTCATTGCCGATGGCGCAATAGGCACAATGCTTTTCATGCATGGGCTGAACCCAGGCGAATGCCCTGAAAGAATAAATCTCGATCGATCAGAAATCTTGGAAGAAATTGCTCTGCTCTATCTTCATGCGGGAGCCGAGATAATTCAGACGAATACATTTGGCGGTTCACCGATCAAGCTTGCGATGTACTCGCTTGACAATAAGACGGAAGAAATAAATGCCCGGGCAGTGCAAGCAGTAAGGAAAATTGTAAGAGATGAAGCGTATGTTTCAGCTTCATGCGGTCCTACAGGAAAATTATTGGAACCGTTCGGAGATACGAAACCCGAACAAATTTTTGAAACATATCAACGGCAAATGAAAGCGCTTCTCGCGGAAGGTGTTGATATGATTTGCATAGAGACAATGACCGACATCGCGGAAGCTGTACTTGCAGTCAAGGCGGCGCGATCCATTTCATCAACGATACCTGTTTGCGCGACAATGACATTCGATGTAACACCGAGAGGATTTTTTACTATCATGGGTTCAACAATCGAACAGGCAGCAAGTGAACTTGATAATGCCGGCGCCGACATTATCGGTTCTAATTGCGGTAACGGTATTATGAATATGGTTACTATTGCTAAAGAATTCAAAAAAAATACAACGCTTCCCGTTCTTATTCAATCAAATGCTGGGATGCCGATCTTGAAAGATGGCATCTCGATATATCCTGAAACTCCCGAGTATATGGCGGAACAAAGTCGTGAACTAATTGACATCGATATTAAAATTCTTGGGGGGTGCTGCGGAACAACTCCAGCTCACATCGCGGCATTTAAAAAAATTCTCAGAGAGAATTCTACAAAAACTCACTGACAAGCTTTTCCTTCACCTTTTTTCTTTTCGGTCAGACATGCCCATGACTTTTTTATTCAGGCTACACATGTTTGGTATAACTTTGAATTAAACAGATAAATCGTTTTTACGCTCATACCTAATGTGTGTGGAGAAATCTGTGAAAAACCAAGGAAAGAGCGCCACATACCAGCAAATCATACCCCAAAAAAACAGTGAATATTGAAGAAATTTAAGGTTTCCTTGTTGAAAACATTTCCCCACCCATAAATCCTTGATTTTTTTGTGAATTAACTTGACTTTCAATGAAAAATCCCTAAATTTAAACTTCACGTGGGGAAAAGTGGGGAATATTGGAAGCAAATTTTTAAGGTTTTTTGAAAGAATTTAAAATGTCATCTTTTAAGGGTTCATACACATATTCAGTTGACGATAAAGGCAGGGTAAGCCTACCTGCAAAAATGCGCAAGTGTGTTTCTCCTGAAGCTAATGTCACATTCATCATTACACGCGGTTTTGAAAAATGTTTATTCGTTTATCCTAATGATGAGTGGAGTAAGATAGAGGCAAATCTGCGCAGTTTATCTTCGTATGATCCGGAGCATCGAAGATTTGTTCGCACGTTTCTCGAACCTGCGGTTGAATCACAGTTTGATGTGCAATTTCGCCTTTCAATTCCCCAGGAACTTCGAGAGTATGCCAACATTCAAGGTGAAGTGAGGATTATTGGGGCGCTTGAAAGAATTGAACTGTGGAATCCTCAAATATATGAAGAGTATAAGAGCAATCAATCGGAGTCGTATGAAACGATTGCAGCAAAAGTAATGCGATGACTCTACGATTACCAATTGTTCTTTGTGGTTAGATGATGTTGTCCGAATGGACATTTTTTATCATACCCCGGTCCTTGTTGAGACAGTCACGCGCTATCTTTCAGTTAATCCAGACGGTATCTATGTTGATGGTACGCTTGGTGGCGGTGGACATGCAGAGTCGATTCTGACAAATATTTCCCCAAAGGGGAAACTTATCGGGTTCGACATGGACATTGATGCAATAACATTTTCAAAAACCCGACTGGGAAAATTTAAAGATAGAATTCTATTTATCCATGGTAACTTTTCGAATATCAAACAACATCTAAATGACCTTAGCGTAAATCGCATAGATGGGTTATTATTGGATTTAGGATTATCATCTCATCAGATTGATGATGCGCAGCGTGGCTTTAGCTTTAGAGAAGGTAATCGAATCGATATGAGAATGGATCGGGAACAACAAATCGATGGATGGAAAGTGATCAACACATACGACCAAAACCGGTTAGCCGATATATTTTGGAAATTTGGCGAAGAAAGAAATTCCCGCCGGATTGCAAAACGTATAATCGAAAGGCGAGATAAGAAACAGATCGAAAGCACTGAATATCTGGCAGAAATAATATCATCATCGACCGGAAAACAATATTTAAATAAAACCCTGGCTCGAATATTCCAGGCGATTCGGATCGAAGTGAACAATGAACTTGAAAACCTTCGCAAGGCGTTAAACGATTCGGTGGAATTGTTGCGAACAGGAGGAAGAATTGCAGTTATTTCATACCACAGTCTGGAAGACAGGATTGTGAAGGATATTTTTAAAGACGAATCAAGGTCTGTAATCAGTTCGGGAAATAAATATATTCCTGATCTGCAAAGGAATGCACTATTAGAAGTACTAACTAAGAAACCGATAATCCCTTCCGAGGAAGAGATTGTCGTTAATCCGCGCGCAAGAAGCGCAAAACTGAGAGTTGCTGAACGGCTATAGTCATGGCTAAATTAATATCTCCAAAAATAGAAGATACCCCAAGTCCAGAACTTACGGAAAAGAGATATGTCTATAACGGCGAAACTTCTGAAGTAAAAGCGGAAGTTCCCCAGAAGGGAAATCGTCCGGTAAGGTCGAGAAAACGTTCACCGTTTAATATAATCGGAACTCTATTTTTGGCGTCTGTTTTGATTGTGTTTTACATCTGGAATAAAATATGCGTGAACCGTCTCGTTGTTGAAGTGAATGATTCCCGCAACCAGCATGAAAAAATCCTGAATGCAAATGAATTTCTAAATGCTGAGATAAATAAGAAATCGAGCCTGGAACGTATTGTAAAAATTTCGACGGAACAGTTGGGACTTATTGCCCCCAAAGAACAACCCGTCTGGTTCGATGTGGATTTAAGCCGCGCAGAGAATATTGGAGAATGAGAAGAACAGCCCGTGAAGCAAAATCAACAACATATATCATCTCAGGTCAATCCGGCGCCAATTTCATGCAATCGAGGCAGACTGCGTTTGTTTCAAGTTATAATAGTTGTTTTGTTTATTGTTGTTGGCGGGCGACTCGCACAGATTCAAATCGTAGATTCTCAGAAGTATCGTAAGATTGCTCAAAGGCAATATCAGTCGAAAATAATTTTACCTGCTGAGCGCGGATTACTGTATGACTGCAATGGCGGCGTTATTGCATCTAACTCGACGCTTATCTCGTTTGCCGCGGATCCACAAATCGCGGCTGAAGATGCAAAAGCGATAGCAAATAAGTTCTCAAAATATTTTGGAAAGCCCAGAAATTATTATCTGGAAAAACTTCAATCTGATTTGCGATTTGTATGGCTTGAGCGACAAGTCGATGCAAAATACTTACAGAATATAAATCCTAAAAAAGATACCGGCATTGTCGTACGCTACGAACCGAAACGCCTTTACTTCCATGATCATATTGCAGGGCAGTTGGTCGGGACGACCAATATAGACAATCAGGGTTTGGCGGGTATTGAACAAGAATTTGATAATCAACTGCAAGGTGTAGATGGATACGTAATTTTTCAGCGGGATGGTTTGGGCCGTGCAAGACCATCGGTCGATTATCCGAGGGTAGAGCCTGTACATGGACACAATATCTATCTGACTATAGATATGAAGATACAATCATTTGCTGAGAAAGAGTTGAAGAAGGGTGTCGAGCAAAATAAAGCAGAGCGTGGTTTGGTGGTTATACTTCATCCTAAAACCGGCGAAGTGCTGGCATTAGCTCAATACCCGAATGTTGACCCGAATAATTTTGGGAAATATCAGTTACAGGATCAGAGATTGCGTGCAGTAACAGATTTGTTTGAACCAGGCTCGATATTTAAAATTGTTACAGCTTCGGCTGCGCTGGAAAGCGGGCTTGTATCTCCTGAAAAACTATTTTATGCCGAAAATGGAACCTATATAGTGCATGTGACTCCGACTAAAACACGTCCGATCGTCGATACCCATAAAGAAAAGTGGATTACCTTCAAAGAGTCGATGGAGAAATCGAGCAATATAGTAATGGCTAAGGTTAGCGACATTATTGGCAGCGAACGATTTTACAAAACAGCCAGGGATTTCGGTTTCGGTATTCCGACTAACATCGATTATCCGGGTGAAGTGAAAGGTGTTCTAAAGAAACCAATGGAATGGTCGGCAACAACGTTAAACACGATGGCATTTGGTTATGAAGTCGGCGCAACTCCAATCCAGATTGCCGCGGCGTATGCCGCTATTGCTAATGATGGAATATTGATGAGACCGTACATTTTCAAAAAGGAGACCGATGCATCCGGACGAATAGTAAAAGAATCTCAACCGCAACAAATTCGACGCGTTGTTTCGTCGAAAACCGTACGAACGCTTATCGATCTTTTTGAGGGCGTTGTTGAGCGGGGTACGGGAACGCCTGCGAAAATCCCCGGAGTAAGGATAGCTGGTAAGACCGGGACATCTAAGAAATTTATCGAAGGTCATTATGAAGGCGGAAATTATATTGCATCGTTCGTTGGCTTTTTCCCATCCGATAATCCGGAAATAGTCTGCCTGGTAATGCTCGATAATCCGAGAGGAAGCAGTTATTACGGTGGCACAACCAGTGCGCCGGTATTTCGCGCTATCGCGGAACAAATAATCAACACGACGGAATTCGTAGCGCCTCAGCGGAAGTTTGCCGCCGATACAATGAAAATAAATGAACCCGTAAAAGAAAATGCCGGTATGATTTTATCTCCGGCTGGAGTTATTCCGGACGTTCGTGGTCGAAGTGTCAGACAGGCGGTTTCAATTCTAAAAGACAGGAAATTACAAGCGATTGTTAACGGTTCAGGTATTGTAAGAGATCAAACGCCTGAGCCGGGGTTGCCCTTAAAGCGAGGCATGAAAATAACCTTGACATGCCAGCCGAAGTTATCTGCCGCTTTAAATCTAAATTAGATTATTGATAAAGAGATGACGTTATCAAAATTATTGGAAGGTGTTGCAGTAACAAAAATGTTCCAAAAACTTTATGGACAACATGCAGTGACACAGGAAATCCAGATTGATCGCTTGCATTATGACTCGCGCAAAATCGGTCGCAACGACATTTTTGTAGCAATCTCCGGCAATTCATTCGATGGACATAAATTCATCGATAGCGCCGTATCCAACGGCGCAAAAGTCGTAGTTGTGGAACATGACACAGCGATGCCGGATTCGTTTTTTATGCATGCAGGAGTAGTAAAAATTGTAGTTTCCAATAGCCGCATAGCTTTAGCCCGGATGTCGGCGAATTATTTTGATCGTCCGTCAGAAAAATTATCAATGATAGGTGTGACCGGAACAAATGGAAAAACAACAACTGCATATCTTATAAAATCTATCCTTGAATATTGTGGAATAAAATCCGGATTGCTTGGAACGATCGAATATAAAATTGGTGATACCGTTATCCCAGCCACACACACGACACCGGAATCGCTCGAGTTAAACGAGATGCTCGACACCATGATACAAAGCGGGTGTCAGTCGGCAGTCATGGAAGTATCATCGCATGCGCTTCACCAGCACCGTGTTCACGGCATTGATTTTAAGGCGGCTGTATTCACGAATTTAACGCAGGACCATCTCGATTATCATTTATCGATGGATGAATATTTTAAAGCGAAGAATATGCTTTTCGAAAATCTTACTTCCGGTTCTTGTGCAATCGTAAATACAGACGACGAGCGCGGCAAAGACATCTTGGAGAAAACTCCGGCGCGAACGATCTCATATGGAATAACCGTTCCTGCCGACGTGTCGGCAAAAAATATTTCTCTCTCGATGAATGGTATGACATTTACTATCGTTCATCAAGGAGAAGAAACGGCAATTGAATCGCAGCTAACCGGCAGATTCAATGTCAGTAATATACTTGCCGCATTCGGAACCGGAATAGCACTCGGCATAAATAAAAAAATGATGCGAAACGCAATACGGGAAACACACGCCGTGCGCGGCAGGTTCGAACAAATAACATCATCGGGCGGTTGGACTGCAGTCATCGATTATGCCCATACACCGGATGCGCTTGAAAAGACCCTCCGTGCATTAAAAGATGTTTTTGATTCGAGTAAGAATGGAAAAATTATTACTGTTTTTGGTTGCGGTGGTAACCGAGATCGCTCGAAAAGGTCTCAAATGGGATTGATCGCATCGAGTCTCAGTGATGTAACAGTCATTACGTCGGATAACCCGAGATTTGAAAACCCCGAATCAATAATCGATGAAGTAATGCAAGGAATTAAAAAAGGTTCGACAATATTTCGGGATTCAGATCGAAAGGAAGCGATTAACAAAGCTCTCGGTTTAGCAAAGAAGGGCGATGTTATTCTCGTAGCGGGTAAGGGCCACGAAGATTATCAAGTAATCGAAGATCGAAAAATTCATTTTAGTGACCGCGAAACAATTGAAGAATATCTTCGGGTGCATCCATGAAAATTACACTCGAGGATTTGAAAAGTGTTCCGCATGTCGCTCTGCACAAATTTGAATCGTTAAATATTAAAAAGTTTTCCGGAATCTCAACAGATTCCCGCTCGGTGAAACCGGGTGAATTGTTCTTTGCAATACGAGGTGAAAAATTCAACGGACACGAATTCGTGCCGCGTGCTTTTTCGAAAGGTGCTTCATGCGCTGTTGTTGAAGAAACAGCCGGCAGACAATCGTGGTCGGATTTTCCTCTATTTATAGTTGAAAATAGCGTGCATACACTTGGCGAATTGGCAAATATTCACAGACAGAAATTCAAGATTCCCATTATTGCAGTCGCTGGAAGCAATGGTAAAACTACGACCAAAGAAATGATTGCCGCAGTACTAAGCACACAATATTCGGTACTCAGCACTGCGGGAAATCTGAATAACCATATCGGTGTTCCGCAGACTCTGTTCAGACTGACTAAAAGGCATCAGATCGCAGTAATTGAAATTGGAACAAACCATTTTGGAGAGTTGAAATATCTGTGTGAAATTTTGAATCCAACACATGGATTGATTACGAACATCGGACACGAGCATTTGGAGTATTTTAAAAATATAGAGGGTGTGTCAAAAGGCGAAGGTGAACTTTATCAAGCCATAAGCAAAAAAGGTCAAGGTTTCGTGAATACAGACGACGAATATGTAGTTGGTGTGGCAAGAGTTTTAAAGAATAAAATTACATATGGTTTTTCAAAGAAAAGAAATCGGATACAGGGGCGATTGACAAATATTGATAATAAGGGGTGCCCGGAATTTTCGGTTAAGACTCGCAGCAAAAAAGAATTTACCATCAAGCTCAATACTCCCGGCACACATGCTATGTTGAACGGATTAGCCGCGGCGGCAGTAGGAATAAAATTTGGTATTAAAGCCGATAATATCAGCCGGTCGCTTAGAAAATTTGCCGGTATTGGAAAACGTATGGAAATAATAAAAATTGGTTCCGCCACGATCATAAACGATACATACAATGCTAATACCGACTCAGTAAAGTCGGCATTAGAGACACTACGGTTAATGAACTGCAAGGGGAACAAAATTGTCATACTTGCAGACATGCTGGAACTCGGCGATGCAGCAATGAAAGAACATAGCGTAATCGGAAAAATTATAGGTGAAATGGGATTTGAATATTTACTCACTTATGGTGAAACGGCAAAGTATATATATGATTCCGCTGATGTAAAAATGAAAATCCATTATGATCAAAAAAATATTCTATCGGAATATGCCGCCGAACTTGTTTCGGATGGCGATATAGTTTTAGTAAAAGGTTCGAGAGGAATGAAAATGGAAGATGTGGTAACATTCCTCACGGAACGTCTCGGAAAAAGGAAATAGCTAAGCGCAATGCTTTATTATCTTTTGGAATATATTAACCGTACTTTTCATCCGCCGGGATTTGGTTTGTTCCGTTATCTTTCGTTTCGCGCCGGAGCGGCGGCAATAACGGCGCTCATAATCGCATTCTGGCTTGGACCAAAAGTGATACGTCTTCTGAAAAAACATCAGATCGGAGAAGCGGCAAAAGTAGAAGCTCCCAAAACCCACCTGAGCAAAGCCGGAACACCGACTATGGGTGGATTGATTATCCTGGGTGCGATTCTCATCCCCGCGCTCCTTTGGGCTGATTTGAAAAATGGATACATCCTTCTGATGATATTCGTGACCGCGGCTCTCGGCATGGTCGGATTCCTCGATGATTATCTAAAAGTCGTGAAGAAAAAACCTAAAGGGCTGATAGAAGAATACAAACTAATCGGTCAGCTGCTTGTTGGATTAATCGTCGGCGGGGTGATTTACTTCTTTCCGCAGTTCATCGATCCCGATCTTTGGAAATATAAATCAAGCACGACGATGCCGTTCTTCAAGAATATGGAATTCGATTTCGGAATCCTGTACATACCGATGGTAATTTTTATAATTGCGGCAACGAGCAATGCCGTCAATTTTACAGATGGTCTTGATGGATTAGCGGCGGGATTGGTAGGCATAGTAGGTATAACGCTGGCAGTGATCAGCTATGTATCCGGTAGAGCCGACCTCAGTCAATACCTCACGATTCCATTCTTACGCGGGAACGGTGAACTGAGTATTTATTGCGCGGCAATGGTCGGCGCTTCACTGGGATTTTTATGGTTTAATGCATACCCGGCGCAGGTTTTCATGGGCGATACCGGATCGCTTGCCCTGGGTGGCGCAATTGGTGCGTTGTGTGTTTTGATAAAGAAGGAACTCCTATTGCCAATATTAGGGGGCGTCTTCTTTATGGAGACTGTTTCTGTGATTATCCAGCGCTTTTACTTCAAATACACGAAACGTAAGTACGGAGAAGGCAGACGGATATTCAAAATGGCGCCGCTGCATCATCACTTCGAGATGCTCGGTTGGCCCGAGCCGAAAATTGTTACACGTTTTTACATTGTTGCGATTCTATTGATGATTCTAAGTTTAGCAACATTCAAAGTACGTTAGATTAAACGATGGTATCTGTTTCAGATAAAATAATATCCGGGAAAAAAATTACAGTGCTTGGCGCTGCCAGAAGCGGGATTGCCGTTGCATTGCTCCTGAAAAACAGGGGAGCGTCGGTCTTTGTAAGCGACAGCGCACCGGCGGATAAGCTTCAGTCTCAGATGCAGACCCTGCAATCACTCGGAATTGAGTTTGAGATTAACGGACACACTGACCGAGCCATTGATGCAGATTATATAGTTGTTAGTCCCGGAGTTCCTTCAAATATTCGGATTGTAAAGGATGCCGAAGAGAAGAACATCAAAGTTGTATCCGAACTGGAAATTGCAAGCCGGCTCTGCGAGTCGCCGATAATTGCAGTAACCGGTACGAACGGCAAAACAACTACAACGACATTAATCGGCAAGATTATGGATAGTGCAAAAGCCAAATACATCGTTGCCGGTAATATCGGAACGGCGTTTTCATCTTGTATCGATGCTCTCGATTCGCAAACAGTGGCTGTCTTGGAAGTGAGTAGTTTTCAACTTGATCATTGTGAGACATTCCATCCCAAAGTTTCAGTCATATTGAATATTACTCCCGATCATCTCGATCGTTACGACCACAACTTCGATAAGTATATAGCATCGAAGTGTAGAATATTCGTGAATCAAACAAAAAACGATTATCTCATTTATAATTACGATGATGAAGAAACGCGAGAACAGGTTCGCCGGTTGGCCAGCTTGCATGTGCAAACACTTGCTTTCGGCATCGACCGTAGATTTGATGAAGGCGCTTTCGTTGAAAATGGAAAACTTGTCACGATCGTTGGAGGCAAGCGGACGGAAGTCATCGACACGCCGAAAATCGGCATACGTGGAATCCATAATATTTATAACTCTATGGCTGCAACCCTTGCCGCCCAGGTGATCGGCATCGATCTTTTTTCGGTTGGTCAAGCATTGAAAGAATTTAAAGGGGTTGAGCATCGTCTGGAGTTTGTGCGCGAGTTTAACAACGTGAAGTATATCAACGATTCCAAAGCTACAAACGTTGATTCCGTCTGGTATGCGCTTCAGGCATATGAAGAGCCGTTAGTTGTTTTGATCGGCGGCAGGGATAAAGGGAATGATTATCCCAAACTTTATGATTTGGTAAAGAAACATGTGAAAGCTATCGTGGCAATAGGTGAATCGGCAGAAAAAGTATATCAGGAATTTCACGCGATAAAGAAATGCATCAAAGCGGATTCGATGGAACGTGCGGTTGATGCGGCAAGACAACTTGCGGCGCCGGGGGATGTCGTCCTTCTTTCGCCTGCATGCGCATCATTCGATTGGTTCCAAAATTATGAACATCGCGGTAAAGTATTCAAACAATTAGTGAATGCATTATAATATGTCACTCGGAGAGCACAACCATATTGACCTTGTAATACTGATCGCTGTGCTGGCGTTGATGCTGTTCAGTCTCGGTATCGTGTACAGTGCGTCGGCAAGTTATGCTCAGATGAAGTACGGCGAAAGCGAACATATGCTTACAAGCCACGCGATCAAGGTTCTTCTGGGCATAATAGGTTTGTTCATCGGTATGCGAATCGATTACCACACGCTGAAACGCTTTACAAAATCGGCGGTGATCATCTCGGTTGGATTTCTTCTGGTCATATTTGTTCTTGGCGGTGAAGCGAAAGGCGCCACACGCTGGCTTCGATACAGCAGTATCGGCTTCCAGCCCTCGGAATTTGCAAAATATGCACTACTATTTCATCTATGCACACTTATATCGACAAAGGGCGAAATGATCAGGGATTTTAAAAAAGGTTTCATCCCGATGATTGTATGGATCGGACTTGTCACGGCGCTTGTTATGGCGCAACCCAATTTCAGTATGGGTGCATTGATTTTTTTACTCAGCATGGCGATGCTTTACATCGGTAATGTGAAATTGAAACACCTCGCCCTTACTTTTGCAATTCTGTTGCCGCTGATTATTGTCTATATGCTTAGCGCAAAATACCGTCTCCAGCGCATAATGGGATATATTAATGGAGGAGACGGGATCCAGACAAAAACCGATTACCAACCATGGCAATCTATCATTGGTTTTGGTAATGGAGGAATTTTTGGCGTCGGTCCTGGTGAAAGCAAACAACGCGATTTCTTTCTCCCTGAATCGTTCGGAGATTTTGTTTTTTCAATCGTAGGCGAAGAATACGGATTTATCGGAACTATACTTTTTATGATTTTATTTTTGGCGATTATGCTAAGGGGTTTTAAGATAGCTAAATTCGCTCCGGACCCATTCGGACGTTATCTGGCGATTGCTATTACATCGGCGATAACTTTTTATGCGCTTATCAATGCGGGCGTAACTCTGAGTCTATTACCTACAACGGGACTACCGATGCCATTTGTAAGCTATGGCGGTTCGTCGATGGTATTCTCGGCGTGCGCGGTAGGCGTGTTATTGAACATCTCATCGCAAACCGATTTGCATCCGAGAGCCAGAGAAGTTCCGATCATCGGTTCAGTAAATGCCGATGAGCTGTCAACGAGGAAAGTGTATTAATGTGTCGCACCTTCGAGTCATATTTGCAGGCGGTGGAACAGGCGGGCATCTTTTCCCGGCTATTGCAATCGCCGATGAAATCCGGAACCTGTATCCGTATGCGGAAATTGCATTCATCGGTACTAAATCCAAAATCGAAGCGCGAGTGGTTCCACAAAATGGGTTTCAATTCTATCCGATATGGATCAGCGGCTATCATCGGAATTTTCGGATCAGCAATGTTTTGTTTCCAATTAAGGTGATTGTTTCGTTTATGCAGGCAGTATCAATCATAAAAAAATTTAATCCCGATGTTGTTGTCGGAACCGGAGGATATGTGTCCGGCCCGGCGCTTCGGGCGGCAACGTTCCTAAAAATTCCAACGCTAATACAGGAACAAAATAGCTATCCCGGTGTAACTACGCGCATGCTTGCAAAAAAAGTCGATGAAGTTCACCTGACATTTGAAGATTCGAGAAAATATTTTACCGGTTTACAGAATGTTTATGTTACCGGAAACCCAACGCGGCGCAGTCTTAAAAATGTAATCCGGCGTGATGCGCTTCATTATTTCGGATTCGACGATTCAGAAACGGGAAAAACAATTTTGGTGTTTGGCGGAAGTCTCGGCGCGCACACCTTGAATAATGCCGTGCTGATGAATATCGATTCACTTTTGAAAAACAATATCAGACTCATCTGGCAAACAGGCAAGGAAGAAATACGGCAGGCGGAAACGATCGTAAAAAAATATTCATCTAAAAAAATTTGGGTGAGTGATTTCATAGATCGGATGGATTACGCTTACGCCGCCAGCGATCTTGTGATCTGCCGGGCGGGAGCAACCACCATCGCCGAGCTGACCAATATCGGTAAACCCGCTATTCTCGTTCCATATCCTCATGCTGCGGCTAACCATCAGGTAGAGAATGCGAAATCGCTGGTCAAATCAGGCGCTGTAGAAATCGTCTATGACCATGAAGTTGGCGACAAATTATTAACAGCCGTATTTAATCTTCTTGAAGATACAAATCTACGTTCGATGAGTGATAGGAGTAAAAAACTTGGAAAACCAAATGCATCAAAAGAAATAGCGAAACGAGTTGAACAATTATCAAAACGCCATGGAAGAGCATAAAACACCGCCGGCAGGAAAAATATTTAAGTATAAGCTCGACTTCTATTACCAGCAGTCACTTCTCTATCTGATAACGCTGATAGTATACGCTGGAATTAGAGGAACGTTCGACTTCGATAGGTTGCCCTCGCTCGAAGTTGATCCTCTGCTATATATCATTATCGTGTTTGTATTGATTTCGTTTGTTGTTCTAATGTTAAATAAAGCCCGCGACAGGAAACTAATTATTGCAACAGATAAAATAATATTTCACAACAAATATCGTGAACAAGAAATAGCGCTCGTTGATATCGAGTGGCTTCATATTGGTCGCGAAAGGAGAGTGCAAACTGCCGGCGCAGTTCAGGTAGTTGTGTTCAAATCAAAAAGCAGACGACGTTTATACCGTATTCGAATAGGTAGATACGAGCGGGACAGAGATCTTCTTCTGGAAATGCAGCGTATATCGCAGATTGTTCCAAAAGGTAAAAGACCTGTTTTCGGTATTCGCTAAAAAAATAAAGGTACAGTTATGACTGAGATAATACAATATATAATATTGGGACTTTTTGGCGGTGTGATGAGCGGTCTTCTCGGAATCGGTGGAGCGATTTTAATTGTTCCCGCGCTTGTTTACTTTTTTGGGTTCGATCAGAAAATGGCGCAAGGAACAACACTCGCTATGCTCATTCCGCCTGTTGGTCTGTTAGGCGTATGGCAGTATTATAATACCGGAAATGTCAATTTTAAAGCTGCGGGCATCATGTGCATCGGGTTGTTTATTGGTGCATACTTCGGTGGTTATTTTGCAAATCAGGTTTCGAACGATACACTTCGGAAAATTTTCGGAGTTTTGCTTTTTTTAATTTCAATAAAAATGATTTTTGGAAAGTAACAGTTGAATATGTTTAGTTCTATTAAAAAAATTCACTTTGTTGGTCTCGGCGGAATCGGAATGAGCGGCATCGCCGAAATATTGCTCGACCAGGGTTTTAAGGTAAGCGGTTCCGATAGATCGTTAAGTGAAATTACAGACCGATTGCAGCAGCTTGGCGCAACAGTCTTTGAGGGCCACCTGGCTGAGCATGTTGCCCCGGACGTTGACGCGCTTGTCTATTCATCGGCAGTGCCGCTGGATAACGCGGAAGTTGTCGAAGCACAGCGCCGTAAAATTCCCGTTATCCGCCGGGCTGAAATGCTGGCAGAAGTAATGCGATTGAAGTACGGCATCGGTATTGCCGGGACACACGGGAAAACGACAACGACTTCGATGGTGAGTCTTGTACTGATGGAAGGCGGATTCGATCCTACAGTTATTGTTGGTGGAAGATTGTCC
Source organism: uncultured Chlorobiaceae bacterium (assembly GCA_964520905.1). Classification (GTDB taxonomy): domain Bacteria; phylum Bacteroidota; class Ignavibacteria; order UBA10030; family SZUA-254; genus JAGVIE01. The sequence goes on along the minus strand of CAZFQL010000014.1, from coordinate 42,706 downwards.
GGTCTAGGCGGATCGAATGCACGTCTCGGGCATGGTGATTATATAGTTGTCGAAGCGGATGAATACGACCGTTCGTTTCTCTCAATCACGCCGACGATAGCAGTATTGACGACACTCGAAACCGATCATCTCGATTGTTATCGTGACCTTGAGGACATAAAAGGCGCTTTCATCCAATTCGCGAGCAAGGTTCCTTTCTACGGCTTCATCGTTCTTTGTCTTGATGAATCGGCGCTTCAAGACATCATGCCGCAGCTTGGTCAAAAAAAAGTAATCGGTTATGGCTTTAACCCGCAGGCGGATGTTCAGGCTATAGACATCCAGCATAAAAACAATATAACGACATTTATAGTACTGCGTGATGGTCGTGAACTAGGCCCGATTATATTACAAATTCCCGGTAAGCATAATGTTCAGAATGCGCTGGGAGCCATCACTGTCGGACTTGAACTCGGAATTCCATTCATAAAAGTGAAATCCGGCATCGAAAAGTTTACCGGCGTTAACCGGCGATGGGAAATGAAAGGTGATGTGAACGGGATAAGTGTGTACGACGATTATGCTCATCATCCGACAGAATGCAAAGCCGCGCTTGCAGGAGCAAAAGCCGGTTGGCGGCGGCGTACAGTTTGCGTTTTTCAACCGCATCTGTACTCACGGACACGAGATTTTTATGAGGAATTTGCCAAAGCATTTTTGTTGGCAGATGTTCTTCTCGTCACCGATATATATCCTGCACGAGAAGAACCGATCCAGGGAATCACAGGCGAATTGATAGTCAACGCGGCAAAGCTATACGGGCATAAAAATGTTCATTATGTTCCCGATAAAAAAAATATTCCCGATTATATTCTTAAGCTCGTCAACAACAACGACATAATCATAATGATGGGCGCCGGAGATATCTGGAAGCAGAGCGGGGAAATATTGAAGAAATTAGAATTGAAGAAATAGAAAAGAAAATTTACTTGATAAATATAGACGATATAAGGAAGTTTTTTCACGGTAAGATTCTGCTCAGCGAGCCGCTGAAGAAATACACATCACTGCGAATAGGCGGTCCCGCAGATTATTATTTTGAGCCGATAGATAAGGAAGATGGCGTAAATATTATCAGCTATCTGCAAAAGCAGGATGTGTCATTTGTCGCAATCGGTAAGGGAAGCAATCTTTTAGTAAGTGATGACGGGTTTCGCGGTGCAGTTGTTAATATTGAAAGTTCTCTGAAATCAATTTACATCGAAGGATCCAGTGTTATCGCTGAAGCAGGAGCGACACTGATTCGGTTTGTTGATTTTTGCATACAGCACAATTTTAAAGGCGTTGAAATGCTTGCAGGGATTCCGGGCACTATCGGCGGCGCTGTGATCATGAATGCCGGAGCGTATGGCGGCGAAATCTCAAACTATATGATCGATGCGGAAATTATTCGCGGTGGAACAATCGTCGTTCTGAAAAAAGAAGAGATCGTTTTTAGTTATCGGTATGCATCGCTTCAGCCTGATGATGTTGTGTTGAGCGCGAGCTTTCGGTTCCCCGGTGGAAATCGGGAAGAGTTGATGAAAATTCGGAACGATTTAATTTTACAAAGAAACCGTAAACATCCGGTCGATTTGCCCAATTGCGGCAGTGTATTCAAAAACCCGCCCGGCTCGCCGGCGGCAAAATTTGTTGAGGATGCCGGGTTGAAAGGCGTTATAAGCGGCAATGCGCAGATCTCCGAAAAGCATGCGAACTTCATCGTCAATTTGGGTGAGGCATCCTCAAGTGACGTGATAGATTTGATTGACCGTGCGCGCAAAGCAGTACGTGAAAAATTTGGTATCGCTCTTGAACCGGAGGTTAAGCTTCTCGGTTTTTCTAAAGAGTTGTTAAAGGAAATAATATAGTGATGGAATTCGAACAAATAGATTTTAAAAAGCCGCAGCGAAAATCGGTTAAAAGATGGGGAATCTATCTGATGATTCCTTTACTAATAGGTGTTGTCGTCCTGACAGTTTTTTCCTGGAAATGGCGCGATACTCTAAGTGTCCAAAGAGTTGTAATTGATGGTAATAGGATTCTGCCGGTACAGCACGTTCTCGGATTGTCAAATGTATCCCTGAAGTCTCATATGTATGGAGTTGATATTTATGATGTTCGGCAAAGAATTTTGCAACAGCCGTTTATTAAGTCGGTATGCATAAATCGAAATTTTCCGAATGCAATTCATATTCAGATTGTTGAAAGAGATCCCATTGCAACGGTAAATACCGGTCAGCTCCGCTATGTTGACAGGGAAGAATTCCTGTTACCGCAGATCGAATCGGCGGTTGGACTCGATCTTCCGATAATAAGCGGTATCAGTGGACTTCAACAAGCGCAGATAGGCGATACAGTTTCGAACACTGAATTATCTGAAGCAATAAATCTGCTGGAGACAGCACAGGTGATTGATACAGCAATATATCATTCGATCTCCGAGGTTAACATGAATGGTGGAAAAGATATTATACTCTACTCAACCGATATCGGCGTTCCGATTTTGGTCGGGCGAGGAGAGTACGGAAAAAAACTCATTCTCTTCCATACTTTCTGGAGTAATTTTGTAAAATCTCAAAACGCCGATAAATTACAATACATAGATTTGCGATTCAACGAGCAGGTGGTAGTGAAATGGAAACAGGATTCCCAACAGCCGAAAACTGCTCTGTAAGAATTTATTCTTGAAAGGTCACTTATAATGGAACCAGAAATAATCGTTGGTTTGGATATCGGAACGACAAAAGTGTGCGCGGTTGTCGCCTCGACGGATGAGACAGGGAAATTCAACATTCTCGGCGTTGGCAGAAGTCCATCCGATGGTTTGACGCGCGGGGTTGTGACTAATATTGAAAAAACTATCCGATCGATTCAAAGTGCAATTGCCGAAGCTGAATCACGCTCTGGCATAAAGATTCAATCTGTCATTGTCGGTATTGCAGGCGACCATATACAAAGTTTTCAAAGCCGCGGCGTTATCGCTATCAGCGGACCTGAAAGTGAGATTTCACAGGCAGATGTAAATCGTCTTATAGAAGATACAAAACGTGTGGCTTTACCTTCTGACAGGAGGATCATCCATGTCATCCCTCAGGAATTTATTATCGATGGACAAGATGGCGTCTCAGATCCGGTCGGTATGTCAGGCGTGCGGCTCGAAGCAAATGTACATATTATTACTGGATTGGTAACTGCTGCGCAGAATATTTATAAATGTGTACAGCGGTCGGGTCTTCAAATTGGCGACATGGTTCTCGAACCGCTTGCGTCAAGTTATTCGGTTCTTGATGAGGAAGAAAAAGAAGTCGGTATCGCCTTGCTCGATGTCGGAGGGGGCACAACAGATCTTGCCGTTTTTGAAGATAGAACGATCCGTTACACGGCAGTTATCCCGATTGCCGGTAATCAAGTTACGAATGATATACGAAAAGGATTGGGCGTTCTGACAGAGCAGGCGGAAAAATTAAAATGCCAGCACGGATTCGCATATCTACCGAGCGTTCTCGATGATGAGCCGATCACAATCCCGGGCATCGGAGGAAGACCTCCGCTTGAAATAGATAAAAAACTGCTTGCTCAAATTATCCAGCCAAGAATGGAAGAAATTTTTGAGATTGCGGCGATGGAAATCAAACGTTCGGGATATTCCCGGCACCTCTCGGCGGGCGTAGTCTTAACAGGCGGCGGATCGTTGATCAAGGGAGCTTCTGAGCTGGCGCGTGAAGTACTCGGCTTACCGGCGAAAATCGGCATCCCGGGCGGATTCAGCGCGGGATTGGTACGGGAAATTGAAAACCCGATTTATGCAACTGCGGTTGGACTGGTACTGCATGGGCTTCGCCATAAAGATAAAACGACGCTCAACTTCACCAACGGAAAGGGCAGAGTATCGGTGAAAAAAATTTTCGGAAAAATGAAAAGCTGGTTCGATGAATTATAGATAACTGAAAAAATCAAAATTTAATTCGAATAAAATTTTTATATAAAAACTATTAACCAATATACTATTAACTATATAAGGAGATACGATAGTGATAGAATTAGATAACTTCTTCGACCACGGGGCTAAGATTCGCGTGGTTGGTGTTGGCGGCGGCGGCGGCAATGCCGTTAACAGCATGATCGATAAACGGATGCAAGGAGTAGATTTCTTTGCAATTAATTGCGATATGCAAGCATTAGAGCGCAGTAAAGCGTCGAATAAAATACAAATTGGAAAAAACCTCACACGCGGTTTAGGTGCGGGAGCAGATCCCTCAATCGGCCAGCGGGCTGTTGAAGAAGATCGCGATGAGCTTTCGCGAGCTCTTGCCGGCAGCGATATGGTTTTCATAACTGCAGGCATGGGTGGCGGCACCGGTACCGGCGGTGGTCCTGTTGTTGCAAATATTGCCAAGAGTGTTGGAGCGTTGGTTGTTGGCATTGTTACCAAGCCCTTCACGTGCGAGGGTAAGAAGAGAATGGCTCAGGCAGAAGCGGGTATCGAAGAGATGAAAAAACAAGTCGATACATTGATTATGATTCCAAACCAGAAACTGCTTTCGATTGTTGAGCGCAACACACCGTTACAGGAAGCGTTTGACAAAGCTAACGATGTATTGTACAACGCAACCCGTGGAATCTCCGAGCTGATAACAACGCCAGGACTTATTAATGTGGACTTCGCCGATGTTCGTACGATAATGCGTGAAATGGGCGATGCTCTTATGGGCTCCGGTGTTGCGTCGGGTGAAAACCGATCGATCGAAGCTGCGCATGCCGCAATTTCGAGTCCTCTCCTTGAAGGAGTTTCTATCTCTGGCGCACTCGGTGTATTGGTGAATGTTACCGGTGGTCCTACAATGTCGCTCGTCGAAGTCGATGAGGCGGTCAGTGTTATCCACGAAGCTGCCGGTGAAGAAGCAAACGTCATCATGGGCGCTGTAGTCGATGAAAACCTTGGCGATGAAATGATGGTTACGGTAATAGCGACAGGTTTCAACAAGCGTGGCGTTGGTACGGTGCGCGTGGCAAAACCTGCTGCGAAAGTAATCGATCGGATTCCCGCCGGTCTTCATGATTTGCAGAAACTTGATGAGCCGGCTTACATGCGCCGTGGTATAGATATTCCGTTGAATACATCCAAAGCGGAAGATCAGAATTCATCCAGATTGATCGATACAATTGACGTAGAGAAGCCTGCGTTCTTACGTAAAATTATGGATTGATGAATACTTTACTCGGTCGGAATATACACCGAGCGGTTATTTTTGTAAGACAGCTCTACAAATAGAAACATTAAAGTAAACATGTTTCGGATTTTTTCCGAAACATAATTCACTATCGTACACTCCTTGAGGAGAGCGTGCTTAACAGACACGCTCTCCCTCATTGATTTAACGCTTAGCATATCAAAATAAATTCTTGAGCTAATAGAAATAAATGTTCGGTTATTTCTATCATTTCAATGTCGATGACAATTGCTTGCTTCTTCTCCTCCCATTTCATACCTTTTAGATATATGAAAATCTTTTTGTCTCTGATTCTTTTCGGAATTCTGCTGCAACTCGAAGTATATCCGCAGACAGTAAAAGTGAGCAGTTCGTTCAAAATTGCACGCCTAAAATACAACGGCGGCGGCGATTGGTACAACGATCCCACTGAAGAAGTCAATCTTTTAAAGTTCGTTCAACAAAATACACAGATTGATGTCTCGCCGGGTTATGAATTTGTCGAAATACCGGACGACAAGTTCTTCACTTATCCTTTTATCTTTATGACCGGGCACGGAAATATTATTTTTTCTGACATCGAAGCAAAACGACTTAGATTATACCTCGAGAACGGTGGATTTCTCTATGCCGATGACGATTATGGAATGGACAAATCGTTCAGACGTGAAATCAAAAAAATATTCCCGGAACAGGAGTTGATTGAACTGCCATATTCATTCGGTTTGTATCATTGCCAGTACGAATTTTCAAAAGGACCGCCTAAAACGCACGAGCACGACGGAAAGCCGCCGCAGGGTTTCGGGATTTTTCACAACGGCAGACTTGTCCTCTATTATACTTATGAGTCTAATCCCAGCGATGGTTGGAACGATATAGAAGTCCATGGTGACACTCAGGCAAAACATGATGAGGCGCTCCGCTTTGGAACAAACATTGTCGTATGGACGTTAACACATTAGAAGAATTGAGCGTTATGCTGGATTATAGGTCTTCATTATATTTATTATTTTATTAGTGCTTGAATAACGATACTTTAAAATTTTATTCGGAGATTCTTGAACGACTGAACGGAGTTCGTAGAAAAGAGCATCGTCTAACATTACTTCACGGTGCAATGACAACTCTTCTTCTCGCGATACTCCTTTTACTGCTGGCGATTGTCGTAGAAGGAATCTTCTCGTTCGATATATCGGGTCGGATAGTTCTGTTTGTGTTAACAGCGATTGGATTGGTTGTATCGATCTCAATTTTTATTGTTCGACCGGTACTTTTTATGACCGGAGTGTTAAAATCCCCGGATAATTATTTGCTCGCCGCGAAAGTCGGCTGCAAATTCCCTTCAATTCGCGATAGATTGTTCGATGCTCTTCAAATGTATGAGTCGAGGGAACAATTACACAACATTTATTCTCCTGAACTGATCGATGCATCGTTCATCGATCTCTACCGACAAATTCAACCGATTGATTTTACCGACGCAGTTAGCGATTCAAGGGTTCGCCGGATTAGAAAATTTGTAGCTTATTCATTCAGCGTTTTATTTCTTGCGTTTGTGCTCTTTCCCTCCGGATTTTTTGGTTCATTGTATCGGATCGTACATTTTAACCAATCTTTCGCGGCGCCTCTGCCGATTCAGTTTTTTATTGAGCCCGGCAATATTGAGACGATCCGCGGCGCCGATGTTCCCATTGCAATTCATACAATAGGTAAGCCGGTAAAAGTTCTTTCGTTGCAGACCCGCCAGCACGGACAGCTTGAATTCGACACTCAAAATCTTCATACTGATGATGAAGGAATTTTCAGGACGGCAATTACCAACATTAAAACGTCAACCGATTATTTTGTTACGATTGATGATGCCAAGAGCGAAAAATTTACAATCAAAGTTCTTGATAGACCGATAATACGATCTCTTCAGATAAAAATTGTTTCACCGCAGTATACGCGTATCCCAATAAAAACATTGGATGAAAATTACGGCGACATCAATGCGTATCGCGGATCAAAAGTGGAATTACATATCCTCACGAGTAAAGATCTCTCATCCGCTTCGCTGATATTCAACGATAGTAACTTGATCGCATTGTCTGTAATAAATGCAGAAGCAGCCGGATCGTTGACGGTAAATAAAAACCAAACATATCATATTTCTCTTAAAGATAAAAATGGATTGTCGAACATTGATCCGGTTGAATATTCCATTAAAACAATAATCGATGAATATCCTACCGTAGAAATCATCGCGCCAGGAAAAAACATAGACCTGTCCGGAGATATGAAGCTTGATCTTCTGACTCGTATCAAAGATGATTTCGGATTTTCAAATCTGCGGCTCGCATACCGGCTTGCACAATCGAGGTATGAGCGCCCCGCGGATGAATTCACTTTCATAGATATTCCGCTTACCGATAAAAATCAAAACAAGATTGATTCGTGGTATCATTGGGATTTGACATCTATGGATCTCGTGCCGGAAGATATCCTCTCATACTACGTTGAAGTATTCGATAATGATAACGTAAGCGGTCCTAAATCCGCGAGAAGCCAGACATTTATCGTCCGGCTTCCTTCACTGGAGGAAGTTTTTTCCGATATATCTCAAACACACGAACAATCTATGGAATCGATGCAAAACGTTGCAAAGGAAGCCGAACAGTTGAAGAGGGATATCGAAGAAGTGAATCGAGAAATGAAAAAGAGCGGTGATAAAACAGATTGGCAGCGGCAAAAAAAAGCCGAAGAAATGTTACAGCGTTACGATGCTCTCAAGAAAAAAATCGATGAGACGATGCAGAAGATGGACGAAATGATTAAAAAAATGGATGAGAACAAATTGCTCTCGCCTCAAACGATGGAAAAATATCAGGAACTTCAGAAACTGATGGAGAAACTGAATTCGCCGGAACTGCGCGATGCGCTAAAGAAATTTCAAGAATCCATGAAGCAGATCTCTCCCGAACAAATGAAACAATCGATGGAACAAATGAAAATGACGGAAGAGCAGTTTCGTCAGAACTTAGAAAGAACGATTGAACTTCTGAAGCGAATTCACATCGAACAAAAATTAGACGAGCTTATCAAACGAACAGAAGAATTAACCAAACAGCAGGAAACGCTCAAACAAGAAGCCTCAAAAACAAGTTCATCCGACAAACAAAAACGAGAAGAACTCTCCAAGAGGCAGGAAGATTTACAGAAGCAATTGGAGGCGCTGGAAAAGGAGACATCGTCGCTCAAGAAGAAGATGGAGGAATTCCCCAAAGAAATGCCGTTAGATGAAATAAGTCGGGCGGAACAGAAATTACAGAATAGCCAGACCGGCAAAAAGATGCAGCAATCGATGATGCAAATGCAATCAGGAAATATGCAAGCGGCTCAGCAAACTCAGGAAGAAACGAAAACTGATTTGGATGAATTCAAACAGCAACTCGAGAAAGCTCAGCAGGCGTTACGCGACAACCAGATGAAACAAATTGTCAACGAAATACGCAGGCAACTTGAAAACGTATTGGAGCTGTCGGAACGGCAAGAATCGTTGAAAGATGAAATGAAAAAGACCGATCCGAATTCGCAGCGCTTCAGAGAAAACGCCCAAAAGCAAAAAGAAGTTATGAACGATCTCAGCAATATTACAAATGCTCTCAGCGAGATCGGAAAGAAATCGTTTGCAATAAGTCCGGAGATGGGAAAAGAAATTGGCAATGCGATGCGTCAGATGGGCGATGCAATGCAGCAGATGGAATATAGAAATCCATCAACATCATCACAGAAACAAAACGAGGCAATGGGCTCGCTTAATCGTACTGCGATGTTAATGCAGGGTGCGATGAATGCGATGATGCAGGGTGGGAAGAGCGGAATGGGTATGGCTGGATTGATGTCGCAGTTACAGCAAATGGCAGGCACACAGGGCGCGATCAACCAGGGAACCCAGCAGGCAATGTCAATGGCACAGGGACAGGGCGAAATGATGAGCGCTCAACAGCAAGCAGAGTACCAGCGTCTTTCCGGTCAACAAGGGGCGGCGCAGAAATCACTGGAACAATTGGCAAAGGAAGCGAAAAACTCCGGTGAATACAGCAGGTTGCTTGGCGATCTCGACAGGATAGCACAGGAGATGCAAGAAGTTCAGACCGATCTTCAGCAAGGAAATGTTAATCCCAATACTATCCAGAAGCAGGATAAAATTCTTTCACGATTACTGGAGTCGACTCGCTCTATGCGCGAACGGGATTATGAAAAACGAAGACGTGCTGAAACAGGAAAGGATATCTCTCGTCCAAGCCCTGCCGAGATAGATCTTTCTACAAAGGAAGGCAAGAACAAACTTCACGAAGAGCTTCTAAAAGTACTTGAAAGTAAATATACTAAGGATTACGAAGACCTGATCAAAAAATACTTTGAGCAGTTGGAGACGGAAGAGATAAAGCAATAACACAACACATTTCGTTTCTATTAATTTGCCTATTTTATATCACAAGGAGTTCTGATGAATCATAAAATCATCGCCATATATTTTCTTGCTTTGACTGTTTCGGTAAGCGGTCAAACAGTTGATTCCAATATTCATGAAGTCCCCGGTCTTTCGACAATCTCCATAAATAATTTGATGAAAACCGTCGAAATGCTTGCTTCGAGAGAATATGCTGGAAGATTATCTGGAAGCGAGGGTTACAATAAAGCCGCAAAGTACATGGCATCAGGATTCGGAAAAATCGGTTTGAAGCCGCTCGGTGATGAATCGTATTTTCAAAATCTGAAAGTCGAATATAACGAGATCTTCTCGCCTGTTAAGCTTAATTTAATTGAAGATGGACGATTGAAAACCGAATACAAGCTTGGGAAAGATTTTGTGTGTCGCGATCTTACAGGTTCCGGACATTTCACGGCGCAAGTCGTTTTCTGCGGATACGGTTTGTCGCAACCTGAAATCGGATACAATGATTATGCCGGTGTTGACGTGAAAGGAAAAATTGTTCTCGTGTTCAAACCTAATCCGAAATGGAGAATGAACGATTCAAGCAATTGGGGAAGCCCGTATCCTCGCGAAAAAGCCAGGACAGCGGCTCGGCACGGAGCAGTTGGACTTTTAATTGTGTCTCTACCGAACGATCCTAATCCACAAAAGACAATTCTAAGTGTACTCGATGGAAAGGGAGAACAAAACGAAAAGTTTCCTCAAATGCACATCGACATCTCCGCCGCAAACGATTTTCTTCTTGGAAGTGGATACGATTTGAAAGATTTGCAAACAAAAATCGATTCGCTCAAGAAACCAGTTTCGCTTCCGATACAATCTACGGTCGAGATTGACGTTCACGCCAAATATACCAAAGAGCAACCGACAATGAATGTAGTCGGATTGCTTGAAGGAACCGACCCGGGAATGAAGAACGAATATCTCGTCATCGGCGCACATCTCGATCATGTCGGAAGTCAAGCTGGTGAAATATTCGCACCCGGCGCAAACGATAACGCTTCCGGTTCCGCGGCTGTTCTGGAAATAGCAAATGCATTTCTTGAAGGAAAGGTAAAGCCGAAGCGATCTATAATTTTTGTTCTATTCGCAAGTGAAGAATTGGGTCTAATCGGCGCTTTACATTTTGTCAATCATCCACCGGTTGCGCTTGAGAAAATAGTTGGAATGCTAAACCTTGATTGCGTAGGTTCGGGGGATAGCATTCAGGTCGGGAATGGTAAAAGCTCGCCGAAACTCTGGAATATCGCCCGGCAAAAAGATTCATCATATACGAAGATGATGGTAGAAACAACATGGAATGGCGGCGGCGCAGACGCGGGACCGTTTCATGATAAGAAAATACCTGCAATATATTTCGTTACAACAAACGGCTATGCACATCTTCATGACATTACAGATACGCCTGAAACATTGAACAAACCGTTGTTCGAGAAGATAACAAAGCTTGCATATCTAACAGCGATTGAGATTGCAGATGGAAAATATGAAAGAGAACAGGTCGTTAAATAAATTTACTTTTCGAAAAATAGATCTACTAAGTGCGCTTGATAATTACATGCAACTTTCGTAATGTTTAGAAATCGTTGGTAAATCCATAATTGCAATAGAGAAATAGATGGCAAAAAGTATAAATCTGTTACAGCTTACACCGCAAGAATTTATTGCATTTCTTAAGAATGAAAATATAACCAGATTTTATTTTGTGTGCGATGCGAAAAATAAAATTGTCAGGAGTTCTCACAAGCAATTGCAGCAAATTGCCGAGTTCATACAATCGGATAAGCGTGATTTCATGACACATGAGGGAATATTCATTCAGGTCAGCCGCAAATACGATATTCTTCAAGGGGCATTCATTCACCGAACCAAACGCGGACAAGCGGCTGGTGGAGTCCGATATTGGAATTATAATACTGTCGAAGATTATCTTCGTGATGGTTTGCGGCTTGCAGTCGGTATGACAATGAAGAATGCGCTTGCCGGTCTTTGGTGGGGCGGAGGCAAAGGCGTTATGGCACACAACCCGACTGTAGATAAAAATAATCCAATCATCAGAGCATCGATTTATCAGGAGTTCGGCGAGTTAATGAGCTCGATTCACGGTTGTTATGTGACAGCGGAAGATGTTGGAACAGATGTAACCGATATGGTAAATGTATTTACAAAAACAAGGTTTACCACTTGCATACCTCTACGGCTCGGTGGAAGCGGCAATCCATCGGTACCTACGGCGCGCGGAATAATCTCCGGCATGGAAGCCGCGCTTGAATTCTTAGGGATGGGAACTCTTGCAGGAAAAACAATTGCCGTTCAGGGGATGGGACATGTTGCGTCTCCGCTGATAAAATATTTATTTGAAAAAGAAGTAAAGAAAGTAATCGCCTGTGAAATTAATCCATATATTGTCAAGGAGGTAAAGGAGACTGTAACAGGATGTAATTTAGAGGCAAAAATAGTTTCTTTGGATGATCTGAGCATTTTTCAGAGTGAATGTGATATTTTTGCTCCATGTGCGACAGGCGCAATTTTAAATCCAACCACAATACCGATGATCAAAGCGAAAATTATTTGCGGCGCCGCTAACAATCAGTTGGAAGATAGTCAAAGAGACGACAAAATGTTGTACGAAAGAGGCGTCGTTTATGTGCCCGATTTTCTAACAAACCGTATGGGAATAGTCAATTGTGCGAATGAACAATACGGTTATGTTCGCAACGATCCTTTCATTGAACAACACCTAACAAAGGAATGGGAATATTCGATCTACCAGATAGCGTTGAAAGTACTTAAGGAATCCAGAAACACGCATACACCGCCCGGCGAGGTTGCACTGCGTCTCGCAAATGAATTTTCACTGCAGAATCATCCAATATTCGGTCATCGCGGACAATCGGTTATCGATTCGCTCGTTGCTAACCAATGGCATAAACGAACCTCAGCCGACTAAACAATTCACAATAATCGTTGGATTTATTCAATATTTTTTTCATCTTAGAGATAGTTTCGTATAAGAAGTAAATCCGGGCAAGAACAGTAGTATCCATTGTATCTGAGGTGACGTATGAAATTCATTAAACTGCATTTCATTTTGACAATCTCTCTGTCGCTTGGCATTGCCAACTGCATTTCACAGGATAAACATCTTAATCGCCAACCCGCAGTAGCAGGGAAATTCTATCCTGCTGATTCCTCCGAATTGTATTCGAGTGTTAAAGTCTTATTTGCAAGAGCGACACCATCTAAGCATCTGGATAATGTGGTTGCCGTAATCGTGCCGCATGCCGGATATATCTTTTCTGGTGAGGTAGCGGCATCGGGTTTCAACCAGATTGATCCGTCGAAGGAATACGAAAATATTTTCATCATCGGATCAAGCCATCATGTTTCTTTCGAGGGCGCGTCGATTTATCATTGGGGAAATTTTATTACCCCGCTGGGAAAAATTTCAGTAAATACTACTCTCGCTAAAAAGCTGATCAAGCAATACGCTGTATTCACGGACCGGATCGACGCGCATCTCAATGAACACAGCATCGAAGTTCAGCTTCCATTCCTGCAATGTAAACTGAAAAAAAGTTTTAAGATCGTTCCTATCATTCTGGGTACTCAGAAACCCGATGTTTGCAATAAAATCGGGGAAGCGCTTCTGCCATTTTTGAATTCGAAAAATCTTTTTATAATCAGCACGGATTTTTCCCATTATCCATCCTACAATGATGCCGTAAGAATCGATAAAGCTACAGCAGAAGCGATTATGAAGAATTCTTTTGATACTATGATTACAGCCCTGCAAGAAAATGAGATGAAGAGAATCCCGAATCTATCGACCAGTTTATGCGGCTGGACTTCGGTTCTTACGTTGTTGTCGATGACCGAACTCAATACCGGCGTTTCATTTAATAATATTCAGTATAAAAATTCGGGTGATACCGAGACAGGAGATAAAAGAAATGTCGTTGGTTATAATGCCATTGCCGTCTCGTTAAACCGGAAGAATGAGAGTAGGCAATTCTTCCTGCGTGACGATGAAAAAAAAGAATTATTGTCGATAGCGCGCAATACTATCGAACAATATATTTCAAAGCATAAGTTTATGCAAATCGATGTCACGGCTCTGCCTGAAAACCTAAAGACGGCATGTGGCGCGTTTGTTACTCTTCATAAAAACCATGAATTGCGAGGATGCATCGGACGTTTCGAAGCATTGGAACCGTTATACAAGGTTGTTCAACAGATGGCTATTGCGGCATCGACGGAAGATTACCGTTTTTCACCGGTAACCGCAGATGAAATCAACCAATTAGTAATCGAAATTTCGGTACTGACACCGATGAGAAAAATCAACTCTATTGATGAGATTGAATTGGGAAAACATGGTATCTATATCAGGAAGGACGCCCGCTCAGGAACATTCTTACCACAGGTTGCCACCGAAACCGGCTGGTCGAAAGAAGAATTTTTAGGACATTGCGCTCAGGATAAAGCAGGTATCGGCTGGAACGGGTGGAGAGATGCCGATCTTTATGTATATGAAGCTTATGTGTTCAGCGAAAAGTAATTCACCGGAAGCCGCCATACATCCCGTCAAGATTGATAAGTTATTCTTGATTTCGGTTCTTGCGTCCGGGGCTACATCGATTATAACACAAATTTTTTTATTGAGAGAATTTCTTTCCATCTTCTACGGAAACGAGTTGGTAGTTGGAGTCGTTCTAACAAACTGGCTCGTACTTACAGGTATAGGAGCATTATTCGGGAGGCACTCCGCAAGATTACAAAATAAAATGCGGTCAATCGGTTTTCTTTTGTTATTGATTGCCATACTACCCATTGTCACGGCATTTGCCGCCGTTTTACCAAAGAATTTTGTTTTTCCTTTGGGTACAATGATTAGTCTGCCGCAAATATTTTATTCTTCATTTATAATTCTTCTGCCATTCTGCGTCACTTCCGGTTTTTTGTTTTCACTTTTCGCACAAACAATCTCGGATGAATTTAAAACTAATCTAATCTCCAACATCTACGCATGGGAATCGCTTGGAAGTATAATTGGCGGTATGGTTGTAAATTTTATAATGATCTATTTCCTAAGTATGTTTCAAAGTTTGATAATCCTGATGAGTTTCAACTTCGCCGTTGTTTATTTTATTTTTATTAAACATGTAAAACCGGCGCTGCGGTATCCGACGCTTTTACTGTGCGTGGTAGTTATTATCCTTTCGTATTGGGTCGATTTTGATATAGTTTCAAGAAAACTTCTTTTCGTAGGCCAGGAACTGCTCTATTTTAAAGATACCCCGCATGGAAATCTTACGGTAACAGGGCAGGGCGATCAAAAAAATTTTTATGAAAATAACGTTCTTCTCTTTTCTACAAACGACCCAGCCGCGAATGAGGAAGCTGTTCATTATGCAATGATACAGCATCCAAACCCGAAGAAAATTCTTCTGGTTTCGGGAGGAATATCCGGAACTACGGATGAAATATCGAAATATGATGTTGAGAGTATTGATTATGTTGAAATTAATCCGCAGCTCATTCAGATAGGGAAAAAATTTACAAATGTATTGAATAACGATAAAATCAAAGTTATAAACGAGGATGCGCGGATGTTTATACGGCAATCACCGGAACATTACGATGTGGTTCTGATCAATCTTCCGGGTCCAAATACGGCTCAACTTAATCGATTTTATACGGTGGAATTTTTCAGAGAACTACGACAAAAATTAAATCCCGGCGCAGTCGTCTCGATGGGCTTGCTCGAAACCGTCGATTATATAGGCGAAGAAGGACGGGAAATAAATTCGATCATGTTCAACACTCTGAAAACAGCGTTCCGGAATGTTCTCATCATCCCCGGTTTGAAGAACTATTTTCTTGCCTCCGACATTGATTTGAGAACCAACATCTCCAATTTGATTGATAAGCGCAGAATTCCTACCGTGTATATCAACAAATATTATATAGACGATAATATTCTGGACCAGCGGTCTACGGAGATTCATAAAACGCTCAACAAAAATACTCATTTTAATGAGGACTATAATCCGATTTCATATTATCGTCAACTTCGCTACTGGTTAAGTCAATTTGAATACGGTTGGTGGTTTATTATTACCGCGGTAATTATATTCACTATTGTGCTCGTAATAAAAACAGACGCCGTTACGGCGGGAATGTTTACGGGCGGGTTTTCTGCATTATCAATCGAGCTTATACTTTTGTTTTCATTCCAAATTGTCTATGGTTACGTTTATCAAATGTTAGGAATGATTATCATGGTTTTCATGGGTGGACTCGTAATCGGTTCCTTGTATGGTCAAAGACTGATATCCACGCCCGGTATGAAGACTTATGCCGGTATTCAATTCTGTATAGCTTTATATTCGATACTGCTTCCAATATTTCTTCTCTTTATAAAAACGGCTACGTTGAGCCCGATAACGCTTCAGGTTGTTTTTCTTCTGCCAGCATTTTTGCTCGCTATGCTTATCGGACTTGAATTTTTTACAGCAACGAAAATAAAACGGGGCACAGCCGCCGTTGTTTCCGCGCGGTTGTATGGCATGGATTTATTTGGGTCTGCCATAGGCGCTCTGCTGACTACTACTATATTTGTACCTCTCATCGGACTTATTAAGGTTTGTTTACTAATAGCTTTGGTGAATGTAATCAGCGGATGTATCGCTGTTATTAATCGGGATAAATATTTATTGACTACAATTTGAAAATCTGAATCATGACTGGAAAATCCGGAACCGGAAAAATAAGTAAGCGACAATTCATCAAATACTGTTCTTTAGGATTCGGCGCATGCATTCTGGGAACGAAGCGCACAGATTTATTGATAAAATCAGCCGAACGTGAATTCCTATCAACATTTCAAAAAGATGAAACTGGCAGATGGAGAAGAGAAGCATTATTTTATACCATAACTCCCGATGGTTTACAGTGTGAAAAATGTCCACATAGATGTTTGCTTGCCGAAGGGAATGCGGGATTTTGCCGTAACAGGATAAACTATCAGGGGAAACTATTTACAATCGCGTATGGGAATCCATGCGCAGTTCACATTGATACGATTGAGAAGAAACCGTTCTTTCACTTCATGCCAACGACAAAGGCATTCTCCATTGCGGTCGCTGGATGCAATTTCCGCTGTTTGAATTGTCAGAACTGGCAGATATCGCAATTCAGCCCGATGGAAACTGACAATGTAGATTTGATGCCTGAGAAAGTTGTAGAGCAATGTCTGAAAACAAAATGCGAATCAATAGCATACACTTACTCTGAGCCGGGAACATTCTACGAATATGTTTATGACACATCAAAACTCGCGCGAGAAAAAGGAATCAAGAATGTTTATAAGTCGAACGGCTACATCAATGAAAAACCGCTTCGTCAATTGTGTAAGGTCATTGATGCGGCAAATATTGATTTGAAAAATTATGACGATGGTATCTACCGCAAGTTAAGCGGCGGATCGCTTGAACCTGTTCTGAGAACTTTAAAAGTTTTAAAGGAAGAGGGCGTGTGGCTCGAAATTACTAATCTGGTAATTCCAAGTTGGACGGATAATCTTGAAATGATAAAACGGATGTGCGAGTGGTTAACTAAGAATGACCTATCGGATTGTCCGCTGCATTTCAGTCGATTTACACCGTTATACAAATTAAACCAACTGCCGCTTACCCCGGTTTCAATATTGGAGAAAGCCCGGGATATCGCACTGAACGCAGGAATCAAACATGTCTACCTTGGAAATGTTCCGGCGCATTTTGCCGAGAACACTTATTGCCATAAGTGCGGCAAGATGATAATTGAGAGAAGGGGATTCACCATTCTCAATAATTATCTGTTGAAGGGAAAATGTAAATTTTGTGGGGAGAAAATACCCGGTGTCTGGAATTCAGCATAGAGCCGATCTCAGAAATCGCCCATAAAACGCAAACAATCTGAGTTTTGAGATTCATTTCTTGACACTTCCATAAATTCTCCCTACATTCTACGGTTACCAACAGGAGAATATATGATTGGTAAAATCATATCACATTATCCCGACGAAAGATGTCGGGACGCCAAAAGATGGCGCAACGTACTTCTTACAATGACAAGGCGATGGTCATGATTGGTCAAGTTATATCTCATTACAAAATACTCGAGAAGTTAGGCGAAGGTGGCATGTCCGAAAATTACCCACGATCCCGACAGCGTCGGGAGAGTGGCTGTAATTTTCAGGATCCCGCCGCAGGCGGGAGGTGTGTGCAATGATCGGACAAACAATATCACATTATAAAATTCTTGAGAAGCTTGGCGAGGGCGGCATGGGTGTGGTTTACAAAGCCCACGACACAAAGCTTGACCGCGATGTTGCGTTAAAATTCCTGCCGCGCGATATTTCTCAATCAGAAGAAGAACGCAATCGCTTCACCCATGAAGCCAAAGCTGTTTCTGCTCTCGATCATCCAAATATTTGTACCATCTATGAAGTTGACGAAACACCTGACGGTCAAATGTTCATCGCGATGGGGTACTACGAAGGTGCGTCGCTGAGTGGGAAAATTGAAAAAGGACGTCTCGATGTAGCTGAAGCAGTGTGGTTTGCAATTCAGATCGCAGAAGGACTGCAGGCGGCGCACGAGAAAGGTATTGTGCATCGTGATATAAAAAGCAGTAACATAATCGTAACAGACAAGGGTCAGGTAAAAATTCTCGACTTCGGTTTAGCACGTAAGAAGGGATTAAGCAAGCTTACAAAAACAGGAACAACAGTAGGCACTGCTTCGTACATGTCGCCTGAGCAGGCACGCGGAGATACGGTTGATCATCGTACTGACCTCTGGTCTTTGGGTGTTGTGCTATACGAAATGATTACAGGAAGATTACCATTTCGCGGAGAACATGAAGCAGCGATATTATATTCAGTTGTGAACGTTGAGCCCGAACCAATACAAACATCTGTACCAGATGCATCACCGGAGCTTGTGCATATAATCCGTCGTGCATTGGAGAAGGATCCAGCGGAGCGGTATCGGACGGCAGAGGATATGCTCATAGACTTGAGACGATTGAAGAAAGATACCTCAAGGACGGGATTTCCACCAGTGAGTGGGGAAAAGAAGAAACTATCTGCACGGAGAAACAAAATAATTATCTCTGCATGCGCACTTGTTATACTCTGCGTTGTCGGTTATCTGTACTTTTTAAGAAACAGAGTGGAAATCAATCCCAACTTCACGCAACGCACGATACAAGTTTCCTTAAAACAAGTCAGGGATCCTGTGATTTCGCCCGACGGGAAATATATTGTATTTCCCGGACGTGATGAAGGAAATAAATGGCATCATTACGTTGTCAGTACGAAGGGAGGAGAACCGCGCCAGCTCACCTACGACGATCAAGAGGGAATTGGTATAATGCCAAATATTTCGCCTGATGGGAATACCGTTGTCTTTTTTCAGAAGGCAGAGAATGAAATTTGTGTATTTTCCTTCATTGGAGGAAGAATCAAGAAAATAGGGAATGGGTGGACTCCAAAGTGGTCCCCTGATGGGAAACGCATCGGTTACATGATCTTACCTGGCAGTTTTCCATCCCCCCGAAGCGGTAAGGGTGAATTCTGGACTATGAATTCAGAAGGTACAGACAACCGCTTGGAATTTATAGATACAGTTGGCTCGTTTAACTTTCGTGGCAACTATTTGATCACCAGTGCCTTTGCATGGTCCCCTGACAGCCGCTCAATTGCCTGGGTTCGACCTCTAAAACTAATGTACTGTGAAATTGCCATTCATAATCTCTCGACCCACGAAGAAATCTCCCTCGTCGGCGACACAACATGGAAGAATGAGATCTGCTGGGGGAGTAATAACCAAATTATCTACTCTGCAAGAAGTGCTGGGGGATGGAACCTGTGGACTGTTTCTGGAGGAGGTGGTTCCCCGGTGCGAATCACGAAGGGAAGCACGTATGAGGAACTCCCGACAATTTCCAGTGATTGTAGAGTGGTGTCATATTCACAAATGAACAGAGTCGGGCATCTCAAGATTGCCAGACTTGATGGATCTGACTCAACGTTCGAAGTGGCAACCAGTGAGAACAGCTATGATTGGGCGAGAATATCACCCAATGGTAAATATGTCGCGTATACTGCGGGAGTTCTCTCCAGCGACGTCAGCCATGTCTATATCATTAATAGAGATGGTACGAGCGAGCGTCAGTTAACGTTTGGTGACACTTATGAAGATTGGCCGAAGTGGTCGCCGGATAGCAGGTTCATCACGTACAATTCCAAGAAAATATATGAACCTCGAGAATCAACGAAGGTCTATGTCACAGGAATCGATAAACTTGAAACGCCGAAAATGATTTCATTTGGCACCAATTATGGTTGGAAAGATAGTTCTACCATAGAAGTCAACAAAGGTATCAGGGGGGATCAATGGTGGAAGGTATATCTCGATGGCCGCCCACCAGAGCAATATTCTGAAGATTCAATTTTCGCCACACATGTTTTTGATGGCAAATATATGCTATTCAGAGACGATCGTACTACTGATCGTTTTATACGGGTTTGCAGGATTGAAGACTGGGATGGAAAAGGTTCTTCAAAATCGTGGATTGTTTGGAATCGACCACCCGGATTGAGCTTTGGCGGTATTGTGCGCAACAAGGGATACTATGTTTTCAATAGCAAGCGAGAAGTTTTTCGTATTTCTTTCTTGGATGGCAAACAAGAAAAAATTCCTGCAACATGTTCAGGTTTAATCTTGGATAAGTATAGAGTCGATTTAACTGATGATGGTATGGAGATATGTTATAGGACCATTGAGGATAAGAGTAAGTTGGGTGTGATTGAGAATTTGTTTAAGTAGGATATGATTGGGCAAACGATATCGCATATCGTGAAATCTGATAGATCAATCATCAAAAAGAGAAAACCTCTCCGATTGAAGGAATATGATTATTCGTTAGAGGGCTCATATTTTGTGACGATTTGTACAAAAGATCGCGAGAATTTATTCGCTCAGATTGTCGGTGGTGAAATGAGTCTGAATCAATATGGCAAGATCGTTCAATCATGTTGGGAAGAATTACCAAATCATTATTCAACGATTATGCTGGATGAATTCGTCGTGATGCCGAACCATGTGCATGGCATTATTATCATCATAGATGATGTCGTAGGGGCAGGTCTGAGACCTGCCCCTACAAGGGATAAACGGTATCCTTTATCAGAAATCATACGTGCATTCAAATCATTTTCTGCACGGCGTATCAACGAGAAACGCAATACCCTAGGTATATCTGTCTGGCAACGTAATTACTATGAGCACATTATCCGTAATGAAAGATCATTGTATAAAATCCGTGAATACATAAGAACGAATCCGGAACAATGGATAGGGGATAAAGAAAACACGTTGTATCAAGGCACGGATGAATTTGATCGTTGGTTGAACGAAGAAGGTAAACAGAAGATTAAATCTCGAAAGATTCTATAGACATTGAACAAATTTCCTAACCCAACTGAAAATGGGTTTATGCAAAGGGACTTTAAACGTCAAATATCGTCATTATCGCAAATCTTCAGTTTTGTGAATGAGATACTCACAATGTATGAAGTTAATGAAGTAAATTCCTTTTCTATTAACTTGGCAATCGAGGAATTATTTACCAACATCGTCAAGTACAACCGGAATTCGCATGGCGACATCACTATCGAGATTGAAAAAGAGGGAAGGAATTTAAAAGTGAACATCATAGATTACGGTGGCGATGAATTTGATGTAACTAAAACTCAGGAAGTCGATGTAACACGGCGATTGGAAGAGCGCAAAGTTGGGGGACTTGGACTTCACCTTGTGAAAAAGATGGTTGATAATCTTGAGTACCAATACGCTAATGGAGAAAGCAGAATAACATTTACAAAAAATCTGGAGAAAATCGATGTTTAATATAAAAATTCTTGATACTGGTGAGATATCGTTTATGGGGAGGCTCGACGCATCACAAGTTGATGTAGCAGAAAAAATCCTTGAAGAGGTCATGACATCCCGTACCATAAATCTCAAGGACCTTGAATACATCTCAAGTGCCGGCTTGGGAATTCTGCTGGCGCATCAGAAACGGTTGAAAGGAACCGGGCACGCAATGCGGTTAGTTAATCTAAATAAACACGTTAAAGATATTTTCATTTTAACAGGATTTGACCATATTTTTGAGATTGAATAAACAAAGCAACAAATTGCCACCAACTTTTTCATCTTTCGCTTGTATTTATGAATAGAGAAGATGATCATATACTCGTTCGACAATGTCTTCAAGGTAATCAGAAAGCTTTTGAAGAAATTGTAGAAAGATATCACAAGATCATATTCAATGTTGGTCTGAGAATATTAAACGATGTCGAGGATGCCACTGATGTTACGCAAACGGCTTTCCTCAAGGCGTATGAGAATCTTAGTAAGTTTAACGAGCGATATAAATTTTTTAGCTGGCTTTATAAGATTGCCGTAAACGAGTCGTTAAATGTACTTAAACAAAGAAAGCAAACACAAGGAATTGATTCGGGAATTGTTTCAGCGGAAAAAAATCCCGAGGAAACTTATAAGGATGTTGAATTAAGCGAGAAAATACAGAATGCGCTCATGAAGATTGGAATAGATTACCGAGTAGTGATTGTGCTCAGCCATTTTCAAGACCTTTCATACGGTGAGATCAGCTATGTTCTTGATCTTCCGGGAAAGACTGTGAAATCGAGATTGTTCACAGCAAGAAAACTGCTGAGAGATATTTTAAGAAAAGAAGGTGTTTATGATTGAGGAAAAATATTTGGAGTTAATCAATCGAGAAATCGATCATATGATCTCGCCGAGACAAAGTAAAAAATTAAGAAAATACTTAAAGCACAACCCGGATGCCCAAAGATATTATGCTGATCTTTTAGTTATTTCGAAAGAATTCTCACAAGTGAAGATTGTAGAGCCGCCCCAAAATCTGAAAAAGAACATTGTAAATGCTCTTCCTGTTGGTAAATATACAAAGTATGAGAGGCAGAATGTCTTCCAACGCTACTTTGAAACGCTCCTCTTTGGGAATAAACCGCGGTATGCTTATGTGTTTTCTGCAGGTTTAATAACAGGGATTATTGTGATTTCGCTTTTATTCATTATCCTTTATAAAAATAACTCTGTTAATATTCCCGATCTTTATGGAGCCATTGGAGCAAATTCCACAGCCAAAGTTTTTCACACCTCAGACGAGCTAACTATTGATGAGGAAAGTGTAAAAGGGGATGTCCGACTATCATACTCGGACAAGGAAATCTTTATCGATGCAACAATCAGAACAACGCAGGATGTCAACGTAACGCTAAAATTCAATGAAAACGACGTGAATTTCCGTGAGTTTAAGAAATCCAATAATTTTAGCAATGACCTAATAGTTAAAAGCAACCCATTACAATTTACATGTAATGGTACGAATCATTATCTCATAGCATTGGGACGGATAACATCAAATCTATCCCCGGTGTATTTAAAAATCTATTCATCGGGTTCTATTGTGTACGCATACACACTTCTGAGTAACCCGGAATAAAGATAGTGATACCAAGAAAATATTTGCAACTATATCCAACTTTTACAGCGCGGCTCGGTATTTAAGATAGAGACAAATAGTAAATAATAATCAACAATATCTATAAACAATTATCATGGAGGTTATCATGAAAAAAGGAATGATTTATGTAGTAATGCTGGTCGCTGTTTTGGCGATAGTTTATTTCGCGTTTATCTTCCCGTGGCCCCAAGATGAAAATGCTCAAGGGACAATCGGCGGGGTAAAAAAGTACAATGCGCAGCAGTTGAGTGATAAGGACGTGAAACTCGAAAGTATGCAAATGTCCGAAGCCGAATTGATAGAACTGCTGAAGGAAGCGATGAAGTATGTGCCCGAGGCACAACAGAAGACAATTATAGAAACAGCTCAGAAATCGCAAGTCGAAGCAGCGATGAAGTTTGTACCGGCAGAGAACCAGAAAGCAATCTTGGCTTTAGCGATGAAGTATGTGCCGGCTGAAAATCAGAAAGCTATCATGGCACTAGCGCAGAAGGCACAACTCGAAGCCGCAATGAAGTATGTACCTGCTGAAAACCAGAAATATATTTTGGAAGCAGCGAGAAAATATGTGCCGGCTGAAAACCAGAAATATGTTTTGGAGGCCGCAAGAAAGTATGTACCCGCTGAAAACCAGAAATATACTTTGGAAGCCGCAATGAAGTATGTGCCTGCTGAAAACCAGAAATATATTTTGGAAGCCGCAATGAAGTATGTGCCAGTTGAAAACCAGAAATATGTTTTGGAAGCCGCAAGAAAATATGTGCCAGTTGAAAACCAGAAATATGTTTTGGAAGCAGCGATGAAATATGTTCCAGCAGAAAACAAAAAAGCAATATTAGACTTAGCGCAGAAGGCACAACTCGAAGCCGCAATGAAGTATGTACCTGCTGAAAACCAGAAATATGTTTTGGAAGCAACAAGAAAATATGTGCCGGCAGAAAACCAGAAATATATTTTGGAAGCCGCAAGAAAATATGTTCCAGCAGAAAACCAGAAATATATTTTGGAAACAGCAATGAAGTATGTACCTGCTGAAAACCAGAAATATATTTTGGAAGCCGCTATGAAGTTTGTACCAACAGAAAACCGAAAATTTATATTGGATGCTGCTCAGAAAATGCAAGTCGAAGCAGCAATGAAATATGTACCGACTGAAAACCAGAAATTTGTTTTGGAAGCAGCAATGAAATATGTGCCGGCAGAAAACATGAAAGCTATCTTAGATGCGGCGCAGAAAACGCAAGTTGAAGCTGCCATGAAATATGTACCTGCCGAAAACCAGAAGGCAATCTTGGAGGCAACACAGAAGGTACAAGTTGAAAAAGAGTAGATGAGCCCCTTACATATTATTCTAAATCTAAGGAGGAGATTGTGGAACCATCTCCTCCTTATGATTTCTGTTTATTTGTACAGCAAGAATCGATGGACGGTTCGATCGGTCGAGAAACCATTTCACAATATCAAACAAATGACACATACTTTCAAAAAGATTGCATATTTGTTTTTCACTCTTATTGCAATAATCTTAATATTCTATTATAGAATGTCAGCTCAGTTCTATAGTATTGAGGCGAAAAATCTTCGATTGTTATACTATGACAAGAAACACTCAGTTATAATACCCCACCTGCTTCGTTGTTTTGAGAATTCGATGAAGTTTCATCAAAAATTCTTTGATTACACTCCATCGGAAAAAGTCACTGTCTTTCTACAGGATTTCGATGATTACGGATATGCTGGCGCAGCAGCAAATCCATTCAACTACCTAGTACTTGGGATAGAACCATACGAGCAAGTTTACGAGACCACCCCGACGAACGAGCGGTTGAACTGGGTAATGAGCCACGAGCTGATGCATATTGTATCGCTGGATAAATCTTCATCGACTGACAATTTCTATAGATCGCTTTTTTTCGGTAAAGTTGCACCAACATCTGATCACCCGCTCTCAATGTTTTACAGTTACCTAACCACACCGCGCAAATATAGTCCAAGGTGGTTTCTTGAGGGTATTGCTGTATTCATGGAGACCTGGATGGCGGGCGGAATTGGGCGTGCACAGGGAGGGTACGATGAAATGGTATTTCGAACGATGGTTAATGATAGCAGCTACTTCTATGATGTGGTTGGGTTAGAATCCGAGGGGACGACGATTGATTTCCAAATTGGAGCAAACTCATATCTATATGGAACTCGATTTATGAGTTATCTTGCGTACCAATACGGGCTTCCGAAACTGCTCAGTTGGGTAGATCGAACTGATTCAAGCAATCGCGACTTCGCTTCTCAATTTGAAAAAGTATACAACTCTTCACTTGACGAAGAGTGGTCCCGCTGGATTCAGTGGGAACATCAATGGCAGAAAGAAAATCTCGATTCCATTCGTCGTTACCCGTTGACTCCGTATCGTAAGATTTCTGCGAAATCATTGGGATCCGTTTCACGCACCTATTATGATTCAACCACAAAAAAATTATATGCTGCCGTAAATTATCCAGGTCAACTTGCTCACATTGTTTCTATTGATATCTCAACAGGAGAAGTAAGAAAAATCTGCGATGTTCCTTCGCCGGCTCTTTACTATGTGTGTTCACTGGCGTACGACCAAGAAAATGGTTTGCTCTTTTACACCACACACAATAGCGGCAGTTGGCGGGGTCTCGATGTAGTCGATCTGAAAACAGGGGAAACTAAGGCACTTTTAAAGAATTGCCGAACGGGTGATTTAACATTCAATGTTGCAGATAAGTCACTCTGGGGGGTTCAACATAATAAAGGACTGTCAACTATAGTACGATTTCCTGCGCCATATACTACGTGGAGTGAAATTGCTGAAATGCCGTATGGTACCGATATTTTTGATATTGATATATCACCTGATGGTAAGTATCTTTCGGCCTCAATGCTTCAAATTAGCGGGAAACAGAAACTGGTTCGAATGTCGATTGATGAATTGCTTGCAGGTAATAGCACGTTCGATTCTCTATACGAGTTTGAAAATAATGCACCGCTAAATTTTATTTTTTCTGAAGATGGACAATATCTCTACGGCACATCATACTATTCAGGTGTCTCAAATGTTGTACGTTATGACTGTGCTGCAAAGAAGATGGAGTGGATTACTAATTGCGAAACCGGTTTTTTCCGACCGGTACCTGTTTCAAAAGATTCAATTCTTATATATCGCTACTCAGGTAAGGGTTTCACTCCGGTAATGATTGGCAACAACTCTATTGAAAATGTAAGTCCAGTACGGTATCTCGGTTATGAGATTTCTACAAAACAACCGGTTGTCAGGTCGTGGATGTTATCATCACCATTAACAATAAACATTGATTCATTGACGACCTACACAGGAGAGTATAATGAATTTCAGAATCTGCAATTAGTATCACTATATCCTGTTATCGAAGGATATAAAGATGTCGCAGCTTTTGGATTCCGTTTGAATGTGATGGACGCTTTGTTAGCACAAAATATAGACTTAACAGGATCGTACACGCCGAACCAAGGAATTCATCCTGATGAACGATGGCATTTATCGCTTAACTATGCTTACTGGAGATGGAAATTTTCTGCATCATTGAATCGCGCTGATTTCTATGATCTTTTTGGACCAACAAAGGTCAGCAGAAAAGGATATTCGTTTACATGTCGATTCAGCGACAATTTGATATATGATGCACCATCAGTACTAGATTATAGTTCGTCAATTTCCTGGTTTGGTGGTTTACAGAGAATGCCGGAATACCAAAATGTAGATGCATCTTATGACCAGTTTCTTGCTGCTGATGCCAGATTGATTTACCGAAATCTTGCTCGTTCACTTGGTGCTGTGGAGGCGGAACAAGGTATTCGGGGACAGCTTGCATTGCTGGATTACCACGTCAATGGAAGGAGTTACCCACGTTGGTATGGCATTACCGATTATGGTCTTTTGCTTCCCATCGATCATTCTTCGATCTGGTTTCGAGGTGCACTTGGGTATGCTCTCGGCGATAGATCGGAGTCGTTCTCCAATTTTTTCTTCGGTGGATTTGAAAACAATTGGCTTGATTACCAAAGTTCCAAGCGCTATCGCGAATACTCCAGTTTTCCGGGAGTCGAGATCAACGAAATTGGTGGAACGAACTTTGCAAAGCTACTCGTCGAGTGGGTGTTGCCTCCACTCCGATTCCGTCGGTTTGGCTTCATGAACCTTTACTGCAACTGGGCACATCTAAATCTTTTCTCCTCAGGCATTGTCACGAATGTCGAGGATAAAGATTACAGACAGTTATTCTTTAATGCTGGTGCTCAGGTCGATTTTAAGATTGTGTTACTCTCACGGCTTGAATCAACGCTCTCTCTTGGCTATGCAATTGCGGCAGAGAAGCGTCAACGACTAACAAAGGAATTCATGATTTCTTTAAAAATATTATAGCAGAATATTGTGCCTCAGATTCTTGTATGTTTACTTCCGGTATTTATTTTTCTCGTTGCTCTATACTATCTTGATAGTTACAAACTCATCAAGCTGCAATGGGTGATGCTTACAATTGTATTAGGGTGTATGGTAGCGCTTGCGGCTCTTCTTGTCAACACAATGATCATATCGTTCTGGGATTCGAGTCCCATGTTCTACTCAGCATATATTGCGCCGGTTGTTGAAGAATCGCTTAAAGCTCTCTATATAGTTTATCTTATAAAATCAAAAAAGGTTGGGTTTATGGTGGATGCTGCGCTCTACGGTCTTGCGCTTGGCGCGGGGTTCGCATTCACCGAGAATTTGTATTACCTGTACAACCTTCAAGAAAGCAATTTGCTTCTCTGGTTAATCCGCGGGTTTGGGACTGCAATGATGCACTGTGGAACAACGGCGCTCTTTGGTATAATCTCGAGAAATTTATCCGATCTTTATCAACAAAACGACGCAAAGATATTTCTTCCCGGTTTATTAACTGCAATAGTTTTTCATTCGGTATATAATCATTTCATTTTATCGCCGGTTATTTCAACGGTTCTTCTCGTAATCGTGCTTCCTTTGTTAATGCTAATTGTGTTTAAACGGAGTGAAGATTCCACGAGAAGATGGCTCGGCACAGGTTTGGATTCCGATCTTGAATTGTTGGAATTAATTATGACCGGAAATATTTCCGACTCAAAAATTGGAATCTATCTTCAATCGCTCAAGTCACGCTTTTCTCTACAGATAATTGGTGATATACTTTGTCTTATCCGACTTCACACTGAACTAGGGATGCGTGCGAAAGGGATGTTGATTATGCGGGAAGCCGGTTTTGAAACGCCGCTTGATTCTGAAATTAAAGAAAAACTTGCTGAGTTGAAATATCTGGAAAACAGTATTGGTAAAACAGGAAAGCTTGCAATAGCTCCAATTTTGCAAAGGGGCAGTCGAAGTCTTTGGCAGCTTAATTTGCTGAAAAAGTAACAGATTGCTGGATATTTGAATTGAATTTTTATGATTTATTAATCAAGGTATTCTTACTGTTCATCGCTTGACACTTCTCAGGATATTATGTAACTTTTAACATTATTTACCTATTAAATGGAGGGTATATGCAATTCAATGTTAAACATGATATTGGATTCAGTATCATCAGCTTAGAAGGGGATTTTCTAAGCGAAGGGGAACAAAGTGAGCTACGAAAGAAAGTGCGTACACTTGTAGACCAAGGGAAAACCCGGCTTATCATTGATCTTACCGGTTCGAAACACATTAATAGTTGTGGTCTGGGCGCATTAGTGTGCGCGTATACTACTTTACGGCGAGCAGGCGGCGATCTTAGATTGGCGGGAGTGAGTCGGTCCGTCGAAGAGCTATTAAAAATTACACGGCTTACAATGATATTATATATTTCCCCTACTGTTGAACAGGCAATCGCTGAGTATCGATCCCAGATGCATTGATATTCATAACTGGAACAACAGAGAGTTGAGACCATGTTCAATTGAAATAAGTTTCAAGTGATTGGCAAAAGATATCGCGTTACGAACTCACCCCGTGGTCCCTCTCTATCGTTAGAAAGGGACGGATTAACCCAGCTTACACATCCCCTTCTCTACAATTAGAGAAGGGGATAATAGGGGATGAGTTCAAAAAAGGATTCTCTCTATGATAGGTCAAACCATATCCCATTACAAAATCTTGGAAAAACTCGGCGAGGGTGGTATGGGCGTTGTTTATAAAGCCCACGACACCAAGCTTGACCGGGACGTGGCACTGAAGTTCTTACCTCATTATCTTACAAGTGACCAGACCGAAAAGGAACGCTTCTACCACGAAGCCAGAGCCGCTGCTGCATTAACCCACCAAAACATTGCCGTTGTGTACGAGATCGGTGAACACGATGGGCAGATCTTCATCGCCATGGAATATGTCGAGGGAAAGACGTTGCATGATGTAGTAGGGGCAATTCATGAATTGCCACAACCCGTGCAAAAAATCCTGGACATTGCCATTCAAGTGTGTGACGGACTTGCTGTAGCACATGAGAAGGGCATAGTCCACCGTGACATCAAGTCGGAAAACCTCATGGTGACTGCTAAGGGTCAGGTGAAGATCACTGACTTTGGACTTGCCAAGCTCAAGGGTTCGACGAAGTTAACGAAAGCAGGCTCGACGTTGGGGACAGCAGCTTACATGTCACCTGAGCAAGCCCGTGGAGAAGAGGTTGATCAACGCTCGGACATCTTTTCTTTCGGTGTCGTACTGTACGAAATGCTGACCACGCACTTACCTTTCCGAGGAGAGCACGTCGCCGCAATTCAATACTCGATTTTGAACGAAGAGCCGGCACCGCTGGCACGTTACAACGAAAAGATCACGGACGAGCTTCAGCACATTGTCTCAAAAGCGCTGGAGAAGGATCGAGACGAGCGCTACCAGCACATCGATGATCTACTTGCCGATCTGCGCCGCGAGCGGAAGAAGCTTGAGTATGCCAAAGCTACTTATGTTACAACTCCACTCGCCGGTGAAAGGATTGATGAGCCGCAATCGAAAGCGAAGAAAAAATATTTCAAATATGGTGGAATCGTTATAGGTGGATTGATTCTATTGTTGACAGCGTATCTATTCTTTTTCAGGCAGATAGCAGACAGCGGCACAAAAATTCCTATTGCCGTCATAGATTTTAAGAATGAGACAAACGATAAGGAATTGGACGGGCTTTCCGGTTTGTTAATCACCGATCTTGAACAATCTCGACGGCTCGAAGTTTTAACCCGATCAAGAATGTTTGATATTCTCAATCAGTTGAAAATGCGAGATGTCGATTATATCAATGAAGAAGCGGGTAAAGCTGTTTGTAAAAACTCGAATATAAATTTGATGGCTGTCGGTACCGTTAAAAAATTTGGCGACATGTACAGTGTTGATTTGAAAATAATAGATATAAAGACCGGAAAACACGTTTTTGCGGCAAAGGCAGACAGGAAAGGAAAAGAATCTATCCCCTCACTCATCGATGAAGTAGCCGAAAGAACCAGAACAGAGCTGCAAGAGCCATCTGATGAAATTCGAGAAAGCAATAAGAAGATCGCAGATATCACCACCACCAATCTTGAAGCGTATCAGCATTATTTCCACGGAGAAAATTTAATAAATAAGTTGCAATTTAAAGAAGCGGCTGAAGAATTCAGGAAAGCTATTGCCATCGATTCTCTATTTGGACTTGCTTATTACCGCCTTGCTTATGCAATCGCTTGGTTTAGTGGAAGCGAGGAGCTTGCGAAGGGACCGATGCATAAAGCTATGGCTTTGATTGATAGGATTCCAAAGCGCGAAAGATATCTTGTCCGTTCGGAATTTGCACGTATTGAGCAAAGCATGGAAGCTTCTCTTTCAATATTAAGAGAGATGGAAAATATTTATCCTACCGATAAAGAAATGACTTATCTTATTGGGGATTATTCATGGCATTTGAATAAGTTCGACGATGCGATCAAATACCTTGAAAAAGTTTTAGCGATGGATCCTAATTTTGAGCGTGCTCTTCAACATTTATCGTGGGCATATCGGAGCATAAAACAGTATGACAAAATGCTTGAAGTTGCACAGCGTTACGTCTCAGTTTCTGGATCGTACGAGGCATACCAACTTGTTGTTGAGGCTTCCATCTTATTAGGGAAAGTTGATTTGGCAATTACTAAACTGAAAACAGTTAAAGAAATAATGCCCGAAAATTATTATATCGTAAGATTATTGGCATTTGTTTACGCGTATAAAGGACAGTACGATGATGCAGAAAAAGAATTGAAAATACTTGTAAGCGAGCACCAGCCTATTAATGCAAAACGCACAGGTTACGGAGGTCTTGCTTTATTTTATCCATATCTTGGAAAGTATAAAGAAGCAATGCTTGCATCCGATAAATGCATCGAATTATATTTGCAGTTAAAAGATACTTCAAATGCTGAAACTAATAGGATGTTCAAAGCAATGATAATGTACAATGGATGGAAAAATATCGAGGATGCCTGGAAAGAAGCTGAAAAGACATTTCCTAATAAGGATAAAATTATAAGTGGTAATTATTTAGGGGGACTATCATCATTACAAGTGTATCATGGTGATTATGTCCAAGCTGATAGTGGTACAAGGGGGATTGGCTTTTGGCATGTGTGTATCCTTTCAATGATTGAGAGTGCAAAACGAAATTGTGCTAATGCCGAATTGCTTGCTGATTCAGCTCTCAAGATTAGCGGTCAATTTGCACAGATATTTGTTCTCTATCCATTAGCAGAATGTCAATATGAAGCCGGATATTTGGATAAGTCGATTTTATCATTAAAGAAATTGCAATCACTTTATGATCTTGATAATTTGGTCGGAGCGAGATCCATTTTTTATCCTAAAAGTTTCTATCTTTTGAGCA
Organism: uncultured Chlorobiaceae bacterium; assembly: GCA_964520905.1. GTDB lineage: Bacteria > Bacteroidota > Ignavibacteria > UBA10030 > SZUA-254 > JAGVIE01. Next base: position 10,487 of record CAZFQL010000014.1, on the reverse strand, counting down.
AGGTTTACGAAAGAAAATTAGACAAGAAACAAGCGATGGAGAATTACAGGATATTTTTGAATCTCTGGAAAAATGCCGATAAAGATTTACCCGATTATATTGATGCAAAGAAACGTTTGGCGAAACTCGAAGGAATTGCAACGAGATGAATAAAGATTTAAGAATTTATATTAGAAAGCGATGATCGGGCAGACAATCTCACACAACAAGATTCCGGTAAAACCTTGGTGAAGTAAAATATTTCAGGTAAGATAATTCAAATTTGTTGATAGCCATTTCTCAACTTCTTCAACCGGCATCTTTTTCCGTTTTGCATAATCTTCAACCTGATCTCGTGATATTTTTTCGAGATTGAAGTATCTCGATTCAGGTCGTGCAATATAGAATCCGCAAACGGATGCCGCCGGGTACATCGCGTAGTTTTCCGTCAGAGATATGGACGCATGCTCCTCGACTTGTAGTAGATTAAACAGCAATCTCTTCTCGGTATGATCGGGGATGGATGGGTAACCAAGCGCGGGTCTGATGCCGTGATATTTTTCTTTGATTAATTCTGGCAAAGCAAGGTTTTCGTCATTCGCATAACCCCAAAATTCTTTCCGCACTTTTTCATGTAATAATTCAGCAAAAGCTTCGGCTAAACGATCAGCTAAAATCTTTATCATGATGGCGTTATAGTCGTCATGCTGGCTCTCGAATTCTTTAACCCAGCGCTCAATGCCGAGTCCGGCAGTTACAGCAAACCCGCCGATGAAATCCGTTTTGCCGCTTTCTTTTGGCGCAATAAAGTCCGCCATACATAGATTTGATTCAGAGGATTTTTTATGCTGGTTCCGAAGGAAATGGAATTCGGTAAGCATTGCGCTTCGCGTCTCATCCGAATAAATTTCAACATTGTCACCGCTTGAATTTGCCGGATATATTCCAATCACACCTTTAGCGGTAAGCATCTTATCCTTAATAATTTTTTTAAGCAAGACTTGCCCGTCATCGAACAATTTTTTCGCCTCAACTCCTTTCACCGGATCGCTGAAGATGGCGGGATATTTACCGCTCAGCTTCCAGGCATGGAAGAAAAATGTCCAATCAATATATCGTGTGATTTCATCTAGCGGATAATCGGAGAAAAATTTGTTCCCTGTAAATTTCGGTTTTGTAATAATGGCATTTTGCCAATCGAGTGTGAGTCTATTCTTTCGCGCTTCCTCTATTGTCAAATATTGTTTTGCCGTTTGCCGGGAGAGGTGGCTTTGCCGTATTCTTTCGTATTCATTGTTTGTCTTTTCTGTAAAACCCTTTTTATTTTCCGTGGAAAGCAAATTGGCAACGACATTAACGCTCTTCGATGCATCTTTTACATACACTACCGGCTGATTGTAGTGAGGCGCGATTTTTACCGCCGTATGAATCTCCGATGTGGTCGCGCCGCCTATCAATAGTGGAAGCGAGAGTTTCTTCCGTTCCATCTCTTTTGCAACATCTACCATCTCATCAAGCGATGGAGTTATTAATCCGCTCAAGCCGATAATGTCAACTTTCTGCTCAATTGCTGTTGCGATGATTTTATCCGTCGGGACCATAACGCCGAGATCGATGATTTCATAATTGTTGCATCCCAATACAACACCGACGATATTTTTTCCGATGTCGTGAACATCGCCCTTCACAGTTGCAAGGAGGATTTTCCCTGCAGAGCTTTTCGCGCCGCTTTTATCTTTTTCCTGATTAATGTATGGAATAAGTATCGCAACAGCTTTTTTCATTACGCGCGCACTCTTCACAACCTGAGGTAGGAACATTTTTCCGGATCCAAAAAGATCACCAACGATGTTCATCCCATCCATCAACGGACCTTCAATTACATCCAACGCTCTCTTGGATTGTTTTCGGGCTTCTTCAACATCAACATCAATATAATCGACAATACCTTTTACCAACGCATAAGATATTCGTTCATTTACGGATGTCTTTCTCCATTCATCGATAATGCGTTCTTTTGAAATCTCCGCATGCATCTTTTCTGCAAATGAAGTCAATCGCTCAGTGGCATCTTTCCGTCTGTTGAGGACCACATCCTCAACGAGTTCTAATAAATCTTTCGGAATCTTATCGTACACTTCAAGCTGTGAAGGATTGACAATTCCCATATCCATACCTGCTTTGATGGCATGGTACAAAAAAACAGAGTGAATCGCTTCACGAACTCTATCGTTCCCGCGGAATGAGAATGAAAGATTACTCACCCCTCCGCTCACCCTGGCGTGTGGAAGATTTTCTTTTATCCACTGAACTGCTCGGATATAATCCACGGCAAAGTTGTTGTGCTCTTCGATGCCGGTAGCGATGGCAAGTACGTTGGGATCAAAAATAATGTCCGTAGGTGAAAATCCTACTTCCTCGGTCAGAATACGATAGGCGCGATTGCAAATTTCGATTTTTTTCTCGAATGTATCAGCCTGACCTCTTTCATCGAATGCCATTACGATTACCGCGGCGCCATATTGCCTGATCTTTCGGGCGCGTTCTTTAAATATTTCCTCGCCTTCTTTTAGACTGATTGAGTTGACAATCGATTTGCCCTGCGTACATTTTAGTCCGGCTTCGATCACAGACCATTTTGACGAATCAATCATAATCGGCAGTCGGGCAATGTCGGGTTCAGACGAGATGTAATTCAAGAATCTCTTCATTGCAGATTCAGCATCGATCATCGCTTCATCCATGCAAACATCGAGAACCTGAGCACCGCCTTCAACCTGCTCGCGGGCGACTGAAAGCGCTTCTTCATATTGTTCTTCTTTGATCAGGCGGGCAAATTTCTTAGATCCCATCACATTTGTTCGCTCACCGATGTTTATGAAATTGCTTTCAGGATGGATCGTTAAAGGTTCAAGTCCGCTTATTTTTGTTTCCTTTTTTAGCGGGGACCGTTTTCTCGGCTTGGCTGAGGCGGCTAATTCGGCAAAGACCCGTATGTGTGACGGTGTTGTTCCGCAGCAGCCGCCGAGAATATTCACAAGATCAAGATCTAGAAATTCTTGGATTTGTGCCGACATAATTTCAGGGGTATCGTCATATAGCCCAAACTGATTGGGATAACCTGCATTCGGATAAACACTGATGAAGAGATCTGTTTTTGCAGCTAATTCTTTGATGCTGGCAAGCATGTCTTTCGCACCCATCGAACAATTCAATCCGATACTCAAAAGATTAGCATGGGAAACAGAAACTAAAAATGCTTCCAGTGTTTGTCCCGACAGCGTCCTTCTGCTCGCATCGATGATAGTGCCTGAGGCCATAATTGGCAACCGAACGGATTTTCTTTCAAAAATCTGCTCAATGGCGGCAAGCGCCGCTTTAGCGTTCAATGTATCAAAGATTGTCTCAACTAATAGAATGTCGACGCCGCCATCGATCAGACCATTCACCTGATCAGTGTATGCGGCTAATAAATTGTCGAATGTTACTGCGCGAAAACTCGGATCGTCGACTTTAGATGAAAGAGATGCGGTTTTGTTTGTTGGACCGATCGCGCCTGCGACAAATCTTGGTTTAAGGGAGGTTGCGAATTTCGAGGCGGAGTTTTTTGCAATCCGCGCAGAAGCGACATTCAATTCGTATGCTAAATCCTGCATTCCGTAATCGGACATCGAGATGCTGTTCGCATTGAATGTGTTTGTCTCAATTATATCTGCGCCGGCTTCCAAGTATTTGTCGTGAATCTTTTCGATAATATGCGGTTGGGTAATGGAGAGGAGGTCATTGTTTCCTTTTAAATCGCGCGGCGTATTTGTAAATCGCTTACCACGATAGTCCGATTCAGACAGACAATAACTCTGAATCATCGTTCCCATTGCGCCATCGAGGATAAGTATTCGCTTCTCTATTATATCTGTAATACGCACGATCTTTAACGAATAATTTAGATTAGCTTGGAAATAATTTTGATGACAGCATTAACATCATCCATAATATAAAAGTGAAGATGATGGAAGCCGTGTTTTATTAGGTCTTTGCATTGTTTTGTCGCCCATTCGACGCCGATCGCTTTCGCGTTATCGTGGCGCTTCATAATTTTATCGACAAATTGATCGGGTAAATCGACGTGAAATCTTTTCGGAATGGAAGTCAGTTGGTTAGCGTTGTTGAGTATCTTAAGTCCGGGGATTATGGGAACCGTTATGCCGGCTTCTTTGCATCTTTTCGCGAATTTATAGAACTGTTGATTATCGAAAAACATCTGCGTAACAATATAATCCGCGCCGGCGTCAACCTTTTCCTTCAGATGCGTGATATCCATCTTCATGTTCGGGGATTCGAAATGTTTTTCCGGATAACCGGCAACACCGATACAGAAATCGAGCGGCTGGGAATTCAAAATCTCTTCGAGGTATTTGCCTTTTCCTAAATTATTAATTTGTGTAACAAGATCGGATGTGTATGAGTTCGTCGATCGTTCTTTGCTGATGTTTTTTTTGTAATTAGGCTCGTCGCCCCTCAACGCCATCACGTTATGAATTCCGAGATAGTTCAATTCGATTAACGCATCTTCTGTTTCTTCCTTTGTAAATCCGCGGCATAATATATGGGCAACCGTATCGATGTTAAATCTGTTCTGGATAACGCCGCAAATACCTATCGTCCCGGGCCGCTTTCTCCGGACGTGCCGCTTGATGGTTCCGCCATCTTCTTCCTCGTAAGTTGCCTCGGCGGGATGGCTGGTCACATCGATGAATACCGGCTGCAACGGCACAAGTTTTTCAGCAATTCGAATTATATCTTTCCCGTTACTGCCGCGCGAAGGAGGAATGATCTCGAAACTGAAAACCGGCTTTTTCTTGGTTTTTAAATGCTCAGTTACCTTCATAGTATTCTCATAAGTGTCAACAATAAATTTTTATGTCAAAATTGATTAATCGTTATCAGCGTCAAATTCTTGCATTAATTAAGCGATTGTTTCGGAATATTCAAAATCTGGATAAAAAAATCCCAACTGAAAATCAGATCGGGATTTTTTCTTTTAGATTTCTACTATATGGAACTACCTAAAAAGTTTCTCGCAAAGATGCAAAGTAGTTTTAATATTTTTTTGTTTCTTTGCGATCTTGGCGTCTTTGCGTGAGACAAATCTGTTACTTTTTAGACAATCCCTAAAAATGGGATAGTTAAATTTGTTTCGCTTAACCTAATTAATAATTCTCTTCTAAAATTTCGAAGAATGCCTCGGGATGTTCGCACGCCGGGCATTTCGCGGGCGGTGTTTTGCCTTCATGTATGTACCCGCAGTTTCTGCACTTCCAGCGTACAACCTTTTCTTTTTTGAACACTGTGCCCGCCTCGACATTCTGCAGAAGTTTCAGGTATCGTGCCTCATGCTGTTTCTCGACGACTGCAATGGAACGGAACGCAGTAGCTACTTCAGGGAAGCCCTCATCTTTTGCAATTGCTGCGAACTCAGGATAGAGTTTCATGTGTTCATGATTTTCGCCATCAGCGGCAGCTTTAAGATTTTCCTTCGTTGTGCCAATAATTCCAGCTGGATACATTGCGGTTATTTCTACATCGCCGCCTTCAAGAAATTTGAAGAAACGTTTTGCATGTTCTTTTTCATTGTCGGCGGTTTCTAAGAATATCGCTGCGATCTGCTCGAAGCCCTCCTTCTTCGCTTGAGATGCAAAGTAAGTGTACCGGTTGCGTGCCTGAGATTCACCTGCAAATGCAGCTAATAAATTTTTTTCCGTCTTTGTACCCCTCAAACTTTTCATAATGCAAGCTCCATAAATTCTATATTGATTTTATGATGTTATTTTTTCAAAACATATTCAATGGCATCCAACAAGTCTCCGATTTCATAGGGCTTCTCTATCACATCGTCCGCGCCAAGTTTTTTACACTCCATCACGTTTATCAGGTCGGCATATCCGGTCAGTATGATGGTTTTAGTATCAGGGTAATCTGACCTGATAAATTTCAAAACTTCGAAGCCGTTTACTTTCGGCATCTTGATATCGAGAACCGCGACATTGAATTTCTTGTGGCGAAGATATGATATCGCCTGTTCACCATCGGCTGCCGTTGTTACATCGTAGTGTTCCCTCGATAGATATTCGCTTAATGTCGATGTGAGATCGATATCATCGTCTGCAATTAATATTGAGGCATTAGTCGACATATGTTAGGAATTAATAAGTTTTATTATCTCCTTGAAAGTAGCGAAATCATAAAGAAAATGCAATTCAGAGAATCATAGAAAAAATATTTGCTCCCTTCAAGATAATTTCGTAATATCTTGACGTTGAAGCAATTTATTCCCTAAATACGGTGTATAAAGGATATATATCTCTTTTCAGCAAAAAAATACAAGTGGTGGAATTAAAGTTTTTATTTATATGTTGATAATATAACTTCCTTCGATGCGATAATTCTTCTATATATATTTCTGAAATCATGACAACCCATATCGATCGTCTGAGATTGAATATTCTCTTTGAGACTGTGAACGATGAAACGTTCGGCGAACTGAAGAAAAAATTGAGTGAAAAACGATACTCTTCCGGTGAGATCATTCTCGAAGACAATGCCGACGGGGAAGACTTATATCTTCTTGTGGAAGGCAGAGTGAAGATAGTCAAGCAAACCAAAACCGGCGATGAAAAATTGCTGGCGCTTCTTCATTCGGGTGATTTTTTCGGTGAGTTGGAGTTAATCGATGGACGCCCCCGATCCGCGCGGGTTGTTGCTTTGGAGGACTGCATTGTCTTCACAATGAATAAGCATGATTTCAACAATTTGCTTTATCAAAATCATCCTTTTGCACTGCGCGTTATGCAGGTTTTGAGTCTCCGATTGCGTGCAACGAACAATCACTTTATCAGTGAGCTGGAGAAACACACGCTCTTTTCCCGAATGGAGTTGCGCAAGCTCGAACAGCTTATTGATGCGACCAAAAATGTTAACTCCACACTCGAATTGGAGAAGTTGCTTAAGATTATACTCGACACTGCGCTGCATATTGTTGACGGCGATCGGGGAACGCTTTATCTTGTTGATGAAGAAAAGGGCGAGCTTTGGTCTAAAGTTTATATCGGATCGGAGCATTTTACAATTAAACTTCCGATGGGAAAAGGAATTGCGGGCTATGTTGCCGCAACGGGAGACACGATCAATCTTTCGGATGCATACCTTGATCCGCGATTCAATCCGAAGATCGACAAAAAAACCGGTTATAGAACCAAAACTGTTCTTTGCATGCCGCTGAAAAATAAAGATGACAAAATAGTTGGCGTTCTCCAGCTTCTTAATAAGCACAAAGGGCTTTTCACACACGATGATGAAAATTTTATCCGTGCTCTTTCCATTCATGCGGCAATAGCAATAGAAAATGCCCGGTTGTATGAAGAAGAAAAAGCGTACCAGCAGATGCGTGAGGAAGTACGGCTCGCAGCGAAAATTCAGCTTGAGCTTTTGCCGAAATCGTTTCCGGTAATCGATGGCTATGATATTTCGGGGAAATCAATTCCGGCGAAAGAGGTCGGTGGCGATTATTTTGATTTCATTCCGCTTCAAGATGATCGGCTTGCGATTTGCCTGGGAGATGTTTCGGGTAAGGGACTCCCCGCTTCGCTTCTGATGGCGAATCTTCAGGCGACACTTCGCGGACAATCGTTCGGTCAATGCTCGCCAAAGGATTGTTTGGAAAGATCAAACTCGCTACTTTTCCACAGTACAAGCGCGGATAAATTTGTAACTCTCTTTTATTCTCATCTTGATACAAAAAAACATCAGTTGACGTATTCAAATGCCGGACATGATAATCCATTCCTTCTGACATCGGGGAAGATAACGCGACTGAAAAAAGGCGGAATTGTTTTAAGCATAATGGACAAGTTCCCCTACGAAGAGGAAATGCTTGACTTCAGCCGTGGTGATGTGCTCGTTATCTACACCGATGGAATTGCAGAAGCAATGAATTCAAAAGGAGAGATGTTCGGCGTACAACGCCTATCTGAAATCCTTCAGGAAAATCAACAAGAATCAAGCACAAAAATTATCGATATCGTTTTTGATGCAGTGAAAAAATTTGCAGGCGCCGCTCCGCAATCGGATGATATTACCATGGTGGTGGTGAAAAGAAATTAGCGTTTAGAACTCCGACTTCTGCCCTGAGCAATCTGAGAAAGAAGTCGGAGTTCTTTCTCTGCCTTATTATTCAAACATCTCTACATTTCCTCCCGTATGAATGAATAAAACGTTATCCTTCCTGGCGAACAATCCTCGACGGGCATAATCGAGAAGTCCTGCGGCAGCTTTGCCTGTATAAACATTATCTAAAACAATTCCTTCTTTCTCGGCAAAAAACTTGACATTCCGATGGGATTTTCTTAAGTTCACCTATTCGATTATAACAGATAAATAAGTGGAGAACATCTCGTGGGAAAACCTGCAAAAATTGGGTTCTTTGAAACTGTTCGGAGATAGTTCGGAAACAAAAGAAATTTATAAACATGTCAACAAGAAAACTGGTCAATATTATTAATTCACTGGATTCTGCGATATATTTACCCAATAGGAAATAAACGTCTCGAACTATCTGGACGTATATCATCTCAAATAGGGTGAGGTATACGCCATTCGTTCATACACTAGTTATTTGCAATTGCCCATTTAATAACAATTAAGAGAGGAGAAACACCATAAAAACCAAATTGTTTTTTGCAGTATTCTCTTTTCTTCTTTTGATCGGATCGTCTTACGCTGGTCAAAATCAAGAAAAGAAAAATATCTCTAACACGTCTAATGCATTTCCTAGTTTTGTTAGTAATAAGGAAACTGCGAAACTTCTATCTATAGGAAGCACTTTCTTCAGTGACGATTTCAATGACGGTGATTTTACCAACAATCCGACTTGGAATTTAACGCCAGGAGGAACCGGATGTTGGGCACCAGGTACACGAGATGTCGTGAACGGTGAGTTCCACGTGAGAGATATGGATTCTCCCGGGTGCGGACACTCAACAATGATTGACTACGATGTGAACGCGTCGATAACGGACATTACAAGGATAAAGTTCGATGTAAATCCTGTGTTTTCAGATGTTCGCAATGGTGACGGTGATGCTCACTACGAGTATCCCGGGATAGTCCAGTTGGATTTGTACGACAGCGGTAATAATCTTCTCAGTTTATGGTTTTGCTACAACTACCGAGGTGGAGTGAGCACAACCGAAAGCAATTTGATAAGGGTTTCATTCCCAAACGTCCCCCAGAACACATGGCAAAGAAACCAATCCTTTAGGGTCAAAGATTACTTCCCCAACGCAGTGCGAATTGGAAAAATCTACGTAGGAGCAATCGGGTGGGATTACGAAGCTTACTTTGATAATATTTCCATTTACGACGATGATCAATCAACGCTCCCTAAACCAGAACTAAATACGCCAGTAGATGGGTCAATCGACCAATCGTTGACTCCGATCTTGGATTGGCTGGATACACCTGGAGCAACGTCATACACTTTGCAGATTTCAACGAATCCAACATTCAATACCGTTGTTATCGATCGAGGTAGTATAGCTGCATCACATTTAGTAGTACCAACGGGGCTACTAACTGACAAAACTGTCTATTATTGGAGAGTCAATTCCTCCAACTCAAGCGGCACCAGCCCGTGGTCGGACGTGTGGTCTTTCAAGGTCGATACTGATCTTCTCCAATTGGAGAAATATGCACCATATTTCTATCTAGATAATTATGATCTGGACAAAGAATGGTTTCCCACAGAAGTGAAGATGATGACAGACAATTCGAGACTGATTTACTATCCTTTTTGGTCTGCATGTCGAAAACCGGAGATAAAATATGAAAATCCGGTTCTGGACAATCTGCAGACTGCAGGTGATGATTGGAAATATTACCTTGAATTGAAAAATCCTCAAGCCGCGTCAAGCCAGGGATACCCAAAAGTTGTGTACGGTAGAAAAACGACCGATTATGAGAATAGAACAATCTTACAGTACTGGATATTTTATCCGTACAATGACTGGCGCATTGACCTATTCGACCATGAAGGTGACTGGGAAATGGTGGAATTGAAATTCAACAGCCTTGGGACCGATGTGGAGTATGTAGCGACCGCCATCCATCAATGGTTCGATCTTAAACTAAAGAACGAAGTAGAATGGATCGATTACACCCATCCGAAAGTCTACGTCGCGAAGGGGTCACATGGGTCATATCTCACTCCTATCTGCAGATATACGATAGGGGGCATCGTACCAGGGATCGCAGTTGGTACTGTATTAGGTCTTGTTGGTGTACCCGCAGCACTTGGGACGGGATTAGCGTCATTGACAGTTGGAACATCTTTTGCAATATCTCCTGCAACAGGCCAGAGTATAGTCAGCTTGCTACTTTTTCTGGCCCCCAAGGGTATTGAGACTGTGTAAAAAGTTTATTTTCATATGTGATTAGACTTTATCATTCTAGAT
>CAZFQL010000013.1:0-122501 GCA_964520905.1 uncultured Chlorobiaceae bacterium | reverse complement strand
CCCATCAAGCCGTCTACAAGGCACAAGAGTATCTGAATGAAGGAAACAACTACGTTTTACAAGCGTATATCTACGATGAAATGTTTAATCCCGCAAAGCGGGACTGTATACCAGACCGGTACGTACGGTGGTGTGAGAGGACGGAGGGCTTACGCCCTCCTCCTACTCGATTTTGTTTATTCCTTTGCGAATATACATATTGTTTTTTACATTATTCCAAAATAAGGTAGTTGGCAACATTTCGCACAGTGTTTATCCCGCCGCTTTTTGGCGGGGACGTGCTTTGCCCTAAAAATCTAACCGTCAAGAACGCTAAGAGCCGCAAAGGTCGCCCGCCTGCTCCCGCCAAAGCGGGATTCGGCTGGCAGGCAAAGGAGAAAACTATGAAAACACAACTACTACTACAAAAAAACGAGCGGTGCATCCGATTAAGCGTTAAAATTATTACCGAACGGATGCTTTCCACGCTTCTAATTTTCGTTCTACTTTCCCCCCTTTTCAATAACCAACATACTCAAGCACAAATAAAAATCGGTGTGCTTGCCAATAGAGGAACTGAAGAAGCTCTAAGCCAATGGAACCCAACCGCCAAATACTTAACATCGGAAATTCCGCAACACTCTTTGTAATCGTTCCGTTAGGTTATGATTCTCTACATAAAGCTGTTGAGTCTGAAGCAGTGGATTATGTAATTACTAATCCTTCAAACTATGTCGAACTTGAATCAGCCTACGGCACGACAAGAATCGCCACATTGAAAACGATGTTTCATGGCAACCCGTTAAACATGTATGGGGGCGTGATTTTTACAAAGGCGGACAGGAATGATATAACGGATTTGAGCGACCTCGAAGGAAAGAAGTTCATGGCAGTGGAAAAAGGGTCTTTAGGCGGATGGCAAGTTGCGTGGCGCGAGTTTAATGATCAAGGTATAGACCCCTTCAGTGATTTTACCGGACTAGAATTTACAGGTTTTCCACACGACCTTGTGGTTCTTGGCGTAAGGGATGGCAAAGCTGATGCCGGCACTATTCGCACCGGTATTCTTGAGAGTATGGCAGCCGAAGGAAAGATAAACCTCTCGGATTTTCGCATCCTGAATCCGCAAGTGCGTGAAGATTTTCCGCAGATTCTCAGCACACGGTTATATCCTGAGTGGGCGTTTGCAAAAACGAGATGTACACCGGATGAATTAGCTGAGCAAGTCGTTGTTGCCCTCTTGAAATTGCATTATGAAAGCGAAGCTACAAGAGCTGCAGCAATCGAGGGTTGGACAGTTCCTCTTGATTATCGTGATGTTCATGAACTGATGATGGAATTGCGGATTGGACACTATAAGGATTATGGTAAATTGACTCTTGAGGACGCGCTAATAAAGTACTGGTATTTAATTGCCCTATGGATAATTGTAATAATTCTGAGTGTGTTTATTGTTATTTATATGAAGAGAACTAACATCAAGCTGTATCAGGCAAAAAATGAAATTGAGAAGGAACGCGGCAGTCTTGAGGTTCGCATAAAGGAGCGAACGCGCGAGTTACAAAACGGAATCGAAGAACTCCGCCGCTGGCAAAACGTAATGTTAGATAGAGAAGACCGTGTGATTGAACTTAAGAAGGAAGTGAATGATTTATTAAAACAATTAGGAAAAGAAAAAAAATACCAAAATTTAACTTAGCGTGCTTTGCGAGAGACTTTTATATCTCGCAACGCTTGCAGAGATCGCAAAGAAGGTAAAACCATGAACACACAACAACTACTACAAGAATCGGAGCGCTCGCGGCTGGCGCTGTTAAGCATTTTAGAAGATCATAAAATCGCCGAAGAAAAATTAAGCAAGAGCGAAGCTTACAACCGCTTGCTCTTCAACTTATCTCCTATCGGCTTGGCGCTTTGTAGAATTGACGGCTCGCTTGTCGATGTTAATCCCGCTTATGCAAAAATCATCGGCAGGACTATCGAGGAAACTTTAAAACTAACTTACTGGGATATCACACCGAAAAAATATGCAGACCAAGAGAAGCAGCAATTAAAATCATTGGAAGAAACCGGCAGATACGGACCTTATGAAAAAGAATACATACACAAAGCTGGGAATCTTATTCCTGTTCGACTTCGAGGTTTAATCCTTGAACAGAATGGTGAGCGTTTCATCTGGTCAAGTGTGGAAGACATCACCGAACGCAAACGGGCGGCGGAGGCGTTGCACGAAAGCGAAGAAAAATTTGCAACCATATTCAAGGCAGCACCCGGATCAATGATACTCACTTCACTTCCTGACGGAAAGACGATCGAGGTTAATGACAATTTCTCTTTAATAACCGGTTACAGCCGCGAAGAAGCAATGGGTAAAACAACCGGTGATCTGAAAATGTGGGCAGATCCGGATGCTCGTGACCGCTTTTTATTATTGCTCCAACAAAATGGAATCGTTCGAGATTTTGAAGCGGATCTGAATCATAAGTCCGGCGTTATTCGCAACGGTCTGTTATCAGGTCAAATCCTCACATTCCAGAGCAGGAGATACTTGTTAGGTACTTTCTACGACATCACAGAGCGCAAGCGGGTTGAGGAAGCACTGCACGAAAGTGAAAAGAAATATCGCACTCTTTTTGAATTCGCTTATGATTCAATCTTTATCATGGATAAAGAAAAATTTATCGATTGCAATGAATTTACTTTAACAATGTTCGGGTGTTCTGTTAAAGGAGAAATAGTTAATCATTCTCCTTATGAATTTTCTCCTTTAACACAACCGGACGGCAAAAAATCGAATGAAAAAGCAATAGAATTAATTCAAAAAGCTTTAGAAGGAATAAGCCAGCGTTTTTATTGGAAGCATTCAAGAAAAAACGGTTCTGAATTTGATACGGAAGTATCTTTAAATAGATTTGAGCTCGGCGGAAAATATTTTATTCAAGCTATAGTTAGGGATATTACTGAGAGCAAGCTTGCTCAAGAAAAATTACACCAGAGCGAAGAACGCTATCGTTTAATATCAAATGTAGCTTCTGATTATATGTTCTCATCTCAAGTGAATGACAATGGCAAGCTTGAACTCAACTGGGTTGCTGGAGCCTTTGAGAATATTACCGGTTATACACTTGATGAATATGTTGCAAACGGTGGTTGGAGGGCAACTTTACATCCAGACGATCTGGAGGTGGATGATTGCGACATAGAAAAACTTCGCAATAACCAGAAGGTTATTACGGAAGTGCGAACATATACAAAGAATGGTAGTATCGTTTGGGTTATGGTGTATGCTCATCCCATTTGGGATGCCAACAATCAAAAACTAGTTGGTATCTATGGTGCAGTCCAGAATATAACTGAACGCAAGCTCGCCGAAGAAGCGCTTCGGGAAAGCGAAGAAAAATATCGCAAATTGATAGATCAAAGTCCTGACGGTATTTTTATTATTGATCTGACTGGCAAATTCCTATCAGTAAATAATGCAATGCTGCAAAATTTAAAATTCAGCAACGAAGAATTCCTCTCAATGAATATAAGGGATATTATTCCAAAGGATTATTTGACACTTCATGAAAATAGGCTATTGAGAATTTTAGCAGGTGAAAGTATTAATGAACCCGGAGAATATTTGATTAAAGGAAAAGATGGAAAAGAATATTTTGTGGAGGTTGTATCAGCACCATACTTTGAAAAAAACAAAATTATAGGTTTACAGGGCATTGCTCGCGACATTACCGAGCGCAAGCGGGCGGAAGAAGAAATAAAACTCGCAAACGAAGAACTGAACACACTTAACAAAATCATCTTAGCATCAACTAGTGCTTTAGACCTGAATTTTATACTCGATAAAGTAATGGACGATGCGCTTCAGGTCGTTGGGCTTGAAGGCGGAACCATCTGCCTCATCAATCCCGACTATACATTTGACCTTGTAATTGAAAGAGGTGCTTCGCAGGAAACAATCGAAGACCTCTCAAGGCATAAGGTCAAAATCGGTGATTGCCTTTGCGGCAACTGCGCCAAAGAATGTAAACCGCTTATCCTGCAAACAAAGGAAGAGGTTTTGGAATACGCGACACGCGAAGTGCTTCGCGGAGAAGATATACGCTTCCATGCCGCGTTTCCATTTGTGATAGGCGGAAAATGCGTCGGCGTTCTTTGCGTCTTCACCCGCACCGATAAGAAACCTTTAGAAAGAAACTTGAAGTTGTTAGAATCGATCACAAGCCAGATATCGCTTTCGATTGAAAACGCAAGGTTGTATGAAGAGGTTAAAAAATATACTCTGCAATTAGAGCATATTGTATCCGAAAGGACCACAGAACTTCAGGTAGCAAACAAAGAGCTTGAAGCATTCTCATACTCGGTCTCGCACGACCTGCGTGCGCCTTTGCGTGCGATAGATGGTTTCAGTCTTGCTCTGCTTGAAGATTATTCGGATAAACTTGATAAAGAAGCTAAACATCATTTACAACGGGTTAGGAATGGCGCTGTGGAGATGGACCTACTAATTAATGATTTATTGAATCTATCCCGACTATCCCGCCGCGAACTAATACGAGGAAGTGTCGATATGAGTAAAATCGTCAAATCCATAAAAGACAAATTAATAGCATCCGAACCGGGCCGTGTAGTTAAATTTACGATAGCGGATGATGTTCACGTACTGGGCGACGGTAATTTACTCAAAATTGTTATGGATAATCTCATAAATAACGCGTGGAAATTCACAAGTAAGAAGAAAACCGCAAAGATCGAATTTGGAGTTTTGGAAAAGGAAGACAAAAAGGTATATTATATCAAAGATAACGGAGTCGGTTTTGATATGAAGTATGCTGATAAGTTGTTTAGTCCATTCCAGCGGCTGCATAGAAAAGAGGATTATCCCGGCACGGGTATCGGCCTGGCTACAGTTAGGCGAATCATATCAAGACACGGCGGCAGCATCTGGGCAGAAAGTGAGTTAGGTAAAGGTGCGACGTTTTATTTCACTTTGTAAATAGTTTTTAGTTTTGAGTTTTTAATTATTAGTAGAGACTTTTAATTTATTCTTAACCGTCATGTAGAAAGAAGCGAAATATCTCTACGTAGAATCATAACTATATTTTTGCGCTCCTTGCGCTTCCTCTGCGATCATTGCGGTTATTTTTTTTAACCGCAAAGTGCACAAAGAAGGCGCAAAGAACGCAGAGAATTAATTTCCTAATTACTGATAAGGGAAAAAATGGAAGAAAAAACAATCCTATTAGTCGAAGACAACCCGGACGACATCGATTTGACGCTTAGGGCTTTTAAAAAAAACAACATCATCAATAAAATAATAATCGCGCGCGACGGCGAGGAAGCGCTCGAACATCTCTTCGGACCGAAAGCAATTAAACCTGCTTTTATACTTCTCGATTTAAAATTACCAAAAGTTGACGGCTTAGAAGTGCTCAAGCAAATTCGTTCTAACGAAAAAACAAAACTTTACCCAGTTGTAGTATTAACATCATCTACGGAACATAACGATTTAAAAGCGGCTTATGAATTAGGCGCTAACAGTTACATCAAAAAACCGGTAAACTTTGAAGCATTCATCGAAGTAGTTCATAAACTTGGTATGTACTGGCTAATCTTGAACGAACCGCCGGTGGAATGAAGTCGTGAATCGTCGTTCGGGAATCGGGAATCGTTAATCGAGCGACGAACAACGAACAACGATCCTATGAAAGTACAAAGTTATAAAGACCTCGAAGTCTGGAAATTAGGTATAGAGATGGTAGATGCCGTATATGAAATTACCTCCGGGTTTCCCAAAGAAGAACGGTATGGATTAACGTCACAGATGCAGAGAGCTTCTGTTTCAATCCCTTCAAATATAGCAGAAGGATTTGCAAGACATTACAGAAAAGAATATATGCAATTTTGTTATATGGCTCTTGGTTCTTGTGCAGAATTAGAGACACAGCTCATTATTTCGCAGAGACGTGCATTAGTTAGTAACGATGATTTCAATAAAATATCCGAACAAATCGATCACGAAAGCCGTATGCTGATGAACCTCATTAAAAAATTAAACCCGTCAATCGTAAATCGAACAACGATCAACGAACGACGAACAACCAGCGACCCTTAATGTTAATCTGGCATAAACAAGGTATTAACCATGAACAAACTACTTAAAGTTCTTATCGTCGAAGACTCTGAAGATGATGTACAACTTCTTCTTCGTGAGTTGAACAAAGGCGGTTACAAACCGACACACAAGCGGGTTCAGACTGCCGTTGCTATGAAAAAAGCCCTTAAAGAGCAGTGGGATATTATTCTCTCAGATTATAAAATGCCAAATTTTAGCGCCCCCGAAGCTTTAAAAGTATTACAAAGCACAAACCTCGATATTCCTTTTATTATCGTCTCCGGTAGTGTTGGCGAAGACACAGCGGTTGAGACGCTTAAAGAAGGCGCTCAAGACTTTATTACGAAAATGAATCTATCCCGGCTCGTACCAGCTATTGAGCGCGAGATACGAGATTGGAAGATAAGACAAGCAAACAAACTGGCAGAAAAAGCGCTGGAAGAATCCGAACATCGTTACAAGCACTTATTCCAGAACCATCCTAACCCTATGTGGGTTTACGATATTGCTACTTTAAAATTCGTCGATGTAAATGAAGCGGCAATCGATAAGTATGGATATTCACGCGAAGAATTTTTATCGATGACATTATTTGACATCCGCCCAAAAAAGGATTATCAGCGTTTGAAGGAGAATCTTGCCAAACCACGCCCCATTCTTCAACATTCCGGTGAATGGCAGCATTTATTAAAAAACGGTAAAATTATTTTTGTTGATATCAACTCATATCTTTTTGAAGACAACGGTAAAAAATTGTCGCTCGTTGTCGTTAACGACATTACCGAACGCAAAAACGCGGAGGCAGCGCTTAAAAAAAGCGAAGAACAATTTCGTAATCTTGTAGAAAACATTAACGATGTATTCTATGTTTCTGATGGTCAAGGCAGGTTTATCTATTGCAGTCCAAACTTCTATACATCAATGGGATATTCACTCCAAGAAATTATAGGAAAGTCGTATATCCGTATTGTAGCACCGGTTGACCGGCGAAAAGTTGTTGACCATTATCTTGAAGAAACAAAAAACGGTGTACTTGATACAAAGTTGGAGTTAAGAGTTCGTTGTAAAGATGGGAAAATATTTTGGGTTGAACAAAATACCCGTATCGTTCGTGATAATAATGGGACGGTAGCACAATACAGGAATGTTGTCCGTGATATCACCGAACGCAAGCGTGCAGAAGAACAACTGAAGAATCAGCATTCTACTCTTAAGGGAATGATAGAAAGTACCGATAGTGCCATCTTTTCAATAGATACCGCATATCGTTATACAAGTTTTAATTCTATACACGCCTCAATAGTGAAGGCAATATACGGCGTTGATATTGAGGTTGGAAAGAACTTATTAGATTATATGAAAGTAGAGGAAGATCGGCAAAAAGCAAAGAGAAATCTTGGTAAAGCGTTAAATGGAGAATCATTTACCGAGGAAGCTTTCTCCGGCGACGAATCGCTATCTCGATTATACTTTTCTGTTTCTCATAATCCAATTAGAAATGCAGACGGAAATATAATTGGAGTTGCAGTATATTCTCAAAACATCACCGAGCGCAAACGTGCTGTAATCGCTTTACAAAATAGTGAAGAACAACTCCGCGCTACACTCGAATCTACTGCCGACGGAATTTTAGCAGTAGATAACAATGGAAAGGTTGTAAAAACGAACAGGCGATTTGCTGAACTTTGGCACATCCCTCAATCACTCATAGATAGTGGCGATGACAATAAACTCCTGAATTTCGTCGTGGATCAACTCTTTGAGCCAGAATCCTTTATAAAAAAGGTGCAATCACTTTATGGATCATCGGAGACAGATATAGATACATTGAACTTCAAAGACGGCCGTGTCTTCGAACGATATTCTTCTCCAATGTTCGTTGAAAATTCAATCATCGGTCGTGTTTGGTCGTTCCGTGATATCACAGAACGCAAGCAAGCCGAACAAGCGCTGCGTGCAAGCGAGTCAAAATTCCGCGCCGTATCCGATACAAGTGCAGCGGCAATTTTCATCTACCAGGGCGAAAAATTCGTTTATTGGAACCCTGCCTCGCTGTCAATTACCGGTTATTCAGACTCTGATTTTAAAGAATTACGCTTTTGGGATATTATACATCCTGATTTTAAGGATATGATGAAAGAGCGCGGTTTGGCACGCCAAAGAGGTGAGCAGGTTCCGTCGCGTTATGAGTTCAAACTTGTAACAAAAACAGGCGACGTGCTATGGCTCGATTATGCCGCCGGTGTTATTCAATTCGAAGGAAAACCAGCTGCCCTTGGAGTTGCGTTCGATATTACTGAGAGGAAGAAAGCCGAAGAGCAACTCAAAATAAGTGAACAAACCTTACGAGAATCCGAAGAACGTTATCGCTCGCTGTTTGATAGAATGATGGACGGCGTCTATCGCAGTACGCACGAAGGAAGGTTCGTCGATGTGAATCCCACAATGGTAAAAATGTTCGGCTTCGCAAGCAAGGAAGAGATGCTGAATGCCGATATTAAAAAAGATCTTTACTTTGCCCCATCTGAGAGAGATAGTTTATTCATGGACACGGGGCAAGAACGCACAGAAATATTCCGGATGCGGCACAAGGATGGCTCGGAAATCTGGGTCGAAGATCACGGCAGTTATGTGCACGATGAGAAAGGAAATGTCATTTTCCACGAAGGTATCTTGCGGGATGTGACCGCCCGCTTATTGGCTGAGGACACATTAAGAAAATCGGAAGAGAAGTACAAAGATATTTTTACCTGGGCGCCGGTCGGCATTTATCAATCTTCTATTGATGGAAAAATTGTAACGGCAAATAAAAGTCTTGCCGATATGCTTGGTTATGATGTCGCTGAAGATCTCATTAATAGGGATATGGCAAAGGACGTCTATTACAACGAAGAAGAACGCCATAAGTTGATCAAAGAATATGACACGAAAGGACAGGGATCGGTCACGAACCTTGAAATTCTTTGGAAAAAGAAAGACGGTTCTTCCGTCTGGGTCATGCTCACTGCCCACGCTATTAAAGACAAGAGCGGTAAGACGATTTATTACGAGGGATTCGTTTACGACATAACTGAGCAGAAGCGAGCAGAGGAAAATATCCGGATGCTTTCCCGTGCGATGGAACAAAGCCCTGCTTCTGTTGTCATAACCGATTTGGATGGAAAGATAGAATACGTTAATCCGAAGTTTACACAAGTTACCGGGTACACCTCCGCTGAGGCGCTCGGCCAGAATCCACGTGTACTGAAGTCGGGTGAAACCCCAGACAAAGAGTACAAACAGCTTTGGGAAACGATCACATCTGGTAAAGAATGGCGGGGGGAATTTCACAACAAGAAAAAGAACGGTGAGTTTTATTGGGAATACGCATCGATCTCTCCGATCAAGGATGTATCCGGCAAGACAACACATTATCTCGCAGTCAAGGAAGATATCACGGAGAAAAAGACGCTTGAACAGCAATTTTTCCGCACACAACGGCTTGAAAGCATCGGAACGCTTGCCGGCGGTATTGCTCACGATTTGAATAACGTGCTCGCTCCGATTCTCTTATCGGTTGAACTCCTGAACCGCCGCCACTCAGATGAAGCCACGAAAAAACTTCTAAGCTCGATGGAATCGAGCGCACTGCGCGGACGAGATATCATCAAACAGGTCCTCACATTTGCACGCGGCATAGAAGGACAGCATGTCTCCATCGATCTTAGACATATAGTTAAAGAGATAGATAATATCATCATGGAAACATTCCCGAAAAATATCAAAAAAGTCGTCGATATCCCGAAGGATCTATTAACGATTGTAGGGGATGCAACCCAGATCCATCAGGTGTTATTGAATCTTTGTATCAATGCGCGCGATGCAATGCCGCATGGCGGAACGCTCTCAATCACAGCGAGCAATATCCGAATCGATACCCAGTATGCGAGGATGAATTTAAACGCAAGGCAGGGTACTTATGTCTTACTGAATGTCACAGATACAGGGACAGGGATTCCGCCGGAGATATTAGTGAAAATATTTGAGCCGTTCTTTACAACAAAGGAAATCGGAAAAGGAACGGGCTTGGGATTGTCCACGGTTTATACGATCATAAAAAACCATGGCGGCTTCATCGAAGTACAAAGTGAATTAGGTAAGGGCACTACGTTTAAAGTGCATTTCCCAGTAGTCGAATCTGCTGAGGCACAACAGATTCAGAAAGAACATGCGCATCCTGTCGGCGGCAACGGCGAATTGATCCTTGTTGTCGATGATGAAGCATCGGTACTCGAGGTTACAAAACAAACGCTGGCTATGTACGGGTATAATATACTCTCCGCCTCAGATGGTACAGATGCAGTTGCGCTTTATGCACAGCATAAAGATGAAATCGATCTGGTTGTCAGCGATATTTTAATGCCCACGCTGGACGGCGTAATGATGGCGCGGACTTTACTCCGGATGAATCCTTATGTGAAGATCATTCTGACCAGCGGACATAAGATCGATGAACCACCATCATCCCAGGATGATTTAAAAATAGAGGCGTTTCTACAAAAGCCGTATACAGCCGAGTATTTACTTAAAATCGTACATGATGTATTATCGAGGGGAAAATAATTACATAATCGGTATAAGGGCTGACGGGTATTCACCCGCGGTATGTAATAATTGAACAAAACATGCTGCAAAACCGCAGGAAAGAGGCGGTATAAACAATTTTTATCTTTATGAAAAATATCGAAGATTTTTCTTGACATAAATAAAAATATTATTTATCTTCATTGCAATACATTTAGTATAGTTACGGGACACGGTATCTTCCCAAAAAAGCGGAGAAATAATGATTGTTACATTCAAACATATTTCATAATTCACTTATTATTTCACTTTCTAATCGGAGGATCTTATGGATTCATTATTTTCCAAAACAGTAAAAGCGGGCGACCGTACATATTTTATCGATGTAAAGGAAGCCAAGAACAAAGCTAAATATCTGACAATTGCGGAAAGTAAGCTTGCGAAAGAAGGAGAAAAAAAATTCTCCCGATCGAGTGTAATGATTTTTGATAATCAAATCGAAAAATTTCGTGAGGCTTTAGACGAGGCGCTGAAACTCGTCGGTACTAAACAATAAATCGATTCGTCAGTTATTGTTAGAAGGGAACATGGTGAGGAATGTCCCCCAGACCGCTATGTAGAGGTGGATTAGTGGGAGTGGAATCGTCTCGCCATGTTCGTTATCTCCGATAATATTTTTGAAGCTAATGAATAATTTCAGTCGGGAAGCTTTATGCTGGAAATTTTAGATGCAATAATAGCTACAGGCGCCGTTGTTCTTGCCATCAGCCTGATTGTCCAGGCGATCCAACAAATCGTTAAGCAATTCTTCAATCTTAAATCCAGTTATATGGAGCGCGAGCTTGTGATGATGTTCCTCTCGGAGGATGCATTGAAGGATTTTACCGTCCAATGGAAAAACATGGCAGAAAGGTTTACGCCCGATTGGAAGATATTCAAAAGCATCGGAGTCAAAGAGAGGCAGATCGTCGATGAACTGAAAATTAAACTGCGCTCAATTGGCTACAAGGACCTCGAAATCCTCGAGGACCTTAGTGTCGAACAGATGAAGACGATCATCCGCGGATTACCTATATTTTCCGGTATGAGCGAGGAGGGGGATAATTTATTGAAACATACCATCACCGACATCAGGGACTGGTTTGAAATTACAAAGCGCGCATTCCAGGATCACTACGAAAGAAAAATGAAAATCTGGGCGCTCGGCATCAGCGCCGGCGTGGTCCTAATTTTGAATGCGAATCTTTTCGATATCTACCGTGAGTTTTCACAGAACAAAACTATCCGCGATGCCGCCGTTATCTGGGCTGAGAGAATTACAAATCAACCGCGCGACTCAGTTATCGCAATCAGGAACGAAGGACTCCCCGACAGTATAATCCAAAAACCGAAATCAGATACTGCCATAGTTGCCGAAATCAAAAAGAACATCGCTGATATCCAGACATTAGTAAACGTCAACTCGTTCCAGATAATGCGGTGGGAGAAATTCAAGGGATGCGATAGTTGTGGTTCATTGTGTATGGTTTATTTATTGAAAACATTTATCGGATGGATCGGAATGATCTTATTAGTCAGTTTGGGCGCGCCATTCTGGTACGATCTTCTGAAAACGATCATGGGAATTAAAAATCAATTCAAGGGAAATAAAACATCGACGTGATTACCACATGAATCAAGAGAAATTATTAAAACAGACGGCAATTTTAGTCATTCACGGTATAGGTGAGCAGTTACATTGGATCAACAAGAAAATGTTTAAGAAGATCATTCAACAATATTTTTGAGGATGTTATGAAACCATTGTTATTTGTGTTTGTTACATGCGGTTTGATTATCCAATCCTGTGCAACCATTCCCAAGGAAGCGGTTCAGCTTAGCGAGGAGCTTACAAGCATGATTCGTTCTGCCGAGGCATCACATCTCTCGCTTGTCGATGAATACATAGCCGGAAGGAGAGAGCATGTAAATGAATTTTTTGAGAAAACCTGGATTCCGACATTTATGGGATACGTTTTGACACGCCCGAGAGTGGTAAACGATATGGAGGCAGCA
Organism: uncultured Chlorobiaceae bacterium; assembly: GCA_964520905.1. Taxonomy (GTDB): domain Bacteria; phylum Bacteroidota; class Ignavibacteria; order UBA10030; family SZUA-254; genus JAGVIE01. Next base: position 109,789 of record CAZFQL010000013.1, on the reverse strand, counting down.
AACGATCTGCAGAAGAGACAAGTTGTGTTTAAAGATCTTCTCGCAGATGCTTCGACAGAAATTAAAAACCAACGTGATACGTTTATGACGGCGATTGATCGGGTTGAAAATGAGCTGAGAAATGCGGTAAGTGCACATTATGCACAGATGCTGGCAGTCAGCCAAGCATTAACAGCGCACCTCGCTTCGGCTGCAAAAGTGACTGAAACTCGTGAAGAACTCATGGCAGCGTTGAAAGTAGATATGAAAAAAATACTTCCCCTCGATAAAATCAATAAAATTTTAGATGAAGCTCTCGAGTACGGTAAGAAGGGAGAAGAGATATTAGGTTATGCCGATGAAGTTAAATCTTTATTAAAGGAGAAATAGGTATGGGAAAGTATACAGATGAGATGAAAGAAAGCGCACGCTTGACAAATGAGAAATTGGCATCCCAAATTTCAAAGCTGAAACAGTTCACTATCGATGATATCGACTCGCTGTTCCCGCAACAGGTGGATAAGGAGAATTTACAAAAGCTGTTGGATATTATGAACGAGGCAACTGACGAGAATGAAAAGATTATTAAGCTAAAGATGAACATAGAAGACCTTGCGGGAACAGCAATTAAATTGATAAAATATTTTGTATAGGAAAACATTTTTATCGCGATAATGAATAGTAGTGCATGATGTGAGAATTCCATCCCCGGGACCCCACTTGCAAGGCGTTGCGCCTCCCCAGCGCCTGCAACCCCGGGGTTGGATTGTTATTTGATTATGATATCTCGTGTATTTTCATCACGTAATACTCAGGGATGTTTGATCTTATCGAGAGTCGGTTGACAAAAATAATCTAAAATAATGGAATGGAAAAATGAAAGGAAATAATCCTTGTTACATAATATTTACAATGATCATTCATGAATAATTAAATATCAAGGAGGTTGATATGGCAGAGTTTGAAAAACCAAAAGTAGATTACGCATATGATTTAGCAACGGAGCGTAAAGCGCTACGGGAGTTGAAGGTCAAGCGTGGTATCCCGGAGAAAACGCCGGATACATTATTGATAGCCACATGGAATCTCGCGAACTTCGGTGCGCAGGATCGCCGCGATGACGACATCAAGCTTATAGCGAAAATATTAAGCTGGTTCGATCTGATTGCAATGCAGGAAGTAAGGGAGAATAAAACTGATTTCGAAAAACTTATGTTGGAGTTGGACGATAACTATCAAACTCATTTCACCGATGTCGCCGGAAATGAAGAACGGATGGCATACATCTATGATGGAAAAAAGATCGAAACAAGATCGTTGGTGGCGGAGATTGCTTTGCCGCCGAGCCGTTTAAAAGGAATAAATATAGCCGGTGTGAACCAAAAGTTCGATGGTTTCGACCGAAATCCGTTTGTGCTGTCGTTTACTTTTAAAGGTGTAAAATTATTGCTTGCCAATGTGCATCTGTTCTATGGCGGAGATACAAAAGCGAAGATCGGTCGCAGGCAACTTGAAACGTTGGCGGTTGCAAAATGGGCAAGAGATGTTGCGGGATCGAAGTATGACAACGAACCTAACGTAATCGTACTCGGCGACTTTAATCTGCCGCACATGAAGAACGATGATCCAATATATGCGATATTCCAGAAGTATGGAATAAAAACAACGAGGTATGCCACCACAATCGGTTCAACGCTTCCCGGTGAAAAGAAAAAGGCGAACGGCGAAGCTGTAAATATTTATCATTATGATCAGATCGGTTTTTATAAAGCATTGAAAGGTTTGAAGTTTGGCGAAACAAACGTGTTAGACTTCGATAGCGTAGTGTTCAGCGATTTATGGAATAAGTACCAGGGGAAGAAGAATCGCATAACGCTTTTCAATGCGTACGTCAGATACTACATTTCAGACCATCGACCGCTTTGGGTGAAAGCGGAATTAGTATAGCGCAATATCGGTTCGTGCCTATAAGAAAAGATGACCTTGATATACAAATCGGGAACACCCTGATCGTTTGAATAGATCAATCGGGGGGAACCATATTGTCGTCAAATATTATTCAATAAATCAAACCTGCTATGTTCTATTGTTAAGGTAGAGTATTTTTGTTTCGTAATTAATTTTTTTATATACTAAAAAAACCATTCATCTAAGTTATTAACAAGATTCACTAATTTATCTGAGAGAAATATATGCCGACAATCGAAACCATACCCACACAATCGATGATAAAAAGAATACAGAATATCCAGGCAGCGCTTCGTGAGCGTAAAATAGACGGATGGTTATTTTATGATTTCTGGAAAAGGAATGAATATGCCCAGCGGATCCTCGAATATCCGGCGCATATCATGAACACACGCCGTTTCTTTTATCTGATTCCGGCGAACGGCGAGCCGCAAAAACTTGTTCACAGCATTGAGCGCTGGAATCTTGATCATCTGCCCGGTGAGAAAACTATTTTCCTCAGCTGGCAGTCGTTGGAAGACGGACTTGCGAAAATTCTTTCAGGATTGAAAATAATTGCAATGGAATATTCACCCGGTAACGCGATACCCTACATTTCCAAGGTAGATGCCGGTACAATCGAGATGGTTAGGAAAGTCGGAGTGAATGTCGTGTCGTCGATGGACTTGACCCAGTTCTTCGAAGCGCGGTGGACAGAGGATGCGTACCGCGATAATATTGAAACGTCGAAAATAATGCGCTCGATTGTCGATAAAACATTCGGATTCATGAAGGAGAGAATACTTAACAAAGAGCGGATAACCGAGTATGATGTTCAGCAGTTCATGCCGAAGAATTTTCATGACAACGGTTTAATCACAAACGAAACTCCGAACTGTTCTGTGAATGCCAACAGCGGGAATCCACATTACGAGCCGACTAAGGAAGTTCACACTGAGTTGCACGAAGGTGATTTCGTGCTCATCGATCTTTGGGCGAAAAAGAAGAAACCCGGCGCAACTCAAAACGATATTACATGGGTTGGATATCTAGGTAAAGAAGTGCCGGAAAAATATTCTAAGATATTCAATATCGTCAAAGGTGCACGCGATGCAGCAGTGAATCATTTGATAAAATCGTTTGCTGAAAAGAAAACTGTGCGCGGCTGTGATGTAGATGATGTTTGCAGGAATTTCATAAGTCAGCATGGTTATGCAGAGTACTTCATTCACCGAACCGGGCATTCGATTACCGAAGACGTTCACGGCAGCGGCGCAAACATTGATAACCTCGAAACAAAGGATGAACGGTCCATCATCCCTGAAACGTCGTTTTCCATCGAGCCGGGGATATACTTCATCGGTGATTTCGGCATAAGGACTGAGATTGATGTATATATCACTAAGAATTATGAGGTGGTAGTAACGGGTGAACCCAGACAGCAGGAGGTTGTAGCGATCTTAAAATAATTTCCATATTGTCTTCTAATCATATTGCAGTGAAACGAGTCGATAAAATCGTTCCATCGCTTGAGGATGTATTCCTTCATCTTCTCGAAGAGGATTTAAAAAGGAAAGCTTCATGCCGTTCATATTCTTTTCAGGGTTCACATTTCCGATAGAGAACATGCCAAAAGTGATTCAATTCATCACGTATGCGATACCGGTGCGTTATTATATTGTAATTATCAGAGGAATATTTTTGAAAGGTGTAGGAATTGCCGAGTTATGGCAGCAAGCGCTGGCACTGCTTATATTCGGAGTTCTTATTCTAACATTAAGCGTACTAAGGTTTAAGAAGAGGCTTGGATAAAAAATGTACGACTCACTTCCAGCTTGATCTGGACCTGCGGCGAAGCCGTCCCTCTGGAAAAGTGAGTCGCACATTGCCTTGAGTAAACTAACAAATACCCTTACTTCAGTAATATCATCTTCTTAACCTGTATGAAAGATTTACTTGGGTCGCTGATGCTCGTGGCTTCGAGGCGGTAGAAGTAAACTGCTGAGGCAACATTCGATGCATCCCAATTTACTGATTTATAACCTGCCTGCTCGATTCCATCTGACAGAGTAGCAATAAGTTGACCAAGAACATTATAAATTTTCAGAGTAACTCTGCTGATTTGTGGTAACTGATATTCAAAAGTAGTTACCGGGTTGAAGGGATTAGGATAGTTTTGCCTAAGTGCATATTCATTTGGCAAACCTTGCTTCAAAGGCATACCATCAACAATCGTAATCAACGTCTGAGCGTCAGGTGATGACTTCATCGCTTCGGAGTTGCCGACTCCATCCTGAGCAATACTATAGAAAGCATATCGATGCCCATCGAGACCTGTGAATTGGACAGAAGTATCTTTGACATAAGTTCGCCAGGGTGCAAACGATCCGCTGTCAACTGAGACATAGACGCTGTATGATGTTACACCCGATCCCAGCAAATCATCCCAACCTCGAAATCTTAGTGTAACTGTTGTATCACTCGCAACTGACGGGAGCGAATCTATTTTGCTTGATGGTGACACTGCATCGATAGTATTAAGGAACGGTGCTTCCTTCGGTGCTGGATTCCATGGTCCCACTCCATCAAAGTTGACGAATGCTTGGTTGGTAATTCTTGTACCGGATGGGAGTCCTTCTTTGGGTTTAACTGTATAGTTCACCCAGCCAATCTGATAACCTGTAGAATCTATAGGTGGCAAGAAGCCCGCCATGGGATCTTCAGGAAGCTCCATGGTTGCTGGGTCGAGAGACCGGAATGTCCATTGGATTGCGCGTGAGTCGACATTGAGTTTTCCTTCGACGTTCACAATGAGATTCATATCGGGGCGCATATCGATGTTTGTATTAAAATATTGCCCGCCTTCAAGCTTGACTGTCCATCGTAAGAAACCCACCTCGGTAAAATTCAACGTTGTAAGATCAAAATTCTCATCGAGCGTATCACGGATAAAGACCTCTTGAGCAGGTGCAGTGGCGTCTTCCTTATTCCAGAATTCAATACGGTAACTCAATCCCGCCGATGGATCGACATACCTATAGCGCGTATCAGGTGTAACGTTGATTCTATCGTATCCACTGGCCCCAAGTTTGTCTTCAGGAGTCACTGATGTCGCAGGAGTAGTCTCCTTTTCCTTTTCCTTAGGTTCCCGGAAGCAATTATTGTATACGTTTGCCGCTCCGATTATAGTGCTCAACCCATTAGCCATCAACGCCACGGTGGGGAAGATACTGGCACCGCAGCCAGCGGCTGCGGTGAGGGCATCAACAGTCTGACCCGCGATCAACAGAATGCTGCTTGTCGGTCCCGGAACTAGTGAAGGAATCAGACCTGGAGTATTGGTGAGCACCGTTTGCGTGACATACGATGTAAGATACGCAACGCACGGGGCACCAGGAATGTACCCTATGGCGTTCAAACCAAGATCAATCCAGCTGCTCACACACTCTGTGGAAGTTAGCTCCGGCATTGTTAGTTTCGACTGAGCGGTTTTGTTATAAGCAAGAACCTCTTCACTGCTGACAAACGGTTGATTGATCCATGCATGGAGTGTGAATGGTGCCAATCCAAGACTCTCTGGAATCTCAATGTAGAACTCCAACGAGCCGCTATAGCCGGGAGGAATGAATGTGATGAATATCGGTATCTTCAATTTGCTACTATCGCTGATGATACCTGTAACACCAGTATAGTCTAATGTATCTAGACCAAGTTCTGATGGCGAAAATATCCTTGTCCTAAAACCGAAATTGGCTCCGGATGGGATACCTGATATCCAAACAGGCACCCACATTGCAGTTATAGTCCCTCGGTTTCCATAGTTAACAACATAAGTTTGCTTTCTACCAATTCTTATCACGTCCCTTCCGACTATTTCAACCCAGAGATCGACAACACCGCCATCTTCAACGACGAATGGAGTGGGACAAGTTGCAGAATCTCCATCTGGGTTCATGACCTTAACTGTCCATTCACCAGAAGCAACCGCAGATAGATCGAAAGTTGCTGTAATTGTTCTCCCCAATGAATCGACAGAACGAGACGATGAGAAAATGTTGGCCAAACCACTCCTTATTAACGAAACGGTCGCGGCAGAATCAAAACCTGAACCGAAAATCGTGACCCTGGCAGGCCCTACTTTACCACATTTATAGGTTGATAGATTGGTTATCAATGGATGAACGTCCGGTAATTGAGTGATCGGGTGCGCACTCACGAAGATCAAATATTGACGTTCCTGAGTATTACTACTCTGGAGTACCGCAGAATCCATGCACCGAATATAATATCTACCCGAAATCGGATTTACAATTATTCCTTTGATCTGATAGCCAGCGCCATAATTGTCGAAATGCCAGTGGTTGGACGCAGATCCTAATATATCGCGGTAAACATCGATCGTACTCCACATTCCGTACCCCTCAGTTTGTATATACAGCGTATCCTGTCCAGAAGGAACAGTAGCCTCCATCCAATCGGATCCTAGTGGTCTTAATATCTGACCGGTCTTCCATTGGCTTAGATTCAGCGTATCAAGTCCCGAACAGATTTTGATGATTCCTTCACCATGTTCAGTACTTGTCACTTCGAGATCATAAAGGCCAGAATCTGCAGCAACGAGGTGTATGTCGTAATCAGGATTTCCGTTGCGGTAAGCAAGCTGGGAACCATCTTTAGAGAGCTTCAAATTACCGTCCCACGTTCCCCAATAGCCCGTGCGGGTAGTTTTCTTCACAAGGACAAACAGATCTTCGGGTGAAGAAACATGAACACGTGACTTGAATGGAGAATCTGGGTCAACCCTGAACGGTTGCCAAATTCCATACGTAAGTGCACTCTGCGCTGTGGTAAATACCCCAACCGACGACCAGCATGTTCCGCCCTGATAGTTGATCCCGCTGACACGCCAGTAAAATGTCGTGTTGTCAGCTAACGGTCCAACTCGTGATGATGTCGTCACCACTGTATCGTCAAGAACAATAACTGAGAAGTCAGGATCAGTCGATATTTGCATACGATACCCTCTTGCGGCAAAAAGATGTTCCCACTTAAGGTCGATCATCGGCGGTTGATTCACCGCTGCATAAGCAGGTGACACAAGATCGGGTCCAAAACAACCGACCGTATCTTTCGCTCCCCATTTAATGATCTGAAGTGATTGTACCGTTGGATCGGCAATGACGTGAGATGCCACCGAGAACATGTCTATGGTTATATCTCCAGCCGTTGAACCGTTGTAATACAGTTTCATACTATCACAATGTCTCATAAATTCACCGCCCCACCGAACTGTGAACGGGAATCCGCCCCAACCCGCAGCAAAGGAGAATTTGAAGGTGTCAACCTGTGTGTTACTGATAAAGGGTCTAACATCCTTGTTAATTCCGTTACCGAAACATGCATCTGTATCGCCTTGTGGATTCAACCATCGAAGATCGAAGTATGGTTCATAGGGAGGCGGCGGCAAAACTTGCTCTCCAAGCTCTGGATCTACGCATCTCGTTGCGGCAAGATCGACTCCGAATCTTATCGAGTCCTGTTGACCTCCATTGTCTATACCATACATCTTGAATGTAAATGCTGGTGGAGGAGGAACACCGTAATAGAAATTTCCGAAATCTCTGCTTTCCACAGAATTACTGCCCTCGATCGTGACAGAGTAAAAATCTGGTGACTCAGGATATGTTTGCTGCCAGTCTTGCTGAATGTCTTCGCTGACTGTGTATCTACCGTCTAGAAGAGGTTGGAAAGTGTAATTCCCTGTCGAATCCGTCATAAGTGAATCAAGGGTAACCCCGACTGAATCTTTGAGAATCACCTTCCATCCAATAAGAGCTGTCTCACTACCTTCTCTGATACCATTGCCATTAAGATCGTTGAATATCGTTCCACCAATGGAACCGATAAGCGTTTCTCTCACTGTGAATAACTGTGCATTAGACTCACCTCCACCACCGGCATTAAAAACAGAAACGTTATACATGCCTGGTGTATCTAAGTCAGTTGCAGAAATGTTGGCACTGAGTTCTGATTCATTGATAAATATTGTCACTCGGTCAACACCATTGTACCTTACAATCGAGCTGTCCTTAATGAAATCTTTCCCGTGAACACTAAGTGTGAACTCGCCGCTGCCTACCATCTTGCTTACAGGGACAATCCATGCGGTTATGGGTGTCGGTGTGCCACCGAGAGAATTTGCGTCGTCCGAGAGCGTCCATCTAGAGAATCCATCCAATCCTGTAATTGAAACATTATGATTGATAGTGTCCACAATGCCCCCGCGCATTGTCCAGGTTGAACCACTATCCGCCGACTTGTAAAGCTTCAATGCCCTTTCTTTTTTGCCATTCAATTCGCTGGTTCTATAAAAGAACGTTAGATCAGCGTTGAGTCCCGTGTTCATTTCCGGTGTTATGGTAACATGACGAAGGATTGAATTCTTTCCATTCCCCGTCGATGCATTGCCTGTATTTCTTACAATCTTTAAGTTCCCAGTTGGAACACCATGGAAAGCAAGATCCACTCCAAGATTACCAAAACTTTTAATCCCGAGCGTGTCGCTTATGATGCGGCTCTCGGAAACGTTTCCATTGATAGACAGGGTTTGGTTTTCTATAAGTGTACTGCCTGGGTCCAAAATAATTGTTTTAGATCCAGTTGTTACGTTGCCATTCATCATGCGCAACGTGTCACTAACTTCAACATCGTTGCTCATCGACCAACTTCCTTCAACTCCGTCGAAGGTAAGATCAAAGAATTTATTAGACCCGATCATCGAACCTGAAACTGTACTCCATGGAGAAGTTGAATTGAAAATGACTTTTCTTGAATTAGAAATAAACGTTCCATTATTGTGCCAGCTACCCCCGACGATCAAATCGGCGCCGTTTAATGCTAATGTGCCGCTTTCGATATTAATGTCTCCCTCTGTTCCACGAAGCGAAGAAGGTAGGTCAACGCGAGTACCGTATATAGCAACGCCCAACGGCGCGCCATATCCGCCACTGCCCGTTCCAGTCCATTCGTCCCCTACGCTGTATTGTCCACCAGTGCTATAATTTAACATCCTCCACCCCATAACCGGTGGTGAGTTGTAGTCGGGATTATAATATGGTGATCCAACGACAAAACCTCCGTTATTGATAAACAAATAGCCGGGAATGGATAGATTATTCGCATTCCAGATCCCACCCCACCCTGTACTTATATCATAGCCAACTTCGCGGCGAACATTCATCTTTATGCCGCCACCATTCTGCTGTACAACGTGTCTGGGTCCATCTGAAGAGGGCCATAACGGACTACCGTTCACTTCGTATGGACCTGTAGAGTTGTTAAAGATCAGTATTGCGTTTCCAACATATTCAAATGCATTTCCAGTTGTCCAACCTCCCGTATTAAGCTGAAGCTGATCTTCGATAGCCACATTACCATTGTTGACAAATCCTCCAGCAAATGCTAGCGTGCCTGATAGAACGCGTAAATATGCCCCCGTTTCGATTGTAATATTATTGGTCACATTCACATATTCCCCGGACAATAATTCCATTCCTCGTATTGTTAGATTTCCGAACTGTGCAGAAGGTAAATAAGAATAAGAGCTTAACCTGTTAAAAATCACTGTGCTTGATTGATGACAGAAACCTACTGTCGGGATTGTATCATTTTCCAAAGTGATTGTATTGGATCCTGAAGAAGGTGCCGAAAGTTCAATTCTACCTACAATCGGATTACCCACCGTTACTATTAGATTCACAGCTGGCACGTTTGAATTCCCGAGTACCACTTTAGAATCCGAGCCGCTGATCGACCATAGCCCGCTTGTATTTATCGATGTAGTATTTCGGATTTCAAAAGTCTGATTCGAAGAAGCAAAATCGGTTGGATTAGTTCCATTTCCATCTGGATTTGTCCACCAACTAGAAGTAGAATGCAAATCGCCAGTCCCTTGATAATAATATGTTGTTGTAGATGCGCTCGATTGAACACGGAAATCATCAATCCTATAATTTCCAGTATTGTTAATCTGTGTATAGGTCCATCTGAAGTACAGCATTGGCTTGTTGTCTGCTTCAGGTCCTAACAAGATCGGCTTGCCCTTATTCACCAAAGCCCAAGTTGAATAATTCGGGACTTCATCGTATGAAACAGGCGTCCATTTTACATTATCTGTACTCCACTCGAAGGTAATCATATTTGTGAATGAACCGGTTCTTCGGGCACCCCACCCCACAGAAACATTTGCGCCACCGGCAATAATCGCATTTGTCGTTATAGATAATGTCAAAAGGCCGATGTCGTTACTTGCTATTAGATTTTTCCCACCAGAGGCACCGGTATATCCAGCTGATGCTGCGGAAGTAGTTGTCTGCCATGTATTTGCACCTGGTGTAGCTACCCATCCACTTGGAATTGCAGGTGCAGTAACGCTATCAAAGTTTTGGACAAAAATCGTGAACAAATCGCCTTTCGAAAAGACAGAATGCAATCCTTCCGATAGAGAATCTTTATCATGGCTCTTGTTTTGCACCTGCGGATAGATGCTTCCTATGAATAGGATAAGTAGTATCACGTTTAGTAAAATTGACCTCATAATTATTCCTTTCTTGTACCGTTAGTAAAAATTATATTTATATTTAAATAGTTCAATTTTATGAATTTTCTACTTTTCATCAATGTTTTTCGATGATTGCTTGGTATTTTCAAGTTGTCTGAACTAAACATCAAACAACAGTTTACTTACCGGTAAAAAACTTGGATGAAATCCTAAACATTATACGATCTCATAGCCGAAAGTGTAATTTTATTCTTCACTAGGTAGATCTCCGACTTCTTAGCCAATCCACCGATGGTAGAAGTCGGAGATCAGAATTGTGTAACTTATTGAGAGTAAATTTCTTAAGCCCAGCCAGATATAAAGTATCTATTCAGCGTAAAACTATCAACAAAATAAACTACCTATTTCTTGTCAATGTTTTTTCCAATAAAACGGCTCACTCGTCATCGCATTTGTAATTATCATCATTACAACACCTAATTCACTCAATCAGAGTAAGCCGCATGTTCATCGCTTCGAATGTTAACCCTCTTTCTTAATAATTTTATTTCTCCACAATTCTCTGAAAGATATTCCAAATACCCGTTTTACCCATCTGTAAAAAGCCCGATCAGTTTTTAAACCTAATTTCGCACCAAGCTCGTAACCGAAGGTATGATCCTTAGAAATTAACTGCATCAGGTACTCTTTCCGCTTGCCGTCGGTGTAATGCTTAACCGTCATCCCCATGGCAACTCGGAATTTCCGTTCGAGATTTCCCGGATCGATACGGTGGATTTTGGCAATTTCTTTTAAACTTTTGCCTGCCTGCCAGTTTGTTTTGATATATTCGATCGCCGTTTGCATACCGATCCTTGATTCTTTAATATTATGCCCCCTTTATATACAAGTCGCTTGAGACAAGGAAAGGTTACAAGGAAAAAGAAGTTTTTTTAGAGGAGGGTAACAAACGACCCGATAGAATCAAATAGGTCGCTGATTGGTGGAACAAATCCACAAATCGCCCAACACTGATTTATCGGAGCTATAGTTTTTAATAGCCATGATTCATCATAGCACCATGATTTATCATAGCACCATGATTCATCATAGCACCATGATTCATCATGGTGACAGAAAAAATCAGAAACCGAATATGAACCGATTCATCGGTTTCCAGTATCAAACCGGGGCTATTTATAAATCCATTGAAATGGTTGGATTGTGGTAGAATTATTTTTTATGAATCAATTATGGTGCAATCAATATTCATCTATAACCGGAGCGTTGAATCCATATTTCTCAAGGATGGTTTTATACTCCTCCAGAAATGTATTCTTCCGATGATGCTCATCCTGATTGCTAATATATTCTCTGACAGCCCTAAGATGAGACGGGCTAACGGAGAAAGCCCCATATCCTCGCTGCCAGCTAAACTTCTGAGGAATAATATTCTCAGCATTAATCCAATGAGATGATTCGCCTTTGAGCAACCTGACGATATCATCGACCTTTTGATCACTTGCCAGAATAATTAAGACATGGACGTGATCGATTTGAACATTCAATGAATCGATCAGGATATTGTTCTTCTTTGCATTATCGGTGAGGTGATTATCCAACAGTGGTCTGATCGATTTGAGAATGTATTTTTCACGTCCCTTTGTTGCCCATACAAGATGGACGAAGATTTTTGTATAGGAATGCAGCATATTACCTCCGTGTAAAAACCGTTGAAACGGTTTATCTAATTATTATTTTTATTCACACCACAATAAATTGTGGTGCTTCAATAAATTGTGGTGCTTCAATAAATTGTGGTGCTTCAATAAATTCTGACTTCAATGAATTGTTGTTTTTTTCGGACATGCTAAATTATGGTGTTTGTCCAATTCTCCAATTACCTGTTGCGATAAACCCTGCCCACGTATATGGATGTGTAGATTGTTTACGGAGGCGGAGTTCGTTCAATCTCTGGATAGCAGCTTTTTGAAATAACTCAGGATACGATTTTGCATTTTGAGAATAAAGAATTTTCATGAAGGTGGTTGTTTCACGATCCGGCACTTCCCAGAGTGAGCTTACTACTGTCCGTGCACCGGCAAGTTGAAATGCGCGTCTGAGTCCGTAAACACCCTCGCTTTGTTCAACCTTTCCCAAGCCGGTTTCACATGCAGAGAGAACAACGAGATCGGCACCACGCAGATCAAGCGATGAAACTTCAAGCGCTGTGAGAATACCGTCTTCAGCGCCGGGAAGATCGGCTCCAACTCCATGGAGATTTGCGCCTGCGAGAAGAAGACCGGATTGAAGTAATGGGTTCTCAAGCATAACCTCTTTATTCTCTTTTGAAACCCCCGATCGATTAGTACAATTTGCATCGATAAAGTATCCATGCGTCGCGAGATGAATGGAGCGTTTTCCTGATACATGCTGTTTAAAATGTTCCTCACTTGCACCTGCACCGTAGTAAATAGAGATAGGTTCATTCTGATTTTGCTTTCTCCAATTCGATCCAACAGCTTCTATTTCCGACCGCGTGCCGGGAAGCGATTGAACCGGTTCCTTGTTCAGCATAAAACAATCCGATCTTGCATTTCTTACCATATTCAATTGTGATCATGCTTCATTTTGTGCCAGCATCGGTTTTTGATCGTTAATCCGCGCCTCAACCGTCGCATCGAAATCCGCATCACCAAGAGCGAGCAATCCTTTTCCGCTTTCTTCCGATCGCTGAAGCCGTAAAAGATCTCGTCCCGACGAAAGATAATGTATTGGATTCTCTTCAATCAAATATTGCCCCGAGGGTTTCATCAATCCACCGAAGGAGAGAAGATTTAATGCACCGTCCGGAGCTATCATAATGGTTGTACCTGCTTTCAGCTTGAGTTTAAGGGGTTGCCAAACTCGTTTGTATAGGGCGCCTGCAATCGATTGGTATTCTTCCCACTTCGCCGGGGTTGCACCAGAAGAAGGAGTAGCGAGCATGTGCTCTCGATAGCGATTCACGAGATCATCAATCACTATTGCATCACCTAAATTAACAATACGTGCCGGTTGTCCATGTTGAGACAGAATGAGAGCGCTGTACTTCGGATGATCTGACTCGGTTTTCCAATCGAAGAAAGAGTGCTTCACAAATTCGATAAGAACAGTTGAGGGAGGTAAACATATGGCAATTTTTCCGGCAGTTATGTTACCTTGATCAAGTGCGTCTTTAAAGTTTCCGCTGGTACGCACCAACTCCGATTCTAATTGTGTCACCATTCGACTCAGAGAGTCCAGAACCAAAGCACTCCCTGCTCCAGCATGTAATCGTTCCGATTGAATGTATTGCGATGCCAGACGAACTTTTGCAGTGCGGTACATTCTTGCAAGAGAATCAATTGCGGGCGAGTCGTCCGGGACTAACATCTGATACCGGCGAAATATTTCATCAGAAATTTTCCCCTTCGAGTTAAAAAGAATATCTGCCGCCTCTGCCGTGCGATGAGCCGATGGATTCTGGACTTCTGAGTATGTCGAAAGGTAAAGGTTGGATGATCGTTCTGACAATAATGCAGTCCTGAGCGCTTCTTGTTCCGGGACAAATCGCGCGACATCCTTGAACATCTGGTGATACAATCCGAACGCCGTGTAGTAATGCGTTAAAGCGCTGTCGAGTATATTCATTCTCCGGAACAAACTCGCGTGGGATTGGATAGCCGTTGCTAAGAGTTGATGTTGCATACCCATCTTAGTATGAATAATAGCAATAGTCGCTCTGTAGAATGAATCAGATTTCGCATACTTCTTTTCGTCACGGTAAATTTCAGCAAGCGTCCGAAGACTGTATGTGAGATCCGGAGATTCTTCCAGACCATTTTCCCGCGCGATGGTGAGCGCTTCTTGCAGGTGTCCTTTGCCAGCTTCGATTTCATTTAATTTGTACTCCGCCGCCCCCAGATCACCAACCAAAAGCATCTTCATTGATGGACTGGTGTTTGTCCGGTCCCTGATAGTTTCCCATGCACTCACAAGAATTTGTTTCTCTTCGGCATACCTTTTCTCATCATGATAAACAGCCGCCAGATTGTTCATGAATCCTGCTTGATTGGCTGTATCATCTCTTATCAAACTGATTGTTCTTTTAAAAATCGCCTCAGCATTGCGATAGTCACCCATATAATAATATGCGATCCCGAGATTATTCAGAGTTAATACAAGTGCGCTATGATATTGACCGAGTATTTTTTCTTTTCTTTCTAACACGGCGGTCGTAATTATGATCGCCTTACCAAAATCTCCACCTTCACGATACAGAGTACCAAGCGCTTCTTCAGTTCGCAGTACACTCAGATCTGTTGGGGGAAGTAGCTTTCGTTTGATTTCGAGCGATTGCAACAGGATTTTTTCTGCTTCGTCAGACCTTGGAGATTCACCCAGCAAAACTCCGAGATTATGATATGCTTTCGAACACTCAAGAGGAGATGTATTATTCGATTTTGTGTAGACCTCAATTGATCTACGGTAATATATTTCGGCACTGTCAGCATTCTTACTTTGAAAATACACTCCAATGGCGCGTAAAATTAAAACAACCGATGAATCATATTCTCCGGATGTTTGTCGCGCGTTAACTAACGCTTGATCAAATAGAATTTTAGCTGAATCGAAATTCCCTTGTTTATTATATGAGTTGGCTCTATCAAGAAATTCCTTCCACGCCTGGCTTCGCGCTTGGAATGGCAGCATCAATAAAATAAGCAGTAATAAAGATCGGACGTGTGTCTCAATTTTCATTTTCACATGCGCTAAATAATAATGGAAATGCCCTCTAAAGTAATTTGTCAAATATATCAGAGAATTTGATAAAAATCAAATACAATTTTTCGGTACTTTTTTCTATCCCGTTTTTTTGACTCTCTTGATTGAAATCTGTATTTTCATTGGAAGTCTAATGCGCAAAACAGACGATAATATATCGAGCGATAAAGCTGTTATTGATGGGTTTCTTGATGGCAACAAGGAATGCTATCGTGCTGTAACTGGATGGATAGATGAGATTATTCAACGTATCCTCTGGGGAGATAGCATCCATCCGGGTGATATCCGTTCCGATACATCGTATAAACTCTTGATTAATTTTCGCGCTGGGCGATTTCATTACAAATCCACGCTGAAAGCATACGTTCAGCAAATAACACGCTTCACACTAATTGATGCCATCCGCAGCAAGCGGAGGCAACCATCCCGTATCATCAACGATCCCCCAACCGCTGAGAATCCATATACTATTACCATCACAGAAGAAGAGAAAATTATTTTCAACCGGATATGGAATTTACTTGATGAGAAATGCAGAGAACTTTGGACCATGATTTTCCATCAAGCTGTAACGTATAGTGAAATTGCCAAACAAGAAAAGGTGAAAGAATCCACAATTAAGTCACGGGTTTTCCGATGTAAAGAAGAAGCTATCAAAATCCGGAACCAAATCACATGAAACTATTATCGTTTTAAAACGACTTAATATTAGAACCTATGGAATATTCAGAAATAAAAAAGCTTATACCGTTTTATATTGCTGGTACTCTTGAATCAGACGAAAAGAATCTGGTTGAGAATGCCCTCAGGAATTCAGTGGAACTCAAAAAGGAATTCGAATTCTGGGTGAGAGCTAAAGAGGTCGTAGCCCAACACGCTCCTCGGTTGACAGAACATCATCTGACACCGGAACAAATAGTTATGGCTGCCCAGGAGCATCCCGCCAAGGAGTTGGAAAAACATTCTAATATTGAGAAACACCTTCAAGAATGTGAGATGTGCCGGCACGAGGTAGATATAATCAAGTCAACTTATCCTCTTGAAAAAGTCGAAGGCATAAGCGTTCCAAGCGAGGAGAAAATCTCAAAATGGTTTGAGAGAAACATACAGATAGGTTACCTCGGCAGTTTTAAATTTGCCGATGTTTTCGCCGCCGCTGCGGTGGTATTAATTATCGTTACTGTTTTTTTTACCTCCATCAACAAGCAGGGCGTGCCTTTGATCCCTCAAGAACACTATGCGGATCTTATCATTCCGTTCAGTCAGGTGACGCGAGGTAATGCTTTAGATGAAATTCCAAAACTCACGCTTGATTCACAAATCACACGAATCAATATCACCGTGTATTTTCTACATTCTGAGATAGATTCTGTGCGCTATGCAGTATCAATTTCACTCCCATCAGGTGCAGATACGATGATTTCAAATGTATTACTCCCTTTGCGATTCGATAATATGCTTGATACCATTCGATTTGAAGTTGCAAGAGAATTGTTTAAAAAAATTCCATGTAACTATAGTTTGGTTCTCACCGAAATTCTTCCATTGTCAAAGAGTTATCTCACTCCGGAATCATATGTTTATAACTTTAAAGTGCAATAACTATTTGTAGCAAATTCTTTCGATATCTTGAGCCACCAAATGTTATAAAGTATGAAAAGTTGGAAGAAGAGGAAGTAGGACATGGCAAGCACGAGGAATTCCATCAATTACTGAAGCATTTGAAAAATATTTACCACTTATGAAATGAAAAGGGTGATGAGAAATTCTCACCACCCTTCATAGATTCACTTCCCAGATTAACGCAACCTTGCGAAGGGTCAAAAACCTTCGCAAGGTTCAGTATTATTTTAATAAAATCATCTTCTTTGTGCTTATATATTTTTCTCCGCCAAGGCTCTCATCATCACCGATCGTTTCTGCTACAATGCGATAATAATAAACGCCTGATGCGAGATTCGCTGAGATCGCGGATAGCTCAACTTCCTGACTTCCATAATCCATATCCTGTCTATCGAGTAATGTTGCAACTTCCTGCCCTATTGAATTGTAAATTTTCAATGTTACAAAACTTTCAAAGGGAAGGTAGAACTCTATAATTGTTGACGGATTGAACGGGTTCGGATAGTTTTGTGAAAGCTCGAATCGTTCCGGAATCGCCTCGGGTATTGGTTTAAACGCAAACGATCCCATCTCGATGAAAGAGCTATCAAGATGCAGGAACGGTACCGCGCTTAACGGCTTCACCGGTTTGAAACGTAATCCGCCTGCGAATTGGGATGTATCGATCGGTCCGGAGAATGCTGAGTCGATCTTGCGAACCGTGGCAAAAATATTGAAGAACGATTCAGAGGGACAGAATGTACATACCTTGGTGGTATCGTTGAAGAAACTCATGACGCTGTCGAGTTTCGATGCGATTTCTCTGATGGTGATCCCGTTGCAGATATTCTCGCCGCCGTCATCAAAGATCAGGTTGCCGAATCCTCCGGGGAGAATTCCATAATCGCTGCCGTTGATGTTTGCTTGCAGAGCAATGGCTTCTGCGAATAATTTATTGTTATGTTTCGATGGTGGCAGATATTTTTGTTGACTCTTTATCGGCTTGTAGGTAGTACCACTGAATTTATCCAGACAACGTGGTGTACCGATATGCATCCCATGAGCATCGTACAATGACCTAAGAACATATTTGTAGGTTGGGTGAAGTACGGTATGTGGACCGCCTAAACCGACTTTCAAATTTGTTCCAGCGCCTGCAGACAAAACATTGATTGCATTTGGCATCGGGTAACATAAAACATTATTTGCAACAATAGCGTCGATTCTCCACGGACATTCCGGTAATGAAAATTTTCTGAATCTGTACTTTGTTACAACTTGCAATTTTGGTTTATTTACCCATCCTTCGAATCTGATCGTATCTCCTACATTAAAACTCAAACCTCCATTCCATGTCAATTTCCATCTCTTAAGCTTGGAAGTGAGAACCGGTTCAACCAACGGAATCGTTGGAGTGATTACCATCGGCTTTGTAGTGTCGACCGATTGTCCGAAGACGATTTCTAATTGTTGGGTGTTTAATGAATCGACAATAAAATAAAATTTGAATTTCACTTTGTCGGGTCTTGTTAAAATGGGATTATGTTTTCTTTTTAGATCAAGTGCTTGAGCGAAGTCTTCGGGCAGGAATGTCCGGAAGGACAAGCTGAAGTTTTCGTCGAATGTGTTACCGAAATCAATACCGGCTATGTTGATTTCCGGTCCAACCGCTGCGAAGTGAGGCTTCAGATTTTCCGGGTGTGTTTGTCGCCAGTTTGGTTTGAAAACCTCGCTCACCCTGTAATTTCCGGGCCAGAGACCATTGAATATGTAATTCCCCTGAGCATCAGTTTCAGTCGAGCTGCTCACGGATGTTCCGTATATTGTAACACCGCTTAGCATAATCGTCCAGCCGCTGAGACCGTTGTCGCCATCGTCTTTATTTCCATTGCCGTCAATATCGTTAAACTTTAATCCGCCAATAGAACTCGGTTCAATTTCATAGTTACCGAAATCTATTGTATCGAATATACCGCTCTGAACCAGATCTACGATATAACAGGAATCGGGATACGACTGCCACCATCCAACAGGGGGTATCTCGACGACTTTATACGTATCCGGTTCGAGACTCAAGAATTGATAAAAGCCGCTGCTGTCTGTAATTCTTTGTTTAGAAAGGTTATAATTATTGCCGTTACCTTTGCGGAAGAGCTTGATGAGGATTCCGGATAAGTTCTCTTCGCCCTGATCCCAGATATGGTTGCGGTTGCGGTCGGCAAATTTCAGACCCATAATGCCATTTGTTGTGGGTGACCAGTAATTCCCGAAATCTATGTTCTGAATATCTTGTTGAAGATCGGGAATATCAACCGTGTAATATTCTGAAGCTGGGAAGTTAAGTACCCATCCGCGTTTTTCAATTTCCTTCACCAGATATTTCCCGGGCTGGAGGACAAACAATTTATATTGTCCGAGTGAATCAGTTCTGTCGTAATCGATTTCATTACCGAGAGTGTCGGTCAGGAGAATTTTCCAGAAAGGTAGAACAGTATCGCCTGCATCATAAATCCCGCTCTGGTTGAGATCGTGATACATCATACCGCTGATTGAGCTTGCTGGTCTCCAGTTTCCGAACCGAACACTATCAACGACTGTATCGGGAGTTGCAAGATCAATGATCCAATGTCCGCCGGGGGGACCCGATTGTGTCCATCCATCCTGAAGCTCTTCGGTTACAGTGTAAGTTCCAAGTGGTACGGGTAGCCAATATTTTCCCCAGACATTCGTTCTTGTTGTCAAGGATAATTGACTGCTTGTCGCAGTTATCAACCATTCCTTTATACCGTGCTCGTTATATTCCTTGAGACCATTCTGATTTTCGTCGAAATATTTCTTACCAGTGATCATGCCGCCCTGATCGAAGATGATCACATCGTCAACATACCATCCGGGGAACTCATTGTAGAGTGAATCGCCGGTATCGAAGTAAAAGCGAAGATTGATGGTGCCGCCTGCATATGCAGAAAGATCAAGTAATGAGATTATCCATCCATCGGTGTCACCTGAAGGTGCTGGTCCGTATCCGCCGCGCAAATGATTCCAAGTTGAACCGCCGTCGGCACTCACATCGACCATGCAATAATCCCAGCCCTGCTCGGTAACAAAACTTTCAGCGACGAGCATTTGCACGGGAGCGACAGCCCCTGCGAGATTGATAGCGGGAGAAATAAGAGCATCATTGATCCGCTCGCCATTGAGATAATTTCCTTGCTGCTCAATTCCCATCCACCAGCTTGTCGGTTTCGACGAGGCGTTGCTGGTCGTTTGATGCCAAAGGTCATTTCCGGAATAGGCAGTTGTTGTCCAACCGTTTAATCCGCTTTCCATATTATCGTAAAAATAGATCGTCGAAGTGCTTTGAATCGACCTATCAACTCGCAGTGATACTTCAGCACGCGATGCTGAAGAGGACATGAGCCGCTTCTTTTGCTCGGTAGCAACAATGCGTTGGTGATAATCGCGCAACTGCTGAGCGGCATTCATTGCCCGTTCTCTTAAGGATTGAGTTTGCGGGCTATTCTGACTGCCTGCAATTAATACAACTGGAAAGATAAGGGTAACTATTAAAAGCGCGATGGATAGAACTCGGAAGATTGTAGAAATTGATTTCATAAAGACTCCAATGGCTGTTGGACATCATTGTAGTGAATACAAATTTGCGGGCAATAAAATAAAATTATGCTGATCTATTTTATGGATAATATAAATCAGAATCAAGTATTTCTTAGTATTTTCTAATAATTAAGAAAATGCAGCCAAATCGAGCTATTTTAATGATTTTGTGTTATCTAATGATCAGTTCATTCAATATATGTTGGGCATTCGAGTATTTATCCAATATGAATAAAATATAACGAGCGTCCACGTTTATGGTGCGGTTGAGATGTTCCTGAAAAACATAATCGCCTACCACAGCTTCCCAGTTTCCGTCGAATGCCAAGCCGATGAGTTCGCCTTTACCGTTTATCACCGGGCTGCCGGAGTTTCCACCGGTGATATCAAGATTGGCGATGAATGCAACCGGGACGTCATTGACTCGCGGGTCGGTATATTTCCCAAAATCCTTATTCTCCCAGAGTTGTCTAAGTTTCGGCGGGACGATAAATGGACTTTCTCCGGTTTCTTTTTCCATCATTCCGCCAAGTGTTGTCTCGTAATCGTAATGTACAGCATCTCGCGGGTCGTAGGATTTAATTTCTCCGTAGGTCAATCTCAAGGTACGGTTCGCATCTGGATAAATATCAGATCCTTTCCAAGCCATCGTGGCTTCCAGCAGTTTTGAACGAAGTTGAGAAATTCTTGCATTGAACGCACTAACGGTTGCCGTCAACTTGCTGTTATCCTTATCGAGCGACACCGAGAATTTTACGAACTCATCGTCTAAAATATCGTCGGAATCTTTGTCAATTAATTTTGAACAGCCTTCAGGAGTGATGAGTTTTGAATCATCATAAAGGTCATCGACGAATTCTATAATTGATTTCTCTCTCTTTTCACCGGTTTTAGTACCGATAATATTCTGAACAGCTTCGATTTGTTGTCCGGCAGGCAGTTCGGATGCTTTCAGAAGTATCGCTGTGAGTAATCCCTTATCGACCTGTAAGCTTAAGTTTTTAAAAACTGAAGGTATTGTGTTTTTTAATTCGTCGACTGATGACGCCGGAGGTTTGAGTTCCCCGGTAGAGTCTTTGGAGAATGAATTTGCGAAATTTCTAAATCGGTTTGCCATTTGTAATATCTCTGAACTCCCCATTAGTTGACTTAAGGCGATTTGTTTTTGATTGAACGATTTAAGGTTTTCGTACATTGAAGCAATGTCGCTTAATATCGTTCCATATTTCTTCTGGAGATCGGGTTTAGACTGTAAGAATTCTTGAAATATTCTTTCTTCATCCTTTCTTTGTTTCATGATGTTGGAACGCTTCATGCCTTCGAGTGTTCCCTGGTAATTCTTGTACACGTTAGCCCATCCGCGCCAGCGGCTTGCATATTTTATTTCAGTGGCTCGATCATTCTTTCCCGCCTTTTCTACGATATCCATTCGAAGCTTAAAAAACTCCATGTTGAGTGGGAGTGTTTCGTCATGAGCAAGTTGAATTTCCGGTGAAGTTCGATAACGAAACGTTCGACCGGGGAATCCCATAATCATTGCAAAATCGCCTTCGCGAAATCCCTGATTAGAAATGGGTAAAAACACTTTCGGTTTATAAGGAACATTTTCTTTCGCATACTTTGAATGTTTGCCGTCGGGCGCAATATAGACACGCATCAAAGAAAAATCGCCGGTATGCCGGGGCCAATACCAGTTGTCAACTTCACCGCCGTAATTCCCTATTGCCGTGGGGGGAGCGTACGCGAGCCGAACATCTCTGAATACTTCGAAGGTGAAAAGGTAAAATTTTACGCCGTTGTAAAATTCAGAGACCCTGCATTCATATTCCGTTGTGCCTTTTTCCCTTTTTTCAATCTCGCGGGTTTTCATCTGTATGGCTTTAGACCGGGATTCAGGCGACATTGTATCGCTTACGGCGCTCAACACTTCATCGGTAACATCTTTCTGGCTGACAACGATTTGTGCGCTATAAGCCGGGATTGAAAGTTCTTCTCCTTTCGTCTTTGCAAGGAAACCA
Organism: uncultured Chlorobiaceae bacterium; assembly: GCA_964520905.1. Classification (GTDB taxonomy): domain Bacteria; phylum Bacteroidota; class Ignavibacteria; order UBA10030; family SZUA-254; genus JAGVIE01. The sequence continues at coordinate 87,283 of CAZFQL010000013.1, read as the reverse complement.
TCCTTCAATCGATCTTCCTCAACGGAACTTACAGATTGAATTGCTCCGTATGCAACGTGATGATTAGTAAGGATGAGACCATCGGCGGAGATGAAGGAGCTTGACCCGCCACCAAGAAGAACGATGGCATCTTTCAAACTCGTACTATTAGTGCTATAGATTTGTTCGGGAGTCAACTGCAACCCGTTCTTTTGCATTTTTCCCCACGGCAGCTTGCCGAGTTGATTCATTGTCCACATTCCCTCATCGGGAAATGAAAGAGCGGCGAATACAAGGAATAGAACGGTTAGCAGAATGAATTTTGTAATTTTGGCTTTCATTTGAAACTCCAAGGGATGTGATTGATTAAGATAAAATCTTTAGACAGTATAGTTCTTGGCAGAGCGCAAAAATTGTTTTTTGAAAGTGGAATTATTTCCGTATTACAGTATCCGGAATCAGCAAAATTTATTTTGTCCGGTGAAGTTCTCCTGGTTTCGGGAATGCTTTGCTGTTCTCGGCATACCTTACCACAAAATCCTGAAGCTCTTCGGTTGTGGCTGTTAGTATTATCTGATCGTTGATTCGTGAATGAGAAATTTTGAATGCATTATTATCGATCATCTTTTTAAGCCAGTCATTATCCAGTAAGGAAAGGCGCAACGTATCACCCTCAATCCAAATTCTGGAAATCGAGTGGACAGGGAGAAGATGGAAATTGTAAAAACCGTTTCTGACCTTAGTATTCGTTTCCCCCGGAGAGATATCGAGAAAATAATATTTACCTAATTTTCCTAATTGTGCAATGAACTTTGCTGTATCACCGCGCTCCATTTTCCCCAAAACATCTCCATACTCTGCTTGGTAGTAGCGCAATTCGTAACTCTTCTCTCCGGATTTTTCAAATATCCAGATATTTTTTCCGTCCCTCTCGGTCCACGTACCAATAAGTTTTGGACTTATGATGAGATCATCGTCTGTGAATAGTGGATACAATGATCGTACACAACCGACGATGAGCAGGGCAATAGTGAAGACTGTAAAATATTTTATTTTCGACATTTCTAACTCCTAATTTGAGGTTTTTGTTTGAAACTATTTTATCAAAGTTGCTTTACCTATAGCATGATAATTTTCCGATATTAACTGATAGTAATATACGCCGCTTGACATATTACCTACACTCCAAACAACTTCATGTTTCCCCGCATTCAGCCACTCGTTAACCAATGTGGCTATTTCCCTTCCAAACATATCATATACTTTCAGCGATATGAAACCTGAAACTTGTAATTTGAAACTTATTGTCGTTTTAGGATTGAATGGATTTGGATAGTTTTGACAAAGCTGGAAGAGTAGAGGTGAAAATAATAAGTTGATATTTTCTTTAACATCGGTGGGGATAATCATGCAGTTCGAGAGATCAAATTGGTTTTTTGGAGATACCGCATATTCATGAGGTGAGCAATTTTCAAAATAATTATAACTGGCATTAATTATAGGCCCATTTCCCCTTCTATAAATATCCCAACCATAGTCAGCCGAATTATAACTAAAGACATTTGCGTCAAAGTAGCTTCCGCCTATAATTGGATTAGATGTTGAATCTACCCAGATACCACCACCAAAGTAACAAATGCAATCGCAAAAATAAAGGATATAATTGTAACTTATTGTGTTCCTCAGTATCAAGGGATTGGAAGAATCCTTTATTGCTATGCCGCCGCCACGGTTTGAGCAGGAAGGCATAGAATTTTGAGTGATAATATTATTGAGAATGGTTGGTGATGATTTCTTAATAAAAATTCCACCACCATAAAGGCCATCTTCATGCCATGTACCAGTACCACATTTGATTGTAAAACCTGTAATCATTGCTGCGTGTGTTTCGCCTCTCGAAAAAGTAATAACCGTACCTAAACTATCCTTCTTAATTATTGTTTCTGTAATATAATCACTATTGCCTGTAGTTAGAAAAAGTGATCCAACTATAAGATTCTTCCCAAGGAAATCAATCCTTTCATAGTATGTCCCGGGTAGAACCAAGATCGTATCTCCTGTTGATGCTGCATTAATTGCTGCTTGAATCGTAGGTTGATCTTGTGGGACACGAATAGTCGTGGCAAGCAGAACTCTCGTGATTGATATTCCTATTAGAATGTAAACAAATATTTTTAAGTACATATGAACCTCCATTCATTTGTAACTATCCAACTGATATTAAGACTAATTTAATCTATTTCACTGATAAAATCAATGAAAGTACATCCCTTGCAACTTCCTCCAAATTTTGATATATTTGGAATGAAAATCCCGCCTGTTTTGGCGGGATTGCTTTTATTGACACGCAAATGGAACATATCAGAAATTTCTGCATAATCGCACACATAGATCACGGTAAGTCGACAATCGCCGATCGCCTTCTCGAACGCACCGGCACGATCACTGAACGTGAAATGAAGTTCAATCAAGTTCTCGACGATATGGAGCTTGAGCAGGAGCGCGGCATCACCATTAAGCTGCATGCTATCCAGATGAAATATAAAGCGAAGGATAGTAAGACTTACACGCTCAATCTCATCGATACGCCGGGACATGTTGATTTTTCGTACGAGGTATCCCGATCACTTGAAGCATGTGAGGGGGCAATCCTTGTCGTTGATGCTTCACAGGGGGTGGAAGCTCAAACCATCAGTAATCTCTATCTTGCAATCGATGCCGGATTGGAAATAATACCTGTCATCAATAAAATCGATTTGCCGAGTGCAATGGTCGATTCCGTTAAGCATCAGATCATGGATTTGATCGGATGCAAAGAGGATGAGATTATACTGTCGAGTGCAAAAATGAAGATCGGTATTGATGAAATCCTTGAAGCCGTAGTCAACCGCATCAAACCGCCGTCGGGCGATCCCAATGCTCCGTTGCAAGCGCTCATCTTCGATTCAATCTTTGATGGATACCGCGGTTCAGTTGTTTACATCCGGGTTTTTCAAGGAACGTTAAGAGAGAAAGACAGGGTAAAATTTTTCGCTACCGATAAAATCTTCGATGCAGAAGAAGTCGGCATTCTTGAGATGCAGAGATTCCGGACGAAAGAGCTTTCAGCCGGAGACGTCGGTTATCTGATTCCCGGCGCAAGGGACGTACACGATACGAAGGTAGGCGACACAATCACAAACGCCGATAATCCCGCATCTGGTCCGCTACCCGGTTACAAAGAAGCCAAACCCATGGTATTCGCCGGCTTGTATCCGGTTGTACCGGATAACTTTGCTGAATTACGTGATTCACTTGAGAAACTCCGGATGAATGATGCCTCATTGATTTTCGAACCGGAGAGTTCGGTTGCATTAGGATTTGGTTTTCGTGCCGGATTCTTAGGTCTGCTGCACATGGAGATTGTACAGGAACGGCTCGAACGCGAATATAAACAAGAATTAATCACAACAGTACCGAACGTAGAATATCGTATTGTGAAAATCGGCGGTGATGTAGTTCTGGTTGATAATCCCGCGATGATGCCTGCCGAGGGTGATATCGAACATGTGGAAGAGCCGTTTATTAGCGCGCAGATCATTGTGCCGACAGAATATATCGGCAATATTATGAAACTTTGCACCGATCGACGCGGAGTTTATAAAAACACGACATACATAGACCCTACCCGCGCCGATTTACGGTACGAATTGCCTCTCTCTGAAATCATTTTCGATTTTTACGACAAGTTAAAATCTACATCGCGCGGATATGCTTCACTCGATTACGATTTTCTTGAGTACCGCGAATCGGATTTAGTGAAACTTGATATTCTGCTTAATGGAGAATCGGTCGATGCGCTGTCGTCGATTGTCCATAAAGAAAAATCGTATGAATGGGGAAAGAAATTATGCGCGAAACTCCGGAAACTAATTCCGCGCCAAATGTTTGAGGTGGTAATTCAAGCCGCAATTGGAAGCAAAGTAATTTCAAGAGACACAATCTCGGCGATGAGGAAGAATGTCATTGCAAAATGTTACGGTGGAGATATCTCCCGCAAACGAAAACTCCTTGAAAAACAAAAGGAAGGCAAAAAGCGTATGAAGCAGGTAGGCAGAGTCGAAATACCTCAGGAAGCGTTCTTAGCTGTACTTTCGATGGAAGAATAAGAATCGGATAAATAAAAATATTAATATTTATTAGAAGGTTATTTCAGAATGAAGAATACCAAGATTGAACCAGATAAGAAGACCGCGCCGCAGGATTTCAAATCGAAATTATTGGCAGGACTGAAAGAATTTGCAATAGTATTCGGCGCGTTTCTTATCCTTAATAGTTTTGTCATCGCCTCGTTCGAAGTACCGACCGGTTCGATGGAGAATGAAATTATGACCGGTGATTTTCTTCTTGTAAATAAATTTATCTTCGGCGGAACCACGCCGCAAACAATTCCATTCACGAACATAAAAATTCCCGCGTTTAAATTACCGGCGCCGTGGAGTGTCGAACGCGGTGATATTATTGTTTTCATGTTTCCGGGTTACCGCGATGAAGCTGAGGCAAACCCATTCGCATATTATCTTAAACGCTGTATGGCATTATCCGGCGATACGCTGCAAGTCATCAATCGCGTAGTGTATGTAAACGGTAAACCAGCCCCAGTTCCGGAAAACGTAAAATTTAATTATTCGAACATCAAGCCAGCCGGTTATGCCGAGCCAAAGATTTTCCCAAAAGGTGCGCCATTCAATGAAGATAATTACGGACCAATTGTTATCCCAAAAAAAGGGGACATAATTAATCTGACTCCGGATAATTACTTCCAGTGGAATACGTTCATAAAGCGCGAAGGACATTCCATAGAAATGCGTGACGGAAGAATTTCTATCGATCAGCAATATAAAACATCCTATACGGTTGAACGGGACTATGCATTCGGGATGGGTGACAACCGTGATAACAGTTTAGACAGCCGTTTCTGGGGTTTCATTCCTATTAATTCGATCGTCGGAACCCCGCTAATTGTTTACTGGTCATGGGATCCGGATCTTTCCATACTGGATATCGGTAATAAGCTCTCGACGGTGCGGTGGAACAGGTTCGGGACATTAGTGAAGTAATTTTCAATGTTAAAAGATCATTCCAAGAAGCGGTTGTTAAGTTATCTTGGGATAATTGCATTAACGCTTGTAGCCGGATTGACGCTTAAAATTTTTATTATCGATGCGGTTTGTGTCCCATCCGCATCAATGGAATCGACCCTGCTCCCCGGTGATTATATCTTTATAAACAAACTTATTTATGGCGCAAAACTGCCCAGAAAAATTCCTTTCTCACATTTTTCTCTTCCTCTGTTTCGGTTTCCATCATTGAAAAATATTCAGCGCGGTGATGTTATAGTTTTTGAATTTCCACAAGAAATTGAAACGCGAATCGATCCTTTGTATTTCGTCAAACGATGTATAGGTATTGCAGGCGATACTGTTGAAATTCGCGATGGGAATCTGTTTGTGAACGGAAAGGTATTTAGACAATCTCATATGACACTGATCGATGAAAATGAGCGGTATGGTCCGGTCGTCATCCCGATGGTGGGTTCGGTAGTTACAATCACGGACGAGAATTATTTCATCATGGAATCACTTATCAAAATAGAAGGTCATACTATAGAACGATCACCCTCCACGAATTTCATAATCGATGGACAGCCCGCGTCTACTTACAAAGTAATGAAAAATTATTTCTTTGTTCTGGGTGATAATATCGATCACAGCTCCGACAGCAGAAGCTGGGGTTTCCTGCCGGAAGATAATATAATCGGGCAGGCGATGGTCGTTTATTGGTCAGTAGAGGCGGGGAAATCTTCGCCGCGCCCCACCGGTTTATTTTCTTCGGTCCGTTGGAACAGGATAGGTACATTCATCTATTAATCATCAAAAATAATCCTTCATCGGCTTTTGTCTAGTCTCTATATCCATATTCCGTTTTGTGAGCGTAAATGCATGTATTGCGATTTTTATTCGATCGAGAATCATGAAACGATCGATAAATTTCTTACTGCACTGCATCAAGAGATCGAGCTAAATAAAAAATACGGTGAGATGGAAAAATATCAAACGATCTATTTCGGTGGTGGAACCCCGTCACTTTTAAAGCCGGAACAAATCGGAGAAATAATTAATCATCTCAAACAAAGTTATTCATCTATACCGGATACTGAAATTACGATGGAGGTAAATCCCGGAACCGTAGGACGTGAGAAACTCGAGGGCTATCGTTCTGCCGGTGTTAATCGTCTGAGTATCGGCGTTCAATCGTTCGATGACAAGGATCTCAATTTTTTGACGCGTATCCACACTTCCAACGAAGCGACACGATCGATTATGCTTGCGCGAGAGTGTGGTTTCGATAATCTCAGTATAGATCTAATCTATGCTCTTCCGGATCAAGAACTATCTAATTGGGAGACCACGTTATTAAAAGCGATCTCTTTCAAGCCCGAACATATATCCGCTTACAGTCTTATCGTCGAAGAAAATACACCCCTTGCCGCATCGGTGTCAACGGGAAAGATATTGCCTTTGTCTATCGAAGACGATGCCGCCATGTATGAACTTACGATGGAGATGATGCTTGAAAACGGTTATGAGCATTACGAAGTTTCAAACTATGCGAGACCGGGTTATCATTCAAGACATAACACTAACTATTGGAATCATTCGAATTATCTCGGCTTTGGACCGTCGGCTCATTCTTATTGGGCAGGAAGACGTTGGTGGAATATCCGCGATATAGAAGAATACTGTAGATGGATAACACGAGGCGAACTCCCAATAGACGGTGAAGAGTTACTGACCGATCATCAATTATTGGATGAAACAGTTATGCTGGGATTAAGGACAGGTGTTCTAGATATTTCCTATCTGAAGAAAAGATTCAAGATTAAATTTACAGATGAATTACAATCGATCATGAAGCAATCGTTAAGCGATAAACTCGCCATTATTGAGGGTGATATTCTCCGTTTAACCAATAAAGGATTTTTAGTGTGTGATGAGTTAAGCCAAAGGATTCTTTCTGCAATCCAATGAGAAGCCATTTCTTGCGATTGTTTGATATTTCTTCTATATTTATTCCGCAAAGGACTTTTTAACCGTATTCAATATCTACCGAGGATTCAATGACTGATAAGAAAATCAACCGGATTGTTGCATTAGTGGTGTTTTTAATAACTACGATTGTTTATTTAAAAACAATGTCGGTTACAGTAGTCTTTTGGGATGTAGGCGAGTTTATTGCCGCATCGGTTTTATTACAGGTTCCCCATCCGCCGGGATCTCCGCTCTTCATACTATTAGGAAGAGTAGCGTCGCAAATACCGTATTTCACCGATATTGCTGCGCGTGTTCATGCACTATCGTTAATTGGAAGTTCGGTTGCTATCATTTTTGTTTATCTTGTTTCGGTAAAATTGATCTCTCACTTTCGCGGTTTACCATCGACAGCAATGGATCGCTTAGTTGTATACGGTGCTTCAGCCATAGGTGCACTGACTCTTGCGTTCAGTACGACTTATTGGGATAATTCTACTGAAGCAGAAGTTTATGGTATCAGCATGTTGTTTGTATCTGCGATCATCTGGCTTGCAATGCGGTGGTGGGAAGAATCGGAAGCGCCGCATAACGAGAAGTATATATTGCTTATAGCTTATCTGGTTGGACTTTCGGTTGGCGTACATCTTCTTTCGGTTTTAGCAATCTTTCCGGTTTTAATGTTTATCTATTTCCGACGCTATGAATTTAACAGGAAGAGTTTTATCCGGTTCGGTATCATCGGTTTAATTATTTTCTTCATCATTTATCCGGGTGTTGTACAATTTCTTCCATCGATGCTCGATGGAGAATTCAAAGGCATTAAGAGCGATCTGTTGCCGTTCGTTCCGCCATTAGCTGTGATCGCGGCAGCGTATGGTATCTACAAGGCAAAACAAACAAAGAATAAAATGCTTCAGATGGCATGTCTTTCTTTTTTGCTGATCGTACTTGGATACACCACTTACACTCTCGTTATCATGCGTGCGAATGTTGACGATCTGCCTATGAATGAAAACGCTCCGCACAATTTATCGGGCTTAACAAGCTATCTTGGTCGTGAACAGTACGGCGATACGCCGATGTTAAAAGGGGAAAGCTGGGATAGCGACCAGCAGACATATGTCGAAAAGCTTTTTCCTCGCCGGTGGTCTCGCGAAGCTATGCACGAACCAACCCGTGTGAATTATACCAGCGAAACAGATTTCTTCCTGAAGTACCAAGTCAATCATATGTTCATACGCTATGTGCTCTGGAATTTTATCGGAGCTGACGGGGATCAACAGGACGCCGGGGTTAGCTGGAAGCATACATGGGGGATACCGTTCCTGATGGCGCTCCTGGGAATATATTACCATTTCCGCAAGGATTGGAAAATGGCGTTGATTTTCATGACGATGTTTATCATTATGGGTATCATTCTGGATTTGTATCAAAACCAGCAGGATCCACAACCTCGTGAGCGTGATTATTTCTACGTTGGCGCTTATTATGTTATGGCGCTCTGGATTTCCATAGGAATTGTGGGGCTTATAGATCTTCTCAAAGAAAAGATTAAGAAAGAAAATCTTGTCAAGACTGCTACATCAGGCATTTTAGTTTTGAGTATGGCAGCGATCCCCGTGAATCTTTTACGCGTCAATTGGCATGAGCATGATCGCAGCGGTCAATTTATTGCATGGGATTACTCGTATAATCTTCTTCAGAGCTGCGAGCCGAATGCTATCCTGTTTACAAATGGCGATAACGATACTTTCCCGCTCTGGTATCTGCAAGATGTAGAAGGTGTGCGGAGAGATATTAGAATAGTGAATCTGAGTCTGGTTAACACACCTTGGTACATTCTGCAGTTGAAGAACCAGATGCCTCATGGTACCGCCAAGGTTCCGATTTCTTTCAGCGATCAGCAGATAGACCGCATATCTCCTGTAGCGTGGAAACCGCGCCAGATGGATATACCGGTTTCGAAAGATATCGTAGACCGTTTCATGACTTCAGATCAACCAAAACAGACGCATGTACAGCTTGTGGATTCCAGCGTTCTAAAACAAGGCAAGATAACTTTCACGATGAGCGGAGTGCCTTACCAGGGTGATGTTCGAATTCTTCGCGTACAAGATATTATGGTACGCGATATAATCTTAGCGAATCGCTGGGAACGCCCCATTCATTTTGCAGTTACATGTTCCCCCGATTCTAAAATCGGTCTGGATAATTATCTTTGGATGCACGGCTTAACTTATAAATTCAAACCGTTTAAAATCCAATCGAATGATATCGGCGTGGATTTCGACGTTATGAAACAATCTCTCCTCGCGGACAACGTACAGCCGTCGAAAACCCCGCAGAATGGTTTCATATTCAGGAATCTGAACAATCCCGATGTATACTATGACGAGAACGTTCAGCGTATGGTGATGAATTATCGATTCAATTTCATCCGTCTTGCAGAATACGCTATGCGAGTTCATAATGATAAGGAGTTAGCGGCAAATTCTATGAAACGAATGGAAAAGCTTGTTCCATTCTCAATTCTCCCTATGGATGAGCCGCGTATAGTTTCGTACATTATGACCATGTTCAATCAGTTCGGCGATAAAGAGAATTTTGAAATATATGCAAAGTATCTTGAAAAGAATGCCTTGGATATGATCAACAGTGATCGCATAGATCCACAAGATCCTTTTATGCCGTATCGGACCCTTGTCGATATTTACGATGCACGTCAGGATTATGAGTCTGCAAAAAACATCTTAGAGCGTGCTAAAGAGAAATATCCGAATGTACCGGATTTGATTAATCGTATTTCATATTACGAACAGAAGTTAAAGGGACCATCAGTTCCCGATACGAATAAAGGCAAATAAGATTAATTCCGAAATTACACCGATCATCAGAGACGGGCAGGATTTATTTCCGCACGTCTCGATGATCATTTTATATATGACGATCCACCATTAACGGTAACTATCAATAAATCCGATGTATGAAGATCCTTGTCTTTAATTGGCAAGACATCAAGAATCCGCAGGCTGGTGGTGCGGAGGTTCATTTCCATGAAATATTCTCACGTGTCGTTAAGCTCGGACACGAAGTAACGTTGTACTGCTCGTCTTTCGAAGGTTCACTGCCGGAAGAAACAATAAATGGAGTCAGGGTAATCCGGGAAGGCGGAAGGTATCTATTCAACATTCATGTACCGCTCCGTTATTGGAAACAATTTAAGCATGAGAAATTCGATATCGTTATAGACGATACGAATAAAATTCCTTTTTTCACTCCTCTCTTTATCCGCGAACCTCTCTACTTCATTATTCATCATTTATTCGATAAAGCAATTTTTAAAGAGGCGCCTCTGCCGTTAGCAATTTATGTATATTTGATGGAAAAATTGGGAATCGCAATTGCCCGATGGAAACGAATTCCGACGATGGTCGTTTCACCCAGTACCCGTGCGGAAGTTCTTGAGAAAGGTTTTCGCAATGAGGATATCGAGTTTGCATATAATTGCGTAGATCATAATCTTCATCATCCCGCCGGAATACCACGAAGCGCCGTTCCACTAATCGGTTACTTTGGAAGATTGAAGAAGTACAAATCTGCCGATCATCTTCTTGAAGCGTTCGTACGCGTAAAAGCTAAAATACCCGATCTGAAACTCGTTATTATCGGTGATGGAGATTATCGCAGACATCTTGAACAGTTAGCGCATAATCTTGGAATCGAGAATGATGTTCGGTTTACCGGATACGTCGATGAGTCTGAGAAAGTGAAACTGCTTCAACAAATATGGTTTATGGTGAATACTTCGTCTAAGGAAGGATGGGGGTTGACGGTTGTGGAGGCGAATGCATGTGGGACCACCGTCTTAGGAGCAAATGTCCCCGGTCTTCGTGACGCTATTAAGAATGACGAAACAGGTTTGCTTTATGAGTATGGAAATATTGATGAGTTAACGGAGAAAATATTAATGTTGATCAATGATTCAGACTTGCGCAACCGCCTTGCACAAAATGCCATAGCATTTTCCAAAACGTTCGATTGGAATGTTGTTGCGAAGCACGTGGTCGACTTACTTGAAAAACGACTCAAGCATAATAGAGCATGATAATTTCCAATCCTGCATGAAAATTCTTTTCATATCGGCTTTTCATAAATCATTTATCCAGGATGATATCGATGTACTGGAAAAACATTTCACAGTTCGTAAAAATATCGGTCATGGTTTACCTGCTATCTTTAAAATAATATTTAATAGTTTGACTGCCGATGTAGTCTTCTGCTGGTTTGCGTCGATCTATGCATTTTTCGGCGTGGCTTTTGGAAGATTGATGGGGTTGAAGTCCATCGTAATAGTCGGCGGGGTGGATGTTGCCAACGATAAAGAGTTAGGATATGGTATCTGGCTGAATCCTTGGAAAGCGCGGCTCGTCCGTTATGTGTTTCATCATGCAACTCACATTCTTGTGGTTGATCCGAGCTTACAAAAAAAAGCAATTGATCTTGCGGGATATGACGGCAGAAATATTTCTTATCTTCCCACGGGATACGACTGTAATTTTTGGAAAAATATCGGAGAAAAAGAATCAAGCGTGCTGACGGTTGCCATGGTAAAAGATCAACGAACCTTCCGGTTAAAAGGAATAGATATTCTGATCGAAGTGGCGAGAAACATGCCCGATGTTAATTTCATTGTAGTCGGAACTGATCCCGATGTTGCGTTTCAATATCAGCCATCTCTTAATATTAAATTCATTGAACCGGTACCACGTGAACAATTATTGCCTTTCTACCAGAGATCGAAGGTCTATTGCCAGCCCTCAAGACATGAAGGACTCCCGAATGCTCTTTGTGAAGCCATGTTGTGCGGATGTATACCTGTCGCTACAGAAGTAGGCGGCAGTCCGACCGCCGTTGGGGATGCAGGTTTTCTCGTTCCACCTGCCGATTCGACCGCGCTAATGATCGGTCTCAGGGATGCGTTGTGCACGAACGAGAGTGCAGGCATGAAAGCCCGTGCGAGGATAGTAGCTTTATTCCCGGATGAAAAACGTGAGTTTGAATTAGTTCGTCTAATTCGGGGAGAGAGAAAATGAGGCGATTTTCAAAAAATTTTCTATTCATAATCGGAAGCGATATTGCACGCAGGGTCTTGGGATTTTTCACGATAGCTTATCTTGCAAGAAAAGTCGGTGTTGAAGGATTTGGTGTTTTGAATATCGGATTCACGGTACTCTCTTATGCCCTTATGATGAGTTCGGTTGGATTGAGTTCATTCGGAGCGCGCGCAGTAGCGCGTGGTGAATCGTCGGGTTTGGTAAATACGGTAATCACTATACGATCTATAACATCATTCGGTGCATTCATCATAGTCTCATTGATTGCAGTTGTGTTTATACCGAACGACACAATGGCGATACTGATGGTTGTATTTTGTCTATCTCTGTTCCCAAATGTATTTCTTCTGGATTGGTATTTTCAAGGCAAAGAAAAAATGGGGATCATAGGTACCGGACGCACAATTTCCGCCGCACTGTACCTGGGTTTCATCCTATTGTTTGTTCACACTGCTTCTGACCTGATTTGGGTAGCAGTAGCGGCTGTAATTGGTGATGTTACTTCAGCAGTAATAGTGTGGAGATATTATCGCCTGCACGAGAGTAATCAACGTATAACGTTGTCGCTTTTAGGGTGGAAATCTTTGATTGCACAAGCTCTTCCGCTTGGCGGCGGTTCGATATTGGGAGCTGTCGGCATTAATCTCCCGATTATTGTTATCGGAATAATTTTAGGAAGCAGCGACGCGGGGATTTATAGCGCAGCCAGTAAACTTATATTTTTTCTTCTGATGATTGACAGAGTGCTGGCAACCTTGTTGCTGCCGGCTTCATCACGCCTCAATGCTCAATCGCCCGAACTGTTTTCTTCCCGTCTTCGTCTTGCGATCAAGTGGATTTTAATAACAACATTACCGATTTGTGTCGGCGGGGCGATTATTTCCGATAAACTAATACCCATAGTATTCGGTGTACAGTATTTTGAAGCAGTGAATGTTTTCAATATACTGATATGGTATTTTTTGTTTACCATGCTTAATACTATTTATACTTCCGGCTTGATCGCTGTCGGGCGTGAAAAGACATATGCTGTCGTTATGTTTTTAAGCCTTCTGCTTAATGCCGTTTCGATTATCGCGTGTACAATATTATTTGGCATTGTCGGCTCGGCTGCTGCTATCGTTGTGTCGGAAGCAGTAACGTTATTTATAATGCGCAATCGGTTAGAACAGGTTATGCATATCCCGGTACCCGGTGCGATTTTACAAATTATTATTTCTACTGTTATCATGGGAGGAGTTCTCATATTTCTGCCGCCAATGAATGTTTTCGTATTGATTTTAATCGGCGCGATCATGTACACCGGATTACTTTTCGCCACCAAAGCAATTAGATATGCAGAAATTGCCCGCCTACTGGAGCACATATGATAGTGTCTCACAGGATAGGAATATTCGGAAAGAATCTGAATGGATGGCAATTGTTGTTGGAACAGGAAGGGGTCACTTATATAGTTAATCCCATCGATTACTCACTGCATGATTTGAGTGCGGTGATTATCAGCGATACATCGGATATACATGATGTGCAATTCATACTGAATTATTTATCTAACGGTGGGGCAATACTATGTTCAGCAAAAATATTTTCTCATATCAGCGGCAAGACATGTAAAGAAACATTCATCAGATATCTAATCGAGGATAGTGATTCGATAATCGCCGGTATTGGAATGATCGATGTCGGAGAGAATGTATTCTTACCTCAGGGTGCGAATGCGATGCGTACTAACGACGGGAGATATGCGGTGTTTGTCGGTGAGTTCGGCGGCGGGCACGTTGTTGTTCTGCCATTCGATGCGAGTGAATTAGTTTTAGATAACAGATCAATGACAAAATCTTTTTATTCTAACCGTAACAGATTGCCGTACGAGTTGGTATCAAAGATATCTAAAGGCAATCTTCTGAAACTTATCTCACGCTCGCTTGAAATTCTCCATCATCGGCGTGGATTACCATATCTGCATAAATGGTATTACCCAAAAGATGCCCATTCGATTTTTTCCTGGCGGATCGATACCGATTATGCAAACCCGGAAGAGTTGAACAAATTATACGACCTAATCAGAGAATTCGGTATTTCTGCGACGTGGTTGGTGGATGTAAAAAGTCAGCAGGAACATCTCACTGTGTATAAGGAGATGGCAGGACAAGAAATCGGTATTCATGGTTATGAGCATCAGACTTACGATGATTATACAGGTAATAAACAAAATATTGAAAAGGCAATCCAGGCTTTCCGGCTGAACGGACTTAAAGCCCGGTGTTTTTCAGCGCCATTCGGCAGATGGAACTCTGGGCTTGCGAAAGCAATCGATGAATCTGACTTTGTTTATTCTTCGGAATTTTCATATGATTATGATAACGTACCATCGTATCCGGTTGTGAATGGAAAATTCTTAAAAACACTGCAAGTGCCCGTGCATCCGATTTCAATAGGGAATTTACGCCGGCAGGGATTCGATGAGAATGCAATGATCGATTATTTCCGAATAGTGATGGAAAAGAAAATATCCCGTCGAGAACCGCTGTTTTTTTACCATCACCCAAAGGATAATCATAACACTGTTGTTGAGCAAATCTTCGATTATGTTTCCCGAAAAAAAATACAAAAGATATCGATGATAGATTACGCTTATTGGTGGAAAAGGAGATGCGAACTTGGAATCGAATCAACGCAGGAGCAAGACAAACTGAGCTTTAAAATATCAGGATCGCCGGATGAAATATGGTTGCGCATAACCCGACCGGATGGATCTGAGGCATTTACTCCTATTCAGCGTGACATAAATCTTTCAGAATTACGCTGGAAACAAAATCCATCGCCGGTGCAACCTCCGGAAGATATACATCGAATTCATAAATTCAATCCCTGGATACTTCTTCAAAAATTTGAAGACAAAACAATCGGTAAGATTAAGCGTCTATGAGACATTATAATTATAATGCTCTGAGGATCTTCACAATACGGAATAGGAAATTATTTCTATGAACGTTTGTCTTGCATCTTATCAATCGGTCATGATTTTAAAGGGTGGACCCCGCACCCAAATACTTCAGACCAAACGCGGTCTTGAAAAGCTTGGAGTGAATGTTATTCTTTTTGAATCCTGGCAGGATTTTCATAAGGACAAGATCGATCTCATTCATTTTTTCGGCGCAAACATCGGTACGTATCATCTTGCGCGCGAGATATCGAAGCTGGAAATACCCATCGTTGTAAGCCCGATATTTTATTCGCTGCACAATCCGCAATATCTTCGTACCGCTTTGACGTTGAACCGCCTCATCAGGAAATTCTATAAAGGATTGTGGATGGACTACGGTATAATGGCTGATATTTGTTCCTGGGCGCGCGCAGTACTTCCGAATACGACTGATGAAGGACAATTACTTCAAGATGGAATTGGTGTGCCAGGTGACAGAATAACGGTTATACCCAATGGTGTCGATGAGCGATTCTATAATTCAGATAAATCAATCTTCGAGAATAAATATGGTGTAAAGAATTTTATCTTGAATGTGGGCCATGTCGGTCCGGAGCGAAAGAATGTATTGAATCTTATCCGCGCTCTGAAGTCTATCGATGTTTCCGCTGTTATAATCGGACGTATAGAAAATAACCGGAGCGGGCGGGCATGTATGGATGAAGCTAAGGAGAATCCCCGGCTGATGATACTTGATTCAATTCCCAACGACTCCGAATTGCTGGCATCGGCATATGCGGCTTGCGATGTGTTTGCACTTCCATCATTGTTTGAAACGCCGGGTATCGCAGCACTTGAGGCGGCGCTTGCCGGAGCGAAAATTGTTATTACGAAATATGGCGGCACTAAGGAATATTTTAGATCTCATGCAGAGTATGTCGATCCGGCATCGATCGAAGATATCAGGCGGGGTATTCTTCATTCGATAGGAAAAAAGAAAAACGATGAATTACGGATACATATAAAAAATAATTACCTCTGGGATGTTGTTGCCAAAAAAACACTCGAAGTGTACGAACGCGTTCTTGCTAAAAAATAATTATGCAATCATAATGCCTAATATTGTGAAAAATCTAAAGTGGTTTCTTATCGGCATTGTTGTGCTTGTTGCCGGTTGTTCAACCTCCCCGCTCAATCGGTATCCCGATTTTCCTGAAAAGAAAAAAGAGATCACGTCAACTTTCATTCTGTCCGATTTTGTGCTTATGGAAGCTGTTGGCGGTGATACTGTAAAAATTGACGTACCCGAAACAAAACGGTACGCAAAAGCCTGCATGGATTATTTTGCGGGGAAACTGAATGAGAAGAAGTTACACGTCGACCGTGCAATTCTATCGTCCGTTGGATTGTTGATGGATCGGAATAAAAAAAATCCGGTGATCCGATCGGTCGAAGATAGACAATCGGATGTTAGTCAATTATCAATGGTTTCTCCGCCATATTTTGAGCACGAAGTATTTTCCCGCGATACGATTTTATCCCAATTGTTGAGGATAGTCTACTCTTCTTTACTCGGTTATGAAAAAAGCAAGAGTGAAACCTCTAAAAATATTCCTGCCGCTGTCCACTTAGGCAAGGCGTTCGGCAGCAGGATAATGGCTGTTGTTTTTGGGATCGGATACGATTCCCCGGTTTCATATCGAGCGGCGGTTGAAAGAGCTTCTCCAAAAAATAAATATGAAACAATCTCATTCGATCCGGTAACTCAATTCACGATCATGTTTTACCTCATTGATACTGAAACGGGAGATATCATATGGGATGACAGAGCATTTATGCAGGGTGGTACGATCAATATGAACAAGCTTACGGGGATGGTTGATAAAATCGTCGCCGAGCTGCCTTAAAATATAATTTAGAACGGAAGATATATGAAAATGCGATTACTTGGGAATTCGGGACTGAAAGTAACCGAGTTATGTTTCGGTACGATGACGTTTGGCGGAACTTCGTACTGGGGAACAATCGGTAAACAAACTCAACAAGAAGCTGACCAGCTTATTCAAATGGCAATAGACGGCGGCATAAATTTTTTTGATACAGCCGATATTTATTCAGATGGAATCGCCGAACAAATGCTCGGCAATGCGCTTGGTTCGAAACGGAAGGATATTGTTCTTGCAACAAAAGTTCGCGGAAGAATGGGAACCGGACCCAACGATGTCGGTCTTTCACGTCATCACATTATTGAAGGATGCAATGCAAGCTTGAAGCGTTTAGGAACCGATTATATAGATTTATATCAGGTTCATAACTGGGATCATCTGACACCACTCGAAGAAACGATGTGCGCATTGGATGATTTAGTCCGTACCGGTAAGGTGAGATATATCGGATGTTCAAACTTCACCGGATGGCAGTTAATGAAGTCTTTGGCAATTTCCGAGAAGTATGGTTACGCCAGATTTATCACAATCCAATCGTATTATTCACTCATTGCTCGCGATCTGGAATATGAAATCGTTCCTCTCTGTCTCGACCAGAAATTAGGTATAATGCCGTGGAGTCCTCTTGCCGGAGGTTTTCTGACCGGTAAGTACAGACGCGGAAAACCTCGTCCTGCGGGTGCACGACGCAGTAATCCGGAAGGAAATTTTTTGCAGTTTGATGAAGAAAAAGGTTATGATATTATCGATGAACTTGATCGGATTGCAAAAAGGCACGATAAGACTATTAGTCAAACAGCTTTGAATTATTTATTGCGTAAGCCTGCAGTATCATCTATCGTTATCGGAGCGAGAACACCCGAGCATTTAGCAGATAACCTAAAAAGTTCGGAATGGGAATTGACCCCCGAAGAAGTTGTCCGGCTGGATGAAATCAGTAAGCCCCCGCGTGTGTATCCGTTTTGGATGCAGGATTTTATGCGCAGTGAACGTTAATGGATATTTTATTCTGAAAGGGATTATCATGAAATCACGAACATTATCTTATCTTCTTATCCTCATTATCCTCACAGCATCCGGTATGATAGCTCAAACCGAGTTTCCCGGTCACTGGGAGGGTGCGATCTCCATCATGGGAGGAGAGCTAGGAATTAAGGTCGATATCAAATCGGAAGCCGATTCATTCAAAGCATCCATCGATATCCCGATGCAGAATGCTAACGGCTTGCCCCTGAAGAATGTATCGTTCAAGTCGCCGAAAGTTTACTTCGAGCTTCCGGCAGGTCCCGGAATTGCAGTCTTTGACGGCGAGATGAGAGGTGACAGTATAAGCGGAGATTTTTCGCAGGCGGGCGCAAAGGGAAAATTTTATTTGATAAAGGGAACAGCAACAAAAGCTGCCGCACCTATAGAACCTCCGCCTCCGTACAAAGAGGAAGATGTGAAAATTCAACATGGAGATATTACGTTTGCAGGGACGTTGTCGCTTCCCGTCACGGCGGGTCCATATCCGGCGGTCGTTCTTATCACCGGAAGCGGCGCACAAAATCGTGATGAGGAAGTTATGGGTTTTAAACCGTTCAAGTTGATTGCCGATTATCTCACGCGGAGCGGTATCGCCGTATTGCGGTGCGATGACAGAGGTGTTGGCGGTTCTACCGGCAGTATGGAAAAAGCGACTGGAGAGGATTTCGCGAACGATGCGGAAGCGCAGGTGAAATATCTGCTCACCCGCTCAGAGATTGACCACAAAAAGATCGGATTCCTCGGGCACAGCGAAGGCGGCATCATCGCTCCGATGGTAGCGGCACGTTTCAAAGATATTGCATTCATAGTTTTGATGGCTGGACCGGCTGTTACCGGCGATAAGATTATCTCCAAACAGATCGACATTCTCATGCGCGCGGGTAGTGCGACGGAAACTGAAATTAAAACCGAATTAGCGCGGCAAGAGCAGGTGTATAAGGTTGTCCGGACGAATAAAGGTTGGGAGGAATTGAGATTGGAGTTGCAGAAAGATGCAAAAGAGAGTCTCAAAAAGATGACTGCCGAAGAACGCAAAGCAATTGGAGACGAGGAGAAACTGATTAATACAAGCACGGACGCGAAAATAAAAGGAGCAAAGAGCGCGTGGTTTAAATATTTCATCGATTTCGATCCGGCGAAGCAATTGGAGAAGGTAAAGTGCCCGGTGCTCGCATTGTTCGGTGAGTTGGATATGCAGGTTCCGCTCGACTTGAACAAAGAACCGATGGAAAAAGTTTTCAAGAAATCCGGCAACAAAAATTACACGATTCATGTCTTCCCCAAAGCAAACCATCTCTTTCAGGAAGCTGTTACGGGCAATCCTGCGGAGTACGCGACGTTGAAGAAAGAGTTTGTCTTTGGATTTCTTGACAAGATGACGGAGTGGATTAAAAAGAATGTACAAGATAGATAAAAACCTCATCGTCTCCCGCATCTTATTGATTGATGGCGTTCTTCTCATCATCATCGCATTCATCCATATACTGACGACACCAATTGTCGGTAAATGGTTCGCGCATGATGTCTCGGTTGAGACGCTCTCCCAGTTCGCACCATCGGCGCTGGTTAATCAACTTGTAGGAATTCTCCTTATACCCTTCGGCATCAGCACGCTATACTGTGCGATGGGTGTCCGTGCCGGGCAGCATTTCACGCGAATCATAGCACTGATTAACGCTGTCGCAGTTGTCGGTATTCCTTTCTTAATTCTCATTCTTATGGGACCGGAATATTTGAATTCGACTTTCATTCTCGTTGCAGATATCATCATGGCGCTCATCGGTGTATCGATGTTTATACTTCTACTATGGTTATAATCTAATTCCACCCAAAACATTTTCAATTCTAATAATATCACACACAATCATTTTCACTCTTGAGATTTATTTTTGGTTTTCATGCTATTTCTGAGTATTTTATCTAAAATATTTTTGGCGTGCATTATGATTATATAAAGCACTATAGCATTTCTAATTACTTTATTCTTGAAGGTAGTTCATGGCAGAAACACAGCAAAAGAAAAAAGGACTTGGATCGGTTGTTATCTCGGATGAGAGATGCAAGGGCTGCGGCTTTTGTGTAGAATTCTGTCCGACCGATGCTTTAAAACTTTCCGACCAGTATAATGCAAAAGGATACCATCCGCCGGTGTTAGTCACGCAGGAAAAATGCAATGGCTGTAATATGTGCGGATTACTATGTCCCGATTTTGCAATTTACGGGTTTATGTTTAAGAAGAAACAAAAGTAGGAGTTAATGTGAAATCAGATCCTAAAGGAGTATTGACAGGTGCGCACTTTATCGATGGCGATCATGCGTGTGCCGAAGGTGCAATAGCGGCGGGCTGCCGGTTTGTTGCCGGATATCCAATTACACCATCCACTGAAGTCATTGAGCGAATCGCCGACCGATTCCCGCTGATCGGCGGGATGTTTATTCAAATGGAAGATGAGATCGCTTCCTCTATAGCAATTCAAGGCGCTGTCTGGGGCGGGAAGAAAGCTATGACCGTGACATCAGGTCCCGGCTTTTCTTTGATGATGGAACACATCGGGTTAGCGGCTATGACGGAAGTACCATGCGTCTTTGTCGATGTTCAGCGCGGAGGTCCTTCGACCGGCTTACCGACATTACCGGGACAAGGCGATATGATGCAGGCACGTTGGGGGTCTCACGGCGATTACGGTATTATTGCTCTGTGTCCCAATTCTCCACAAGAATGTTTTGATTTTACAATTAAAGCTTTCAACCTATCAGAGCAATATCGAGTTCCGGTGTTGTTGATGATGGATGAATGTGTCGGGCATATGACAGAGCGTGTTATGGTTCCTCCAGCCGATCAGATCGAAATTTATCCCCGGCGATTTTATGAAGGACCAAAGGAAGAGTTTCTTCTTTTCAAACCAGACAATGATATGGTTCCGCCCATGGTTAAAGCCGGAGACGGATATAATATTCATGTAACCGGCTTAACGCATGACGAAAAAGGATATCCGGTAATGACTGCGGCGGCTCAAGAAAAGTTAGTGCATCGCCTCATAGATAAGATAAAAATGAATGCCGATAAAATTGTCGAGTACAAAGAAGATCAAGTTGAGGGAGCTGATGTTGTAGTTGTATCTTATGGAATCACCTCGCGTGTCGCGATTCCTGCAATCGATCAGGCACGAAAAGAAGGAATGAAAGTCGGTCACCTGCGTCTCATCGTTGCATGGCCCTTTCCGGAAAAGCGTATTAAAGAGCTGGCAACTAAAATCAAATCGTTCGTAGTGCCAGAAATAAATTACGGCCAGATGGTACATGAAGTCGAACGACATTCAGCCGGGAAAGTGAGAGTTGAATTGGTGCCTCACGGCGGCGGATCGGTTCATAATCCCAAAGATATTTATAATGTCATAAAAAATAGTGTGAAGGGGTAAGATTGATGTCAGATGAATTATTAGATGTTGATGAAAGCATGCCCACCAATACGGTGGAAGAATTTCTTCGGATGGAACGGATGCCGCATATCTGGTGCCCCGGCTGCGGTATTGGAACGACGGTTAATTGTTTCGCCCACGCTTTAGAAACGAGCGGATTAGATTTGCGGAAAGTTTCTGTCGTCTCGGGAATCGGTTGTACCGGAAGAGTAGCGGGTTATCTCAAACTCGATTCATTCCATACTACGCACGGCCGTGCAATTCCCTTCGCAACAGGATTGAAACTGGCGAATCCGGAATTGAAAGTTGTCGTATACAGCGGTGACGGTGATCTTACGGCTATTGGCGGAAATCATTTCATACATGCTGCACGCCGGAACGTTGATATGACAGTCATTCTCATCAATAATTTTATTTATGGGATGACCGGTGGACAGGTAGCACCGACAACCCCGTTAACCGCAACAGCATCAACGACACCTCATGGAAATTTTGAAGAAGCATTCAACCTACCATACCTCGCCGAATCATGTGGCGCTGTTTATGTCGCGCGCTGGACAGCGTACCATGTACGCCATGTAACCAAGGCGATAAAGGAAGCTTTAGCTAAAAAAGGTTTTTCGTTCGTCGAAATTCTCGCTCCATGTCCGACACTCTACAGCCGGCGCAATAAGTTAGGTGACGGGCTTGATCAAATGATCTATTATAAAGAGAACAGCGAGGTCAAGAACGATATCGATACAAAAACTGTTTCACTAAGCTTTCAGGGCAAGATTACCGTGGGAAAGTTCGTCGATAAAGAACGACCGACATATTTAGATGCAATGAACGAATACTACGGAAAGAAGTTTGGTGATAAATACACTCCATACAAAGGATAAGGGATTTTCCATGTCAAGAACAGAAATAAAAATTGGCGGTTTCGGCGGACAGGGTGTTATCCTGAGCGGATACATCATCGGTAGAGCGGCATCAATCTATGATGCCAAGCATGCAACCATGATTCAGGCGTTTGGTCCAGAAGCACGCGGCAGCGCATGCAGTTCACAGGTAATAGTTTCACCCACTGAGATAGCATATCCTTATATCACCGCGCCGGAGATTATGATTGTCATGTCTCAGGAAGCGTACACAAAATTCACACCGGAGCTTGCCAACGGCGGCATCCTGATTACTGAGGAAGAATTAGTACAACCTCACAACCTTAGAAAAGATATAAAGCATTTTTCAATTCCGGCAACACGAATTGCAGAAGAGCTCGGTAAGAAAATGGTTTTGAATATCGTAATGATGGGATTTATGACAGCGGTGACAAATATTGTTGATGTTGAAGCCATGCGCAAAGCAGTAAAGGTTTCGGTTCCGAAAGGTACTGAAGAACTGAACCTCAACGCGTTCAACAAAGGATTTGAATACGGTATCAGTCAGAAAGCAAAGCTGAATTGATACCCTTTTCTTGATGCAATATTAAAACGCCCCGGCATTTCGTCGGAGCGTTTGTGTTTATAATGACTTATCGGATTAAGAGAATAGATCGAGAAGCCGGACGCTTCGGGATAGTTTTATTTATTTGACTTTTTTTCTTTTTAAAGTGGTTAGGCGGCGTTTAAATTGTTTTTATAATTAAATTGCTTCGTTCATAACTGCCTGTGCAGTACGATTGAAGTCCTGGAGAAATTGAGATTCGACACCCTGTATATGGCGGAAACTATGAAACACACATACAGTAGGAAACATTGGAGTAAGATTGTTTGTGTACACAGTTTGTGCCAAAAACAATATTCCTCTAGTTTTCCATCGCTCCTGTCCAGTCCTAAGGTCGTTCGTCAAGCGCTTAATAAGTGATTTTGTTCTAACTGGATTAATTACGTTTGTCATCTCAGATTGTAACATTTGCAAAGGAACTTGCCAATCAGGAAATGACAAAAAAGAATCTGGGTCATTTGGTTTTGATCGTAGATAACGTGAGTGATTTATTAAATTTGCAAGATTCACGATAATACATCCTGAATCGGCGGATGATTTTTCTAACTGTCGAGCACCAGAAACTATACGTTCAATTTGACCATACTTCGAGTGAGTATAGAACAATTTGCATGGAATTCCCCAATCCAAACCGGAGTAATGACATCTAATATCTGGTTCGTCGAAACGAACATTTGAACAAAAACCTGAACATATACAAGCAACGATGAGCTCCCAAAGGAAATCTCTTTCATGGGAATGTTGAGTAGAATTTGTCAAAGTAAGGTCGGCTCCCTTGAAGACATCAAGGCGAGACAATAGAGCTTCCCCTGATGGAGAGCGAAGAGCCATGTGGATAACCTTAATAATGTATTCTAACCCGAGCGTTCTACGAAAAAACTCACTCATATCTTCTTCTCTTGGCAATGATGTCGTTCCACGATACGCCTGACCTAAGAATTTTAAGGCATCAATATCGATACGCAAAGTAGAAGATGGTGCAACTTTTATTTGGTTATTGGCAAGTAATACTTCAAACCACTCTACAAATTCTGTGATTGAGGCCCCTGAAGAAGATGGAAGAGAAGTATTAGTCAATATCGGCATTTTAATTCATCTATTGTAACACTAGAAGAGTATGTTATTTTTAACGCCGCCTAACGGATGGCGGCTAAGTGGCGCCTCACACTGTCGTGTTCCGCGCCATGGCGTAAAGCGCCACTGCCGCATTGATAACTTTTGCGCCTGAGCCTTTGGCTCACAAAATGTACTAAACGAAACAAGTTCATTCACTTCACTTTCAAATCTGCACTGAACCTCTGCGCGCAATGCAAAATGTGCTGGAGTTTATCCCCACGTGTTTTTCGCGGGACTCATCTGGTCAGTTTGAACCGCTGCTTAGAACACACGCGGTAGAACTTAATTGTTATTAATGTTGAGTACACCGATTTCCAATTTATAATTGTTTGATATTGGTTCAGTAAATTTCTTTTGGCCGTTATGATATACAGTCCAAGCAGAATCAAGTCCATCTTTAATTTTACCATTTTTGTCTTGCTTGCCTTTGTTCCATACAGATACAACCCATCTATTATTTCTTGAAAGAAATTCTCTTTTCAGATTCATTTCAAACCTTGTCATTCGGTCATGAACAGGATTTAGCACAATATTAACTTCCTTAGGGATTGCATTTTCCAGACCGTAAGTATCGTGAATTGATTTGTCGCTCTTTGAGTATTTAACACCGTTAGATTCACCGCATAGCAAAACGACACAATTGCCCAAAACTCTTTTGGGTATTTCAGTTGACACAAATTTGAAAATGTCTTTTTCATCCATTCCTGTTAAGGTCGCAAATTTTTGATGCAATTCATATTCCTCCCATTTCAAAGATTCATTATGAAAAACAACAAATCGCTTGACATCTCTTGGATTGCCATCATAAAATTCTTCAATAAATACAGATTTTATATTTTTTAAATTAGCAAACGCATTGTAAATATTATTGCCTTCTCGTGGGACAATTGTGTATAAAGAAAAAAGTACTGCATCGCATTTTTTGTCATCAAGCAATTTAAGGACATTGGGGAAAGCATAACTAAAATCTCTATAACCATTGGGGAAGTTATACCTATAATCACGAGAAACAATTCCAAGTTTCTCGATGTGTAAACGTGGTGTAATTATTATTGACATGAGTTGAACTCTTTCTAATCAGAATCTATTCCAATTAACCCGACCTAAAGCAAGAGCGTTAAAAATATCAATATCCTTAGCGTTGGCTGGACTTAAAGAACACCAAGAATGAAAACCTAACGGTATGCGAACTGTTAAGTTGACTTCATTATGAATGCTTGGTAAAAAATCACGAAGTGTATCATACCATGCGCGTTGCTCGTCTCTGTATTTTGGGTCGTTGTCAACACTCTTTACATTTTGACATGTTTCCATATACCATTTTAAATCGTATCCAACATTTAATGATTCTGGATAATTTTTGAGTGAGATATAACGTGGATATGTAAAATGTTGAATTTCATCTGTTTCAATCACCAATTTTTTCTGAGGTATGTAAAGGTCACATCTTTGCAAAGATTTTGATTTGGTAAAGTCATTATAATTTCGATGTTGAACAAGGGAACCATGTATTTTTGAGAGAGAGTCAAATATTTCTAAATTTTCATAATCTTCAATTCTGGTGGATATTCTTTCCGCTTTATATTTAAACTCTATTTCCCCGAATATTTTTTGCAACATGCTATAGATAGTGCTTTTGCATTTATAACATCTCGAATCATGTTTTGCAATTAAGTCCATAAAGAATTATCTCTTAGCGAAGTTTACACCAACACCTTGTTCGTGTGTTCTAACTATTAATTATACTGCACGGTTATATATAGCTCGGAACATAGATATGTCCCGATAAATCGGGATGGACTGTGCAGTTGCATTTCTATAATCCATTATTTCCAAAATCAGACTAAAATTGCAATATCCGGGAAATAGGTTGTGCATATCTATCATCCATCTCAATTTCAGCCTAACAATCTCATTATTTTGTTGCCATCAAATATTTTAATACATCATACTGAAAAGAATCAATCCCCGGAAGTGCAACTGAAACATCTCCCCGGGTTCAGTATGGTAAAATATACGTCGATGCTGACATAGAGTCAAGGGAAATATTTTTGTCCGTAGTTTTAAAAACCATAAGTTAGAAGTGTGTAGCCGCGACCTTTACGGTTGCGTTAAAAGGGGCTGTCTAAAAAGACCAAGACTGTCACTCCCGAACGTATTTATCGGGAGTCCAGTGTTCAGATTTTGCAAATTTCTGGATTCCCGATTGTCCCGATTTGTCGGGACGGGAATGACACAGACCTTTTTTATATATTGGTCAGCCCCGACGGGGTGTGTGGAAAGAGCCAAAAGAATACACCCCTTGCGCCAGCAGCGCATCCCTGCCCGTCCGGCAGGCGGGCGCCTCCGGCGGAAAATCCCCTCTCGCTATGGATGAAGCGCATTTGAGAGGGGACTTCACCCAATAAATCGGGTTCGCAATGACTATTTCCTTGCGTGGTAAACTTACTTCTGGCGGGCTGGAATCAACGCAACTCCCGGTACATTTGACAATGAATCTAACTTTTCCTAACTTGCCCCAGATAAAAAAGGAGCAATATATGTACGCGAAAGATATTTTAGATATAAAAGGACGAAAGATTTACAGCATCCTCGAAGATGCTACGGTTTATGATGCGATTGAAGAATTGGCAAAGAATAAGATCGGTTTGTTGATAATAAAAAATTCAACAGAAACGATCACCGGAGTATTATCGGAACGCGACATCGTTGGAAAATGTGTTCATCCGAAAAAAGATCCGGTTCAGGTGAGAGTAAAAGAAATAATGACACCGAGCAAGGAAATTGTCATGGCTACCGAGGAAGACGATCTCCAGAATTTAATGAATACCATGACCGAGAAAAGAATCCGGCATCTGCCGATTTACGATGGAATGAAATTATCGGGTGTGATATCGATAGGTGATATTGTCAAAACGATGCTGGAGATAAAAGATTATGAGATCAAATCTCTAATCGATTATATCTCCGGAAAATATCCGGGATAAGTCTGTTGTTGTTTTCCTTATCCCATCACCATGAGCGAAGTTGAAGGGCGGACGCAAATAATTATTAGCTCCCATCTTCGGGATCCCGCTGCGAGTCGCTTGCCCTCTCACAGCACTCGTCACCCGGAGGTAGGGTTTTATTTGAATTGCCTGACGATGGAAGGGACTTTTCATAATTTGCTATGCAAAAATGTAAGCGTTTTCGATTGTTATTATTAGAAAGGAGGAGAACAAATGAAAATTTTTGTTACAGGTGCAACGGGATTCATCGGTAGTTATTTGATTGAACGGTTATCTCAAACCAAACACGAGTTATATTGTTTGGTGAGGAATAGCAGTTCGCACAGCGAAAAAATTAAAAAGTTAGGAGCAACGGTCGCAATAGGCGATGTAACCGATAAAGCATCTGTCCTTAGCGGTATGCAGGGTTGTGATTGGGTTTTCCATCTTGCAGGTCTTTATTCTTTCTGGGAACCGAATAATCGTGTCTTCACGTATGTCAATATCGACGGCACACGCAACGTTATGGAATGTGCCATAGAGACGAAAGTCTCAAAGGTTGTTCATGTGAGTACTGTGGGTGTTTATGGTAAACCCGCTGATAATCCCTACACAGAAAAAAGCGATGTAGGTCCTGTTCGTTTCTCCGAGTACTTCCGAACAAAGTACGAAGGTGATTTGAGTGTCTGGAATCTGCATAAGGAAAAAGGACTGCCGGTGGTTGTGGTATACCCGTGTTCAGTGATTGGTGCCGGCGATCCTAAAGCATCCGGTCAGTATATCGAGGATCTCCTTCATCGGCGTTTGCCTGCCACCGTCTTTAACGATGCTGTTTTGACTTTTGTGCATGTAAAAGATGTCGCTGAAATAATTATTCGGGCGGCGGAGAAACAGAACAATATCGGTGAGAAATACTTTGCAGGCAAGGAGCGACTGTCTTTTCGAAAACTTAACCAAATGGTCGGTGAGATGTCCGGAGTTCCACTACCAAAATTACGGCTCCCTGATTCGTTGACTATGATGAACGCAGTGCTGTTCACAGCATTAGCTGGTGTGATCAAGAAACCGCCTCCGTGGGGAATGTCGTTGGATCAGATGAGGGTGATGCGTGAGGGTTTCAGAGTCGATGGCAGTAAAGCGGAGAGAGAATTGGGAATTACATATATTCCGATTCGCACAGCACTTGAGGAAACGATTGCATCGTACAAAGAATAAACTATGAAATACGCTGGTGTATGGATTCGGGGATTAGCACAAGCAATAGATTACGCATTCTTAAGTTTATTTTTCTTTCCAACTACATATATTGTAAAAGGCACATGGCTGATGTTGCCAGAAAATCACCTTTGGATTATATTCGATCCATTATGTGCAATATTCCTGATCGTAATATTTGCCTACTTCATTCTATTAGAAGGACTAACCGGAGTTACAATTGGGAAATTAATCCTCGGGCTAAAAGTTTTGAATGTTTTTGGTGAAAAAATCACTTTACGTCAGAGTGTTATTCGAAATTTTGGAAGGCTTATGGATGGATTACCAATGCTAAATATTCTTGGAATTATTAGCATCGCAAGATCACCGATTAAACAGCGTATTGGTGACAAGTTGGCAAAAACCACAGTGGAGCATAGAAGAAAGATAACTACACTTTGACAATGATATGAACAATTTCTAAAACAGACTATCAATCAATATGCATCCTAACATTAAACTCTACGATGTTCCCGAGATCAGTTCAGTACAAAATATGGTGGTGCGATCTTCTTCGGTCTTTGGACAGAAACTTGCCCTTGAGGATCTAAAGCAAACACCGATCTCACGGTTGACTTACTCAGAACTTCTTAGCAACATTCTGAAATTCGGAACCGCTTTACAAAAATTAGGTCTCAAACCCAGAAGTCATATTGCCATCATCGGAGAAAACCGCGTTCAGTGGGCGCTTAGTTATCTGACCTGTATGTGCTTCGATTTCGTTGCCTGCCCGATAGATCGTAATCTTCCGACCAATGATATACTCAACATTTTACATGAATCTGATTCGGTAGCGGTGATTTATTCTGACCAATTCGAACCGATTTTATCCGAAGCACATTCATCCCTTAAGTATTTGAAATGGTACATCAATATGGATTTCATGGTGCGGAAGGGGAACACCTATTCTATGGTGGAGTTGATCAACCGAAGTCCGGGATGCAGCGCCGGACAACTTCCGAAGATTAACCCTAATGAGATTGCGGAAATCATATTTACATCGGGTAGTTTAGGTTGCGCTAAGGGCGTAATGCTAAGCCAGAAAAATCTTTCTTCCAACCTTATGGCAATGGTAAGTGTTGTGCTGATAGAACAACACGATAGATTTCTCTCGATTCTACCTATGCACCACAGTTATGAATGTACATGCGGTTTACTTTGCCCTTTATATTCAGGCGCATCAATACACTATGCACGCTCCTTGAAAACTGTCGTTGAAGACCTTCAAGCATCTCATGCGACAATTTTGCTCGGCGTTCCGCTTCTATATGATAAGATGTTCAGACGCATCTATAAATCCATCAAGGAAAAGAAAATCGCTTCGCTTCTCATTAAACCGTTGGTGAAAGTGACTAATTTTCTTGAGATGGTTGGCTGGAAATCGTCAAAACGGATTGTCTTTAAGGAAATTCACGAACGGTTCGGCGGGTCTGTACGGCTATTCATCGCCGGCGGTGCGGCACCGGACCCGATGGTTGCAAAAGGATTGCGTGAGTTTGGATTCAGCTTGATCCAGGGTTACGGACTCACGGAAACTTCACCCATCCTGACGTTGAATCCAATCCAATTCTTCAAGGATGATTCAGCAGGCATACCGCTGCCGGGTGTGAAAATTAAAATTCAGAATCCAGATCATGCAGGAGTCGGAGAAATTTTAACTCAAGGTCCGAATATTATGATAGGATACTACAAGAACGAAAAAGCAACTCGTGATGTATTCGACGATGGCTGGTTCAAAACAGGTGACCTTGGCCATTTAGATCAAGATGGTTTTCTCCATATTGCCGGACGATCCAAGAACGTTATTATTTCCAAGCGTGGTGAAAATGTTTATCCTGAAGAGCTTGAAGATCTCTTGCTGAGAAGTCCGTTTGTTTTAGAGTGTATGGTGTACGGCGAAAACGATCCGAAGCATGGTGAAGTTATTGCCGTTCAGATTGTTCCGGATGCTGAAGCATTCATCGACCTTTCTGAAACGCACGATATCCGGATTACCGATGATTTGATGCGTGAAACATTAACGAAGGAAGTAGCGAAAGTGAATAAGCAAGTGGCATCATTCAAACAAATTACAAAGCTTCATCTTCGTGACAGAGAATTCGACAAAACCACCACGCAGAAGGTCAAGCGGTATCTGGTCGCTAAAAGCCCGGGTACGGTTGTTGACTCGGCTAACGTGGCATCTTAATATCTCCGTTATTTCAACAATGCTTGGATTTTGGATTTGGTGCCGATTGTTCAACCCTGTTATTAATTTTCAAAACCTCCGCTTCCTGTGGAGGATGGTGCAATTCTTCTTATATTAAACCCAATGAAAATTCTTTTCTTAATAATTTTGGTTAGCTCAGTATCATTGTGTCAGCAAATGCGTGAGCGCATTCCAATTACGGCGGATGAGATGATGATCACTGTGGCTAAGGATAACTCGCGTGAGATTGCTTATACCAACAAAGAAGCCGGAGTATTCTACACGGAAACAAACGGTGAGCACCGCTCCGGCTGGCAGGGCTGGCGAATAATGTCAACCGAGATGATTGAAGATTATTCAATTACAGTCGATGGTAGGCGGCTGAATAAAAAAGATGCAACTGCTAAAGTATATCCACACCAAATTGTTCGAGAGTATCCTGACGGTATAGAAGAACGGGTAACGCTTCTCGATTCGATTGATGCTTTAGTGGTCGAGCTATCGAATATTGACGGGAAAGAAATCTCAGTCCGCTCGTTCTTTACCGACTCACAGAACCATGATGATTATGAAGTGAACTTCGAACAAAACGTTCTCCTCGTTGCGCGTAAGCGACATCTTGAGCGGACACAAAATGAAAATTATCCGGTATGGATCGGAATAACAACCACATCTCCAATATGCGAAGTAGATTATCGTGCTGATTCTATCGGGCAGTCTTTCTCTCCAGCATTTATAAAATCCGAAATCATAAATCCGAAATCCAAAATTCTTATTGTCGCAGGTGATGCCAAATCCCAAACCATCTCCCTCGCTAAATATGTTGCACAAAATTATCCTTCGCTCATCGAGAAGCGCAAGAAGCGGATGGAGGATTTGCTGAATTACTCCTACGTCCGAACAGACAATACCCGTTTTGATAAGGCGCTTTATTGGGCTAAGATTTCAATGGATGCACTCATCATGAATCAAAGGGGGAAAGGTATCTTTGCGGGTTTGCCGTGGTTCGATAATTATTGGGGAAGAGATTCATTTATCGCATTACCCGGCGCGACACTTGTTACAGGAAATTTCAAAGACGCAAAAGAAATTCTCAAATCGTTTGCCGCTTGGCAGGATACAAATCCGAACAGCACAAACTACGGGCGTATTCCGAATCTCGTTACAACAAATTCGATTTCATATAACACTGCCGATGGTACACCGCGTTTTGTGAGTGCACTATATGCTTATATTAATTACTCCGGTGACACTGCTTTTGCTCGTGAGATGTATCTGGTTGTGAAGCGCTCAATCGAAGGAACAATAAAATATCACATGGATTCGCTTTACTTCCTTACACATGGTGATGCCGAGACATGGATGGATGCTGTTGGACCGGATGGACCGTGGAGCCCGAGAGGAAACAGAGCCGTTGATATTCAGACGTTATGGTGGAGCCAATTGCAAACGGGATACGAAATAGCATATGCTTTAGGAGATAAAGAAAGTAAAGATTTGTGGGATAGTATCTCATATAAAATTGGGGATAATTTTAGAAAATATTTTGTTGACACAACAACGGGTTTATTTTTCGATCATCTTAATGCAGATGGAACTCCTGATAAGCAACTTCGACCGAATCAACTTTTTGCGTTCAAAGTGTTGGCTGGAGATGAGCGATTGCTTACTGCCGTAACCAATAAGTTGGTGTACCAACATGGTATCGCTTCACTCTCTCAAGATGACGAGAATTTTCATCCTTATCATCATTATGAGCCGAACTATGTACAGGATGCGGCATATCATAACGGTATCGTATGGCAATGGTTGGCAGGAAGATGGATTGATGCGGTGGCAGGCTACCATACGTCCGATTTTGCATTTCAGGTAACTGATAATATGGTTCATCAAATTCTGGAGCGCGGCGCTGTAGGTACAATATCCGAGCTTATTGATGCCGCACCTCGGCAAGGTGAAAAAGAACCAAGACTTTCCGGAGCTTATTCTCAGGCATGGAGTATTGCTGAGTTTATTAGGGCATTTTATCAAACATATTTAAAGATGAGTCCGAGTTCTGAAGATAATATGCTTTACCTTTCATCGTTCTTCATGCCCACAGCTTTTAATCATGTTGATTTTCGTGTGTGGATGAATAATTCTTATGTAGATTTTCAATATTTTATTGGGGAAAGTAGCTCTGTCATCACTGTTAAAAATTCTGGAGAGGGAGAGAATATAGGAATCTATGCGGGTGCTCCGATAAATGATAATCGTATTGTCGCTGGAAATGTAGCACTATCTTCAGGAGAGAGCTTGCGGATGACTTTCAATGAAAAAGGTATTAAACTTGAGCGGGGAGATAGTATTTCTTATTTTGAAAAACCAATTATTTGGGAAATGAAAAATGCGATAGATTCATTTGAACTAGCTACGCCTCAGATACGACACGACCTTAAATGTCTTAGGAAACCATCTCATCGTCTGCTTACAAATTCTGAAATCAAACTATCAAATCCACAAGCGAAGATTCTCTATGATCTGAGTGATCCTGAAGGAGACGATAAGGGTTCAGGCTCGCATATCTATCCTCAAACACCAAACCTTAAACCCGGAAGTTTAGATATCACTCATTTCACTGTTTCAAGTGATGACAAGAATATTTACTTCAAACTACAATTCAAAAATCTTTCCAATCCCGGCTGGCATCCTGAGTATGGTTTCCAGCTAACATACGCTGCTATAGCAATTGATAAAGGTGTGAATGGATCTAAACAAGCTGGGATGAATTCAAACTATACATTTACCGATGGGTTCCATTTTCAAAATATCATCTATGTCGGCGGTGGATTTCGAATTGTAAATGATATCGGAAAAATTCTCGCTAAATACCTACCCGCGCCGGGTGATGAGAAATCTCCTTTAGGTAATGCAAACACTAAGATTATTGAATTCTCTGTCCCGACTGAATTGTTAGGGAAGCCGGATAATTCATGGCGATATGCTGTCCTGATTGGTTGTCAGGATGATCATGGTGGAGCGGGTATAGGCGAGTTCCGCAGTGTCGAAGCTGAGACGAAGGAGTGGACTGGTGGAGGGAAGAAAAATTTAAGCGACCCGAATGTGTATGACTTAATCCTGCCGGAGTAACCTGAGTAATCTCTATAAATTTACGATTATGACCGTAAGCAATTATCTCCCAAATCCCGTATATTAATCCATATGGAACAAAAGAAAATCGATGAGAAAAAACGTGTAGCGCTGATATCGGTGTTTGCTGCTATTTTTATTACCGGGATTAAGCTTGTTGTTGGAATCGAAACCAACAGTCTTGGTATTCTCTCCGAAGCGGCACACTCCGGTTTGGATTTCGTGGCGGCTTTAATTACTTACTTCGCAGTTCGCATCTCCGATAAACCTCCGGATGAAAAGCATCATTACGGACATGGTAAGGTTGAGAATGTTTCTGCCTTTCTTGAAACGTTGCTCCTCATCGTTACCTGCGCCTGGATTATTTGGGAAGCGATTCAACGGTTAGTATTTAAAACTCCGCATGTAGAAGCGAGTGTCTGGGGTTATATTGTTATGTCAATTGCCATCGTTGTTGATATCAGCCGGTCACGTGCGTTAAGTCGTGTAGCAAAAAAATATAACAGTCAGGCGCTTGAGGCGGATGCTTTGCATTTCTCCAGCGATATCTGGTCGTCGTTGGTAGTTATTGCAGGATTATTTTTCGTATCAATCGGTTACCTATGGGTAGATGCATTGGCTGCCATTGCTGTGGCGTTTCTTGTCTTGTTTGTCAGTTACCGGTTGGGGCGGAGAACAATTGATGCATTGATGGATCGGGTACCTGATGGCGTTTATGAAAAAATTCAAACGATCATTCAGAAAGTTCAGGGAGTTGAAAAGCTTCAGAATGTGCGGCTTCGAACTTCCGGCGGAAAATTATTTATTGATGCGACAGTCGCCATTCGCCGAACGACACCGTTCCAGCATGCCCACACACTCATGGACCTTATCGAGAAAGCAATCCATGAACAATACCCAGACTCCGATGTTATTATTCATGCTGAACCTTTCGAAAGTAATGATGAAACCATAGCCGACAAAGTTCGCATGATCGTTGTCGGAAGGGGAATGCGTGTTCCGCACAATCTTGAAGTTCATCATACGAACGGAAGATACCATATCGATTTCGATATCGAGCATCAGAAAGGTAAAACATTTGTTGAAGCCCACGAGCTGACTTCGGAGATCGAAAATGAAATTCGGGAGAAGCTTCCAACAATCGAGCGCGTTACTATTCATATGGAAGAATTCGAGACAGCTCATAATGAAATCACCGGCGAATCCGCCGCTCACCTTGAGGATGAAGTACGGAAATTGGTTACAGCCGATGGTCGGGCGATTAAATGCTCCGATGTCAGCATTCTTAAGATTGGCGACAAATATAATCTTTCGCTTGTATGTCAATTTGATAAAACTAAAACACTCGATGATGTTCATCAGATAATTTGCGAATTGGAAACACAGCTTTATAACAGGTTTAAAGAATTTCGCAGGATTACCGTCCATGCTGAACCTTTCTAATTATTAAATTGTCCGATTGATCTATGCTTAACGATATAAAAGATTTTCCGGCAGAGGTTATAAACCGGAGCTTCAGCGTTCCAGTCCTCGTTGACTTCTGGGCTGAGTGGTGTGCACCGTGCAAAGTACTCGGTCCGGTTCTTGAACGACTCAGCGAGAAAGCAAACGGCAGATGGATTCTTGCAAAGGTTAATACTGAAATTATGCAGGATGTTGCAGTTCAGTATAAAATATCCGGTATTCCGAATGTAAAATTGTTTGTTGATGGGAATATAGCCGGGGAGTTTGTCGGTGCACTGCCTGAGTATCAGATTGAACGGTGGTTAGAAAAAGTATTGCCGAGCAAGTTTCGGAAGGAAGTTGAGCAAGCGGCGGAGCTTCTTGCGCGGGACAGTACAGAAGAAGGGAAGAAGCTGTTGGAAGAGATTTTAAAATCTGAACCGGAGAACCAGCAGGCGAGAATTCTATTAGCATCAGCATTAATCTTTTCAGACCCGGAAAAAGCGATTATGCTTGTAACGGATATTTCTGATGCGAGATATATGGAACTCGCTGAATCAATTCAGGTGTTTGGGCGATTGTTTCTTCTTCTTTCCCATCAAAATGAGCTTCCAGAAAAACCAACCAAACAGCAATATCTCAAAGCAATCGAAGATTTGCATTCGCAGCAATTTGAAGGTGCGCTGGAAAAATTTATTGATATAATCAGAAACGATAGGTACTACGATGATGATGGCTCACGTAAGGCGTGCATAGCAATCTTTAAATTCCTCGGAGAGGAACACGAGACCACGTTAAAGTACAGGCGTGATTTCGGCAGTGCGTTGTATTAAACGAATTAACATTTATTTTCGCTTGTGAACTATGCAAAATATTTTTGAAAATTATATTCGATCCATTTCCTCAAAATTCTCTCACGAGGAGACAAGTGAGATGGGCTACCGCACTGACTTCGAGATTTTATTGAAGGGAATTTTTGAGTCAATAAATGTTCGGCGTATTGATCATGATGCAAGAGCAAAGGAAGGGAACAAACCGGATTTTATTGTACTTAAACACGATGTACCAATTCTCTACATTGAAGCTAAGGATATCGGTGTTTCTTTAGACAAAATCGAGAAATCCGAGCAGATGGCAAGGTACTACGGCTACACAAACTTAATTCTTACAGATTACGTTGAATTTCGTTTTTACAGAAACGGAGAGAAATATGAAGAGCCGATCAAAATTGCCGAGTATGATTTAAAAAAACGAGCCATTAAATCTCTGCCAGACAATTTTCAGCATGTCGCCAAAACGATAGTTGATTTTACGCAATCACAGAAAGAACCAATACGTTCAGGCGAGCACCTTGCAAAAATCATGGGAGGCAGAGCCCAGAGAATCCGCGACAACGTTAAACAGTTTCTTTCAAATCAATCCGAAAAAAATACTTCCATTCTGCGAGTATTCGATACAATTAAAAAACTTCTTGTCCACGACCTTACTAAAGATTCATTTGCAGATATGTATGCTCAAACGCTCGTGTACGGTCTCTTTGTTGCGAGGTATCACGATGAGACACCGAAAAATTTCACACGACAAGAAGCGCGCGACCTTGTTCCTGCATCTAATCCGCTTCTTAGGCGTTTCTTTGACCATATAGCAGGTCTCGATTTTGATGAACGCCTCAAATATATAGTTGATGAATTATGTCTCGTTTTCTCTCACGCAAATGTTCATGAATTAATGAAACAGTATTTTAAAGATGACTTGTGGGGGAAAACCCACCCCGGACCTGACCCTGTAATTCATTTCTATGAAGACTTTCTGAAAGAATACGATGCCGAGCTTCGCAAAAAGCTGGGTGCATACTATACACCCCTTCCGGTTGTTCGTTTCATTGTCCGTTGCGTTGATTACATTCTCGAAAAAGATTTTAAACTTGCTGACGGATTAGCAGATACATCGAAATTACCAAACGGGAAGCACCGTGTCCAGATTCTTGACCCGGCGGTTGGAACTGGAACTTTCATAAGCGCAACGATTAGAAAAATCTATAAGAGGTTGAAGCAAGCCGGACAGGATGGACGGTGGACAACTTATGTTCATCACGATTTACTTCCCCGTCTGCACGGATTCGAGCTTATGATGGCTCCGTACACCATTGCACATTTAAAGCTGAGTATGGCATTTAAGGAAACTGGCTTTAAATATTTTAACCGCCGCCTTGGTATTTATCTTACAAATTCACTTGAAGAAAGTGACATTATTGGAGACCTCTTCACAGGTTTTGGTTTTGCTGAAAGCATTGCACAGGAATCCAAAGAAGCCGCTGTCATAAAAAATGAAACACCCATTATGGTTGTCATCGGCAACCCACCGTATAGCGTTAGCTCCTCTAACAAGGGCGAATGGATTCAAAATCTGATTGAAGCATACAAAACCAACCTAAATGAAAAAAGTTATAACGCTCTTTCCGATGATTATGTAAAATTTATCCGATTCGCTGAGCATTTTATCGAGAAAAACAAAAGCGGTATTGTGGCGATGATTACCAATAACTCATTTCTTGACGGTATTACCCATCGCCAAATGAGAAAACATCTGCTTGAAACATTTGATGAGATTTACATTTTTGATCTTCACGGTAATTCAAAGAAAAAAGAAAGATCACCAGATGGAAGTAAGGATGAAAATGTTTTTGATATTATGCAGGGAGTTTCTATAAATATATTTGTAAGAACCAAACAAAAGAAAACTGCTTTGGGAAATGTTTATCATTCAGAACTTTACGGTAAGCGAGGATATAAATTCAAAGCTCTCGATGAAAATAATTTAAAAACAATTAAGTGGAATAAACTCGATTATTCCGAACCGTATTATTTCTTTGTGCAGAAGGATTTCGGACTTGATGAAAATTATAGCAAAGGATTCAAGGTTAACGAAATATTCAACATTAAAGCCGCAGGAATTAAAACTCACCACGATGATGTGGTGATTGCATATTCTGGCGATGAACTAACGAAACAGATTTTAAATTATCTAAAAAACTCAGATAACCTTTTTGATGCTGAGAAAATTAAACAAATATGCTATCGTCCATTTGATCAGAGATATATTTATTATGATACGGAAATAGTAGTAAGGCACCGAAAAGAGCAGATTAAACACTCCTTTCAACAAAACATCGCTCTTCTTTCAGGAAGACAGTCTAAATCGGAACAGGCTAATCACTTTTTTATTAGCAACGTAGTATCTGAAATGAAAACAGCTGAGAGTACTACGGGTTCTTATCATTTTCCGCTCTATTTGTATTCTGACGATGGCTCTCGCATTCCGAATCTCAAAAAAGAAATCGTCAAAGAGATAGAAAATATTGTTGGCATAATTTCTCCCGAAGATATTTTTGATTACATCTATGCGGTTTTACACTCGCCAAGTTATCGCGAAAAATACAAAGAGTTCCTAAAAATTGATTTCCCGCGTGTGCCGTACCCAAAAGATGCTAAGAGTTTTAAAAAGCTTGTTGCGCTTGGCACTGAACTGCGTTTACTTCATCTCCTCGAATCGCCAAAGGTAAATAAATTCATCACCACCTATCCGGTAAACGGCTCAGATACAGTCGAGAAATTAGTTTACAAAGAGAACAAAGTTTATATCAATAAAGATCAATACTTTGGCAATATCCCTGAATCAGCGTGGAACTTCTACATTGGCGGCTACCAACCCGCACAGAAGTGGCTGAAGGATCGTAAGGGTAGAACTCTTACCAATGCCGATATCGAACATTATCAGAAAATTATTGTGGCACTAGCTGAAACGGAGAGGATTATGAAGCAAATTGATAAAGATAAGTGGATGTAAATTTTAAATTGAAGAATTGAGCCATGACAAAGAATAACGAAGAACGAAAAGGCGAAATCATTATCTACCAAGCCGAAGACGGACAAACTGCGATTGATGTACGGTTGCAGGACGAGACTGTCTGGTTAACGCAGGATGAAATGGCGAAGCTGTTTAATCGTGAAAGAACTGTCATTACAAAGCATATTAACAACATTTTCAAAACCGGAGAGCTAGATGAAAAAAGCAATGTGCAAAAAATGCACATTGCTCATTCCGACAGGCCAATAAAGTACTATAACTTGGATGTCATTATTTCAATCGGTTACCGAGTAAACTCTAAGCGCGGCACGCAATTCCGCATCTGGGCAACCAATGTCCTTCGCGACCATCTTGTAAGGGGCTATACCATCAATGAGAAGCGCTTGCAAGAGAACAAACAGAGGTTGAAGGAGTTGAATGAGGCGGTGGAATTGGTGGAAAAGGCAAAGGCAACGAAGGCGTTGTCGGCATCGGAAACAGCGGGCTTGCTCACGGTGATCACCGAGTACACACGCTCGTGGTTACTGTTGCACCAATACGACTCCGGTACGCTTTCAACAAAGGAACTACATCGCACAGTACGCTACCGAATTACCGAGGACGAAGCTAAAAAGGCTATCAGCCAACTCCGGAAGAATTTGGTCGAGCGAAAGGAAGCCAGCGACCTGTTTGGTCATGAAAGAGAACGTGGTACGCTGAAAGGAATCCTCGTCGGCATTGAGCAAACATTTGGCGGCTCGGAACTCTATCCCAGCATTGAAGAAAAGGCAGCGAATCTACTTTACTTTCTGATCAAAGACCATCCATTTGTCGATGGTAATAAGCGAATCGCTTCTCTCTTATTCATCTGGTTTCTGGAAAAGAACAATATGCTGTCTACCCTGAACGGAGATCGGAATATTAACGACAATGCCCTCGTTGCCCTGACGCTGTTGGTTGCCGAGAGCAATCCCAAGCAAAAGGACGTAATGGTCAAGCTCATCATCAATCTTATTTCATGCCGATAATCAAAGAATCTCTGGGCAACAACTACTTGCTCAAGATTACGAAAACAACTTTTTCTGGTGTGCCGTCGTGCATGCTTGAACGTTATTTCAAATCCCTCATTTTCATTCTCAACGAAACTCTTCCCAAACTCCAGATAAAAATACTAATGACCAATCCTGGATACATCGGCTCAATACCAAGAGGGTAGTTACCTGAGTTGCCATTCAAGTATCCTGGAATCAACCAACCAAGTGATGTCAGCCATCCGAACAGCATGGCAAGGAAAGCGTAGCGTGATGAAATTCGCAATGGTTCGAAGTAGCTTGCCATTAACGGTACAAGCAATCCCGGAATTACCACCGTTCCGATTGTGTACCAAAGCTGGATTACACTTGGAATTATAAGTGCAATCCCAACGGAGAGGAGAAATGAAATGATCAGACCAATTTTAGTCCACGTCGTGGCGTTGCTGGATGTACGATATGAGATGTGCGATGTGCGTTCGCTTTGTTTTGACAATCCGCTTTCAATCCGTAATCCCTGCCCGCCGCTTCGCTTTGGCAGGCGGGCCAAATCCGACTTGCCCGCCGTAGCCCCGAAAACATTCGGGGCGAAGGCGGGAATCCGCAATCTCCCGAAAATGTCTCTCCCTAACGTTTGTGCCGAGACGAATGCGAGCGTATTCAATGTCGACATAATCGTGGCAAGCATTCCTACATAGAACAATCCCTTTGCGATTGGCGGGAGAACTTTTTCCGCTAGCATTGGGTACGCCATCATTGGTTCTTGAAGATTTGGTATTGCCGCGCGTGCATAAAGCCCGGCAGTTGCTGTCATAAAATCAAAAATAAACCAGAAGATGATCGAGATGAGAATTCCCCGTTGAGCAACCTTACCGTTTTTTGCAGCATAGCAGCGTTGGTGGAATGCCGGATCGACCAGAGTCCACAGTGCTATGAAAAACCAGACGATGATATACTGTGCGGAATTTCCTCCATGCCAGGTGAGATGCATCGGGGGTAAATTTGTTTTCAGGAATTCGAAACCGCCGAACTTTATGAACGAGAATGGTATGATAACAGCAAATCCAACAAACATCAAAATAAATTCCAGTACGTCTGTTTGAACATCGGCACGAAATCCACCCCAATACAGATATGAGATAGCGACTATTGCAGTGACGATCAAGCTGATAAATAAATTCCATCCGAAGATCATCTGAAGAAAAACACTCAACATCAGAATGTATGGTGCCGGTGTCATCAAAATGAAAGTTAGAACCGAACCGAGAATAGCAGTTTTTTTATCGTATGCTAATTCAAGTTTATCAGGTATACTGTATAGATTAGTTGCCCGTATTTTCTTAGCAAGGAAGATCGCAAAGATTGCGGCAAAGATGTAGTAAGGAAGTCCTTGAATAAACCAGTTTGAAATTCCATAGCGATACGAGAATTCCCCGACACCTAAAATTCCCCCGTACCAGGTCGAAACGAGCGTCATGACGAAGATGGGAAGTGTTAATGAACGACCCGCAAGAAGAAAATCTTCCTCGGATGCCTGAGCTTTCCTTGTTGCACGGTATCCGACGAAAAGTACAGCGCCGAAATATAAAATAATTACTATGATGTCTGGAGGTGAGAGATGGATCATTCCGTTTTTACATCACGATGAGTGTTTGCCTCGGGGCGATAACCAGGGTAAACCGTGAAACCGGTACAACAGGAGCGTTCCGGTTTCAACCCGAATCGATACCTGTTGGAAAGTTGCTTCATTGCTGATGCCTTCCCTGACGCCTAATTCAAGTGTGTCGTTGATAAGAGCATATTTAAGATTTGTTGTGGTAATCCCAGTGCAACGATCGAGCGGTATCAAGGAAATCTTCTCACATTCCCGCATTTCAAGATGGATTTCTTTTCGGATCAAGATCAATTCACCCATTGAATCAATCATGCGGATATGAATTTTCCCGCCATATTTTTTGAAACATCCCAAACTGCCGGTTGTGTGATCTATCCGATCACCCGACGCGCCGATGATATCTACGGAAGAAACGGAGTGATCGATGCAGTAAAGGATTGCTTTCTCAAGATCGGTATTGTTTTGATCCTGGATAAATAATTGTTCAACATCCCGGAAATGCAGTTGTGTAGAATGGAGGATGGAATCAAAATCGCCAAGTATGATATCAGGTTTAATTCCCAATGCCTGCGCATGGTTAGCGCCACCATCTGCACAAACAATGATATTTGCATATTTTGTCAGCGCCCGAACGAAGTCCGGGTTGGGTAATGATCCATTCGCGATGATGAGTGCATGCATTATAAATTTAAAGCTATACCCAAAGAATAATTTCTTTCTGCGGCTGGGAAGAAAGCTTTTCCTTCTCCGCTTGCAATATACAGATTATTCAGAAGATTTTGAACTTTGCCGGTTAGCAGTAATTCGGTGTTCGTTAGAAAAGTTGGTAATTTAACTGATGCATCAAGATTTGCCACAGCGTAGCCATCGACTTTATTCTGTTCGTTGTGGAGATTATCGGTGTAGAAAGGACCAACATACCGGATGAGAAGGGATATCAATCTGTTATCGTTTCCATAACTCAATCGCACATTGCCGAGGACATCCGGAAAACCGGCAATAGGGTTTCCATCGAGAACTCGATAGACGGCGGCTTTGGTATCGTAAAATTCGTGATGGATTATTTTGTTTACTGAAAGGGTCATCGTACCGTTCACTTCAAGTTCGGTAGTTATTTTATATTTGCCTTCAAATTCGAATCCTACATGCCGCGTACGTTTTGCGTTTACAAGTACCGAAGAACCGAAAACATCTATCTCACCGCTTTTGACCAGTTCATTTTCGAATTCCATCCAATAGACATTTGAGGAAATTTTCCCGCCGTTAAATATGTAACTGCCGCCTATCTCAAGATCGAATAGATGTTCGGGCTGGGCATTGGGTTTATCGAAGTTATATTTGATAATAGATCCGGAATTCACCGTTTCAAACTTTGGCAGAGACCCGGACCATGCGTCTTCAGCCGCATATAAATTCCGCAATCGCGGCTCTCTTGATGTGTATCCAAGAGAAATGTATCCATTTAATTCTTCCGAGAAATTCCGATTTATTCCAAGCCGCGGATTGACAAAAAGATAGTTAAGACTAAAATTATTTCCGAGGAATTGCTCGTTATGTATCCCGTATCGATTGACTGCAAGCTGGAGTTCTGCCATCACGGTGGTTGCTTCATCGGGATGATAAAGTTCGTGACCGTAAAGTGAGAAGATATCTTTCTTACCATTATATTCGTAAAAATGGAAATCAGGATCGAAGGTTGCGGATGGATATTCCGATGCAAACGGAATTTTTCCCCAGTGCGTAGAACGATGGAAGCGAAGCTCACCACCTATAGTCAATTTGCCGTTTTTATGTTGGATCTCGACACGGGGCAGCCATCCCCATTGATTATTCTGTACGTAACCTCTTAACAGTATCGATGGAAATTTTGATATACCGAAAGTCGAATCATACCCGACAATAGTATGGAACCATGACAGTGCGGAGTTATCATACCAGAGCCAATCGCCATCGTAATCGTAATAGCCCTCGCCGTGGATGTGAAAGAATGTATTAAACACTGTTATTTTTGAAGAATGTCGCCACTCGTTGAGGATTTCATAATGCGGCTGAGTAAAGTTCTCAACAGCTTGAGGTTTTTGTTCGGTATAATAACCGACTTGCTTTCCGGTGGTGTCGTATTCCCAATAACTGTAATTAGAGCGGCGAAGTTGCTTATCGCTATTATAGTATTTAGGAAGTCCTATATATGCAAGCCCGTCGCTAATCGGTCCGCCATAAATATTTATGCGTATCGACATATTTTCATCGAAACGGGCTGCGCCGATAAAATAGCTGCTC
This sequence comes from uncultured Chlorobiaceae bacterium, assembly GCA_964520905.1. Classification (GTDB taxonomy): domain Bacteria; phylum Bacteroidota; class Ignavibacteria; order UBA10030; family SZUA-254; genus JAGVIE01. The sequence goes on along the minus strand of CAZFQL010000013.1, from coordinate 43,426 downwards.
ATATTTGCCCAAGAGTTTTCCCGATAGCCATCGCTTGTTATTTTAGAAAAATTCCCCGTGAGTACATATCGCTCATTAATAAGTCCGGACGAGAATCCGGCAGAATTTTTCCTAACGTTCATCTTGATCGTATTTTCTCCGCCAAATTCCTGAAATCCAAATCCGCTGCTAAGAGAAATCTTAGGTTGCATACTGAAAGGTGTAGTTATGATATTTACAGATCCGCCGATTGCCGGTGGTCCGTAAAATGAACTTCCTGCACCGCGTTGAACCTGAACGCTTTGTGTAAAGGCAAGGATGTCCGGCATATCGATCCAATAAACTTGATGATCTTCGGGATCGTTTTGAGGGATACCGTTTACCATTATCGAGAGTCTCCGTTGGTCGAACCCTCGCAGATTCATGTAACTATAACCTGTGCCATTACCGTTTTCAGAATAAAAAGTCACGGATGGAAGTTCCGATAATAAAACCGGGACGTCCTGAGCAAAATATCGCTGTGCCAGTTGTTTCTGAGTTATATCAGAAAAAGTCACAGGCGTTTCGCGTTCATATGCTTGTGTCGGCACGATGATAACCGGTGACATATAAAATATCGTATCGTTCTCCACCGATGCGATATCCTGTGAATATAAAATCGGGACACTATAAAGAATAAAAAGAATAAATGTTATAAGTTTCATAAATAGCTCTCCATCGATTATAAAATATTAACGCCGTTTCCCTGATTCTCCAGCGTAAAAAGAATCGGAAAAACGGCGTTAAATAAAAACTAACATCCATTTCCCTACGCTGGTATTATCCAGATCAGGTTCAAGGGTGTTATCTCAGTCCATCTTTTTAGATTTGGACACCCCTAACGGATTCTTAGGATTAATATAATAGTTAAATGAACATAAAGCAAACCGGTCCTTGTTTGTATGTTTCATGGATAGGTGTTACATTGCCAGTCATAAATCACTCGAACAATCATAATATTGGAGAATATAGCCATGTTGAAAGAATTCCTCGATTTTTTGAAACAGTATGGTGTCATCGGCTTAGCGATAGCAGTGATCATCGGTGGCAAATTAAATGCGTTGATCAGCGCTATTGTTGACGGGATACTGATGCCTATTATTACATTTTTCATCCCCGGCGGCGAATGGCGAACTGCCACACTCGATATTGGTCCGTTTCATTTCCTGTTAGGACCTTTCCTTGGAGCGGCAATAGATTTCTTGATTGTTGCATTGGTCGTTTTCTATTTTGCAAAGAAAGTTCTAAAAGAAGAAAAAGTTGCAAAGAAATAATTTAGAGGAGTTTAGATGAAAAAAATATTATTCTTTATAATTGGCATACTTCCATTAGGCGCTTTATCGTTGGCTCAAACTGCACAGACTGTACCGGAGTATGGATGGAAACACGGTTTAGTTGCCGGATTGACGTTGACTCAAGTCGGGTTTACTGATTGGGCTCAAGGTGGTGAGAACGCGTTGGCATATACAATCTTTGCGGATGGAAAGTCGATTGATGATGAAGAAAATTCCAACTGGACGAATACCTATAAATTTGCTTTTGGACAAACCCGCCTAAGCAACCAGGGATTAAGAAAAGCTGATGACATCATCGATCTCTCAACTGTTTTCACTTATAAACTTGGGACAATAATCAATCCTTATGCGGCGGCAACGATGAAAACTCAATTCGCAAAAGGGTATATGTATCCGAAGTCTGATAGCGCAGTCCAGGTGTCTGCCTTCTTTGACCCGGGTTATCTTACACAAAGCGCCGGCGTTGGTTACCAGCCTATGAAGGAGATCAAGACGCGTCTCGGTTTTGCTCTTCGCGAGATTATTACAAATAAATTTAACCAGTACAGTGATAACCCCGATACAAAAGATGAAATTGAAAAAGTATCAGTCGATGGCGGTATGGAATCGGTCACAGATGTTGAGTGGCAGTTAGACGATAACATTCTGTTTACTTTGAAATTAGAGATGTTCGCGCCATTTAAACGATTCGATGAGATAGTTGTGCGTAACAATGCCTCGCTCACCGCCAAAGTAAACAATTATATTACTGCAATGTTCAATGTTCAGTTGATCAATGAGAAGCGTGTAACTCCAAGAACTCAGATCAAAGAAACTATCGCCTTGGGTTTGAGTTATACATTATTTTAATTGATAGTATTAAAAATATTCATTATATTAATACAGATTTTAATCAATTATTTATAGGAAACAGGTAAATGGCACAACATCTCTCAGCAGAACGACAGGCACGTAAGGCAGTAGGCAGGCGTGCTCGAAATCGGGCATATATGTCGAAAATGAAAACTGCAGTTAAGAAAGTTCGGGAGTTAAAAGATAAAGATAAGGCACAGACTGAGTTGAAAAAAGCATTCAAGTTGCTAGATCAGCTTGCCGCAAAAGGTATTATCCATGAGAACAACGCCGCAAATAAAAAATCCAGCCTGACTAAGTACGTTACTTCTATCAAGTAGATTGAAGAATTATTACCAAAAACCCCGAGCGAAACTCGGGGTTTTTTCTATCTGTAATACTGTCCCGCCAGATTTTAACCTTCCGATTTATTACGTACCTTATTATCCAGTTCGCAAATTCGCGCGTCAATCTCTTCGCTATTCTGGGGATGTAATTGTTTTAATAATTGATAAGTGATTATTGCTTCGTTATATTCACCCTGCGCCGCATAAATTTCTGCCAGCGTCTTGCTGACGATTCTTCCTTCAACATCAAGCGTATCCGGTAGTGGAGGAGTTTCGATATAAGCTGCATTCTGAAATTCATCCTGTTTTGGAGGAGGAGTAACAGATGCCTCCTGAGGAATAATTAATTCTGGAATAGAAATTTCCTCTGCTTGACCCGGTGTGGATGTTATCGGATGTTCGTTTTGTTGTTCGATATTCTGATGTTCATCAATATTAGATTGTCTTAGAGAAATTTGTTCAACGTCCAACGAAGATTCATTTATTTCAGATTTATCTTCAATCTGTTCGGAAAGTTCAGCCACTTCCTGAATCACAGGTTCAGCGCTTACTTCACAATTTATAGTTGGCTCGATACTCTCAGTCTCTGCCATTTCTTCTTGAATATCAAACGGAGTATCTGCTACCCCGTTATTATCCTCACTAACAACAATTGATTCATTCGTGGTAAGTATCGACTCAGACGTAATGATATTTGTTTCTTCACTTAAGAAGTCAGTGGATTGTTCATTTATGAGAGTCGTCTCATTCTGGATATCTACTTCAGCAGACGGAATCTCTTCCCCCTCTGATGTTTTAGCTTCGCCGTCAACCAAGAGATCATCCGTGGGTAATAAAATTTGGTTTTCTTGCACACTCAATGGGATATCTTCCAACGGACTTAAGTCTTGCGGATTGATTTCAATTTCCGATTGATCCTGAACTATCGCATCGGATTCTTGCTTTAATTCCACGCTATCGATTGTTTCGGGTGATTCCGGATTCTGAAGTTCCGTGTTTTCAGAAGGAGAACTGGAAAGATAGTTTTCTATTTTTGAGTAATACTCACAGATAACCTGTGAGTTTGGATTTAACGCTTTAGCATGTTGGATTGATTCAAGCGCAGAAGGAAGATTATTTTCAGTCTCATAACATTTTGCTAACAGGAGATACGGTGTTGAGTATGACGGATATTTCTCGATCCCGGCAATACAAAGATTTTTGGCTTCAGTTACTCTGTTGGAGGAAAGATATTCGGAAGCCAGCCGGGCGAACAGCGGAGTATGAAGCCGACGGGATAATTTCGATTCTAATTGTTCAGTATCCATTATCAAGCGCGATCTCGTTTCATTGGCAGTTAGTTATTTCCCGGCTGATAGTTTTCGCGCTAACCAAGCGTGTTTTATTGAAAGCCAGGCAACCAATCCAAAGCCCATCGAGAAAAGTAGCTGAAATGGTACAGCGGCAAGTTCAAGATAATAGATAGATGCTGCTACACCAAACAGACAATAGAGCGCCAACAGCAGCTCGATTATGACCGTATAATTAAATTTTTTCAAAACGTATTTTTTATCAAGCCAATTATCTTTCTTATCCACGACCGAGTATTTAGGTGTCCGGATGAACTCAGATTTTTTCTTGATCAGACCTTCAATGACTGCTTTTGTATTATTGACCGCAAATCCCATGCTTCCTGCCATGAAAAGCGGGAAGAGTAGCATTCGCCGTTGCCAATCTTTATAAATATCCTTTTGTGAATAGAGATAGAAAAGGAATGAGCCGATAAAAGCAAAAACGAAAACTGCCATGATGGAAAAATAAGTTTCGTATCCGCCTTGATGTTTGATGAAGATAAGGGGGACATTAAGAATGCCGGCTGCCAGGATGAACGGAAATACGATATTATTTGATAGATGAAAAGTTGCGTGGATTTTTTTCTCAAGAGAAATATCCGATTTCCAAACTTTAGGAAGTATTTTGCGTGCGGTTTCAATCGCGCCTTTTGTCCACCGGAATTGCTGAGATTTCAGTGCGTTAATCTCGGATGGTAATTCTGCCGGTGATGTTACATCATTTAAAAATTTAAATTTCCATCCGCGGAGCTGGGCGCGGTAGCTTAAATCGAGATCTTCCGTCAAAGTATCGGCTTCCCAATTTCCCGCGTCGAGTATGCATTCTTTGCGCCAGATACCGCCGGTGCCGTTGAAATTGATGAAGAACCCCGCCTTGTTCCGCACGTTTTGTTCAATTACGAAATGTCCGTCAAGCGCCATTGCTTGTACTCTGGTTAAGAATGAGTAATCGCTGTTCAAATGTTCCCATCGTGTTTGAATGAGACCGATTTTCGAATCCATGTAAAAATAGGGAAGTGTTTTCACGAAAAAATCAGGCGATGGCACAAAATCAGCATCGAAGATAGCTACAAATTCACCTTTTGCAGTTTTCAAACCTTCCTTAAGTGCGCCTGCTTTAAACCCGGTTCGAGAATCTCGTCTTACATGATTTATGTCGAATCCGTTTTGGCGATAATGGCAGACGAGATTTGCCACGGTTGCAATTGTTTCATCCGTCGAATCATCGAGAACCTGGATCTCAAGTTTGTCCTTCGGGTAATCCATAGCGCATGCAGCTTTCAAGAGCCGCTCTACAACATAGTATTCGTTATAGAGTGGAAGCTGTAGAGTGACCATCGGATATTCTTTCAAATTTCCAGCCGGTTCATGCTGTTTGTTCCTGTGTTTGAGATAATAAAATATCATGATGAATCCGCTCGACCCGAAGAGGAATAAGATCGTTAAAGAGACAAAGTATGCGCCTATTATATAATCTTGCATGGAAATAATTTTAACCTTTATAATTTCGAAATATATTGAATTTTGGATGCATTATTTTATCACCATCCAGAAACAGCATCTAACAAAATATCGTCCGAGAGTTTATCATTCGCCGCATTGATGCTCGAATCGCGCTGGGTGATGTCGCCGCCTAATTGATAATCGGACCATTCTGAAAATTGTTTTTCCCAAACTTTTTTCTTGAGTTTCATATCTTGAAAGATAACCTTCACCGAGATTGTGAGCCGTCGTTTGCTGACTGTTTCACCTGCTGTAACGACCTGAGGTTGATCGATCATCGAAAGAATAGTGCCTTCAAGAGCGCAATCGGCATTCGTCCTATCGGCAATTTCAAGACTGTTGTCCTGCCGAAATTTTTCAATTAACTTATTTGTCAATTTTTCTCTTAATCCGGGTTCACCGCTTCCGCTCTGATCGTCGAATAATGGAATGGCAACCGTTTTAAGATGAACGGGTACAGATGAGCCGGTAAAGGAATAACATCCGGCAAAAACAATTAAGATGAAAAATATTGGAACTATCTTCATGCCTGATGTTCCAATCTGTACTCTTTAATTTTACGGTATAAGGTGCGCTCGCTGATATTCAATGCCTTGGATGCGAGACGACGATTGCCTTTGAAACGATCGAGAGCGCTGATAATCGCGCGCCGTTCGATTACTTCAACCGGTTCAATAGATGAGTTCGCGTCATGGTTGGTAGTATCAAATGAAGCTTCAACAAAATGTGAATTCAAAGGATTAATTTGTTGCTGGTTTAGTACATTTTTGATTTCCATTATGTCGCTTTTCATCTCGAGCAGCGCACGGAGGATCAGCTCACGCTCAGCCTGATCGAGACTTTTATTTGTAAAGACCGGTAAATTCCTATTGTCTTCACGATGATCTCTAAGGTATTTTCTAATGTCGATTGCATCCATGCGTCTTCCTCTCTCAATAACAAGCATACTTTCTATTACATTGCGAAGTTCCCGAACGTTGCCGGGCCAATAATAGTTTTTCATTAATTCCTTCGCCTCTTCTGTGAGACCGCTGAAGGAAATTTTATTCTTTTCACAAACTTGTTTAGCAAACTCTTCAGTGAACAGCATAATATCGTCTCGACGTTCACGAAGCGGCGGAATTGGAATGTTGACTGAACGTAGACGGAAATACAGATCTGAACGAAAGTTATTATGCCGCACCTCCGATTCCAAATCTTTATTGGTGGCGGCAATAATACGGACATCGACTTTTCTCGGCAAAGCAGAGCCGACTTTCATGTACTCGCCATTTTCCAATACGCGTAGAAGTTTTACCTGAGTTCCGATAGGCAGTTCCCCAATCTCATCGAGGAACATCGTTCCACCATCCGCTAGCTCAAAGTAACCTTTTCGAGTTTCACCGGCGCCTGTAAATGCGCCTTTCTCGTGTCCGAATAATTCACTCTCGATAATGCCTTCCGGAATTGCGCCTGCATTTACAGATATCATAGGTTTCGAGGCGCGCTTGCTTAGATGGTGAATCGCTTTGGCTATCACTTCTTTGCCGGTGCCGCTTTCACCTGTGATCAGAACGGTAATATCAGTAGGCGCTACCTGCCGGATTACATTGAGTATTTCTTTTATCTCAACTGAATTTCCGATTATTCCATATTGCTGTTGAATCTGATCCAACGCTTAATACCTCTCGACAATCATCGAATCAAGTTTATATTTTCTTTTAATTTCACGCACCATGCTCCGCGCATCTTCAACAGTTTTAAAACTTCCTACCCATACGAGATAAAGATTTCTTCCATTCCTAATTTTGTTCGTTATTTCAACCGGGTAACCTAAATCGTCGAAAAATACTTTTCGTTTTTCTGCATTCGCAATTGTAGTGAATGCGCCTGCCTGAACTGTATATGGTTTCCCTGAAGAACTTGGCACGATCTGTAACTGATCCTGTTTCGGTTCCGGTTTGGAAACTTCCGGTGTGTCAACGGCAACGATTTCTTTTTCGGGCAGCTTTACGGGCTTTTCCTCTTGCTCAGGTTGTTTTGTTTCACTGTTACCTGTGATGTGAGATGAGTTTGGATAATCTTTCTTTAGTTGCTGCAATTTAAGATCGGCAGTCCGGTATAAACCTAATGAGTAGTAGTACTGGTATATTCGGTACAAGGCATCATCCGCCCACTCACTCTTCGGGAAATTATCAACCACGCCCTGATAAAATTTTACGGCTTCGATGCCGTCTGTTGCCAAGCGTCCTTGAAGGAACATAACGCCCGGGGTATTCTGATATTTCGATACGAGATCGGGAAGTTGTTTCCTGACTTCTTCGGTTTGTCCCTGATCTAATTTTTCGATGGCTGTTCGCACTTCATTGTCGTTGGATTGAGCAAGAAGCAATGAACTTCGAACAGAGAGCAATGAAGTTAGAACTATCGCTAAGAGTGTAGTAGTAACGATTTTGGAATTTATATTTTTCATGCGGCATCCTCCAATACGATTGATTTATGGATCGATCCAAATAATGTTGCTGAATTTGCTCGTTCAATATTCACCATGATATAATCTCCGGCAGTAAGATTGCTTTTCGGAAAGATTACAATTTTATTCCCTCCGGTTCTTCCATACCACTCGGAAGATGATTTTTTACTTTCTCCTTCGACTAATACCTCGAGAATCTGCCCGATATGTTTGCTGTTGTTTATGAGTGAAGTTTTGCTCTGCAGTTGTATTATCTCATTAATACGGCACGCTTTGATTTCGTCCGGCACATCATCCGCCATTTTGAAAGATGGAGTATTTTCGCGTGGAGAATATTTGAACGTGTAGGCGCCGTCAAACTGAACGTTTTCCATAATGTCTAATGTACGAAGATGATCATCTGTGGTCTCTGTGGGAAATCCGGTGATGAAATCGGTAGACAAGCATACATCGGAGATTCGCGATTTAATCTTATCGATCAGATCGAGATAGTGCTTGCTGTTGTAGTTGCGATTCATCAACTCAAGCATACGATCAGACCCGGATTGGACAGGCAGATGAATATATTTGCAGATGTTTTTGTGTTCAGCTATTGTTTCAATAAGTTTATCAGACATGTCCTGGGGATGAGAAGTCACGAACCTTATTCGGATCGTATTATCAACTTCTGCAACAAATTTTAGCAAGTCGGCAAAGTCATAATTCTTATCACGGTATGAATTGACATTCTGCCCCAGCAAAGTTACTTCTTTGAATCCCCGTGACGAGAGTGTTTCAACTTCCTGCAAGATGCTGGCTAATGGACGGCTTCGTTCTCTTCCGCGTGTGAACGGTACTACACAGAACGAGCAGAATTTATCGCATCCCCGCATGACTGAAATCCACGCACTGATACCGTTCGTTCGAAGTGGCGACACATCATCATAAGTTTCGATACGCGAAAGTTGAACTGCAATGCCCCGTTCACCGTGCCAAGATTTTGCGACAAGCTCTGGTAGTTTTCGATATTCATCCGGTCCGACGATTATATCAACCTGCTCACCAACTCCTTTGGCTTTCTCTCCTGTTAACTTTTCGCGCAACCGTTCTGCCATACAACCCAAAACCCCTACAATTATTTCGGGTTTTTTATTTTTTATCGATTTGAATTCACCGAGTCGACCGTATATCCGTTGTTCAGCATGTTCGCGCACACTACAGGTATTTATCAAAATCACATCAGCATCTTCGATGTCTTCAGTAAGAACACAACCCTTTTCATTTAGCAAACCGAGAACGATTTCGGAGTCTGCCATATTCATCTGACATCCATATGTTTCGAGGTAGACTTTTTTATTCAAATATGACATGGAAAGTTAATATTTTGTTTTTAGTGCATATAAAGATACTGAAATAGTGGCAGAGAATCAAGGTTCTCAATTCGAATTAAAGGAATTTAATATCTTGTGACAGAAAGGCAGAATTAGGGTAGATTTAAGTAGTCGAGCGATGAGGCTTGAACAATATAATATCTTATCGTCTTGTGTAAATGGCGTTAATATATATTTCGGCTAAGAGTTGAAATGGTTGAGCAATATTTTGCTTTTTCCACAAAAAAAACCGAACTTAATATCACTCAAATTTATTATACCTCTAAACTTCACAACTTCTAAATTACTAAGAGCAATAATCCAATGATACCTACACAATTAATGACCTCCGTAAAAGAACAAGCTAAAAAAAATAAAAAAACGATTGTATTTCCAGATGCATCAGATGAGAGAGTGATGAAAGCCGCGCGTATTCTGGTCGATGACGGTATCGCTAATCCGATTCTGATCGGAAATGAAGATCAAATCCGCTCGAAGGCAGCAGCCCAGAATATTTCAATTAACAATATTCGAATTATCAATCCGGATAATTCGGAAAAGCTGAGCGATTTCTCTCACATATTTTTCAACCTGAGAAAACACAAGGAAATACCTGTTGCAGAAGCTAAAGAAACAATGAGGCATCCTTTATTTTTTGGCGCGATGATGGTACGTGAAGGAATGGCAAATGGCAGTGTTGCCGGATCGCTTTCAACAACAGGCGATGTGTTGCGTGCCGGTATTCAAGTGATCGGTTTGAAGGAAGGTATAAGTGTCGTATCAAGTTTCTTCGTTATGGTGTTTCCTCATCAACTATTTTCATTTGCAGACTGTGCGGTTGTGCCGGACCCAACGGTCGAACAGCTTGCCGATATCGCGATAGTGACGGCGGAGAATCATAAAAAAATCAGCGGTGAAGAGCCGCGCGTTGCCATGCTGTCATTTTCTACTAAGGGAAGTGCAAGTCATCCGTTTGTTGAAAAAGTTCAGCAAGCTACCGCAATCGTAAAGCGGAAAGCTCCGGGTTTGATCATTGATGGTGAAATGCAATTGGATTCTGCCATAGTGCCGAAGGTTGCCAAATCGAAAGCGCCGGGGAGTCCGATCGAAGGTAACGCCAACGTACTGATATTCCCGGATCTAAATGCCGGAAATATCGGTTACAAAATGGCACAGCGGCTTGGCGGCGCGGAAGCCATTGGTCCGATTGTGCAAGGTTTGAATAAACCTGCATTCGATCTTTCTCGCGGATGCAGTGTAGAAGATATAGTGAACACGACTGCGATAAACTGCGTGCTCGCAGTATAATGATTTTATTATGTCGGAACCTTCTGTACTTTTGCAACCTAATCGTAAAAATCCCAAGCAACGGTATGTCTTTATCGATTTATATCGAAGCGCAGTAATATTATTAATGTTGGAAGGGCATGTTTTTAGGACTTTCCTCCCTTCCGACATTCAGCAATCTCCCTGGTTCCAAATTCATGAATTCTTTCACGGTTTGAGTGCGCCTGCTTTTCTTTTCGGCGCCGGGTTAACGTTTGTTATCTCGACACGGCGTAGATGGGAGGAATATCATCATTGGGATCCGCCTCTTGCCAAACGAATCAGGCGGCTTTTGCTCGTTATTCTTCTCGGGCTTGCACTTCATCTGCCATATTTTTCCTTAAGGAAGATTTTATTTGAGGGAACCCTTTCCGATTATCTTCAACTTTTTCAATTCGACGTACTCCATTGCATAGGAATCGGTTTACTCTCACTCCATGGACTGATATTCTTCTTCAAATATGAAACGAGGTTTTACAGTCTGGTGATTGCGTCTATTTTCATTGTCTGTTTTACTACGCCAATCGTATGGGACATTGATTTTCTGAAATACTTTCCGCCAGCAATATCACAGATGTTCAACGGATTTCACGGTTCTCCATTTCCTATTTTCCCTTATGTAGGTTTTTTATATGCCGGAGTGATAGTTTCATGGGAATTTCTTGTAGCCGCTGAGTGTAAGCGTGAAAAAAGATTTATGTCGTGGCTTGCGATAGTAGGAATGATTTTTATTATCTTCGGATATATGTTTGATGTGCTACCTTTTCAGGTATATCCCACGTATAACTACTGGTTCACAAGTCCGAATTATTTCCTCGTACGTACCGGCTCCCTGATGGTTATTCTTGCCGCCTTCTGGTATCTATCACAGCGTTTACCGCAACCGGGAAAGATTTGGACTGTTCTTGGAATCGAATCGCTTTTTGTTTACGTATTGCATCTCTTATTCATTTTTGGCTCGGTAATCAATCCGAAACTGAATCTTCAGGTAATTTTTGGGAATCAGTTGTCGGTTTTTCAAACCACCGGAATCTTCATCGGCTTATTTGTACTGATGCTCTTATCTGCTTTGGGCTGGAATTATCTGAAAGAAAAGCATTTCAATATTTATCGCGTTATGCAGTTTGTTGCTATAGGGATTTTCCTGTATCTGTTCTTCATGCGAGAGTATTAAAATCATCTTGAAAGATTTCTAACTGTTCAGAAAAAGCTTGTTCATGGTAAACAGATTGTTCCAAGAATTGTCCGTCGTTTCGCGCCGGTAGCACCGGGTACATTCCCGGGATTTCCGGAAATCGTCTCATTCGCAAGTAATGCGAAACAAACTGCTTCCTTTGCATCTACAGAAATACCCAATTCACTTGTTGTCCTTACATCTGTCTGATTGAAGTATCTTTTCAGCGCTTCCATGATGTATTGATTGTGCACACCCCCGCCGCTGACAATAAGTTCATGGATATTTCTTTTAGGCTTTATGAACATCAAATAACTTTTGTAAATACTCAGTGCTGTGAATTCAGTTACTGTTGCGATGATATCCTTTTTCTTACTACCATGAGACTGACGAATTATTGATTTGACAATTTCATCACCAAACATTTCTCTGCCGGTAGATTTCGGCGGCTTCAATTTGAGATAAGGATGTTGTGATAACATGTATAAAATCCTGGGAAGTATCTTGCCGCTTAATGCTATTTCGCCTTCCTCGTCATATTGTTTATTGTATAGATGATACATCAGTCGATCTATGAGCATATTGCCCGGACCTGTATCGAACGCCAGGACTCGATTGATTGAACATTTCTTCGGAAGGAAAGTAATATTGGCAATACCGCCTATATTCAAAATTGCGCGGCAGAATTTTGGCGAGCGGAAAATTATGTAATCATACAGCGGCACTAGCGGTGCGCCGGTTCCTCCAACAGCAATATCTCCGATGCGAAAATCTCCCACAGTTATAACTCCCGTGAGTTTCGCTATCGCAGAGGCATTGCCAATTTGCATTGTGCTACGGATCGATTTACCGAACATTTTCGTAGCAGCAGGGAGGTGATGAATAGTTTGCCCGTGAGAACCGATCAGGTCGATTTCGCTGTTACGACGACCGGCTTTACGGATAATATTTTTGACCGCATCGGCAAAAAAAGACGCGATTAACATATCCAATCGAGTGATATCATCCAATTTTGCAGTCTGTGTGTCGGAGTTTTTCAGAAGGAACTGTTTATAATCCGCAGGATATGGATATGTGTTGAAAGCAAGCTGCCGCACGATTGATTTCGCTCCGCTGTTCGTGATTTCTACAAGCGCCGCATCGATTCCGTCTGCTGAGGTCCCCGACATTAATCCAACAACAAGTTTCTTTTTCTTCCTGAAGAGTTTTTCTAATTTTTCCATTCTTGCACTTCTCTTTAAAGTTAGTAATATTACAAGTGACCAATGACGGTTGACAAATGACAAATAAACAAACCACAAATCGCATATCCCACATCTCACATCAGGATTTACTAATCGGCGCTCACGAATCCATCGCGGGCGGAATATATAAAGCGTTCGAGCGGGCAGAAAGTATAGGATGCCGAACACTTCAAGTTTTTACAAAGAGCAGTAACCAATGGTACTCTAAACCGCTAACCGATGAAGACATTGCAAACTACAAAACTGCCGCATCGAAATCAAACATAAAACATGTTGTTGCGCACGATTCGTATCTCATTAATTTGTGTGCTGTCGATTCCTCGATTCTAAAAAAATCTCGTGAAGCATTTCTCGATGAACTAAATCGTTGTGAATCGCTTGGGATCAAATATCTCAATTTTCATCCCGGCGCTCATATGAAGGCAGGGGAGAGGGAGGGAATCAAAAAAATAATTGAATCGCTCAATTGGGCACATGAGAAAACAAAAGGATTTCAGGTTTTGAGTGTTCTGGAAACTACGGCAGGTCAGGGGAGTTCGCTCGGTTACCGTTTTGAGCAACTCAAAGAGATTATCGACGGTGTTGATGAGCCGAAGAGAATGGCTGTCTGCATAGATACTTGCCATATCTTTGCCGCGGGTTACGATATCAGTACCGAAGAAGGATACGAGAAAACGTTTAGGGAGTTCGATGAGATTATTGGATTTAAAAAATTGGCTGCATTCCATGTGAACGATTCAAAGAAGGGCTTGGGCTCGAAAGTTGACCGTCATGAACATATCGGAAAGGGAATGATTGGTAAACCCGGATTTCGATTCCTGATGCAGGATGTACGATTTACTGATGTTCCCAAAATTTTAGAAACACCGAAAGGCGAAAATTTAAAAGAAGACAAAATGAATCTTGCGGTGTTGAGGAAGTTGAGTGGAGAATAACGTCTGGCGTGTTTACGCCGTGCCGTTTGCCGCTATGATAGACTAATTTCTTTTGCGGCAAACGGCATGGAGCGAACTCAATAATTCCTTCATCAATAAATGTGAGCATCGTAAACACGCTTGTTATGCGCCGCCGCCGTGCTTTGTATTGTATGGGAGCTCAAGCATCGATAATTGTCCAGCTTTGTGATAACAGTACATTCTCACACTACACCGAAAACATTTGTCGAGATTGATCGAGTCGGTGTTGAATGGTATGGACTTCTTCTCTTCGAAGGTTTGGACTTCGTGGAAGATTGCCCTAAGCTTTTGCTTGGCGGACCCATCCAGAGTAACCTTAAATAGCCTTGCGCCTCTTCGGTTTTGCAGATAGAGAATATAACCATGCTGGAGATGGAGTGAAGGAAGTCCAAGTAGATAACCAAGCGCTTGAACTATGTGGTTCGGATAAGGATGTGAAACGGCTTCCTCTCTCCAAGTATGTTTTTCAAGGAGAAGGAACCTTTTCCCTTCGGAATTCTCTAAGATATAGTCAGGAATCCCACTGAGTGTTTTTTCTTGATTGAAGAATGGCTCACTCAGGTCGTGTTGATGGCCTCGGAATGTAATCTTGGACTGGAGGATTTCTCCGTAATCCCCCCGATTGATGAACGATAGATATTCCTCTGAAGAAGCGTGAACGTCATACTCTTTGATTGCTGTACGCACATAAGGCTCACTCCCTTTGACGTGAAGATAGACTTTGTGGTCTTTGGAAAGTTCCTCGATCTCTATATTCCACAATTTGTCTTTCGTGATGTTCATTTTTGAAAGAACGAAGTCTATGCTCCTCTTCCTTCGCAGTGCGACTAGGAACTCCTCGAGGAATTTACCGTCTCGTAGTTCTTCTGACTTGTATATTTCGTCTGATTTGACTGTATCGTAGGTCATTTTGACGGCTGCGCTTGCTGGACAGAAGACGTAGCTAGACAGGTCCGTCACGAGAATGTGTGTAGCTGTATATGATCGCAGTTTGGGATTTCGTCGGAGAATGACTTCTCGGTTAAGGGAGGAGCGGATCTTCTTGTCCCGCTCAATGAGCGCCTGACTGTTCTCTTGCCAAAATTTGGATGTTCGACTGAAACCGTGAAATTTGTGGAGGAAGGAGTGAGCTTTGTTGAGTCTTTCGATGAAAGCATCCCGGAACTCAGAACCAGCGTATCCGATAAGATTAGCAAATTGCTCCAACGCTCGTGTCACATCACTGCTAACATGAGATTGAGAGGGTGGCAATATTGATCGAAATCTGCTCATTTGCGTTGGCCGTCTGGCGTCAACATGTAACGCCGAAGTGCACGTTATCATACACCGTTGAGAAAGACTCGAGCCAATGAGAAAGCAAACGTCTCGAGTTCCTTTACCGAAAGTTCAACTGAAAAATTCTCCGGGGAATTCTTGTTCAATCGATCGTAGATTCTAAGACCACAGATTTCTCCGTTCTGAGTTTGTTGCTCAATCAACCCATGCGATAGTCCGTTACGAATGTGGCGGAGTACGTTCTTCAACTCGAAATTCTGTCCGTGTTCATTTTTAATGTTAGCCCGCCTGATACCAAAACGGTCGTCGGAATGATCAAATGTGTAATCTGGAAGAATATCAACGAGATGATCGTTCGGGATAATAATTAAGCCCAAACAATTGTTAATCAGATTCGTGACCTCATATTGCCCGTGATAGCTTGTCACGTTCTGCATCGTTCTTCGCAGAAAGTCTTTCGGGAAGTCCTGATATTGACTCATACTGTATCCTTGTACGTTGGGGCTAACATCTATGATTACGGCGGTGGCGTATAACGTATTGGCAAAAACTGAAATTGCGGAACGAATTATGACAGACAAATTTAATATGAGTGGAGCAATTTTTCATTTTACAGTTTTTGCCTTGTTAGCTGACGTTGTTTTGCGTAGCAGTAGCAGTTTGTCTTTAGCTCCCTCGATTGTTATAAATATATTTTTTTCGTCGGACAAGTGAACAGTTTTATCACAATTAAAACATTTAAATCCCGGATGACCCTTGAAATTAACACTACGCCCATAATACGCATAATTACTAAGTAATTTTTGACAAGATGAGCAATAAGGATTTAAATCATTATCCCAATAAACACCGAACGCAATAAACAATTTAACTTTTAATTTTTTACGGAGATAAAATATATATGACAATGCTAATATTAGTGATAACAGCAATAATGACGGTATGGTTATTACGATTGATTTTGGCACCTTGGACGTTACAATATCTGCCAATGGGTCTCGAATGGCGAGCCAAAATGATACCAACATTGTTGCAAGTCCTGATACAAGGACTGTTAATATGGTTGTTATGGAAATTGTTTTCAGTTGTTCAGTAAATTTTGTCATATAAAACCTTGAACGCAAAACAATGTTCAGCTAACTACTGTATAATGGCATTGCGTATATCCACCCAAATTTGGTATGATAGACGCAATGCGTTTATTTCGTTTTTGTCTGCTGGATCGCTTGATCCAATGGACTTGTAATCTTTCCAAGTATCTGTTTACTAACATGCGTATAAATTTCAATCGTTTTTAAGTTACTTTTAATGATAAGTTAAGCTTCCAAACTCCGATCCTCAATATGTTTGCCGCCCAAGATATTACAAAATAATGGTCTCAATGTCAAACATAAAAAGGTGTTGCAGTCGCTAAAATTTATCGTTCATTAATGTTTCTTGTTAAACGCTTTTCTCCAAGGTGTATAAAGAGTTCTCTGTTCTTCAACCCTGAAACCGATTTGGCGTTTCGGTGATACCGGCGGCTCAAGAAGTTTGCGGGTCGCTTCAAATACAATCTGAAATTGTTGATCGTATTTCTTCTCAAGTGCATCTAACTTGCGTGCAAGGTCTTTGTGGGTAGCAAGCAACTCTCGAAGCGTTCCGCAGACAGTTTTGAGCAACGCACGAAGTGCGGAGCGAATGTCTGCGGAACTCTGTAAAAGCGTATGGAAGCTTCCGTGTGCCGCCCCATCTTGGTATTCCAAAATGGAATTTCAAGTTGTCGAATTCTTCGCGGGTCAGTTGGAACATAAAATCTGGTGGGAACCGGTCAATGTTTCTCTTTACTGCCTTGTTGAGATTAAACGTCTCTACATCGTACATTTCTGCAAGGTCTCTATCAAGAATAACTTTCATTCCTCTGATGAGTTGAAACATGAAATCTTCATTTTCATCTGATTATGAATACGACATAAAGTCCCGTAGGGACGTAATGTTTGTAGAATTTAATATTTTCTTTAAAAAGCCCCAGAGGGGCGACATGTAAAAAGGGACATATCGCTCCTACGGAGCTTGAAATGCTTCGGCAGAAACTCCTATAGACATTTCGCACCTACGGTGCGGGGCTGTCTAATAAGTCCGAGAGTGTGTCACATTGAGCTTGCCGAAATGTGAAATTGAGCGGCATTGAGCCTTCGACAAGCTCAGGCAGACAGTAATTGATTCTTTTTAGACAGCCCCAATGTCAAACATGAAAGTGCGACTCACTTACGTGTAGGTTTCAGGTGCAAAGTGAGTCGCACTTGGCAAACTTGAAATCAGAAATATTTCATGTATATTTACAGTAGGAAAGTATGATAGAAGAAAAACAAATATCGCTCAAGGAACTACTCAACAGTCATACGCGTGCCGGTGAGTTGTATCGCAGCATAGGTGAGGGAAGGATCGAATGTTTTGCATGTGGTCACCGGTGCAAGATTGGCGAGGGAAAAGATGGTATATGCAAGATTCGTTTCAATCGTGGTGGAAAACTTTTGGTACCCTGGGGTTATGTAGGTTCGCTTGCGCTTGACCCGATTGAGAAGAAACCATTCTTCCATGCACTGCCCGGAAGTCTCGCTATGAGCTTCGGAATGCTCGGGTGTGATTATCATTGTTCATTCTGCCAAAATTGGATTACATCGCAAACCCTTCGCGATCCCCATGCCGTTTCTAACATAGAAAAAATATCTCCGGAAGAGATCGTTCTATCCGCCCGTCAGCATAAAGCGCAGATAATTACAAGCACATATAATGAGCCGCTTATCACTAGTGAATGGGGTGTCGAGGTGTTTAAAATTGCCAAGCGCTCTAAACTTGTCACCTCGTTTGTCTCGAACGGCAACGGCACGCCTGAAGTTATAGATTATCTTCATCCGTGGCTTGATCTTTATAAAATAGATCTGAAAGGGTTCAACGACAAAAGATACAGGGAGCTTGGCGGTGTATTGCAGAATGTGCTTGATACAATAAAATTAGCATACGAGAAAAAGTTTTGGGTTGAGATCGTTACATTGATCATTCCCGGATTTAATGATTCGAAAGAAGAATTGACGGAAATTGCGGGCTTCATCAAATCGGTATCACCCGATATCCCTTGGCATGTAACGGCGTTTCATTCGGACTATAAGATGACGGATGTCCCTTACACGCCCGTTGACACGGTATTAAAAGCAGTGAAGATCGGGTATGATGCAGGTTTGCATTATGTATACGCGGGAAATATTCCTGGCACTGTTCGAAATTTCGAGAACACATACTGCCACTCGTGCGGTGAACTACTGATAGAGCGATTGGGTTTTCATATTCGGAAGAATCGACTGAAAGGTGGTCATTGTCCGAAATGCGAAACTTCGATTCCAGGTGTTTGGAAGTTTACCGATGATTAAAATGATTGCATTATGGTTTTCTTTTTACTATTTTAAATTATATTAAAATTAGTAACTGTCTGTAAGTAAAATTATTTTATGAAACAATCATCACGACAAGACATTCATATATCTTCTGAAGACTGGGAAGAATTCGAGCGTGGAGTATCCTACTTCAACAACGGGCAATTCCCGCATTCGTTAGAAGCCTGGGAATTATTGTGGGAAAGGAAAGATTCGCGGGATAAGGTATTCTTTCGCGGTTTAATGGAACTTACATCGGCATGCCAATGTCTTTTCAAAAATCAAGATGCTTCGGAAGCAATTGATAGTTTAGAAAAAGCCCGGTTGAAATTACAAAAATTTATGCCTGAGTATTTCGGTATTCCCATCGAACCCCTGTTGGAATTTATTGGTGAAAGCAAGGAAGCAGTTCGAAACTGCTCTCGCAACGGACAACGCAAGAAAGGATATCCACTTCCGCAAATCGAGTTTCATAAACCCGACAACCCGGATTTAAATGTCGAATTATGCGAGATATTGCAATCCACTCTATTTTTGGAGGGGATAAAATTGTTCAACGGTGGATTCTACTGGGAGGCTCATGAAGAATGGGAAGAAGTATGGCGTGAACAATCGGGAGACGGGAAAATATTCGTTGAAGCTTTTGTTCAGATGGCTGAAGCGTTCAGTTTTATTAAACTCGGTAAAGCCGCAACAGCGATATATCTTTTCGAAAAATCAATTAAGAAATTTGCCGAGTATAAACGGATTCGCTGCACCATCCTGATATCTGCAATTGTTGCCGACATGAAAAAAACTCTTGATAGTCTCCGCATGTTATCGACCAATGGAAAGATTTCCATCAAGCCGATGAAAATCCAAGTAAGCGATAATAAAAGGGGTGAATAGCTTTCCTCAATCCGATATTGATGGTATCGGATTCAATTGTCTAGTATCCGAGTACCTTCCGAATTTTCTGTTCGAGTGAGAGATGCTCTTCGGCAGAAATGTTTAATTCACTTCGCAGACGTTCGAGATGTGTAACCTCTTCCGGTGAGAGCGTTCCATCCTGCCATGCTCTCCTTAACGCTTCCAAATAGACTTCAGGTTTAATTTGTGTTTCGATTTTCCGGTGCTCATCTAACGAAATATTAAGCGAAGAGCGTAACGCATCAAGGTACGATTCTTCCGCAGTTCCGGGGGCGCCTTCACTCCAAGTGAGTTTAAGAAGTCGGGTGTAAATTTCCAAGTATGTATTGGGCTGAATTTCTTTTTCTTTCTTTACCCTGTCTTCGATCGTTGATGAGATTGCATTAGATACAATCTGTTCAAGTCGTTTCGCTTCGTAATTGTCTTTATTAATAAAATTAATCTTCAGGATTTCAATTCTCGCATCGTTATAAGCTTCGCTGATCACCAGCTTTTTCGCACGCTCAAGATATTCAGCCATTTTTGCTTCAGCCGCATACCGTTTGCCTTCTTCCTGCGCATTCTTCAAGGTCGCTTCTTCTTGCTTCCGGAGCCGCTCCTCTTCCTTTCGTTTCTGCATTTCTTCGTCAAGTTTGCGCCTTGCTTCTACTTCGGTTTTTCGGCGTTCTTCCGCTTCAACCCGAATCCTTTCTTCCTCTGCCGCTTTCCTTCGTTTTTCTTCCTCTTCGTCTCGTCGTTTCCTTTCTTCTTCTTCTGCCTTCCGCCGGGCTTCTTCTTCAGCTCGTTTCTGCGCGGTCTCTTCATTGCGTTTCAGCTCTTCTTGCAGACGTAGCTTTTCTTCATCTATACGCTTGCGTGTTTCGGCTTCTAACCGGACTCTTTCATCGGCGAGTTTTTTCTTGGTTTCGTCTTCAAGTTTGCGGCGAGTTTCATCAGTGGCTTTCCGATCTTCCTCTTCCCGCTGCCGGTTGATTTCTATTTCAAGCGCACGACGTCGTAACTCCTGCTCGGCGCGCTGTCGTTCTGTATCGGTACGCTTTTTTTCATCAATTTCCCTTTGCCGGTCAGCTTGTAATTTTCTCCGAAGTTCTTCCTCATCGTCCTGACGCTCATAGTCTTGTGTGTCTTCGCCGGATTGTGCTGAAGATTGAAGTGTTTGAGATTGTTGAGATTTTGAGGGAGAATGCTGTTGTGCATTCTGTATCCGGTCTTTATAAGCACGGGCGTAAAAATTCCCCGGATCGATTTCGAGCGCGTTCTCTATTTTTTCCAATGCGGCTGGGAAATCGCCATTTTTAAAAAATTTATCGGCGCTCTTTAGAAAATCGCTCGCTTGTTTTTTCCGATTAAAATCTTCTTTTGAAATCTCTTTCTTTGCCACTCTTTAAATCCAATCAATATTATAAGTCAAGTTACACTGTTACTTTTTATTAAAACGGTTCTTGAATCAAAGTGCGAAAATCCGGTTGATCAAACATATTATAAAAATCAGAGTTAGTAATCTCATTGACGCGATAATTAAGCGCCAGTGCTTCACGAAGGTATTTCAAAGCAGTCTCCTTCTTTCTCTCGTTAAGTTTTTTTTCTTTCTGATCGTACATCTGTAAGG
This sequence comes from uncultured Chlorobiaceae bacterium, assembly GCA_964520905.1. Taxonomy (GTDB): domain Bacteria; phylum Bacteroidota; class Ignavibacteria; order UBA10030; family SZUA-254; genus JAGVIE01. Next base: position 22,397 of record CAZFQL010000013.1, on the reverse strand, counting down.
AGTATGTCTGTGCAATTCGGTATTTAACAAGATCATCGGACGGAGCCAGAGCGGCAGCTCTTTCAGCGGCTGTTATCGCCTCAGAATATCTTCCCATCCTTGTTAAAGTGAGTGCGAGATACATCAGGATGTGAGAGTCTTTCGGATTTTTCTGGAGCTGATTTTGAAGGACTTCTACCGTTGTCCGCAGAATATCGACCGCATCGGTATCGCCCATTATTTGTCGCAATCGTGCCAGATGGTAAAGGGTTACATAGTCGCTCGAATTCATATTGATACGGCGATAGCTCGCGGCGATAATTCGGTTGCTCTGATTCAATCGCAAGTCAGGATCGCCGGATATCGCATCTGAAAGTGTAATAGAAAGGTAAGCTAATGGATCGGCAACATATTTAAGCGCCGCCTCATGATAAGGCATACCTTGCTTTGTAGAACCGACAAGTTGGTAAACAGCGGCAATGTTTTGCAGGATTTCAGGATCCATTCCGTTATATTTGTATGCATCATTAAGCGTATTGATTGCCTCGGCGTATTTTCCGGTTTTCAAGAAGATTTTGCCCTTTTCGAAATCGATGATACTGTTATTCGGCGCGAGACTATGTGCGCTATCGAGGCATGCAAGAGCCGAAGCATATTTTTTTTGGAATGCGAGAATTTTTGCCTTCGCGATATAACCTATATCCAGTAAGGGATTTTCTCGAACTGCGGCATCGGCTAAATGTTGTGATTGAATGACAACGGAATCACCCCGGCTCCAACCATTTTCCATCCTGAATTCCAAAACATCAGCCGCAGAAGCAAACCCCTCTGCAAAACCGGGATCTTGTTGAATTGCCTGAAGGAATAACAGATAAGCGTTTTCCGAGCTTTCTTGAGTGCGTCTTAGAAGTATCTCTCTTCCCCGAAGGTAGAAGAGATAAGAATCGGGATTAGAACACGTTGTTGCAGATTTGAACCCAGGGGAGATGTCTCCCTTTTCAACTCCGAGCGCATCGATAAGGTGCTGAGATATTTCTGCGGGGAGTTCAGCTAACCCTGTAAATGGCTTTACATAATGTCCCGTCCATTCTTCATTACCGAGAGAGTCGACTAACTTTATTTCTATCGATACCGAATTCTCGGATCGAGAAAATTTCCCAAGGAGTAAATATGTATACCCCAACCTGAATGCCTCACGTTCCGGTTCTTTTGTGTGTTGCTTCAGGTTATAGCCGGATGAAAAACCTAAGACATGTAATGTCTTTACGCTTCCAAGTCGTCGTGTTACTTCTTCTGCTATCGAAGATCCAAGGATGTTCTCTTCTAGTGAGCCGGATGATCCACCCCACGGCATTATAGCTATTGTAGCCGGCAGTCTGAATGCCGGTTTTTTCAATTGGAAGAATATTACGACCACAATTACGAGTAAAAGAGCAATTATGCGCAGGATGTATGGTACTGAAAAGCGTTTTTTCTCCGTCGTAGAGGGTTCGGACGTTTTAGAAGGAACGCGTTTTTTGGGTTTGCGTTTTTCGGGAGATGCTTCAGAGATAGGAGTTTCAATTCCGCCGATAGCCGTTTTTATTTGTGTCTCAAGATCGAGTGCGCGCTGGTTTACCGGATCGTTGACCAACGCTTTGGCTATCTCTACCAAAGCATTTTCATTATCACCGTTAGCAAAATATTTTTCCGCATTTTCGATTAACGAGGCAATCCGTTCTTTTCGTTCTTCCTCTATTCTGCGCTGTTCTTCATCCCGTCGTTGTTGTTCGAGGTCAAGGCGTTGTTGCTGTTCTTCGCGCCGGCGTTGTTCATCGGTTTCTTTAAGCCTGCGTTCTTCTTCTACGCGACGAAGTTCATCCTCTCGTTTGCGTCGTTCTTCTTCATCAGCTTTCTTGCGTGTCCGCTCTTCTTCTAACTTTCTTCTTTCTCCTTCAACTTGCCGCCGTTCACCGATCTTCTTTTGTAACTCCGCTTCAATTTTTGTACTATATTCGGCTTCAAGATTTTTCAGAGTATTCTCTTGCGTCTCTCGCTCTTTTCTTGCCTGATCGAGTTTCTGCTGAACGATTTCTTCCTCTCCGGCTCGAAGATTCTTTAGCTCCTCTTGGGCGTATGATATCGCCCCTAAGTCCAGCCGATTTGCTTCATCTTTTGTTGCCGTTCTTTTAACTTCTTCAGCTTTTCGCTTTAAATCTTCAATCCGTTTCTGATCCTGCGGTTCTTCCACCATACCCCTTTCTAAATTTCCTGAACAGGAAAAATATAGAGAAATTGAAACCTAATGTCAACCGACTTTGTGATAAATTGTATTTTGTTTTAAAGTTTGATTTTTGTTACTTTAAGTGCGGTTTTTACGCTGTTTTGAGTAAAAATATTATTGATTTAATACATGACATTAGAAGGTTCATTAGACTGCTTTTTTGCCATTTACCTATAAAAGAAATATGAAGAAAAATAAAAAAACATTTGGTACGAAACTAACCGGTCTTGATCGCAGGTACGATGTCGAAAACCTCGACTCGATCGATATCGAAGCGCTGGATACATTTCCATACGAGTATTCGGGAAAAGATGTTGTCATCAACATCGATAGCGATGAGTTTACTGCCGTATGCCCATTCTCAGGTCTTCCTGATTTTGCGGTAATAAAAATTAACTATATTCCAGGCAAGAGTATCATCGAGTTGAGATCTTTGAAATATTATTTACTCTCGTACCGGAATGTCGGAATATACCAGGAACACGTTGTGAATAGAATCTTAAACGATCTCGTAAAATGCTGTAAGCCTAAATGGATGCAGGTGATCGCCGATTATAAAATTCGCGGCGGTGTCCACACGGTAGCAAGCGTGGAATGGGGTAAAAAATAATCTCTATTATTTTATTTATTTTTTTGGAATCGGTGACGTAAGAACTCGAACACAGCAGGGAGCACTGAGATGACGATTATTGCGACGATTACAAGTGTGAAATGGTTTTTAACTGCCGGGAGGTTACCGAAGTAAAATCCTCCAAAAACAAAACAAGCAACCCAGAAAATTCCGCCAAAGATGTTGTAACTGATAAAGCGGAAGTAGTTCATCTTACCGATGCCTGCTACGAAGGGCGCAAAGGTTCTGATGATGGGGATAAATCGCGCAAATATGATTGTTTTCCCTCCATGTTTTTCATAGAATTGATGGGTACGATTCAGGTAATCTATGTTCAACCATCGCACATTTGTCTTTTGGAATACTTTGGGCCCGACAATGGCGCCAAACCAATAATTAACAGTATCTCCCAAGAATGCAGCGATTGATAGAAGCACAAAAAGCCAGAAAACGTCTAAGGAACCGGTCGCTGCGAATGTTCCGGCGGCAAACAAGAGTGAGTCGCCAGGCAGAAAAGGAGTAATGACAAGTCCGGTTTCACAAAAGATAATAAGAAAGAGTATAGCGTATGTCCAGGCTCCATATTGTATTATTATCTCTTGAAGATGGACGTCGATGTGAAGTATGAAATCTATTATTTGTTGTATGAGTTCCAAGATCGATCCTTGTTTTGTTTATTTAAAATAGCGATGGTTGACAATATAAGAAAAATTAGAAAGAAGCGAAAGAATTCATTCAGACAACTCATTCTACGAGCATAAAATCAATCTGACGCTCTTCGGGATCGACCCGAACCACTTTAATGTTCACTTTATCGCCGAGCCGGTATCGTTTTTTTGTGCGGCGGCCTGTAAGCGCGTAGTGTTTTTCATCGAAAACGTAATAATCATCTTCCATATCTCTAACCCGAATCAAACCTTCGACCAAGATATCCGTTATCTCGACAAAGATTCCGAAATTAGTAACGCCGGAAATGATTGCATGAAATTCATCGCCGACATGGCGTTTCATATATTCAACCTGCATAACTTTGACCGAAGCGCGTTCAGCTTCCATTGCTATTCGTTCAGTTTCTGAAGATTGCCCGCAAATATCGGGCAAGGTTTTTAGTAATTGCTCTCTTCGTTTGTGCGGCATTTTGTTTGCGTATTCAAGAAGAAGTCGATGTACGATCAAATCGGGATACCTTCGTATCGGAGAAGTAAAGTGTGTATAGTACGTAAATCCAAGTCCAAAATGTCCCAAGTTATCTGGAGAGTAAACAGCTTTTGCCATCGAGCGGATTGCCACCTCATTTACAACATTTTCTTCTTCCTTACCTTTAATATCGTTCAATAATTTCTGGAGTGCGCGGGAAGTCACACCTCCTGAGAAATTTAATGAATAACCGAGATGTTCAACGAACGATACCAGTCCCTGAAGCTTTTCGGGAGGTGGTACATCATGGACGCGGTAAATAAACGGACGGATGTTGTCTTCTTTTTTTTGATATCCGATGTGCTTTGCTACGCACTGGTTTGCAAGTAGCATGAATTCCTCAACGAGTCGGTTAGCCTCCGATCTAACCTTTTTAACAATTTCGGTGGGCTTTCCTTCTTTATCGAAACGGAATTTCGTTTCGGAAGATTCGAAATCGACGCTTCCTTCCTTCATTCTTTTTTTAAGCAATGCATGGCTCAGAGAGTACATTTGTTTTATTATTTCGGAATAATCTCCTCGATTCGTCTCGATAATTTTCTGAACCTCTTCATAAGTAAACCGGCGTTTGCTGTGGATGATGCTTTTCTCAATATGATAATCCTTTACAACGCCTTTCGGACTTACAGTCATGATTGTAGAGTAGGTGAGACGATCTTCCTTCGGTCGCAGGCTGCAAATACCGTTGGAGAGTTTTTCCGGAAGCATAGGTATAACCTCATCCGCAAGATAAACGCTCGTACCGCGCTTATAAGATTCCTCATCCAGCGCTGTACCTTCACGAACGTAGTGGCTGACATCGGCGATATGCACACCGAGTTTGAAATTTCCATCGGGTAGTTGTTCCAGCGAAACAGCATCGTCAAAATCTTTTGCATCTTCAGGATCGATCGTGAAGCAGATCAATTTGCGAAGATCCAACCTATTTTTAATTTCTTCCTTAGGAATCGAATCGGGAATTTTATCTGCTTCCGATAAAACTTCTTTGGGAAATTGAAGAGGCAGCCGAAATTCGCGGGCAACTGCAGTCATCTCTGCGCGCACTTCACCCGAGGAACCGAGAATCTCGATAATATGCCCTTCGGGGTTTAGATTTTTTGATTCCCAAACATCCAACTGGGCGACTACTTTTTGTCCGGGACGAGCGCCTTTCGTTTTCCCTCTCGGTATATAAATATCCCTGCCAATTCTGCGCCCATCAGGAATTACAAAAAAGAAATTTTTATTTTTATCAAACACTCCGACGATCGGTCTCTGGTTTCGCTCGATGATTTCGACGATCTCGCCCTCAGTCTCCTGTGTGGTGACGGGCTTCTCGTCTTTATTCGCGCTTGATTGTGCGAAGAGGACAACGCTGACAGTATCGCCATCGAGTGCGGTATGGGTGAATTGTGACGATATTCCGACGTTCCCCTCGTTGGGTGGATGTAACCTGACGATACCTCCGCCGGTTTTAATCGCTTTATACGTTCCAAAAAGATGATGCGAAGCCGGTGGAGTTGTGTGTCCATATTGTTTCCGTTTTCCGCGGGATATTGAATCTGCCTGCGATAGTTCATTCAGGGCTTTCAGAAAAAACCGATACTCGTCTTGTTCTTTTATTGCTAATCGACGAGCAAGAACTTTCGGTTTGAATTGTTCGGAGGGATTTTTTGCCAGAAAGCGTAAAATTTTTTCTTTTACCTGTTCGAATGATAAAGTATTCATTTTTTAGAAAGAAAATTTATAAAATATTCGTGCTTCGTTTGTGAGTTTCTTGTCATCGGGATTATCTCCTTCGACTTTGCGTAGAATTTCAAGATAGAGATTTCTTATTTTTATGTAGTTCAGGAATTCACCAAGACTTAACTGGTAACTAACGTTAGTATTTCCTAAATCGTTAAAAATTCTTCCGCCGACACGGAGGTAACCTTTGAAAGCCGTTGCGCTTACATTCAAGCTGGTACCGGCTTGGATATTTCCGCCCTGGTAGCTTAGTTCCACTCTACGGATGGAAGGGAACTCGCGTTTTAAGACATCCGAAAAAATGCTGGACAGCAAGCTCGATGCAACAGATGTACCGGTTGCCGAACCAAGATTGGTAAAATCCTGTTGTTCCTTCGATGTCAACTGGTCTCTGAATTTTCCGGTGATGATAAATGAGATAGCGTCGGATTGCACATCGCCGCCTTTTGCCTCCGAAGCCCAATCTACTGGGTTTTCATCAGTTCTGGATTGTACTTTCATCGACATAGTGAGCTTTGGCTCGAAACGGGTTCCGCCTATTTTTAATTCGACGATAACTTTTTGTTCGGTAGACAATTGTGCGGCAGAGAGATTTGTCTGTTCGATTGGCGCGTTCTCAGTAGTAGTCGTCTGTGTTATTTGCCGATAACCTTCGTATGTTGCATGAATATCGAGTTCAGGGTTATTCCAATTACCGACAAATTTCAATTTGCCTGTAGCGTCGAACCGCTTGAAAAAATTGTAATACGAACGAGGTGAAATTTCGATCACTCCGTATATGTTCGGTGTTCCCTGATCGTTGACAGCGTTTACTTTACCATCCAATTCAGCATATAATTCTTCTCCAGTTGTTGGTGTAAAAACCATCGTGAGTGCCGTTAGTCCGCGTGTTTCAATACTCAAATTGTACCGGAGGCGATCGAGAAGTGAATACTCTCGTATCTTTCCGTTCTTCTCCGCTGATGCTTCCGCTGAATCGATTTCAGAATAAAATTTTGAAATTTTTTGACCTGCCTTTTCTTGCTTTGTCGTGTCGTCGATAACTACATAGCGAAGCGTCAGATCGGAATTTGCGGTTTCCGATTTCTTAGTCGGAGGGAATGTGAGATTCGCTTCGTTTATGTAAAGTGTTCCGGAGATGTATGGACGTTCAAGAGTACCTTGAAGCTTAAGCCCCTCCGGGCTTGTCTCCGTCAGCAGAAGTCCATACATATTTGGGTTTGCATTCCGTGTAGCATCTGTCATTAGTAAAAGTTGACCCCTTGCGGTTACATCGAAGGAACTGATTTTGAAATTCCGGGTGGAGAGTGAGCCAGTAAAATTTGCTTCACCATTCAATTTCTTTTCAGAAATATTTTTAATTAAAAAAGATTTTAATAAAATCTGTTCTCCTTTCGGTTCCAACTCGGCATTGACGATATAATTGATGTTGTTCGGAACAAAAAGAAATCTTGTATCGCTCAAGCTGATAGTTCCCCGATATGCCGGAACGCGCGGTGTTCCTCCTATGACGACGTCGCATTTAAGTATACCGGAAAGATTGTTGAAATCCGGCAGAAGGGGGTCGAGAATATTCAAGTTGAAACGATCAGATTTAATTTCAAGGCGCTGTTCATTATCCGGAAACCGTTTGGATACATTCGAGAAGGCAAGATTTACAGAGAGCGTGCCGTTGACCGCAAAACTTGGAATGGTATCGGTGTTGTTTTGTTTTGCAATCAGATTAATTAAAGCTTTTTGTTTGTTATAATCTATCGAAGTTGTTACTTGCCCAATACGTGTTTGCCGGAAATAAAGATTATTTATGCCGGAGCGAAATGAAATCGACGGATCCGCCGGGGTTCCTTTTAAATGTAAATCGAAATTCGCTTTCCCTGACAATCCCTGTTGGCGGCTGGTTAGCTGTGGATTCCGTAAGAAAATTCCCAAACTTCCAAGATCGAAATTCCTGACAGCCGCGCTCAGATCAAATATCCCTCCGGAATAAATCGCTCCCGTGAGAGATACGGATTCATCCGATCTGCGAAGTAATCCCCGCATAAGCCGGAGTCCTTCAGTATTGAGGCGGAGCTGGATATCCTGATCGTTCAACCATGTACGATCTGCACATGTGACATTCAAACTGTCGAAATCGAATGCGTAAGTATGCGGCTGAACGGAAATATTGCCTGTCGCGCTTATGTTATATAATGAATCTAACAGGTAGTGCCCCCTAACCTTACTATTCATCTTCTTGTAATCTAATTCGAGTGCGATAGAATGCAATGTCCGCGTGTTTAGCAATCCGGAGTCAATCGAGAGTTTAACGTTTCCAATTAGATGCTCGAGTGTTTCGGTATCCGACAAAGAATCGAGTCTGAGGGAAAGCGAGCCGCTCTTAAACAGCGCCCCTCCTTTGCTTGTTCCGATAAAAAATTCATCGATAGTACCGTCGCACGAAAAAGAAAGTTTATTTTCCGTGCCTTTAAGTTGTCCCGTAATTTCTGCCTGAGCGTTGAACGGTGTCCCATCAAATACTGAAGCAACCGGGTCGAGGTCCTTTATTTTCAATTTATAATTCAGATCTATTTTCTGTTGGGGCAGATCCTTTTTACGCTGAATTCTTACGGGAGATATCCTGGCTGATAAGCTCGATTCAGGCGTTGCATGTTGTTCCGTAACGCGGATTAAATTGTCGGTCTGATGAATTAAGGTTTTTATAGTAGAAGATAAATCAAATATTCCTCCGATTGTCACATCAGAAATAGGAGATTGTATAGTGAGACTTTTTGCGTTACTATCTCGCTGGTCGAGTGACAGCAAGATGTTGCCTGAATTCAATGTATGACCTCTGAAGGAGGAGGGAAATAATGATAGGTCTAATTCGGCATCGAGATTACTAAGTGATTGCCCCGATCCCGAGAATGTTCCCTGTATATTAAGATCGCTTTTGTATAGTGAATCATCTAAAATAGTAGATAAGTCAAGGGATGTGAATTCAATGTTTCCACTCATCGCTTCGAGAGACGCTTCAGATACTTCTGCCTGTCCGTTGAACAAGGTTTTCATTCTATCGGAATTTAGGGAAACAAGCGCATCAATGACATGCTGTGAGGCATTTGCCGTGATTTTGGAATTGTTCAAATGTATATTCTGGATATCCGATGAATCGATACTCATATCCAGCTTTGTTGAAAGATCGTCGAATGAAAACCCGCTGCCTGTAATTGTCCCGTTTGTAGAGAGCAGAGTTCTAATTCCACCAAGATCAAAATAATTGGATAGATTTAGCCTTGAGGTAACAAATGAAAAATCGTATGAGGGTGGTGAAGACTCGAGATTCAACATACCTGTTATTTCGGCTCCGCTCTTTACCCCGTGGAGTGTCGTTCGAGTCCGGAAGTTTACCGGTTTTCCAATGAATGTTGTTGTGAATTCTAACGCTTCATCTTCTTTGAACGGAGGCAGATGTAATCCCGGTAATAGCTTCGGCACATCGGCTGGTACAATTTTACTGTCGCCTATGATCACATCGAGATATAACTGGTCGGGCTTGTGAAGATTGCTTATATTGCCCGACACGTTCAAAGTGTTTCGTAACGTTTTTAAATTGAGGTGATTGATAGTTAGATTGCCGAATTCTCCGTTAGCTGTCAAATTGACGAAGGCAGAGCCGTTGAGAAAATTAATTTGAGGGATGAAGCTTTTCAATTCAGATAGGTCGATATTCTTCGCTCGGAATTGCAGTCGTGTCGAATCGTGTTCAAGGTCTTCCAGTTGGATTCCCTCAAATATATTGATCTTGCTGATCGACGCATCGATTTCCAAATATGATTTTCCTGTTTGAATGATCGTGTTTTTGACACTAATCTCTTTATCTGAAAGAGAAATATCTCCCTTGAAATGTGTCAACTCGAATTGTGATTGCGGCGAATAACAGCTCAGATGATTTATCCGTGTACGGATGTTTTTTTCTCTAATAGTCGCGCTTAGTTTTATATTCAGGTCGTTAACGGAGAAGTCATGGTACTCGAAATACGATGACGGCATATTCCAATGATCGGGAGCAAGGAGCGATGCGGAATCTATTAGAACGATACTTGCGTTCTTCAGTTCGACATCGTCAAATTGTAATACCCAATCGAGCTTGCCGGCAGTAGTATCAGCGCTTGGCTTTATGATATTCGAGAGGTTCCATTTTCCGTCCATCGAGCGGACGAACCGGATCTTCGGCTGCTCGATAATGAGATACTTCATCTTCAATCTTTTCTCAAAAACCGGAACAATATCGTATTGGCAAGTTATCTTTCCTGTCGTGATCAAGATTCCCTTGTCGTCGAATATTGCCAGTGAATCGATACTAAAACCGGAAAGAAAATTCCCTTCAATAGTTCCAAGGTGCAGTGTGCCGTTGATGTTCGTGGAAATGGATGATGCAATTATAACCCGCAGTCGATCTTTGAAGAATTGTGTTTGTGTGAAAAGCGCGAGGAGAATGACGAGGGAAATAAAAACTCCTGCTGAGATACCGACAATTTTCAATATCCGCTTTAATTGTTTCATTCAGATAATCTCACCGGGAACCGAATCGTTCAAGAACTCTATCTATAATTGACGTTGTCGAGCGGTCTGGAATGAAATCGATCGTGATGACTTTACCTCCCGCTTTTTCGACAACCTCTTTTCCAACAATATCATCTACTTTCCAATCTGCGCCTTTGACAAGAATATCAGGCACGATAGCAGAAATAAGATTAAGGGGAGTATCCTCATCGAACAAACAAACAAAGTCAACAGGGAGGAGGTTCACGACTACGAACGCACGGTCGCTTTCGCTGACGATGGGTCGTTTATCTCCTTTAATCCGGCGGACCGAAGCATCGGAGTTGATTCCAACGATCAAAACATCACCGAGATTTTTTGCTTTGGAGAGGTATTCAATATGTCCGCGGTGAATGATATCGAAGACGCCGTTGGTGAACACGACTTTCTTCTTCTGCTCTCGCAGAGCTTCCCGAAAAGATTTTAGTTCCGGTATGCTTAGAACTTTACCCATGAGATTATTTTCTTTCCGGATGTTGGCGATCGTTATCGCGAAGGATCGAGCGCTTTAATTCTTCAGGATCGATAGGCACAATACCGATGTAGCCGCAAACAATTCCTCCGGCGAAGTTTGCAAATGTGGCGGCTTCTTTAATCGTTGCGCCGCTGGAGAGTGCCATCGTGAGAGTTGAAATGACTGTATCGCCTGCGCCGGATACATCGGAAACATTTAAAGCTTTGGTGGGCATGGAAGATATATTTCCGTCTGATTCGAAGAGCGACATACCGTGGTCGCCGAGAGTTAAGAGTATATTCTTCGCTCCGAGTTTCTGAAGGAGAGATTTTCCTGCATTTATAATATCCTCGTCGGTTTTGATACGTGTACCTAAAACTTCTTCGGCTTCTTTGCGGTTCGGTTTGATGACAGTGACGTTTTTATACTCGAAGAAATTATTAAACTTCGGATCGACAGCGATGATTTTATTATGCTTGTTGGAAATAGAGACGAGCTGTGCAATCAGATTTTTAACAACGACGCCTTTGTTATAATCCTCAATGATGATGCCGTCTATTGTATCGATGTTTTTTCGCAATACATCGAGCAACTTTTCCTGAATTGTATTTGAAATATCGGTTTTCTGCTCGCGGTCGATGCGGACTACATGCTGGTTGTGCGCGATGACGCGTGTCTTCACAGTTGTAGGTCGCGAATTATCGACGATGATTCCTTCTACAGGAAAATTACTTTCGCGTACAATTTCGAAGAGTTGTTTGCCGCTATTATCATCGCCTATGACACCGATGAGTACCGGTTCGCCGCCCAAGGATTTAATATTCTTGGCAACGTTTGCAGCTCCGCCGAGCCGTGCCTGCTCCTGTTCCATATCTACTACAGGCACAGGCGCTTCGGGAGAAATTCGGCTGACGCTTCCCCAAATATACCGGTCGAGCATCAGGTCGCCGACTACGGCAATCCGTTTGCCTTTCATTCCGGTAAGAAGTTCATTCAATCGTTTTTCAGAAATAGTAACCAACCGCAAGCTCCTTGTATTATATGCTCTTATGTTTGATAGAAATATAGCCAGATGCAGTGAGAGAAGCAAGAAAATGAAGAAGATTTAATACGTGTTGCCAGTAAGTACAATTTGAAGATCTTAGACAGAAATTGGCATATTGAGAACGATTGGTTTGGATGTTCTATTTAATAGGGACACATTTGTTAGCCGGAACTCTCTCCAAGCATTTGCCATCAGAAAGTGATATGATTATTACCTTTTGAGAACTTGATTGCTTTTATAGAGATTTGTAAATTGAACGACGAAATTAAGGGTGATTTCTCAAATCAGGATAAAAGAGAATAAGATGAATAACCATACTGACCTAACTTTCTTTACCAATGAACCCGGCTCTACGCTTTTAGACAGGTTCAAGCAAACACTCAAAGATGTCCGCTTCTTCGACGTGCTTGTCGGATATTTCCGCACAAGTGGATTTTATGTAATGTGTGAATCATTGGAGAATATTGAGAAGATACGAATACTGGTAGGAATCAATGTAGATCCAAAAACACAAACAATGATTGATGATAGTAGAATCGGAAGCGGTTTGGATTTTGAATCGCACAAACGCACGAAGGAAATTTTCTCTGAATCACTTGGTAAAGAAATGGATCATTCCCCCGATACACACGAAGTTGAATTGGGTGCAAAGAAGTTTATCGATTTTCTGCAATCCGGGAAGATGGAAATAAAAGCTTACCCTAGCGGTGATATACATGCTAAAGTTTATATCAGCCGGTTTAAAGAAGGGGATAGAGATTTTGGAAGAGCGATTACCGGATCAAGTAATTTTTCCGAATCAGGTTTAGTTGAAAAAAGAGAATTCAATGTTGAATTAAAAAATAGCGCTGACGTTAAGTTCGCATTGGAGAAATTTGAAGAATTGTGGAAAGATGCTGTCGATATTACAAAAGAATATATCGAAACAATTAACAAGCGAACATGGCTAAACGATCAGATAACACCTTACCAATTGTTTCTAAAATTCTTGTATGAATATTTGAAGGAAGATATTAATATTGATGACGACATGGAAACATATTTTCCTGAAGGATTTATGGAACTGCAATACCAGAAACAAGCAGTAGTATCCGCTAAGAAAATTCTCGATGCCTATCATGGTGTTTTTATAGCAGATGTTGTTGGCTTGGGTAAAACTTATGTTTCTGCAATGCTTGCGCAGCAATTACAGGGTAAAATACTTGTTATCTGTCCTCCGGGTTTGAAAACATATTGGGAAGATACATTCTTCGATTTCGGAGTTCGTGGTTACAAAGTGGAATCGCTCGGTAAGTTGGAAGATATAATTGCCGAAGGAGTAGAGAAATTTGATTATGTCATTGTCGATGAGGCGCATAGATTCAGAAACGAAATTACAATGGGCTACGAAAAGCTTCACCAAATATGTTTCGGCAAGAAGGTAATACTTGTTTCGGCAACTCCGCTCAACAATAAATTCGAGGATATTTTCAGCCAGCTTAAACTGTTTCAGTTCCCTAAAAAAAGTACAATACCGGGGATATCAAACCTTGAAAAATTCTTCTCGATTCTCAGAGCGAGAATTAATCAATACGACAAAAATGATCCCGAATATCTTCAAGCAGTTCGTGATGGCTCAAAGGATATACGCGAAAAACTCTTCAAGTATATTATGGTTCGGCGAACGAGAACTGAGATTTCGAATTACTTCGGTGATGACATGAAGCAGCAGGGATTATTTTTCCCCGAGATAACCGATCCCAGCAGGATTATATATAAGTTCGATAAACAGATCGAAACTGTATTTGATGAAACGATTGAGATGCTGAAGAAAGTTAGTTATTCCCGCTACACACCGCTATTGAATCTTAAGAAAGCGCTCCCAGAGTTCGAATTGCAATCGCAGCGCAACTTGGGCGGGTTTATGAAAACCATCCTCATAAAACGGCTTGAGAGCAGTTTCCACGCCTTTAAAAAAACACTTCGTAGGTTTGTAGAATCGTATGAGCAGTTTATTAAGATGTATGAAAAGGGAACGGTGTACATAAGCAAGAAAGTGAATGTGTACGACCTGCTCGATAACGACAATGAAGAACAATTGTTCGAGTTAGTTCAGCAAGAAAAAGTTCAGAAGCATGAAGTATCTGAGTTTACCGATGAATTCATAGAGAAGCTGAAGAATGATTTAATAATTCTGCAAAAGATCGAGTCGCTGTGGCTTGATGTAAATAAAGATCCGAAATTAAAAGAGTTTCTGGATGAATTAACAACCAATAAAATTCTGAAAGATAAAAAGCTGATTGTTTTCACTGAATCGAAGGAAACTGGCGATTACCTGTATGAAAATCTTAAAAAACGATTTCCTAAAGAGGTTTTATTTTATTCCAGCGCGGGTGCGGTTTATGAACGATTAGATGGAGAGCCAGAAGCAGATCGACTTGTAATAAAACAAAATTTCGATCCGGGGAGTAAGAATCAGAAAAACGACATAAGAATTTTGATTACTACCGACATACTTGCCGAAGGAATTAATCTGCACCGCTCGAATATCGTAGTCAACTATGATTTGCCGTGGAATCCCACAAAAGTGCTACAGCGTGTTGGGCGTGTTAATCGTGTTGGAACAAAACACAAAACGATTCATATCTTCAATTTCTTCCCGACAGATCAGTCGAAAGGGAAAGGCGAGCTTGATTTGGAAGAGAACATCAAAGCGAAGATACAGGCATTCCACGACACACTCGGGGAAGACGCACGGTACCTGACGGAAGAAGAGCAATATACCAGCCACGGGTTGTTCGGCGATTATCTTTATAAAAAATTGACGGATAAGAAAACATTTGAAGGCGAGCAGGAAGATGAGCGTTCGGAATTAGAATATCTAAAACTGCTCAGAGATTTACGGGATCAGAATCCGCCTTTGTTCGAGAAGATTAAAAATCTGCCGAAGAAAGCCCGCTCGTCCAAACTTATGGAAACGCCGAAGGCCGATGCGTTGGCAACATATTTCCGGACAGGTAAGCTTAAAAAGTTTTTCATAGCAAACGGACTGGAATCGAAAGAGATTACATTCTTCGAAGCAGTTGATTTGTTTAAGTGCGATGAAAAAACCGAAAGATTAAAGATACCGAAAGAATATTATTCACTCCTCTCAAAAAATAAATCGGCGTTCGAGTTGGCGACATCAGAGGAAACCCATGAGAAGCAATCCCGACACGGAAAATCCAATGAAACATACATCGTCAAGCGTATGAAAGCAAGCGAGTTCAAAAACTTCAAGGGATTCACTGATGATGACGATGATTTCATCAAATCTCTATTAAGAGCATTCGATAGCGGTATCGTTCCGAGGAATATTAGCAAGCGCATTAAAGGTTTAATTGAAAAGGAACAGAATCCTATAAAAGTACTTTGGATATTGAGGAATAATATTCCAACAAATCTGCTTGATTCAAGTATAACGCATCAACCGGTTCAATCATCGCAAGCGCGGGAAGTAATTTTATCTTTATACCTGAAAGGAGGATAGAAATGGAAAACAATAAAATTGCATTGTTTAAAGGAAGAAAAATTAGAAGAACAATTTATAACAAAGAATGGTGGTTTGTAGTTGAGGATGTAGTACTCGCATTGACTGATAGTTTAAATCCAAAAGACTATATAAATAAAATTAGGCGGCGTGATCCGGAGCTTGCCAAAGGGTATGGACAAATTGTCCATACCCTTCCCATCTTAACAGAAGGTGGAACGCAACAAATGAATTGCGCCAATACCGAGGGCATCTTCCGCATAGTCCAATCAATCCCTTCGCCCAAAGCCGAACCGTTTAAACGCTGGTTAGCTAAGGTCGGCTACGAACGGGTACAGGAAATTGAAAATCCGGAATTGGCTACAAAGCGGACGAGAACTCTCTACAAACTCAAAGGCTATCCCGACGATTGGATAGAAAAACGAATGCGCGGAATTGCCATACGAGAAGAGCTTACCGAAGAATGGCAAAAACGCGGAGCGGAAGAACAAAAAGATTATAAAATTTTAACAGCCGAAATATCGAAAGCAACTTTCGGGGTTACACCATCCGAATATAAAAAACTGAAGAGATTAAAACGGGAAAACCTCCGCGACCACATGGACGATTTCGAATTGATTTTTACGATGTTAGGAGAGCGGGCTACGACTGAAATTCACCGGACAGAAAATTCGCACGGTGTTCCCAAATTAAAATCGGACGCAAAAGCCGGCGGCGATATTGCCGGCGGTGCAAGGAAGAAGTTAGAGAAAAGATTAGGCAAATCTATCGTTTCAAAGAAGAACTACTTACCAAAATCAAAACGAATCAGGCAAATTAAAAGTAAATAAGTATGGATAAAGTACAAGCCGGTCGAAATATTAAAGAAGTATTTGAAAATCCGTTCGACGAAGGACGATTCCATAAATTTGTCAAGGAACTTTTGAATGACATCGACGAAACCAAAGCATTTGAGTATCATGGAAGTTACATCCCTGAAGCATATCGTGAGCACATCAAACAATATAAAAGAATTGGTCAATTTAGCGATGCGGAAAATAACGTACTCGACATCCTCATCGTTCAACTGAAAAAAGAAACAAGCCTTGAACGCGCGAGAACAATGCAACGTAATTTTGTAGCCCATTACTTGAAGAACCGCGACGATAAAGATAATGCGCTTGTTGCGTATTATACCGATGGAGTTGACGACTGGCGCTTCTCATTTGTGCGGATGGATTACAGGGAAGAAAAAAAGAGCGATGGTAAAATAAAAATTAAGACCGATCTTACTCCTGCCCGCCGCTACTCGTTCCTCGTCGGTAAGAACGAGCCGAGCCACACGGCGCAGCAGCAGCTTGTTCCGCTTCTCCAGGATACCGAAAATAACCCAACGCTCGCACGAATCGAGCAGGCGTTTAATATCGAAAAAGTTACAGATGAATTTTTTGAAAATTACCGAGAGCTATTTATCTGGACTAAAGAAACATTAGATAAGGTTGTATCAAAAGATCATAAATTAAAAGCCGACTTTGAAAGCAAACGTATAAATACGGTCGATTTTTCTAAAAAACTATTGGGTCAAATAGTCTTTCTGCAATTTCTTCAGAAAAAAGGATGGTTCGGAGTTACCCGCGATGCCGACTTTGGCACCGGTCCCAAACATTTCTTGCGTGAGTTGTTTGATGGTAAACATGGTAAATACAAAAACTTCTTCAATGATATTTTAGAACCGCTATTTTATGAAGCGCTCCGGATAGATCGGCGTGAAGCTGATAATTTCTATAGTCGTTTCAATTGTCGAATACCGTTCCTTAATGGAGGATTGTTCGATCCTGTTGGTAACTACGATTGGGTGCATACCGATATAACTTTGCCAAATGAGCTTTTCTCGAATACCAAAATGACGAAACAGGATGTCGGTAACGGTATTTTGGATGTTTTTGATCGCTTTAATTTTACAGTGAATGAAGATGAACCGCTTGAAAAAGAAGTAGCTATCGACCCTGAGCTATTAGGAAAAGCGTACGAAAAGTTCAACGCTATCAGACCCGATAATTTTGAAGAATATAAAAAAGTTTTAAAGAGCGGAAATAAGGGCGAAGAAAATAAATTCAACAAGCAGTACGGCGTGTATTATACTCCTCGCGATATCGTGCATTTTATGTGCCGGCAGAGTTTAATAAGTTATCTGTCGACAGAGTTATCTGGGAAGACCGGTACGGATACGGTTGAATTCTTGATACTGGAGGGTGAAAAGTATATCGAGTATTTGAAAACAGCCGGAGAGAAAAAAGAACAGGATGTAAATTCGAAAAAATACAAAGAGACTGAACATTTCATAGAATTGAAAAAATTCGCTAAGGAAATTGACAGATTGCTTGCAAATATGAAGGTGTGCGATCCCGCCGCCGGCTCGGGCGCTTTTCCGGTAGGGATGATGACAGAAATTGTAAAGGCGAGAATGTTCTTTCGTGAAACGAATTGCTTTGAAGAAAAGAAAAACCAAACACGTTATAATCTTAAAAAAGATTGTATTGAATACTCCCTCTTTGGCGTTGATATTGACCCGGGTGCGGTAGAGATTGCAAAACTCCGACTATGGCTTTCGCTCGTTGTAGAAGAAGAAAATATCGAAGAGATAGAAGCTCTGCCGAATCTCGATTATAAAATTAAGCAGGGAGATTCATTGTTATCCTATTATCACGGTGTCTCGCTTGAGCCGCACAAGCGGCTTGCAAAAGGTGAATATGCCGTTGGGCGAAAACAGCGTATCGAGGAAGCGATAACTGAAATTACGAAGAAGAAAAAAGAATTCTTTTCCACTAGCGATGCAGGCAAGAAGAAAGCGATACAAACGCAGATAGATAATTTATTGAAATCGTTGGTTGTGATAGAGATTGAAATAGAGATTGACACACTGCAAAAAGAGACGGCGCAGGATAATTTGTTCGGGATGACTAAAAAACAACAGCAAGAACATGAGGCAATAGAGAAAGAAATTGCCCGCCTCAGCGATGTAAAGAACGAGCTGATTGCAATAGAGGGGTTACCTGCAAACTTCCCGGTTATTTGGGATGTTGATTTCGGTGAGGTGATGAACCGTGTTAGACCTCCGAGTTCTAACAGAGACGATAACGAGAAAGAATTCGGAGGTCTTGCTGAGCAGGGCTTCGATGTCGTGATTGCAAACCCACCGTACGGTGCTGATTTAAGTGACGAGTATAGAAATCAATTAAAATTATTCTATAAAAAGTTTGACTCACAGATGAATTCAGCATCAATATTTATAGAACTTGCTCAACGATTGGTGAATAAGAATGGCGTGGTAACATATATAGTCCCTAAATCATTAACATTCTCTGAAGGATGGAACCCAACCCGTGAATTAGTAATAAATGATAATAGATTCTTGACTGTTATAGATGTAAGTGAAGCATTTGAGAATGTATTGCTCGAGCAAGTAATCATCAGTTTTCAAGCAACACCGACTAAAGATTATGAATTTATTACCGGTGAAGGACGTGAAGATGAAATTAAGATTATTGGAAAAGTCTTCACTTCGATTTGTAAAGAACTTAATTCTATCCCGATTTATGCGTCTCCAGAGTATTTACAGATTTATTCAAAGTTGAAATCGGATGGTATTCCCCTCTCAAGTATAAGCACCACTTTTCGTGGATTGCCCTGGCAAAACCGATTGACAAAAGATGGTGAAGCAATTCTCCGCGGCAAACAAATACAACGATACGGGATACTTCCAGCAATTGATTATGTGAAAGTTACAAAAGAAGAACAACGTTTAGAAAAAATAAAGAGACTAAGACAGAAAAAGATTGTGTCACAAAGAATTGTCGCTCATGTTACCAAACCGCGAGATCGTATTATTATTATGGGTTCGTTAGACGATGGAATATTAAATTTGGATACAGTTGAAAATACAATCTTGATAGACAATAATTTTGGATATGAATTTATTCTTGGGTTGATGAACTCAACATTGGGTGCGTGGTTCTATTATTGGTTTGTGTTTAATAGGGCTGTCAGAACGATGGACTTTGATAAGTATTATGTTGGAAAGCTACCAATACCAAATATTAACAAAGTAGAACAAGAGAAAGTTATTGTGCTAGTCAATAAGCTATTGAAAATGTGTAAGGATAATCCTAGCAGCTCCTTTTCACCGCAAGCCCAAGCTTTATATGATGAATTGGATAGTGTTATTTATGCACTGTATGGTTTATCAAAAGAGGAAATAAAAATTATCGAAGAAGGTGTGAAAGGTAACAATGCTTGAGCGTGAAATCGATGAAATTATCTATGAGATATACGGTTTAACTGAAGAAGAGAGAAGAATAGTGGAAGGGCAGAATGAAGGATCTCTTCGGGAATAAAATAGTTGAGAATAAATCCGTTCATGTCAATATTTATGCCGATGAAGTCCAATCGCGGCATTGTAAGATATCCAATAGTAAATGGCATTACATAGGATTAATTATCGAGGATACTTCCCAATCGCTTCTGCAGGATATAATAACAGAACGATATCTAAATAATTTTGATACTGCATCTCCGTATCATGAAAAAAACAATAAAATTGTTCATTGGTGTGAAATACATGGGGCGGATCAGAAGAATATTTGTAAGAGATGGATTGAATATGTACTCAACCCAAACAAAAGTCATAAAAAGTTTTATTCCTATGTGCTTGGTTTAAACGATTCATATCTCATTAGAGAAGAGTTTGATACCACGGATGATTTTAATAGTAAGTATAACCGTTTTTTTCGTAGTGCAGTTGTTTACTCGCTAAAAACATTCTTTGGTGATCGTAGTATTGTCGTTGATAACATCTTTCATGAAGAAGGGCAGCAACAAAATAATGAATATTTTCCATGGCATTGTATATACAAAATAAGTCAAGGTGAAAATATTAATTTCGGATTTGATCGCATCACTTTTTTACCAAAAGATCACAAACTAGATCCACGATCAAATTTAATTCAACTTTGTGATTCTATCTTGGGTTTAAGCACGAGTATTATCCATGGTATAGAAAAAAGCAAAACTTCAAAATATCGAGAAGAGTTAGCAGACCTATATTTCCCATTATTCTATAGAATGGTACATAAATCTCGGAATAAAAATAGTAGTTACAAACATCATAACAGAATGATCACAAGATTTTTTCCAAAAGAAAAAACTAACATAGGTGATTATGAAAGATTGAAAAATCAATTTTTTACAAGACGTACTCTAAATTATCAGATACAAAAGTCTGGTCAACTACAGATGTTATTCAAATGATAAATAATATTTGCACAAATCGACAAAATCCTTGAGGCGAAGAAGTCGGACGCTAATGCAGACACCCGCCAAACCACCAGAAAGAAGGCGGTCAAGAAAGATAGCGGGCAGGCAACCGGATTAGAGCGCGAGATAAATGTAATGGTGTATAAACTGGGAGTTTATCCCGCCGAAGGCGGGGAGGTTAACGTACGAGGAGGTAAAAATTGTAGGGCCAGGATTTGTTTTAACAGAAAAAGAATATGAGGAAGATAAATTAACGGAGTAGGAAGAAAGAATTAATTAGCATAAGATCAAGCGAAAAATATTTCAGCTAGAATAAGTACAGATGAAGATCTTCAGGTATATCAAATTTCAAATCAGTAACACACTTAACAAGTTTTGTGGTCGTTTCATTTTTCAACATTCCTTTAGGGACAATAGTTTTTGAGTTTAGTTTTTCTTGAAATATATTTTCAGGTATAGTTTTTCCACTATTCAAGATAAAGAGTTGTATGCATGTATTATTCGTAAAAAAATCTTTATTTGCTTCTAAGTAGAATATCAAAGCTTTGTGATTGCACCCGGGGTGATACTTCCGATCAGTTTTATATGTTGTTACAGGAACAGCAATCACGTTTTGGGTGGGGAGGTGTATTTTATTGAGAATAATGATCAGTTTATCAACGATATGTCCGTTAGGATATTCATATCGAAGGTCGTAGTATATTTCCCCCCTTTTTACCAAGGAGTTAGACTCCTATTCTCAATAAGTATGTTGGAATGCTAATATTTCTTTGACCATTTCTTCGGCTTCTTCTTCAGTCACCGGGGTCTTAGTTGAAGCCACATCACTATATATGATAGGAACATCTTCTTTTCCCATTCTCTTAACGGCTTTTGACCAAGGTTTATCCGGTTCATGTGAAGCCTTTGAAGCAATTGTAGCAGATACATTTTTGTATATCTCCGCGACTTCTTTTAAAATCTTTTGTTGACGAGGAGAGAATAATGTTAAATTGGGTAATCTTTTCGCTAAGAAAGTAAATTTTCGTAATTTCTTTCCATCGTCAGCAATGCTTTCTGTTTTGTCGCAAGCCAATGCTTCTGCAATATCTTCGGGAAGAACTAAGTCGTCTCCCTTCGTAATTTCATTATGAAGTTTCTTGGGGACGGGACCCTTTTTCCAAGCTTGATAATCCAGATTAGTAACAGGAAGCCCGGTTTTTTCAAAATGCCTAAAATCCAATTCTGCAAGAAGCTTGTACATCATCGTCTTTGTCGGGTGTTTGACATTCTTTGCAAAGAACACCATTGCCTCAATTAATTTCTGACGGTAAGGGTCGGAGATATTTTTGTTGTTAGAATCCAATATTATGCTTTTTCTTGAAATACTTTAAATTGGTTACTTCATCAATATAACAAAGTAGATCGGCAATTAAATTCCTTTTGTGTAAAATATCACTTTTTTGGGAAGTACCGTTATCAATATAACGGTGGCTTAAATGAAAGTCAAATCATACATATTTTCAACAAAATCCTTGAGTCGAAGAAATCGGATCCCCGCCTAAAAGACGACAGGCAAGCCTCCGCAGACACCCGCCAAACCACCAGAAAGAAGGCGGTCAAGAAAGATGGCGGGCAGGCAACAGCGCTTGAGAGGGAGATAGATGTAATGGTGTATAAACTTATAGTCATCCCTTTCCCAAAGGGACTGAGACTGTGTAAAAAGTTTATTTTCATATGTGATTAGACTTTATCATTCTAGAT
>CAZFQL010000012.1:75583-132006 GCA_964520905.1 uncultured Chlorobiaceae bacterium | reverse complement strand
AAACATACTACAACCCCCGTGCCGGAGTTTTTACACAGTCTCGATGCCTTCGGCACTGCGCCACGTTCCGAGTAAACTTAATATTTTTTAAAGATCGCTTGTTATGTCCCGCCTTCGGCGGGATTCTCAATTTGAATTAGAATTTATGTCAGTTTAACTAACAATTCTTCGAGGAACATTTTTATTTCAACTAAATCGTTTCGCATTCTATTTTCCGGCACCTTGGCACCTCCCGTCGATGAATGAACTCCGGCGGTTTGTTGAGCTTCGGAGATTAGCTCTAACTGCTCACCGGTTTCCGTGTCAGGCAAATATGACGCTAAAATTTGCTTGGCGCCTTCGATAGTATATCTCTCCTCACGGAGCAATTTACGAATGTACAGAATCATCTTGATATCACGGTTCGTATAAATACGATTACCAGCCCGGTTTTTTGACGGATTGAGCTGTTCAAATTCCGATTCCCAATATCGAAGCACATACTGTTCAAGATCGGTTATTTTGCTGACTTCACTGATCGAATAATATAATTTTTTGATACCAAGTTGTTTCATTCTACTCCTCGCTTCAGAGTGTTACTTGATGATTTATGATATAAACATACGGAAATTATTTACGAAATTCAACCGCGCAAATTTCGGTCATCCTTCTTCAATGACGGCAAATGCGACTACAATATTCTCAGAATGCGAGATGGATACGTGAATTCTTTTCCCCGCTAATATTTTCTTGATATTTCCATCCAGAATTACGGAAGGTTTCCCCGCAGCATCATTTTCCACCTCCACATCTTTCCACCGGAATCCACCGCTCCAGCCTGTGGAAATTGCTTTCGACATCGCTTCTTTCACGGCGAACCGTGCCGCGAAATGTTGAGCCTGATTTTTCTTCGATTGTGAATAAGCAAATTCCCTTTCGGTAAAAACTTTATGCAGAAATAAATCTCCCCATCTATCAATCGCTTGCTGAAAGCGCGAAATTTCTACAACATCTACCCCAATACCTTTAATCATTCGAGGCTGATCCTTTACCGTTTTCTTGTTCAATAATCTTAATTAACTCTTTTATATCGTTCACTTCATAATCGGCATGTGTCTCGACTGTCCCGAAAGTATCGCCATACCGGGCAAATACGGTTTTCATTCCGATGTTTCCTGCGCCGATCATATCGCGTTCCGCCCAATCACCAACCATAAGAGCGTTTGCAGGACGAACTGCGAGAAGCTCGAGCGCTTTGCGGAATGGACCCGGATTGGGTTTGCGCTCGCCGGTATCATCGAATGTAACGACAGCGTGAAATATATGGTGAAAATTCAGATAGCACAACCGCAGCCATGCCTCACGCGCTGGCGCATCCGAAACGACTGCAAGCTTCAATCCCCGTTTCAGAAGTTCCATCAGCGTTAAATAAACGTGCGGGTATGGAACAAGCGCCGCTTCACGCGCCCGACGGTAAGAAATAATACCGGCGGAAAGAATTTTATAATCGACCTTATTGAACACATCGTAGAGAAGCTGATCGAAGACATTCTGGAATTCAATTCCCCGTTCTTTGTAGATAGCGTTTATGCGCGACCTGATATCCTCGGTTGAAAGATTCAATCCGGCATCGATCATGGCATGAATTGCAGCATCGATAGCTTGTTTTTTCATTGCCATAAAATCGACAAGAGTATTGTCCAGATCGAATATTACTGCCCGGATCATTGTGTCTTATTCGCCTTTGCTATTTTCGCGATTTCATCTTCAATGAATGCGCGCAGGTTTGGTTTAATGTACATAGTTTCGATCCCGAAATCGTATAACGCAACTGCCAGAGCAGACGCTTTTCGTGAATCGAGTAACCGTTTATTAATCACTAAAACTTTCTGATCTTTGAGGATGCAATAGCCTCCTTCAAAATCACCCTTTTCATAACGGATAGTGAGGTCCAACTGGCGTGCAAGCTGTTCAAGTTCGCTGACAAGTGAAGCGTAATTCATTCACGTTTCGATAAATGTAGAAAAACTATTTTATTCCTTTTCAATATCCGACTCAAGAATAACGATTTCCGGCGTGAAAATCAAACTTCTTCATCGTTTTGAAAGCTCAAGCTGTACAGAATCTAACTTAGCTCTAATGAATGTATTCCCCGGATCTACAAGTAACGCGTGTCTGTAGATTCGGTTTGTCATTCGAAGATTTGATTTCCGTTCGAACATCTGAGCCATCAGAATATAAGCATCAAGGTTCTTCGGGTCGTCTCTTAAAGCTTTCTCAGCTTCATCTATCGCTTCCTCATTCAACTCGATCAATTTATACTGCATACCTATTGCTTGATGCAAACTGCCTCGAGCTACCGGGGACTGAGTTGATTGAAGTGAATCTCCCATAATAAAAATATTTTTGAAAGCCTTAACTACAACGTTGGATGAATCTAATTTTAGCAGGATGGATAGATACTGTTTAGCTTTGACTGTGTCGCCGTCCTGCAAATTAAAATGTAATCCCCAGAGGAGACCCATTAGATACGTACTATCAGACAAACCAAAGTTTAAGTCCATTATACTTGCGGCGCGTTTATAATATCCGATCTTCCAATAAAGTGATGCGACATTATAAGCTCCTACTGCCCTGCCCGGCTGGAATGTTTCGGTTTGAGCTTTCGCCAGCAATCTCATTGCTTGAATCTGCATACGAGCATTCCCAACATAACCCAACGCCTGCGGAAGCGTAAAAAGTTTTTCATAATATTTTCCGGCATTCACCGAGTCGCCCATCATCGCATATGCAACTATTGTTTGGTAATAAATTTCGGGAAGCGTTGAATCGATTGCCAACGCTTTTTTGAACAATCGTGATGCGTCTGCGTAATGTTCATCCATTAATTCCATACGCCCCCGGCGCAAGAGTTGAGTGGCGCTGACCGTATCGATTCGAACCTGAGCAGATGTATCCGGTGGCAGGTACTCTCGTAATTTCGATCTTACTTTCAAGAGATGCAGGTTTGCTACGCTATATACCGGCTCAAACGCGATTCTCCTGGATTCCATCATGAAGAATTCAAAAATCTTAAAATCTTCTCTCCGGATTGTTGTCAGGATATAGTCGATATGATTATCGCGCAATAACGTTTCAAAAGTCGGCAGTACCGAGCTTTGGTCTAATTCCAGTACTTTGCGATTTCCCACTACAGTTGAAAGTTCTTTTTGTGGACTCGCGAGGACGACTGTATCGGGCAGATTTTCACAAATCCATTTCCCCATCAAAGACCATGGTTGTGTGAACATCAACGGGTACGTGGGAAGCCGTCGCACACGTTCGAAGAATTTTATCGGTGAATTACGATACGTGAGATTTATTTTTAGAATCTCATAAATACTGCTCAGATTCGGCAGCATGAGGATTAAGATTGCTATAATCACGAATTTTGGTGAACTGTTTTCCCCTGCAATTTTCATCTTCCCGGCTAACCATTTGATTGAAAGGATGCAGTAAAAGATAATCAATGGCAGCACAGGAAGCAGAAATCTTACATCATGTGCCGGATAAAAGAAAATCAGACCTAAATAGAATACTCCGAAAAGAAGTCTTAATACAGATGTTTTTGATTTTTGAATATCGAGATAGATTCCGAAAAGTATCAGTGGGATCGTCAGTGCGAGTACTGCAAATTTTCCGAATGTTCTGAACATGACAGTTGTCGATTGATGAAACGCCGATGGATCAATATTCAGTCTAAATTGTTGAGACATATATAGCGGATAGATCAACATTCCGGAGAACTGGAAAAAATATTCGTTAGTTTTTTCCCACAATCGTATTGCTAACTCATTCAGGAGGGGCGCATCAGGCGGTGTGAGAAAATGCTGTGTAATCAGGTTCATGTTGCCCCCCTGCATCTGAGGCGGTAACGGTCCTAACCAAACATTATTACGCAGATACCAGACACTCCAGAAAATTAAAGTGGATAAAGCGATCAGAGACGCGGTCTTCCGTTGTTTCATGTAAAAATAAAAAACGAGAACTGCCATAACCAATGCTATGCCCGCTTCGCGAAGCATCATTACACTTGTCACCGAAGCAATGAGAGTAAAGATTTTAAGAGGCGTATTGACATCCGATGACAAATATTTTTCGGAAACCAAAAAAACAAGAAGCACCAAAGCTAAAAATGGCGCATCAGAGAGCACTTCAGTTGAATAAATAAGTAACAGCGGATTGCTTGCCAGAATAATTGTACCGACTACAGCGGAAGTTTTTCCTAAAATTTTATTCAACCAAAGATAGAATAAGATGACCAACACGCATCCCCAGAGGAGAGTCCAAATCTTAACCGCGAATTGCGATAACGGAAAGATAAATTCAATGGGCGCAATCAAAATGGGATAGAGCGGCGCCTGAATTACGAATCTTTCGGGTTCGGGTTGTGTGTCGTCTACAAATCCGTTTCCATGGGCGATTGAATTCCCCCAAATCAAATATCGACTACTGTCGGGATTAAGAATTGAAAGATCGTTGAGGCGCAGGAATCCAGCAGTCAAGAACACGATACAGATAATGATTATACCTGCATGTTCTCTAAGAAATGATTTATTATTCATTCGGTTCTTCGGAAGTAAGGTTATATTGAAGGGGTCGGAAAATTGCCAGAACGATAATCGTATAGTAAGAAAGAATCGCTATCATCGGAACGCCTGAAAGCGCACCTAATCGATGAATAAATAGTTTGCGGAATTCAACGAGATCGTTCGAACCAAGAAAATCAAGGTACCACATTTTCAAATCGAGAACAATTGTATAAACTTCGACCGGTGTGAACATATAAAATAAAATCGCGCTCATCATCAGCCAGCCGTTTTTGCGCATCGATAGCTTCGTCGTTTTAAGCCAGAGAATTCCAGCCAGCCATACTATACCGTAAGCGATATCGATAACGATAGAACTTAGCGCAATCAAACTAAAAACTGTGCGCTCAACATACGGATGAATATTTGGTTTGAAGTCCAGCGTGCCCATCTGCAGCATATCGAAGCCAACCATCGCGCGTATGTTAAGTCCGCCAAGCCAGACAATGGCGGCGATAATAAGAATAACCGATGATATTTTCGAAGTTTTTGTTTCCATATTAAAAAGTTTTCGAACTATTTTTTCTATCCAGAGAATAATTTTTTATCCGGCTTAGCTCGTACATTAAATCCAGTATTTTATGCAGATTGTGATGGGATGGCGCAAGGAAGTCAATTTCGATTTTCTTTCGAATATTATCCGGGGCACCCTGTATGAGTCGCTTCAACAGTTCAACCGATCTTTCAATACTCTTTTGAAATTCCGCCGCCAGTTTGATTGTATCACTGCTATCGCTGCCGGCTCGCTTGAGGATAGAATGTGCGCTTGAGATGAATTTGCCCAAAAAAATCAAGTCTTCAAATTCTTTTTCCATTCCATTATTCGTAGATTGCCTGATAATATCACTTAGCGCGGAACGATACATAAATTTCTTTTGCGCATACTCTTCCACTGCATCGAGGTACGCCTCGATATCCATCTTGGTGTTTTTTTTCTCAATCTCACTCATTAATCGGTAAAATAATAGTAAATAATGAACCAAGACCGACCTGACTTTTTACGCTTACCTTTCCGCCATGGGCTTCCGTCACATGTTTCACTAAAGCCAATCCCAAACCTGAACCTTTTTCATTTACGAGAGGGACATTCTTCGCCTGATAAAATTTATTGAACAATTTACCCATATCTGCCTCAGGTATTCCGACACCGGTATCCTGAACCTCGATCTTAATTGCACCCTTACTTGTTTTACTCACCATCGTACTATCGGTATCCCCAATGTTGACAATAATCGAGCCGCTATCGGGAGTATATTTCAGCGCGTTTGAAAGAAGGTTGCTGAATGCCTGGCTCATTCTTTCTTTGTCTATCATAAATTGCGGAACTTCGACTGCATTGAATATAAGATTTATTTGGCGTGTCTGAGCGATGAGCTGCGCTTCCTGAATCAATGGAGTCAGCAGATCGACTATATTAATTTTTTCGAAATTAAATTTCATCAAGCCGGCTTCCATTTTTGCAATATCCAGAAATGAATTTACGAAACTATTGATCCGGTTCGTGGCTTGATGAATCATTCCTACGGCATCACGCTGCCTTTGAGTCAACTGAGGACCATCTTTTGCATGAATGATTGAATAACAACCCGCCTTAATAACCTGCAACGGCGTTCTCATCTCGTGTGAGATCTCGGACATCATCTGCATGCGCATCTCGTCGAGTTGCTTCAACTTATCGCTCATCATATTGAAAGCACGCGTGAGATCTGCTATCTCATCGTTCGAACTTACAACAACCGTTTCGTAACTTCCTTCACCGACCCTTTGCGTTCCCGCCTGCAATGCCTGTATCGGTTTCGTCAAAGCTCTGGCAAGCAAAAAAGCGAACACACTTCCGATGGCAAGCGCGAGAAACAGGATAATACTTCCCGTTGTTACTGCGATGGACATTTTCTGATTGTATTTCTTCAAAGCATTATTCAAGATCGGCAGATATGTCTGGTTGAGCATGCCGATCTGCATCTTGACTGAATCGATCAATGGTTGTTTTAATTGCAGCGCTGTAAAAGCATTGTAAGTGTGATTATTCTCTATATTAATTTTTTCCCGCTGGATGAAGGTTTCAAATTTGCGATGCAATATTACGGAATTGTTCACGATTTCTTGAATTGTGGGAGATTGGCTCACGCTCAATAATGAATCAGCGGCTTTCTTGAATTGCTTCGATGTGAGTATTAATTTCTGACCGTCAATTTCTTTTCTTGTTTCAAAATAATGGCGTGTCGCTTGTACCTCTGATTCGAAAACATTATCAAGATATTGGATAACGGGGAGGACACGGAACTCCGATTGATCTTCTGGTAATAACTGGAATAAAATCGTCAAACTTGCTGCCACCATGAATAGAATAATAAATCCGAATCCTCCGAGTATTTTCGTGAAGAGGGGAAACCTGGGACTCAATATTTTCGATTCTGTGTTCAAGAGGTCAGCTTTATTGTCACATTAACGAGTTTTAAGTAAATAAAAAGTTGTCATTAGTACGATAAACGGTCTTAAGATAGGCGAGAAAATTGAGAAAGTCAAATATTTTGTCGGAAAACATATAGTCTCTACAATGCCTGTGTGTCTAAAAACATACTGATTTATGTTGAATTTTAAATTTTTCCTATCTATATTCAATCCAACGATGATGAGGTTTTAAATGGAAGATATTCGGACAGCTTCACTTGATAGCGTGCAGAAGGCGCTGATCGATGATTTGCTACAACAAACCGATAAACATATTCGCGGCGGGAGATATCTTGCTGCGGATGAACTGCTGCAAAAGGTTTTTGCATTCCATCCTGAAAACAGCGTGGCTCGCTCTTATCAGGATCGTATTCAATTTCTTATCAAACAACTATCTCAAAGAGTCGGTTTGGAAACTAATATATACGAAGAAATCAGGAAATACAGAGAACTAATCATCAAGCGAAAATCAAACCAGATTAATTTATTTCTTACCTCTGCTCAAAAATTTTTAGACGATGGCTCGTTCAGGAAAGCATCTGAACAGGCGAGCAAAGCATTAGCAATCGATCCCGACAATATGTATGCAAAAGCATTATTACAGCGACTTACTGAATTGCAGAACACACCCGGTTCCACTGTGGCGGAAACCGAAAGAGAATATAAATTCTGCTCAACACTGAGGGAATACTGGCGCGACGGCAAACCTTCCGGCGAGCAACTGGAAACGCTGAGAGAGAAACAAAACGTATTAAAAATATCCGAAGGAAAACGGCTTGAACTTGAGCGGGAGATAAAGAACGAATTATATAAAAATGCTCTGCAAAATATCTGGAATACAGGCGGACTCTCGGCATTTACATCCGAAACGATCGACACATTGAGAAACAATTTCGATATCTCGCGGATTGATCATTCATACATAGAATCGTCTCTGCTTCGTGATTTCCGTAAAAACAAAATTAAAGGAAATATCCTTATCATGGATGATAGTGATGAGATATTACTGGAGATGACCGGTAAACTACGATCGAATTTTTTTGCTGTAATAGCAGCCGGGACGCTGGACGAAGCGCTGGCATCATTAAAGATCGTAACCCCCGATATTATTATCTCTCAAATGAACTTTCTATCCGGTCAGATGGGCTTCGAGCTGTATGAATTCATCCGGTCAAAACGCTACATCAAACATATTCCATTTATTTTCATGACGCCTTCGCTCGACCGAACTACTCATCTCATCGGTAAACGGCTCGGTGTGGATGAATTTATACAAATACCTATCGATTATGAATTACTTGTAGCAACACTCGATGGTATCCTGCATACCGGCATCGAACACCATCCCGCACCGAAACAAAACGAACAGTTTCTCGCACAATCTTTCAGGCGTTAGATTTTCTTCTGCTATCAGATCGAAAATAAACCGGGCGAGTCCGGAGGCTCGCCCTTTTCTCAAATCTACTGCATTTCGAAAGGTTTCTTTCGGCTAAAATAGTTTTGCCCGTATAAACTCTCGATTCATTCTGGTGATATGCGAGACGGAAATCTTCTTGGGACATTCCTGCTCGCAAGCATATGTATTTGAACAGAGTCCGAAACCTTCACGATCCATTGTTTCAACCATCTTCTGAACACGCTGCTTCCTTTCGGGATCACCCTGAGGAAGAAGAGCTAATTGAGATACTTTTGCGCTCATAAAAAGCATTGCCGAAGAATTTTTACACGCGGCAACGCAAGCCCCGCACCCAATACATGCCGCGGCATCCATTGCCTCTTCTGCATTAGCCTTAGGCACCGGTAAACTGCTTGCTTCCGGCGCGCTGCCGGTATCGACAGAAATATATCCGCCTGCCTGAATAATTCTTTCAAACGCAGTCCGGTCCACTACAAGGTCTTTAATTACCGGAAACGCTTTCGAATGCCACGGCTCGACTATTATCGTTCCGCCATCCTTGAAATGGCGCATACGAAGTTCACAAGTTGTTACACCGCGCTGGGGACCATGTGCGCGTCCGTCGATGTATAGTCCGCAGCTTCCGCAGATTCCTTCCCGGCAATCATGATCGAATGCGATGACGTCTTCACTTTTTTTAGCAAGATCGCGATTCACAGCATCAAGCATCTCGAGGAAGGACATATCGGGAGAAATATCCGCTACATTATACACTGCGAATTTTCCTTTGGAGTTCCTATCGTGCTGCCGCCATATTTTTAGTCTAAAATTCATATGTCAATTCAAATTAAAATTGGAAAATTTCTTTTCATAAAATCATTTATAACTGCGGGTGGATGGTTTCACATACTCGAACGTAAGCGGTTCTTTGTTCAAATCCCATTTCAATCCGTTGCCTTTATATTCCCATGCTGCGACGTAAGAATACTTCTCGTCGTTGCGCTTCGCTTCACCGTCCTCCGTCTGGTATTCTTCACGCAGATGACCGCCGCATGATTCTTCGCGATGGAGCGCATCTGTAACCATCAATTCTGCGATCTCGAAATAATCTATTGCCCGAACCGCTTTTTCTAATTCGGGATTGAAACTATCGGCTGTACCCGGAACGATGACATCTTTATAAAATTCTTCACGTAATTGAGGAATTAACTCAAGAGCTTTTTTTAAACCGGCTTCGTTCCTTGCCATTCCGCAATAATTGTACATAACTTTACCGAGACGTTTATGCAGTTCATCTACGGTTTGTTTGCCTTTAATCGATAAAAGCCGATTGATGGCTTCACTAATCTTTTTCTCGGATTCCTTAAACGATGTATGATCGGTTTTTACAGCAGGAAATTTATTCGAAGCAAGATAATCGCCGATCGTATATGGTATGATGAAATAGCCATCGGCAAGACCCTGCATGAGAGCGCTTGCGCCTAAGCGATTTGCGCCATGATCTGAAAAATTCGCCTCGCCAAGCGTATATAATCCCGGAATTGTAGTCATCAGATTATAATCGACCCATAAACCACCCATGGTATAATGGACTGCGGGATATATTCGCATCGGTGTTTCGTAGGCATTCTCAGCCGTGATTTCATGGTACATATCAAATAGGTTGCCGTATTTTTCTTCTACAAATGGCTTCCCGTTTCGCTTGATGGTATCTGCAAAATCCAGATATACTGCAAGACCGGTCGATCCGACGCCGAAGCCCTTGTCGCACATTTCTTTTGCACGACGAGATGCAACATCGCGCGGCACAAGATTTCCGAACGATGGATACATCCTCTCAAGATAATAATCTCTTTCGTCTTCGGGAATATCTTTCGGATTTCGTTTATCACCGGCTTTCTTCGGCACCCATATCCTTCCATCGTTGCGTAAACTCTCGCTCATCAGAGTAAGTTTCGATTGATAATCGCTCGACAGTGGAATACACGTCGGATGAATTTGTGTGAAGCAAGGATTGCCGAACAGCGCCCCCTTTTTATGAGCTTTCCAGATAGCCGTAGCATTAGAGTATTTTGCCATCGTTGCAAGATAGAATGTGTTGCCGTAGCCGCCTGTGGCAAGGATAACTGCATCGGCTACGTACGATTCAAGTGCGCCCGTCTCCAGATTCCGGGCAACGATACCTCGTGCCTGATTATCGATCAATATAAGGTCGAGCATTTCTCGGCGACCATAAAACTTAATACGTCCGCTATTTATCTGTCGCGAGAATGCACCATAGGCACCGAGTAAAAGTTGCTGTCCGGTCTGACCGCGCGCATAAAACGTTCTGGAAACTTGTGCGCCGCCGAAAGAGCGATTGTCTAACAATCCACCATACTCGCGACCGAACGGTACTCCCTGTGCAACACACTGATCTATAATATTACCGCTGACTTGAGCAAGACGGTAAACGTTCGCTTCACGCGCACGATAGTCGCCGCCTTTTACCGTATCGTAGAATAAACGCCAGATGCTGTCGCCGTCATTCTTATAATTTTTCGGTGCATTGATACCGCCCTGAGCTGCTATACTGTGCGCCCGTCGCGGGGACTCATGGTAGCAAAGCGAAATTACATTGTAACCTAATTCTGCAAGCGATGCAGCCGCTGAGGAACCAGCCAGACCGGTCCCTACAACGATGATGGTGTACTTTCGTTTATTCGCCGCGTTGACAAGCTTGATGTTAAAACGATGATTATCCCATTTTTGTTGGATGGGACCTTCGGGAATTTTAGAATTCAAAACCATGATTCAATCCAATCAATCATAAATTCAGGAGAAAATAAATCGGCATCGATGCGAAACCGATTGGAAGCAAAAGCCAGAAAATTACACCGACCCACTCGATAAGCGATGCGTACTTTTTATCCCGCAACCCAAAAGTCTGAAACGCCGACTGAAATCCGTGCTTTAAATGAAAACCCAATAAAAACATTGCGACGATGTAAAATATTCCGTATACAGGTTCGGCGAAGGTTGCTCGGACTACCTGATACATCGAAAAATGCTCACCAGCCTCATAACGAGATACATACCAAAATTGACGCATATGCAATACAAGAAAAATATAGACGATGCTCCCGCTCAGCAACATGGTCCGGGAAGTTAACGCGCTCGTCTCGCCTTTTTTCTGCAATTCATATGCACTGCCGCGTGCCTGCTTATTCAGAAGCCATGTGTAGGCGGCTGTGATGATATGAAAGATGAAAATAAGAAATAAGACAACCTCGATGATGCGGATTACGACTACCTGAGGCAATAACTCGGCATACATGTCGAACGCCGCACCGCCGTCGCTTCTGAAGAGAAGCAGGTTACCGAAGAGATGAATAATCAGATAAGCGATGAGGAAGAAACCGGTTAATCCAACTATCAGCTTTTTGCCGACAGAGGAATTGTAAAATTCTATAAGTGCACGCATTGCTCAATCAATAAATCGTTTAGAAATAGTTGATATACAACAAAGAACAAAAAATGTGATGGTGTGATATGATCGGTTGCGCTGCAATCACGAGTGAAAATGTAGGAAAAGATTCTATAAGAAGCAAGCCGGATAGTATGATCGATCGTTTTATAGTGCAATTAATCAGCTTATCTTATATGAAAATAAAAAACCTCCAGGGTCTGCCTTACCGGTACTGGAGGTATGTTATCATTGCTACCAGCTATTAGCCCTTGGCTCTTGGCTATCTCACCAGCATCATTTTTTTCATATTCGTGAAGCTGCCAGCGTGTAATTGGTAATAGTAAACACCGCTCGGCACCGAGCTTGCATCCCATACAGCCTCGTGATAACCTGCAAGTTGTTCTCCATCTACTAAAGTCGCGACTTCCTGACCGAGCAAATTATAGACTTTCAATTTTACATAACTGTCGATCGACAACTGGTAATTGATAATCGTTGAGGGGTTGAAGGGATTGGGATAGTTTTGAAACAACTCAAAACTTTCCGGTGCAGCGATAGATATTTTGATCTGCTTCGTCCATTGCTCACCTGTTGGTGTCGAGATTGTGAATGATATTGTTTGTTCCTTATTTACAGTCGCAGATTTATCTACCGAGAAAACAAACTCTACCGGTTTTTCTTCATTCGGTTTGATGTTTGATATGTTTTGGACTGACGGTGATAGGTTCAGCCATTTAGGCAGGTTAACCGCTTCGATCTTTAAGTTCGCTGTTGATCTATCAGAAGCGTTCAATATGGTTAGCTCAATCCGATTAGCGGTTGAAGCAAACGGTATTTGGTACAATTGACTTGGCTCCACAGGGTGGAACGTCGGAGTTGAATGTGTTTTGTTTTCTGATTGTAGAAATTTTGGTTGAGTTACAGATTTTGTAACGGGCGGCATCTGAAGTTGTGTTTCCACATGTCGATTCTTCCTAATCTCTCTGAGTTCTCTCACAATCGCGCGGCGTTCTTCCATATCTCGCGCCGCATGCATCTTATTCATCAACTCACGCATTTGTATACGCATACTCTGCTTGGAATTAACTTCGGGCTGTATACCTTGGACCGGAATTTGGTTCTTCGTCTGCTGACCATGTGCAAACAAAGTAAGAATCATTCCAATCATTACAATTATTCCAATCTTTCCAATCATTCCAATTTTTATAATCTTTCCAATCATAACTTCTCTCCTTCAATTCAAAATTGAGATATTCAAAAGTAAAAAACAATAGATTCTCAGAACTTAAAACTCATATCTCATAACTGCCTTGGCTCTTAGCCTTTAGCCTTTGGCTCTATGTTTAATTGGCAGGAATAAACACCGCCTTGACTGTTTTATTTCCGTTCATGATTATTGATTTCGGGTTCTGTGTTCTGGTTAAATCTATTTCCCAGCGATCGAACCGCCAACTTGTCGGTTCTGGAGTATTGGGCGTTATTACCTTCAAGGCATCGATCGTCGCCTTTGCTGTAAGTCTGACACTCGTACCTGACGTATAATTAGTTTGGTTAGGATATTTTAACACCGTTCCGCTTCCACTGATTTGGATTGTGAGCGGGTAGGTGACATTAAAGGTGGCAGTACTAATACCAGTTCCCGCCGGATTGCTTACGCTGATCGTACCAGTTGTTGCACCTGTGGGTACTGTGGCGGTAATTAGCGTGGGCGAGTTTACCGTATAGCTTGCAGTTGTTCCATTAAACTTAACCGAGGTTATACCCACAAAGTTCGTTCCGGTTATCGTTATGCTCGTTCCTACCGGTCCGCTTGACGGTGTAAAGCTTGATATTGTCGGTGCGGTAAGTGCAAAGTTGGCAGTAACTGTTTTGTTCGCGTTCATCGTAATACTTGCCGGATTGGTTGATCCTGTGAGATCACCACTCCAATTCACAAACGAATAGCCGGTCGCAGGGGTTGCTGTTAATTGCACACTTGTTCCATAGTTATACGTCGATTGATTTGGATTCTTTGTAACACTGCCGTTGGTTGCGTTTACGGTTAGAGTGTAGGTGTTGATTGCGAACTTAGCAGTGATAGTATGATTTGCTGTAACGTTATTAAAGGCATAGCTCGTAAGTGCACCTTGGGTTGTTCCATCCACGATTACGCTATCGACATGGTAGCCGGTATTCGGCGAGATCGTAAACGTTTGATTCGAGCCGCAATTGAGATTCACCGTTCCGCTTGGACTGATTGTTCCGTTTACACCAGCCGACGCTGTTATTGTGTATTGATTGATTGCGTAGACCGATCTGATCGCATGATTGGCAATGACATTTGTAAACGTGTAGGATGTAATTGCACCTTGATTCACTCCATCCACGAGGACGCTATCTACGTGATAACAACTATTCGGCGTAATGGTAAAGGTTTGGGTGGATCCATAATTGACTACCACCGATCCCGATGGAGAGATCGAACCATTCGAACCAGCACTTGATGTGATTGTATATGTATTGATAGCAAAGCTTGTCGATATTGCGTGTGTTGTTGTTACATTTGTAAAAGTGTAACTTACAACTGCGCCGACCGAGATTTGATCCACAACTACATCTGCGATGTGATAGCCGGTGTTGGGTGTAATAGTAAACGATTGATTTGCTCCGTATGCAACCGACACATCTCCCGATGGAGTGATTGTGCCGTTTGTTCCTGCTGTTGCTGTTATAATAAATGTGTTTTGTAAAAATGTTGCAGTGATATTCTTCTCACTGTTCATAACAACAGAGATTGGGTTTTCTGATCCAGAAACATCTCCGTTCCAACTGCCAAACCTGTAGCCGGTTGATGGATTGGCGGTTAGCGTAACTGTTGTTGCGCTATCGTAGAGAGCAAGTTCCGGCGATTTTGTTACCGTACCATTACCAATAATATTGATGTTGAGGTTGTATTGTGGTGGTGGAGTTGGCAGACGATCTAAGATATACTGAGCGTTATAATACAAAAACTTCCATCCCTCGATTGTTACAGTTTTATTATCTCCATCCAGCGAGTCCCGGTACTCCTCATCCACTTTTTGCTGGAAGAATTTAATTTGGCGTGCGCAGTTGTTTGAATCGCCAGCAACAATATAATTACGGGCAGAGGTGAGATTGCTGTCAAGTTGAGCAACAAAGCTTCCATCAGATACCCATCCATATGTCCCAACTGAATCCTTAATCTCTATGAGACTATCAACCAGAGTAAGTACTGGTGTAGACCGTGATGGACTAAGTGGGATAAACGGATTTAGAAAAAATGCCATAGCAGTGTGTTTCACAATTATTGATTGTTCAGTACTTAACCAATCTAATGTAAACTTAACAAAAGATGGAGTCAGATATTTTATTGTCGGCTTTCCCGATTGGGCAATCCCTGCATAATAAGGAAAATATTCGCTTCTATAATTCTCATCAGGTTCGCTGATTATCGCCTCCTTAGATAGCTCAGGTGAATTATCAGGATTGATATCCCATAAATCTCTAAATATTGACCACTTGATATTTCCTTGTGTTGAGCGAAATCTTGCCTCTAATAGATTAATTGCCCGCGATTTATCAAATTCTGCTAATGATCTAGCGAAGGAACCGACGTTACTCATACTGGCTGACATGCTTATTGTATCTGCTAATAAATTCCCCGCAGGAATTTTATATTGGCTGTTTCTTCCATACAATGCAAGTATTGGTACAACTAATATGTCTGGTAACTTTTTTCGCATCGCATTTTGTAGTGTATCGAAATAGGCAAACTGTCCTACTTCTGCCAAGTTATGTATGGCCATAAATTTAATAATACTCATATTTTGCATTCGGGCTAAAGTATCCATTCCGTGAATCGCATCCTGATAACCGAAGTAACCACGAAACAGTTGATAGTCATAGTATTGTGACTCCCAAGATTTATATGACGGTTGACCAACCGATGATATAAAAAAGTTGCTTAGAATAAAATCTTTTTCTGATTCACCGCGATTTACAATTAAAATACGGGCAGCAGCATCCATTTTCATATGTTTATTTATTATGTACGCCCTTAAGTGGTCAACGGATGTATCTTGTTGAACAGCCCAAAAATCATCCTTCAATATCTCTATATTCCACAGTCGCTGCGCTTGTGAAATAAAAGGAGCATTTAAAAAGAAAAGAATGAAAATAAGTTTTAAATAGTTCATGAATATTTCCTTTCTCAATTTACACAGTTTCCAAATTGGTCGAACCAATCCGAGTGTGTGATTATTGCCCATAGCCTTATCTGTGTTCGAACTTGTATATATGATATTATAGTTTGTTCCCAAGCTTTTTGCTCTGAATAGTTTTTAATACCAGGATTGCCGATTGCTATACCTGCTTTCTCATACCCATCATCGAATGCTCTTTGTATATCAATTGAACCTCTATCAAACGCAGTATTTGCACACTCACTACCAACCTTTGGAATATCTACTTTTGTTTTATAGGAATTATCCATCATTATTTGCAGAAACTGTTTATAGTGAGCAAGGTGAACATCTTCATGTTTTCTTGCAGCATAAGAGGAATAATAACTTGAACAGTTTGAAGTGCATGGTGTCTCACAAGGCTGCTTACCCTGAGTCCATTGGTTTAGTGCATCCATTATCCGATTATAATCGGTGCAATTAGTAATCAATTGTTGCAATAAAGAAAGATCAGTCCCATCTCCGATATCAGTCCAATTAGAGGGAGGAGTACATAACGTCGAAATTATAGGAACAGACAAATTTGAAATATTAAAATGCCAATTATTGGTCTGGTTATCCAAGCAAATATTAATACCGCCAAAAGTGGGCCTGAGTAAACATGAACTGAGCCTTGAATTAGATATCCCTGTAACACCAAATGTATATTTACAATCAGTAGGCATAGAAGTAGGACAAACCGTTACATCCACTTGGCAAGAATTCCTACAATCATCCATGCCTGTATAAGTTTGTCCCTCAGATATTACTTGGATTGAATTTGGGTCAAATGTTTGTGGTTGTAGATCGCTGCCGCTACAATTTATTTCTCCCGTATAAGTATAACCAATTGACGCAGCTCCCGGATCCGTTCGACTATATCCCAGTCCATCATTAACATACATCCAAGTTGAACGATCTTCCTTGTGGGTAACAATTAAATGGGGGGAGTGTCGTCACACGCAACGTGTATACACCTGGATCGAAGGGTATAAATGTTACCTCTATTTGAAGTGTTGTGAAATAATCAGGTGCAATACCACCTGTAATGGTTTGATTATAAGAAGTTCCACAAGGTCCCTCAAATACACATTGAGGTGGAGCGCCTATACCACATGAATGGTACTCATATTTCATATAGACCGTTGGTCGCACACCAGACGTTTGTAGAATTTTTGGGTTAATTTTTGCTACGCCGCTTGGTTGTATAACTACCTTTTCTTTAATCGTAACCTGCGCGGAGAGTGTTGCACTCAAGAGAAGAATTAAAACAAAAAGCAGTAAACTGCTATTTGGCAGAGAGAGAGATTTGTCTCAAGTAGTTCATATCGTATGTCCCGTTAGTGGTTCACCTGTTGCTTCGAAATCTTATGGCAAAAGATACAAAATATTATTTGAGTTGTCAAGAGGAAAAGATAAACAGGTAAAAAAAGATGGTGTAATCTGTTATCTTATATGTATGGGGTTCGGAAATACTTCTATACCGCTGATGCCCGGTATTCGATTTGATCGTCAACCAATCACTCATATTATCAAAAATCTAAATCTTAACTTCCAATCGTCTCTCCGATGAACTTTCTCACCGATATCGCGCTACCCAAAAAACCTAAGGATATACCGGCGGCAATAACACTCGGATAAAATATCGCTTCAACCTGTAAAATTTGTACAAGTTCTGAGGAGACAAGTCCGGCAGCGAATGATAAAAGATAATAGATAATTCCAGAAGCAATGATACCGCCGATCAGACCCTGTAATATGCCTTCAATCAAGAACGGCGCTCGCACAAACCACCTCGATGCACCTACAAGTTTCATCGTCTGCACCGATTTACGTTTTGCATAAATTGTAAGACGGATCGTATTCGAAACGAGAAAAATTGCCGAGATGCCGAAAAGAAGTCCAAGACCGAGTCCGACGTAATATAGCATCCGGGCGCGCTGGTCAAGAAATTCAAGCAGCTCTTTCCGGTATGTGATATTTTCCAGCCCCTCGATCTCCATTATACGCTTATGTATGGGGTTTGCTTGTTCAGGTGTACGGTATCCTTCCTTCAAAAATATTTTAAACGAGGGCGGGAGAGGATTGAAGTCGAGTACGCTGTTTATATCCTCGCCGAATTCTTCTTTAAATATTTTGGCGGCGTCTTCTTTCGAGATGAATTGTATCCTCTCTACACCCTCGATTGAGACAAGCCGCTGTTTAATTTCTTCAAGTCGATTGCGTGATACCGGCTCTTGAAGAAATGCTTCCATCTCAACCTTTTGACGAACACCTTCAATAAGTCTGGAAGTGTTCGTTGAGATCACGTAGAATAATCCGACAAGCAATAGCGATATAGTTATGGTGATGCTGGAACCGACAGCGGCAAGTTTCGCCCGACGAAAACCGGCAATACCTTCTTTCAAAATGTAAAGATAACTCATACTGTATATAGTAATATTATTTATTCAATAATTTGACTCGTCACGCCAATGCATGAGCCGCCATGAAGATTCACTGTCAAGTACGAACGTTAAATTCGCATAACCGTCTACCCGCTCGATATCACCCGGATTGAATGTTACTGTTAGATTAAACCCACGGATAATTGTTCGTTTTCCTTCTCCGGTATCGGATGAGATAATGTTATTCCATATCAGCGAGAGCGATTGTACGCTTTGGAACAAGCCATAAGTCGACCTCATTTCATCGTCTCGTCCCCAGCTTACATCGATACCATGGTCATAATCGCGATAAGTAAACATAAAATCGGATGCCATGAGCGATCCATAAAGGGCTGTATCTTTAAAAGCGTAAGCGTTACGAAATGTGCAAAACACGTCGTCAATCGATTTTAGACCGGTGCATAGATTAGAGCTTAGTTCAGTATCGAGTTTAGGCGCAAATGGATTGAAGCAACTCCAGGTGATGAGGAGATTGAAAAGGACTAAAGAAATTAAAAGCGCTGTCTTCATGGAAATAAAGAACATCCTCAATAAAAATTGTATTTCAAGTAACTCCACGTGGAATCGGTTGCGACTCTTCTATCTTCCCACAACGTGATCGCCCAGCGCTGCTGGTTATCTACCTGAAGATATAAATGCATATAACCCTTTACCTGCTGAGCTACGTCGGGTTTGTTGTGGGGATAGAATAAAATATACTCCATCGTATATTCTGTCGAAGTTGCTGTTCGATTAACTTCTTGAGTCGCATATAAACTCAACGACGGTTGAAACACACTGGGGATTCCGAGATTTTGGAAGTATCTTTGCTCGTCCTCAAGGTTCCAGTTCGTAAGTTGACTTTCATAACCAGCCGATGGTGAAAATGAGAATCTACCTGATGAGGCAGTTGAATCGATAAA
Source organism: uncultured Chlorobiaceae bacterium (assembly GCA_964520905.1). Taxonomy (GTDB): domain Bacteria; phylum Bacteroidota; class Ignavibacteria; order UBA10030; family SZUA-254; genus JAGVIE01. Next base: position 112,535 of record CAZFQL010000012.1, on the reverse strand, counting down.
ACATTTCATGTAATTATCGACATTATGATCATGTACTGCCGATTTAAAGTTTTCCAGCACAATATCCGGGGTTACCGGCGGTTTATATCCCGATGTTACTTTATTCGGAGATTCAGGATCTCTCGTTTGGAATATATCGCAGCCGGAAAAATAAAGAAAAGCGATAGCGAAAAATATAAATCGCCTATTCCTCACACAATCACCCTTCCCTCCAGGGCTTTTGTAAGTGTGGCTTCGTCTGCAAATTCCAGGTCGCCGCCTACGGGTATGCCGCGCGCAATACGCGTTATTTTCATCCCAAGCGGTTTAAGTAATCGTGAAAGATAAATGGTGGTTGCTTCACCTTCGATATCCGGATTCATAGCAAGAATTATTTCATCGATCCCAGGTGAAATACGAGTGAGCAATTCCCTTACTTTCAAATCGTCCGGTCCGATACCTTCAAGCGGCGAAAGCGAGCCGCCAAGTACATGATACAGTCCATGGTATTCATGAGTTTTCTCAATCGCAAGCACATCATTCGGTTCTTCAACTACACAGATTGTGTTCATCTCGCGTTTAGCGCTTTTACAAATATCGCAAGGGTCGGTTTCTGTAAAGTTCCAACACACGGAACAATATTTCATCTTCTCCTTTACGTTTACAAGCGCATGCGCAATTTTAATTACTTCCTCTTTGGGAAGTTTTAAAATATAGAGCGCAAGTCTCTGTGCAGATTTTCTACCAATACCGGGTAACTGAGAGAATTCTTCAATCAGCTGATTAAGTGAATCTGATATATAAAGCATAATTCAATGCAAAGTGAAAAATGTAAAAGTACAAATGGGGTAATCACGAAGTACAAACAATTTTGAACTATAACCTGTGAATATTATATTAATGCCGATCAACCCTTAGAATCCCGGTAAATTCATTCCCGGGATATTCGGAATCATTCCGGCAGTAGCTTTGTGCATCTCTTCCTGTGCCATTTTTTGAGATTCTTCCAACGCCTTATTAATTGCGGCTACAACCAGGTCCTCAAGCATTTCAGCATCGTTCGGGTTGATAACTTCCTTATCGATTTGAATTTTGAGAATAACCTGCTTGCCATTCGCTGTAACTTTCACCATCCCCCCGCCAGCCTCGGCAATGACAGTTTTATTTTCAAGCTCTGCCTGGACTTTTTCCATTTTCTCTTGCATTTTTTGAACTTGTTTCATCATACCTTGCATATTAGGCATTCCCATTTTCTAATTCCTCGTCGTTTATGAAGTGGTCAACTGTAGTAATTGTTTTGAACCAATATATCTTTTTTATGAAGGAAAATCAATCAGAGGGAAAAATTCACCAATATCGATAAAGAGATTGTGCATCATTCCTTGACTTTCTATGCAAAATGAGTTAACTTTCATAACAATTCATAGAATTTTACGTCGAATCCAGAGGAAAATCCAAACTTGAACACACGCTGTGGAACGCGCACACGTGACGAAGATACCAGAACTCAAAACCGATTGAAGGAAACAGGAAATATCCCTGTCCACATTGCCATTATTATGGATGGAAACGGCAGATGGGCAAAGCAACGTGGCTTGCCGCGAATCGCCGGACATAAAGAGGGAGTAGAATCGGTTAGAGATATCGTTGAGACGTGCGGACAGGTCGGCGTACAATATCTTACACTTTACGCTTTCTCAACCGAAAACTGGAAAAGACCGAAAGAAGAAGTCTCGATGCTGATGCGCTTGCTGATGCGTGCACTGCGTGATGAGACCGATAAATTGCACCAAAAAAACGTTCGTGTTCACGCAATTGGCGATATCCAAGAATTGCCACAAAAAGTTCAGGATGAATTACTTGACGCGATTGAAAGAACGAAAGAAAATACCGGATTGAAACTATATCTCGCATTAAGCTATAGCGGACGATGGGATCTTACAAACGCAATCAAGAAGATCGCCTTTGAAATCGACAGGGGGAAAATAAAACCCGAACAAATTAACGATCAGATTATCTCTCAACATTTATCAACCCAGGGTGTCCCCGATCCCGATCTACTGATCCGGACAAGCGGAGAACTCCGGATAAGCAATTTTTTATTGTGGCAGCTCGCTTATTCAGAGATTTATATCAGCAATGTGCTGTGGCCCAATTTCAGACGGAATGAACTTTATGAAGCGATCGCCGATTTCCAAAAAAGAGAGCGGCGATTCGGGATGGTAAGCGAACAACTTACAAAGAAAAAACCACAAGCCGGCTACGCAAAGCGGCTACTCAAACACGTTTCAGGATTATAAAACTTGCGCATTCTCAATGTATTAATTCTAATCGGCTGTTTTTTGTCAATAGATTCAACCGGTCTATTCGCTCAACGTGTGAAGCCGGAACAATTTCAGATACTGGGTATTTCGGTCGATGGAAATAATACCCAGGGCGGCACCGAGAGCGGCGCCATAATTGCAAACTCGGGTTTAAAAGTCGGCGATGTAATTTCGATCCCCGGCGACGAAACAAGACAGGCGACCCAGCGACTCTGGGCATTACGAATATTTTCAGATATTCAAATAATTATTGATCGTAAAGTCGATAATGGCATCTTTCTCCTCATTAAGGTAAAAGAAATGCCACGACTCGATAAAGTCGAAATCAAAGGTACAGACGATGTGAGTGAAGATGACGTAAAAAAGAAAGTGACTTTGATTAATGGCCAAATAATAACGCCCGATGATATCAATAAAGTCGTAAAGAATATCAAAGCTCTTTACGAGGAAGAAGGACACCTTCTCGCTGAAGTCAAACCGGAATCAAAAATTATCGACTCCAGCAAATCTAACCGTATTGTTCTCGAATTAAATATCGATGAAGGACCAAAGTTAACCATCAATCAGATTACTTTTTCGGGGAATAAGGCATTTACTAACAGCGATCTTAAAGGCGAGTTCGAAGACACTAAAGAAAAAAGATGGTGGCATTTTATACTCGCCAATCCAAAATTTGAAAGTAAAAAATACGAAGAAGATAAGCGTCGTCTCGTTAAACTCTACAAGAAAAACGGTTACATTGATGCGGAGATAATTTCCGATTCGATATGGTACACATCCGATAAGGAAAGGATGAACATCTTAATCAATTTGCTAGAGGGCGACCAGTATAAAATCAAATCCGTTTCATGGGAAGGCAACACCGTATATTCAGCCGATATACTCAAGGAACGATTGGGATTTTCACCGGGGATGATATATGATGAAGAAAAATTTGACCAAAATTTGAGAGGCAATGAGGATCAGAGCGACGTCGCCTCGTTATACTTAGACGATGGTTACCTTCGTTTTAATTTAGACCCGGATATCAAACGAGTCGGGAAAGACAGCTTGGATATTGCTATCCATGTCTATGAACGCAATCAATTCCGGATCGGGCAGGTCGACATCAAGGGAAATCGTAAAACCCGAGATAACGTGATACGACGTGAACTCTTCACCCGTCCGGGCGATTACTTCAGCCGGGCGCTAATTATACGAAGTCTCCGGCAACTTTCACAACTGAATTATTTCAACCCGGAAAAATTAAAACCCGATACGCGTTTTGTCGACGATCAGACCGTTGATATAATCTATGAAGTTGAAGAAAAATCAAGCGACAATGTGAATGCCTCTGTAGGATACAGCGGCGCTTACGGAGTTACAGGAGCGCTCGGGTTTACAATAACGAATTTTTCACTCCGTGAACCACTCGCAGGCGGGGCAGGACAAACGCTCAGTTTCGATTGGCAATTCGGCGAAGGCGCCAGATTCAGGACATTCTCACTTAGTTTTACAGAACCCTGGTTGAACGACAGACCAACCACACTCGGTGTCAGCCTCTATGATACAAGACAAAATTATACATGGGATCTACGCCAGACAGGTATCTCTGTTCGAATCGGACGCAGATTAAACTGGCCCGATAACTATTGTCGCGCCGATTGGATAGCTAAATTCCAGAGCAACGATATCCGCGATGCCGGAGGAAGTCTCTATTATGAACTTGGAAAAACAAAACAATTTAGTATTACACAATCATTATCGCGTAACAGCACAGATAATCCCATTTTCCCCTCCGTTGGATCGAACGTATCATTATCAACCGAGATTTCCGGCGGACCGTTTTTACCGGGTGATGTAGATTTTCATAAATGGCTGTTCAATGCCGAATGGTACATCCCAGTATTCGGATCGAGCAGACTCGTATTATATGCAGGTTCCAACCTGGGATACTTAAATGGATTTCATCATAATTCAATAATTCCGCCAATCGAATTCTTCTATATGGGCGGGACGATGGTTGGGTATGTTTCGACTACACCATTACGCGGTTACGAAGATAGAAGCGTGGGTCCGGTAAATAGCAGTGGAGTAGAAGAGGGGGGCCGCGTTCTAAACAAGCATACATTGGAACTACGGCTTGCGCTCACTCTCAATCCCATGCCGATATACCTTCTCGGATTTGCCGAAGGAGGAAATGTTTACAAAGATTTTGTTCACACGGATTTTTTGGATCTTAAGAGATCCTATGGTTTCGGCGCGCGAATACTGATCCAGCCGCTTGGAATGATCGGATTCGATTATGGCTATGGCGCCGACGATGTTTCACCGAAAGACGGAAAGCCGGACGGCTGGCGTTTCCATTTCCAATTCGGAAGAGGATTTTAATGACTAACTTATTTCTTATCAATCACAATTTAATGAGGTTCATGTGAATCGATTTCTTTTTTTCATCTCGATCATCTTACTGTTAAGTGTCTCTTACGCGACACAAGTCTCCGCTCAATCACTGAAGATTGGATATGTCAATTCAGCAAAAATTCTACAGGAATATCCTGATGCGATTGAAGCCAATAAGAAACTCGATGCCATAGGTAAGCAGTGGCAGGCAGAGTTGGAGCGTATGAGTAAAGATCTTCAACAGCGCTATGAAGAATTCCAGAAAAAAGAACCCCTGCTCAAAGAAGATGAGAAACGAACGCAACGTGAAGAACTTGTTGCGTTAGAACAAAGGGGGTATCAATTTCGTCAGGAGAAATTCGGAAATGACGGGGAGCTTGCAATTGCGACTGATTCCCTACTACGCCCGATCAAACTAAAAGTCATGAAAGTCATCGAACTTGTGGCAAAGGAAGAAAAAATCCAATTCATGTTCGACCGCAACGAACAAATCATAGTTCTACTCTACGGTGAGCCGAAATATGATTATACGAATCTGGTTATAGATCGATTAAAACGCGGTAAATAAATCTCAGAGGCCAATTATGCGAACTGTCAAGATAACTCTCGTTCTATCGATATTTTTCATATTATTAATTCAACCGGGTTACGCACAATCGAAGATCGGTTGGGTAAATTCGAAAACAATTATGGACAAGCTGCCCGACGCTCAAGATGCCCAGCGCCAGATCGATAATCTGGTCGCACAGTGGCAAAGCGAACTTGCAAAGATGCAAAATGAGTGGCAGAAAAAATTCCAGGAATACGACAAGAAGAAACTCATCCTCACCGATCAGCTTCGGGCTGAAACTGAAAAAGAATTGCAGGACATGGATAAGAAGATTGTCGATTTCAGAAGTAAAAAATTCGGGCAGAATGGCGAGCTATTCAACAAACAAAATGAGTTGATTAAGCCCATCCAAAATAAAATTTTCAAAATGCTTCAGGATATCGCAAAGGAAGACGATTACGATTATATCTTCGACAAGAGCGGCGATATACTGTTGATGTACTCGAACGATAAGTATGACCTGACCGATAAAGTAATAGAACGTTTAACATCGCCAAATAAGTAAGAATGAGATTAGATGAAATTGCCGGACTTATTCACGGGGATATATCCGGCAATAAAGATGTCGAAATTACTAACGTTGCTAAGATTGAGGACGCACATCCCGGTGATATAACTTTTCTTGCCAATCTTAAATACAAAAAATATTTAAGAACTACATCAGCCTCAGCAATACTTCTAACAAAAGGGACGGAATTTGAAGAATTACAGCGCCGGGAAAATCCGATCTCGATAGTGAGAGTTGAAGATCCGTACCAATCATTTTTACAGCTTATCGATAAGTTCTCGCCATTACCACAACCTCTCCCGATCGGTATACATCCTACGGCAGTGATTTCCAAAACCGCAAAGCTGGCTGAAGAAACAGCAATCGGCGCTCATGTTGTCATCGGTGAGCACTGTGTCATCGATTCAAAAACAGCTATCCATCCCGGAACCGTACTCGGTGATCATGTCCATATCGGATCTAATACGCTCATTTATCCGAATGTTACCATACGTGAATATTGCTGGATTGGAGATCGTGTTGTCATACACTCCGGAACAGTAATTGGAAGCGATGGTTTTGGTTTCGTTCCCAAGGAAGATGGAACCTACGAAAAAATTCCTCAACGGGGGATTGTGTTCATCGAGGATGATGTCGAGATAGGCGCCAATTGCACAATCGATAGAGCAACGCTCGGAGAAACCAGAATCAAAATGGGCGCTAAGTTAGATAACCTGATCCAAATTGCACACAATGTTATTATCGGTGAACATACGGTGATAGCGGCGCAAACCGGAATTTCAGGGAGTTCGAAAATCGGGAAGCATTGTTCGTTCGGCGGACAGGTCGGATTGACAGGACATATCACGATCGCCGATAACACATCTATTGGCGCACAATCGGGAGTTCCAAAAACAATCGATCAACCCGGTAAGATTTGGTTTGGATATCCCGCAAAAGAACTTCATGAAACGTTGAAAATTCAGGCGGCAGTCGGACAATTACCCGCATTACTGCATGAAATTAGAAACATGCAAAAGAAGATCGAAGAACTCGAGCTACTATTGAAATCCAATCGGAAAGACGTATAAAGGATCATCTATGTTAGAACAGCAACGAACCATCAAACAACCGATATCGATATCCGGCTACGGTTTGCATACCGGCGTTACGACCAAGCTAACATTCCGACCCGCACCGATAAATTACGGAATACGATTCCGACGAACCGACCTGCCGGGCCATCCGGAAATTCCGGCGCTTGTCGACTTTGTTGTAGAGGTAGCCCGCGGGACAACGCTTCAATACGGAGAAGCAAAGGTTCACACTGTCGAGCATATCCTGGCGGCAATAGTCGGTCTGCAAATTGATAATATCGTCATTGAGCTTGATAACATTGAACCACCCATCGGCGACGGCAGTGCAAAACCATTTGCAGATGCGCTCCTCAAATCCGAATTTGAAATACAGGATGCACCGAAAGATTATTTGATCATAGATCAGACGGTGCGCTACATCGATGAAAAAAAAGGAGTCGATATCGTTGCCTTACCAACCGACGATTATCGCTTAACCGTAATGATCGATTATCAAAATCCTGCTCTTGGCAGTCAGCATACCGGGTTGTTTAATCTTGAAAAGGAATTCCTTGATGAATTTGCATCTGCACGCACATTCTGCTTTCTTCATGAAGTAGAATCTTTGCATGCGCAAGGATTGATACGCGGCGGCACTTTGGATAATGCCATAGTGATAGCCGACGAAGACCTCACTCCGGATAAGATAAAACGAATTACGAAAAAATTGGGACTTAAAGAATCTTTAGTCATAGGAAGTAATGGAATATTAAACGATAAGGTATTACGCTACAAGAATGAACCTGCACGCCACAAACTTCTGGATTTAATGGGTGATCTTGCGCTAATCGGCGCTCCGTTTAAAGCTCAGATTCTTGCGGCGCGTCCGGGTCATGCGAGCAATGTTGAATTTGCAAAGAAAATCCGTAAACTCTATCAACAGCAAGCGCTGATAAAAAAATATCAGTTCGAAAAGAAAGAAGGCATTGTATTCGATATAAATGCCCTGCACAAAATTTTACCGCATCGGTATCCATTCTTACTTGTTGATAAGATAATTGATTTCCATCTTGACGAGAAAATTGTCGGCGTAAAAAACGTTAGCATTAATGAATGGTTTTTCCAGGGACATTTTCCCGGCAGACCTGTTATGCCGGGTGTTCTGATTATCGAAGCAATGGCTCAGGTAGGCGGTATATTATTGCTGAATGGACTTGAAAACCCAGAAGGCAAATTAGCGATGTTCACAACTATTAGTAATGCAAAATTTCGTAAGCAGGTTGTCCCGGGCGATCAACTCATACTTGAAGTTCTTTTAAAAAACAGGCGTTCGAAAATTGCCTTACTCGAAGGAAAGGCATATCGAAATGGCGAGCTGGCGGCGGAAGCCGAACTTAGCGCCGCAATCGTTGACAGGGATAGTTTTGAAAATGGGAAAAAACTTTAATCATAAACTAATTTTCTAATTACTTATTGAAATATGAGTATAACCATTCATCCACATGCTATAGTCAGCCCAAAGGCTCAACTCGGTGAGAATGTTACCGTAGGTCCCTTCTCAATCATCGAAGACGATGTGATCATCGGAAGCGGAACAACCGTTGCATCGAACGTTCTGATCGCGAACGGCGCACGGATCGGCAAAGAATGCCGGATACACCATGGCGCGGTTCTCGGCACATTGCCACAGGATTTAAAATTTCACGGTGAGGCGACAACTCTTGAAGTTGGCGACAATAATGTAATCCGGGAATACGCTACTCTTAACCGCGGCACCCATGCAACAATGAGAACAACGCTCGGTAGTCATTGTTTCCTCATGGCATACACCCATATCGCACACGATTGTTCGGTCGGCAACTACGTCATTCTCGCAAATTCAGCGAACATGGGCGGGCATTGCGTGATCGAAGACCATGTAGTCGTAGGTGGACTTGTGGCAATCCACCAGTATTCATTTGTTGGGGCACATTCGATGATAGGCGGCGGTTTTCGCATTACCAAGGATGTACCTCCTTATGTTCTTGCCGGCTCTGAACCTCTATCATTCAAAGGATTGAACGTCATCGGATTACGAAGGCGCAACTTCTCAAACGAAAAAATTCAATCTATAGAAAACGCTTACCGCCTTATTTACTATTCAAATCTGAATGTATCCCAGGCGGTAGAAAAAATAAAGAGCGAGACGACGATGACCGATGAAGTACGCCATGTCATTGAATTCATAGAGAAAAGTAAACGCGGTATCATCGGCAGGAAGCGATGAAGTGGAAATTTTTGAATACTGGATTTCGCTCCGGTTCATTCAATATGGAGTTTGACGAGTCATTAGCTTTTCAACTCAAAAATAATTTAGACGGGCATCTTCTCAGAATCTATGGATGGTCACCCCATGCGATTTCACTTGGTTTTAACCAAAATATTCAGGATTTCGACGCTCTCAAATTATCTGAAGCAGGAATTGATCTAATCCGCAGACCAACAGGCGGCAGAGCGATCCTCCATGCACACGAATTAACATACAGCGTTGTTATGCAGATAAACGACCGTGGACCACGTGCTATCTACCATTTCGTCAATGAATGCTTGCTTCGCGGACTGCAATACATGGGAATTGATGCGCAACTTTCCAGCCATGACGATAATTTCAGAAAACTTTATAAGGATAAATCGTCCATCCCATGTTTTTCAAGTTCCGCAAAAAGTGAAATCCAATTTGAAGGGCGCAAACTTGTAGGAAGCGCCCAGCGGCGATATGGAACAGTCATTTTACAACACGGCTCCCTCCTGCTCGGTCCTCAGCATCGCCGCATAACGGAATTTCTGGCTCCGCACATTCTAGATGTACGCGAGATACTCGAAGACGACCTAAACATGCGAACAACCGACGCTGAAACAATTTTAGGCAGAACTGTTTTATTCGAAGAAGCCGCAGATTGCATCAGGCATGGCTTTGAAGAACGATGTGATGTGATTTTTGATGATACGATAGCAAACGAAATCGTATAATAAAAATATCTAACCGATATCAATAAGAGGCGATAAGACCGATGAAAAGAAAAAAACCTGCTGCACCGAAACCGCGCGTTGTCACCACAAAGACGGTGATGATGATGAAACAAACCGGCGAGAAAATTGCCATGCTAACCGCCTATGATTATCTCGTTGCAAAATACCTCGATCAAGTTGGCGTCGACGTGATACTTGTTGGCGATTCTCTCGGTAATGTAGTTCATGGATATGAGACAACACTCCCTGTTACTGTCGACGACATGATCTATCATGCCAAAGCAGTCAAGCGGGGCGTCAAGAATGCATTGATTGTGGTCGATATGCCGTTCATGTCGTTCCAGACAAGCATAGATGATGCGGTACGAAATGCAGGGAGAATAATGAAAGAGGTCGGCGTTGGCGCGGTTAAACTTGAAGGCGGAGAATATATCGCCGATATCGTCAAACATCTTGTTAAGATAGGTATTCCGGTGATGGGACATTTAGGATTGACGCCGCAAGCTATCAACAAATTCGGGACATACGAGGTTAGAGCAACTACAAAGGACGAAGCCGAGGAATTAATCCGCGACGCTAAAGTTCTGGCAGATGCCGGCGTGTTTTCAATTGTACTTGAAAAAATTCCTGCAAAATTAGCCAAGAGAGTCACCGATTCAATCTCAATACCAACAATCGGTATCGGCGCGGGACCGCATTGTGACGGTCAGGTTTTGGTAGTATACGACATGTTGGGATTAACAGAGGAATTCAAACCGCGTTTCGTTCGCAGATATTCCGAGCTGGCTGATACGATGCGGCAGGCATTCCTGACTTATATTACAGATGTAAAGTCAAAAAAATTTCCACTCGATAAAGAAAGTTATTAGGCGCATAAGTGAAGGGTAAACAAAAACGATTACACATTCTTGTCTCGAACGATGACGGCATCGACGCGCCCGGAATTTATGCCTTAGTAGGTGAATTGAAAAAAATTGCCGATGTAACCGTCGTTGCCCCCGATGAACAACGTAGCGCAGTCGGTCATGCTATTACAATGAACTACCCGTTGAGAGTAAGAAAATTTTTTAAGAACGGTAAATTTTTTGGATATGGAGTGGATGGTACGCCCGCCGACAGCGTCAAAATCGGTGTGCGAACCATACTCCAAGAGAAACCCGACTTGCTGATCTCCGGAATTAATCATGGATCCAATACTGCCATCAACATCATATACTCCGGCACAGTATCGGCTGCGACGGAAGGAACTATACTTGGCATTCCCTCCATCGCCGTTTCTCTTACAACTTACGATAAACCGGATTTCCGGTTCGCAGCAAAAATATCTCGAAAGCTTGCGGAACTGCTCTTCAAAAATGGATTGCCTAAGGATACGTTGCTCAATGTCAATGTACCGCCGTTAAAAGAAAAAGCAATACGCGGCATACGCATAACAAAACAAGGAAAATCGCGATGGGACGATACTTTCGATGTACGCCGCGATCCGAATAACAAAGAATATTATTGGCTTACGGGAAAAATGGATGTGTTAGATACAGCCGAGGATACCGATCTTATTGCAATCTTCAATAAATATGTGTCGATTACCCCGATACAATTCGATCTGACAAATTATAAAGCATTGAACCGACTCAAAGAATGGAATCTCGATCGTCTGTTTTCAAAGAAGAAACCGAACCGTAAGAAAAGTCGTTAGGTTGTTTTTAAAATAAATGTAACTACAATTCCAGTTAGGACTGCTACTTCCACAATCTTCGCTACCTTTTTATTCCATCCCTTTAACCAATGCCAGCCGAAAGCCATCAGGTACATAGCGGCAGCTAAACATAGGAAAAGAACAATGCACTCATAATAATTCAACTTAGGACCAAAATATCTAACAAAACTCCATTCATAAGTGTAACCGTATACAATTAAAAGATGGATGACATAAACCAATAATGATTCTTGCCCGAATAAAGCGAAAACGGAAGTGCCGCGAACAATCCGTTTCTGCTCATACCACCAGACACCAACCATTGCCAACAGAACTAATCCGAGTCTGACAAAGAAAAACTCGGGGCTTGCACGCCAGAAGTTATGATCGGGATAAATAGTAACCGGAACAAACTCCGCAAAGAGCGCGATGATGATCGCCGTTACTGCAAACAGTAAAATGTTATCTACAAATCTTTTCTCGACTCCCCTTTCTTTTAATTTGAGTAACCCATGCCCTACAATCGTACCGGCTATCAAAAATGCCGACCAGAGGAATAGTGGAAATTGAGATTTATATAGAGGTGTGAGATATGAACGGAACCAAACAGGAAACATCGAATAATCCATCATCCTGATAACCGGCGCGGTAAAAATTATGCCCATCGCGATACATGAAGCGGCATAAATGAAAACCGATTCCCTGCGGGTAACGACTGCAAGCAAAACCAATAATAGCAATGTTACTGCAATTGTTTGAAGAATATCTACCTGGAAGAACGATATCCATAATTGGAGATCGGTTACATCCTGAAGCCGTGTCAAAGAAAAATAAGGTAAATGAAGAGAATAACCGACAACAAGAATGAATAATAAACGGAAGATATAGCGCCATAAGGGTTTTCTAAATCTTGTATAATCGTTCCACTTTCGCCGGAATGTTATTGCAAGCGCAAACCCGGCACAGAAAAGAAATGACGGTGCCACTAAACCGTTGAGGAATGTAACTATTTTAAAAAGAGACTGTTCCTTAATATCCGGTCGCAGTAGAGCGTTCACAACATGCGTTTCGATCATTATGAATACAGCCCAACCGCGAAGAAGATCGATGAATTGGAATCGTACTATCGAGAGTGATGGAATCGATGAATTCAAGTGAGGCGTTATCGGGATTCGTTATGTTTTTGATAATCTTTTTTTGATGAAAGAATCAAAATATTCAAGTTCTATCGGCTTAGTCAAATACGCATCAACACCGAGCGTATGACCGTATTTTTGCGCAAGATAATCATCTACTGCTGTAAGAAAAAAGAACGGTGTATCGGCAAACCGCGACATTTTCTTTACTTCCTGAAATAATTCGAAACCATTCATCGGTGCCATGCGAAGATCGGTGATTATTACATCCGGCGTATGCGTCTTTAATAATTCAAGCGCATCGGCGCCGTTATCTGCAATGAGAACTTCATATCCCCTGTCCTCAAGTCCAATCTTTACCGTGGTTAACGAATCCGGTTCATCATCGATATAGAGTAATGTTATTTTTTCCATTCTTCATCCTGTCTATCTGATCGAATAATAGCTGTAATTTTTCAAAAAGTCAAATAATATTCCCACACTCAAGAACCGGATATTTATTCCGGGAGTTCATATAGGCTCGAACTCTCGGAATAAATATTAATCAAATTAATAATCGATAGTCGCCGGTCTTTTTTATTTGAAATCAGTAACCGCTTTCTCAGCCGCTGAAAGAAGTGCCTCCGGTCCGACAAATAATCCGGTAGCATTTTTCATCCAGAGATCGGGCGCAATCCTTCCGGCAGTCGCTATACGTTCAAATTCAGCGCCAAGCGCACCGCCCTTTTTCATCTGCTCTTCAATCTGGAATGCAATCATATGACCGAGTGGATAATCAGGGAGATACATGAACGCATCGATCATATGCGAATAAATTCCCAACAAAACCACATCCTTCTTATTGAAGACCGACGCGTAATATTTGTTCCAAATATTTTTTGCAATCTGTATAGTCGCTTCTTTCAATGCGCCCGGGGTTGCATCCGGGTGATCGTACATCCAATGCCATACTTCCATATCTACAAGTGCAACACCGGCTATCTCGTACACTGCCCAGAAGTCGTTCAACACTTTCATAGCTTCGTTTCGTTCATCCGGTGCGGCGAGTCCCAATAATTCAAGATCATGCGCCTGAAAAACAAACGCTAAGGCTTCGGTGAATGCGGTGTTAGGAACTCCGTTCAAAAGCCAATGATCTATATTGTTCAGTGAAAATGTTTGCTCAACATTGTGCCCCATTTCGTGCACGGCAATGTTAAACCCTTTATAATTCATTCCGGTCTTTGCTACCCGCGTACGCAGATGTGCCTTTTCGGAACTCATCCCGGCTCCAAGCGCATGGCCCGAACCCCGCGCTGGATCGACAACAATATTATTGGCAAGATATTCCGCTCTTTCTTTTGTGAATCCGAGCTTCATCAGTAAATTTGGGATATCATCCTTGTATGCTTCAGCCGTCGGATATTTTTTTGAAACAACCTCGTCGAGTTGCGCCTCGGTGTTCGTGCCGCGAGGACGGAACCCGTTATACCAGATATCGAACGGTTCAAGCGGACGACCGAGTCTGGCTTCTATTATTTTCGAAACCTTCATCGCTAACGGCGACGAGAGTATTTGTTCGAACATAGCTTTAACACGCGCTTCGGGGATCTCGCGATTCTCATCGAACCTCCGGGCAATCAACGTTGGCGCCGTTGGTGAAAACGGATCAAGCTTCCGTGATGCAGTAAATGTTTTTAACAGTGTTGCATATCGTGTATCCGGTTCGGGTGAATTGGTTATTGTCATATCCGGTTTCGCGGGAATATCCGAATCTTTTACGGTACTCAATTTTACTTCGTTCGCATATGGATCCCAATCGACGTTGGGATTATCGACAACAATTTCGGGAATAGTCTGAGTAACAATTCTCTCCATCACCTGTTGAATCATCTTTTGCTTCACAAGCCCCTCATTCTTATCGCTGTAATTTGCCTTGATTTCATCACGAAGATTCCAGTGTGAAAGCAATCTTAACTTTGGCGGGAAAAGCCGATGACCTTTTTTATCGACAAGATGATGCATCCAGATGTTATACTCAGAGATATATTTATCTGCTTCCGAGCTTGCCTGTGCAATTGCAAGATTAACCTCGGCGGGAATACGCTTGGAAAAGATTTGTGCAAGCCGCACTTCAGCCCATTGGCGTCGGGTCCATTTTTCACCATCGGTTAATCGTTGGTCGAGAGTGGTTAGAGGGAAGTTTAGAAGAATAACAAAAGCTAGTTTATTCTGGAAGAAATCGTCTATTACATGTGCGGAAGGATCGTAGCCGGCAAACGTATCATCGAACGGTTGTGTTGGACCCAAATCAAGATCGACTTGCGTGCGAAACTCGCGCCCGATTTCCTGCATGTGCCCGTACATTTTTTCAAGCAGATACTCGAAGCGGTTGAACATTTCATCAAGGGTCTTCTGATTGCCCGCAAAGTTAGTTTGCACGAAATTTTCAAACACGCTGGCGTCACCATCTTCAGCCCGCCAGAAATCGGAGACTTGTTTCAATCCGCGCTCCAAGCGAAGCCGTTGATCCTCACTAAATTTTTTAACAAGCTCATTTTCAAGTTTCGTGACCGAGGCTTTCATCCACGTGAGTTGCGATGCCTGTGCGTTCATAATGTTCGTCCCTGCAATAAATAATAATAAAACGATTGCCAAAACAGCGATAATTCGACCGTTCATATATTCTCCTTAATGAATAAATAAATTAGGTGGAGAAATTTAACTCAATTTCCGAAGGTTTGCAAATTTACCCGGCAAAGAATAAAAAACCTCCGAGATCAACTGAACCGATCCCGGAGGTAATCAACACTCCACTTGTTATTTTCACTCAATTCGTAAAACTCATCACTCACAACTCATAATTATCTCACGAGCAGCATCTTCTTAACGGCTATGAAATTAGTAGTATGGAGCCGATAAAAATATACACCGCTTGCCAACCGACTTCCATCCCACACAATCTCATAATGACCCGGTGGTTTCGATTCATCGACTAAACGAGCGACTTCTCTTCCAAGCACGTCATAAACAATTAATGATACGTCTGTTACCTTTGGGATATCAAATTGAATCTTCGTTGCGGGATTAAATGGATTGGGATAACTTTGATATAAACGGAAGTCTATCGGAACTCCGGTTTTCTGGTCAGCAACTCCAGTCACCTCTCCAAAATCTCCAAGAACTTTGTCGATGAGTGCTTGAGCACTAGCTGTATCCAAAGAGTATAATGGGAATCCCAAGTAATATGCTTTTAATGTTGAATCTTTTGCAGCAAAACCGACTCCCCATCCCTCGTACACTGAATCATACGGATCGGAATGGTAACGATATAAAATACGATCAGTCGAATCATAACTACACCTGTCCATACCCGATAGACTTGTGTCAGGAAGTAACTTGAGCGAATCGATCATTACGGATGGAAACCCGTTTTCACCATAAGCTCCAATAAATTTCATTGGCAAAAATCCCAGAAGGTTAATATCAAACACCTCACTCATAAATGTTAACCATGATAGATATCTCATGCGAACTCTATCCGCTATCAATAAATTACCTCCACCAATAATATATTGTTTAAACCCGACAGGATACCTTTGCCAAAAGGGACTGCAAGCGAATGGTGAACTCCTAGAGTAGTCTAGTTTTACTCCTCCTACCCACAAAACAGTCGAATAGTTACCAAGTTCATAGACCGATGATGAATCTCCTACCTGGACCATATATGTGACTGTATGAGGATATTTCGCAAGAAGATAACTATAAAAATCTGCTGCTGCTTGAGATTCAGAGCAAGATGTTACATTAACTACCAAGATACCCTTATCCATAGTAACTGTATGTCCAGATACAATAGCAGAGTAATCACTCACTCCATCGGTTGAGTCAGTCGCATTCACATAGTAATAGTACTTCTTACCTCGAACAACATTTGAGTCGACATAGAATGGCTTAGTTAAAAATACTGAATTAATTTTCATATAACCAGTCAAGCTATCTATGCTCCGATAAATGTTATAACCGGCAAGATCACTTTCGGTATTCGCATTCCACTGGATTTTTAGAAATTTCTTTCCGGGAGATAATAATATCCGTACGGGCACTGCAGGAGGTATTAGGTGAGCAACGACCTCGCTTGAGTAATCGCTTTCATTATCACTATTATCGACAGCAGTTACTTTGTAGATGTATGATTTGTCACCCCATACTGCACCATCGGTATATTCCGGAGAGATTAGAAATGTGCTATTTAATTTTATGAACGTTGTATCCGTCGACGTAGCTCGGTAAATGTTGTATCCTTTCCAGTCTAATTCGATATTTTTATTCCATCCAACCAAGATGTTTCTATCATGAATTGTAACATTTACTCCGCTGGGGATCCTTGGAAGGTTGGATGGAGCAAGCATCATTTCATCTGACCGTGCACCGATGTTACCATTGATATCGATAGCTGCAACCGTAAAATAATAATTTTGACCCTGAATCAAACCGGGGATCCCTAATGAATTAGAAACTGGAACAGTTACGGAATCTGTATAATTCTTACTTGTAGTTCCAGAATACACTCGATAAGAGTTTACATTACCAAAAGGAGAACTTGTGACAGCATTCCAACTAATTTGCACACCTGTTCCATTACCACTATCATACGCAACAGCAACCGGCATAATAAAACCACCCGCGGTGTAAATGCGATGAGCACGGCGGGCATTATTCAGCATATCGTCAATGGTGTAACCCGACACAAGCGCATAAATTACCTTGACTGTATCGCTGGGATTAACCTGAAATGGACCATTGCTGATAAAGATTCGGGTGTCACTAAGGCTATCAACACTCTGATTAGGCGCGATTAATTGCCCTGGGAATGCGTCGCCACTCATCCATGAATAAATCGCAGAATCATGCGTGCCAGGATCAACCCGATGTGTAAAATCTGACCATTGAAATATAGTTTTTAGAGTATCCAGTGACTTCGAAGTTTCAAGTAGTGTAAGCCCTAAAGGTGTTGAACCAATGTCAACAGGATTGTGAACATAAGCAGTTTGTGTTGCTGAATCGTAGGCAGCATAGTTATTTTGAGCATACAATGGAACACTTATCGGACCAATATCCATATCGGCAAAGAAACCGATATAAGCATCCTGCCATGTTTTGCTGAGGTTAAGGTTGATAAACTTATAATCAAGAAAGACAATGGCGTCTGCCGATGTACCGGTTTGCCATGCGTATGATTTTTGAAATACTTTCGCTCCCATCGGTACATGACTTGAAATAATTGGTGTTCTGAAAGTATCTGTTGCCGAACAATATAGATCGTTATTGGAAACCGCGCCATAATCTTCATCAACATTCGGTTCACCGTGATCAGAGATTCCATTTTTCTCAGTCCAAATATCCTTATTATTTTTGTATGGAAATGTTCCATCAGGATTAGGATGACATTTATCTTTAACAGCAGGATCGTAGTCGTCGCCAGCAGGATCCGGATTTGTAACAGGATCATAAAGAACACCATCGCAACTGACTTCAATAGAATCGGGTAATCCGTCAGCGCCAACATCATCAACCGCCGGGTTCCAATCCCCGTCGTTATCAGTACCATCAAGTTCATCTTCATCAATAAGACTGTCACCATCATCATCAATACCTATGCGATTGACAATGATACTATGATTATAATAATATCCGGAATATCCCAGAACGTCATAAGCGTTACTGCCGGCAATTGTCCGCCAGAAATGCTCTTTTACAATACGAGTATACTCAGGTAAAAATTCTTTTCGTGCATCATTACCATTATACCCTTCCGTCACTCTTATAACACCATTTATTATGGCACCGATTCTCGGTCCGGCACCATAGAGGTGTTCCACCTGTAAACCAGCAGGATATTCCAAACCAATTCCGTCGGGTGGGTTATTATCCCACGCTTCCAAGCCAAGAGTCATTTGATTGCTCATCCACACACGTAAATTGAATCCCTGTTTAATACGCTTGGCAAAGCTTACCATGACATCGGATGGTTCGCGACCTCCATTCTTTTTCCGACTCGGGGTTTCACACAAAGAAATGGTTGTAAAGAAAATCGTAATTATTACAAAATATTTTATGTACCGCATAAAACCTCACCGCTATTTATTATACTAAATTGAATTATCTGAAATGGTCTATCTTGATTATCTTCCTCGTTACCTGATTATAATGAATGCCTATCAAATAATCAAGCTTTTTTTCTTCGCTTTCCCTGTATATTTCATTTAATGATAAAATCAATAAAAAACCCCCAGGACAATGCTTTATGTCCTGAGGGTGAGTTGTTTAACTTTGGCTTTGAGGTTTTAGCTATCTTACAAGCAGCATCTTTTTTACATCAGTAAAATTGCCAGCATGTAACTGGTAATAGTACACACCGCTTGAAAGTCCGCCTGCATCCCATGTTACCTGATATACACCGGACTGTTTTAATTCATTCACTAATGTAGCAACTTCCTGTCCGAGGACATTGTAAATCTTTAACGAAACTAATTGTGGGCTGACAATTGAAAATTGAAAATTAGTCGTCGGGTTAAATGGGTTCGGATAATTTTGCGCTAACGAGAATGCGGTCGGGATTGCATTATCGATTTCCTTCACACTTAAAACTATCGGGTTTGTGCCGCCGGCTTCAATATATCTTGCGGCAAATTCTTGCAGGTAAAGATTGCCAACTCGGTCATCCTTAATGATGACTGTGTTTTCATCGTTCTTGGTTTCCGCCGAGTTCGACCAGTTGTGGGAGCCGGTAATAGTGTATGACATTCCATTCATAACTTCCGCATCAACAAGTGCATATTTATGATGCAGAAAACCGCTACCGCCTTTCAACAATACATCTACTCCGTTAGATAGAAGGTATGCATATTGATTACCGGTATCTGTATTGTTATCCAACACAACACGTGTTGTTTTGCCCGCTTTCTTTTTGTTTACAATACTATCGGCGAGGTCTTGTCGGGTAAAAGTGAGAAGTGCCGCATTTATTGATTGTTGCGCTTTGCCTAATGTTTTTCCTATTTGTGCTGTTGTGCGGTCGCTCGGACTGAAATAGCATTCCACATTTTTTCCGCCGATAATAAATTTATGCGGAGTATTATTGGTCTTGCGTGCACTAAAACGTGAGACGGATGAATTTGGTGTTTGTGTATTGCTTCCCCACATCTCCTCAAACTCAACTGTGTAAGCGCCGGCGAGTGCAACATCCTGAAACTCGATGACATTCTGACGATCAGAGGTAGTGCCCGGATCTGTTAAGTTCCAAGAACCGGTCCAAACCCAGATACTTTCAGGCGCGCCGCCTTTGTAATCAATGACAATAAACTTATTATGCTGCAACCCGCTTCCGTCATTCGCACCGTAGAGATCATAAATCACAGGTATACCGTTACTCGATAATATTGACCAAGGAACTGTTGTTCTGTTATCATATTCACCGATCACACGAACGTTAACTCCATGATTCTTTGCGCCAACAAGCGCGTTTGCAATTGTTGCGCCAACCGTGCCACTGAGACTATAAATTGAAGCATCTATCGAACGTTTCGCGTTATTAATCCTTGATATAAGCTTTGAAGCTAAATCGAAATTACCCAACGCAGTTTCGCCCGATGATACTGTTGAGTTGATACTCTTATTAAAATATACATTTGTTTCGCCAGTAGTCGGTGATGCGGAAGTTGTGCTGACGATAAGATTACCCGCGAATGTGGTGTCTGTGCCCGATGTGGAAAATGCCTGAATGTTATAGATTGTTGCAACACCCAAACCACCCAGGGCGATAGAATGATTCAAACGTAATGAATCATCTAATTTTATAAATCCGAGTTCATACGAATTAGTTTTCCCGTACCTGAGTTCTGTTGTACCGGGATATAACGTTAACCAACTAATTGTTAATGATGTCGGTTGAAGATTACTTTCTTCAGGTACTGCGGCAATAATTGGACCCGTGGAAATAATATCTTTTGAGAATCGCGGCATCAACTGATATCCGCCGATATATGGAGCGGTTGATTTAAATTGACTAACCACACCAATCACATCAAACACACCCTGCGGCGCCGATTGGTTTGCAAAATCAACCAGAGAGCTTACACGAATATCAATATAACCTGTCGCATCATGCAACCGATAATTGGTACCCGAACCTGTTACTGCCCATGTTGGAATAGAAACATTGAAAGTATCGGTCACCGTTACACTGTTAATTCGAACAAGCGAACCTTCATATACTTCAACTCCTCCAATACCATCATTTGCAATCTGCGATGTTGTAACAATAAGAGGGTCAATATAATTACCTCGACTCACAACAGAGTGAAGCATCGGATTTACTATTTCGAATAATCCACGGAACGGCTGAACCAATCCCGAAACTATTACCTCATCACCTATCGTCACCAGCGATGAGAATGAACTGCCGTAAACAACCATTCCACCTGAATTATCCTGGATATATGCAGCGGCGCCAAGCTCGCTACCAGAAGTGACTACTCCTCGAACAGTTATCAAAGTGTTGTTAAGGAGCGGAATTCCAAGAGTGTCACTTTCTTTCGCTATTGAGATCGGAATTGGTGCCCCGTAAACGAAAATTTTTGGCTGCGTTGCGATTGCACTAACAGTATCGCTGTGTAATGCTGTCTCGGTTAGAAATGTAAAATATCCTGTTGAATCATAAGGAATTAGATTTGTGATAGTTAGTTTCATCGTATCGGATCCAATTAACGATAGATTCGATACTTCAATTGTATCTCCTGATACATTTGCTGATGGTGTTCCGCCACCCTCGATATTAACATCGCTCATTGACTGCGACCATGTCCATGATGAAGGAATCCGGACACGGGCTTTTGTAATTGTATCGGGTGATTCACCCGCCAATTTTAATGTTAATGTTCCCGGTATTGCTCCTTGAATTGCTGTCGGTTCAATAGTGGCCGATCCTTTTCCAACCGTTCCGCCCCCGGTTCCAGCATCAGTTTCCATTCCTGCCGTAACAGTCCAAGGTCCGTTGAACGATTGATAGCGCAAGCCATCATCATTCAACGCAACAAGCGAATCTATAATTCCTATCGGAACCGCTATCTTAAAACCACCCGATGTATAGGAATATCCTTCGGTAATAGTATTATCTTCTGTTCGATAAGACCCAACAATAGCACCACCAGAATATGCAACGATACCTTTATTAGCCGCCGAAGATATTTGACGAACAATCCACCCACCAGTTGTTGTCATGTTTAAAATTGTGAACGTATAGGCACTACTTGTTATACGAACAGTAGAGGTTGATCCTACCTTAGCCGCTCTGATACTACCCAATGCACCGAGATTATCATTATGCTTCATGTAGATCCAACCAGACCAATTACCACTGGCATCAATATCTACCTTTGGCTGGTTAGCATCTGCGTATGTAGTTGTGTTACTCCATACACTTGTTGAACTCCACATATACTCATTATTGGTACCACTATAAATTTTTACGTATGCCTGACTACTAGCCGCCCCTGTCCATCCAGTAATTTGAACAAATACGGCATATGGATAACCGATAGTTCCAGCACCACCGCCGCCTGCGATTGCGGTTGGAATTTTTACTGCGGTTATTGTCCCTTGCGCAAAAATATTAGATAGCGGGAAGGTTAACAATATTGCAATGAATAATAAAAAAGAAATTCTATACACCTTCATGATACTTTCCTTCTAAAATCAATTAAAATATGGAATTATTCGGGCTATTGTATTGTCAATGTAAGGATTTTTTCTCTAATTAAATAATCAGATATAAGTTGAATTACTCGCGCAATATTGCTATAATCCTATAAATGGTAAATGAAAGGGGGTCCATTAGTTGACAGGCGTTAAGAGATTCACAAAAAATCTTTCAAGGAAGTTTATGGTTCGTACTTTCTTCGGCGTTCTTTTAGTTTACCATCTCCTTATACCGTACAATGCCGCCTCCCAGGCGAATATATGCGATATCTCTTTATCGGATCAAATCACACTCGCTTCAGATTCTATTCCGTTATTCTCGCCTCAAATATCGGTTTCCGGCGACACGATTCATGCGATCTGGTTTGCATTAGACATTTTTCAAACATCCTCTAACGACGGGATACAATACTGCCACAGCTTCGATGGCGGTAAATCATTTTCATCTATGGTCACAATTATATCTTCCGATTCAGCGTTCAGTCCCGGTATTATTACTTGCTCTGATGAATTTGTTTATGTCTCATACACGGGATTTATGGACGGTATTTTCGGAATTATCTTCCAACGCAGTACGGATGCGGGTATAACATGGGAACGACCGGAAATGATTATTCCCAACACGCGCCCAAGACTGATTGGAGCAATCGAATCCAATGTTTACATCCATTACGAAAGCCAGCGTGGGGGCAACAACGGGTTACTTAGAAGCGACGATAATGGCGAGACCTGGCAAGTGGTGAACTCGAATATGTTCCTGCTTGATGACTTCCAGTTAACAAGCAATATGTTTCATGGAGTTGGAACTATAACGGGAGTTCATTCAGAAGTTGCGTATTATTATAGTCCAAACCAGGGCGCAAACTGGTATGCTTCCGAGATAATATCACGTGAAGATCCCGTTACATCAACTCAGCCGAAGATTGCAGTGAACGCTGTAGGGACAATTTATATTGTTTGGAACGATACCGGGAATGTTATGCTTCGCCGCAGTAACGGTTACGATGAAGATGATAATCTGCTTTGGTTACCGCGCATTGTTGTTTCCGCTGACAGGTATGCTGTTTTTCTCGATGTTGGAACAACGGGAAAATTTGTAACGGTAGTGTGGGATAACTATGAGTTTGACAAAAGATATGTTCAAAACTGTCACAGCGCCGACGAGGCAATTAATTTTTGCCCGAAAGATACATTATCGTCGGGCAGTAATTCGGGTGAGCCGTGTGTCGCTGCATCCGGGGGCAGCGTTCATTATGTTTGGTCGGAGTCTATTGATATGGGAGGGGCGATTCTATATCGTCATGGAACTGCAAGAGAAGTCGTTCAACTGATAACACATGTTTTAAAACAAAATTATCCCAATCCGGTAAATAACATCACGCATATCACGCATATAGAATATGTTTTGGTGATCCCGGAACAAGTTAGAATCGTTCTTTATAATATTCTGGGACAGAGAGTAACAACGCTTGTAGATGAATATCAGGAAGCAAAGATTTACAAGTTATCTATCGATGCAAATCAATTTCCTACGGGTGTTTACTTCTATCGCCTGATGACGCCGCGTTTTAGCGAGACGAAGAAACTAGTGATATTGCGTTGATGAGCGCTAAAACTATTTCATCTTCTCAATCGAATTAATTTCCCGCAGTAAATCCTTCTTAGTAAATCTCGATTTGCTCATGATGGTCGAGATAAATCCCTGCATTTGTTCTCTTGTATCATCATCGACTTCCATTGATGTAAGTATGATGATGGGTGTGTTGCGTGTTTTGGGCTGCTGCTTAAGCTGGTAGGCAACATTGAATCCTGAAATATCGGGCATGATCAAATCCAGGATTATTAAATCGGGTTCTTCCGAACTTGCCAAACGAACGCCATCTTTGCCATTCATAGTTGTAATGACTTCGTACCCTTCCGCTTCCAGCATAATCTGGATGAGTTCGGATGCGGTTCGATCATCGTCAATTATCAACACTTTCGGATGCTGTTTGTGATCAAGCCCGCGGAACGGAATTTTCTTGAGTGCGTTGATCAATTCCTCGCGGTTCACGGGTTTGACAAAATAATCGACTGCACCCATGCTGAAGCCTAACTTCTTTTCATCTGTGATGGAGATGATGATAATCGGTATATTCTTGCATATAGGATGACGTTTTATCTCTTTAATAACCTGCCAACCGTCTTTCATCGGCATGATCATATCGAGTGTGATGATATGCGGTTTAAGTCGCTTTGCCATCTCGATACCTTCAGCTCCATCCTTAGCCAGCTCCGTCCGATAACCGGCTTCTTGCAAATACATCTGGATTAGCTGACTTGCCTGAGGATTATCTTCGATGACAAGAACTAAAGGTTTTTCACCGGCAGTCATAGCAACGGGTTGTTCATTCACAATTCGCAAGAGCTGATCTGCCGATTCAACGACTTCACCGGCAACGACCATCGGAATGCGGAAACGGAAAGCGCTTCCCTTACCCCATTCGCTATCGACCCAAATTTGACCTCCATGCAATTCGATGAGTCGTTTCGTAATGACCAATCCCAAGCCGGTACCTTCTTTCACGCCGCGCGAATTCTTTCCTTGCTGAAATGCATGGAAGAGCCGGCTTAAATCTTCCGGTTTGATGCCAACGCCTTCATCCTTCACGGCAATCTCGATCTCATTGACAAAACGCCGTATGCTGACTACTACTTTACCGTCGTTATGACTATATTTAACCGCGTTAGAAACAAGATTCATCAATATCTGTTTGAATCGTGTCTGATCGACAACAAGCTGGTCGATATCGGGCGCAATCTCGAATGCCAAATTAATATTTTTTTGGGATGCCGCCGCCTGCATTACACGCTGGATGCTTTCGGTAAAATAGGATACCGGATATGCTTCGATATGCAGTTCCATTTTACCAGCTTCAATTTTAGAGAGATCAAGAATATCGTTAATTAGTCCCTGAAGATGCTTACCGCTTTCGTTTATGTTTTTCATAAAATCACTCACCTTTTCAGGCGGCAGGGATTTTAGATCCGAAGTAAGAATTTCTGAAAATCCGACTATAGCATTCAATGGAGCGCGTAGCTCATGACTGAAAGTAGCTAGAAAACGTTTCAGAGTTTCATTCGCATCGTCAGTTCTTTTTTTCTCATTCTCAAGTTCGATATTCTTGATTGTCACTTCATCCATTAACCGTTTACGACTCATTCCAATGGATAGTTCGTTCGCGATAATCGACAATAGTTTTAGTTCTTCTTGGACGTACCTATCGATTTTGGGAGATAGAACTTCAAGGATACCCTGGAGTTCATTTTGAACCATTAACGGAATAGAGATAAGTGTTTTTAATTTCAATGCCTCGGTCTCGCTCAAAAAATATGACGCGATAGAACTACGAGATAATTCATCCGAGATAATTATCTTCCTTCCGAGAGCAGTCTGAACGGCGATTGTGTTCGTTTTTTCATGCACGATCTGATGTTCTACCTCTGGATCGACTCGGACATCCACTAAAGATGGTGCCATCAAATGCAATAATGAGGAGCGTTGGTCGTAACGATATATGCATACAAATTTAGGCGGTATCTCCATAAATTGCGCGATACGTTCACTTGCGTTTAAGCATAGATCGTCCAGATGAGGAGCAACATTAATCACATGAGAGACTTCCATGAGCATTTCTTTCTGCCTCTGCTCTCTCTTTTGATCGGTAATATCTTGGAAAAAGACCGATATACCATTTTCGGTAGGGTAAATCCGGATATCGTACCATGCTTCGAACCGCTCATCCTTGTAACATGTTTCAAAGCCCTGAAAAATCTTCTTTTCCATAGCTAATTTGTATTTCTCACCAAGCTCGGCATCGCGTGCATTGGGAAATATTTCGAAGACATTTTTACCTAAAACGTCCTCTTTCTTTAATCCTGTCCCTATTTCAGCCGCGCGATTCCAGTAGGTAAAGCGAAATTCGTTATCAAGCGCAAAAAATCCACCCGAAATACCTTCAAGAATTTCGACATATTTCTCTGGAGAATTCATAATGATCCTATGAACAAATTAATAAATGAGGTTTTAATATAATAGGCTGTGTATGCCCTGGGTAGTTATCCGATTTGAGAATACATATTTTTTAAATAAGATGCAAGTACTTTTTTAAGAAAAGCTTTAGGTGATAGGATTAATTTCTGATATTACGACTAAGCCCTCTTTATCCACAATCTATCCTCAATATAAAACATACAAATCAGCTCATATTTGAGGATATTGTTAACATTTATCCACATCTCGATTTTGTATCGGATATCGAGTAAATCAAGGAATGCTGATAATTATCGATATTTCACACAAAATCTTTGTAATTAACTCAATAATTCTACAAACGTGGTTAATTAACTGCGAGGCATTCATTCTGCTTGTGGTAGGAACAATTCGAGCACGCATTGATATCGTCATGATAATCTCCTGACTTAATACGCGTTATTGAATCTGTCAATGCCATTCGTAAATTATCGAAGTCTTGAATTGAAAATTCAAAATGATACGGATGTGCCGGCAATTTTAAAAACACCAGAGACGCCTTCACCATTGACTGCTGATATAGAATATTGACAAGAAACGCATAAAAAAGCAGCTGCGGTTTATATATTTCTGCTTTCTCTTTAATCTGATCAAAATTTATTTTATCTGTTTTATAATCAACAATATTCCAATTGCCCTCGGCATCCCTGTAAAGTCTATCAATTATACCCACCAGATAATCATCATGATAGATTGCATCAATAGAATATTCATTCTTAGATTCCTGTGCAGAAAATATCTCGATACCGAATGATGTGTTTATAAAACTTATTATGTTTTTTGTGATAACTTCGCAAATACGATTGAGATCAGCAGGCATCAATAACCAATTTTCCTTTGCACGCAGAATTGCCGATCTTCGTATATCTTCTTCCGATGTACTCAGGTTATGAATCTTTTCTAAGACCGCGTGCGTTATTTTCCCCTCAACATCACCCTTCAGGATATCATCAGAATCTTCAGATTCATCAAATTCATCCGGGACAGAATTTATATCGGGCACACCAAGAACATATTTCAAATAATATTTTCGGGGACACTCGAGATATGTTTTTATTTGTGTCGATGAAAAATATTCACCTCGCGATTTACCGGCGAGAGATGATATCAATATCTTGTTTGGATGAACTACGGCTGTTGATTTTGCAGGAAGTGGAAGATCAGACATCCGAATCCGATCCCAGAATCTCACATTGATAGTTAATTGATGTAAGCTACTTTTTATTTTAGAAGTTTCTTCGGTACGTTCCAACGTTCTCAATTCCGTTGCGGGAAATATTATTTTATTATCTCTAAGCGTCTTCGGCTCAATCACTAATGCATCAGTTAACCATTTAAGGTATGTACTATGGGAAGCATCTATCGATAATTGACAAGATAAAAAGAGCGCGTCGCGTGCGCGCGTACATGCTACATAAAATATACGTTTTTCTTCTGCTTCAGTTTTTTGTTTGCTTCGCTCCTTGAAAGTATGCAGAATTGACGGGACGATCTCTTCGTCAAGATCTGTCTCGCTTCTAACTTTAAATGCAATCCCTAAATCCGAATCGAAGATTGGCGGATTATCATATCGGAACTTTTGATGTATAAAGGGAATGAATACAACGGGAAATTCCAAACCCTTTGCTGAATGAATTGTCAATACCTGGACACAATTCCCGG
The DNA here is from genome assembly GCA_964520905.1 of uncultured Chlorobiaceae bacterium. Classification (GTDB taxonomy): domain Bacteria; phylum Bacteroidota; class Ignavibacteria; order UBA10030; family SZUA-254; genus JAGVIE01. The sequence goes on along the minus strand of CAZFQL010000012.1, from coordinate 84,364 downwards.
TAATTTCCAGCGGCGCTTGCCCCTCACGTTCTTCATTTTCCACCAATACCGACAATCGCCTAACAAAATCATACAGTGTTGTATATCCTCTTGCCGTAAAATCCCGGGCAATGCGAAGAAATTTTTTAATATTAGCCGTATTCTGTTCACCGAACGGTAACCCGGCAGTTATTCCTCTCCATCCCGTCGACGATAATATTTCATCTATCAACAGCGGAATGTTAATACGATTGACAAGACCAAGGTGCTTCGTCAATATATTAGCAGCCCGTTTGAAATTAGCCGAGATATTTTTATCGTGGGAATATATTATCATTTTTTCCCAAAACGATTCACCATCAGTGAATGATGCATCAAATAATTCTGCATCGGATATCGAAAAGAAATTTGAGCGCAATATTCCTACAAGTGAAATATCGTCCTTTTGGTTTAATAGGAATTTGAAATAATTTAAAAAATCCAAAACCTCCTGGGTCTGGTAAAAGCCCATTCCGCCAGTGAGTACAAATGGAATCCGATATTCCGTTAACACTTTTTCCAGTATTGCAAGATGCGTCCTTTTTCTTAAGAGTATAGCAATATCTTTAAATTCAACCGGTCTTGGATTCTCATCTTTCTTTGGGTAGATAACGAAACCATCCCGAGTTAATTCAATAATGCGTTCTCCGACCAATCTGCATTCATCCTGAACAAAATCGTTTGCATCTTTTCCCGATTCTGTGGACTCCTCGTTGCGTGCGTTATCTTCTACCGAAACCATCATCAATTCGACAGTACCTTCACCGCCGCTTTGCCTTCCTTGCACAAGTTCATCATATCGGACTTCATACCGCGATCCATTTGAAACGATAATTTTTGAAAACAACCTGTTTACAAAATCGATTAGATTCGGCAGAAGACGGTAACTCTCGGCAAGAATGACTCCCTTGCCGTTTGCCTTCATAAGAATTTCTTCTTTCGCACTTTCGAAAATCTCAACCTCAGCATCCCGAAATCCATAGATAGATTGTTTCGGATCGCCGACTATGAAAAGATTTCCCGATTGATAATTCGAGACCAGCGCCTGGAGAATTTCATACTGCAGGCGGTTTGTATCCTGGAATTCATCTACCATTATGAACTTATATTTTTTGACAATTGCTTCTCGAACTTCATCTTTGCACAGCAATATTTTGGCTTTAATTAAGATATCTTCAAAATCTAAATATGCGTATTCTATCTTCTTTTCATCATAACGGGAGATTGCTAACCGAAAAATATCCAGCAGAACCCTTAATGATTGAAGCAGTATCTTGTTTCCTTTTAGAACTTGATCAGATTCGAAGCTCTTTATCGGTTTCGAGATGTTTTTTTGGCATTCAACAATAACCGCAAGATCATTATCTATCTGCGGGTTCGCAGGAGACGAACCTAAGAATTCCTTCCTTGGCGTATCTTTTTGAGTAAAGATTAGGTTTGCCATCCGCGCATAAATTCGGATGGTCTCATCGGGCTTAAGACTCGTCGTCCAACTTGAGTATATATCCTTCACTTCGTTAGATGTCTTGCCTGATGCAGTTTGTATAACCCTCTCAAGTGATGACCGAAATAATGAATCGGTAAGCCGTTCAAGTATTGCTGAGATTAAAATTTCATCCCATCTTTGGATAATTTTTTCCTCTTCGATGCGCTCATCCAGACAAGCACCATCTATAAGAAAACGTTCGACAAGTTCACGTTTTGCAAGAAAAATTGACAGATAGCGTTCGACGGTGTATCGTCCTAATGTGCGAACAAGATATCTAAGTTCCTCGGCTCGTTTCATTTCAGTTGCATTATTCAGGATCGCTTCAAATGTCTCGTGCACCGAATCCTGTTCTGCAATCTGTTGATCTACACCTTCGAGCACGGTAAATGCTGCATCGACGCCGGCTTCTATAGGATATTCGCGGAGAATCTGAGCACAAAATGAATGAATCGTTCCGATATTTGATGAGATCAATTGATCGCGGATGCGTTCGAGTCTTATCAGCTCCCCTGAACCGGGATTTGAATATATCCTTTCTTCTATATAATCGGCAATTTTTTTTCGTAACTCGCTTGCCGCTTTTTCTGTGAATGTGATCGCTACCAATTCGTTAACATGAGTATCGGTTTTCATTAGTATCTCAACGAACCTGCGAACAAGCACGAAAGTTTTTCCGGCGCCGGCATTTGCCGTTACGGAAATATGGCGTTGAAACTCGAGAGCTTCTTTTTGATTTTCAGTTAACATTAGATGCTTGGATTATATTATCCTTTCATTACCGCGAGCGGCAGCAGCTTTGCAACTTTCCTCGCAATCCCTGCGCCGTGAACAACTTCCACAACCCGATTTACATCTTTGTATGCATCCGGTTTTTCTTCGGTTAAACCCGACCGGCTTTCTCCCCTAACGTATATGCCTTTACTTTTCATCTCATTTAACAACTGATCTGCCGAGGTTTCTTTTTTCGCTTGAGTTCGGCTCATCGCCCGCCCTGCTCCATGGCAGGAAGAGCCGAAAGTTTCTTTCATCGCTTTGTCGGTGCCTACAAGAACGTACGAGCATGTCCCCATACTGCCCGGAATAAGTACAGGTTGCCCGACATCTCTCAATTCATCCGGCAACGCCGGATGATTTTTGGGAAATGCCCGTGTCGCTCCCTTTCTGTGTACAAGCAAACGCTTTTGTGAGCCATCAACATCATGGTTTTCATACTTCGCTATGTTATGGCAAACGTCGTATACAATTTTCAGATCCCCTCTTCCCAGAATACGCTTAAAGGCTTCCCGTGTCCAGTGTGTAATCATCTGCCTGTTCGCAAACGCAAAGTTAGCCGAAGCAGCCATAGCTTTCAAATAATTTTGCCCCTCAACGGATTTGATCGGAACGCACGCAAGCTGTCGATCTACTACTGAGATACCGTATTTCTTCATACCATTTTGCATCATGTCGAGATAATCAGTGCAGACCTGATGTCCCAGACCGCGTGAACCACTGTGTATAAGAACGACTATTTGATTATTGTGAAGCCCGAATTTCGATGCAACTTCAGGTTCATAAATTTCATCGACGACTTGAATCTCAAGAAAATGATTGCCGGACCCGAGCGTTCCAAGCTGATGTTGCCCGCGATCTTTTGCACGGTGACTTACCAGCGATGGATCGGCATCGGGAATTTTACCATACTCTTCGATGCGGGCGATGTCTTTATCGTCGCCATAATTATTTTGCACAGCCCACTGAGCGCCATTTATTAGAACTTTATCGAGTTCACTCTTTGTCACCTCCAGCAAACCTATTCGTCCTGTACCGCAGGGTACATCGCGGAAAAGCTGATTGATCAATTGTTCAAGCTTAGTGCGCACATCATCAACTTCAAAAGGAGTTGAAAGTAATCTAACGCCGCAGTTTATATCGAAGCCAACGCCTCCGGCTGATACAATACCTTCATCAACATCTGCCGCCGCTACACCTCCTATGCAGAAACCGTATCCTTGATGCGCATCGGGCATCGCTAAAGATCGACCAACCAGTCCGGGCAGTGTTGCGACATTTGCGACCTGTTCTTTGGTGAGATCTTTTTCGATCTGCTTTATCAACTCGTCATCTGCATAAATCATTCCATCAATACGCATTCCTTGTTTGTATGATTTTGGAATCAGATAACGATAATTATCAAGCCTCTTGAGCATCTACTTATGCTGATTTTTAAAGTCAGGGACAGTTCATTGTACTAAATATCAAAAAAAACTCTAACAATCCACCCGTTATCATTTTCCTTCACCGATAGCTGATGATATGTCACAGCTTTAACATCTAATTTCGTGCGGTGCTTCGTCTCCAAAAAAATTTCACCCCGCACAGACGCTTCGAGATGTATCCGGTCTAATTCGGCAATCTTAAATTCGCTGCAAGCAAATCTTTGCCCATCATAAACATATAAAATCTCCGAGAGCCATTTTACGAGCAACTGTTCTTCATCTATTGCTGAAACGGTTATATGCCTGCATTCCGTTGCCGTTACTGTCTTAAGATCAAGGATGATAGACATCAGGGCGGTTGCAGCATTCTGAAATGCCTCAATCAAAGAAGAACCCTGCGCTTCAATGCCGAGATCCGACGGATGTTCTAAAATTGAATAATCTTTCTGCATTCTGAGAAGATACAAATTCGATGAAGTAATTCCAACAATTATAGATTCGGACCGATTGAAAAATAGAAGAGAAGCGGACCGACGGCGACAGGCGATTTGGGTAATCCTTGCTGGAAGAAGAAACATTTACCCACTCCGAATGTAGCCGCCCCAATCGGAGTATCAAGAGCGATAGCAGTACCAAAACCGTGATGAAACTTATTAAATTTTAATTCTTTTGGTACTAAAGAGATTGTCCCAAGATCGTATCGTAGCTTAATATATGTTTCGAAAATTAACTTGAAAGGGAACCAGAAGCGATATTCGGTGTTGACTAAAAATATTTGCCTTCCCCGGCTATCATCTTCGCGCAAACCATAGAACGAATTTAATCCTCCCAAACTATATTGCTCGGCGATAGGCAACGTCTGATCGGCAAACCCAAATGTTATTCTTGGTCTGATTGTATGCCTTGGCAAAAGAGTAAAATAATTTTCGTAAACAACGGTCAGTTTTCCGAACCCGTCATCGCTCCCCAATTTCTTGGATGCAGATTCAAATGTGACTTGCAGGTAAACACCTTTTGTGGGAAACGTAAATTTATTTTCTGTATCAATTGTACTTTGAAATTTAAGACTTGAAAACTTGTACTTCTTACTTGAAAACTGGTGCAGCTTAAACATAGAACTGTCTCCGGAGAGCACTGCAATCTGATGATTCTCGAGACGCAGTTCAGCCGTAACATCACCAAAGCGTTGAAAATGACTGCCGAATGTTATCGTCCCGCCGTATTTATTTTCCTGATACTTCCCGTCTTCTACCATATCCCATCTTTCTAAACTTGTCGATGGAGCATAAGAGTAAGTGAATACATCGCGCGATTTAAAATATCCCCGCAGATTGAAAGTGAAATACGAATGAAAAATTCGATTAACGGTATATTCCGCACGAACAAATCGGTCACGGTATCCGTATCGCGCACCGATCCCAAGGTCTTCCCACGCGCCTCTAAAATTCGCGTCTCTCGAATCGATAGTGCCAACGATACCGTGCTCATCATCGGCATGGAAACCGATACGCATCAGCTCTGAGCTTTTTTCCTTGACTTTCAAAACGATAACAGGGTCACCATCTTTATATTGAACATCCACCAGAACGTATTCGAATAATCCAGTGCTCTTAATATTTACTATCCCCTGAGAAGCTTTGTCGATATTGAACACGTCGCCGACATCGAGTGGAAATTCCCTTCTGATAATATACGAGCGCGTCTTATCATTCCCGACATACCGGATATCGACGATCTTCCCTTCATGAATTTTGAATCCTAATATGCCGTTTGAAGAATCGACATGTACCGATTCAATCCGTGCGAGTGAATATCCTTGCTGACGATAAAGCGAAATAACATTTTCGAAAGCCCGTGTTATATAGGGATCATTCAGATATTTACCGCGGCAGGAATACATTTCAGTTTCTATACGATCATCCGGAAGAAGCGTGTTGCCGTTAAATTGCACGTCGTTGATTTTCGTGCATGCAGTTAGATGAAAGTTAACATTTCTATGATTAATTGAATCGATAATCTCAGCCCAAACGTCACGATACTTATCTGTGCCATAAAATTTATTGACATATTCTTGAACCCGCATTGGTGAAAGATCATTCCGGTTCACATCATTATGTATTTCTTGTTTAATCTCATCGTTATCCGTTTCATTATCGAAATTGACTGCAACCTGCACCAACTCCGAAGCCGTTGTTTGCGTCTGGACCCGCAGAAGTTTACCAAGCGCTTCAGAGATAGCAGGGATATTTTGTTCGGCAGCAATTTCACCGGCACGGATGAGTGAATCTATCCCCGAAAAATCCGAAACAATCCGGTCACCTGTAACAGGTGTAATAACAACATCGGCAAGCTTCAATTGCTGTTTGTTAGACTCCTGCATCATGATGGTCATAATCTGATCGGCAACTTCCCACGGCGCTTTGAGGTCGTTTAAACCCCTCATCGAGCTGGTGGTATTCACCGCGATCACGATATCACAACCAAGGTCTTTGGCAACATCTACAGGAATGTTGGATGTTAGCCCGCCGTCCACCATCGACATCGAATCTTTTTCGATGGGAGAATATAACAGCGGCACGGTAATACTCGCGCGCATCGCTTCAGCGAGCGAACCATGGTCAATGATAACGCGCTTTCCTGAAATGATGTCTGTTGCGATAGCGCGAAACGGAATTTTCAAGTTGTCGAAACTCGAGTCGGGATGATATAATGCCTGAAGTGTAAGGTAAAAGAAAAAATTTGAAAGACGCTGTCCGCCGGATATCGATGAGGGGATTATCGGCTCCAGACCGTCGAAGCGAATCGAAAAATAACCTTCTTGCTGAGTTTGTTTCTGTCCTACAAACAAATCGCCGCGCTGTGTTTCTTCTGTAAAAGAAAGTAATTCACCCCAGTTTGTATTGACGGCAATGCTTTCAATCTCTGTAATTGAATAGCCTGTGGAATATAATCCTCCAATAACGCTTCCAAGACTCGTGCCTACAATCAGATCGACAGGGATTTGATGACGTTCCAATGCCCGCAAGACACCTATTTGCGCCAGACCTCTTCCCCCGCCGCCGCTCAGCACAACACCGATTTTAGGACTACTCAATCGCTGTGTTGATCGAAACCAAACCGAAGGAGAATTTTTTTGAATAATTGTGGGGCGAACGATGATTTTCGATTGGGTGAACACCGGTAGAAAGAGGACGCTGTTCAACAGAACGGTTGAAAGGATGATACGCGATGCTATGGTAATTTTATGAATCAAATCCTGTCCTATCTTTGAATTTTTCAATCCAAATTAGAAAATTCTTCAGGTAAAATCAATAATTACCTGATGAAAAAAATTCACTGTATTTGGTGCGAATGAAATTCTCTATCGAAGCTTTAAATATATTCCTGTCGAATTGCATCGAGTGTGCTCGAATTATCTTCGAATCGAACGATATTCCTCTAAGTTCTTTAACAGCCGCAACCAAGCTTTCAACCGTCTGATCTTTAAAGAATACGCCTGTTTTCGAATCCACGACGGTTTCCAAGGCGCCACCCTTGCCGAATGCAATAACGGGTTTGCCGCACGCCATCGCCTCGACGGGCACGATACCAAAATCCTCCTCACCGGGGAATACCAATGCGCGGCATCCTTCATAATATTTCTTCACCTCGTCATCATCAGCCCATCCAAGAAATTCAATATTTTTTTTCGCAAGGTCTTTAAGCTTCTTCTCTTCACTCCCCGTACCGATAATAATCAATCGCTCTCCAAGACGGTTGAATGCCTCAACCGCAATGTCGATCATCTTATAAGGAACGAGCGCGGATACAATAAGGTAGTATCCATCATCTCTATCACTGATGGAAAAACGATTGACATCCACCGGCGGATAAATCACGACCGCATCTCTGTTGTATGTGCGGCGGATGCGGTCACGCACAGCGTTGGATATTCCGATGAACTCGTTAACACTGCGCGAAGACGCAACATCCCATCTGCGCAAATAGTTGAGCATCAACTTCATGGATGTGCGTGCGATAAGTGAAGCGCGTTTATTGCCGAAATATTGTTCGTATTGATCCCAGATGTACCGCATCGGCGTGTAACAATAACAGATATGAAGTGCATTCTTGTGAACGCGGACGCCCTTTGCGGCGGCATGGCTGCTCGAAATAACCAGATCGAACTCACTCATATCAAACCGTTCGATTGCCGCCGGGAACAAAGGAAGATAATATTGATACCTGCTCGTTGCCAGCGGCATCTTCTGGAGAAACGATGTCTTTATCTTCATCCTCTCGATAGGAGAAGAGAGTTTTCCTTTCTTATGTACGAGAGTGAATAATTTTGCATCCGGGAAAAGTTCGCACAGCACCTCAAGAACTTTTTCTCCGCCGCGCATCGAGACAAGCCAATCGTGCACGAGCGCAATATTTCTAACATTCTTCATCGTGGGAAGCAATATACGAAGAATGTTGGAGACCCTCAAGCTGAGTGTACCTTCGATAAAATAAAAAAGCCGACCCATAGATATGAATCGGATCATTTGTGTTTTATGGGATAGATGTTACCGGATCAACACCATCTTTTTATATCATTGAATCCACGCACCCTGAGAGAATGACCAAGCGTTCATTATGTTTCAATCCACGCGTCCCGACGAAGTCGGAAGCGCGACCAGAGTTCTATAATTCATTCTCAAGTTCAGAGTCGTTTCAATCCACGCGTCCCGACGAAGTCGGGAGCGCGACCACCAAAGCGGGAAACAAGCGTAATCCCAATCGGCGTTTCAATCCACGCGTCCCGACGAAGTCGGGAGCGCGACACTCAACACGGATAAATATTTTCTGTTCCCATGGGTTTCAATCCACGCGTCCCGACGAAGTCGGGAGCGCGACACTCAACACGGATAAATATTTTCTGTTCCCATGGGTTTCAATCCACGCGCCCGCACGGGGCGCGACTTTTTCTGTCAGGTCGATGTGCATGAGGTTAAAGTTTCAATCCACGCGCCCGCACGGGGCGCGACGAGGTGCAGGAATATTTTCTCGAAGATGATGCCAAGTTTCAATCCACGCGCCCGCACGGGGCGCGAC
>CAZFQL010000012.1:0-75483 GCA_964520905.1 uncultured Chlorobiaceae bacterium | reverse complement strand
TATTTTCTCGAAGATGATGCCAAGTTTCAATCCACGCGCCCGCACGGGGCGCGACCGAGGTTGGTCCATACCCGCGTGTATGACGGTGTGTTTCAATCCACGCGCCCGCACGGGGCGCGACGGCAGTGCTACACGCGATACGGTTATTATCGCCGGTTTCAATCCACGCGCCCGCACGGGGCGCGACTGTCACTTCTAAATTTACATTAAAAATCTCAGAATCAAAGAATTTCTGACATCAATCGCATATGTCTATACAATTTAACAATTTTTCCCCTGCCATAACCTAAACTGCCCTTTTCAATCTATTTCCTCAGCGCTAACCCCTCAGTGTTTCATCGTGTGCTTCGGTTAGCGTCAAACAATAAGTGGCTCCTCAATATCATCTATCGTAGCTTTGCCATGATGTTCTACTCTGCGTTTCCAATTTGATCCAAGATAATAAAACCTCAAACTATCTTCTTCCGCATTGTACAAAGATAACAATCGATCCTTAAGAATTTCCCACTGCGCCGGATCCACATTGCATTCAAACACCGAATTTTGTACGCGTAATCCATAGTCCAAACACATCTCCGAAATTTTTCTAAGTCGGCGAACTCCGCTTGCGGTCTTCGTTGACACATCATAACTTACTATAACCATCATAGTGATTTCACTTGAGATAAAATGGTGGATATTCGGGAATATCTCCTCTGATGTATCTTGCGAGAAGCTGTGCTTGAATGTGCGGCAGTAAACCAATTGTCATCTTTTCGTCGAGAAACGGATGCGTGATCTCTTCCTGTTTGCGCTTCTGATATGCGGTTATCACTGTCTTTCGGGCATCGTCAGACATGCGGACTTCCCCTGATTCACGGATTTCGAAATCTGCTTTCGTCACTTGTTTGAGATTGATGAGATTCAGCATTATCCTGTCACCAAGATATGCCCGGAATTCTTCCATCAGATCGAGCGCTAAACTTGGCCTTCCCGATCTTAGTTGATGCAAGAAACCTACCTGCGGATCAAGTCCGGTTGTCTCAAGTGCCGACCTCACATCGTTTGCCAAAATTGCATACAAGAATGAAAGAAGCGCATTGGCAGGATCAAGCGGCGGTCGTTTCGTTCGACCAGTAAATATGAAATCTTCCTGTTGAACCGTGATGAGTGCCGACAGCACTCCGAAATACAGTGCCGCACATTCTCCTTCGTAGCCGCGAAGTCCATCCAACGATTCCGCCCCATGGATTTCCATCAGCCGCTGTCCCATCGTCTCCGCCGTTAATCCAACGGAATCAGGGCATTCATCCGGATGATTACGCTGGTGGCGAAGCAACAGATTGCGATAATTAGCTACCTTCGCCGCAACTATTGGTCGTGCAATTGCAAGTGATTCCATTTCGTTATCTGAAATTGCATACTGGGCTTTCCGCAGAAGAACATTTCCTTTTTGTGCGCCATATACGCGTGCAAGAAACTTTCCGTTCTCCGAAAGATAACTGATCCCAACATTATTCTCCGCACAAAATGCCATCAGCGGCGGACTCAGCGCTTTGAAACCGAAACAAACTATGTTCTCAATCGAATGAACGGGTGCCTGAAAAACCTTTTCGTTATTCACCTCCACAACAAACGTTTCCCGTTCTTTGTGGACATAGGCATCGTCAGAAGTAATGTAGAGTGTGTTGAGATGTTTTTTCATAAAGTTTTTGTAGGACACACATTCTTGTGTGTCATTCCATATGTTTTGTAAGATACATTTTTATATGTCCGTAACGGACATTCAAGAATGAATGTCCTACCCGCATTTGTTTTCATTGTACCACCAACCCGTATATGTCTCTGGTTCTTCGATTAATCCTTTTTTTATTGGATTGTTGTACATATAATTCAACTTCTCTTCGAATTCTTTTCCATCCCGCACAATTCTATCGAACGACTCTTTCTGCCAAATCGCTCCTTTAGTATTCCGATGCTGATTGATCTTATGGGCGCCCACACCTTTGATACCGTGCATAATTCGGCTTAAGGTCATTCCTTCCTTTGGTTGCAAAAGTAAATGCACATGATCCGGCATCACCATGGCGGCATAGCAATCATAGAATTTTCCATCTCCTTCTTTAATATGATTAAGAATCATGCGCTGTTCATTCTCATCAAACATCGTTTTGTCTGTACAAAATGTTACAAAGTAGATAGAACCATCGATTGTCCAATGTGGCAAATGCCGCCGTGTTATTTTCAATTCTTCCGCCATTTTTTTTGTCAATCAAGAATGATTGACCTACCAAAATTATTTCGTGCAATTTATTGTAAATATAAATTATCCATATACTGCTTCAACTTTTTCTCATTCATTGCCTTTGGCATGCATGTTTCTTCAAGAGAACAATTTCTGCATTTCTCGTTGTAACGTGCCGCGGGCACTTTCTTTTGGGAGACAATCTCATGCACGGCAGCAATAATTTCTTTTGTTTGCTTTCTTAGTTCGTCATCAAGTTCGACCTGTACGCGACGGCGGATTTTACCATAGAAGAACGCTCCGCGCTTCACCTGCGTGTTCATCATTTCTTCTAAGCATAATGCTTGCGCGCACAATTGCACCTTATCGCTCACATCTTCCTTGGGTTCTCCCGATTTGAACTCCACCGGCATCACATCAGGCGATCCACCAGCATTGGTTGATTTTCTAAACTCCACTACATCCGCGCGCCCAACAATGCCAAGCCGTGTTGAGTGGATTCTCAACCCACGTACCGTTTTCAGTGTGCCCCGCGTTTCGTACGTGTCGGTATCCACCTTTTCATGCAGGATTTCTCCCCGCACGGTAAAGACATTATCCGTCCATACGTCTTCCACATGTATCAACCCGCATTGCCGCGGACAAAATACATAATGCTGTAATGAACTGATCTGGATGAAGTCGTCTTCGGTGTACATAGGATCACTGCTTGTCAATTTCGCGTTTCTTTTTCTCTGATAACGACTTGTAGTTTTGACTTGTAACTACCTTTCGTCCGGACTTCTTCTCCAGATTCCTTCGTGCTTTGCCCGCAACCGTTCCACCTTCGATAGCTGCTTTTTCATTCTCAGGGAATCCTTGAGCATTCTTATTCCGTGCAATTTCTGTTGTTGATGCTTCTCCTAACATCGTAAATATTAACTCGAGATCGGTCATGTGGTCGCGAAGATTTTCCTGTGGTTTTGTCAATCCTTTCAATTTTTTATTATCGCCTGGCACAACTCCAAATGTTGCCTTGCTGATCTCTGCTGTAAGGATGGCAAATTCTTTGCCTTCTTTTACGCCGCGTTGTTTCCATTCACCGGTTAGTTCGTCCCGCACAGCTATACCACGCACACGTTTCTCAATCCATTCATCACTGTAGCCCTTAGCTTTATAAATTTGCCTCATGCGTGCTTGTGCAAGTTCGGGATTTTCGATTTCTTCGAGCCGTTCTTGCCCCACTTTAGCCAACCAGAGTTTGAACGGTTCAGCTTTTGGTGATGGAATAGATTGAATAATGCGCAATAATCCTTCTACGTTCGCACATTGCACCTTCCGTCTCTTCCCATCAGCGGCAGTCATTTCAAGGGGGGTACAAATTGTACCCCAGTTGGAATGTAATTGCGGATCGCGCTGTCGCAAGCGTTTTACATATTGCTTTATATCCGCGCTGTCGGTTAATGCTTCTACAACATCGGCAACAGAAAAATACATTTTCTGCTCCGCTTCATTCCAGACAGAGCGGATTTTCTTTTGTTCAAAAAGTTTTATGTTTGACATAAGGTTCCTTTCAATATGTTATGAGCAATGCCATTCGCGCTGATCTGGATGAAGTCGTCTTCGGTAAACATGAGTTGTCAGAGCTTCTCGTCGAGTGCAATTCCCTTCGGTATATTGCCTTTATTGACCGTTACTTCATAATCGCTCCATGCGCGGGGAAGATCAACGCCCTTTTTCTTTTCTACATCCACGCGTTCAAACAATTCACCTGAACGTGCATTGCCGAGATGGCTTTCGTGCTTGAACACAATTAACTTGCGTGGATTCATTTCACCACGAGCCGCAGACCTGTCGTGTTCAAAAGCGTTCAGCAACGCTTCCCAAAGTAAATTCAAATCGTCTTCTGAGAAGCCAGTCTTGGCGGCGTCAACTGCTGAGACAAAACCGTGCATTCGATAAAGTCCGTATGGCACGGTGGATTTGCGGCCCATCGTTGATGCATACTCGCGATCTTCTTGTTTCTTCGCGTCTTCTTCTTTGGTTACGGCACAACGAGTTATTGTGTGTTCCGCTTGAAATATTCTATCCTCTGAACGTGAGAAAGTAAATTGAATTGGTCCACGGACTGTTCCTGCACCTTTTCCTTTTTTCTCTTTTGGCTTCTTTTCTTTTTTTTCATCATCCTCATTAGTGTTCGTGATTTCTATTGGTTTCTCCTTCTCTTTTCCTGTTGAGAGAACAGCCCCAAAAGTTCTGATATCCCAATATTTTTTGAATAAATCTTCTTGTCGGGCTTTTACAGTTTCGCCCTCAGCACCTTGAATGATTGTGTTTAGCACGCTTCCTTGTCTGATAAAAATCAGATGTTTGTTCTTCTCCGATTCGGGTGCTTTGTCAAACTTCAATTCGACATAGTTCCTCACCTTGCGTTTAATACACACATCCGTTACAAGCCCTTCCTGATTTTCCGCATCAATACGGGGAAGATTGTCTTGGTCTGGATCACCATTAGGGTTGCCGTCTTTTACATCGAATAAAAAGACAAAATCATATCGGTTCTTAATTATATTACTCATTGTAAGCTCTCCTTTAATAATATTGTTTGTAGGATAGACATTCCTGTCTGTCTTTTTTTTGCATGGACATTCAAGAATGAATGTCCTACCCATTGGTTACTTTGCAAAATCGTGCTGTCGTTGATGATAATAACCTATTGCGAAACTTGCCTGATCTTCCAACGAAAATGTAACAGGAAAGCGTGAACCTTCAACATTGCACATCAGTTCTTGCAGTTGTTTATCAAGATTGACAGCAAGTCCCGGTTTCTCTCCGCGTATCTTCGATAAATGATGCTGTGAGAGTTTCATTAACCTTCCAAATGCCGTTGAAGGCGTGGTTGAAGCAGACGAGAAAAACCGTTCTCGTATGCCTGCGTTGAGGTTGCCGCCCGATGCGTGGTATTGGATGGACTCCAAGACGGCAAATAAGCGTCCGCAAGTGTAGGCAATGCTTTTGTTTGATTCATCCAGTGTTGCCATAAATATTTTTTCTCCTTTGTTGTTTGTTCTTCTATCTAAATAAAGTTTCAATAATGCTATTCGTTCAGAAGTTGTATTCCCTTGTTCTGCCCTGAGACGGTTTAATACAGCGCTGAGCAGCCAAAGCGGCGGTGCAGTGCCAAGCACTGCGCATTTCCAAAGTACCGCACCAATCCTTCCGTGTTGTGAATCTTTTCCGCCTTTGCTCTTAACACTTGAGACGAGGGCATAGAAACGGGAAAACTGCGTAACGATTTTTTTATCATCCTTGTTGTATTCTCCTATCGAGATGCTCTCAAACCATTTTACAATATTGGTTCGTAGATTGGGGAGATTTGTCTCAATCCAGTCGCGCACGGCAATACGTGCTGCTGCACCGCTCAATGTGACTGCATAAAACTTGTCGATCTTTTCTTTCTTCGCTTTCTCTACAAGCACTGCTCGACCGGTTTGAATGGATTTTATCATCTCTCGAATTTTACCTTCATCAGGTTTGTCAAGACAATCAAGCTCTTGACTTATTATTGCATCGCGTAACCAAAAGACAACTGCGGTGTCACTAGAGATATTCTTGCGATTCCTGTAATCAAAGTATTCCTTCCCATTTTTGTTCTTTCTTAACACACCATTGGAAAGAAGCCAATTCAAAGCATCAACATATGCTTTCGCACAATGTGTACATATAAGAGAGTTATCATTTCCCTCAAGACCATATGACGAAAAAACATCGCCTTCAAAGGAAACAAGGTAATTACCTGTTGTATTAGGATTTGGGACGCTTCGTATAGTTCCATGAGTTGAAATATCTCGTACTCGGTATTCTGATGACCCGCAACATGAACATTTTTCTTTATTGGCTCCTATGAGTGCCTTCTCCTTCTCATCATACTTCTGTTTTATTGCTTCGTATAGTGATTTGTCTTTGTGAAGAATAATATCTCTGTGTCCCTTGGTCTGGATTACGACACCGAAGTTTGTACCTTCTTTTAGTTCTTTCGTATTTATTTTGGATTGAAAGTCTTTACGTGCTGCTTTTAATTCCTTTTTATTTTCATAAAAGGCGAGAAGTGATTTAATGCCTGCAACTTTCTGATAGTCTCTCAGTTTTGTTTGATATGCTTCAAGACATTCTTTTGTCCTCTTGGTTTCAGGGAATCCCAATACATACTTAGCGTTATCTACAACTAGACGCGCTAGGACATTACTTGTCCTACCGGCGTTTTCTGTCCTTACGAGATCTTCAACGACCGTCATGCCTTTTTCTGTTGGAATGATGCCGTTAAACTTCCCTATTTTTGTTATATATATGTACGCATCAAGTCTTTCTTTACATAGAGCGTCATGAACGAGGCTCTTGTCTATTTCATCCTTCCTAATCCTCTCAGATAAAAGAACGAGTTCTTGAATCATAACGCCTCCTTTTCCGTAGATTCCTCGGCAAGATTAAATTCATGAATCAGTTGCCTTGGGTACGTTGCTATCTCACCTTGAATGTGTTTGCTTGTAAGTATTTGTTGGTATGCCTCACTGCAATCCAACACACCATTCCTAACGGCAACATCATAAAAGAATTTTGGAATTGGTACACCGTTCTCGTCATACCACATATCAAGGAACATACTACCGATAGGAATTTCTTCTTGTATCGGCTTGTCATTTTCTGACACAGGTAAAAACTCTGCTGCAAACTCGCGCGTCCCTAAGAATGGACGTCGCCAGCATTGTCCCTTGCGTACTCTCCGGTTGAACATCTCAACGTATTTCTTTGGCGAATTCTTTACATCAGGCACGGTTTGGAAGACCGATGCTTCGATGATGTATCCAACATCTTTTAGCACGATGCTGTTACGTTGAGTACGATTTTCTTCGATGATTATCGGTGTCTTTCCCTGTCTGGCATTGATCTCGTTGCGCTTTACCGAATGGAATTTCACTTGCTCAAGAACGCTGATCCTATGAACATGCCACACGAACTCTGGTTTCCAGAGAATGCAATCCAATACCCCCCGCGCCGCCGAGGGAGTCATGCAGGGATAGGTCATTCGTTCAACCTTAAGGTCAGGGCGGGTGAAGCAGGCAAACTCACCCGTTACTTTTACCCGAACTACATTGTCATTCATGGTTTCTCCTTTCTATTAAAAAACAGTTTCAATATCTTCTGGTGCAAGTCCAAAATCTTCGTTATATCCACCATGCCAGATTCGCAATCCGCTTTCATGCGTTTCAATCTGGCTGCTATATTCATGCAGAAAATTGTGGTACACTTGTACGCTGTATTGTTGAAGCTTTCTGTATTGTTCTTTCACAATGAAACCTTTCCAAGCAAAGAATTCAAGAACCTCTTCCGACAACGCTTTGCTCTCAGAAGAATAATTCGTAATGAGAAGCGGTACTGTTCTTCCCCTCTCAATAATTTGATACTGGCTGTTAACGGTCTTGAAATTAAATCTCTTTCTTTCTTCTGTAATTTTGAATCTATCCGGATCGACAAAAAGCTCAATCACTTGCTCGTAGTATCGTTCGAATGATTTCTCACTGTGAAGAACTTCAGGATCATCCTGTATTATTCCCTTAGCAAAAGCCGCACATGCACGATAAGTGGCATCCGGCATTCGGTGGTCAACAAGATCAAACAAAACTACTTTTCCTTTTTTCATCCTGCCATTCCGATTGCATCGACCCGCTGCTTGTATCACTGCGTCAAGCGGCGCGATTGCACGGTAGACGCAAGGGAAATCGAAATCCACGCCTGCTTCAACGAGTTGTGTTGAAACAACTACGATTCGCTGTCTTTTCTCGGACTTAAGAGCCGCCACAATATCGTTGATTCTTTTCTTCCGATGATGCGGACACATTGCAGTAGAAAGGTGATAGTATTGCTCATGCGTATTTTCTTCTTTCAATCTTCTGTAAATTTCCTTGGCAACTTGTTTTGTGTTTACAACAACCAAGTATGATTTTGTCTCTTTCAGTAATTTCTGACTCACTACATCCAACGTGACAGGTTGTAATTTCTTTAGTAGCTTGTAGTCCACCCTTTTTGTTGCATCGAAGTATTTCTTTGGGTTTCTAATGAGAGGGGTGTCCGAGTCGATTCCGTCGAACGTATCGCGCTTCCCGAATGCAGGCATTGTAGCGGTGCAGAATAAAAACGTAGTTCTTGCTATAGATGCTACATTCTTTAGCATAACAATCGTTGGCTCCGCAAGCTGCTTCGGAAGTGTTTGTATTTCATCGAAAATCACTATGGAGTCGGCGATGCTGTGGTTCTTCCTACATTTGAACGGTCGATTGCTGAAGAGGGATTCAAAGAATTGCACGGCGGTCGTTACAATAATTGGTGCTTGCCAGTTCTCGCACGCAAGTTGTTTCGTTGATACCTGTCCCTTCTTAAATGTCTCGTTTGAATATTCCTCGTCATCCTCGATAACTCCGGAATGATGTTCTAGCACAACTTCTTCGCCGAATATATCTTTCAGAATCGATGCTGTCTGGTCTATGATGTTTATATAGGGAAGAACGATGATGATCCGTTTCAATTTGTTTTCTCGTGCATGGAGTAACGCCCAATACATTGAAGTAAGCGTTTTTCCGAGACCTGTTGGAAGTTGAAGTGAAAAAAATCCCGGAGGTTCCGCAAAGTGTGTTGCGGCTTCGTTGCGCGCTTTTGTGCGAAGTGAATTAATAATCTCCGTCGAATGTCCTTCTACGAGTTTCTTTTGTAGTTCCGTAAACTTCTTTTCGAGAGCGGCAATGAGAACGTCACAATCAAGCGTAGAGCTTATTCGTGCGTTTGTCTTTTCCAGATTGAAATGGTGTTCGGTATCCAACCAATCCGCATCCGTCAGTGCACTGAATAAAAATCGTGTTGCGCACTCGACCTGTAACTTATCCTTAACAAGGATGTCCTTTATTTCGCCGAAAGATGTTTCTGCTTCAGGAAAGCTTTCATAGAAACGTCTTTTCATTTCTTGGATATTATTTGTATCGTCTTCAAGTATTTCAAATGCGGAGACAAGTTCCTCTTTATCCGGCATTCCCGCGTGATGTCCTTTTATTGCGAAAGGCAGTGGAATGAATTGTTTGGCAATTGTTCGAGAAAGAAATGCCCCAATGCCTGCATGTGGCGTTTTTGGTTTCCCCGTAGCTAAGTAACTCTGAAACCCATCCTGAAATTTACCAGCATCGTGCAGCAATCCCGCAAGATAGAACAACTGCTCAAGCTCTGCCGATGGTGCAAATAATCGACATAGATCCGCAGTTCTTTCAAGGTGATTTTTTAAATTATGTTTCGTCCCTGCCGTATTTTCAGAATGCGCAAAAAACATCTTTTATCCCATTGAGAATGAAAGTTTAATCCACTAAAAGACAGTTGCTCTGTTTTATATCTATTTTGTCACGAAGTGATGGCTTCGCCATAAGTGCTCGCCCTGACCCAGGATATTTTTTCATTGAGGTGCAATTTACAAATTTCCCCTCAAGTTGTCAAACAAAATTATTGTGCTTATAGAATATCTCCTCTGATATATCTTGCATTCCAAACAATCGCTTCATATATTTGTGAAGTTGCAGTCAGACTGTGTAAAAACATAAAATGTCAACATGTCATTCTGATCCCGCCGAAGGCGGGAGAAGAATCTGATTGAATTTTGAGACTCTTCGCTGCGCTCAGAGTGACAAATTATTCTTTTCACATGGTATGTGTAATGGCAATGAACCCTCGCAAACATAAAGGTAAAGCATGGTTTTATTCATAGCGCTGGCAATAGCGTTATTTACATTTTTAGTATCGGCGACAATTATTCTTTTTGTCGTCGGTCCGACTATTCTTCTGCAACCGAGAAGAAGAAACGCCGAGTTCTACCGTAAACTCGGTCTGCCGACTATTCCTTCGGAAGCAGATTTACTGTGCGAGGAGATCGTCGTTTCTACTACTGATAATACTAAACTTGACGGGTGGCTCATCAAAGCCGCGGCACCTGTCAAAGGGACAATCATTTATCTCCACGGCGTTGCCGATTGTAAAATAGATGGAATACGATTCGCCAAGCTGATGCATGACAATCATTTCAACGTCTTTCTCTATGATTCACGCCGGCACGGCAAAAGCGGCGGCGAGTATTGTACTTATGGTTTCTATGAAAAACACGATGTCTCGCGTGTAATCGATTACCTTTCGGCAAGAAAAGATATCGAGCTTGGCAAAATCGGTTTGTTTGGAACATCGATGGGTGCGGCAGTCGCAATTCAAGCCGCCGCAATAGATAAACGAATTATTGCAGTCGTTTCCGAAAGTTCCTTTGCCACGCTCCGCACTATCTTCGACGATTATCAGAAACGGATGATCAAGCTGCCGTTCCATTATCTCAGGAATCTCGTGATCGTCCACGCAGAACTTCGGGCAAAATTTAAAGCACGTGAAGTCTCACCGCTCGAAGCCGTGCAGACAATTCGGATCCCGATACTAATCGTCTACGGCACAGACGACCATCTCATCAAGCATCAATACTCACTCATGCTTTTTGAGAAAGCGAACCAGCCAAAAGAGATTTTCCCCATCCATGGAGCGGCACACAACAACACGTGGGATATAGCAGGAAAAAAATACGGGCAAAAATTATTAGAATTCTTCGGGAAATATCTAACATGAGACTGTCGAGATTCATTCTTCCGATCTCCCTCATCTTCCCGACTTACGATTCCCTCCAAACACAAACCGAATTTTCTCAAGAGAATGCAACGCAGATTTTAAGATACCTGAGTGTCGATATTGGTCCGCGCACCATGGGCTCGCCGGCAGAATGGCAAGCGTTGAACTATGCAATCGAAAAATACAAAGAGTATGGATGCGATACTGCTTATATCATGAAGATCGACCGTTTTTCTCGCGGCAATACGAACAGCGGGGTTGCAGTCGGGATTAAACGCGGAATGACAAAGCGCACCATCGTTATCGGCGGGCATATCGATTCAGCAGAGCCGGAGATTCCCGGTGCAGACGATGACGGTTCGGGCAGCGCAGTCGTGATCGAAGCCGCACATGTATTTGGAAAAAGAGAGATGCAATCAACAATTGTATTCTGTTGTTTCGGCGGCGAGGAGCAGGGGCTTATCGGCTCGAAGCATTTCGTATCAAATTTTCCCGATATCGACAGTATGGTGATGATGATGCAGATCGATATGGCAAACGGTCTGGGTATTCTCGATATAGTTCCCGATGCTCACAAAAGTTCAAGCTCACCGAAATGGTTAGTGAGAGCCGCAGTTGAAGAATACAATAACCTTGGATATAAACATCTTCGATACTCTACACATTTCAACTCACTTAATTATTCGCTGACTGCCGGACCGGGATCCGATCATGAACCGTTCCTTCAAAAAGGAATTCCCGCTATCGCATTCATATCCGACGTGTCAAAACCGATTCATACGCCGCGTGATAATTTTGAAAATTTTGAGCAGGCGGGATTAAAACGTTCGGGAGATATAATAGTAAAGCTGATTGAGCGGTTTGATGGGGGAATTCCGTCGCGCGATCTCGACATATACTGGCTCTATCTTCTTTGGGGGATACCGGTTTTTATTCCGATGTGGGGTCTATTAGTCTTCATTTCATTCGTTGCGATCATGACTGTTCTTGCTTTCATATCGGTCAGGAAACGGCGCGAACCTGTAGACTCACCCACAAGAATCCGGTGGTCGGGAATTAAAATGTTTCTCTTTTCAATAATCATCGTGACTTGCGGATGGTTCTCTTCTGACTTGGTCGGATGGATCAAGGGTAATCGCTTTCCATGGATTGGCGAAATCGGCTGGTATTATTTACTTGCCGCCATTGCCATGTCTATAGGCGGCTGGATAGTTCTTCGCATTAGCTTGAAACTGAAACTATCTCAATGTCCCTACGTGCATTTTAAACGCGCGGTAATAATCCTTCTGGCTTTCTTGGTAACACTTTGGTTTGTCAATCTTAAACTCGTCGTTGAACCGGGGATTGCACTGTTATTAATAAGTCTTGCAATACTCGTCCGACAACCGATTCTGAAATTAATTCTTATTGCTCTCTCACCCTTGTGGATGATTCGGTTGATATTCTCTGAGTGGAGCGATGTCTTCCTGAATGTCAGCACAAGCGTCAACATACCGGATCTAATAAAATTATTTCTTAATGCCGGGGTCATACTTATTTTCAGCGTTTACATTCTTCCTTTTCTTTTTGCGATCACTGCAGTCATTAAAGATTCAATCCCGCTCAATCTGTTTATCGTGAAGCTGCGATCTCGAACAACATTCATCGTACTTACCACAGTCTTCGTCGGTCTCAGTTGCTATTTATTTTCCATCCCGCGGTACAATTCTCTCTTGTATCGCAATGTTAATATCGAACAAGAGTACAACATGAGTACGGATGTAAAAACAGTTACTGTCAATGGATCTGAATACTTGAATGGTTTAAGAATCGAGCATCCCCGCGGAGATTCGCTTATAGTAGGAAGAATAACTTCCATGGAGATAAAACCCGAAACCGGTTTTGATACATCATGGGTATCGGTATCGAGGCAGGAACAAAAACATAGATTCAACGATACAACACACTACGATATTGAATTAACGCTTCGCACTAAATCCCGACCTTATACAGTCTCTGTCACTTATTCAATCGCAGGCAAAGAGATGAATGCTTTCGATACACCTTGGCAATTTCGTACAAATAAATCAGATAAGGATATTTATTGGTATTCATTCCCGGATACGGTTCATATAATACCTGTTAAATTTTCAACCATCGGAAACGACAGTGTGAATGAGAATATCGAGGTAGTGTTCGATAAACTTGCTTATCTGATAAAGATAGAGGGTAAGATGACGGATGTTATTCCGAGAACAAAGTATTCAGCTAATTTTTGGTATAAAAGATAATTACTCTCGGTGAAGTATTAAATAAAAAACCCCGAGCATTTAATCCGGGGTTTTCACATACTGCTTGATCAAATAATAAACCTTTTTACATACTACTTCACCAACATCATCCGCTTCGTCGCCTGTAATTGCATTTTACTTTCGCCGACCCCTTGTGCAAATATTTTGTAAAAATAAATTCCGGATGTGAGATTGTTCGCATTGAATTCGATAGATTGTTCACCATCTTCCATTTCTTCACGATCTAATAATGTCGCGACTTCCTGCCCAAGAAGATTGAACACTCTCAATGTCACGATGCCCGGTTCAGCTAAATTAAAATCAATTGTCGTTGACGGATTGAAAGGATTAGGATAGTTTTGTTGAAGAGTAAACAGTTCAGGCATCTGATCGAGTATCGAGTATTTTGAACCGCGTCTCATTACGGACACAGCGGTCGGATTGGGATGCAGGAATGGAATTTCTTCAAGTGCATGTGTTCCTGCAAGTACAAATGGATTAAATGAAACGGCAATATATGAACCGTCGAAGGCGCGATTGATTCTGGAAACGCACGTATCGAATTTTGAATAGATGCCTGGCATCAAATCGAAATGATGGCAGTATGTGAGCGCTGAATCGATAATCGCTACAAGATTACGCAATGTTAAACCGTTACCCGGATCGCCCGGATTAGTGAGATCGTTATAAATCAAATCGCCTAATGCAGTCGTATCCAATGGTTGAGTTGCTCCTGAATCATTCGCAATTATCGCAAGCTTTAATGCATGAACTTCACCGAGCAAGTGATTGTTATGTTTCTTGACGTGTGGATTTTGCAGCTTGTGATCGAAGGGTCGAGTAATAGTTGACCCTGTCGCGATGACATCGAAACAGCGGGCAGCATCAGTGTGCGGGAAAAATTTACGGTCAGCATTCTTATATCTGATCCAGCCAACCTTTAGAGTTTCAGTGACCATTCCTACGATCAAGCCCTGTGGGCGATGAATGATGTGCTTATAGATATAATCTCGAACAGTCCCACCGTTTGGTTGGATCTGAATTGGCTGATAAGTTCCGGTTAATTCATGACGTTTATTTCCAACCTGAACACCATCCATATACCACCACCATTTACTTGCTTTTGCACCGGGGGCTTTCTTATCGAGATTAAAAATAAGCCTCGCCGAATCTCCAGCCGCAACAGATCGACCGGTTGCAGTAAACACTTTTCCTCTTTCACTTATAACTATATTGGTAAATCCGCCTGAATCTATTATCCCGTTGATCGATGAATTCAATCTTGCATGAAGACCATTAACAGCAAAACTAAGGCTGTCATTCTTAAACACAAAACTGACATTACTGTTTAGAATTTTGCCGGCTTTGGCTTTCTTAAGGGATAAATCGTATTGACTGAATGTTCGATACTTGATCTGGGAAAAAGCAATCGAAGCGGAAAAGATTATTAAAAGTGTTATTAGAAAATAATTGATAGCATTTCGTCTCATTGAAGTTCTCCTTATAATTTTTTACAGGATATAGCTGTGTAGTAAGCTTACTATAATTTCGATATTAATATACCGAAAGTCAAGAATGGTCAGAGTAGGAAAATTGGATAAATCTTATTCATATCTTAATGCCTCGATTGGATCAAGATTTGAGGCTTTCCATGCAGGATAAACACCAAAAACTACCCCGATTAACGAACAAACTAAAAACCCGATTACCACCCAATCCCAGGGAATAATAGCGGGAACGGATAAAGTGACTGCAAGAATATTACCGACGAGTATACCGATTATGATTCCTATCATTCCACCGAGTTCGCTAATGACAACGGCCTCGAGAATAAATTGTGAGAGGATATTATTTTTCTTCGCGCCGATAGCTTTCCGTATACCAATTTCTCTCGTACGTTCGGTAACGGATACGAGCATTATGTTCATGATGCCCACACCGGCTGCAATTAATGCGATGGCACTGATGACCATAATGCCGAGCCGGACATACTTCGTGAAATCGTTAAACTGTTCGATCATCGAATCGTTGGAAAAGAGATAAAAATCATCATCGGCTCCGGGTGTTACCTGGCGTGCAGATCGTAGGATGCCTCTTACTTGTTCAATGCAATCGTCAAATGTTTCACGCGATGATGCCTGCACCATAATGTGTATATCCCGGTCACTGCCATAGACATCGAACAATGTCGTTAGTGGGACGGCGACGAAATTATCCTGATTACCGCCAAGCATTCCGCCTTTCGGCTCGATGGTACCGATGACTTCGTATTCCTGTCCGTCAATTCTAATTGTTTGTCCGATCGGATCCAATTTGGTAAAGATTTTTTTAACGACTTGAATTCCAAGTATAGCAACCTTCCGTCCAGAGTTCAACTCGCTCTGCGTGAATAACCTGCCGTCACCAATATCCCAGTTGTTCGTAGCAAATCCTTCGATATCCTCACCAACAATCGCGACATCAGGATTGGATTTTTGCCCGGTTAAAGTAGCGACAATCTTCCCACCGCTCCATGCCTCTAAGCCAACCGCCTTAGCCAACGTCGCTCGCTCCTTGACGAGTAGTCCCTGGGCATATTTAAGATTTTTCCGGTTCCTCATTTTGGCACGTTCCTGCGGATTACCAGAATTGAACATGGCTGTTCTTTGGATTTGGAATGTGTTAGCGCCCAACTGGCTTAACCCGCTTTCGATACTATTGAGCAATACTCCCATTGCTGTCATGACAGCAATGATCGAGAATACACCAACGGCTATTCCCAGCAGTGTGAGAATCGATCTTAGTTTATTGATTCGCAAAGCGATGAGCGCCATCGCCAAGCTCTCACGAAATTCGTGCGCTATAGTTTCGAATACCTGTCCCATATCAATCAAGAATAAAATCAGAAAATATCATATGTCATTCATATCTTAAAGATTCAATCGGATCGAGATTCGCCGCTTTCCATGCCGGATAGACGCCGAAAACTATCCCTATAAAACTGCATGTAATAAAACCGATCAGCACCCAATCGTACGGTATAACCGGACTCGCATTCATCGTCAGCGCGATTATGTTTCCACCAAGAATACCAAGTATAATACCAATTATCCCGCCGAACTCGCTCACAAGAACCGCTTCGAGAACAAACTGCGTCATGATATTGTTCTTTCGTGCTCCAACCGCTTTGCGTATTCCGATTTCTCTTGTCCGTTCTGTAACTGAAACGAGCATGATATTCATTATGCCCACACCGGCGGCAAGCAGTGAAATACTGCTGATAATAATTATACCGAGCCGAAGATATTTCGTAAAATCATTAAATTGATTGATCAACGAATCGTTTGAGACAATTGCGAAATCATCTTCGGCGCCCGGCGGAACATGACGTGCAGTTCGTAAAATTCCCCTAACCTGTTCCATACAATCGTCGATAGCCATCGCATCCGCTTGTACTTTGAATGAGAACTCCTGATCTTTCCCGTAAATTCCAAAAAATGTGTTAAGTGGAATCAATACAAACGATTCATCACCGCCGCCTAAGACGGATCCTTTCGATTGTACTATCCCGATTACCTGAAATTTACGCTTGTCTACGCGTATAGTTTGACCTATAGGATCGCTTTTAGGATAAAGTTTTTTGACCACATCGGCTCCAAGAATCGCAACGTAACTACCGGAATTCATTTCGCCCTGGCTGAAAAGCCGACCATCTTCAATTATCCAGTTGTTCGCCAGGAAACTTTCAATATCACGACCCGACACATTCACACTCGGATTTGTTTTACTTCCGTCTTCAGCAACGACAACCTTGGAACCGTTAAGATAACAAAACATACCGACCGCTTTAGCGAGCGTAGAAGATTCTTTTACTCTGAGAGCTTGTTCGTACGTAATCTTTTTCCTGTTCATCATCTTGAGCCTCTCTTTTACATCACCTGTCATCATAGGCGAGGTCTTTTGAACCTGAAACGTATTCGCACCAAGGAACGTCATCCCGTTTTCAATACTGCTGGTAAGTACACCCATTGCAGTCATAACACCGATGATAGAAAAGACACCTACAGCGATACCAAGGAGAGTAAGGATAGAACGAAGCTTGTTAGTCCTGATGGATACGATCGCCATCGTAAGACTTTCTTTTACTTCGTGAAGAAATGTTTCAAGCGCCCCGGTCATTGCCTACTCGTACCGCAACGCGTCTACAGGATCTAACTTTGATGCCTTATATGCCGGAAGAAATCCCGAGATAACACCCACAAACAGCGAAACAAATAGAGAGAGTATAACTACGGATATCGGCATAGCAGTCGGTAATATTTGATCGGCTATCAAACTGAGCGGATATGCGATCATCAAACCGATGATACCACCGATCAGACAGATAAGCGCCGCTTCAACGAGGAATTGGAAAAGTATGGTTCGTCGCCGGGCGCCGATAGCTTTCCGGATTCCGATTTCTTTGGTTCGTTCGGTTACAGAAACATACATTATGTTCATGATACCGATACCGCCAACAAAAAGCGACAGCCCTGTAATGAAAAAACCTATACCGGCAATGACAGCTGTTATCGCTCCGAAGATTTGCGTCAGCATTTCCTGTTCATTGATATTGAAATCATCTTGCTCGCCCGGTTCTATGTGGCGTATCTTGCGCATGACGCCCCGAAGTTCTTCTTTCGCTTCTTCTATATCAACTCCCTGTGCCACGCGAGCGCTGATCAGCACATCGCGCCGTGACCCGAATTGATTCATGAATGAATTTATTGGAACAAAAATCCGATTATCAGAAGTAAAAGTTCCGAACATGCCACCCTGTTTTTCAAAAACCGCGAGTACAGTGTACGGAAAACCGCCTATTTTGATCGTTTGTCCGATAGGATCTATGGATGGAAACAGCGTTTCGGCTACATTGGCGCCGATCGCGCAAACGGGTCGCCCGCCATCCGACTCTTCCTGTGAAATAAAACGCCCATCCTGAATCGTTGTACCTGAGGCTTCTTGGTATTGATGCGTTGTTCCGGTTACAAATGCGCTCAACATTGTTCTCGAACCGAAGCGGGCATCTTTAAAAGTCAGAACCGAAGGCGCTACTGCATCGACCAGCGTCGCCTGCCGGGAAATAGCGCTTACATATTCTACTTTCATATCGCGCCGATTTCTGTACTTCCACCAATCGTCGTGCTGTACCCATGGAAATTTTTGGATGTAGAGAACTTTCGATCCGAATGCAGATGCACTTTTTTCGAATGCACGGTCAACACCCTCTATGGCAGTTGCCATCAGGGTTACAGAAACTATACCGATGACAATTCCGAGCGTCGTCAATACAGAACGCATCTTGTTTGCCCTGATCGCCCGAAAGGCGATGATTAATCCTTCTTTTATTTCATGCAGAAAGTACATAAAATTCTTCAGGCTGTGTTTACTTTTTTCTGGTTTTTTACGATTTCGTCACTCTCAATCATTCCATCGCGGATGCGAATTATGCGATGAGCATGTTCTGCGATATACTCTTCATGAGTAACCAAAATAATTGTATTACCTTGCGAATGAAGTTCATGAAAAAGAACCATGATCTCATCACCAGTTTTTGAATCGAGGTTTCCAGTCGGTTCATCGGCAAGTAAGATAGAGGGCCTGTTGACGAGCGCACGCGCAACCGCCACACGCTGCCGTTGACCGCCGGAAAGCTCGTTTGGCTTATGATGTCCTCTATCCCCCAAGCCGACGTGTTCAAGGGCTTCACGCGCAAGCCGTTTGCGGTCTGCCGATGTAACGCCTGCATAGATTAGAGGCAGCTCAACGTTATGAAGTGAATCGGAGCGGGCAAGTAAATTGAAAGTCTGGAAAACGAACCCGATCTCTTTATTCCGAATCTTCGCAAGCTGGTTGTCATTCATCTCACTGACATTGACACCGTTAAATTCATATAATCCGGATGACGGAGTATCCAAGCAACCGATGATATTCATTAACGTAGATTTGCCCGATCCCGATGGTCCCATAATTGCGACATATTCATTTTTTTGGATTTGAAGTGAAACACCCCGAAGCGCCTGAACTTCCTCGGCTCCACCCATATCATATATTTTTTTGATTTGCTGAAGATTGATAACTACATGATTACTGATCGACATAAATTTACCTTATTTTTTTATTCAGTTTTCTTGGACTTCGGTTTCTTATTGTCCACTTTTACCTTAGCGGCATCTTCTAATTCCCTATTGATGGCTTTATAACTCCCCGATACCACATCCTTGTTCTCCTCTAATCCGGCAGTAATCTCTGTATAAGAATCATCAGAGATGCCTCGTTTTACTTCAACAGTTTTTACCGCATTATTATCGACTAAAAAAACAATCTCTTTAACTTTTTCAGTTTTTTGTTTGATCCTTGTATCGCTGGATGCCATCTCATCACTCTCATCGGGAGTTTGAGTCTTGTCTTTTCCTTTTTCCATAGCACGCGTAGTAACGCTCTGGATTGGGACGGTAAGAACATTTTTCTTTGTTTCGGTTTCAACAGTCGCTGTCATCGACATGCCGGGACGGAGTATCACATCTTTATCGATAATACGGATCTTCACCTCAAAATTTGTTACCTCTTCCTGAGTCCCGAGACCTTTCGTCTTTGCCGAATTTCCGATCTCATAAACAATTCCATTCAATTTTTTATTTTGAACCGCATCGACTTCAATCCGAGCCGTATCGCCGATTGAAATTAGTATTATATCATTCTCCCCTACATCAACACGCGCTTCCATCCTCGATAGATCGGCTACGGTCATCACGGTAGTACCCTGAAATTGACTGGTACCGAGAACTCGCTCTCCCTGTTCTACCTTTAAATCGGAGATCGTACCGTCCATAGGAGAGAAGATCGATGTCTTCGATAGACTTTCGTTTACCTGTTTTAATTGTGCATCGGCTTGATCGAACTGTGCTCTTGCGACTTCATATGACATCTTCGACTGCTCAAGCTCGGACGTGGAGATAAGACCTTTTGAAGACAGTTCCTGGGAACGTTTATATTCTGCTTCGGCTCTGAGAAGGCTTGCTTTTGTAGAGGCAAGTCCCGATGCCGCTTGATCCCGCATGGCAAGATAAATATCAGGTTTAATCTTGAGAAGCAAATCGCCTCTTTTTACTTTCGTTCCTTCTTTCATCGGCAGCAATATAATCTCACCGCTGACTTCAGGAGTAATGATCACTTGAACTTCCGGATAAATCTTCCCTGTCGCTGTGACGGTCTGGGTGATAGTTCGCCGCGCCACTTTTTCAGTCTGCACCGTGTATACAGGTTCTTTCTTGCTGCCAAGAATAACGAGCAGAGTTAGAACAATCACCAGCACACCGACAATTGAAAAGATAATAATTTTCTTTTTTGATTTTTTATTATTTGCCATAATTTATTACTCCTGCATATCCTGATGGGTGTTTTCTAAAATTTAATTCGCTCGTTCACCTATAACATATTCCATATTACGCTTTGCGATATTGTACGAGAAAGATGAATTGATCGTATTCGCTTCAGCATTTACAAAATTCGCATTCGCCGTGAGAAGATCGAGTAATGTGCCTGCACCAAGATTATAACGTTCTTCTGCGATCTTTCTGTCCTCTGTTGCCGACTGAAGACCCTTCTGACTCACTTCCACTTGCTTCCGTGCGGCTTCAAGGTCGAGCAATGCTTTTTTCACCTCGACACTAATTTCACGCTCAGATTGTTTCAACGATGTTTCAGAATTTTTCTTTGTAACTATGGCAGTCTGAAGAGCTTCATTTGTCTGGAAAGCATCGAAGATACTCCAGCTAAGATCAACCCCCCATGAAAGACTCTTGTTGTCTGAAAGTTTGGATAGCTCTGAATTCGATAAACCATATCCCGCTGATGCCGAGATACGGGGAAAATATCCGCTGCGGGCGCTAGTGACGCCGGACTCGGAAGCATTGTAACTTTCTCTCGCGGCAAGGTAATCAGGGCGTGCCGTTATTGCTCGTTGAACAAGGTCATCAAAATTTTTATATTTTTCCGCCGACGCTTTCAATTCACCCTGGTCGATCGTTGTTGAAAGTCCGATATCAGCAAACTGGTATTCGGTACCCATATCCAACCCAATCAATGCGACTAGATCGGCTTTTGCTTTATTGTAATTATTCTGCGAATTAATAACATTCAATTCATCGGTTGCAACTTGCGATTGCTGCCGGTAGACATCGGCAAGTGAAAGCGCACCAACCCGGTTCGATTCGGTGATTCGCTCGAGCTGTCTTTGATCTCGTTTTAGATTTTCTTCAGTAACTTTTACCAATTGCTCGAGTCTTAATATATTCAGGAATTCCGATTCGGTTTGAAACCGAATTGACTGTCGCGTTCTGACTGCTGTTTGCTCAGTAGCGGTAGCCGATGCAGTAGTTCTGTTGAAGCTTGCTTCACGCCGAAAGCCGTCAAAAACTGTATAACCGAGACTTAATCCTGCTTGAAACGAATTACTTGTCGATGTAGAGGTAGCTCCCGGAATAGTTATCCCTTGGATTGTTCGTTGTCCGGTGCGTTCAGAACGAGACCAGCTGCCAGAGGCAGACAATGTTGGAAGATAATTGCCGTATGCTGCCAAAACACTGCTTTGAGCAGCATCGATATTATTTTGAGATTTAATAATTGATAAATTTTTCTCGAGTGCGAGTTTGATCGCTTCATCGAGCGTGAGAATCGTAGGCTGCTGTGCGTTTGCTAATGTTATTAAGGCAACCAGTAAGAGCGTGACTGAGAACAGCTTCATTAGAAAGACTCCAATTTTTGTTAATGTGAGCGTTTGACAGGGCTCAAAAAGATACCCTCTTTAACGATTTGATTCATTAAAAGTTACAATCTTTATAAAATCGATTATTCGAAATATTCTTTAAGAATATCATCTTTTATTTTCAGCAGATATTGAAGCGCTATATCATGTTCATTTGGAATGATTCCGTCCAGGATTGCGTCTTCAATCTTCTTCTTTAAGACACCTACTAACGGGCTTGGATTAATGTTGCAAACTTCCATTATTTCGTTTCCGCGCACCGGCGGCTGCCAATTCCGAATCTTATCCTTCTCCTCAACTTCCTTCATCTTTTGGATAACATTCTCATAATTTTTTAAATATTGAGCGACACGTTGAGGATTTTGAGATGTAATATCGGCGCGGCATAACAACATAAGATCATCAACTTCTTCACCTGCTTCGAACATGACCCGCCGAACAGCAGAATCTGTAATCTCTTCACTCACCAAAACCATAGGGCGCAGATGAAGACGAACGAGCTTCTCAACATAAGGGAGCTTGTCCATCGGCAAACGCATTCGGCGGAAAATCTGTTTCATCATCCGTGCACCGATTTCCTCATGACCATGAAACGTCCAGCCGATTTCTTCCTTAAATGCCTTCGTCTTTGGCTTCGCAATATCATGAACAAGTCCTACAAAACGCAGCCACATGTTTTCGGTTGTCTGGCTAATACCGTCTACAACTTTCATCGTGTGGAGGAAAACGTCTTTATGATGGTAATCTTTTCGCTGATCGATGCCTACCATATCAACGAGTTCTGGAAAGACATGCGCAGCCAATCCGGTTTCGTGAAATAGCTTCAACCCGATAGAAGGTTTTGATGAAGCGAGAATTTTAAAAAATTCATCGGCGATTCGTTCCATCGACACGATCATGATCCGATCTGCCATTGCGCAGATCGCATGGTACGTTTTTTCCTCGATGTTAAAATGTAATTGCGAAGCGAAACGAATCGCGCGCATCATCCTGAGCGGATCGTCATCGAAAGTTTTTTCCGGCTCAAGAGGCGTACGAAGTATTTTCTTTTGCAGATCCGAAATCCCATCAAACCGATCGGTCAACTCTCCACGATTGCGCCGGTTAAGTGAGACGGCGATTGTATTGATTGTGAAATCGCGTCGAGCGAGATCGCTTTCAAGTGAAGCTTTTGTAACTTTCGGCTTGCGCGATTCCCGTTCGTAGCTTTCTTCGCGCGCAGATACAAATTCGATCTTCCCACCTTCGAGCGGCAGCATGGCTGTTCCAAACTTTTCGAAAGTGATTACGTTCTTATGACCGATGTTATCGGCAACTATCCTCGCAAAGCTAATTCCATCTCCAAGAACAACGATATCTATATCTTTCACTTCTTTGCCGAGAAGCTTATCACGGACATATCCGCCAACAACATACGATTCTATTCCCTGTTCATCGGCAATTGAACCGATTTGCAGAAGGATCGGTTGAGTCAGTTCAATATTTTTTTGCAATTCGTTTTTCATTACAGCGATAACCTTTGACGACTTATCTTCTCCATTATATCATGTGCAACTTTCAGCGCCCGTAATCCATCCTGTCCGCTTACTACAGGTTCTTTACCGTTCATCACCGAATCTACAAACAATTCCAATTCATACTTGAGAGCATTTACCTCTTTCGTTTCCGGTCGTTCATAAACGATTTTCCGGTTTTTTGAGCCGGCTTGTATCTGCCCCAATTGCATCGTGAGATTTGGAATATCCTCGTTCTCATCGATGAGCCGGAAAATTTCAGTTTGTCCTTCCGAAAAATCGATCGACAGATATGCGTCCCGCTGGAAGAGGCGCATCTTGCGCATCTTATTCTGTGATATTCTGCTCGCGGTTACATTTGCAACACACCCATTCTCAAACTGTAGCCGCGCGTTTGCTATATCAATATGATCTGACACAACGGCAAGGCCGTTTGCCTCAATCGACCGAACCGGAGAGCGAACCAAACTCAATATTATATCGATGTCGTGTATCATCAGATCGAGCACAACGGCGACATCTGTTCCGCGCGGATTAAATTGTGCCATTCGGTGTGATTCTATAAACATCGGTTTGAGATTATAGGTTTCCAGAGCGAGAAGTGCCGGATTGAATCGTTCGATATGCCCCACCTGTATCAGCAATCCTTTTTGTTTCGCAAGTTGAACCACCGTCTCAGCTTCTTCGGTCGTTTGGGTGATCGGTTTTTCTATGAAAAGATGAACTCCATGTTCTATTGCCATTTTTGCAATTTCATAATGCGAGCTGGTCGGCGTTGCTATGCTGACAGCTTTTACATTCTTCAAAAGTTCTGCAGCCGAAGAAAACACTTTTGTCTTATATTCTTTTGCAATGTGCTGTGCACGTTCAGAATTTGCATCGGCAACTCCGACCAATGTACAAGTCGGGATGTCTGCAAACATTTTTGCATGCAATCCGCCAAGATGACCGACTCCGATAACACCGATAGGTAATTTTTCCATATTCTTTTCCGATAATTTTAAAATAGTTAAACTGAGTTACAAGAATGGAATTAATTTTATACCGAGATGAATGTTTTCAACCACTCGATAAATTCAGGGACATTATGAAACTTGTAATCTACATCCATCTCCAATACTTTTTCTTTTCCGTAAGAATCCCAAAGAACGGCAGCTATCTGGACACCTGTCTCACGTGCCGCCTTGACATCTGCCACCGCATCACCCACCATCAACACCTGTTCCGGGTCAAGCCCGAATTTCGCCATAACCTTGCGAATACCATCGCCGGACGGTTTATGATTCTCCACATCATTTCCCGTGATGATGATATCAAAATAATTTTTTATTCCAAGCATATCAAGTGAGACGAGCGTGCTTCGTTTTCCTTTGCCTGTGAAGATTGCCAGAAGCAATCCCTTCGACTTCAAAAAATCCAACATCTCACGGATACCATCATATGCGTTCGCCATTCGAGGATGATGTTTTTCGTAGAAAGAATAAAAATCGTCCATCGCTTCATCGATTCTATCTTTACCTACGAGCCGCTCGATTGCGATATCTTCCGGCGGACCGAACATTTTTGTAATTTCAACCGGCGTATAAATTTTTCCGACATATTTTTCTGCCACATGATTAAATGTGGCGAAAATAAGCTCGTTAGTTTGGGTTAGAGTACCGTCAAGGTCGAAAATAATGCAGGAAATGCGTTTCATGGTGATAAAATATACCAAAAAGTGATGGAGTTTCAAAAGAGTTATAGCCTTCATTGCTGGTGGAGAGTTTCGACTCCCAACCAATTAAGGTTCTCAGGTATGACCGGGAGCGAAGCTCCCTCCCAACAAAAGGCATTTGTGAATGAGGTTGATTATGTTAAGAATATTATCTAAATTCACTTCAGATTATTGACAAGATGGGAAACCGATAAAAAATAATTCTTCCTTATTAAGTGAAACCGTTATCATAAATTTTTTGATAAACCAGAAAGGAATACCATGAAATTATTTAACTACAGAATATGCATAGCTCTAGCGATTCTTTTATCGACGCAACTTTCTCTTTCTCAAAATCCTGAATGGATTAATTACACTTACAGCCCAACGGTTTGCACCATTGCCCGAGAAGGTAACTATATATGGGTTGGTATGGAGTATGGCGGTTTAATGAGGCTGGATTCAACGACAGGTGAAAAAGTATTTTACAATAAAGCCAACTCTGGATTGCCCAATAATACTGTCTCATCAGTCACGATAGAGCATAGTGGAATTAAATGGATTGGGACATTTAGCGGTGGTTTAGCAATGTATGATGGCTCGTCATGGACAGTGTACAATACATCAAATTCTGGATTGCCAAGTAATAATGTCAGGTCAATCGCTATAGATAGTATTGGGAACAAATGGATTGGGACAAATGGTGGTTTAACAATGTATGATGGCACGACATGGTCAGTGTACAACACATCAAACTCTGGATTGCCGGAGAATGATGCCAGGTCAATTGCGATAGATGGTAATGGAAATAAATGGATTGGGACATTTGGTGGTGGTTTAGCAATGTATGATGGCTCGACATGGACAGTTTACAATTCATCAAACTCTGGATTGTCCGATAATTATGTTATGTCAATTGTCATAGATGGTAGTGGGAATAAATGGATAGGGGGAAGATATGGTGGCCTAAACAAGTATAGTGGTACAATTTGGACGGTATACAAAACATCGAATTCCGGTTTGCCCGATAATTATGTTCAGTCGATTGCTATTGATGGCAGCGGAAATAAATGGATGGGGACAAATAGTGGTATAGCTGCATTTAATGACTCAACATGGACAGTATATAATGGATCGAACTCAGAATTACCAAATAGTGATGTCAGATCAATTATCATAGATGGTAGCGGAAATAAATGGATTGGAACGGCTGATGGATTAGCCAAGTATGATGGCACGACATGGAGAGTGTACAATACATCAAACTCTGGCTTGCCCAGTAATTATGTTCAGTCAATTGCTATAGATAGCAGTGGAAATAAATGGATTGGAACATGGAATGGTGGATTAGCCAAGTACACTGGGACGATATGGACTGTGTACGATACATCAAACTCTGGATTACCGGATAACAATGTCTATTCAATTGCTATAGATGGTAGCGGGAATAAATGGATAGGGACAAATAGTGGTTTAGCTGAATTTGATGACTCAACATGGACAGTGTACAATTCATCAAACTCTGGATTACCGGATAACAATGTCTATTCAATTGCTATAGATGGCGGTGGGAATAAATGGATTGGAACTGGTTATGGTTTAGCCAAATATAATGGCTCGACATGGACAGTGTACAAAACATCGAACTCTGGATTACCCGATAATTATGTCTCGTCGATTGCCATTGATGGTAATGGAAATAAATGGATTGGGACATACAATGGTTTAGCCAAGTATAACGGCTCGACTTGGACGGTGTACAATGAATCGAACTCTTTATTACCAAATAACAGCATCTGGTCAATTGCTATAGATGCTGGTGGAAATAAATGGATTGGGACATACATTGGTTTAGCCAAATATAATGGCTCGACTTGGACAGTATACAATACATCGAACTCTGATTTGCCTTACGATTATATCATGTCAATTGCAATTGATAATAATGGGAATAAATGGATTGGGATATATGGTGCTTTAGCCAAGTATAACGACACAACATGGACAGTGTACAATACATCGAACTCTGGTCTACCTGAGAATACTGTCCTTTCAATTGCGATAGACGTTAGTGGTAATAAATGGATTGGGGGAGGCGGTGGTTTAGCGGTGTTTCGTGAAGGGGGGATAGTAGAAGTTAAAGATAAAATGAACACAACACCAAGCCAATTTACACTCAGTCAAAATTATCCAAATCCGTTTAATCCAACAACGAAGATAAAATTTGAGATTAGAGATTTGGGAGTGGTGACGCTAAAAGTTTTTGATCTGTTGGGACGAGAGATTGCGACACTAATAAACGAACTAAAACAGCCGGGTAGTTATGAATTTGAATGGAACGCTGAAAGCGTGCCAAGCGGAGTTTATTTCTATCGATTGATAGCTGGAAGTTATGTTGAAACCAAGAAAATGCTGCTACTAAAATAACATCACATTATGGAGAATTCTTCCTTTGGTAAAACGGAGTTCATCTTTGCATGCCAATTTTCCCTTTTCCCTCCTTTTTCTTATATTAAATCAATCAAAACTTGACACTATTAGGAAATCAATTTTATTCCACTGAACGGAGCGATTATGAACTTACATGAAATAGAACAATTGCTTGGAAGCGATGCAAAAAATTTACTCGAATACAAAAGCAAAGGGATTCCTAAAGAAACATTAATTCTTCCCGGACCGGATTATATCGACAAAGTGTTTGCGCTTTCAGACCGTCCGACTCCTGTTCTTAAAAGCTTGAATTGGATCATTCACCAAGGACGATTAGCACATACCGGATACGTCTCGATTCTGCCTGTCGATCAGGGCATCGAGCATTCTGCCGGCGCATCGTTTGCACCAAACCCGATTTATTTCGATCCGGAAAACATTGTGAAGCTTGCCATTGAAGGCGGATGCAACGCGGTTGCCTCAACGCTCGGGGTTCTTGGAGCCGTTGCCAGAAAGTATGCGCATAAGATTCCGTTCATATTGAAAATCAATCATAACGAGTTCATATCATATCCAAACACATACGACCAGATTATGTTCGGCAGAGTGAAGCAGGCATTCGATATGGGTGCGGTTGCAGTGGGCGCAACGATTTATTTCGGTTCGCCTGAAGCTAAGCGGCAAATTCAGGAAGTCGGACTTGCATTCCAGCAGGCGCATGAGATGGGCATGACAACGATTCTATGGTGCTATCTCAGGAATCCTGCTTTCAAGACAGCGGAGAAAGATTACCATGTTTCAGCCGATTTAACCGGACAGGGAAACCACCTCGGTGTTACTATCGAAGCAGACATCATCAAGCAAAAATTGCCTGAGAACAACGGCGGATATAACGCGCTCAAGTTCGGTAAAACACATGCTAAAGTTTACTCCGAGCTTACGACCGATCACCCCATTGATCTTTGCAGATATCAGGTGGCAAACTGCTACATGGGCAGAATGGGATTAATCAACTCCGGCGGCGAATCGAAAGGCGCATCCGATTTAGCAGATGCAGTTCGCACTGCAGTAATAAACAAACGCGCTGGCGGCATGGGATTGATTTCTGGAAGGAAAGCATTCCAGAAGCCGATGAACGATGGTGTGAAAATATTGAATGCCATTCAGGATGTTTATCTTTGCAAAGAAGTAACGGTGGCGTAATAAACGATTTTTATAGTTTGAGATATCGCCTCGATAACTGAGGTGATATTTCTACGTTGCAGTATCCTAATTAAATTCTAAATCCGAATATCTAAGCTCTAAACAAATTCGAACTCCAAAATACTAAACTCAAAAATACACATAGTAATTGTTTAGAAAATTGGAGTTTTGATATTGTTTTGGATTTAGGATTTCGTGTTTCGAGCTTCTTCCTTAAATAAGTCAAGTACGCAATTGAATAAAACCGTCATCCTCAAAAAAAACGAAGACCACCGCATCGCAAACGGACACCTCTGGGCATTCAGCAACGAGATCGCCGAGGTCAAAGGTGAACCGCAACCGGGCGACATTGTTGAGTTGTTAAATCACCAAAATAAATTATTGGGAATCGGTGTATATAATCCGAACTCACTCATCGCCGTACGACTATTATCCCGTGAGAAGGAAGAAATCGATTTTCAATTTTTCCTCAAACGCATTGAGGCGGCGCATGAAATTCGGAAAAAATTCTATCATGACAACCCCACCTTCCGGCTCGTTCACGGTGAAGGGGATTTCCTCCCCGGATTAATCATCGACAAGTTCAACGATTATTTTTCCATCCAAACATTCTCCGTAGGAATGGATAAACGTCTAACTCTCATCTGTGACGTACTTGAATCGCTCTTCCATCCCAAAGGAATCGTCGAAAGGAACGAAGCGCTTATCCGCACCGTCGAGGGATTAGATCAGCGAAAAGGAATTCT
The DNA here is from genome assembly GCA_964520905.1 of uncultured Chlorobiaceae bacterium. GTDB lineage: Bacteria > Bacteroidota > Ignavibacteria > UBA10030 > SZUA-254 > JAGVIE01. The sequence goes on along the minus strand of CAZFQL010000012.1, from coordinate 45,948 downwards.
TAGAGGAGCAGTTGAACCGGTAACGATATCTGAGTACGGCATTCATTATACAATTGATTTACTTGAGGGACAGAAAACCGGTTTCTTCCTCGACCAGCGTGAAAACCGACGGGCATTCCGGCGATATGTGAGAAATACAAATGTTCTCGATTGCTTCTGTAACGAAGGCGGCTTCGCACTTCATGCGGCTTATGCTGAAGCGGCAAAAGTTATCGGTGTTGATGTTTCGGAATCGATAATCCAACGCGCATCCAACAATGCAAAACTCAACAAGCTCGAATCCAAAACGCAGTTCGTTACTGCAGATGCGTTCGAATACCTCGAACAAGCCGTTAATCAGAACAAACAATTCGATGTAATAAATCTTGATCCTCCATCATTCGCTAAAAGCAAGAAGACGGTCAGAAAAGCAAAACGGGGATACAAAGAAATTCATACGAACGCACTCAAGCTTTTGAAGAAAGGCGGCATACTTTCAACCGCTTCTTGCTCATACAACATCACAGAAGAAACTTTTCTGGATATTATAAATGAATGTGCAAACGATTTGGGCAGGAAGATAAGCATACTTGAATGGCATGGTGCGGCACCCGACCATCCCGTTCTTCCATCAATGCCAGAGACAAAGTATCTTAAGTTTGGAATATTTTCCGTGGAATAATTGTTATATTTATAGAGAAGGGTTGTCAGACTTAACGAAGTGAAGGAATTAAAATCTGAACAGATATGAAGGCAAGCTTGAAATCATATATAACATTTATCGTACTGTTAACATTATCTATTTCAGTCCAATCTCTTAACGCTCAGGATTCTACAATCCGGAAACATGCATGGGGCGTGGATATTTTACTCTCTACCAACGGTATCGGTCTCGGGACATTCTACCGCCATGAATATTCCGATAATTTTTCAGGCTTCTTGGAATTTTCAATTTCCGAAGCTGCCGACGAAAATGAAGTCGAGTACATCGATTATCACACGAGCCAGACTTTTACACCGGGAAAGATCAATAGATTTCTCGTCCTTCCACTATATATTGGCGTTCAACAGCGATTATTCAAAGACGATATAGTAGATAATTTCCGACCATACATAACAGCGGCTGCCGGACCGACGATGATATACGTATTCCCATACGACATGGAATATTTCCAAGCCCTCGGTAAAGGGCGCCCTAAATACACTCTTGGTGGTTACATCGGCGGTGGTGTTTACTTTGGTTCCGAGCGCTCGACTTTATTGGGTTTGAATATCAGATATTATATTGTTCCAGTCAGCGGCGGGATTCGAAGTATGACCAATACAATTAAGAAACAGTTCGGCGGATTTTATATCTCGTTGAGTTTTGGGAGTGCGTGGTAAGAACTGAGCATCTATAAATTTCCATGTAAGATTTATTTGCTCGCGCAAAAAAAAATCCCGACGAGAATATACCCATCGGGATTAATCATCTTAATTGAATACAACTTTTTACTTCACTAAAAGCATCTTCCGTGTAGTATTGAATGTTTTCCCACCTGTGTTTTCTGCCTCATTGGTAATGCCTTGTGCAGCGATCTGGTAGAAATATACTCCAGAGGGAAAATTGTTTGCTGCGAATTCAATCGACTGTGTTCCGGCTTCCAATGATTCACGATTGAGTAATGTAGCTAATTCCTGACCGAGAACGTTGTAAACCTTCAATGTTACAATTGCAGGCTCAGGCAAATCGAAACTAATCGTTGTCGCCGGGTTAAACGGATTCGGATAGTTCTGGTGTAATGAATACATCACCGGCAATACTTCCGGTTCAGCTACAGGTCGTACCCGTGGCGTAATGCCGGACACCGCAATCAAGAAATCATATTCTATCGGTGAGTGTGCACCCAGCCATTTGAACTTCATCGGGCTTCCTCGCCATCCACCATCAGTTGTAGTATCATCCAGAACCGGTGATGCAAACGCCAGATTGATTCGTCGTACCGCGTTGTACAAACTGTCATAGTCGGTCGGGTTAACCGGCATCGGTGTGATCATACCGAAAAATCCGTTCGTCATTATCTTATCGCCAAAGAGTACAAGTGAATCGATCGTAACATTTTGTCCCCAGGGACCGGTCCAAGTGTAAACCAAACTTCCCAATCCGGATGTTGTATGACCTTTATCGCTCGCCTCAAGATTAACCTGTAGAGTTAACAACTCGGCAATTAGGACATCGTTCTTTTCTTTCGGTGTAATGCTTTTCTTCAACCCTGAAATAATACCACCTTTGTTATTATAGTTCATCGGTTGAGGACCACCCGCCGGGTTAATATGAAATGGCGTCTTTTTATCGTTAAATGTTTTAAAGACGTCTCCTTGCTTTGCCGGACGCAGATATGGAGCCGGTTTTCCCCATGGATAGAATTTACCCGATTGACCGACTTGCATAAATCCGGCTTCATCCTTCAAGATCTTCTCAATCAGGTTTGCCGTGTTTGGCGCGTACCAGGACTGTCTTGAGTTTGGTACTTTTTTCGACGGAACCTTCTTCGGCTTTTCCTGAGAAGCATCTCTCAATTGTTCATATGTGAAGGTTCTGTACTTCACAGTATCGCTCAGAATTGTAATCGGTGAGGCTAAGCTGACGATTCCATCGTCATTGGTTATCGATAAGAATTTATCGCCATACCTGGGCGGCAAAATAATCGCGAGCTGAGAATCTGAAAGAACGCTGAAACTCGAAGCCGTAACGCACGGACTGCAGACATCAACGGCCGAGACAGAACTAAAATTCATTCCCCAGCAATTTAACGATACGCTTTCAACTTGTCGGGTTGCAGATACACGTTCAATGAATGGCGGTCTCACAACCGATGAAGAAGTTCCTGCAACTACAATATCCTGAACACCATCGCCATCGAGGTCGCAAACTGCTACACTGTTATCGCCTGCATCCCAATCATCCATCGCCATAGTTTTTGATATAAAACTTACTGTTGTAGCTAATGGTTCTGTTCTGTTATATAAAACAGTCCACTCGATTTTCTGGTATGTGAAATCAGAAATAGTTTTTGCAGATTTAGCAGGTGCAAAATGCACACCCGGTTCATCTATAGCAATATCAAGTTTACCATCACCATCGAGATCGGTAACAACGAGATGCGATCTTTTACCAGTCGATTGTCCGCTTGCGGGTTCTCTTGGCACTACTATACTGAAAGTACCATCACCTTGATCTAAACAAACCGTAACAATGCTGGAGTCTGTATCAAAAACAACTGCATCTGTCCTGCCATCACCGTCAATATCGCCGACGGCTAACTGGCGGAACCCTTTTGATGTATTGAAAAATTTAACTGTGCCTCTCGCTGCTAACTGGATTGATCCACCAGACCACGAGTAGCGATCGACAAGCGAATCACCGGCAACAAAAATATCAAAGAATGAGGAACCTGCGGCAACACTTCGCTTCACCGTGATGTCCGAATATTTAGTACGACCCGGCCTTTTACGTACGGTGTTGTCTGTTTCTGATAATGGATTGGTAATAACCACGAGAGTATCCTCTGTTGTACCCTGTATCGCAAATACGATGTCTGGCTTACCGTCGCCATCGATATCTTTCATCTCTGGTGCCATCGTACGAAGACGGAAATTAGAAGTCAGCCATTTTTTATGTCGTAAAGTCGGACTCTCCCGGAACATTCCCGGTCGTGTCGCATCGCCGAATAAAAGTTCGAAACTTGTAGTGCCTGTACTTCTCGATGTTAGGGCAACGCAAACATCCATAAGCCCATCTCCGTCAAGGTCACCGATTGATAAACCGTCGCAATCATCATCTACACCGTCAAAGAAAGAAGTAACCATAGCTCTTGAAGAACTACCGTTATCAGATCTCTTCATAAGTGTAACATGTCCCGTTTTACCATGTTTACTCAACGAAACTATATCTCCTTTTCCATCACCATCCATATCGCCGCCTAGAACAAATCTACTTTCCAACTGATCGATTCGTTGACGCATATGAACGAGTACTGGAGACACTGTAAATGGTTTGAGTGCAACGCAAACACCTGACGGGCTGGTGATTGTCATCCTATCGAGAACGTGTGGCACTGCAAATGTCCGTGCGGCGGACGGAACCGTAACACTCACTTTTGTTGGACTTTCACGAATGAATGTTGCATCGAAATCCCCGATCTGAACTGAAGATACATCTTGTAAATTATCCCCCTCTATTGTTACAAGCGTTCCCGCAGGACTGATATCGGGAGAGAAGCTCGAAACTACCGGCGGACTAAGTGTGGTAGAACGACAACTCGCGAACGCAAAATCACAATCCTGGTCAGTATCAAACTTACCGACTGCAAATAATTTTGCGTCCATTATACCGTCGTTGTCAGAATCCCGATCATCACAGTCATCCATATTTACTCTTGCTGAAATTATTGCTCCGCCGGGCAACGCGCCCCCAAGTAAGAACACGCTTGCTGTTTGATTTGGTTCTCCGCTCGGACAAATTATATCGAGATCACCATCGCCATCAACATCTGCTAACTTTATTGGTTTATGTTGACGCTTGCCAGTTGCCATACCTGAGCCAGCTTCACGCGCGGTTAAAACTCTACCGGCAGAAAGTGGATCACCGAAAAATACGTTCACAATTCCGGAGTCGCTTCTTAAGCCAACAACATCGGCATGTCCGTCACCATCGAGGTCGCCAACAGCGACACCTGAATATGGCTTACCATCGTCTGCAATTTGAGTTCTTAGAAATTCAAAATTTGATTGGTTATTCTGAAATAAATAAACACCAGTTCCAGTTGCGGCAACAATATCTTTATCGCCATCGTTATCCATATCATAAAAATCAAGATCATCACAATCGCCGCCTCCGAGTGGAATTGTGAATCCAGTTGCTGCATACGATGCTGCTGCAGCGCCTCCTCCAGGAACATTCTTTAGTACATGAAGCGATGCAGGCATACCATCTCCGGCTGCATAAGCACATACAACATCCAAAGAATCATCGCCGGTTACATCATGAAGAGCCGCCGCACTTAACACACGCCCTTGTTGCAGTAATACCCTGCGGTAGCTTTTCAAAGTCCCACGATTTAATGGATCGTTTTCAAATATTGCCAAAACCTTTTCTCCAAATGTTGAACCCTGAGTTTGTTTTGGTACTGTGACGTTGAGCGCCACGTAATCAACTACACCATCATCATCACAGTCGGCATCTAACAATCCTGTAAATGTCGCATCCAAATCAAGATCAGGAAAAGAGATCACCGATGACACTCGCTGTGAACCATCACCACCTCGTTTGAGAAGCGTTACATGTCCTTTAAAATCTTTTTTACCGAGCATCATTACTTCGTCTAACCCGTCGCCATCAAGATCGCCGGTCTGGACATCCAACGGAGTCAAGTCGCTTATGTTTGGAAGATACGACACGACATTCGGTAATATTGTAAACTCCGGTCCCGGAGGTAAATTAGATAAGCCACCGACAGTTACACTAAGCGGAAATGTGCCGCCCGTTAGTGGACTGATCGGCTGAGTTAAAACAACTCTCAATTCAGTTAAAGCTGATCCTTTTATTATTGGAGTATTATCTCCAAGTGTTACGAGATTTTCCGATGCTATCGTTGAAAAACCAGAACCTGTTATAGTTACGATTGTACCAACCGGTCCGGTTGACGGTGATATGGAAGTTATTGATGGACGTGGATTTGCGGTCGCGTTAGTTAATTCTAAATGCGTTGGTCCGGTTGCAGGCGACCATGTAGCTCCGCCATCCAAACTTATCTCTGTAAAAATATCGAAGAAACTGCTTACTTGAAATTTCCCGTCAGACATAAGCGTGGGGAATACTCTTCCCGTAGATGCTCTTGTCGGACTCTCACGAAGCATGACTGAAGCTGAACCGCCGCTGGGTAGATCAAGCTGATACATTTCGGTATCGAAAAAACGGCTGGCGCCATCGTCATGAACTTTAACTGCGAAACACCATTGCTTTTGGACATTACTACTCGGGCTCCATGTTGATCCATCTAATGAAACTTCTGTGAAGACATCGAAGAATGAACTGACGCTACTCGATACACCAAGTGGTGCATCAGGCATCGGTTCGTTAATGCCTATACGACGGAGCTCCATATTTCTAATCATCGCACCGTTTTCGAATGTTGTTACTCCGTAGCTTGGTGGAGTGAAATCCATTCCATCGGGTGGGAAATTATTTGCTGCTACTGAAATACTCGGAGGAGAACTGCTAAAATCTAATGAAACTGCTTCGCTCGCAGGAGTCCAACTTTGTCCGCCATCCAAGCTGATTTCAGTAAATACATCGAAAAAACTTGAGATCTTAAATCGCGAGTTTTCGGGGATCGATCGGAGACTTGTGCGCCCTAAAGATGCTTTTGTTGGACTTTCACGAACCATAACCCCACCCGGCAGTGTTCCGCCAGAAAGATTCATCATAATCATTTCTGTATCGAATACGCGAGTACCTCCAACATCGGCAACGTGGGAAAGACGAATCTGCATTTCGCCGGTTGCGGAATAATCAGTTTTTGTTACACCGCCGTCAAATGAAAAACTAATCTTTGTGAAATTTAAACTAACAGTTTGAGTGGAAGACGAACCGAGCGGCGGTAAAGGTGAAGATGATGGATTAGTTGAAACCAATAAATTTTCTAATTGAGTTGTCTGACTGAAAGAAACAGGCGGACTACCTGACGCTGAGGACAATTGACCTTCGGGTGGAAAATTATCAGACGCAAACAGATGTGCAGGTGCGTCGTTATGCAATTTTACGTTCGATGAAGCTGCAGAACGCGTCCATGTGGCTCCTCCGTCCAAACTAATCTCTGTAAAAATATCAAAGAAACTGCCGATGCGATATGAGCTATTCGCAACTCTCTTTATTGTAGTTTGACCCGTTGATGACAGGGTTGGGCTTTCGCGAAGCATCACACCCGCTGGAAGTGACCCACCGGCAAGATCTAAGGCGAGCATCTCTGTGTCAAACGTTCTTTCGTCGCTCGAACCTGATGAATATTGAGCGCTGAAAGACAACGCACCGGGCACATCATAAGTAGTCCACGTTGTACCATCATCTGTTGAGACAGACAACATGTAACTTAAGTCCACAGAATATGTTGCTGACATACCGGGTTCCGGCGGCGCCGCCTGCGTTCGCCCATTGTGAATTTTATGTACCATTACCCGCGCCGTTGTTGGCGGATAGGTAATTTCACCAGCACCGACGTACTGACCGTAAGTCGGCAGGTTATCGTTTGAATAAGAAGCACCTTGAGCAATGGTTTGGTTAACATTCACCAGCACCAGAACTATGAGCATGCTAATAAAAAATATTTTAAAGCATTTCATTGTTGATCCTTAAAGAATTGTTTTGAAATAGATTAGTTATTTAAGACTATTTTATCCGAAACCTGAATAGTATCTTAACAGATTAGTATTGTTAATAGTTCCATTTAGGTAATGGTTATCAAAAGAATTTTTACAAGGGGTGAAAAATGAGGTTTTACTCGGAAAACGGGATATTTATAGTAATTTCGAATAAACTCCCGGGGGAGATGGGAATGTAATCTAAATTGATCTGTCTGGGTATAAGTTGGATATGATGAAACTACAGCTTGCCGGATGGTTAGTGCATACCGTGTTGTTTTATGCTGACGTTCAATCCGAAGTATTCACCAATGAGTATAATGAGTTCAAGATTGGAATAGACACCCTCGATGAAAATCTATTTTTGATTATTCTTCAATGAGGGCACCACTCTGAGAAGGCAAGATAGATTATTTTTTTCTTCTATTATCTACAAGTTTATAATCCACTCGCATATTGATGCCAACTGTTCATCGGTGGTGAGATTAGCTGCGTTGTTAAGTAATCCCAATCTCAATTGTTTGAATATTTCAGAAGCCATACTGTTTTCAATTGCCGCTCCAATAAAGAATGTGAGCGGCTTTTTTTTCTTTTTTGCAAAGCTCTTTCTAATTCTTTCCAAAGCGGAATTAGCAGTTTTCCAATGTTCATCTGCGCCTGCTGGATCTAGTCCACCTTTCAGTTCACCGAGCGCTACATAAGAATTAACGTCATGAATGATAGACTGCTTACCCCTCTTTAAGTCCTCAGGTGTGCCTTCTAAAATTGACAGGTCAACGTTCTTCTTGACGACCGGAACTTTTATATTCATAATAAGAAGCCGATTGACTTTGTTCTTTGACCAGCAAAGACCATTAATGCGCTTTTCGATACCGGTATCATCTTTCGGCTTTGGCAACCATGTGCCTGTATCGTCATCTTTCCATTGATAATCAATTCCAGCCAGACTGAACACAGATAATAAAGAACGAAGAAATTTTCTTTCTCCCAATACCCCGGCTAAGTTTCTCGCTTTACCACCTAAAGCGTCTCCTTTGGTTAGTAAGTATCGGTAAACAAGTTCGTCAATGAAATCCTCGCCTGCTGGCTCAAGAAACTTTTCGATTAAACCTTTGATAGCGAGTGTTTTGTCATCTTCTGTCAAATAATTGAGGGATTTTTCTGAAAGACCGGATGCAGTGAGTAAACCAACTCTAAGGTCATTAAATTCTAGAAGGTCTTTGGGTTTCGTGACCTTCTTTGCTAGGGATTTTAATGCTTTTGCTTCTTCAATGTATGGAACAGCTAAATAATTCTTCTCCAAAGCAAGAGAAATAAAACCAGCCCTCGTTTTTTCTTTAGAGGTAACTAAATCATTTGCAGATTGAATAAATATATTCGATTTCATCTTTTTTGCCATAGGTATACGCACTTCCTTATTTCAGTTCGTCCATAATTGCCCATTTGTTGACTACTGTTACCTTTGCCTCGTGGAAGGACAAATATTTTTTGAATGTTGAATCCAAAACTTTCCGCAAATTCAGAAAGAATAAGATCAACTGGTATTTCTTCTCCACCGTATCGAACGTTGTCATTCACCATAACGCAGTAACCACCACTTTTCGTAACTCTGCCCATCTCAAAAATCACAAAGCAGAGTTCTAAGAAATAGTTTTTCACCATTCGTGGAATATTGTTGTTGTTGAGTTTATCGAGTTTGTTTAGTTCATCAAGAATAGAATTCACTTCCTTCATGGTTGCAGACGAATTATAAGTACTGAGCACCTTATCAAAGTTTGCCTTTCTACCCATAGAGGTGTATAATTGGTTTAGATAGTCTAACTTCTCTTTGTTCTCAACGGTGCATGATAACAATTCTTGTCGAAGTGACCTAACTCTATCATTGTCGCATCCAAGATAGACTAATTCCAAAGCGTAGGTCCTTGTATAGTCATATCGATTACAGTAGGGTGGAGAAGTTACAATAAAATCAAAAAAACCCTCTTCTATCTTTGGGAGTTCCTCAAGGCAAGACCCTTCAATGATATTAATATTGTGTTGATCGTGTCCATTGCCTTTAACAGAATCAAAAAGTGAATCATTTTGAGGCGATACGTCGGCAAGCATTTGAGACAATTTTTGTTTCATTGCCTGCTCGAACGAGTATATCTTACCCTTGTTAAAAGGTTTTCCTGCCAAATCTCGTTTGGAACGATAGTCCCACCTCAAGTATTGTCCGTCTTTCCTTGTATAGCTAAGTTCTTCAAGTATGGAGAATGCTGTAAACCTAAGGAGAGTTTGTGTTTCTTTATTCTTGATGTTACTGCAATATGTGAGGAATTTATTGAGAGCGATCTCCGTATCATCAGGGAAGGCGTCTCGTGTGATTGAAATATGGTTGAAGTGATTTGATGGGTTTTCAATCTTGTTTATGTCTTGCCAAAGGTTGCCGATGCTCTTTTTCAGTTTTTCCGGGTTGATCTTGTGTAATGCTTCCCGGGTTTCCATAACGAAAATACCCACGGGTAGAAGTTCAATACCGTAAGACTCCCAGCCAAGTGCCTGTCCAGCAAATAATGTTGTGCCAACTCCAGCAAACGGATCCAAGACCTTCCCTGGCTTATCAGAAAACTTAGTGAGAAAGTATCTTACAAGACCTGAAGAAAAACCCTCTTTATACTTGAACCAGCGGTATATCGGTTCTTCTTTGTTCGTTTGGAAACTCACAAATTGGCGATTAAAGTTAAACGCTGTTTCCAGTTTATCCGAAAACTTGTTATAAAGTTTCTGCCGTTCGCTTGGGAATATATCGACTAATTCATGCATTTGAAAAACTATCAATGAGTTATAGATAAAGATAGTAAAAGGAGAGTGGATAATCCAATTTTTTAAAATATTAGCTGAACGCTACTTTTTCACGTATGATCATCCTACGGAGGTCTTCCCCCCTTCTAAATACCATTTTTTTATTGTTGGCTAAGTTATTAAATGTTCAAATAAATGTCAAGATATTTTTAAAAAACTTAAAATCCTCAGTTATTAACTTCCTTTTTCATCGCTTTGCTTTTTCCCGAGTTACATAACGGACCCTTGGTTCTTCTACCCTGAATCCTATTTGACGTTTGGGCTTGTCTTGCAAACTATCGGGAGCAGTTATTAATTGCCTGATTGCCTCGAACACGACTTTGAATTGCTGATCGTATTTCTTTTCCATTTCTTCCAATTTTCTGGCAAGGTCTTTGTGTGTAGTAAGGATTTCTCGAAGCCGGATAAACGTCCGAACAATCTGTACGCTTACCTGTACCGCCTTTGGACTGTTCAGAACGTTAGCAAGCATGAGCGCTCCGTGTTCGCTGAATGCATACGGCAAATAAGGCGAGAATTTGAGCTTGATAAGGTGGTCGCAATTTGCGACCACCTCGGACTTCTCTTCCGCGGTGAGTTCAAACATAAAGTCCGAAGGAAACCGATCGAGATTGCGCCGAACCTGTTCTTTTAAGCGCCTTGTCGTAACTCCGTAGAGTAATGCAAGGTCGGCATCAAGCATCACTTTTTGTCCTCGTAGGAAAATAATCGAACGTTCAATACGTTCCAATGTTATCAGAACCCCTTGCTTCGTCATCGTATAACCTATCCTCAAATAAAATCCATACGTATCAGTGTATTCTACTCGTGGGGTTATCCCCCTTTCTTAATCTAATTATTATCTTCAGCTAAGTTATTAAATATTCAAATAACTGTCAAAAATATTTTGGGATTATTTTTCCCTCAGTCTAACTTCCAATAAGCATAAACGAATTGATCTCTCAGCATCTAATTTTTGCTCCCGCTCTGTTTTCACGAGAGATAGTGTTTTAAAAATTTCCCAGTGTGCGACTCTTTACACTCCGCAACTTCCTCCGGCGTACCAACTGTAACCACTCTGCCTCCCTCGTCTCCCGCTTTCTCAATCGCCAATTTTTTGCGTGGTATGTTTCTCACTATTCGTCATGATATCATTGTTTCATGTACACAGTGGAGAACCATACTTTAAAGAGAGGGTCGATGAACTCAATACGCTGCGGTGTTATATCGAGCATCTCCTTACTGATCAACGATTGCTTGATGCGATTTACGTTGCCTGATGTTCCAAGCTTGTATGTTTGCAAGGTTTCTGCCGCGCTGAACTGCGTAATGTTGTTGCATAATGCCTTCAGGAAGTTTAGCTGTGGATTTGTTAACCCGTCTACTTCGCGCTGGAATAGAATTCCGTGTTGCGTGAGAAGTGCGTTGAGGGAGGACCGATAACCACTTTCGGTGCAATTCTTATCGGTGTTGCTCCAGATAGCGTGAGCAAATTGTTGCACAAAGTATGGATGATTCTCCATCTCTTGCGCAATGCGGGCGGCAAGGTTTTCGTCTATGCGCTTTCCTGTCTTTTTAAACCCTGACGTGATAAACGGTACCCAATACGTTTCCGGGATTTTTTCCAGGAACATCACGTCACCGAACTTGTAAAACGGCATAGATTTTTCCTCAAAAAGTTCGGTCATCATGTGGCGCTTGCTTCCGTACAGGCAATATGTCGCATGTGTGTGATGCTGCCAATGCGCACGTAGTTTTTTCTGAAACATGAGGGGACTGTCGAAGTAGCCGACATTTTGGAATTCGTCAAGGCAAATCACAAGTTGGATGTTTCGTTTTTTGCTCACCGTTTCCGGAAGGTCAAGGATTTCGTCCGAGGATTTTTGTACTTCCTCCCAATCAAAACTAACCGAAAAATCATTGACAGGATCGACGCCAACGCTGAATTTTGGAGTAATACGCTTGAACAAGCGTTTTGCGCTTTCGATCCGCTCCTCCCACTTGGAGAAGGAGACGCGAAGGACTTCCCTCGTGAGTTGAACATAAAATTCCTGCTCGCTTCGCACATTAAAAAGATCAAGAAAGCAGAATCGTACAGACTTATCGTTCTTCTCAATGGTTTGCCCTACTCTGGCAACAAGAGACGATTTACCCCATCGGCGTGGAGAAATCAGAATGCTGTTAAGGCGAGAAGCAATGTTGTTGGAGAGCCGTTTTTGTTCCAATTCACGATCAGTGAATGCATTGCCAGACGCGATTTTTCCGTATGTGAAAGGACTCTTCATCAAGTTTAAAATTTCTTACACTAATGTAACTTACAATATTGTAAGATGCAAGTCTGTATGGTTTATGCAATTCCAGCTCTTCCTGAACACTCTTGGCTCATCGATCTATTCTCACTATTCACCCTCTACGCTCTATGCTGGTCACTCTAAGCTATTTTAAATATCTCTTCAAAAATTTCCCGGTGTACGACCCCTCACACTCTGCAACTTCTTCAGGCGTGCCGATCTTTACAACTCTTCCGCCTTCGTCTCCTGCTTCGGGACCGAGATCGATAATCCAGTCTGCGCATTTTATAACGTCCATATTATGCTCGATGATGAGAACAGAATTCCCTTTCTCAATCAAGGCATCGAAACACTTCAACAACTTGGCAATATCATCGAAGTGTAGTCCTGTCGTCGGTTCATCAAAAATAAAGAGCGTGTGTTTCCCCTCCTCCTGATTAACAAGATGCGACGCAAGCTTCACCCGCTGTGCTTCGCCGCCGGATAGCGTAGTTGCAGATTGACCGAGACGAATGTACCCCAGCCCGACATCATCCAGGACCTGCAATCGTTTTGCAATCCGTTTCCCGTTTGCCTTCGAGCCGAAAAACTGAATTGCTTCTATAACGGTCATGGACAGAACATCGTCGATATTTTTTCCGTGATAGCGGATTTCGAGAACTTCCTTCTTGAATCGTTTCCCTTTGCATACTTCGCATGTCAACTCGAGGTCGGCAAGGAACTGCATCTCGATTGTCTGTATGCCGCTCCCCTCGCACGTTTCGCACCTGCCGCCGGGAACATTGAAAGAAAAATAACCCGGCGCATATCCGTGTATCTTCGCCGCCTGAGTTCCCGCAAATACATCTCGTACCAAATCGAACGCTTTGATGTATGTTGTTGGGTTCGAGCGAGGTGTCTTCCCTATTGGCGATTGGTCAACCAATTCAACATCACCGATCAGGTCAGCGCCTTCAATCGCTTTGTGTGCGCCGATTTTTTCGGAAAAAATTCCCTTCAACCGTTTCAATCCCGCATAGAGTATTTCATGGATGAGCGTACTCTTGCCCGATCCGCTTACACCCGTTACAGCTACACAAATGTTGAGCGGTATATCGATATCAATCGACCGTAAATTATGTTCAGCCGCACCACGGATGGAGATTTTCTTTTTAGATAATTTCCTCCGGCGTGCAGGAACAGGAATAGATTTTTCTCCGGTGATGTATTTTCCCGTGAGGGAATTCTTATCCTTCAATAATTCTTTGAAATCGCCCTGGAAGATAATCTCACCACCAAATTCTCCTGCCTGCGGACCCATATCCACTACAACATCTGCCGCTTTCATCATATCTGCATCGTGCTCAACTACGATCACAGTGTTCCCGACATCTCGCAACGATTTCAGGATGTTGATCAACTTTTCATTATCGCGCGGATGCAAACCGATACTCGGCTCATCCAATACATAAAGTGAACCGACAAGCGAAGAGCCGAGCGCAGTTGCAAGATTGATGCGCTGGGATTCGCCGCCTGAGAGAGTGTTAGACAATCGATTCAATGTGAGGTAACCGATGCCGACATTTACGAGATAGCCGATTCGCTTTTTCAACTCATCTAAAATTCTTTTTCCTACCTCAAGTTCGAACGGAGAAAGTCGAAGATTTTTGAAAAATTTATTACCATCATCGATTGCCATGCTGACCACATCATGTATTGTCTTGCCGTCTATCTTGATATTCAATGCTTCAGGTCTCAGACGTGCACCGCCGCATGTATCGCATGTAGTATAGCCGCGATAACGGCTCAGCAGAACACGGTAGTATATTTTGTAAGATTTCTTTTCGACGTGCTTGAAGAACTCGTTAATACCGTCATAATCATCATAACCATTCATGATAATATCGAGTTCACGCTTTGTTAATTCCCTGAACGGTATATCGATACGGATCTTCGCATCGTACGCAACGCGGAGAAGACTTCGAAGATAGTCGTGCCACTTTGGAGTAGTCCACGGCTGAATCGCACCGTCGCGAATTGATAAGTCTTTATTCGGAACAACAAGATCAAGATCGAAACCGATAGAGCGGCCGAAGCCCTGGCATTTCGGGCACGCACCGTACGGATTGTTGAAAGAAAACAGTCGCGGATCGGGTTCTTCAAACCGGACATGGCACTCCGAACACTCGAAGTGCTGGTTGAACCTGTGATCCTTTCCATTATCTAAAAATTTTATTATCGCATATCCATCGCCGTTTAGAAAAGCGGTTTCAACCGAGTCGGCAAGCCGGTTGTTTTCTCCATCCTTTCTGAAAATCAGCCGGTCAACGAGAACAAGAATATCCTGTAATTTTGCTTTTGACGGAAGGGGCTTCTCGTTGAGATCGATGATCTCATCTTTATAGAGAAATCTGAAAAATCCCTGCCGTTTCAGATTTTCGATTTCCTGTTTAACAGTCGCATCCTTGTGGTGATGCATCGGAAAGAGTACGTATAACTTAACTTCTCCATTTCCCTCTACTTCGTCAGTTAAAAAATCGATTACACTTTTAACAGAATCTCTCCGAACCAATTTTCCGCACTTCGGACAATATGTCTTTCCCACCCTCGCGAACAACAGGCGAAGGTAATCGTAAATCTCCGTCGTTGTTCCTACGGTCGAGCGTGGATTTCGTCCTGTAGTTTTTTGTTCGATTGCAATTGCCGGGCTTATCCCTTGGATAAGATCAACATCCGGTTTATCCATCCGTTCGAGAAACTGGCGTGCATATGATGAAAGCGATTCTACAAACCGTCGCTGTCCCTCGGCATAAATCGTATCGAAGGCAAGACTCGACTTTCCCGACCCGCTCACACCAGTGAACACAATCAGTTTATTTCTCGGAAGCTCGAGTGAGATATTTTTCAGATTATGTACCCGGGCGCCACGGATAAGAATTGTATTTTTACGACGTTCATTCACAGCCGCCGGTTTCGATTTCGTCACAGTATCATTTTTCTTTTTGCCCATCTTGATCTCTTACCGCTTAATTACCCTTCGCTCCATTTTATTCCGTAAACCGTTCTGTCAGTTATTTCTTTACATCCCCCTGCCCCGACTTCTTCCACAATTCGATCTGAGTTGAAGTCAGCATCTTCTGTGTTTTATGATGAGCCGCCAGGAATACTCCACGCAGCCGTCCACGTAAGCGTCCGATTTGCTGGGCGTCGTCGGCTAAAGATTTTTCATTGACAAAACCGGTTTGTAGTGCCTCGTGAAGTTCTTCCTCGATCTTTACGATCTGCTTTCCTAAATCTTTTGCCCGCGAAACGGACTCGATATATATTTCATTTATAGATTTACGCTGAGCATCGGAAAGCTTGAGCGTGCCTGCTTGTTCTATTATACTTTTCGGTGAGGGATAACCAAGCGTCTCGGCTACCTTCGCCTGCGTGCCTTCATCACCGTTTAAAAGAGCGGTTCTGTCGGATGGAACCTGAGATAAAACAAAGTTCAATATCGATAAGGATAAAAATACTAACATTAAAATTCGCTTCATGGCAGTTCCTGTAGGATTTAAATTATCTGTTGAAATACTTTGAAAAGATAGGGATTTTTCGGGAGAGATGCTAAACTAACACCGAAACATTCATTGCGACCATGGCGAAGCATTCTGATTGATTCAATTTCCGGAGTTGCTTCTCTTGTTCTCTGCTTGATCAGTAAAGACCTTAGATAAGTTTGACACTTTCCCGCTTTCTTGCTACATTGGCACGAGTACGATTTAAAAATTTTAGCCATTTATTAATTATAGGAAAGAATGCAGCCCGATTTAACATCAACATATCTCCCCCAGCAGTTTGAAGCAGTCAAAGACGGCGACGAATACATTTACTGGACGGGCAAACCGGCGTTCATTCCATTTATGATAACGGGCGTGCCGTTCCTCATTTTCGGTTTACTCTGGGGCGTATTCGATTTCTTCTTCATCATGAATATAACAAGCGATATGATGTGGTTCGCGATTCCGTTTTTTGCGATACACGCATTTCCGTTCTACGGCAGTATACTCAATATGATACGTCTGTGGCTCGTGCATGGCAATACATATTACGCTATCACCAGCAAGCGGCTGATGATGAGAAGCGGTTTCTGGGGCACCGATTTCAAAGCTGTAGATTACGATAAGATCGTCGATCTTGAAGTTAATGTTAATCCAATTGAGAATATGTTGGGCGTAGGAACTATCAACGCGTTCTCCGGTAATACTACAAGCAAAGGCGGGCGTATCTTCGACCGTTTCGTTGCAGTCCAGAACCCGTATGAAGTTTTCAAGAAGATCAAGGAAGTATCGGTTGATATTAAAACGGATTGGAATTATCCTAACGCCATCAGACCGGAAGAAAATCCGGGCTATAGAACAAAGTATAACCTTAAAAAATAAATTCGAAGTAATAGAAAGCTTGAGTCAAGCATCAAGATGAACAAACTGGAAAAACCATTTTTATTTCTTCTCTTATTTCTAATTTTTCAGGCGATTGGTTGCATATCAAGCTTAGTCTATAGTCCATCACTAAATCTACCTCCTCAACCATTACAATACAATGATGGACAAGCTATTGCAGGATATTCGAGCCTTGCCGAAACGCGACCCGATCGTGTTAATCAAAATACGTCACCAGGTGAAGAGTTCCTTTTCCGATTTGGAATTAGCAATCATGTCTCATTACAAATTAAAGCATGGAAGGATATATCTGAGGATGATGACAAAAATCAACGAAATGGATTATCTATTGGTAGTCTTATTGCCTTAAATGACTCAATGAACACATTACGTTTTGGTTTAATGCCGATGGTCGGAGTAGTTTTTGATATCAGCAAAATCGAAGGGGGTGGTGGATACTGTCCATTCATCATATGGCTTCCTCATTACAAATGGATTTATCCATCAATCGCTTTTGGACCAATCGTAGGTATCCGAGACATTGTAACTGAACCTGATAAAAAACAATGGGGCTGGGGAATAATCTCAAATTTTGGAATTGGTTTTCGTATCGTAACAGTTGTCCACTTAAATGCGGAGATATCGTACATAATACAAAACGACGAAATAAATCATTTATCATACAGTTTTTTTTCGCCATCGGTCTCATTAGGAATAAATTTCTAATATTAATTTTAAAATGAAGGATATCAATATGAAAAAACCACTTATTGGAATTGTAATGGGAAGTAAATCAGATTTACCGATCATGGCTGAAGCCGCAGAGATGTTGGAATCATTCGGGATACCATTCGAGATAACGATCGCCTCAGCCCATCGCACGCCTGAGCGTGCCGCTAAGTACGCGACCACAGCATCGAAGCGCGGGATAAAAGTAATTATCGCCGGAGCCGGCGGCGCGGCACATCTTCCCGGCGTCATCGCATCAATGACCACACTGCCGGTAATCGGTGTTCCAATCAAATCGAGCAACTCAATTGGCGGATGGGATTCGATACTTTCCATACTTCAAATGCCTTCGGGAATTCCCGTAGCTACCGTCGCGCTGAACGGCGCTCAGAATGCCGCTATTCTCGCTGTGCAAATAGTTGCCCACTGCGATGAAAGAATAGCCAAGAAACTTAAAGAATTCAAGAAAGCGCTCAAGCGAAAAGTCGAGCAAAATATCCGCGAGCTGGAAAAAATCGATTACAAACAATTTCTTAAGAAGATGTAGGATGATAACTCACATCAAGTTCGTCAGCATTCCTGTAAAAGATTATGATAGAGCGCTTAAATTTTACACCGGGAATCTGGGATTCAAACTCTTGACCGATCAACGATTCAACGATAACTCACGATGGATTGAATTGGAGATAGAGAATTCTCAAACGAAGATTGTCTTATTTACGCCACCGGGACAAGAAAGCCGCATCGGTACTTATATGAATCTCGCGCTTACATGCGTTGATGTAAAGAAAACGTATGAAGAATTGAAAACAAGCGGCGTCGAATTCAAAGTTCCTCCAACAGAAGCGCCATGGGGAACATATGCGCAGCTTATAGACTCTGAAGGGAATCAATTTGTTCTCTCCTCTGAATAAGAATATCGATGATAACCTTTTTTTATTTTTACATTTTTGCGCCAAAGGCGCATCCGCCTCTGGCGGAGACTTTTGAATTGATAATATGCCCATAGCATCAATCAATCCTGCAACCGGAGAAGTTCTCAAAACATTCAATCCGCTTTCTGAAATTGACATCGAAAAAAAACTCAAGCTTGCCGCAGATGTTTTTCAGACTTACAGTAAAACATCTTTCACAGACCGTGCCGCGATGATGCACTGCGCGGCGGACTTACTTGAGAATGAAAAGACTATATTAGGTCGAATCATGACAACGGAGATGGGCAAACCATTGTGGGCGGCGGCTGAAGAAGCGGCAAAGTGCGCATGGGTCTGCCGGTATTATGCTGAAAATGCCGAACGATTTCTTGCCGACGAGATCGTCCAAACCAACGCTTCCAAAAGTTATATCCGCTACCAGCCGCTTGGGATAATTCTCGCAGTCATGCCATGGAATTTTCCGTTCTGGCAAGTATTCAGATTTGCCGCACCGGCTTTAATGGCTGGAAATGTTGGATTACTTAAGCATTCATCGAATGTCCCACAGTGTGCCCTCGCTATTGAGGATGTCTTTAGGCGCGCTGGTTTTCCTGAAGGTGTATTTCAAACATTGCTGATAGGTTCTGAAAAAGTCCAGAACCTAATCGAGGACAATCGTGTTAAAGCAGTAACTTTGACAGGGAGCGAACCGGCTGGAAAAATGGTAGCGAGCATTGCAGGAAAAGTCATAAAGAAAACGGTTCTCGAACTTGGCGGCAGTGATCCTTTCATCGTGATGCCGAGCGCAAACATCGAACTTGCAGCGAATACCGCTGTAAAAGCCCGAACAATCAACAACGGTCAATCTTGTATCGCAGCTAAACGGTTCATTGTTCACGGAAAAATCTATAAAGAGTTCACCGCTCTATTCATCGAAGGGATGAACAAGTTAAAAGTTTCAGATCCATTATTGGATGATTGCGACATAGGTCCGCTTGCAACGCCTGCATTACTTTATGAACTGGACCATCAGGTGCAAACATCGGTTAAGATGGGAGCGCATATTCTCACCAGAGGTAAGAGAATCGATAAACCCGGGAATTTTTATCTTCCAACAATACTTAGTGATATTCCCAAAAATAGTCCGGCATATACACAAGAATTGTTCGGACCTGTTGCTTCACTATTTAAAGTCAGAAATATAGATGAAGCAATAAAGCTTGCAAACGATACACAGTTTGGTTTGGGTGCAAGCGCCTGGACAAAAATTGAAAACGAAAAACAACGATTCATCGACGAGCTTGAAAGCGGTTCAGTATTTATCAATGGTATGGTCGTATCCGATCCTCGGTTGCCGTTCGGTGGGGTGAAGAATTCAGGTTATGGACGTGAATTGAGTATATACGGAATAAAAGAATTTGTCAACATCAAAACTGTTTGGATTAAATAATATTATAGGAGATCTATATGAAAAAATATTTTATCCTTTTTGTTCTCCTGTTTCCAATACTGCTTCAGGCGCAAACCGCCGATTCTCTGACGCAAGAGCAACAATCCTGGCTGACGAAATCAAATCGACATGAAAAGAACGGCTGGATTTATCTTCACCTCGAAGGATCGCCAAAGGAACGAGGATTCCAGCATGGTTATCTTCTCGCCAAAGAAATCAAGGATGCGTTGCGGATATTGAGTGAAGAATGGAAATATCAAAGCGCGATGGAGTGGTCGTGGCTTGTTGGAAAAGCCGGAGAGATTCTTACTGCGAAAGTCGATTCAGAGAATATTGCAGAAATCGATGCGATGGTTGAAGGAATGAAAACAGCCGGCATATCAACAACACGTGATGAACTTGTTGCGCTCAATGGCTACATGGAGCTTATATGGTACTGGTGGCCCACAGTGAAAGATTCCTTTAAAACTAATTCACCTGAACCAAAGAAACAATCGTGCAGTTCGTTCATTGCAACCGGCAGTATGACTACTGACGGCGGAATCGTTCTTGGACATAATTCGATGGTCGGATATCAAGACCCTTTCTGCAATATTATTCTGGATATTCTGCCGGAGAAAGGTCACCGCATTTTGATGCAGGCATTCACCGGTTTTATTCACAGCGGTACAGATTTCTTTGTAACGGATGCCGGGCTTGTCGGTTCAGAAACTACAATCGGCGGATTCTTTCCATTCGATGAGAAGGGTGCTCCTGAATTTTCACGCATGCGGCACGCCACACAATACGCGAATAATATAGATGAATGGTGCGAGATGATGAAGAAGGATAACAACGGCGGTTACGCTAATGCCTGGTTGTTGGGTGATATCAACACGAATGAAATTGCCCGACTCGAACTCGGTTTGAAATATGTTGGATTCGAAAAAAAGAAGGATGGATATTTCACCGGCTCGAATGTCGCGGAAAATTTAAATATCCTTCGGTTCGAAACAAAGAGTGAAGAGACGAACATCAAATATTCTTCAGTTTCCCGCAGAGTTAGGTGGAAGCAACTGATGAAGGATAATACAGGTAAGATAAATATAGAGACAGCGAAGTCTTTCGAATCGGATCATTACGATGCATATTTAAAGATGAACAATCCGAGCAGCCGGACACTTTGCGCGCACGACGACCTCGACCCGAAGTTTTCAAGCGGCGGTGAACCGTACAGTCCCGGTGGTTCTATCGATGCGAAAGTGGTGGATTCAAAGATGGCAAAGCAAATGTCGTTTGCTGCCCGGTGGGGACAAGCATGCGGGATGTCATTCGATGCGAAGAAATATCTTGAAGCTCATTCGCAATTCGATTGGATGAACGGGCTTCTAAAAGATCGTCCATCTCAACCGTGGACCGAGTTTAGGGCAGGCGAGAAGTAAATGATAATCTAATTCAGAAATGTTATGACCGTTATTCGTATCGATCCAGTTTAAATTTCTCGCCCAAGTAAAGACGCCGCGCTTCCGGATCGTTTGCAAGAAGCTCCGCTGAACCGGATTTGATTATTTTTCCTTCGAAGAGAAGATAGGAACGGTCGGTGATTGACAGCGTTTCGTGAACATTATGATCAGTTACAAGTACGCCTATGCCGCGATTCTTCAAGCCCTGAACGATACGCATAATATCTTCGACTGCAATAGGATCGATTCCCGCGAACGGTTCATCAAGCAGGATGAATTTAGGTCGGGTTGCAAGCGCCCGTGCAATTTCTGTCCGGCGGCGTTCACCCCCCGAAAGCATATATCCCTGACTTTTTGCTATTTGATTTAATCCAAAATCGTCCAACAACTGCTGACATCGTTCTTCACGTTCTTTCTTAGAAAAACCCATAACTTCAAGCACGGCAGTAATGTTATCTTTGACGGTCAACTTTCGAAAAACAGATGCTTCCTGCGAAAGATAGCCGATGCCCATTCTTGCGCGTTTATACATCGGTTCTCTTGTAATCTCTGTATCATTAAAAAACACTTTTCCATCAGTCGGCTTTATCATTCCAACGATCATGTAAAAGGTTGTTGTCTTGCCCGCTCCATTGGGTCCGAGTAATCCGACAACTTCGCCCTGCCGTACTTCAACACTGACATCGTTCACCACGTAGCGTTTCTTGTACCGCTTGAACAATCCTTTAGAGCTTAGTACACTTACCTCCGATACATCGGTGGACTGCTGCTGCGATTGATTTATATTTTCAGCTTGGTTATTCATTTTCATTCAATATACAATTTCTCTGTTAAGATAAAAATAACAAATGACACTCTGCAAATGACTATTTCTTCCGCGGTCTGTTTTCCCGCCAATTATATTCAGGTAAATTGAAATCTGTTTCTTTTCCTTTCACCATTTTCTCGGGGTAATATTGACCTTCGACATTTGAGATCGCGTTGATCTTATCGATCTTCCCGTCAATGAACGTCATCCGAATCTGATCGCCTGTAGATTTATTTAAACCGTTTCCTTTTCCTTTATCGAATAGATAGTACAAACTTGTAGCGGTCATATTAACATCAACACGCTGAATTTTATCATCGGCAAAATGAAGCGTCATTTCCTGTCCGCTCATCTGATTGAACCGACCGATATAGAGCGAATCCGCGCGCGATATTGCAACAGCCCTATCACGAACGAATACCGTTTTGAGTTTTCGTTTATCAAGCTTTATGAAAATTGATTCACCTGAAACCTGATTTTCATCCGAGCCGCTCGATGCATACCAAATAAACGGCTGGCGTTGTAGAATGATACTGTCGAGATCGGTATAATAAGTGCAATGACCGGCTTCGGCGGCGAGTTCGCCCCGGATAATCCTCACGCTATCGGTAGCGATAAGCCGTTCAAGCGTATCCTGATACGATTCCAACAGTTTTGCAGTAACTTCAAGCGTATCGGTTTTCTCTTTCCTGTCAGTATCGATTTGTATCAGCCTGGGTTTCCCTGTGACTTTGCTGTAATGATTTTTCTTATAATTTTCGAAAAGATCTCCGAATATCGTAATGCCATTCTTCGCATTCACAATTTTTACATTTCCCTGAGCGATCGATTTTTGATCCTCCCGGAAATATGTCAACTCGTTTGCAGTGAGCACCGAAGTTGAATCTTCCACTACCACATTCGTCTTGAAGTAGGCTTTCTTTTCGTTGACGAAATATTTACCGTAACCAGCCCGCAGTACCGTACCCGGATCCTCGAGAAGAACACGATCGAATGCCTCTGCGATTCGGAGATCGGGATAATACATTCCGCTTGCTCCAACCATCCGCAAAGTATCGTCACGAACTTCAACAACACCATGCATCGAGATTTTTTGAGTTGCAAGATATTGGATCGCGCTGTCACATGTAATTATCGTGCTTCCCTGATGAAGCCGAACATGCCCAATAAGCTGACGTGCTTTTTCACCGTTGATTTCCAGCCCTACCAGACTATCGGCGTGATCGAGCGACACATCTTCTTTCTGTTGAGCATATTGAACCCTGCAGAAAATTATGAATAGAATCGCCATAATGAGGCAATGCAAAATAGCACGGATGATTATTTTCTTACTTCGGATCACCTGTTTTTACCCTGCCGGTTGGTTTATAGATAGTATAATTCACAAGACTCTGGTCGGATTCGAAACCTTGTCCCTGTAGTTGCTCTTTGGGTGAGTTTATTTCAACATATGCAGGTGTATGTATTTTCTGGGTTGAATTTGTCCAATATAGTTCCTGAGTTCGCAGAGTAGTTCCACTGTCGTTCACAACGATGACATTCTCATGTGCCTCAAAATCGTGAGTGATATCGTTGACAACTCCGCGTTTTGCAGTGAGAACGGAAGTGTGGTTTTGATTTTCATCATAAAAATCTACCTTGATATCGGAATCCATCAGGGTGATGTTTTTATCATCCAACACCATAATATGTCCGGCACGAAGAATGCCGGTTACCCTGCCCGAATCGGTAAATGTTATTGTTGCGTTCCAGCTCTCCTGAGAGGGAATATCTTTATTCATTCCGAAGGATGTTACAGCCGGTTTAACCTTTTCTTCACACCCGACAAGAATCAAAGAACTTATCGTTAAAAGAAAAGAGCAGAGAACGGTTAGCGCTGTACTGCGAACGACCATTTTATTGCTTTTCACTATTTCCGTTTGCATTGATTACTGATTTTCCCCGCCAAGCCCGGCTGCTACCAATTCATGAAGATGAATCATCCCTATCGGACGATGATCTTCATCTACAACGATGAGCTGAGTTATTTTATGAGCTTCCATTTCCTGAAGCGCGACCGCGGCAAGCAAATCTTTCATGATCGTTTTGGGATGCCGCGTCATCATCATTTCTGCGGTGAGGTGTGTGAGATCGGTTGTCTTTTGAAGCAGACGGCGAAGATCTCCATCAGTGATAACACCTTCGAGCCTGCCGTTATTATCTACAACACAAGTAGCGCCGAGTCGTTTGGATGTCATCTCTAATATCGCATCCCTAATCGGTACATTTTGTTTTACTCTGGGAACTGCATCACCCGATACCATCAATTCTTCGATCTTTAATAGAAGTCGCCGGCCAAGCGTACCGCCCGGATGATAAAGCGCGAAATCTTCCTTTGTGAAATTTCTCTTCTCAAGCAGCGCCATTGCCAATGCATCGCCCATTACAAGAGTCGCGGTAGTTGATGATGTCGGGGCAAGATCGTACGGACAAGCTTCCTCTTTCACGCTGATATCTAATATTAAATCAGCTTCAAGGGCAAGTTTAGAATTTAAATTTCCGACTATACTGATGATCGGAACTCCAATACGCTTGAATAATGGAATCAGTTGATTCAATTCCGCAGTATCGCCGCTCTTCGAAATGCAAATGACAACATCTTCTTTGCGCACCATTCCAAAGTCACCGTGAACTGCATCGGATGGATGAAGGAACATTGCGGGTGTGCCTGTTGAATTAAGTGTCGCGACTATCTTTCTTGCAACAATCCCCGACTTTCCCATTCCCGCAATCACAACTCTGCCTTTGGATCCGGCTATCATTTCCACCGCTCTGGCAAAATCATCACCAATTCGGTTTTCCAGCATTGCTACTGCATCCGCTTCGATGCGGATAACGTTTTTGCCTTTTTCAATAATCGTTTTTTTATCTATCATGGTTAAACCATTCTATAATAATTTCTTTGCCCGCAGTACAGCATCGATAACTTCGCGCACTGCACCGCGCCCGCCGTCAGCAAGCGTGACATAATCTACTTCTTTTCTTACCGCTTCGATAGCATCGGCAGGAGCGGCACTGAAACCTACTTTGCGCAGCAGAGGAAGATCAAACTCATCATCACCGATAAAGCAAACATCATCATACTGAAGATTATATTTGCTCTTGATGTTCTGAAACACCGATACTTTATCCTCCGATCCTTGATATACATCCGCGATCTCCAGTCTTTTCGCCCGCAGACTTGTGACCTTCGATGTGCGTCCCGAGATGATTGAAAATTTCAGTCCTTTACCCCGTGCACGAAAGATACCATATCCATCGTGAACGTTGAACTTTTTAGATTCTATTCCATCGGAACTGTAAATTATCGAGCCGTCCGTTAGTACTCCGTCTACATCCATGACTATCATGCGGATGCGTTTGAGTTTTTTTGACAGCGACGCGAGAGATTTCTTTTTAGATGCCAAATTTATCCTTCACGATATTATCAATTGAGACAACTTGCTTTACTAAACTTTCAAGCATGTTTAATTTAAGCTGACTGGCAGAGTCGCTTAGCGCGCGTTTCGGATCGGGGTGCGTTTCAATAAAAAGGCCGTCTAATCCAGCGGCAACACCGGCACGAGCTATCGGGAAGATAAACTCAGGTTGACCGCCGGTTTCATTCTTTCCCCCTCCGGGCAATTGAACCGAGTGAGTCGCATCCAATATTACAGGGTAACCTAACTTACGCATAATTGCCAGCGAGCGCATATCGACAACGAGATTATGATAGCCGAAAGAAGCTCCGCGCTCCGTGAGCATAATTTTTTTATTCCCAGTCATCTCAACCTTTTGTGCCTGATGTTTCATATCCTCGGGTGCCATGAACTGACCCTTCTTTATATTAACAACCTTTCCAGTCATACCAGCCGCTTGCAACAGTTCAGTTTGTCTACAAAGAAACGCCGGAATTTGGAGGATGTCTGCAACCTCAGCCGCAATATCTGCTTCAGTCTCAGAATGAATGTCTGTTAATATAGGAACATTAAATTCTTTTTTAACGTCGGCAAGAATAGCAAGCGATTCTTCCATCCCTAAAGTAGAAAATGATTTGCCGCTTGTTCGGTTAGCTTTTTTGTACGATGCTTTAAAGATGAACGGGACATGATGTTTCTTCGCAATCTTCTGAATTTGTTCCGCAGTCCTGAAAACCATCTCCCTGCTTTCGACTACGCACGGTCCGGCAATAAGAACGAGAGGATTACCATTGCCTATTTTGATTTTCCCTATTTTGATCATATCCATCCATTCACGGAAATAAGCTTCAATCTAATTTGTGATAAAATTACGAAAAATTCGGGTGATGTGCAATGAATGCAGAGGAATAACGGACAGACACAAAAACGGTGTTTTTGATCATCGCATTAAAATAAGTGAGCCAACCTATTTAGATTGGCTCACTTAGATACTGAATTCGAAATGCAAAATTACTTCATCAAAATCATTTTCCTAATCTGACTAAACGACTTTGAAGGATCGGCTTGGCTCGAAGCTTCGAGACGATATACATAAACCCCGCTTGCAACGCTTTTGCCGGAGAGGTCATCTGAATTCCACTCAACCGATTTATATCCTGCCTCCTGAACCTCATCAACAATCGATGCTACTTCCTGACCGAGCAGATTATAGACTATCAATTTCACATAACTGTCGATTGGCAATTGGTAATTGATAACCGTTGATGGGTTAAAGGGATTGGGATAGTTCTGGTGAAGTGCAAATTCTTTTGGAATTTCATTCACTTTTGTTTGAGCTGGTGGCGGTTGTGGTGGCTTTTCTGTTGTTGAGATGATTTTAATACTACTTCGATTTACTATTTCTTGGGACGATGAAAAAATAAGTTTCCCAGCCTGGTTTGTCTTTATCCAATATCCCTGACCGGGTGCGATAATGGTAGATGTAAGATAATTAGAGCCGCTAATGTAGCAGAAAAACTGCGAAGTAATTATTTGGGGAGGAATACTGATTATAGTACTATCAGCTACAGAGTCAGAGATTGAGCCAATCATATTCCATCCTTTTTCCACACAAACTGTTTCGATGTCTACAGAATAACCACTGAGCTGGTTGATTTGATCACTTCCATATTTTACCCAATATCCTTTACCAAGAAGGATTGTATCAGATGAAACATATGATCCCTGATAAGCAAAGGCAGATGAATTGGAGGTGGGATAAATGATTTCCTTTCGATTATCTAGCATTAAGAAGGGAATTGAAATTAGATTCCAGCCTTCGGAAATATTAAGGTTGAAGCTCTTTATGTTATCGACTTGGTTCGAATATCCACTTTCATTGGAACTGCTATCAATAGCTGTAACATGAAAATAATATTTTATCCCTCGTTTCAAACCAATCAGCAGTTTAGTATTCGCCGAGTTAACTGTTGAGTCAATCAAAATAATCGGGTTCGGCACTGTGTCAGAGTATATATGGTAGCGATTAATATCAGGTTCAGTGTTACTATCCCAATGTAAAGTTACGCAATCACTTTTCGGACTCACAGTGAGGTTTTCTGGTGAAGAAGGTGGTTTACTATCTTCGATATACATTAAATTTTCCGAACATTCCGATGTATTCCCCGCAGAGTCTGTAGCCGTAGTATAAAATATAGTATTGGTATTGTCTGTGACCGTTAAGCTCGTACTGAATATTCCGAAGCTGTCTGCAGTAACGGTTGCGATAGCTGATGTGCCACAACTACCTATATAAACTTTCACCAATGATTTCGCTTCTGTAACACCTGATAAAATCGGATGATTATTATTTGCAGGTGAGAGTGGTTCAATGCAGAGGCTATTGGGTGCGGCTGGTCCCTGGCTATCTTCGATGTAGGTAATACCGGTTGAACATTCTGACGCGTTGCCTGCCGAATCTGTGGACGTAACATAGAATGTTGTTGTGGAATTATCAGGAACACTGAGCATAGCATTGAAAATGCCCGAACTATCCGCATAAATAATTGCTATAGGTGTACCGCCGCATGTATTAGCATAGATCCTAATCGACGATCCGAATTCTGCTAAGCCTGAAATCGTCGGACGATTATTATTTGAAATAGAATGCGGATCAATGTTAAGGTTAGTGGGCTTTGAAGGAGCCTCACTGTCCTCAACGTAATTTATTCCTAACGATGAGCAAGGAGACGTTCCTGCCATATTGGTCGCTGAAACAAATAATATAGTTGTCGAATTGTCTACAACGTTCACGGTTGTTTCAAATGATCCGCTACTATCGGCAGATGTCGTTGCAATAGGCAGACCAGCACAATCATTCGCATATATGTTTACCGTTGAAAGTACTTCCGCATGCCCGCTGATAATCGGATTATTATTGTTTGATGGAGAAGGCGGAGTTATTCCAGTAATTAATGGGACGTTAGGAGATTGTTTGTTTCCAAAATTTACATTGGCAACAAGTCGATTCGAAGAATCGGTATCCACAATCCGATATCCAAGCGAGGCGAAATCACCACTGAGAACAAAATTATTCAATTTTCCGACTGAGTCAGCAACCACTGTTATTGAGCCAAAATTATACGCTGAGTTGGCTGTAAACTGGACCGATACAACAGTTGGGGCCGCAGAAAGAATTGATGTACCATCTTTAATACTATGTAATAGATCGGGGATCGTGTATGCAGTATAAGATCCGCCACCACCTCCCCACATTACAGATAATGTTTTATATCTGTATGCATCCGCCCCCAAAGTATCTAAATGCGAAATAAGTTGATTGAAATTATTTATAACGGAATCACGCTTAGATAATAGAGGAATCATAGACGGTGCTGTTTGTCCCCACCCAGCGCGATAACTTTCATTTACAAAATATAATCCTGCCGGAAGATTAGTTAGCTGATATGAGCCCGATGAATCTGTCGTGGTTGAATCAGTTACTGGACCACCTGCGAATACTTTCCAATCTGGAACCCCTTGCTCACCCGGATCTTGAATACCATTTAGATTATCATCAGAAAATATTATTCCTTGGATTTTTGTCGGTTGTGTATTTCCAAAATTACGATAAGCCACTCCACCGTAACCATACTCAAAGAAATTATGGATGTCTATGAATTGACTTCCCGGTTCCTGCCGAATGTATAGATTGCCGGAATATGCTATAGTCGTCCGACCGACTGAATCAATATTCATGTTGATAGTTGCTGGAGAATATTTCGTTGAGCGAGCAATAATGGAGACATATTTAGACTCAACAGAACTAACCTCATAAGAAGCCACTGAATCGGTTCGATACATCATCGGTATTGCAAAACTAGTATAATAACCTCCGCCACCGCCTAAACCGTACGGTGTCATTTTGTAATACCAGGCAAGCCAAGCAAGATATTGAAGATGTTTTTGTATAGCCATTGTAGAGGCATAGATACTTTCGCAAGAAGTTGGAGTTGGTGATGGGTAAGATTGGATCCATTCTGTGGTACTGTCTTGTGTCAATGAATATGTACCCCAGGGAAAATCTCTTAGGACAAAATCACCATTTGCATCGGTGACAGCAAAAGTATCAATCGGTCCGTGAAGGTTAACTCTAAAACCGGCTAAACCAATTTTAGAGTCTTTATAATCGGTAAAAATTTTTCCTCTAATTTCAAAAGGTACATTACCGAAATCTTTCCAGATGAATGCAGTGTCTTGTGCAGTAATTCTTATTTGCCACATACCCTGGTTAATATTTGTAACAGAAGGGAACAACCCATTGCTATCACAAGTTGCAGCGAATTGTCCCCAAAATATCAATGGAGCAGTAGCAGTAAAACTTATCGAGTACGGATTGCTGATTGATCGAGTAAAAGTCGCATAGGGATTATTCGTTAGTGATGATGGAGTAGTATATCCAAAATAAGAACCATTGCCACCACCTTGAGATGCGGGTTTAACCCTGTAATTATAAGCATCTTGGGCTAATGCCACGAAATGTTTGAATATTTGAATCTGACCACGTTGCTTTAATGAGTCTATTGTACTCATCAACGATGCAGGATAACTCTGAGACCAGCTTGTTCGGAAATCCTGAGTGACAAGATAATTACCGATCGGTAAACTGTTAAACGAATAATTACCTGATTGATCGCTTGCCGTTGAATCATCTACGGTTCCGTATAACCGTATCTTCCAATTCGGTAAACCGGATTCACCTGCATCTTTTATTCCATTTTTATTTACATCCCAGAACTGAGAACCTTGAATATTGCTGCCTAAACTTATATTAATTTGATATACTTTCCTACTCATAAGACCATTTCCGTCAGTTATAATAACGATAATGGTATCTTGACCCACAGTCGTCGGAATACCTGAAAGAACACCACTACTCGATAGTGATAACCATGTCGGTAAATTATTTGCTGTAATTGAATAGGGTGGTGTACCACCTGAAGCAGTAATTATTTGATGATATTGTCTCCCGGTGACCGCATTTGGCAACGCATAGGGATTCAACGTCAGCCCCGATAAAACAACATTCATTGCATTGTATATGGCTGCACTTGAATAATAAACATCTGCAGATGTCGTCATTGTGACTTTACCTTGTCCTGACTCATTAGGTCCTATACTGAGGATGGACCCTATACAAAGGGAAGTTCCGTACATCCTAACATTATCGGCTATAATTATTCCCTTGAAGGTACCAGTTATATACTTAAACGAGGCGTTCTTCGAAGTAGTATGAATAATAAGAATTCCTTGTCCGCTTATTACGGGAATAGACGCCAACTCTACATCGATGTAAGTTACACCGGATAACGGTTGAATTAGTTGAGATAAATTAGTTACATACTGACTGCCGGTCTTACCACTGATAGCGAAAGCTTTTAATGCTCCCTCGGGTAATCCTAAGACACTGTCAGGCGATTGTGGAAATCCACCACTGAGATATTGAAAAGAAAGCGCTACGGCAGGATTAGCTGGGAAGGATGGTGAATAATCAATTCCATTAGCAGTTCCACCTATTTGGGATGGACTAAACTGATTTAAAAATGAGGTCGTCCATACACCGTAAGTTCCGTTGCTGGATGATAAAAGTAGATTACCATTACTATCGTGGTCTCTTCCATCTATCACAACACCACCTATGGTTTCAATAGTGTCGCTTGCACTCACAGCAGCTTTAATCGCCGGTGGAAATGGGTATTGTCCGAAAAGAAAATTAAGTGAATAAAGTAAGAGAATAAATATAAATACGATATGTTTTAGTTCAAATATTTTCACGCCCTGCCTCGTCATCTTGTTAGATGTTCTCGCTTAATTGTCATTATCAAAGTGAGATTAATATATAAATTGATTCTAATATAATCAATGACGATTTCTAATAATTGATAAAGGGCACAAATTTGAATAATTCTTCTGGAAATAACTTGAAAATTGCTTGCAATTATAATGTCAAGTGAAAAAGATAAAATTAATTCATTTTATCTCTCTCGCACTTTCAAGTAATCAGTCCATTCTATCTGAAATAAAAACCTCCGGGACAAATACTATATATCCTGGGGGTGTGGTATTATTGCCTTTAGCTATTGGCTCTTAGCTTTTGGTTTATGGTTATCTCACAAGCAGCATTTTCTTTACCTCAGTGAAATTACCCGCGTGCAGTTTATAATAGTACACACCGCTCGGCACCGCGCTTGCATCCCACACTGCCTCGTGATAACCTGCAAGCTGTTCTCCATCTACTAAAGTTGCTACTTCCTGACCGAGTACATTGTAAATCTTTAGTGTTACATAATTAGCCGTTGGCAATTGGTAATTGATAATCGTTGAGGGATTGAATGGGTTAGGATAGTTTTGCTGCAATGCAAATTCCCTCGGGATTTCTGTCTGTGATGATGAAGTCAGTCTAAGCTTCATTGCAGATTCCGGATTTAAAATTTCAGTCGTGCCTGTTCCCGTCATTGGAATTATTTTATCGTCCAACTGCAGGAATGGAAGAATTGTCTGTCCCTTCATATTCCAGCTCAATGTAACAGGTGGCACTGCCCCTTCCATTATTATTGGGAAAGTTTGGCTCGTATCGCTCCACATCTCGGCATTGCTTTGCGATGAGAACCGGACATCAAACACACCAGCCGGTGGGGGCGGCGGAAGTTCAGAGGTTGTAATATCTAATCCGTCACGGTACGAGGTAAAGTATAAAATTCTTATTCTTCCTTTTGCATCGGTGAATATTAAATTAGAAATTCCTTCAGCAGTTGTAATATTCATCAACCCTTTAACTGTAGTATCAATCCGGGCAGAGGTTGATACCGCATTCAACACTATTTTTCCGGCGCTATTCGATTTAAACCAATAACCGTACCCCGGCTTAATGGTATCGGCATTGAAATATCCTCTCTCGTTCGAAAACCCGATAACTTCCGGGCTAATGCTTGCCGGAGGAACGGATGTAATTCCTGCTACCGGCACTGCATACGATAGCGAGCCGATAATATTCCACCGGGGATTCAACGTCAGTGTATCGAGCGGGATATCATCGCCGGTCGGGGTAACCGTTTGCGCTTCCGTAAACTTCATCCAATAACCGAGACCTTCTTCCAATGTATCTACGGGTAAATAACTTTCATTATAAGAAAAAACACCTGATTGACATTCTGTGAAGACAGAAGTTTTATACCTGTCGGGTACTTTTAAAGGGAGCGAAACCATGTTCCATCCTGCCTCAAGAACAACTCCCGGGAATTTGACCTGTAGTTCGAATGGAACCGATACCTGAGGTGTTATCGGATCGTTACTGTTGATGCTCAGCATCAGACGATGTGTCCCGATACGACTGTTCGACTTAACTTTTAGATCGATGTCTGAATAACTGCCTGGTGCTACAACTCCGGCGGCGGGCGATATTGCAGAAACGAAATCTTTTGAAAAGCCGAGCGATTGATAAATTACGCTTGCAGATGAAATAGTCGGATTTACGAGCAACGGCGGCGGAACATAATAGAAGACCGCACTCGAATGTATTTTCCCCCACGATGTATCCATTGGTAAACTTCTCGGTTGCAAGTAAAATGTTACAGTATCGCGGCTCGTTAGAGCGACAAAATAATATTTCCC
Organism: uncultured Chlorobiaceae bacterium; assembly: GCA_964520905.1. GTDB lineage: Bacteria > Bacteroidota > Ignavibacteria > UBA10030 > SZUA-254 > JAGVIE01. The sequence goes on along the minus strand of CAZFQL010000012.1, from coordinate 12,624 downwards.
CGGAACCAATAGCGAGTTCATAGAGCCGGAGGAATAGAACTGCTTCCCTACACCGGAACTCATTTGTGCTTTCACATTAATCCGGTAGAAGTAACCGGTTTTACTGTTCGATTCATAGACTGCAAAATGCAATTCGGTAGATTTAGCAATACCAAGAAAAAATTTTATCTCATTTAGTACCGACACTTCATTAACACTCCAGATATTTCCACGCAGCGCCGACTTCCCTTTTAACGCTGTCAATGTATTTCCGATATCGATATAATCCGGACAAATTTTAATGTCGTAAACGAGGTTACCCAAACCTGAATTCGAGATTCGCAACGACTTTGTTATACTGTCTCCCCGCGCCAGAGAAGCGTTCAACGAATCTGGTTCGATTGAGATCGCCGGGGGATAAACTCCACGTCCTTTAAGATATATTGTAACTACGGAATCTACCGGATCGTTGCTCTTTATCGTTAAGACACCAAAAAATTCTCCTTCTGTTTCCGGCGTAAACGATACTATAATAGATTGCTCATTCGATGGTAAGACGCTAATACTTGTTTGATCGGATTGAAAAGCTGTATTGTCGGCAGAAATCGGATTGCACACCAATTCCAACGATCCATTATTCCTGATAGTGACGGTTTCGGAGTGTGTTGCATTAACAATGTTATAACCAAAGTCAATCGTATCCGGTAAATCTGAAATATTCGCCTGATCAAATACGGTGAAAGTCAGCGGGATAGACACTATACTTTCATCCGGGTCGTTGCTTGAAATAAAAACAGCGCCATCGTAACTGCCAGCCGTCAAGCTATCGGTAGAAAATTTTAGCGTAACATTTTGACTCTCGCCTGATAGAATTGTGCCTGCAGAAGGTTCTGCTGATAACCACTTAGGCAGTAACCGGAATTCAACCGCTAAATTACTTTTTAAATAAGAATAATATGTACCGACCTTAAGCCCAATATTCCTCTCAGCATTCTGGATACCAACTACACCACCCGGCTGGCCATCCATTTTCAGATATTGAAAAACAATTCTTCCATCTTCATACAGAATAATTTCCATCGTATAATCCGGAGAACTACTGCCGCTTTTTCCCCAGTCCTGATATTCAACGATGAACCTATGATTTGCCGTGTCGGAATGATAATAGCACGTACCAATCGGCACAAGATCTGCCGCCATAATAGCAACCATATTCGATGGGTTCCACTCGGATGGCAGTGAGGAAAAAAATGGTATCCACACCCCATCCATTGTAAAACTGATAAACCCGCTCGAATTTATTGAGACTTGATTGAATGTGTTCCCGTAATATTTGAAATCAAATCCAAGTGGAATAAATCCGGACCCACGCAAATATGAAAGCGCAACAGGCGTTCCAACTCCGCTTATATCGATCCAATCGAAAACGGGACCTCCAGACTGATCCGAATCCATCCATGAATAACCGAAAGCATCCGGTCCGCCGGAAGCATTCAAGAGTGGATTTATTTGTTTAGGTACGCTAAGGGTTGATGGATTGGATGACGCTGATTGAAATAGGTTCGGCGAAATATTTCTATTTACTACTGCCGAAGCAACCAAGGGAATTTGATAATACAAATCGCCTTCTCCGGTATTTAGGATTGCCATAGTGCGGCACGCAGTATCACCCGCGCCTACCGTAACCATAAACGATTCTGGCGTGACATTTATATCCGGTGGAACAATTTTCACTGCAAAATCTGCGGTCATTGTCGACGCTGAGTTACTGATATTTGAAACTGAGACGTACGTTCTTTTATCCAAATAATCATTACTGTTCGGTACGGAGTGATTATCGAATCGTGTATTCAAAGTCGATCCCGGATATGTATCACCCGCATCGCCCCCATTTTGATATCTCTCCAAATTCCAAAAACCGTCTGCCTGCTCCAATGCAACTTTGTAATGACCGGATGTTGTATACCCCGGATACCACTGGTCGTTATTACTCGACCGGTAGTCATCGATATGATAAATACATAATCCATCACCGGGCAAGTATGCATCATATCCTGTCCGCCGACGGTTTTCTACCAAATAATATTCATTACCGGCGGAACCCTCCGTCCACAAGCGATATATGATACCACTATCCTCAACAGAGGGAATGCTGATCTGAGCAGTATCGGAAATAATATTTATCTGAGATGCAAAACCCATCTGGCAAAGCGACCATGCATCGGGATGCGCCGGCGAACTGCCAAGCGGACCGTTCCAGCTCCCGCCTGCCATTAAACTCCAGGCGCCGATTCCATCCGAATCGTAATCGTAGTCATAAAGATCAGGAAGCCCGAAAATTGCATGGCCGGCTTCATGAGCATATACTCCACAGGTCATATCGCCGGGGTTGCGCCAGTATTCAGGTTCCATCGAATATATATAAGCGTATACACCATCGACCAACTGAGGTGTTGATGTCCCCCACTGATGCGACCAAATATCGTTTACATTTCCTGTGTATTCCGCTCCTCGTCCGGCATGTATAATGAATAACGCATCCACATAACCATCGTTATCGTTATCATATTGCGAAAAATCAACGGCGATATTTGCCGCCGCGATAGCATCTTCGGCAAGTTTCTGCGCATTCTGCGGATAGCTTCCAAAACCGTTCTGACCGTTAACATAATAACTGTACAACTGAGGCGCATCCATCCAATCCATCGAACTCGGAAAGTTTACTGTTACAACATCGAGTGTTCCCCGCGATACTTCATTATAATAATTACGAAGGGTATGGCCGTTGACGCCATACAGGAGACTATCAAAATATACTATCGGTGTAAGAGAAAGGTTATCAGAAAATTTAATGAAGATGGCAATCGCTTTGAATGCTGACGAATGCTTTTCATCAAGTAATTTATCATTTCGTTTGGATGATATTTTAGAGAATGAATTAATACCACGCTGTAACGCTTCCCCCCGATTAGCCAGATGATAAGGAAGAAGGATTTTCTTTTCCTTGATCATTTTTAGAACCCGCGGATGAGGTGGAACTGAACTTACTACTATATTATGCAGGATTAACGAAAAGATTATTATAAAGATGACTTTAGGCATGGTCCAAATCGTAATTATTATGCAATATTCTTTGAATTTGATGAAAACAACCGGATAAAAAATCTCGAACAAGGTAATAGTTTCCGAAAAACCCGGCTGTGATCTACAATAAGGAGATAAATCGTACAAAAATAGACCGAGAATATCAAGTTTTTTTCTATTGAATGAATAATATTTTTTGCTTCTCTCCCCAATTTCTCTTATTATTTTAATGAAAATGATTAACATCAAAGCATATGCTAAAATTAACTTAGGTTTGCGGATTCTGTCTCAACGAGACGACGGATACCATAATATTGAAACAGTATTCCATCGTGTACATCCATATGATGAAATAGGACTTGAACCGTCATCTGATATTACTCTGACGATAAACTCCCCCGACCTTCCGCCAAACGACCAAAATCTCTGCGTTAAAGCAGCTAAGCTATTACAACAGTACATTGGTTCTGAAAATGGCGTTCATATTTTTTTGAATAAGAATATTCCAATAGGCGCCGGATTAGGGGGAGGAAGTTCGGATGCCGCAGCAACAATAATTGGTTTAATGAATCTTTGGCATATCGATATTTCTAAAAATGAACTTCTGAAAATCGGGCTACAGCTTGGTTCGGACGTTCCCTACTTCTTGTCATCAGGAACTGCTTATGCAACAAGCCGTGGAGAAATTCTCGAGTACTTCGAGTTCACACTGCCTTACTGGATCGTAATTATCTACCCGAACTTTCATGTGTCAACTAAGTGGGCATATGAAGCTATCCACGATACACGTTATAAAAAACACGAATCGAAAGTTAACAATCCGAGTTCGAACATTTCTCTTCGGCAGAACTTATTAGATCATATTCACGATCCGATACAACTCAACGCCGTTTTGCATAACGACTTTGAGCCGATTGTTCTTCACAAATATGAATCAATTGCTTTCGCCAAGGTGTCGCTCTATGCAGCAGGAGCGAAGTTCGCACAGATGTCCGGAAGCGGCTCGGCTATATACGGATTATTTACTAGTGAACAAGATGCCAAAGACGCAGCCGGACAACTCGGTAAACGGTATCATGTTTTCGTGACACCGCCGAATTTTAAACCGGAAGAGATAATTTTTACGGTTTGAGATTTGGATAATGAATTCAATCAATTTCAAGACGCTCAACTATGCAATTTCAACACATTTCCATCTTCATTCTTTCTATCCATAATCACGAATAATGGATTTCATAATTATTGCATCTGTTCTTCCTTTTCTCTATATTTTCTGAAAATTTTATTCCTCATGAAGATAATTCTTCGCACACGCATATTATTTTTGTTTCTCCTTCTCATTAGTCTTTCGACTTATTTATTTCCACAAAATGAGCCGCAAGACACAACACATACATTGCCCGTAGATTCTCTTTCAACAAGTTATACAAAACCGATTCCGCTTGTTGGAACAATCGATCGTTCTATTGAGACTCAAAATATTATCACCGACTCATCCATAAACTTCAGCAACTACCGGTATTCAGGCGATTTGATCTCATTGTTGCCTGCCGTTTTTATCCGCGACTTCGGCAGTCTGGGATTGCTACCCGATATTACAATTCAGGGTTTGAGAATGCGTGAGATCTCTTTTATGAGTGACGGCGTTGTCCTGAATGATCCTCTCACCGGATTATACAATCCATATCTCTACCCAATGGAGCATGCCGAAAGAATCGAATTTGTCGAGGGCACGCGCGCGTTCCTTTACGGAAATAATAGTACGGGAGGCGTGATCAATTTTGTAAGTAAAAGCAAGAAAGCCATACATCCTTCTTCACACTTACGATACAGCGAGTCGGGGTACGGATTTGGTATCGTTGACGGAATGGTAAGTCAGGATATTTTGCGGGGATTAAATGTTACAATGGGAACACAACACACCGTGTATGGTGAAAGATTTCGGAACGAGAATTATGATTGCTGGAATGCGCGCATCAAGGTCCGGTACAATATTAATGACCGATGGAATCTGTTTGTCGGTGAGATGTACAACCAAACCCTTCTGGGTCTAAACGGCGGTGTCGATATAGCCTCAACGGAAGATTCACTGCGCTTCGAGAGCTTGCAGGCAATCGTAAGAAACACTGATGCATACGAAAAAATTACCCGGCACGATGTTCAACTCGGCATTGCGGCAAAATTGCTGCCCGACTCAGATGCGATCAGTATGGCAACTGTCTATTTTACATCCAGTGTACGCGGTTACCGCGATCTGGAAAATCAAGCCACATCGAACGGAATCTTTATCGATCAGTTTCAGCATACCCGCTGGTTGGGCTTAAAACTATCACAGAATTTGAAAATGGGTAATCAAGAAATAGATTTCGGCGCAGATATTCATATTGAAGGATTGCATCAAACTCCCGCATTGGAAGAAAACACAGCGACCCGATTGAGTCTCTTCGGTAAATATGCCCTGCCGGTTTCCAACTTGCTTATTTTTAATTCGTACGGAAAATTCGATAAATACCGTGGCCAAAATCTCCTGTCATATGGCGCCGACCTGGCGATCCCTTTACATCCTTATTTAAAAATATTCGGCGGCTATTCACGCTCATTCCGTATGCCTACTTTCCAGGAACAAAGCGGCACCGATACGTTGCTATCATCAAATATCTCCGATAATTTACCCGAGCGTCATCATCTTTTCGAAGCAGGAATGCGATGGGATAATCGACAATGGTTCTCTATAGAATTTAGATCGTTCCACAGAACTATATGGAGCATCATCGCTATCGAACATCAATCGGTAACCGGAGCTAAAGCCCCATATGAATTTACCCGTCATCGCAAAAAAATCATCCGGGGAATTTCTGCCTCGACTTCTATTCGTATCGGTTGTTTTTACCTGGAAGGCGAAGGACAATTTCTTGAATCTATCGATCATCAAGACAGCCGGCTCTCATTTCCAAAATTATCCGCAACCGGCGGCATCTATTTCTGGGATATGCTTCTCAAGAATCATTTAGATCTGAAGATCGGTATAAACGGGAAAGCGTATAGCTCGTATCTGGGGAGAGAATATAATCAGCAAGCCCAGTTGTATTTACCGGATGGTCAGGAGTTTAACATCAGCCCGACAGGTGAGATAGATTTTGTCATACTTGCTCACGTTGGCAAAGCGTATATTCATTTAATCATGGACAATTTACTGAACCGAAAATATGTCATGGCTGCCTTTTATCCGATGCCGGAGCGGCAGTTGCGATTCGGCGTCAACTGGGAATTTTTAGATTAGCAAATGGATACCCAGGTAGAGAAATCGTCACAACGGTTGAAGATCATACTCATCCTACTCCTCACGGTGAATCTGATTGCACGATTGCTCATTGCGACAAGATCGTTAATATATCTGGATGGACTTACGATTCCTGATGATGCGTACCTCTCTCTAACAATCGCAAGGAACATCGCTCATGGACTCGGTCCATTCTACGGGCTTGATTATACCAATGGTTTTCAACCTCTCTACGTCTTTATGATGGTCCCGGTATACTGGGTTTTCCCTCACGACCTTATTATACCTATTCACATATCATTGATTATTTCTGCGGTACTCGATACATTAGCTTTATACTTTCTCTTAAGAATGATCTCACTGCATACCTCGTCTCGCTTTCCTATTTGTATCGTTGGTGCGGCATGGGTATTCAATCCATATGTAATCACTACGACACTCAATGGTATGGAGACGTCTCTTTCTTTCTTTTTCATTACCTTCTCGTTTTACCGGTATTACAGCTTCAAATTCCTGAGCAAGGAATATGGTCTGAAAAATATGTTCACTTGGGGAATAATCCTGGGACTAACAATCCTTGCTCGTATCGATAACAGTTTCTTAGTATTTATCATTGCGATAATGCTAACCTTAGATATTTTCGAGCGGTATAAAAATGTGTCTCTGGTTGCAGTTACTTTAACTTATTTGCTTGTTGGACTCGGCACAGTTCTAATACCCTGGTCGTTGTATTCTTGGATGTATTCCAGTGACATCTACCCGGTAAGCGGGAAAGCCGTAAGGTTAATTTCGCTTGCGTGGCTGGATAACGCTTCAATCGGAAACGCGATTCTCATAATGTTCAGCAATGTATTGAATCTGATACTCGAAGCGCACCAACTCTTATTGATATCAGTTGCAGGATTATTTATTATCTTCCCATTAATTAAAAAATATGGAATCTCCCGCAAGACACTCCGCATTAATATCGCAAGGTATCACCCGATCCTTCTTTTCAGCGCTGCGATCATTTTATCTTATACATGTTACATCTATACACCCTGGTACTTTCACCGTTATCTCTTCCCGATTATTTTATTGTTACTCGTCTACCTCGCTGTGTTTGCGGACATGTATGATACGATGATAATCCACAAATTTACCAGACTATTCATGCGAAGTATTTTATTTATTCTCTTTATTGTTGGAAGTATCATGCCGATTGAATTTCGAGCACTTTATACTTCAACGGATACAACATCTCAAGGATATATGAACATGGGATTGTGGGCGAAAAAACACTTCAAGGATGGAACAATCGTTGGCGCATGTCAGACAGGCGCACTCGGTTATTTTGCCGATAACCTTCGCGTTATTAATCTTGATGGTGTTGTCAATAAGGCGTGTTATGAATCTCTCGAACAGAGAGAATGTATTAAATATATCAAGAAATCGAAAATCGAATATCTTATCGGTTGGCGTTCGAACATAGAATTCATTATAAAACAATCAGCCGACATCAAACAATCTGATCTAATCATGATTGGAGAAATTCCCGGATTTAAATCGTGGGGAACCGAATGGCATCTATGGAAAATTAATTACAATAACTAAATGAGCGTTGAGAAAATCGTGTAATTTCAAATATTTATCTAACCGACGTGCCTAATACAAAAAAAATCGTAACCGTATTTGGCAGTTCATGCCCAAAACCAGGCGACTCAGAATACCAAACAGCATTCGAACTCGGAGGAATGCTCTCAGAGGCAAATTATATTCTCTGCAACGGCGGTTACGGCGGCACTATGGAAGCAAGCGCTAAGGGTGCGCGCGATGCCGGCGGTAGAACCATAGGGATCATAACCGATTACTTTAACCGTTCAGCTAACCCTTATATTGATGAGGTTATCAAAGTCAAATCGCTCATCGACCGCCTGCTGAAACTGATCGAGTTGGGTGATGCTTATGTTGTCTTGAAAGGAAGTACCGGCACATTAGTCGAGTTAGCAATGGTATGGGAATATATGAATAAACAGATCATGAAGCAGAGACCCATTATTGTCGTTGGCAATTTCTGGAGACCGGTCGTTGATACTTTACAAGGAGAATTGATGCATGAAGAATTGGAAGACGTTACTAAATTTGTTACGACCGTCCAAACTCCGCACGAATGCGTTGATATACTCAAGAAGAAATTAAATTGCAACATTTAAAGATAATCTGCGTTAGAACATTCAAATAAAATAAGGAGTTATTATGGAAATGTCCGCAATGCAACCCCCAATTCAACAACCCGTATTGTTCCACTACGCCGGTTTCTGGAAAAGATTCCTCGCTTACATTATCGATCAGATCATAATGTCTGTACTTGGAGCCGTAATCATACTGCCGTTTCTGGCGATGATCGGCATAAGTTTATGGTCTCAGGATTTCGATCCATCGGCAGATTTTCTGGTTACGATTATCAGCATGTATGTCTCAATAATATTGTTGATCGTCGCCGGTGAATGGCTTTACTACGCGCTGATGGAATCGATGAAGGGCGCAACACTCGGAAAGATGGCACTCGGAATTACCGTAACCGACATGCAGGGCAATAAAATTTCATTCGGCAGAGCAACAGGCCGTTACTTTGGAAAGATCATATCGAGCTTAACATTGTCTATCGGCTACATCATGGCAGGTTTTACGCAACAGAAACAAGCATTGCATGATATGATTGCCGGGTGTTTGGTGATAAATAAGTAACACGACCTATTTCCCCATATATTCATTCACGATTTGATTACCATTCACCGAAGGATGGAAGATATGACGATTAGAATTCTTATCTCATTATTATTACTCGACGCCTTTATTGTGCTGTCCCCTTTAATTAATGCACAGCCGGTATTATTCAAAGAGCCTCTTAGTCCGCGAATTGCCAACTACGACATCGACGTCCGACTCGATACAAAGAAAAGATTGTTGAATGGACAAGAGATTGTAAAATGGTTCAATAAATCATCTGATGTGATTACGGAACTTCAATTTCATCTTTATCTAAATGCTTTCCGTAACAACAAATCTACTTTCATGAAAGAATCGGGTGGATCGAGCCGGGGCTTCAAAATAGAAAAGAATGGCTGGGGATTCAGCAATATCAAATCAATCAAACTTCCGAACGGGGAAGATATTACGAAGTCGATGGAATTCATTCACCCTGATGATGACAATGCTGATGACAAAACAGTTTTTAGATTGCCGTTACCAAAACCACTTTCACCCGGTGACTCCATTATTCTCAACATCGATTTTACTGCTGTCCTTCCACAACCGCCCTTCGCACGTTCCGGCGCGAAGGAAGAATACTTTTTCGTTGGTCAATGGTTTCCTAAGGTTGGTGTTTATGACGAAGGCAAATGGAACTGCCATCAATATCACTCAAACTCGGAATTCTTTGCCGACTTCGGTGTGTACAATGTTAAGATGACTGTTCCTGAAAAAAATATCGTAGGCGCTACAGGCGTCCAAGTAGATATAAAGAACAATGGCGACGGCACTGCAACACATTTCTATCATGCGGAAGATGTTCATGATTTCGCGTGGACAACAAGTCCGGAGTTTGTAGAGTTCAAAGGAAAAGCACAAGACGTCGACATTCGCGTGCTGATGCAACCCGACCATGCTTATCAGGGACAGCGGCACCTCGAGGCGGCGAAAGTCGCAGTTGAATACTTCCAGAACTGGTACGGCGATTATCCCTACCCGAATCTTACTGTCGTCGATCCGCGGAGAGATGCCGGAGGTTCGGGCGGAATGGAATACCCGACATTGATTACAGCCGGAACGATTTACGGATTACCGGAAGGAATCCGTGGAGTCGAGATGGTAATCATTCACGAATTCGGCCACAATTACTGGTACCACCTTCTTGCTTCAAATGAATTTGAAGAAAGCTGGCTGGATGAAGGTATCAACACCTATTCCGAGATTCAGATTTTCAAAGATCATTACGGACCTGTCGGAGATATAATTGATTGCCTCGGCATTAAAATCAACGATATTCAATTAAACCGAGTTCAATATTCTATGTTCGCCAATCTCGATCCAACAATACGGAAGTCATGGATGTTCTACTCGGGCGGTAGTTACGGTATCAACTCTTACATGAAACCGGGAATTTTTCTATCGACACTTCACAATTACCTCGGCAAAGAAACGATGCTGAAAATTATGCGAACATATTACGATCGTTGGAGGTTTAAACATCCAAAGACAAAAGATTTTATCGATGTCGCTAATGAAGTAGTCAGTCATTTACCTCCCGAACCGCACGATGAAGCGCAATACGCAAAATCCGCAGTCGCACAAAGCTCTTTGATTGAACAACCGAAAAAAAATCTCGATTGGTTTTTTGATCAGGCTCTCTTCACGAACGCAGTCCTTGATTACAGTGTCGACGCCGTATCATCTAAAGAAATTTCGAAAGACAAGGGATTCGACTACACACACACAATACAGGATGCTGTTGATGGGAAAGAAATTAACGATGATTCGGATAATGACGACGACTCGACTAAGCTGTACCTGAATGAGATTAAAATACGACGGCTCGGAGACTTTAAATTTCCTGTTGATGTTGAGTTGATTTTTGAAGACGGTGAAAAGATCAGAGAACACTGGGATGGCATGGAGTTATGGAAAAAATACCGCTATATTAAATCCACTAAACTTGTCTCGGCGACTGTTGACCCCGACAATAAAATTCCGCTCGACGTCTGCTTAGTCAATAACAGCAAAACGATTGAACATAACTCCCTCGGCATTAATAAACTCGGAGTTCGATTTCTCTTCTGGATACAGTTCATTCTCGACCAACCGGAGTTTATGAATATCTTCACCTTCTTTCCATCGATCTTTTAACCCGAAGGAGCAAGCATGATACTAAGCAGTTTACGATCTGGAATCTTGACCATCAGGCAAAATAAAAAAATGATCGCCATCTATTATTTTTTCAGTCTGATATTCGGTTTGGTTGTTACTCTGCCGGTTTACGCGGGCATCAACAGGTTCACCAGCCACACTCTCATGAGTGAAAAGCTCGGCGGCAGGTTTGATATGGATTTTTTCTTTGAGTTTTTGATTAAATCACCCGATATATTCAACACCTTGCGCTTCACTATTGTAATTGTGGCATTCTTATACTGGCTCTGGAGTCTGTTTCTATCGGGCGGCGCTTACTTCATACTCATAAGCAAGAACGATTATACCGGTTCTTTGTTCTGGGCAGGTGCGGCAAATTACTTCGGAAGATTTTTCAGATTATTTCTCTGGAGTATTCCGCTGTTTGGTATTTTGTATTCCACCCAATTTATAGTAACTGCAATTCAATTGTTGCTATATGGGAGCGATCCTTACCAGAATGTCATTTTTTGGAGTGCGTGGATACGCGTCGGGCTGGGATATGTAGCCATACTTCTTTATTATCTAGTATTTGATTATGCACGTATTGATGTAGTGATAAACGATGAAACGAAAATGAGGAGAGCGTTATGGTATGGCATCAAATTTACGTTTCGAAATTTCTTCAAAACTTTCAGTCTGACGTTGATGCTCTTTTTCATAGGTATTATTGTGCTTGTTATTTATAACCCGATTGCCGACAGTTTACACGCACCAAATGGATTCATAATTTTCATTCTTTTAATCGTCCAGCAGATTTACATGCTTTTTCGAATGACGCTGAAGCTGACGTTGTATTCAAGTCAGGTAAAGCTGTACAATGCATTGACACCCCAGGAAGAGATTGCTGAACCGCCTATAGGAAACGCTTGACATTGGAATAAACTTTCCCTAATTTGCCATGACAAAAATGGGGAGTTCATCTCTTTGTTCTTGAAAATATGTCTGCAAAGACAATAAGAAACAAATTTAAGGAAACTAAACAACGTATGGCGTTTATCCACTAGCTTATGTGCAAGAGTGCCAATTAACTCGAAATTTCTTACATTACGTTTGATCTAAAAATGTAAGGTCTAAACAATGGCAGAAGTATTCACAAGAAAGAAAGAGAAGAAAATCTTTTTCGGTCAAACTGAGAGGCACGGCGAGGTTCAACACATCGACTTCGCTTCTTTTAAACCAGACATACCGGTTCTTTATTACAAGCACCGAAATGGTGAAGTATGGCTTGGAGATTCTATCGCTTGGCTGAGATCGTTGGAGGAGTCTTCCGTCGATTTGGTTTTTGCTGATCCACCGTACAATTGATCTTGCCCCGATTTTCTGGACAATAAGTTAAGAGAAAAGATACAATTTTT